>NZ_CP061299.1:0-1200000 GCF_018687615.1 Polynucleobacter sp. MWH-CaK5
TAACTCTTTCCCTGGCGGCGCCCAACAGATTTAAGTTGGACTGGGCAAAAAATCAATTTAATCAAAGGTTTATCGAGCTCGCTCAAGCACACTTTGGGGCTCCCATTGTGCTTGATTGGGTCCTTGATCCCAAGGTGAAGCTCCTTAATACAGATGAACAGCAGTCTGAGTTTATTAGTGAAGATCTTGGACAGGCCAGCGCATCGAGCGGCTTCCCAGGTTCTGGTGACGGGGTAGACGAAGTCAGCGAACTTCCAAGTATTGGGATTGATGGGCGTTCACGCCTAAACCCAGGGCTTACTTTTGATAGTTTTGTTACTGGTAAAGCCAACCAGCTTGCTCGTGCGGCTGCAATACAAGTGGCCAATAACCCCGGTTCATCTTATAACCCCATGTACTTATATGGCGGCGTGGGCCTTGGCAAGACTCACTTGATTCATGCCATTGGCAATCATTTGTTACAAGAAAAGCCCAAAGCCAAGATCAGATACATTCACGCAGAACAATATGTGTCCGATGTGGTTAAGGCCTATCAGCAAAAGTCTTTTGACAAGTTCAAACAGTATTACCACTCCCTGGACTTATTGTTGATTGACGATATTCAGTTTTTCGCTGGAAAGCCGCGTTCTCAAGAAGAATTCTTTTATGCGTTTGAAGCTCTGACCGCAAATAAGTCACAAGTCATCATGACCAGCGACACATACCCGAAGGAAATTTCCGGTATCGATGATCGCTTGATCTCAAGATTTGATTCAGGCTTAACAGTGGCCATTGAGCCGCCAGAGCTTGAAATGCGTGTCGCCATTTTGATGAAGAAAGCCTTGGCAGAGGGCTTACCGCTGACCGAGGATGTGGCGTTCTTCGTTGCTAAACATCTGCGCTCTAACGTTCGTGAACTTGAGGGTGCTTTAAGAAAGATTTTGGCCTACGTGCGTTTTCATGGAAAAGAGATCACGATTGAGGTTGCCCGAGAGGCCCTTAAAGACCTGCTTTCAGTCCAAAACCGCCAAATTTCTGTTGAAAATATTCAAAAAACAGTCGCTGATTTTTACAATATCAAGGTGGCTGATATGTACTCCAAAAAGCGTCCTGCTAATATTGCTAGGCCAAGACAAATTGCCATGTATATTGCTAAGGAATTGACCCAAAAAAGTCTTCCTGAAATAGGTGAGTTATTTGGTGGCAGAGATCATACAACGGTGCTGCATGCGGTTAGAAAAGTGACCGAGGAAAGATCAAGAGACAACCAACTAAATCATGAATTACATGTGCTAGAACAGTCTCTAAAAAATTGATTTTTGCTTGTGGAAATCCTTGTGGATAATTGCTGTATAAGTATGGGTATAAGTATGTGAATGGATTGTTGATGAATTGTGGATAAGTAGACCAAACACGACAAAAGAGAAAAGTTATTAAATCTTATTCAAAGCTTATACAAAACATATCCACAGGTATTTATTGAAGGTAAAATACTGATTAATAAATGAATTTTTAGTTATCCACAGAATTTTGTTGCTTTATTAACTACTACTATAAATATATATACATATAAATAAATACAGGAATAAGAACCATGGAACTGGTCAGTACAACAAGAGACAAATTGCTAAAGCCACTTCAACTTGTGAGCGGTATTGTTGAGCGTCGTCACACGCTGCCAATCCTAGCCAATTTGTTATTCAAGAAAAATGGATCATCTGTTTCTTTGATTTCAACAGACATTGAAATTCAAATCACAACTCATGCTGATTTTGGTGTTGGTTCAGAGAACGTCAGTACAACTGTTGGTGCTAGAAAATTAGTCGATATTTTGCGTGCATTGCCAGAGGGTGCAATGACCTTGTCTTTGAAAGACAGCAAGATGGTTGTGCAAAGTGGCAAGAGCCGTTTCACACTTCAAACATTAGCAGCCAATGAGTTTCCAATCATGTCTGAATCAGCAGATGTTTCAGCCAGTTGGGAAATGTCTCAAAAATCATTAAAGCAATTAATCAGCCAGGTGCACTTTGCAATGGCACAACAAGACATTCGTTATTACTTGAACGGTATGTTGTTTGTTTTAGAAGGTCAAAGAATCATCGCAGTAGCAACTGATGGTCATCGCTTGGCCTACAGTCACGTTGATCTTGATAAAGCACCGTCTGGTAATGGTCAAAAACAAGAAGTGATCATTCCACGTAAAACAATCCTTGAGTTACAACATTTGTTGGAGGACTCTGAAGATCCAGTGGTTATTTCTTTAGCAAGCAATCAAGTTAAATTTAACTTTGGTGATGTTGAGCTTTTGTCAAAGCTTGTTGAAGGTAAATTCCCTGACTTCCAGAGAGTTATTCCAAAGGGTCAGAACAATAAGTTGGTGGTTAGTCGTGATGCATTACAGGCATCTTTACAAAGAGCGGCGATCTTAACAACAGATAAATTCAAAGGTGTGCGCTGCATTCTTTCTGATAATTGCTTAACTATTCAATCAACGAACGCAGAACAAGAAGAAGCACAAGAAGATATTGAAACTGAGTACAGTGGCGACAAAATTGATATCGGTTTCAATGTGTCTTATTTGTTAGATGTTTTAGCAAATCTAAAAAACGAATCAATTCAAATTTGTTTGGGTGACTCCAATAGCAGTGCAGTGATCACCCTTCCAGAACAAGAAGGTTTCAAATACGTTGTCATGCCAATGCGCATTTAATAGAGTTACTAGAAAAGAATAATCAATGACTGTTGAAGCAAAAACACCAGAGCAGTATGGCGCATCCTCGATTCAAATTTTAGAAGGATTAGAGGCAGTAAGAAAAAGACCAGGAATGTACATCGGAGACACATCCGATGGAACTGGTTTACACCACTTAGTTTTTGAAGTTCTTGATAACTCAATTGACGAAGCTTTGGCTGGTCATTGTTCAGAAATCACAGTAACAATTCATACAGATAACTCAATATCAATTATTGATAATGGCCGCGGTGTTCCGACGGGCATCAAGTACGACGATAAGCATGATCCAAAGAGAAGTGCTGCAGAAATCGTGATGACCGAGTTACATGCGGGCGGTAAGTTTGACCAAAACAGCTATAAAGTTTCCGGCGGTCTTCACGGCGTAGGTGTGAGTTGCGTGAACGCACTCTCAAAGTGGTTGCGTTTAACAGTGAAGCGCGACGGCAAAGTTTATTTCATGGAATTTGCACGCGGTGTTGCTCAAAACCGTGAGTTGGTTGAAGACGCAGGCAGCATGACTTCACCAATCAAAGTTATTGGTGAAACAGACAAGCGTGGTACAGAAGTTCACTTTTTGGCCGACGTTGAAATTTTTGGCAATGTTGAATACCACTACGAAATTCTTTCTAAGCGAATCAGAGAACTATCGTTCTTAAATAACGGCGTTCACATTCGTTTAATTGACCAGAGATCTGGCAAGGAAGAAAACTTTGCCTTCTCAGGTGGCGTAAAAGGTTTCGTTGAGTACATCAACAAGAGCAAGACAGTTTTACATGGCAACATTTTCTACGCTGAAGGCGAAAGACCATCAGATTTGGGCGGAACAATCACCGCCGAAGTTGCTATGCAATGGAATGACGGATTCAATGAACAGGTTTTGTGTTTTACCAACAACATCCCTCAGCGCGATGGCGGCACACACTTAACTGGTTTGCGTGCAGCAATGACTCGCGTCATCAACAAATACATTGATGAAGAAGAGCTAGCGAAAAAGGCAAAAGTAGAAGTCACTGGCGACGATATGCGCGAGGGCTTAACTTGCGTTCTTTCTGTGAAGGTTCCAGAGCCAAAGTTTTCTAGTCAAACAAAAGACAAGTTGGTATCAAGTGAAGTACGTGGCCCTGTTGAAGAAATCGTCAGCTCCTTGTTGACCGATTATTTACAAGAGAACCCACAAGACGCCAAAATCATTTGCGCCAAAATTATTGAAGCCGCCAGAGCCAGAGAAGCTGCACGTAAAGCACGCGACATGACTCGACGCAAAGGTCTTTTGGACGGACTTGGCCTTCCAGGCAAGCTGGCCGACTGCCAAGAAAAAGATCCGGCTAACTCTGAACTATTCATCGTCGAGGGTGACTCTGCGGGTGGTTCTGCTAAGCAGGGCCGCGACAGAAAATTCCAAGCCATTTTGCCGTTAAAAGGAAAAATCCTTAACGTTGAAAAAGCGCGCTTTGACAAAATGTTAAGCAGCCAGGAAGTTGTTACTTTGATCACGGCGCTTGGCACCGGTATTGGTAAAGAAGAATATAACGCTGACAAATTGCGCTATCACCGCATCATCATCATGACCGACGCGGACGTTGACGGAAGCCACATCAGAACCCTGTTGTTAACTTTCTTCTATCGTCAAATGCCAGAGTTGATTGAACGCGGTCATATTTACATTGCTCAACCACCACTTTATAAGGTCAAGCAAGGTAAAAACGAACAGTACATCAAAGACGATGTTGCATTGAATGCTTATTTGCTTAACTTAGCCCTTCAAGGTGCCAGCGTTTCTTTGGCTGATGGTTCAATGATTGATAACGAGCGATTGGTTCAGTTGTCATCAGATTACCAAACCATTCAAAGCATTGTTGATCGCCTCTCAAGAACTATGGACGAGGGCGCATTAAGAGCCATTGCGAATGGCGTGCGTCTTAACTTGGACACAGAAGCGGATGCCGCTAAATCTGCAGAAGGCCTTAATGGCTATTTCGCAAACTCTCACGAGCGCATTGCTAAACCACAAATCATTGTGCAAAAAGATGAGCGTACTGAGCGCTATCGTTTATTGCTCTCAAGAAAAGTACATGGCAACACAAAGCTATCTTTAATTGATTCTGATTTTGTGCACGGCGCTGATTATGAGGCCTTGGCCAAAGCTTCAGCTGCTCTTACAAATGTGTTGGGTACTGGTGCAACAGTTAAGCGTGGCGATCCAGATAAAACAGTTAAGGAAGCCAGCGTTAAAGATTTCCGCGAAGCAATGGAATGGTTGCTTTCAGAGGCTGAAAGAGGTGTTAGCCGTCAACGTTACAAGGGTCTTGGTGAAATGAACCCAGGTCAACTTTGGGAAACAACGATGGACACCAACACAAGAACCTTGTTGAGAGTTCAAATTGAAGACGCCATTGCTGCTGATCAAGTGTTTACAACCCTCATGGGTGATGAGGTTGAACCTCGTCGCGCATTCATTGAGTCTAATGCGCTGATTGCAAGAAACATTGATGTCTAAAAAGATGGCGGGTAACAAATTGATTGAGGTTCGGGAGTCTGGCGTTCACGGCAATGGCGTTTTTGCTAAACGCGAGATCTCAAAGGGCACCAAGATCATTGAATACACGGGCGAAAGAATCAGCTGGAAAGAAGCGGTTAAGCGCCATCCACACGATATATCTCAGCCGAATCACACGTTTTACTTTGGTCTTGAAGATGGCTCAACCATTGATGCTAAATTTGGTGGTAATGCATCAATGTGGGCTAATCACTCTTGTAAGCCAAACTGCGAAGCCTTAGAAGAAGACTTCGGAAAAACAACCCGGGTATTCTTGTATGCCAAAAAAGACATTGCTGCTGGGGATGAGCTTTTCTACGACTATGGTTTGGTCGTTGAAGGCAAGCAAACCAAAAAGTTAAAAAAAGAATACGAATGCCGTTGCGGACAAAAAAATTGTCGCAAAACAATGTTGGCAAAAAATAAATAAGCGATATGTTTATCAGCATTCAAGAGCTTGAGGCGGCCATCAATTTTTGGCGTGAGCAATCTCCCTCCCGCGGAGAAGCCTTGCAACTTTGCCCTCAGGCGTCTGCTTTAGCAAAACCCTATGCAATGATGATCATTCAATCTTCTCAAAGGGTTCCTTTGGATGGATTGAGCGATTCCGCACAAGCGGCCTGGAAAGAATACCTCTCTCGCAAAGGTTAATGATGAGCAACCATGCCACATTTGATTACATTGTTGTTGGCGCGGGCAGCGCGGGTTGTGTCTTAGCGAACAGGCTTTCAGCAGATCCCCGATACAACGTTTTGCTGATTGATGCGGGTAGCAAAGACGACTATCTTTGGATTCACATTCCGGTTGGCTATTTGTATTGCATCAACAATCCCAAAACTGATTGGATGTTTAAAACGAAGCCTCAGCCAGGACTTAATGATCGCAGCTTGATTTATCCTCGCGGAAAAGTATTGGGCGGCTCGTCATCGATCAACGGAATGATTTACATGCGTGGCCAGGCTGAAGATTATGATCAGTGGGCGCGTGAAACTGGTGATTCATCTTGGTCATGGGGCAATGTTTTGCCTTACTTTAAAAAGATGGAAGACTATCACTCAGGCGCTTCAGAGTTTCATGGGGTGGGTGGTGAGTGGCGCGTTGATAAGCAGCGGCTGAAATGGAAAGTGCTAGATATTTTTAGGAGTGCTGCCGATCAGGCAGGCATTCCTCCAATTAATGACTTTAATCGCGGTAACAATTTTGGCTCTTCCTATTTTGATGTTTCACAAAAAAATGGTTGGCGCCTGAATGCTTCTCAAGCTTTCATCAAGCCTATTAGAAATCGTAAAAACCTGACTGTTTTAACGGGCGCAAGCATTGATCGCTTGATGTTCAATGGCTCGCGTTGTGAGGGTATTGCTTTTTCATACGGCGGGCAGCAGCAAATTGCGATAGCAGAAAGAGAAGTTCTTCTATCAGCTGGTGCAATTGGCTCAGTACAAATTCTTGAGCGCTCTGGTATTGGCGACGAAAAAAGATTGCAGTCTTTGAATATCCCGGTTGTGAAACACTTGCCGGGCGTTGGAGAAAATCTTCAAGACCATTTGCAAATCAGATTGGTGTATCAGGTGAGCGGTCTAAGAACCCTGAATATGTTGGCTTCACGCTGGTGGGGTAAGTTGCTAATTGGTCTTCAATATGTCATAACCAGAAGTGGTCCTATGTCGATGGCGCCCTCCCAGCTCGGAGCTTTTGCGCACTCATCTTCAGCTCATGCTCGACCAAACATTCAGTACCACGTACAGCCATTATCGTTAGACAAGTTTGGTGATCCACTCCACTCGTTTAATGCATTTACAGCAAGCGTTTGTAATTTACGCCCAAGCTCTAGAGGAAGCGTTCATATAAGCTCTAAAGAATTGACAGAGCCACCTGCGATTAATCCTAACTATTTGGCTTCAAATGAAGATAAGCAGATTGCCCTTGAATCTCTTCGCTTCACCAGAAACATCATGCAGCAAAAAGCTTTTGATGGTTTTGATGTCAAAGAGTTTCGACCGGGCCCCTCTTTCAATACAGATGAAGAGTTGTTAAAACAAGTTGGAGAAATCGCCACAACGATTTTCCATCCTGTTGGCACATGCAAAATGGGCAAGGCTGATGATCCTATGGCGGTTGTTGATTCTGAATTGAAGGTGTTTGGATTGAGTGGATTGCGAGTAGTTGATGCCAGCGTTATGCCAACCATCACATCTGGCAACACCGCAGCGCCCACCATGATGATTGCTCAAAAAATAGCTGACAAGATTTTGGCTGACAACGACTAATGGAATTCGACCTTTTCCATTGGACAACCTTGCTTTTATTTGTTGCTGCATTTGGTGCTGGCTTCGTTGACTCGGTTGCTGGCGGTGGCGGTTTGATACAAGTCCCCGCTTTATTTGCAATATATCCCAACGCCAATCCTGCAACATTGCTGGGCACCAACAAACTCGGCTCTATTGGTGGAACCATAATTGCTGCTAAAAGATATCTAAAAGTAGTTAAATTACCTTATTTTATTATAATTCCTGCGATTATCGCCGCATTCATTGGTTCGTTTTCTGGTGCCGCGGTGGTTAAAAGCATGTCTGCCGATGTGTTTCGTGTCTTGCTGCCCATTATTTTGATTGCCTTATTGGTTTACACCATCAAGCAGCCGTCCATGGGTATGGCTCACGCCCCTATCGTTGATGGAAGAAAGAAAATTGTTCATGCCATTCTTCTTGGGGGAACCATTGGTTTTTACGATGGATTCTTTGGGCCTGGTACCGGTAGTTTTTTGTTGATTGGCTTTATTCGAATTTTTGGCTTTGACTTTTTACATGCCTCAGCCGCAACCAAGTTGGTCAATGTAACAACTAATTTTGCTGCCATTCTCTTGTTTGCCTCATTTGGCCATATTGCTTGGCAAATTGGTTTTGCCATGATGGCAATGAATATTGCGGGCAGCATCTTTGGATCACATTACGCTTTACGCCATGGCAACACATTTATTAGAAAGGTGTTTGTTGGGGTTGTGGCGGCGCTCATTCTAAAGACGGTGTTTGATGCTTTGCGTTATTTCGGGGTAATCGCTTAGGCGCTTATTAGGCACTCAAAAAGTTTCACGTGAAACACTCATAATTAGCCTAAAACAATTGAGTCAAATTGGCGGGGGTGATATCATCGCCGCCCTAAGCAAGGTTTTCTATGGACTTTTCAATTAAATATGATGTGATAGTGATTGGCGGGGGGCATGCTGGCTCAGAAGCTGCTTTGGCTTCAGCCAGAATGGGTTGCCGTACCCTTCTTTTGACTCACAGCATAGAAACCTTGGGGGCGATGAGCTGTAATCCTTCCATTGGCGGCATTGGTAAGGGTCACCTGGTTAAAGAAATCGATGCTCTGGGCGGAGCAATGGCCGAAGTCACTGATTTGGCCGGAATTCAGTTCAGGATATTAAATTCTAGTAAGGGCCCGGCCGTTCGAGCAACAAGAGCGCAGGCAGACCGCGCTCTTTATAAGACTGCCATGCGCAGCAAATTAGAAAACCAAGAAAACCTCACTATTTTCCAGGCGGCGGTTGATGACCTGATCGTTCGTGATGATCAAGTTTGTGGCGCAACCACACAATTGGGCTTGAGCTTTTATGCTTCCCAGGTAGTTTTAACTGCCGGAACCTTTCTGGATGGAAAAATACACGTTGGTCTAGATAACCACTCCGGTGGTCGCGCTGGAGATCCGGCCGCGATAAGACTGTCTAGCAGATTAAAAGAATTGAAGCTTCCGCAGGGGCGCTTAAAAACAGGTACGCCCCCAAGAATTGATGGGCGCACCATTAACTTCTCCGTGATGCAAGAGCAGCCTGGCGACTTAGATCCTTTGCCAGTCTTTTCTTATTTGGGGCGACCAGAGTTCCACCCTAAGCAGCTTCCCTGCTGGATCAGCCATACCAATGAGAAAACCCATGAGATTATTCGTGGCGGACTTGATCGTTCACCAATGTATACAGGGGTGATTGAGGGTGTTGGCCCAAGGTACTGCCCCTCTATAGAAGACAAGATACATCGGTTTGCTGGCAAGGACAGCCATCAAATATTTTTGGAGCCCGAGGGTCTAACAACCCATGAGTTTTATCCAAATGGCATTTCAACCAGCCTGCCCTTTGATGTTCAGTGGAATTTGGTGAGAAGCATTCGTGGTCTTGAGAATGCCATGATTGTGCGCCCGGGCTATGCCATTGAATATGATTACTATGACCCAAGAGGCTTAAAGCCAAGCTTGGAAACCAAAGCAATCAAGGGCTTGTTCTTTGCGGGTCAAATCAATGGCACAACTGGTTATGAAGAGGCTGCCGCACAGGGGCTATTGGCCGGCATCAATGCTGGATTGAGCGCCAAAGGCAAGGACGCATGGTATCCAAAGCGTGATCAGGCCTATTTGGGTGTGTTGGTAGACGATTTGATTACCAAGGGTGTTCAAGAGCCCTATCGGATGTTCACAAGTCGCGCCGAGTATCGTTTAAGCCTAAGGGAAGACAATGCTGATGTCAGATTGACAGAGCAAGGCCGTGAACTAGGACTCGTGGATGATCGCCGCTGGGAGTTCTTCTGTAAAAAGCAGGAGGCTGTTTCACGTGAAACACAGCGACTTAAGTCAACCTGGGTCAGCCCAAAGCTGATCAATGCAGCTGAGTCAGAGTTTTTGCTTGGTCAGGTGATTGCCCATGAATACAGTTTGGCTGAATTGTTAAAGCGCCCAGGGATCACTTATGAAAACCTAACAACCTCATTTGATGGTCGCTGGTCCGCTGAGCCGCTCGATCAAGACGTTGTTTTAAGAGATCAAATTGCTGAGCAGGTTGAGATTGCTATTAAATACCAGGGTTATATCGATAGACAGGCAGCAGAAATTGCCCGCCATGCCTATCACGAAGAAATGACCCTGCCCCCAGACATCAACTATTCAAAGGTTTTGGGCTTGTCAATGGAGGTTCAGCAGAAGCTCAGCCTTCATAAGCCAAGCACTTTGGGTCAGGCTTCAAGAGTTTCTGGTGTGACGCCAGCAGCCATTTCTTTATTGTTGATCCATTTAAAAAAGGGTTTGGGTCGACGCCCCAGTGCTGATTGATGGAAAAAGACTCCCAACAAGCACTGCTTGCTCAATTAAGTGATGGTGTGAGAGGTCTTAATTTAGACCTTTCCGTAGAGACTATTCAGCGCTTATTGGATTATTTAATTGAGTTTCAGCGTTGGAATAAAACTCATAATTTGTCATCAATTCATGATTTAAATCAGTCGGTTACCTTGCATCTGCTTGATTCCTTGGCGGTTCTTCCCTACTTGGATAGTTACGTTGAGAAATTACCAAAAGCCGATGGCGTTTTTACTCTGGCAGATCTTGGGTCTGGCGGTGGTCTTCCTGGCATTCCTTTGGCAATTTGTCGTCCTGCATGGAAACTTCATTTGATGGAGGCAGTCCAGAAAAAAGCGGTCTTTTTACAGCACATCGTGACCAAGTTACATTTAGATAACGTAAAAGTCCACGGCGCAAGAATTGAAGATGCTGCCCCAAGCCTAGCTGATTCTGTAAGTTGTTGTATTTCAAGGGCTTTTTCTGATTTTGGCAAATTTATAACGCTTTCTGAGCCAATGCTTAAAGCGGGCGGCTTGTTGTGGGCCATGAAAGCTCGCGCCCTAGAAGAAGATCTAAAAACCATTCCAGATACGTGGAAGATTGAAAAAGACTATTTGTTCAGCGTTCCTGGGCTTGATGCTGAAAGACGGCTGTACGAGTTGGTCCGCGTGAGAGAATTCAAGGCTTAATTAAAAGAAGATATATATGGCAAAAATATTTTGCGTGGCAAACCAAAAAGGTGGCGTTGGCAAAACCACCACCACGGTCAATTTAGCAGCAAGCTTGGCAGCACAAAAACAGCGAGTGTTGGTTGTTGATCTTGACCCACAAGGCAATGCCAGCATGGGTTCTGGCATCGATAAGATGGACTTGCAGCAAAGTGTTTATCACGTCCTAATTGGCATGTCTGATGTTTTAACTGCAAGAGTTAAATCAGAAACTGGTGGATACGATGTTCTTCCGGCAAACAGAGAGCTTGCTGGCGCTGAAGTTGAGTTGGTTGAGTTCGATGAGCGCGAGGAAAGACTTAAAAACGCCTTGGCACCGGTACTCAATGAATATGACTTTATCTTGATCGACTGCCCTCCTGCGCTGTCACTACTAACCTTGAACGGTCTGTGTGCCGCTAATGGTGTGATTGTGCCAATGCAATGTGAATATTTCGCCTTGGAAGGCTTGTCGGATTTGGTTAACACCATCAAACAAGTGCATGCCAATCTCAATCCAAATTTAACCATCATTGGTTTGTTGCGCGTTATGTTTGATCCAAGAACAACCTTGCAGCAGCAGGTTTCAGATCAATTAATGGCGCACTTTGGAGATAAAGTTTTCAACACCATCATTCCAAGGAATGTTCGCTTGGCTGAAGCGCCTTCGTATGGCATGCCGGGCGTGACATTTGATAAAGCCTCGCGTGGTGCGCAGGCCTATATGCAATTTGGCGCAGAGATGATTCAGCGCATAAAAACAATGTAATGGATAAGAAAAAAATATGACAACAATCAAGAAAAAAGGTTTGGGTCGTGGCCTAGAAGCGCTCTTGGGCGCCAACGATAAAAGCGCTGCGAATAATGCCGGTGGCGTTGCAATGCTTCAGATCAGCCAATTACAGGCTGGCAAATATCAGCCACGTAAAAACATGGTGGATGCATCATTGCAGGAACTATCTGAAAGTATTAAAGAGCAAGGCATCATGCAGCCTTTGCTAGTAAGAAGCGTTGCTTCAGGCAAGTATGAAATCATTGCCGGTGAGCGTCGTTTTCGTGCGGCCACCATGGCCGGCCTCAAGGAAGTACCAGTTTTAATCAAGCAAGCCAATGATCAAGCCACGGCTGCCATGGCTTTGATTGAAAACATGCAGCGCGAAGATTTAAATGCCTTAGAAGAGGCCAACGGCCTTGCGCGATTAATCGAAGAGTTTGGATACACGCACGACAAGGCGGCTCAAGCTGTTGGAAAGTCACGCAGTGCGGTTTCAAACCTATTGAGATTGATCCAGTTGGCAAAGCCGGTTCAGCTGATGCTTGCCAAAGGCGAAATAGACATGGGCCATGCTCGCGCCCTTTTGCCCCTTGAGGCAGCCGCCCAGGTAAGCCTTGCCCAAAAAATCATCATTCAAAAGCTCTCGGTGCGTGAAGCAGAGCAAATGGCGACCAAATTGGTTTTGAATAAAACCCAAGTAGGCAGCTCTAAAAAGGCCAAAATCAAGGAAGATCCAGATTTAAGGCAGCTTCAAGAGAAATTATCAGACCAGCTAAATCTAGCAGTTGAGATCAAGCAAAAAAGACGTGGTGGCGAAATCAGCATTAAATTCAGCCAATTTGATGAATTAGATGGCTTTTTAAAGCGTTTAGGCATTGATTAAAGTAAGTGTGAATTTTTTATGAATTGCATTGACCCAAAGCCCTCAGATTCTGTAAAATCTCGTGGCTTTGTACCTGGAGTTGTGCAAAAAGCTGAAATTGACAAAAATGCTAATTGGGACAATGAGTTAGGTGATTCTGAGGAATTAACTAAACCGTTGACAAGAGCTGAACTAGAGGTAATTTTGGGTTCAGAGGCTCTCAAGCCAAGCAAAGTTTCAGTTAAGCGCTTATTTGTACTTCAGGGGCTGGTAACGTTGCTCTCCTGCTTGGCTTGGGCTTGGTCAGTAAAGGGTAAGCCGTTTGGCTTAGACTCTTCCGCCATATCCTCACTGCTTGGTGGTCTTATAGCAATCATCCCTGCGGGGTTGTTCGCAATGAGAGCAAAGCTACTAGCTACAAAAGCAGTTGGATCGAATGTTGCAGGATCGTCAGTAGTTGGTCTTGTAACGGGTGAATTAATAAAAATCATTGCAACTGTTGCAATGTTTATTTTGGTAATAGTTTTTTATCCAGAATTGGATTGGTTACCGTTGTTGTTGACTTATGTACTGGCGCTGAAATGTTATCTGTTGGCGTGGTTTTTTAAGTGAACAAGCGGTTTGACAAGAACAGAGGAAAGTAACGATGGCAACAGAAGCAACCGGCAAGGCTTTAACACCTACCGAATACATTGCAGAGCATTTGCAAAATTTAAATACATTGCATGCTAAGCAAGAGGCTATTGTTGATTTCTCAGTGGTTAACTTAGACACAGTTTTTTGGTCTTTGATGATGGGTTTGATTGTTGTGGGCTTTTTGCTCATGGCAGCTCGTCGTGCAACGGCTGGTGTTCCAGGCCGCTTTCAAGCATTGGTTGAGTTATTGGTAGAGATGGTTGAGAGTCAATCAAAGAGCATCGTTCACGGTGATCGCTCTTACATCGCACCTTTAGCACTATTTGTTTTCTGCTGGATTATTTTGCTCAATACGCTTGACTTGGTTCCAGTGGATTGGGTTCATGGCGTTAACGGATTCTTAGGAATTTTTGGAAGCATCCACGTTCCTCACCATAAGCTTGTGCCAACAACAGATTTGAACGGCACGCTTGGCTTATCAATGTCAGTTTTAGTTTTGATGATTTTCTACAGCTTCAAAGCAAAAGGTGCCGGTGGCTTTTTACACGAACTACTTTCAGCACCGTTTGGTGCAAAGTGGTACTTGGCACCATTTAACTTGGTTTTGAACATCATTGAATTTATTGCCAAAGCAGTTTCATTGGGTATGCGATTGTTTGGCAACATGTATGCAGGCGAATTGGTCTTTTTGCTAATCGCTCTGTTAGGCGGCATCTGGCATTTTGGTGTCGACTTATCGTTCCTAGGTTTTGTGGGCCATGTGATTGCAGGTTCCGCTTGGGCGATTTTCCATATTTTGGTGATTTTGTTGCAGGCCTTCATTTTCATGATGTTGACTTTGGTCTACATCGGGCAAGCACATAGCCACCACTAATTTTTTTACTAACTGTTTTTTTATTTAGGAGTCAACATGCAAGAATTTCTAGCTCACGTTCAAGGTTTAACAGCTATCGGTATCGGCATCATCATCGGCTTAGGCGCGATCGGTGCTTGTTTGGGTATCGCATTGATGGGTGGTAAGTACATTGAAGCATGTGCACGTCAACCAGAATTGATGGAGCCACTACAAACTAAGATGTTCTTGTTGGCTGGTTTGATCGACGCTGCTTTCTTGATCGGTGTTGGTGTTGCGATGTTGTTCGCGTTCGCAAACCCATTACTTGCTGTAATTAAGTAATAGGCGTAGTTATTGACGGGCGCAATTTGAGCGCCCGTGGATATTTGTCATTGTGACCGAAAGGAACTAAACGTGAACCTAAACGCGACGCTATTCGCGCAGATGGTCGTCTTCTTTATTTTGTGGTGGGTTGTAGCCAAATTTGTTTGGCCACCATTAGTAAAGGCATTAGACGAGCGAGCCACAAAAGTGGCTGATGGTTTGGCTGCCGCTGAGCGCGGTAAGGCTGATCTTGAGTCTGCAAAAAAACGTGCTGAACAAGCATTGTCAGAAGCTCGCAATGAAGGCACTCAGCGTATTGCTGATGCTGAAAAGCGTGCTCAATTATCGGCTGAAGAAATTAAAGCAAATGCTCAAGCAGAAGCTGCTCGCATCATTGCTCAAGCCAAAGCTGAAGCAGAACAACAAGTAGCGCGTGCAAGAGATGCCTTGCGTACTGAAGTAGCTGCATTAGCAGTGAAAGGTGCCGAGCAAATTTTGCGTCGTGAAGTTGATGCAAAAGCACATGCAGGTTTATTAGATCAGCTAAAGGCAGAGCTTTAATATGGCAGACTTAGCTACTATTGCCCGCCCATACGCTGAGGCTCTTTTTAGAAGTGCAAAGCCAGCAGAGTTATCTGCTATTGCTGAGCAATTAGAAGAGTTAGCTCAAGTTGCCAGCAACCCAGATTTACTGGCAGTAGCTAATAATCCAAAGTTGGCCGATGCTGATTTATTGCAAATTTTGTTGGGCGGCATGAAAACAAAGCCAGCGGATATTGTGAAAAACTTCGTTGAGGTTTTGACACACAACAATCGCTTGTTGGCTATGCCAGAAATTGCTGCTCAATTTACAGCGTTAAAAAATGCTCAAGAAGGTGCTGCAGAAGTTTTGATCACAAGCGCGTTCCCGCTGCAAGGCGAAGAACTAAATAGCTTGTTATCAACATTGAAGAAGCGCTTTGGTGGAAGAGAGCTACGTCCTACAGTAAATGTAGACCCAGAATTGATTGGCGGAGTGTGCGTACAAGTTGGCGATGAGGTGTTAGACACTTCAGTGAAAGCCCGCTTGGTATCGATGCAAACCGCCCTTAGCGCATAACCGAATAAGATCCCAGGAGTAAGCAAATGCAACTCAACCCATCAGAGATCAGTGAACTGATCAAGAGCCGAATCAGCGGTGTAGGCGTTGGCGCCGAAGTCCGTAACCAAGGCACAGTAATTTCAGTAACAGACGGTATTTGCCGTGTTCATGGCCTTTCAGGCGTGATGCAGGGTGAAATGCTTGAATTCCCAAACAACACGCTTGGTCTTGCGCTTAACTTAGAGCGTGATTCAGTAGGTGCTGTTATTTTGGGTGAGTATGAGCACATCAGTGAAGGCGACCCAGTTAAATGTACCGGTCGTATTCTTGAAGTTCCAGTAGGTCCAGAATTATTGGGTCGTGTTGTTAATGCTTTGGGTCAGCCGATTGATGGCAAGGGTCCAATCAATGCAAAAATGACAGACTTTATTGAAAAGGTTGCTCCTGGCGTTATTGATCGTCAGTCAGTTAGCCAGCCTCTTCAAACAGGTTTGAAGTCAATTGATGCGATGGTACCAATTGGCCGTGGTCAGCGTGAGTTGATCATTGGCGACCGTCAAACTGGTAAAACAGCTGTTGCTGTTGATGCCATCATCAACCAAAAAGGTAAAGGCATTCGTTGCGTATACGTGGCGATTGGTCAAAAAGCTTCTACGATTGCAAACGTATTGCGTAAGCTAGAAGAGCACGGCGCGATGGAGTACACAGTGATCGTTGCTGCAACAGCGTCTGACTCTGCAGCGATGCAGTACTTGTCAGCATATGCTGGTTGCACAATGGGTGAGTATTTCCGTGATCGCGGTGAAGATGCATTGATTGTTTACGATGACTTAACTAAGCAAGCGGTTGCTTATCGTCAAGTATCACTATTGTTGCGTCGTCCACCAGGTCGTGAAGCTTATCCTGGCGACGTATTCTATTTGCACTCACGTTTGCTTGAGCGTGCTGCTCGTGTTAACGAAGTGTATGTTGAGAAATTCACAAATGGTGCAGTTAAAGGTAAGACAGGTTCATTGACCTCATTGCCAATCATTGAAACTCAAGCGGGCGACGTTTCTGCTTTCGTTCCAACCAACGTGATTTCTATTACTGACGGCCAAATCTTCTTGGAAACAGACTTGTTCAACGCAGGCGTTCGTCCAGCGATTAACGCGGGTATTTCTGTTTCACGTGTGGGTGGTGCAGCGCAGACTAAAGTTATTAAGAAATTATCTGGCGGTATCCGTACAGACTTGGCGCAGTACCGTGAATTGGCAGCGTTTGCTCAGTTCGCTTCAGATTTGGACGAAGCAACACGCAAGCAGTTGGAGCGCGGTCGTCGTGTTACAGAATTGCTTAAGCAACCACAATATCAGCCACAACAAGTTTGGCAGTTGGCATCTTCATTGTATGCAGCTAACAACGGTTTCTTGGATGACTTGGATGTGAAACATGTTTTAGCCTTCGAAAAAGGTTTGCATGATCATCTAAAGAGCAAGTTTGCTGATTTGATTGGCCGTATTGAAGACACCAAGGATCTCTCGAAGGAAGACGAAGCTGCATTGCGCGCTGCGATCGAGGACTTTAAACGTTCGGCTTCTTTCTAAGAAGTAAGGAGAGCCGATATGGCCGGAACTAAAGAGATACGGACAAAGATCAAGAGCGTACAAAATACGCGCAAGATCACCAAGGCGATGGAAATGGTCGCCGCATCTAAGATGCGGCGTGCTCAAGAGCGCATGCGCAATGCACGTCCTTACTCAGAAAAAGTAAGAAATATTGCTGCGAACTTGGGCAAGGCCAATCCAGAATACCGCCCTGCTTATTTGGTTGAGCGTGAAGTTAAAAATGCTGGTGTGATTGTTGTGACTACAGACAAAGGTCTTTGCGGTGGTATGAATACCAACGTATTAAGAGCTTTGACAAATACCATGAAAGAGTTGGATTCTAAAGGTGTTTCATTGTCATGCACCCCAATTGGCATGAAGGGCTTCCAGTTCTTAAATAGGATCAAGGCAAAGGTTGTTTCTCATGTAACACAAATGGGCGACACACCGCACTTGGAAAAACTCATTGGCGCAATCAAGGTTCAATTGGATGCGTATGAAAATGGTGAAGTGGATGCTGTTTATTTGGCATACACAAAATTCATCAACACAATGAAGCAAGAGCCAGTTGTTGAAAAACTATTGCCTCTTTCAAGTGAAAAATTAACACAAACGACTGAAGAAGCTCGTGAGTATGGTTGGGACTATTTGTACGAACCAGACCCACAATCAGTTGTGGATGAATTGTTGAAACGTTACGTTGAAGCGTTGATTTACCAAGCAGTTGCAGAAAATATGGCATCTGAGCAGTCAGCTCGTATGGTTGCTATGAAAGCTGCTTCTGATAACGCGAAGAACGTGATTGGTGAGTTGCAGTTGGTTTACAACAAAACACGTCAAGCAGCCATTACCAAAGAGTTGTCCGAGATTGTCGGCGGCGCTGCGGCGGTTTGATAACCAAAGTATTGTAAAAAATTAGTGATCGGAGAACTACGATGAGCAACGGAAATATCGTTCAGTGTATTGGCGCGGTGGTGGACATTCAGTTCCCACGTGACAAAATGCCAAAAATTTATGACGCATTGATCTTGGAAGAGAGCAGTGAGGCATCTTTTGCAGAAAAAGGTTTGACCTTTGAAGTGCAACAACAATTAGGCGATGGCGTTGTACGTGCTATTGCGATGGGCTCAAGCGATGGCTTGCGTCGCGGCATGGGTGTTAAAAATACAGGCAAAGGAATTTCAGTGCCTGTAGGTCCAGCAACATTGGGCCGCATCATGGACGTGTTGGGTCGCCCAATCGACCAAGCTGGTCCAATCGGCACAGAAGAGCGTCGCGCGATTCACCAATTAGCACCTAAGTTTGATGAGCTATCACCATCAGTTGACCTATTAGAGACAGGCATCAAAGTTATTGACTTGGTTTGCCCGTTTGCTAAAGGCGGTAAAGTTGGTTTGTTCGGCGGTGCCGGCGTGGGTAAGACAGTTAACATGATGGAGTTGATCAACAACATCGCTAAGCAACACTCAGGTTTATCAGTGTTCGCAGGTGTTGGTGAGCGTACTCGTGAAGGTAACGACTTCTACCACGAGATGAAAGACTCTAACGTTCTTGATAAAGTTGCGATGGTGTTTGGTCAGATGAACGAGCCACCAGGTAACCGTTTGCGCGTTGCCTTGACTGGTTTGACAATGGCTGAGCGTTTCCGTGATGAAGGCCGTGACATTTTGTTCTTCGTTGACAATATCTACCGTTACACATTGGCCGGTACAGAAGTTTCTGCTTTGTTGGGCCGTATGCCATCAGCTGTGGGTTACCAGCCAACGTTGGCTGAAGAAATGGGCCGTTTACAAGAGCGTATTACTTCAACAAAGACTGGTTCTATTACATCGATTCAGGCGGTTTACGTTCCTGCCGATGACTTAACAGACCCATCACCTGCTACAACATTCTTGCACTTAGACTCAACAGTTGTTTTGTCACGTGACATCGCTGCTTTGGGTATCTACCCAGCGGTTGACCCACTTGATTCAACAAGCCGTCAGTTAGATCCACAAGTGGTTGGCGAAGAGCACTATGCGGTTGCTCGCGGTGTACAAACAACATTGCAACGCTACAAAGAATTGCGCGACATTATTGCTATTTTGGGTATGGACGAATTGTCACCAGAAGACAAGCAAGCTGTTGCACGTGCACGTAAGATTCAGCGTTTCTTGTCACAGCCATTCCACGTGGCGGAGGTGTTTACAGGTTCACCTGGTAAATACGTTCCAC
Source organism: Polynucleobacter sp. MWH-CaK5 (assembly GCF_018687615.1). Taxonomy (NCBI): domain Bacteria; kingdom Pseudomonadati; phylum Pseudomonadota; class Betaproteobacteria; order Burkholderiales; family Burkholderiaceae; genus Polynucleobacter; species Polynucleobacter sp. MWH-CaK5. The sequence continues at coordinate 19,367 of NZ_CP061299.1, forward strand.
TAAAAGAAACTATCCGCGGCTTCAAGATGATTGTTGACGGTGAGCTTGACCATTTGCCAGAGCAGGCATTCTATATGGTTGGCGGCATTGATGAAGCTATCGAAAAAGCTAAGAAGTTGCAGTAAACCAAGGAATTTAAATGTCTAGCATCCACGTTGATGTAGTTAGCGCTGAGCAGTCAATTTTCGCCGGTGAAGCAAAGTTCATTGCTTTGCCAGGCGAAAGTGGTGAGTTGGGTATTCTTCCGGGACATACCCCCCTCATCACAAGAATTAGACCAGGTGCAGTTCGTATTGAGAAAGCTGATGGCGACGAAGAGTTTGTTTTCGTGGCCGGCGGCATTCTTGAAGTACAGCCAAACAAAGTAACTGTACTTGCCGATACTGCTATTCGCGGTCATGATCTTGACGAAGCAAAAGCCTTAGAAGCTAAAAAAGCAGCTGAAGAAGCTATGCAAAATCGCGGTACAGATATTGATTTTGCACATGCTCAATCAGAGTTTGCAATGGCAGCAGCACAGCTTGCAGCAATTGCAAAGTTACGCCAGAAAAGATAATTGACTTTAATTAACGATCGCTTCCTGCGCGCATGCTTTCAGCAGCCGACAGATAGAACACCTCTGTGGCTAATGCGCCAGGCGGGACGTTATTTACCAGAATACAACGCCACAAGAGCTAAAGCAGGAAGTTTTTTAGCGCTTGCGAAAAATCCTCAGCTAGCAACAGAAGTTACTTTGCAACCATTGGATAGATATCCTTTGGATGCAGCCATTCTGTTTTCAGACATTCTGACCATACCAGATGCAATGGGATTGGGCTTGAGTTTTGAGGCAGGCGAAGGACCAAGATTCAGCCGTCCATTGAGAGACGAACAAGCGGTTAATAATTTAAGACCTGCTGATCTCGATCAATTGAAATATGTATTTGATGCTGTATCTGAAATCAGAAAAGCGCTCACTCAAAATGGTCAACAAAGAGTTCCTCTGATTGGTTTTTCAGGAAGCCCATGGACTCTCGCTTGTTACATGATTGAAGGTTCAGGATCATCCGACTTTAAGAATACAAAAGAGATGTTGTATCAAAGGCCTGATTTAATGAAAAAGGTTTTAGATGCAAATATTCAGTCTGTTGCTGACTATTTAACAGCGCAGGTTGATGCCGGTGCGCAAGCGTTGATGATTTTTGATACGTGGGGCGGTTTATTGCCAGACGGTTGGTATCAAAAAACTTCTTTGGCCAGCATGAAGGCTGTGATCGATTTATTGCCAAGACAAAAAGATGGCCAACAAATTCCAATTTTAGTATTTACTAAAGGCGGTGGAATTTGGTTAGAAGACATTGCCACATCTGGTGCAGATGTCATCGGACTAGATTGGACAGCATCTGTTGCAAAGTCACGTAAGCGTTTACTTGCAAACAAAACACCATTGGCCCTTCAAGGAAACTTTGACCCATTGGCGCTGTTTTCAAGTCCTGAGCAAATTAGTACAGAAGTTAAGAGAATTTTGGATGAATTGGCGGCAGCGCCAGCTTTGGCTGAAAACCTTCACCCATTAGATGGCCATGTCTTTAATTTGGGCCATGGCATATCTCAGTTCACCAATCCTGAGCATGTTATTGCCCTGACCGAGACGGTTGTCAGTCACTCAAAAGCGCTTAGAAATAAGTAAAAATAAGCATGTGAGTGGTAACTTATGCACAGGCATCTTGTGACATAAAAACCCAAGCCCTTACCAGCAAAAATCGCCCCACGAGCCAAATTAAATTCTGTAACCCATTAATTTATATGGATTTTTATGCTGGATAATAATTGCTGAAATCACATAAAAAGAATGATCAATTTTAAAATACTGGGATAATTAATCAGTTATCCACAAGGTTTTCCACAGACTAAAGAACGCTTTTTAAAAAACCAATAAGTGCAATGCTCTTCATCACGGACTTAAAGTAAAACATGAGCTTTGAAGCTAAAAGCCTAGAAAAGATAATTGTTCAAGTGGCCATCGACAGCCCATTGAATCAGTTATTTGACTACGCTTGGAATGAAGAATTTGCCGCTGTGCCACAAAAAGGACAAATAGTTCAAGTAAGTTTTGGAAGACAAGAATGCATCGGTGTGGTGATGCAGATTTTGGATAAAACCGAATACGACTTAGAAAAAATTAAAAAAGTACAAGCCATCGCACCGCTGCCCCCACTTTCCAGTGACGTAGTGGCAATGGCAGAGTTTGCAGCAATTTATTATCAAAGACCCATTGGTGAGGTATTGATTCCTTCAATACCTAAAATGTGGCGACAAATAACTAAATGGGAATTGCTTGGCAAGGAAAAGAAAAGTAGCAAAGCAAGCGCTTCAAGTAAAAAAACAAAAGCATCTGGTGATGAAACAGAAGTAAGCGCAATCAGCCTGAACAATGATCAATCTGTCATTGTGGAAAAACTCTGGAATCAAAGTATCAGCAAAACATTTAGCTGTAACCTGTTACAAGGAGTAACTGGTAGCGGCAAAACCCTGACTTATTTACATTGGTTAAAAAAAATCTTAGATGATGACCAATCACAAGTCATGATCATGGTGCCTGAAATCAATTTAACGCCACAGCTGGAAGCATCTGTTGAACAAGCATTTCCAGGAAAAAAACTGGTGGTAATGCACAGTGGGATCACAGATAGAACGCGTGCAGATAACTGGCAAAAAGCACATTTGGGTACGGCGCAAATCATTCTTGGCACACGTATGGCAGTAGCAACTTCAGCCCCCAATCTGAAAGCAATCGTGGTCGATGAAGAGCACGACTTATCTTATAAACAGCAAGAGGGTGTGAGGTATTCAGCCAGAGACCTTGCGGTTTGGCGAGCAAAAAAACTTAATATCCCAGTTGTGTTGGCATCCGCAACTCCTAGCCTAGAAACATGGTTTCATGCACAAGAAAAAAGATATGAAACCCTCAGCTTAAAGGCTCGCGCAGCGAAAAATGCACGCCCACCATTGATACAAATATTAGATTTAAAACAAGAGCAAAAAGCTGGCAAAAAAAATGAGCATGGCATCAGCGAGCACCTTCTCAATGAGTTGCAAAAGAATTTAGATCAAGGCCTTCAAAGCATCATTTACATCAATCGAAGAGGTTATTCACCGGTGCTCAATTGTGAAGCATGTGGATGGTTGTCTGATTGTGTTAAATGTTCTGCGCGCATGGTGCTCCATAAGATAACGGAATATAAAAAGAACTTGTGCTGCCATCATTGCGGCGTCATGAAGCCTGTGCCAAAAGCATGCCCTGATTGTGGAAATACAGACTTGAGCCCATTGGGTAAAGGAACTCAAAAGATAGAAGAGCTTTTGTCAGCGATCTTTCCGAAAGCAAATATATTGCGTGTAGATGCTGATACAACAAGAAAAAAAGGCAGTGCTGAAAACTTGTTCAGTGAAATTCATGAGGGTAATGCCGACATCATTGTTGGAACTCAAATGATTGCAAAGGGTCATGACTACAAAGCGGTATCGCTCGTTGGTGTGATTGATGCCGATGCAAGCCTTTTCTCTCAGGATTTTAGGGCGTCAGAAAGATTGTTTGCTCAACTCATGCAAGTTGCTGGCAGAGCTGGTCGTAGTGAGGAGGCTGGGGAGTCAAAGGTGATTATTCAAACTCGTTATCCTGAAGCGATACCCTACAAGTATTTGAAAAACGCAGATGTGGATGGCTTCTTAGAAGAATTAAAAAATGAACGATCCATGGTTGGCTTGCCGCCATTTTCTTATCAAGCTTTGATCCATGGCGAGCATAAAACTTTAGTGCAAGCCATTGACATGTTGAAGGATGCATCACTGTTAGCAAAGTCAGACAAAATTTGGCCAGCCAATGTCATGTTGAGCGATGTGATTCCTCGCGCCATGATGAGAATTGCTGGTAAAGAGCGCGCTCAAATGCTGGTTGAATCTGAAAGTCGGCAAGACTTACAGAAGAGCATTGAAATTTTGCAACACTATTTGACAGAAGCGCACACCAAAAGAAAAGGGGTCGGCTGGTATATCGAGCGCGACCCCATCAGTATTTAAAGAAAAACTAATTTATGCGTATTCAGAGATTGGTACGCATGTGCAAAATAGATTTCTATCACCATACACGTTGTCTGCTCTTCCAACAGGCGGCCAATACTTGTTCTTTCTCAAGCGGCCCACTGGGTATGCGGCTTCTTCACGTGTATAAGGTTTATTCCACTCATTGGCCAAAATGACTTCAGCTGTGTGAGGGGCATTTTTAAGAGGATTGTTCTCTTTATCAAATGAACCATTTGATACTTTGCGGATTTCTTCTGCAATGGCAACCATGGCTTCAATGAAACGATCGAGTTCGAATTTTGATTCACTTTCGGTTGGCTCAATCATCAGTGTTCCTGGAACAGGGAAACTCATCGTTGGGGCATGGAAACCAAAGTCCATCAAGCGTTTGGCAACGTCCTCGTTACTAATGCCAGACTCTTTTTGTTGAGGACGCAAATCCAAAATGCACTCATGAGCCACCAAGCCCTCGTTACCTTTGTATAAAACCGGATAGAAATTTTCTAGTTTTTTGGCAACATAGTTAGCAGAAACAATCGCTGTTTCAGTCGCTTTGGCAAGGCCAGCAGCACCCATCATGGCAACGTACATCCATGAGATAGGAAGGATGGACGCAGATCCAAATGGCGCAGCACTGATTCTCATCCACTCTAGGTCATTCCACTTTGAAGCTGTACCTGCTGTATAAGAGCAAGGCAAAAACTTGGCAAGGTGTGCGCGAACAGCCACAGGACCTACGCCTGGACCGCCGCCGCCATGAGGAATACAGAAAGTTTTATGTAAATTAAGATGGCTAACATCACCACCGAAATGACCTGGCGCTGCGGTGCCAACCAAGGCATTCATGTTGGCGCCGTCAATATAAACCTGGCCACCGTGCTGGTGAATGATTTCACATAACTCTTGAACGCCTTCTTCAAATACACCGTGAGTACTTGGGTAAGTGATCATGATGGCAGCAAGATTTTTGGAGTGCTCTTCAGCCTTGTTCTTAAGATCAACCAAATCAACGTTGCCATTTGTGTCGCAGCTAACAACGATCACTTCCATTCCGGCCATTTGTGCTGAGGCAGGATTTGTACCGTGAGCAGATGAAGGGATTAAGCAAATGTTGCGATGCCCTTCCCCGCGTGACTCATGATAAGCGCGGATCACAAGAAGCCCGGCGTACTCGCCTTGCGAACCGGCGTTTGGCTGCAAAGACACCGCATCGTAGCCAGTTGCAGCACACATCATGCGCTCTGTGTCTTCAATTAATTTAGCGTATCCAGCCCATTGTGTTTCAGGCGCAAGTGGGTGAATTTGAGAAAAGCTAGGCCATGTCACAGGCAACATTTCGCTGGTGGCATTCAATTTCATGGTGCATGACCCAAGCGGAATCATGGTTCTATCAAGCGCCAAGTCTTTGTCAGCCAAACTTCTCAAATAACGAAGCATTTCATGCTCAGAGTGATAGCGATTAAATGTTGGGTGAGTCAAATACTCGCTGCTACGAATCAATGAGCTTGGAACTGCGCTTGAGACTGATTGATCAATGGCATCAATATTTAGTTCGCCTTCGCCACCAAAAATCGCCCACAACAGTTGCAATTCTTTTCTGCCAGTTGTTTCATCAATTGATACGCCAACATGTTCAGAATCAATAGCTCTTAAATTGCAAGAAAGTTTTTGAGCGGCCTCATGAATTTTCTTGGCATTAGGCGTCTTGATTGTGAGGGTGTCAAACCAATGTGTGTTGACAACCTCAAACCCAAGTTGTTTGAGTGCCAATGCCAAGATGCTGGCTTGGCGATGAACACGCAAGGCGATTTTTTTCAGGCCTTCCGGTCCGTGATAAACCGCATACATACTTGCCATCACCGCAAGTAATACTTGAGCTGTACAAATATTAGACGTGGCTTTTTCACGTCTGATGTGCTGTTCTCTGGTCTGAAGAGCAAGGCGGTATGCAGAGTTGCCTTGCGCATCGATCGTGACACCCACCAAGCGACCAGGCATGCTTCTCTTAAAAGCATCTTTTGTAGCAAGATATCCAGCAGAAGGACCGCCAAAACCCATTGGTACACCAAAGCGTTGTGCACTACCGATGGCAACGTCAGCACCCCACTCTCCTGGCGGAGTAAGCAGTGTCAAGGCCAACAAATCAGCCGCAGCGATTAATAAGCCACCTTTGCTATGAACCGCCTCTGCTATCGCAAGATACTTTTCTTTTTCTAAAAGCGCACCACCAACACCTGGGTATTGAAGCAAAACAGCGAAGGCATCAGTTTTTAATGCATCTTCATGAGAGCCAATTTCAAGTTGAATATTTAATGGCTTTGCTCTTGTTTTAATGACCGCTAAAGTTTGTGGCAAAACATCATTGCTCACAAAGAAAGTCATCGACTTTGATTGGCAAGTTCTCAGCGCCAAAGTCATGGCTTCTGCTGCTGCAGTACCCTCGTCTAGCATAGAGGCATTGGCAATATCCATGCCCGTTAAATCAATCAACATCTGTTGAAAGTTAATGATTGCCTCTAAACGACCTTGAGAAATTTCAGGTTGATAAGGTGTATAAGCTGTATACCAAGCTGGATTCTCAAGAATGTTTCTTTGAATAACGCCTGGGGTGATGTTGTTGTAATAGCCCTGACCAATGAATGACTTGAAAACTTTATTTTGATTGGCAATGCTGGCTAGCAATTCAAGCGCTTCGTTTTCACCTTTGGCATTTGTGTAGTCGCCCAAAGGTAGAGCAGATTTACTTCTGATATTGCTTGGAATAACTGCGTTGATCAGTTCATCGCGTTGATTAAATCCTAAAAACTTCAACATCGAGGATTCATCGCTGGCTGATGGGCCAATATGACGGCTTAAAAAAGCGTCATGATTTTCGAGTGTGGACAGGGAGCTTTTCATTCTTTATGCACCAATGTTTTTTCCGTATGCTTCTGCTGAAAGAAGGCCATCAACTTTGCTGATGTCTGTGGGTTTAATCTTGAATAACCATGAGCCATAAGCATCTGAGTTAACTATTTCAGGTGCAGACGTTGCTGCATCATTGATGGCAATCACTTCGCCAGACAAAGGTGCGTAAATATCGCTGGCAGCCTTCACAGACTCAACCACGGCACATGCATCACCAGCGTTTAGAGACTTGCCAACGTTTGGCAATTCAAGGAAAACAATATCGCCCAACGCTTCTTGAGCATGGTCAGTAATTCCAACGGTGATTGAACCATCAGCTTCTTTGCGAACCCATTCATGAGATTCTGTATAACGTAGGTCTTGAGGGATGTTCATATTAGTTTCTCCAAAATTAAACCAAGGCTTTGCCATGGCGAACAAAAGGGGGTTTAACAACAACTGCGTTTAATTCTTTGTCACGAATAACAACTTTTACTGTCTCGCCAATTTCTGTTGCTAAAGGAAGCTTGGCAAGCGCAATAGATTTTTGAAGTGATGGGCTGAAAGTGCCGCTGGTTATTTCGCCCTCACCTTTGCTTGATCGAACAATTTGGTGAGCGCGCAAAACACCTTTGTCTTGAAGTATCAAACCAAGAAAAACAAATTTCTGAGGTTTATTCTCTAAGGCAGATTTACCAATGAAGTCACGCTCGCCTGAACGATCAATGGTCCAAGAAAGACCAACATCCAAAGGATTTGTTTGCTCATTCATGTCCTGGCCATATAAGTTCATGCCAGCTTCTAAGCGAAGAGTGTCTCGTGCTCCAAGGCCTGCAGGTTGTGCTCCCTGAGCAATCAAAAGATTCCACACGGCCACTGTGTGGTTCAGTGGCACCAATAACTCAGCACCATCTTCACCGGTGTAACCTGTTCTTGCGATCATGATTTCTCCAAAAGGAGTTTCTTCACATGAGGCATGAAAGTTTTTCAATTCAGATGTAGCATTGGCAAGTGATGGAATGGCCTTTTTAATGAGTTCAAGCGCTTTAGGGCCCTGAACAGCAATCATGCCTTGCGGATTTTGATTGGCAATCAGATCTGATCTTCTAGGAATAAGCTTCACGTCTTGAAAGCTGGCCGCTTGTTTATTTAACCATTCAAGATCTGTGTGAGCCGTTGCGGCATTGATCACCAAGCGATAGTTAGGGTCCAGGCGATAGACAATCAAATCATCAATAACGCCAGCTTCGTCATTTAACAAGCATCCATAAAGGGCTTGCCCATTGTTTTTTAGTTTGTTGACATTATTAGCAACGACTTTTTCTAAAAAAGCTTTTGCATCTTTTCCGATAACATCGACCGCTGCCATGTGAGACACGTCAAACACGCCACAATTTGTTCGAGTGGCAATGTGTTCTTCAATTTGAGAGCCATAGTTAACAGGCATTTCCCATCCGCCGAAATCAACAAGCTTTGCTCCAGCCAGGTGATGTGCGTCAAAAAGGATGGTGCGTTTTAGATTTGTAGGGACAGCCGACATCCAAACTCCTTAAAGGAATTGATGCCCCCCTGTCCTGTTACCTGAGAGATTGAAGAGTGCAAACCATTTGTACTCTTTTAGCCCCTTCGGTGGGCAACTGAATGCCGCTCTCCAGAGTGTAAATATCGACGGTCCATTTGCCTGAGCGTTCATGGGCATTGCGCCTTCGGCGTTGGTAAATCCAAACTCTCCCATCGATGCAACATTGTACCCAAGCTGCCGAAAACCTCCAAAAATATCACGCGCACAAATTTGGTGCATAAGCGGGTATTTTTGTGCACCAGAACCTTCATAATTCGAAACTTAATTGAGGTCATCTAGGGGTGATAAATGGAAAACTTTAAGTCAGGGGTTGACGCCCTTTTCATCATGACGGGCGCCATCATGGTGCTAGCAATGCATGCCGGCTTTGCTTTTTTAGAACTAGGAACTGTTCGTAAAAAGAATCAGGTAAACGCACTGGTCAAAATTTTGATCGATTTTGCCGTATCAACAATCGCTTATTTCTTTATTGGTTACAGCATTGCCTACGGCCTTAACTTCTTTTCTAGCGCAGAAGTTTTGGCGCAAAAAAGCGGATTTGAACTGGTCAAATTCTTCTTTTTATTGACGTTTGCTGCGGCAATCCCAGCGATTATTTCTGGCGGTATTGCAGAGCGTGCGAAATTCAATCCTCAACTAATTGCCACATTCATTTTGGTGGGTTTTGTTTATCCATTGTTTGAAGGAATGGTCTGGAATCAGCAATTTGGTTTCCAAGCATGGCTTAAAGAATTAACTGGTGAAGAGTTCCATGATTTTGCGGGCTCTGTGGTTGTTCATGCGGTGGGCGGTTGGATTGCCTTGCCTGCAATTATTTTGTTGGGTGCACGTCATGGCCGCTACACAAAGGATGGCAGAGTTTCTGCGCATCCACCTTCAAGCATTCCATTTTTAGCGCTTGGCGCGTGGGTGTTGGCGGTAGGCTGGTTTGGTTTTAACGTGATGAGTGCTCAAACTGTTGAAAAGCTCAGCGGTTTGGTTGCAATGAACTCATTGATGGCAATGGTTGGCGGCACTTTGGTTGCTTGGGCTGCTGGTAAAAACGACCCAGGCTTTAGCTATAACGGTCCTTTGGCTGGTCTTGTTGCTGTGTGTGCGGGTTCAGATTTAATGCATCCAATGGGCGCCTTGGTTGTGGGTGGAATGGCGGGTGGCTTATTTGTGGTGATGTTCACCATGGTGCAAAACCGCTGGAAAATTGATGATGTGTTGGGCGTTTGGCCTTTGCATGGATTGTGCGGTGCCCTCGGCGGTATTGCGGCCGGCGTATTTGGACAAAAGGCTTTGGGTGGATTGGGCGGTGTGAGCTTTACTGCTCAGTTGATTGGTACGGTCGCCGGAGTTGCATTTGCTGCAATTTCAGGTTTGATTGTCTATGGAATACTGAAAGCAGTTTTAGGCTTGCGCATGTCTCAAGAAGATGAGTTTGATGGTGCTGACTTGGCCATCCACAAAATTACTTCAAGCCCTGATCGCGAATCTAGTTGGTGATTTTTAGTTTGTTGCGATAATCGGAACTATGACTTTAAAAGTACTCATAGTTCCGGTAACGCCCTTTGAGCAAAACTGCTCAATCTTGATTTGTGAAAAAACTAATCAGGCTGCTATTGTTGATCCAGGCGGCGATATCCCCAAAATATTAGATGCACTAAAACAGGCTGGTGCAATCCCAGAAAAAATCTTATTAACACACGGTCACATAGATCACTGTGCTGCGGCAGCATCATTAGCAAATGATTTGGGCATTCAAATTGAAGGTCCTCACGAAGATGAGCGCTTTTGGATTGATCAACTCCCTGAGCAAAGCAAGCGATTTGGATTTCCAATGGCGCAGGCATTTGAACCAAATAAGTGGCTAAAAGATGACGACGTTGTTACTGTTGGTCAAGTTGAATTATTGGTGAAGCATTGCCCAGGCCACACCCCAGGACACGTTATTTTTTATTCCAAAGATGATCGCTTGGCAATTGTTGGGGATGTTTTGTTTGCGGGGTCTATTGGGCGCACAGATTTTCCTAGGGGAAATCATGCCGATTTAATAAGGGCTATCAGAGAAAAGCTTTTCCCTTTGGGCGATGACATTACATTTATACCTGGCCATGGCCCAGTCTCCACCTTTGGTGAAGAAAGAAAAAACAACCCTTACGTGGGTGAAATGGCTAATTAAGCCTTGGCAGAACCGGTTCGGTGGGTTCTGTTATACAAGCAGCTTGCGCATATCCAACGTTGCTTGCGATTGCTTGTAGGAATCCATGTGCCACCCTCTAGAGGCTTTTCTCTACTGCAGGAAGAGCAAAACTTCATGACTCTTGTATTGCTTTCCAGTGTGCTTGGCGGGGTTGACATATAAACTTCTCTTAAAGATTCAAGATGCTATTTTAACGGCTTTTTGAAAAACGCCCTTGAAAGGGCGTTTTTGTGGAACTTTTAGCTTAGAACAACTTTGATTGAATCAGCTGTTTTGTTTCCGTCAAAATCTAACCAGCATTTCTTTTCTGTGTCATAAAGTTTGCACTGTTTGGCAGTATCAAAATACCAAGCCCAAGAAAACTTTTGAATGATGATTCTCTCAGGAAGCATATTTTCTAGCTTTGCTTGAGCCTCTTTAAGTTTGTAAAGTGGCACGCTCATATCAACGTGGTGAGCGGTGTGCTCCATGATGTGGTGCATCCAAGCGCCCCATTTAAGTGGGAAAACCAAATGCACCGTTGTAGAAACAAAAGGCTGAGCTCTCAACCACTCTGATTTATCTGAGTACCAAGAAACGCTTGGGTGTGTGTGATGAACATACACAACAAATCCAATCATCGCATTCCAGAAAATGAATGGAATCAAAAAGCCCATGATGACAGTGAGCAAGATTGATTGATTGGTTTGAATTGCGGAAATTACCAAAGCGCCAATCCAAAGAACTGCAAATGCAGAAACTAAAACGTTGTCCCATAAGAACGCTGGGCGAGTTGCAGGCATGGCCTTCTTGCTTGGGAAGAACATCTTCTTCCACCAGATCTCTAGGAAGTAATACAAGGCTGGGCCCCAACCACTTCTGTAGTGACGCTCTAATGCTTTTTCAGCAGGAGTTAGCTTGTTAAATTCTTCCAAAGACAAAGGTGCCCAAACGAAATCAAAACCTTTGAGATTTGTTTGTCCATGGTGAACCACGTTATGACCAACTTCCCAAAGACTGTATGGAGTTAGCGATGGCAAAAATGCAAGGCGTCCTAATACTTTGTTAAGTCCGCGATGTGGCGTAAAGCTCTGATGACATGCATCATGACCCAAAATAAAAATACGGCCAATCATGAAGCCAGAAAAAACAGCCAAAAGAATTTTTACTAAAACTGATTCAAAGTAAACGGTGCCGACGATGCCCGCAGTCAAAATGACTGTGTCAATGATTTGCAAGACAATGGCACGCACAACAGCACGCTCAGTCAGTGGCGTCAGCCAAGAACGAATGACTTTTCTGTGGGGAATGGGTTGACCGACCGGAATTGGCTGATCAATAGTGGCTTCTACAGTATTTGCGGACATAGCGACCTTTTTAAGGGCAAAATTCAAGAATGGCTCATTTTAGATGTTTTTCTTTAATTGAGCTTGATCTATGTCTAATTGTGGGAATTTAGAGCCTGGTGCGACCGACAGGAATCGAACCTGTATCGAGAGCTTCGGAAACTCTAATTCTATCCATTGAACTACGGTCGCGTCTCTAAGATTGTAAGGCTGAAGGGAATTATCCTCGCTATAATGCTCCGAGCTAGATAAAAAGGAAAAGTGCCATGAGTGAAGAACACGGAAATTTGATTAAATCACCCAAGCAGTTAATTGTGATGGTTTTTGCGAGCTTTTTTGTGCCGCTGATCATCATTGCTTTTTTAATGACCTATGTAGGTAGTGGAAAAAAACCATCAGCCAGCGCTGATGCAGCTGCTGAATCAGCCAATCAGTTGATCAAACCAGTTGCGCTTTTAGACTTCAAGGACGCATCAGGCCCAAGAGTTTTCAAAACTGGTGAAGAAATTTACAAACAAGCTTGTGCCTCTTGTCATGCAACAGGCGCTGCTGGCGCCCCTAAGTTTGGTGACGCTGGTGGCTGGGGTGCTCGCCTTGGACGTGGTTACGATGGCCTTTTGAGCGCCGTTGTTAAAGGTAAAGGTGCTATGCCTGCAAGAGCTGGTACCAGTCCAGACGATGTTTCTGACTATGAATTAGGAAGAGCTGTGGTGTACTTGGCTGCTTCAGCAGGCGGTAAATTTGCAGAACCTAAGGCTCCAGAAGCTCCAAAGCAAGCCGAGCCAAAGAAATAAAGAGCTAGCAATCAATAAAAAAGCCCCTCAGTGGGGCTTTTTTTACGTTTCTTTTTTCTCAATCAATTCACGATAGGCATCTTTTTTGCTGATGCCCGTGATTTGAGCAATGATTTCAGAAAGTTCTTTGTGCCCTATTCTGCCGTTAATGGCTGAAATCCATTGAAGCGTGCTCTCATCAAATCTAGTTGGTGACTCAGTGCGCGCAACTCCTTCTATGCCAAGAACATACTCGCCCTGCCAACTATCAACTGTCTTCATCCAATCTGCCAAATCTCGAACTGCAATCACTTTAATTTCCTCGAAAATTTTGCTCAACTCTTTTGCGATCAGTACTTTTCGCTCGCCATCTAATTGAGCGCAGATGGATTTGAGCGTAGATTCAATGCGATGTGGCGCTTCATAAAAGAAAGAGCTGACGTGAGATGTTGCGGCCACTTTAAGTAACTCATCGCGCTGATTTGCTTTGGCCGGCAAAAAGCCTAAAAACTGAAAGCCACCATTGCCGTGTTTTAAAAAATTTCCTGCTCCAGAAACTGCGGCTGTAATTGCACTCGGGCCTGGCAGTGGTGAGACTTGATAGCCTGCCTTGGTAACTTCTGCACAAAGAATTGCGCCGGGATCTGATATGCCTGGCGTTCCTGCATCAGATATGTACGCCCAACGTTCACCATTCCGAAGTTTTTCTAAAAGATGCGCGCTTGCAGAAATTTCGTTGTGTTCGTGCAAGGCATACAGCGGCTTTGAAATGCCGTATGCGTTGAGTAGCATGGAACTATGCCGCTTATCTTCGCAAGCAATGCCATCTACCTGATTCAATATGTGTAGAGCCCTGATGGTGATATCCGCTAAGTTTCCAATGGGTGTTGGAACTAGGTAGAGTGTTCCAGGAGGAAAACTTTGCCCATGAGCAAATTTAAATAAATCCATACAAACTTTCTATTTGAGTAAATGTGACTCAAATGAATGATGATGCATCAAAGATTCTGGCAAGGCAATTTTGATCAGTTAAAAGGTAATATATGTTTGTAGAAATAAGTCTTGAGGGCATAATCTAGCTATGAATGAAGAGATTAAAAACAATTTAGAAAAGCGCGTCAAAAAACATTTTTCTGACAGCATTGAAACAAAGCAAAAAGCCGCCGAAACAATGTCTGAAGATATTGTGTGCGCCATAAATCTCATGCATCAAGCCTTGAGCTCTGAAAAGAAAATATTGGCCTGCGGTAATGGCGGCTCAGCAGCTGATGCTCAACATTTTGCTGCAGAGTTGGTGGGCAGATTTGAGCGCGAACGTCGGGAGTTGCCAGCCATAGCTTTGAGCACAGACTCTTCGATATTGACTGCAATTGCAAATGACTATAGCTATGAAGTTATTTTCAGCAAACAAGTTAGAGCACTCGGTCAGGCGGGCGATGTACTTTTAGGCATTTCAACTTCAGGAAATTCTGCGAACGTGATTGCGGCGATTGAGGCGGCTCATCTCAAGGGTATGTCTGTGATTGCATTCACTGGCAAAGATGGCGGCAAGATTAAAAATATTTTAAAAAATTCTGATGTTCATTTATGCGTTCCCGCTGATCGCACAGCACGCATTCAAGAAACACATTTGTTGTTATTGCATTGTCTGTGTGATGGCGTTGATCACTTGATGTTCGATTAAATTTTAGAGGGTAAAAATGACCAAACAACTTAAGCGCCAAACTTTGAAATTAATTGCACTTGGTGCAAGCGCTAGCGCTCTTACGGGCTGCTTTCCTTTGGTTGCGGGAGGTATGGCTGGCGGCGCACTTGTGATTGCTGATAGAAGAAATCCCGGCACACAAGCAATTGATCGCGGAATTCAGTTAGAGGCAGAAAGCTTTTTAACTAAAAAATATGGTGACAATATTCACGTCAATGTGAGCGTCTTCAATCGAAGAGTTTTATTGACCGGTGAGACGCGAACTGACGCTATCAAAAGCAGCGTTGAAGCAGACATTAAGAACATGAAAAATGTGACGACTGTTTTTAATGAAATGGTTCCTGCCCCTATCAGCGGTTTAAGTGCCAGAGCAAACGATAGTTATTTGACCACTCGCATCAAGGGCGCCTTTGTTGCCACGGAAGGAGTTCCTTCAAACTCAATGAAGGTGATTACCGAGGCGAGCAAAGTTTATTTGATGGGCATTGTGACCGATGCAGAAGCAAATCGCGCTGTAGAAATAGCCCGAAGTGTTCCAGGTGTAAAACAAGTGACCAAAGTGTTTGATTTGATCTCTGAGGCCGACAAAAAGAGATTAGATGGCGCCAAATAGTCAAAAGCGCCCTGCCAAATAATAAAAAGCCCACTTTTGTGGGCTTTTTTTCATAGGGAAGACCCTGCTTTCTGCTTGAGCCATAGATTATTTAAGGCTTCTCGGGAAAATTGATTCATCACCTCGAAAAAACCAAAAACTAATTTGATTGATTGCAAGAGATCGCTTCAGTTGGGGACATTAGACAAAATCAGGCCATGCTCTATAAGTAATTGTTTGTAAAGAGTAAAAAAAGAAAATAACAAAAATCAGTAAATTTTTTTGCAGGATTTATTAAATATTTCTGTCAAAGGTGTTGACATGCCAAAAAGGGTATGGCATAGTCTCGTTTCTCTGCTGAATGTGATTCGAAATTAACGAAAAACAGTCAGCCTTCTTTAAAAAGTAGTCAACCGATAAATGTGGGTACTGGGAAAAGACATCCAGTCCTTCGGGACAGATATAAAGCAGTACTCACAAAACAGTAAATTTGGTTCCGGTCGAAAGATTGGAGTCGATTCTGAATGAGTGAGCGACGATGCAGTAATGCATCACAGGAATTAAACTGAAGAGTTTGATCCTGGCTCAGATTGAACGCTGGCGGCATGCCTTACACATGCAAGTCGAACGGCAGCACGGGTGCTTGCACCTGGTGGCGAGTGGCGAACGGGTGAGTAATATATCGGAACGTACCTTATTGTGGGGGATAACGCAGCGAAAGCTGTGCTAATACCGCATAATCCCTAAGGGGGAAAGCGGGGGACCGTAAGGCCTCGCGCAATTAGAGCGGCCGATACCTGATTAGCTAGTTGGTGAGGTAAAGGCTCACCAAGGCAACGATCAGTAGCTGGTCTGAGAGGACGATCAGCCACACTGGGACTGAGACACGGCCCAGACTCCTACGGGAGGCAGCAGTGGGGAATTTTGGACAATGGGGGCAACCCTGATCCAGCAATGCCGCGTGAGTGAAGAAGGCCTTCGGGTTGTAAAGCTCTTTTGTCAGGGAAGAAACAGCAGCTCTAACACAGTCTGCGAATGACGGTACCTGAAGAATAAGCACCGGCTAACTACGTGCCAGCAGCCGCGGTAATACGTAGGGTGCAAGCGTTAATCGGAATTACTGGGCGTAAAGCGTGCGCAGGCGGTTATGTAAGACAGGCGTGAAATCCCCGGGCTTAACCTGGGAATTGCGCTTGTGACTGCATAGCTAGAGTATGTCAGAGGGGGGTAGAATTCCACGTGTAGCAGTGAAATGCGTAGAGATGTGGAGGAATACCAATGGCGAAGGCAGCCCCCTGGGATAATACTGACGCTCATGCACGAAAGCGTGGGGAGCAAACAGGATTAGATACCCTGGTAGTCCACGCCCTAAACGATGCTGACTAGTTGTTCGGGAATTTATTCCTGAGTAACGTAGCTAACGCGTGAAGTCAGCCGCCTGGGGAGTACGGTCGCAAGATTAAAACTCAAAGGAATTGACGGGGACCCGCACAAGCGGTGGATGATGTGGATTAATTCGATGCAACGCGAAAAACCTTACCTACCCTTGACATGCCACTAACGAAGTAGAGATACATTAGGTGCCCGTAAGGGAAAGTGGACACAGGTGCTGCATGGCTGTCGTCAGCTCGTGTCGTGAGATGTTGGGTTAAGTCCCGCAACGAGCGCAACCCTTGTCTTTAGTTGCTACGCAAGAGCACTCTAAAGAGACTGCCGGTGACAAACCGGAGGAAGGTGGGGATGACGTCAAGTCCTCATGGCCCTTATGGGTAGGGCTTCACACGTCATACAATGGTGCATACAGAGGGTTGCCAACCCGCGAGGGGGAGCTAATCTCAGAAAATGCATCGTAGTCCGGATCGTAGTCTGCAACTCGACTACGTGAAGCTGGAATCGCTAGTAATCGCGGATCAGAATGTCGCGGTGAATACGTTCCCGGGTCTTGTACACACCGCCCGTCACACCATGGGAGTGGGTTTTGCCAGAAGCCGTTAGCCTAACCGCAAGGAGGGCGACGACCACGGCAGGGTTCATGACTGGGGTGAAGTCGTAACAAGGTAGCCGTATCGGAAGGTGCGGCTGGATCACCTCCTTTCTAGAGAAAAGATGTTAATTCTTTAGTGCCCACACTTATCGGTTGATAAAGAGAGAAATGCCGCGGGTCTGTAGCTCAGGTGGTTAGAGCACCGTCTTGATAAGGCGGGGGTCGAAGGTTCAAGTCCTTCCAGACCCACCACAGATCAGCAGCAAGCCTGGCAATAAGTATTAGCTGGGGGATTAGCTCAGCTGGGAGAGCACCTGCTTTGCAAGCAGGGGGTCGTCGGTTCGATCCCGTCATCCTCCACCATTTACTTCTAACGGCAAAGATAAGCGCATCAAGGTGCTTTTATCTTTGCCTTTAATCGGCTGTTCTTTAAAAATTTGAGTAAGCAATGCGTATATTGAATTTATTGAGAGTTCAATATACATGGGTAGTTGATTGAATCAACAACAAATAGTTCTTCAAGTAATTAGATTTACTTGGATTACGGCACAAACATATCGCAACAAGTAGTTAGTAATATAGAGAAGAACTTATAACTTGTACCAATGGTGCTCGTTATAGGATCAAGCGAATAAGTGCATGTGGTGGATGCCTTGGCGATTACAGGCGACGAAAGACGTTATAGACTGCGATAAGCTACGGGGAGTTGTCAAATAAGCTTTGATCCGTAGATTTCTGAATGGGGAAACCCACCTCTTTTGAGGTATCCGTAACTGAATACATAGGTTACGAGAAGCGAACCTGGTGAACTGAAACATCTAAGTAGCCAGAGGAAAAGACATCAACCGAGATTCCCAAAGTAGTGGCGAGCGAAATGGGAAGAGCCTTCTAGTATTAATTAGTCTGTTATCAGAACGGAATGGAAAGTCCGGCAATAAAGGGTGATAGCCCCGTATGGGAAAACCGATTAATCGAACTAAGCTAGAGACAAGTAGGGCGGGACACGTGAAATCCTGTCTGAATATGGGGGGACCATCCTCCAAGGCTAAATACTCGTAATCGACCGATAGTGAACAAGTACCGTGAGGGAAAGGCGAAAAGAACCCCGGGAGGGGAGTGAAATAGATCCTGAAACTGCATGCATACAAACAGTAGGAGCCTCGTAAGGGGTGACTGCGTACCTTTTGTATAATGGGTCAGCGACTTACATTCAGTAGCAAGCTTAACCGTATAGGGGAGGCGTAGCGAAAGCGAGTCCGAATAGGGCGCTAGTTGCTGGGTGTAGACCCGAAACCAGTTGATCTATCCATGGCCAGGTTGAAGGTGCGGTAACACGTACTGGAGGACCGAACCCACTAACGTTGAAAAGTTAGGGGATGAGCTGTGGATAGGGGTGAAAGGCTAAACAAAACTGGAAATAGCTGGTTCTCTCCGAAAACTATTTAGGTAGTGCCTCGTGTATCACCTTCGGGGGTAGAGCACTGTCATGGTAGTGGGGTCCATTGCGGATTACTGCGCCATAGCAAACTCCGAATACCGAAGAGTGCGAGCACGGGAGACAGACGACGGGTGCTAACGTCCGCCGTCAAGAGGGAAACAACCCAGACCACCAGCTAAGGTCCCTAAAACGGGCTAAGTGGGAAACGAAGTGGGAAGGCTAAAACAGTCAGGAGGTTGGCTTAGAAGCAGCCATCCTTTAAAGAAAGCGTAATAGCTCACTGATCGAGTCGTCCTGCGCGGAAGATGTAACGGGGCTAAGCCAGTTACCGAAGCTGTGGATCACGTAAGTGATGGTAGGAGAGCGTTCTGTAAGCCTGTGAAGGTGTGGTGTGAACCATGCTGGAGGTATCAGAAGTGCGAATGCTGACATGAGTAGCGATAAAGGGGGTGAAAAGCCCCCTCGCCGTAAGCCCAAGGTTTCCTGTTCAACGTTCATCGGAACAGGGTGAGTCGGCCCCTAAGGCGAGGCAGAGATGCGTAGCTGATGGGAAACAGGTTAATATTCCTGTACCATTGTTAAATGCGATGGGGGGACGGATCGCGGAAGGTTGTCCGGGTGTTGGATGTCCCGGTCCTTGCATTGGAGAAGGCTAGTAGGCAAATCCGCTAGCGTAATTCAAGGGTGTGAGGCGAGCGAATTTATTCGCGAAGCAATCGGAAGTGGTTCCAAGAAAAGCCTCTAAGCTTCAGTTTAACAAGACCGTACCGCAAACCGACACAGGTGGGCGAGATGAGTATTCTAAGGCGCTTGAGAGAACTCAGGAGAAGGAACTCGGCAAATTGGTACCGTAACTTCGGGATAAGGTACGCCCAAGTAGCTTGACTGTGAACAACAGAAGGGCAAAAGGGTTGCAATAAAATGGTGGCTGCGACTGTTTAATAAAAACACAGCACTCTGCAAACACGAAAGTGGACGTATAGGGTGTGACGCCTGCCCGGTGCTGGAAGATTAAATGATGGGGTGCAAGCTCTTGATTGAAGTCCCAGTAAACGGCGGCCGTAACTATAACGGTCCTAAGGTAGCGAAATTCCTTGTCGGGTAAGTTCCGACCTGCACGAATGGCGTAACGATGGCCACACTGTCTCCTCCTGAGACTCAGCGAAGTTGAAATGTTTGTGATGATGCAATCTACCCGCGGCTAGACGGAAAGACCCCATGAACCTTTACTGTAGCTTTGCATTGGACTTTGAACCGATCTGTGTAGGATAGGTGGGAGGCGTTGATATCAGGATGCTAGTTCTGATGGAGCCGTCCTTGAAATACCACCCTGGTTTGTTTGAGGTTCTAACCTTGTCCCATTATCTGGGTCGGGGACAGTGCATGGTAGGCAGTTTGACTGGGGCGGTCTCCTCCCAAAGTGTAACGGAGGAGTACGAAGGTACGCTTGGTACGGTCGGACATCGTGCCTAAAGTGCAATGGCAAAAGCGTGCTTAACTGCGAGACCGACAAGTCGAGCAGGTGCGAAAGCAGGTCATAGTGATCCGGTGGTTCTGTATGGAAGGGCCATCGCTCAACGGATAAAAGGTACTCTGGGGATAACAGGCTGATACCGCCCAAGAGTTCATATCGACGGCGGTGTTTGGCACCTCGATGTCGGCTCATCTCATCCTGGGGCTGTAGCCGGTCCCAAGGGTATGGCTGTTCGCCATTTAAAGAGGTACGTGAGCTGGGTTTAAAACGTCGTGAGACAGTTTGGTCCCTATCTGCCGTGGGCGTTGGAAATTTGACGGGGGCTGCTCCTAGTACGAGAGGACCGGAGTGGACGTACCGCTGGTGTACCTGTTGTTTCGCCAGAAGCATCGCAGGGTAGCTATGTACGGAAGAGATAACCGCTGAAAGCATCTAAGCGGGAAACTTGCCTGAAGATGAGATTTCCCGGAGGTTTAACCTCCATAAAGGGTCGTTGAAGACCACGACGTTGATAGGTCAGGTGTGGAAGCGCAGTAATGCGTTAAGCTAACTGATACTAATTGCCCGTTAGGCTTGATCCTATAACAAGCACATTTGTGCGAATATGTAGTGCCGTTTTTGATCGGTCACTCCCAATTGCTTACTCGAATTTGGTTGTTTGTTGAAAAACAGACAACCTACCCTCTATGCCTGGCGACAATAGCGAGTTGGAACCACCCCTTCCCATCCCGAACAGGACCGTGAAACGACTCTACGCCGATGATAGTGCGGATTACCCGTGTGAAAGTAGGTAATTGCCAGGCACCTTTAAGAAACGCCCAGATCGACAAGATCTGGGCGTTTTGCTTTCTGTTTTACTGCTCAGATTTAAGAGCAGATGATTGACAAAAGTAGTTGATTTAAGTAATAATATGCGGTTCACGGGGAGGTGCCCGAGTGGCTAAAGGGGGCAGACTGTAAATCTGTTGGCTTACGCCTACGTTGGTTCGAATCCATCCCTCCCCACCATTAGTTTTATGGTGTAGCAGTGCAGTAAGAGTTTGTAGTTGTGGGTAAGTGAAGTGCCTGGCGGGTGTCGTATAACGGCTATTACCCTAGCCTTCCAAGCTAGAGACGAGGGTTCGACTCCCTCTACCCGCTCCAGTAGGTGTGGCATTAGTTTGCTCATGTGGCTCAGTGGTAGAGCACTCCCTTGGTAAGGGAGAGGTCGGCAGTTCGATCCTGCCCATGAGCACCAGAGTTTTGTATTCATTTTATTGAGGCTGAAAAATGGCAAAAGAGAAATTTGAGCGGACAAAACCGCACGTAAACGTAGGCACAATTGGTCACGTTGACCACGGTAAAACAACATTGACTGCAGCGATCGCTACAGTGTTGTCAGCGAAGTTTGGTGGCGAAGCAAAAGCTTACGACCAGATCGATGCTGCACCAGAAGAGAAGGCACGCGGTATTACGATTAATACAGCGCACGTTGAGTACGAGACAGCAAACCGTCACTACGCACACGTTGACTGCCCAGGTCACGCTGACTACGTTAAGAACATGATCACTGGTGCTGCTCAGATGGACGGCGCTATTTTGGTGGTGTCTGCTGCAGACGGTCCTATGCCACAAACACGTGAGCACATCTTGTTGGCACGCCAGGTTGGTGTTCCATACATCATCGTGTTCATGAACAAGTGCGACATGGTTGACGATGCAGAATTGTTAGAGCTAGTAGAAATGGAAGTTCGCGAACTGTTGTCTAAGTACGACTTCCCAGGCGATGACACACCAATCGTTAAAGGTTCAGCAAAGTTGGCGCTTGAGGGCGACAAAGGTGCCTTGGGTGAAGAAGCCATCATGAAGTTGGCTGAAGCATTGGACACATACATTCCAACACCAGAGCGTGCTGTTGATGGCGCGTTCTTGATGCCAGTTGAAGACGTGTTCTCTATTTCTGGTCGCGGTACAGTTGTGACTGGTCGTATCGAGCGCGGTATTGTTAAGGTTGGTGAAGAGATCGAAATCATCGGTATCAAGCCAACATTGAAGACAACATGTACAGGCGTTGAGATGTTCCGTAAGTTGTTAGACCAAGGTCAAGCTGGTGACAACGTGGGTATCTTGTTGCGCGGTACAAAGCGTGAAGAAGTTGAGCGTGGTCAAGTATTGGCTAAGCCAGGTTCTATTACGCCACACACACACTTCACAGCTGAAGTGTATGTGTTGAGCAAAGACGAAGGTGGTCGTCACACACCATTCTTCAACAACTACCGTCCACAGTTCTACTTCCGTACAACGGACGTAACAGGTTCAATCGAATTGCCGAAAGACAAAGAGATGGTGATGCCTGGTGATAACGTGACAATTACAGTTAAGTTGATCGCTCCGATCGCGATGGAAGAAGGTCTCCGTTTTGCGATCCGTGAAGGTGGCCGTACTGTAGGTGCTGGTGTTGTTGCTAAAGTTTTAGATTAATGAACGTAAGGGGCGTAGCTCAATTGGCAGAGTGTCGGTCTCCAAAACCGAAGGTTGGGGGTTCGATGCCCTCCGCCCCTGCCACAGCAAACTGAAAAATATGGCGCAAACATCTGTAGAACAAGAAAATAAAACCGGCTGGATGACTATCCTGGCCGGTCTTATTGTTATTCTTTCTTTGGTCGCATATTACATGCTTGCCGGTCAAACTATCTGGGTTCGCTTAGCGGCGCTGCTTGGTGGTTTTGCTGTGGCAATTGTTATTGCGGCAATGTCTTCAGATGGTAAGCGCTTTTTTGCTTACGCAAAAGAATCGGTGGCTGAGGCAAAAAAAGTTGTGTGGCCAAGTCGTAAAGAAACAACGCAGATGACATTGATTGTTTTTGCATTTGTTGTTGTTATGTCTTTGTTCTTGTGGGCAGCTGACAAACTCATTGAGTGGTTAGTTTTCTCTGTATTCCTCGGTTGGAAGTGAGTAAAAGATGTCTGAACAAGCAATCATCAATCCACAATCCACAGGCAATATGCGTTGGTATGTGATTCACGCTTACTCTGGTATGGAGAAGAGTGTGCAAAAAGGTTTGACAGAGCGCATTGCGCGTTCTGGCATGGCAGATAAGTTTGGAAAAATTTTAGTGCCGTCAGAGGAAGTTGTTGAGATCAAGAGTGGCCAAAAGGCTGTTTCTGAGCGTCGCTTTTTCCCTGGCTATGTTCTCATCGAAATGGAAATGACTGATGAGACTTGGCACTTGGTGAAAAACACACCGAAAGTTACTGGTTTCGTTGGTGGCGTTAGAAATAAACCATCACCGATTTCACCTGCTGAAGTTCAAAAAATCATGGACCAAATGCAGGCTGGTGTTGATAAGCCAAAACCAAAAACATTATTTGAAGTGGGTGAAATGGTCCGCGTTAAAGAAGGTCCATTCACAGACTTTAATGGCAACGTTGAAGAAGTTAACTATGAGAAGTCTCGCTTGAGAGTTTCAGTAACAATCTTCGGTCGTGGCACACCTGTAGAGCTAGAGTTCGGTCAGGTAGAAAAGATGTAAAGATTTACAGACCTGTGCAAACAGGTTTGTATGAGGAGCTGAGTTAGGGTTGCCGCTCTAACAAGGCGTTTTACTCAACGGTGGTCTTTTATAGGTGCACCATTATTGGAGTATAAAAATGGCAAAGAAGATTATTGGCTTTATTAAGCTACAAATCCCAGCCGGTAAAGCGAATCCATCGCCACCAGTTGGTCCTGCGTTAGGTCAACGCGGTTTGAACATCATGGAATTCTGTAAAGCGTTCAATGCTCAAACACAAAGCATGGAACCAGGTTTACCAATTCCAGTAGTGATCACAGCGTTTGCAGACAAGAGCTTCACATTCGTGATGAAGACTCCTCCAGCAACAGTGTTGATTAAAAAAGCTGCTAAGTTGGAAAAAGGTTCTCCACGTCCACATACAGACAAGGTTGGCAAAATTACTCGCGCTCAAGCTGAGGAAATTGCAAAGGCAAAAATGCCTGACCTAACAGCCGCTGATATGGATGCAGCTGTTCGCACAATCGCTGGTAGCGCCCGCTCTATGGGTATCACTGTGGAAGGACTCTAATCATGGCTAAAGTTTCTAAACGCGTAGCTGCTTTTCAAGCAAAAGTAGACCGTAATAAGTTTTACCCTATTGATGAGGCATTGAGCCTTGTTAAAGAATTTGCAACAGCTAAGTTCGATGAGTCTATCGACGTTGCTGTTCAGCTTGGTATTGACGCTAAAAAATCTGACCAAGTTGTTCGTGGTTCAGTTGTGTTGCCTGAAGGTACTGGTAAGTCAGTGCGTGTGGCGGTTTTTGCTCAAGGTGAAAAAGCTGAACAAGCTAAAGCCGCTGGTGCAGAAATTGTTGGCATGGAAGATTTAGCTGACCAAATCAAAGGCGGCAAAATTGATTTTGATATTTTGATCGCATCTCCAGATGCAATGCGCATTGTTGGTACATTGGGTCAGATCTTGGGACCAAGAGGCTTGATGCCTAACCCGAAGGTTGGCACAGTGAGCCCAGACGTTGCTGGCGCAGTTAAAAATGCTAAAGCAGGTCAGGTTCAATTCCGTGTAGATAAAGCCGGTATCGTTCACGCAACAATCGGTCGTCGTTCATTTGAGCCAGGCGCATTGAAAAACAACTTAGTAGCTTTGTTGGATGCTTTAACAAAAGCAAAGCCAGCAGCTAGTAAGGGTATTTATTTGAGAAAAGTTGCCGTCAGCAGCACCATGGGTGCTGGTGTACGCGTTGACCAAAACTCATTGGCTGCTTAATTAGCAGCTAACAAAAGAACTTTGGGTCAAGCAGAGGGCAACCTTTGCTTGAACATCAAAGACCGTTGGTGAGTTAGAGATAACTCTTAATACTAGAAATAGTGCCAGCGCAGATGGCGATCCTGAAAAGATTTCGCCTGTGTGCAACCCCTAATTGGCAACAGTTAGGTTAATAGGAGTTAAACAGTGCCTTTAAATATGGAAGACAAAAAGGCGGTCGTGGCCGAGGTAAGTGCAGAAGTTGCACAAGCTCAAACCATGGTGCTAGCTGAATACCGCGGTATTCCAGTGGGCGAACTGACTACTCTAAGAGCTCAAGCTCGTGCAAACGGTGTTTACCTTCGCGTTATGAAGAACACTTTGGCACGCCTTGCAGTTCAAGGAACGTCATTCGAATCATTGGCCGGTGAAATGGCTGGTCCGCTTATTTACGGTATCTCCGCAGACCCAGTTGCGTCAGCAAAAGTTTTAAACGACTTTTCAAAGACGCAAGCAGCTTTAGTAATCAAAGCGGGTTCATACAACGGCAAGGTAATGGATGCAGCAGCTGTAAAAGCATTGGCATCTATTCCAGGTCGCAATGAACTTATCGCAATGTTACTTGGCGTTATGCAAGCCCCAGTATCTGGTGCGGCTCGCGTATTGGCAGCGGTTGCAGAAAAGAAAGCTAAAGAAGCTGCGTAATAGCAGTCTCACTTTAATTAACTAAAGAAATTTGAATTAGGAGTTTTAAAAATGGCAGTTACTAAAGACGACATTCTAGAAGCCGTTGGCAATATGTCTGTAATGGACTTGAACGATCTAGTTAAAGCATTTGAAGAAAAATTTGGTGTATCAGCAGCTGCAATGGCTGTTGCTGCTCCTGGTGCAGGTGGTGGTGCTGGTGCCGCTGCTGCTGAGCAATCAGAGTTCACAGTTGTGTTGGCTGAAGCCGGCGCAAACAAAGTGAGCGTGATTAAAGCTGTTCGCGAAATCACTGGTCTTGGCTTGAAAGAAGCTAAAGACTTAGTTGATGGCGCACCAAAACCAGTTAAAGAAGGTGTTGATAAAGCATCTGCTGAAGACGCTAAGAAGAAGCTTGAAGAAGCTGGCGCTAAGGTCGAACTTAAGTAATTGGTTTGATAGGGCAGCGATGCTGCCCGGTTTGCTTAGAAGGCAAACCAGATATTAAAAAAGTTTGGTATCTGGTTTGCCTTCTGATACGACTGCAGAAGGCAAGTTTGGTCGGGTTGTGCACACGCACACCGTCAGCCACGATTGGTAGAGGCCAATCACCAAATCTCTGCTCAGTCGCTTAAATTCGGAGATGACATGTCATATAGTTTCACCGAACGCAAGCGTATCCGTAAAAGCTTCGCTAAGCGCCCTAATAATCACCAAGTACCTTACTTGTTGACAACGCAACTTGAGTCTTATGCAAAATTCTTGCAAGAATCAAGAGGCCCTGCTGACCGTTTAAATGAAGGCTTGCAATCAGCATTCACTTCAATATTCCCTATCGTGTCGAACAATGGTTTCGCTCGCATGGAATTCGTTCAGTACAACCTTTCAACTCCACCGTTTGACGTTAAAGAATGTCAACAACGTGGTTTGACATTCCATTCTGCCTTGCGCGCCAAAGTTCGCTTGATCATCAATGATCGCGAAGCGCCAACAAAAGTAAAAGAAGTAAAAGAGCAAGAAGTCTACATGGGTGAAATTCCTTTGATGACTGATACAGGCTCATTCGTGATCAATGGTACAGAGCGTGTGATTGTTTCTCAGTTGCATCGTTCGCCAGGCGTGTTCTTTGAACACGACAAAGGCAAGACTCACAGCTCAGGAAAATTATTGTTCTCTGCTCGCGTGATTCCTTACCGTGGTTCATGGTTAGACTTCGAGTTTGATCCAAAAGATATTTTGTATTTCCGTATTGACCGTCGTCGCAAGATGCCAGTAACTATTTTGCTTAAAGCAATTGGCATGAACGATGAGCAAATTCTAGAAAACTTCTTCGGCTTTGATAACTTCAAGCTACAAGCTACTGGCGCACAAATGAACTTTGTTGCCGAGCGCTTAAAAGGTGAAGTTGCAAGATTTGATATCACTGATAAAGCTGGCAATGTTGTTATTGCAAAAGACAAGCGTATCAATGCTAAAAACATTCGTGATCTTGAGGCAGTTAAAACAACAACCATCAATGTTCCTGATGATTATTTGATTGGCCGCGTTGTTGCTAAAAACATCGTTGATGGCGACACAGGTGAAGTTCTTGCAACAGCAAACGAAGAAATCACAGAAACTCTTTTGGCTAACTTAAGAGAAGCTGGCGTTAAAGAGTTACAAACAATTTACACGAACGACCTAGATCAAGGCTCATTCATTTCGCAAACATTGCGCATTGATGAAACAGCTGATCAGATGGCTGCACGTATTGCGATTTACCGCATGATGCGTCCTGGTGAGCCTCCAACAGAAGATGCTGTTGAAGCTTTGTTCCAAAGATTGTTCTACAACGAAGATACCTATGATCTTTCACGCGTAGGTCGTATGAAAGTAAATAGCCGTTTAAATCGTCCAGTGATGGAAGGTTTGATGGTTCTTTCAAACGAAGACATCTTGGACACAATCAAGTTATTGGTTGACTTAAGAAACGGTAAAGGCGAAGTAGACGACATCGATCACTTGGGTAATCGTCGTGTGCGTTGCGTTGGTGAGTTGGCAGAAAACCAATTCCGCGCCGGTTTGTCACGTGTAGAGCGCGCAGTTAAAGAGCGTTTGGGTCAAGCTGAAACAGAAAACTTGATGCCTCATGACTTGATTAACAGCAAGCCAATTTCTTCAGCAATTCGTGAGTTCTTCGGTTCTTCACAATTGTCACAGTTTATGGATCAGACAAACCCATTGTCAGAGATCACGCACAAGCGTCGTATTTCAGCATTGGGCCCTGGTGGTTTGACACGTGAGCGTGCAGGTTTCGAAGTTCGCGACGTTCATCCAACGCACTATGGTCGTGTATGTCCGATTGAAACACCAGAGGGTCCAAACATTGGTTTGATCAACTCTTTGGCTTTGTTTGCTCGCTTGAATGAGCATGGTTTCTTGGAAACACCATACCGTAAAGTTGTTAATAGCAAGGTAACTGATCAAGTTGATTATTTGTCAGCTATTGAAGAAGCCAAATACGTGATTGCTCAGGCAAACGCATCAATTGATAAAACTGGCAAATTAACGGATGAATTAGTTTCATCACGTGAAGCTGGCGAAACAATGATGGTGAGCCCAGAGCGCATTCAGTACATTGACGTGGCGCCAAGCCAGATCGTTTCTGCTGCTGCATCACTTGTTCCATTCTTAGAGCACGACGACGCAAACCGTGCGTTGATGGGTGCGAACATGCAACGTCAAGCGGTACCATGTTTGCGCGCAACGAAGCCATTGGTAGGTACTGGCTTAGAGCGCACAGTGGCAGTTGACTCAGGCACTGTCGTAATGGCAACTCGTGGTGGTAAGGTTGATTACGCCGATGCTAACCGTATCGTGATTCGTGTGAATGACGAAGAAACTGCGGCTGGCGAAGTGGGTGTTGATATTTACAACCTCATCAAGTACACACGTTCAAACCAAAACACAAACATCAATCAGCGCCCAATCGTTAAAGTTGGTGACATTGTTGATCGCGGCGACGTGATTGCTGATGGCGCATCAACTGATTTGGGTGAGTTGGCTTTGGGTCAAAACATGGTTGTTGCATTTATGCCATGGAACGGCTACAACTTCGAAGACTCAATTTTGATCTCTGAAAAAGTTGTTGCTGATGATCGCTACACATCAATTCACATCGAGGAATTATCTGTAGTTGCTCGTGACACAAAACTAGGCCCTGAAGAAATCACACGCGACATCTCAAACTTGGCTGAAACACAGTTAAGCCGTTTGGATGACAGCGGTATCACTTACATTGGTGCTGAAGTTGAAGCTGGTGACGTATTGGTTGGTAAGGTAACGCCAAAAGGCGAAACACAGCTAACCCCAGAAGAAAAACTTTTGCGCGCCATTTTTGGTGAAAAAGCATCCGACGTTAAAGACACTTCATTGCGCGTGCCTTCAGGCATGACAGGTACAGTGATTGACGTGCAAGTATTCACACGCGAAGGTATTGAGCGTGACGTGCGTGCACAATCAATCATTGATGAAGAGCTAAAGCGTTATCGCTTGGATCTAAATGACCAGTTGCGCATCGTTGAAGGTGATGCATTCAGTCGTTTAGAAAAATTGTTGCTTAACAAGGTAGCTAATGGCGGCCCTAAGAAGTTGGCAAAAGGTACAAAGATCACCAAGGATTACTTGGCAGATCTTGAGAAATATCACTGGTTTGATATTCGTCCAGCCGATGAAGATGTTGCTGCTCAATTAGAAGCTATTAAAGAAGCTATTGAAGCTAAGCGCACACAGTTCGATCAAGACTTTGAAGAGAAGCGCAAGAAGTTGACTCAAGGTGATGAGTTGGCTCCAGGCGTGATCAAGATGGTCAAGGTTTACTTGGCGGTTAAGCGTCGCTTGCAGCCTGGTGACAAGATGGCTGGTCGTCACGGTAACAAGGGTGTGGTTTCAAAGATCACTCCAGTAGAAGACATGCCTTACATGGCTGATGGCTCACCAGTTGATATCGTGTTGAACCCATTGGGTGTTCCATCACGTATGAACGTTGGACAGATCCTAGAGGTTCACTTGGGATGGGCTGCGCTTGGTATTGGTAAGCGCATTCAAGAGATGCTAAAAGCTCAAGCGAAAGCAGAGCAATTGCGTAAGTTCTTGAAGCAGCTTTATAACGAAACTGGTCGTGTAGAAGATTTAGACAGCTTCACAGATGAGCAAATTCTTGAGTTGGCAAACAACTTAAGAGACGGCGCTCCATTTGCAACGCCAGTCTTTGATGGTGCAACAGAAGGTGAAATTGCCAAGATGTTAGAAATGGCATACCCAGCAGAAGTTGCGAAGAATCTATCAATGACTCCTTCACGTCAACAGATCACTTTGTTTGACGGAAGAACAGGCGAAGCGTTTGAAAGATCTGTAACAGTTGGTGTGATGCACGTCTTGAAACTTCACCACTTGGTGGATGACAAGATGCACGCTCGTTCTACAGGCCCTTACTCATTAGTAACGCAGCAGCCATTGGGCGGTAAAGCTCAATTCGGTGGCCAGCGTTTCGGTGAGATGGAAGTTTGGGCTTTGGAAGCCTACGGCGCATCTTATGTGTTGCAGGAAATGCTCACAGTTAAGTCAGATGACGTTAACGGTAGAACCAAAGTTTACGAAAACATCGTCAAGGGTGAGCACAGCATTGATGCTGGCATGCCTGAGTCCTTTAACGTGCTGGTAAAAGAAATCCGCTCGTTAGGTATCGATATCGACATGGAGCGCAGCTAATATGAAAGCATTGCTAGATCTATTTAAGCAGACGCATGGCGAAGAGCAGTTTGACGCCATTAAGATTGGTTTAGCTTCACCAGAAAAGATCCGTTCTTGGTCTTTTGGTGAAGTTCGTAAACCAGAAACAATTAACTATCGTACTTTCAAGCCTGAGCGCGACGGTCTTTTCTGTGCCAAGATTTTTGGCCCAATCAAAGATTACGAATGCTTATGCGGTAAGTACAAGCGCCTCAAATATCGCGGTGTGATTTGCGAGAAGTGCGGCGTTGAAGTGACATTGGCCAAAGTGCGTCGTGAGCGCATGGGTCATATTGAATTAGCAGCTCCTGTTGCGCACATTTGGTTCTTGAAATCATTGCCATCTCGTTTGGGCATGGTTTTGGACATGACCTTGCGTGATATCGAGCGCGTTTTGTACTTCGAAGCATATGTGATTGTTGATGCAGGCTTAACACCTGAAGGCGCAATGCGCCGTGGTCAGATCATGTCTGAAGACGAGTACTACGCCAAGTTAGAAGAGTTTGGTGACGGTGCTTTCACGGCCATCATGGGTGCTGAAGGTGTTCGTGAGTTACTACGCTCTATCGACATCGATCGTGAAGTTGAAGTGTTGCGTGCCGATTTGAAAGCAACTGGCAGCGAAGCAAAAATTAAGAAGTTTGCTAAGCGTCTAAAAGTGCTTGAGGCATTCCAGCGCTCTGGCATCAAGCCTGACTGGATGATCTTGGAAGTGTTGCCAGTATTGCCGCCTGAATTGCGCCCATTGGTGCCATTGGACGGCGGTCGTTTTGCAACATCTGACTTGAACGATTTGTATCGTCGCGTGATTAACCGTAACAACCGCTTGAAGCGTTTGTTAGAGTTGCGCGCTCCAGAAATCATCGTGCGTAACGAAAAGCGCATGCTACAAGAAGCAGTGGATTCACTATTGGATAACGGTCGTCGCGGTAAAGCCATGACTGGTGCCAATAAGCGTCCATTGAAGTCTTTGGCAGAGATGATCAAAGGTAAGGGTGGCCGTTTCCGTCAAAACTTGTTAGGTAAGCGCGTTGACTACTCTGGTCGTTCAGTGATCGTGGTTGGTCCAACACTTAAGTTACATCAGTGCGGTTTGCCAAAATTGATGGCCCTTGAATTATTCAAGCCATTCATTTTTAACAAACTAGAAACATTGGGCATTGCTACAACAATCAAAGCTGCTAAGAAAGAAGTAGAGAACCAAACGCCAATCGTTTGGGACATCTTAGAAGAAGTGATTCGCGAGCATCCAGTGATGTTGAACCGTGCGCCAACATTGCACCGCTTAGGTATTCAAGCGTTTGAGCCAATGTTGATCGAAGGTAAAGCTATTCAGTTGCACCCACTTGTTTGCGCGGCATTCAACGCCGACTTCGACGGTGACCAAATGGCTGTTCACGTTCCATTGTCTTTGGAAGCTCAGATGGAGGCTCGCACATTGATGTTGGCTTCAAACAACATCTTGTTCCCAGCCAACGGTGAACCTTCAATTGTTCCATCTCAAGATATCGTTTTGGGCTTGTACTACACAACACGCGAGGCAATTAATGCCAAGGGTGAAGGTATGACATTTGCCGATATCAGCGAAGTGATTCGCGCTTATGAAAATAAGCAAGTTGAGTTGGCCACTCGCATTGCAGTTCGTATCACTGAATATGATTTGGTTGATAAAGAAGCAGAAGGCGATGCACGCTTTGCTAAGAAAGTGACTTTGCGTCACACAACAGTGGGTCGTGCGATGTTGTCAGAGATTTTGCCTAAAGGCATGTCATTTGACAGCATTAACAAAGCGCTTAAGAAGAAAGAAATTTCTCGCTTGATTAACTTGTCATTCCGTCGTTGCGGTTTGAGAGAAACAGTAATTTTTGCTGACAAACTATTGCAGTCTGGTTTCCGTTTGGCAACTCGTGCTGGTATCTCCATTGCGATTGACGACATGTTGATCCCTGCTCAGAAGGAAACAATTATTTCTGAAGCGGCCGGTAAAGTTAAAGAGTATGACAAGCAATTTATGTCAGGCTTGGTAACTAACCAAGAGCGTTATAACAACGTGGTTGATATTTGGGGTGCTGCTGGTGATCAGGTCGGTAAGGCCATGATGGAGCAGTTGTCTCAAGAAAACGTTGTTGATCGTCACGGTAAAACAGTTAAGCAAGAATCTTTCAACGCTATTTACATGATGGCTGACTCTGGTGCGCGTGGTTCTGCTGCTCAGATTCGTCAGTTGGCTGGTATGCGTGGTTTGATGGCTAAGCCAGATGGCTCAATCATTGAAACACCGATTACGGCTAACTTCCGTGAAGGCTTGAACGTTCTTCAGTACTTCATCTCAACACACGGTGCACGTAAAGGTTTGGCTGACACTGCTTTGAAGACAGCTAACTCTGGTTACTTGACTCGTCGTTTGGTGGATGTGACTCAAGACTTGGTAGTTCTTGATGATGATTGCGGTACAACTAATGGCGTTTCAATGAAGGCCTTGGTTGAGGGTGGCGAGGTGATTGAGCCATTGAGCGATCGTATCTTGGGTCGTGTGTGTATCGGTGATGTTGTTAATCCGGACACACAAGAAACTATCATCGTTGACGGCACAATGTTGACTGAAGATGACGTTGAGTTGATTGACTCATTGGGTATCGATGAAGTTAAAGTTCGTACGCCATTGTCATGTGCAACACGTTTTGGTTTATGCGCGAAGTGTTATGGCCGTGACTTAGGTCGTGGCACGATGGTGAACTCTGGTGAGGCAGTTGGTGTGATCGCTGCTCAATCAATTGGTGAGCCAGGCACACAGTTAACAATGCGTACATTCCACATCGGTGGTGCTGCGTCACGTGCTGCTGTTGCGAATAACGTTGAAGCAAAATCAAACGGTATTTTGCGCTTCACGCCAACAATGCGTTTTGTAACAAATGCTAAAGGTGAGCAGATTGTTATTTCACGTTCAGGCGAAGCGTTGATCACTGATGACAATAGTCGTGAGCGTGAGCGTCACAAGGTTCCTTACGGTGCTACGTTGACGCTTAAAGAAGGTGCCACTATCAAGGCCGGCGCAACTTTGGCAACTTGGGATCCGTTGACTCGTCCAATCATTACTGAGTACTCAGGCGTGGTTCGCTTTGAAAACGTTGAAGAAGGTGTGACAGTTGCTAAGCAGGTTGACGAAGTAACTGGCTTGTCTACTTTGGTTGTTATTGATGGTAAGCGTCGAAGTGCAGCAGCAAAGGGTGTTCGCCCAATGATTCGCTTGTACGATGCAGCTGGCGCTGAAGTTCTTATCGCTGGTACAGATCATCCAGTAACCATCGGTTTACAAGTGGGTGCTTTGATCACTGTGAAAGATGGTCAAACAGTTCACGTTGGTGAAGTGTTGGCGCGTATTCCAATCGAAGCGCAAAAGACACGAGACATCACGGGTGGTTTGCCACGTGTGGCAGAACTATTCGAAGCTCGTTCACCAAAAGATGCAGCCATCTTGGCGAAAGTAACAGGTACAGTTTCTTTCGGTAAAGAAACCAAAGGTAAGCAACGTCTTGTTATCACAGACATGGACGGCGAATCTCATGAGTTCTTGATCCCTAAAGAGAAGCAAATCTTGGTTCACGACGGTCAAGTTGTGAACAAGGGTGAAATGATTGTTGAGGGTCCTGCTGATCCACACGATATTCTTCGCTTGAAGGGTATCGAAGAGTTGGCAACCTACATCGTTGATGAAGTTCAAGACGTTTATCGTTTGCAAGGCGTGAAGATTAACGACAAGCACATTGAAGTGATTGTTCGTCAAATGTTGCGTCGCGTTCAAATCACCGACGCAGCCGATACGAAATTCATCACTGGTGAACAAGTTGAACGATCAGATATGTTGGATGAAAACGACCGCATGATTGCGGAAGGTAAGCGTCCAGCGTTGTATGACAACGTTCTATTGGGTATTACAAAAGCATCATTGTCTACAGACAGCTTCATTTCTGCTGCTTCCTTCCAGGAAACAACCAGAGTTCTTACTGAAGCCGCCATCATGGGCAAAGTTGATACGCTTCGTGGTCTCAAAGAAAACGTCATCATTGGGCGCCTCATTCCTGCCGGTACCGGTTTGGCCTACCGTCGTGCACGTAAAGTACGCGAACAGTTGGACCGTGAACGTGCGGAAATGATTGCTGCTGAAGAGGCTAAATCTGAAGAAATCGTGGATTTAGAACCTACAGGAGAGGCTGAATAAGGCCAAAAAGGACAAAATAGACCTAAAAAGTCAGCTTTTGCCGTCTTGACGGCAGGAGCTGACCGGTCTAGAATGTTGAGTTCTTCGCAAACCGCAGAATTTTCTGCTTTGAAAGTAAGCTATGCCAACAATTAATCAATTACTTAGAAGTCCCCGTACTTCTGAGATCGTAAAAAGTAAGAGCCCTGCGCTTGAGAACTGTCCTCAGCGCCGTGGCGTATGTACTCGCGTATACACAACTACTCCAAAAAAGCCTAACTCGGCTTTGCGTAAAGTAGCCAAGGTACGCTTGACTAATGGATTTGAAGTGATTTCCTACATTGGTGGTGAAGGCCACAACTTGCAGGAACACTCAGTGGTTCTTATCCGCGGTGGTCGTGTGAAAGACTTGCCAGGTGTGCGTTATCACATCGTGCGTGGTTCACTTGACTTGCAAGGCGTTAAAGACCGTAAGCAATCTCGCTCCAAGTATGGTGCGAAGCGCGCTAAGAAAGCTTAATAGCTTTTTTACGCAAGTAGCAAGCTCAATTGGAGCTTGCTAAGTAAGTGGTTACTTCGGATCAATTGTGATCTAGTTGAGTAACTTTGAGGAATGGTCCTCTAACTGAATAAAATTAGGAGTTGTAATGCCGCGTCGTCGCGAAGTACCCAAGCGTGAAATTCTTCCGGATCCAAAATTTGGAAACGTTGAAGTTGCTAAATTCATGAACGTTTTGATGTTGGATGGTAAAAAATCCGTTGCAGAACGTATCGTTTATGGCGCTTTCGAGCACATCGAAAAGAAAGCCAACAAAGAACCCCTAGAAGTATTTTCAATCGCCATGGGCAACGTTAAGCCTGTGGTTGAGGTGAAGAGCCGTCGTGTTGGTGGTGCAAACTACCAGGTGCCTGTTGAGGTACGTCCATCACGTCGTTTGGCTTTGGCTATGCGTTGGTTGCGTGAAGCAGCTAAGAAGCGTGGCGAAAAATCAATGGCTCAGCGTCTTGCTAATGAATTGATCGAAGCGTCTGAAGGACGTGGCGGTGCGATGAAGAAGCGTGATGAAGTTCACCGTATGGCAGAAGCTAACAAAGCTTTCTCTCATTTCCGTTTCTAACAGCTCAGAAAAGACGAGGATAAAGTGGCACGTAAAACCCCTATTGAGCGTTATCGTAACATTGGTATTTCTGCGCACATTGACGCAGGAAAAACGACAACAACAGAACGTATTTTGTTTTATACCGGCGTTAATCACAAGATTGGCGAAGTTCATGATGGCGCAGCTACCATGGACTGGATGGAACAAGAACAAGAGCGCGGCATCACCATTACTTCAGCGGCTACAACAGCCTTCTGGAAGGGTATGGCTGGTAACTATCCAGAGCACCGCGTTAACATCATTGACACACCGGGTCACGTAGACTTCACTATCGAAGTTGAGCGCTCAATGCGCGTGTTGGACGGTGCTTGCATGGTTTACTGTGCTGTGGGTGGTGTTCAGCCACAATCAGAAACAGTATGGCGTCAAGCAAACAAGTACAAAGTTCCACGTTTAGCATTTGTGAACAAGATGGACCGTACTGGTGCAAACTTTTTCAAGGTTTACGATCAAATGCGTTTGCGTTTGAAAGCAAACCCAATTCCAGTTCAGATTCCTATCGGTGCAGAAGAAAACTTCAAAGGTGTTGTTGACCTAGTGAAGATGAAAGCTATCTTCTGGGATGAGGCATCACAAGGTACTAAGTTCACTTACGAAGACATTCCTGCAGAATTGCAAGCCAGCGCTGAAGAGTGGCGCGAGAAAATGGTTGAAGCTGCTGCTGAGTCATCAGAAGATTTGATGAATAAGTATTTGGGTGGCGAAGCGTTAACTGAAGAAGAAATCAAAACAGCATTGCGTGCTCGCACGATTGCCAGCGAAATTGTTCCAATGATGTGCGGTACTGCATTTAAGAACAAGGGCGTTCAAGCGATGTTGGATGCTGTGATCGATTACATGCCTTCACCAATCGACATTCCACCTGTAACAGGCGAATTAGAAGACGGCACACAAGGCGAGCGTAGAGCTGCTGATGATGAGAAATTCTCTGCATTGGCATTCAAGATCATGACAGACCCATTCGTTGGTCAGTTAATTTTCTTCCGCGTTTATTCTGGTGTTGTTAAATCAGGTGACACTGTTTACAACCCGATCAAAGGTAAGAAAGAGCGTCTAGGTCGTATTCTTCAGATGCACGCTAACCAACGTGAAGAAATTAAAGAAGTTCATGCTGGCGATATCGCTGCTGCGGTTGGTTTGAAAGAAGCAACAACAGGTGAAACTCTTTGTGATCCAGACAGCGTGATTGTTTTGGAGCGCATGGTGTTCCCAGAGCCAGTGATTTCTCAAGCGGTTGAGCCAAAGACAAAGGCTGACCAAGAGAAGATGGGCTTGGCATTGAATCGTTTAGCACAAGAAGATCCTTCATTCCGCGTTAAGACTGACGAAGAATCTGGCCAAACAATTATTTCCGGTATGGGTGAGTTGCACTTGGAAATTTTGGTTGACCGTATGAAGCGTGAGTTTGGTGTTGAAGCAACTGTTGGTAAGCCACAGGTTGCCTACCGCGAAACAATCCGCAAGGTTTGCGAAGAAGTTGAAGGTAAGTTTGTTAAGCAATCTGGTGGTCGTGGTCAGTATGGTCACGTTGTGTTGAAGTTGGAGCCACAAGAGCCAGGTAAAGGTTTTGAGTTCGTTGACGCTATCAAGGGCGGTGTGGTTCCTCGTGAATACATTCCAGCGGTTGATAAAGGTATTCAAGAAACATTGAACAATGGTGTGCTAGCTGGTTACCCAGTGGTCGACATCAAAGCAACATTGTTCTTCGGTTCATACCATGACGTTGACTCAAACGAGAATGCTTTCAGAATGGCCGGTTCAATGGCGTTCAAAGAAGGTATGCGCAGAGCTAGCCCAGTATTGCTAGAGCCAATGATGTCTGTTGAAGTTGAAACTCCAGAAGACTTCATGGGTAACGTAATGGGTGACCTATCTTCACGTCGCGGTATTTTGCAAGGTATGGATGACATTCCTGGCGGCGGCAAGATTGTTCGCGCTGAAGTGCCTTTGGCTGAGATGTTTGGTTATTCAACAGGTTTACGTTCATTGACTCAAGGTCGTGCAACATACACCATGGAATTCAAACATTATTCTGAGGCTCCAAAGAACGTGGCTGACGCAGTGATTGCTGCAAAGTCTAAGTAATTTTAATTAACAATTATTTGAATTAGAGGCTGAAAAATGGCAAAAGAGAAATTTGAGCGGACAAAACCGCACGTAAACGTAGGCACAATTGGTCACGTTGACCACGGTAAAACAACATTGACTGCAGCGATCGCTACAGTGTTGTCAGCGAAGTTTGGTGGCGAAGCAAAAGCTTACGACCAGATCGATGCTGCACCAGAAGAGAAGGCACGCGGTATTACGATTAATACAGCGCACGTTGAGTACGAGACAGCAAACCGTCACTACGCACACGTTGACTGCCCAGGTCACGCTGACTACGTTAAGAACATGATTACTGGTGCTGCTCAGATGGACGGCGCTATTTTGGTTGTGTCTGCTGCAGACGGTCCTATGCCACAAACACGTGAGCACATCTTGTTGGCACGCCAGGTTGGTGTTCCATACATCATCGTGTTCATGAACAAGTGCGACATGGTTGACGATGCAGAATTGTTAGAGCTAGTAGAAATGGAAGTTCGCGAACTGTTGTCTAAGTACGACTTCCCAGGCGATGACACACCAATCGTTAAAGGTTCAGCAAAGTTGGCGCTTGAGGGCGACAAAGGTGCGTTGGGTGAAGAGGCCATCATGAAGTTGGCTGAAGCATTGGACACATACATTCCAACACCAGAGCGTGCTGTTGATGGCGCGTTCTTGATGCCAGTTGAAGATGTGTTCTCTATTTCTGGTCGCGGTACAGTTGTGACTGGTCGTATCGAGCGCGGTATTGTTAAGGTTGGTGAAGAGATCGAGATCATCGGTATCAAGCCAACATTGAAGACAACATGTACAGGCGTTGAGATGTTCCGTAAGTTGTTAGACCAAGGTCAAGCTGGTGACAACGTGGGTATCTTGTTGCGCGGTACAAAGCGTGAAGAAGTTGAGCGTGGTCAAGTATTGGCTAAGCCAGGTTCTATTACGCCACACACACACTTCACAGCTGAAGTGTATGTGTTGAGCAAAGACGAAGGTGGTCGTCACACACCATTCTTCAACAACTACCGTCCACAGTTCTACTTCCGTACAACGGACGTAACAGGTTCAATCGAATTGCCGAAAGACAAAGAGATGGTGATGCCTGGTGATAACGTGACAATTACAGTTAAGTTGATCGCTCCGATCGCGATGGAAGAAGGTCTCCGTTTTGCGATCCGTGAAGGTGGCCGTACTGTAGGCGCTGGTGTTGTTGCTAAAGTTTTAGATTAATTAGTTTTGCAGAAAACGGTGACGTGAATGTTGCACGTCACCGCGCTCTTTAGTTATATCGCGACAACATCGCACTGCTCTTTAGGATAAAAAATGCAAAATCAGAAAATTCGTATTAGATTAAAAGCTTTTGACTATCGTTTGATCGATCAGTCAGCTGCTGAAATCGTTGACACAGCCAAGCGCACTGGTGCGGTTGTTAAGGGTCCAGTACCTTTGCCAACACGTATTGAGCGTTTTGACATCCTACGTTCACCACACGTTAACAAGACTTCACGTGATCAATTAGAGATCCGCACACATTTGCGTTTGATGGATATCGTTGATCCTACTGAAAAAACTGTTGATGCGTTGATGAAGTTGGATCTTCCAGCTGGTGTAGACGTAGAAATTAAGCTTCAGTAAGCAAAAAAGGCTATTGCAGGGCCCAAAAAAAGGCGCTACAATAGTCGGCTTTCCAGAAATATCTGGAAAAAGTAGTAAAAAAGTAATATTTATATAAATTTCCGCTGACCAATCGTAGTCGGCATTGGAGTAATGATATGAGCCTAGGCTTAATCGGCCGTAAGGTCGGCATGACCCGCCTCTTCACAGAAGAGGGTGATGCTGTGCCGGTCACAGTTATCGACGTAAGCGATAACCGCATTGCGCAAGTTAAAACCGAGGAAACTGACGGCTATACAGCTGTACAGTTGGCATTTGGAACTCGCCGTGCTTCACGCGTTGTAAAACCTCAAGCTGGTCACTATGCAAAAGCAGGTGTATTGGCAGGTAGCGCACTTAATGAATTCCGTATTGACGCAGCTAAAGCTGGTGAGCTTAAGGTTGGCGACATTATTGGTCTTGATACATTTGCCGTTGGTCAAAAAGTTGACGTGCAAGGTACCACGATTGGTAAGGGTTACGCCGGTACCATCAAGCGTTATCACTTCGCTTCAGGTCGTGCTTCACACGGTAACTCACGTTCACACAACGTTCCTGGCTCAATCGGTATGGCCCAGGACCCAGGTCGTGTTTTCCCAGGTAAGCGCATGACAGGCCACTTGGGTGACGTGACACGCACAGTTCAAAATCTTGAAGTTGCTCGTATCGATGCAGAACGCAAATTGCTCTTGATCAAAGGTGCAGTTCCAGGTTCTCGCGGCGGCAAAGTCATCATCACACCAGCAGTGAAAACTGCTGCTGCTAAATAAGGGGCCCGCACATGGAATTAAAGCTCCTACAAGCTGACGGAAAACTGGGCGCAGGCGTTTCTGCTTCACCAGAAGTTTTCGAGCGTGAATATAACGAAGCATTGATTCACCAGATCGTTGTTGCATATCAAGCCAACGCTCGCAGTGGTAATCGTGCTCAAAAAGACCGTGAACAAGTTAAACATACAACGAAGAAGCCATGGCGCCAAAAAGGCACAGGCCGTGCTCGTGCTGGTATGTCATCTTCACCATTGTGGCGCGGGGGTGGTCGTATATTCCCTAACTCACCTGAAGAAAACTTTTCACACAAAGTTAACAAGAAGATGTATCGCGCAGGTATGCGTTCAATCTTGTCTCAGTTGGCACGCGAAGGTCGCTTAAACATCGTTGAGAGTTTCTCAGTTGAAGCGCCTAAGACTAAGTTGTTGGCTGAAAAAGTTAAAGCAATGGGCTTGGAGTCAGTATTGATCATCGCCGACAAGGTTGATGAAAACTTGTACTTGGCTTCACGTAACTTGCATAAAGTTGGCGTAGTTGAAGCGCAGCATGCGGATCCACTTTCATTAATTCACTTCCAAAAAGTGTTGATCTTGAAATCTGCAGTTGCTCAAATTGAGGAGATGCTCAAATGATCGCTACACGTAAAAATGATCATCGCTTGATGCAAGTATTGGTTGGCCCAGTGATTTCTGAAAAAGCAACAATGGTTGCAGATAAGAATGAACAAGTGGTTTTCCAAGTGATGCGCGATGCAAACAAATTAGAAATCAAAGCTGCTGTTGAATTGTTATTCAAAGTAGAGGTGGAGTCTGTTCAGGTGGTTAATCAAAAAGGTAAAGCAAAGCGCTTTGGCCGTTTTGAAGGTCGCCGCAATCACACCAAGAAGGCTTATGTTTGTTTGAAGCCTGGTCAAGAAATTAATTTTGAAGCGGAGGCAAATTAATCATGCCTTTAATGAAGACTAAACCGACTTCACCTGGACGTCGTTCCATGGTGAAAGTGGTAAATCCAGATTTGCACAAGGGTAAACCTTTTGCAGGTTTGTTAGAGCCACAACATCAAAAATCAGGTCGTAACAATAACGGTCACATCACGACACGCCATAAGGGCGGTGGTCATAAGCATCACTATCGTGTTGTTGACTTTAAGCGTAATGACAAAGATGGTATTCCAGCGAAAATTGAACGCTTAGAATACGATCCAAACCGTACTGCAAACTTAGCCTTGTTGCTATTTGCAGATGGTGAGCGCCGTTACATCATTGCTCCTAAGGGTGCAGTGGTTGGTCAGGCAATCATGAGCGGTTCAGAGGCCCCAATCAAAGTTGGTAACAACTTGCCATTGAGAAATATTCCTGTTGGTAGCACGATCCACTGCGTGGAAATGTTGCCAGGTAAAGGTGCTCAAATGGTTCGTACTGCTGGTGGTTCAGCAGTGCTTTTGGCTCGTGAAGGCGTGTACGGTCAAGTGCGTTTGCGCTCTGGCGAAGTACGTCGTGTACACATTGAATGTCGTGCAACGATTGGTGAAGTAGGTAATGAAGAACACAGCCTACGTCAAATCGGTAAAGCTGGTGCAAATCGCTGGCGCGGTATTCGTCCAACAGTTCGCGGTGTTGCAATGAACCCAGTCGATCACCCACATGGTGGTGGTGAAGGTCGTACAGGCGAAGGTCGTGTTCCAGTATCTCCATGGGGCACGCCAACGAAGGGTTACAGAACACGTCGCAATAAGCGTACGACAAGCATGATTGCTCAACGTCGTCAAAAGCGCTAATAGAATAAGGAAATAGACATGACGCGCTCAGCTAAAAAAGGCCCATTCTGCGAAGTAACCCTTGTTAAAAAGGTTGAAACTGCAGTAGCCAACAAAGATAAGAAGCCCATCAAGACATGGTCACGCCGTTCGACCATTCTTCCAGACTTCATTGGTCTCACAATTGCCGTCCACAATGGTCGTCAGCATGTACCTGTGTACATCACTGAAAACATGGTTGGACATAAATTGGGTGAGTTTGCCCTAACGCGCACCTTCAAAGGTCACGCGGCAGATAAGAAAGCGAAGAAGTAAGAGGACGATGATGGAATCTAAAGCTATTCACCGCAGCGCCCGCATTTCAGCGCAAAAAACACGTTTGGTCGCTGACCAAATTCGTGGATTGCCAATTGCTCGCGCGCTAAATATTCTCACATTCAGCCCTAAAAAAGCTGCATTCATCATGAAGAAAGTAGTTGAATCTGCTATCGCTAACGCGGAGCACAATTCAGGTGCTGATATTGATGAGTTGAAAGTGAAGACAGTCACTGTTGATAAGGCCACATCGCTCAA
This sequence comes from Polynucleobacter sp. MWH-CaK5, assembly GCF_018687615.1. Taxonomy (NCBI): domain Bacteria; kingdom Pseudomonadati; phylum Pseudomonadota; class Betaproteobacteria; order Burkholderiales; family Burkholderiaceae; genus Polynucleobacter; species Polynucleobacter sp. MWH-CaK5. The sequence goes on from NZ_CP061299.1 coordinate 61,760, forward strand.
GCGTTTTACTGCTCGTGCTAAGGGTCGCGGCAACAAGATTGAAAAACAAACTTGTCACATCACTGTGACTTTGAGCAACTAAGGAAGAGACATGGGTCAGAAAATACATCCAACCGGATTTCGTCTCTCGGTAAGCCGTAACTGGACTTCACGCTGGTACGCTAACAGCAACGACTTTGCAAAAATGTTGCAAGAAGACGTTGAAGTTCGTAGCTACCTTAAGAAGAAGTTGAAAAATGCATCAGTGAGCAAAGTGATCATTGAGCGTCCTGCAAAGAACGCAAAGATCACTATCTATAGCTCACGTCCAGGTGTTGTTATTGGCAAAAAAGGCGAAGACATCGAAGTGTTGCGCAAAGAGTTGCAAAAGCGCATGGGTGTGCCAGTTCACGTCAATATCGAAGAAATTCGCAAGCCTGAAGTTGATGCTCAGTTAATCGCTGATTCAATCACACAACAGCTTGAAAAACGTATCATGTTCCGTCGCGCGATGAAGCGTGCAATGCAAAGCGCAATGCGCTTAGGCGCTCAAGGTATCAAGATCATGAGTGCTGGCCGTTTGAACGGTGCTGAAATTGCTCGTACAGAATGGTACCGTGAAGGTCGTGTGCCTCTTCATACATTGAAGGCTGATATTGATTACGCAACATCAGAAGCAGAAACAACATACGGCATCATTGGTGTGAAGGTTTGGGTTTACAAAGGTGACACATTGGGTCGCGTTGATGTAAACGCAGTTGCACCTGCAGCACCTGAAGCAGATCAAGAGAAAAAGACTCGTCGTCCTAGCACACGTGCACCACGTAAAGCTAAAGAAGACGGTGATAAGCCAGCAGCTGATGCTAAGCCAGCAGTAAAACGCGTGCGCAAAGTAACTAAGCCTGCTGAGAAGGCTGGAGAATAATTATGTTGCAACCAAAACGTCGTAAGTACCGTAAGGAACAAAAAGGCCGTAATACTGGTGTTGCCACTCGTGGTAGCAGCGTAGCATTCGGTGACTTTGGTTTGAAAGCAGTTGGTCGTGGTCGATTGACAGCTCGTCAAATTGAGTCTGCACGTCGTGCGATGACTCGTCACATTAAACGTGGCGGTCGTATTTGGATCCGCATTTTCCCAGACAAGCCAATTTCTCAGAAGCCTGCAGAAGTTCGTATGGGTAACGGTAAGGGTAACCCAGAGTACTACGTAGCTGAAATCCAACCAGGTAAAGTTTTATACGAGATGGATGGTGTTGACGAAGTATTGGCGCGCGAGGCTTTTAGACTTGCTGCTGCTAAGTTGCCAATTCAAACTACATTTGTTGTGCGCCAGCTTGGCGCCTAATTTGGACGGGACAAAATGAAAGCTTCCGATTTGAACGCCAAAGACGTTAAATCTTTAAACCAAGAGCTATCTGAATTGCTCAAGGCCCAATTTAAATTGCGCATGCAAAAGGGCACTCAGCAACTTTCAGATACTAGCCAACTCGGCAAAGTAAAGCGCGACATCGCTCGTGTAAAAACTGTTATTGCCCAGAAAGCGAGCAAATAATGACTGAAACTACAAAAAAATCATTGCGCCGCACCTTGATCGGTCGCGTAGTGAGCGACAAAATGCAAAAAACTGTGACTGTATTGGTTGAGCGTCGTGTAAAGCATCCTTTGTATGGCAAATATGTTGCTAAATCAAAGAAATACCATGCTCACGATGAAACAAACCAGTACAAAGACGGTGATATGGTTGAGATATCAGAGTCAAAGCCAATCTCACGCAGCAAGTCATGGGTTGTAACAAAATTGGTTGAAGCGGCGAAAGCAGCTTAAAAACTAACAAAACGGGCTTGCAACGATAGTTCAGGCCTGTTATAGTAGAGGGCTTTCCAGCGACGTATGCTGGAAAGTAATTGATTCAGAAGTATTAATCCGGGATTTTGGTCGAAAGATTGAGGTCCCTCAACGGAACCAAGACTGATTGCCTATGGCGCTCAAGTTGGGGATAAAAAGATGATTCAAACTGAAAGCAGACTAGAGGTTGCCGATAACACCGGTGCCCGCGAAGTATTGTGCATCAAGGTGCTCGGTGGTTCAAAACGCCGTTACGCCAGCATTGGTGACATTATTAAAGTGACGGTTAAAGACGCCGCTCCGCGTGGTCGTGTTAAAAAAGGTGATATTTATAACGCCGTGGTGGTTCGCACTGCCAAGGGTGTACGTCGTCCAGACGGTTCACTAATCAAATTTGATTCCAATGCGGCTGTTTTGCTTAACGCAAAACTAGAGCCAATTGGTACACGTATTTTCGGGCCAGTAACACGCGAATTGCGTACTGAACGCTTCATGAAAATCGTTTCTCTCGCGCCAGAAGTTATTTAAGGGGTCGATATGAACAAGATTCGTAAAGGCGATCAAGTAGTAGTTATTACTGGTCGTGACAAAGGAAAAAAAGGCACAGTGACTGAAATCCTCGAGGGTAAATTACTCGTTGATGGCGTTAATGTGTACAAGAAAAACGTTAAACCAAACCCAGCGACTGGTGCAACAGGTGGTGTAGTTGATAAGACTATGCCAATCCAAGCATCTAACGTTGCATTGGTTGACGCAAACGGCAAACCATCACGCGTTGGCATCAAAGTGGCTGACGGCAAGAAGGTTCGCTACCTCAAGACAACTGGCGCTGTAATCGCTGCCTAAGACGAGGATAACTAAATATGTCAACACGTTTACACAGCTTCTATAAAGAAAAAGTTGCAGCCGATTTGATGAAGAAATTCGGTTACAAGTCTGTTATGGAAGTGCCGCGCATCACCAAGATCACATTGAACATGGGCTTGGGCGAAGCGGTGAATGATAAGAAAATTATTGAACACGCTGTTGGTGATCTAACAAAGATCGCTGGACAAAAGCCTGTTGTAACTAAAGCGCGTAAAGCTATTGCGGGTTTCAAAATCCGTCAAGGCTACCCAATTGGTGCAATGGTGACTTTGCGTGGTCAAACAATGTATGAATTCCTAGATCGTTTTATTACAGTTGCATTGCCACGTGTGCGCGATTTCCGCGGTATCTCTGGTAAGGCATTTGACGGTCGCGGTAACTACAACATTGGTGTTAAAGAGCAGATCATTTTCCCGGAAATCGAGTACGACAAAATCGACTCACTACGTGGATTAAATATCAGCATTACCACTACTGCTAAAACTGATGACGAAGCAAAAGCTTTGTTAGCAGCGTTTAAATTCCCATTCCGCAATTAAGAGGTCATCGTGGCTAAATTAGCATTGATTGAACGCGAAAAGAAGCGCACCAAGACTGTCGCAAAGTATGCCGCTAAGCGTGCAGAGTTAAAAGCGATTATTGATGACGTCTCTAAGAGCGAAGAAGAACGTTATGAAGCTCGTTTGAAGTTGCAACAGCTTCCACGTAACGCAAGTCCAACTCGCCAGCGTAATCGCTGTGCATTAACTGGCCGTCCTCGCGGCACGTTCCGCAAGTTCGGCTTGGCCCGTAGCAAAATCCGTGAAATCGCCTTCCGTGGCGAGATCCCTGGTGTAACCAAGGCCAGCTGGTAAGCGGCGAAAGATTAGGAGAACACATGAGTATCAGCGATCCAATCGCCGACATGCTGACGAGAATCCGTAACGCGCAAGCGGTACAGAAGACAAACGTCGCCATGCCTTCTTCCAAGCTCAAGGTAGCGATTGCCAACGTTCTAAAAGACGAAGGTTATATCGACAGCTTTGAAATTGCTGGAGAAGCGGCTAAACCTGTATTAAATATCAGCCTAAAGTACTACGCAGGCCGTCCAGTTATTGAGCGCATTCAACGCGTATCAACACCTGGTTTGCGTATCTACAAAGGTCGCCATGACATTCCAAAGGTTTTGGACGGTCTAGGTGTTGCAATCATTTCTACGCCACAAGGCGTGATGACAGATCGTAAAGCTCGCGCTATTGGCGTGGGTGGCGAAGTCATCTGCTACGTAGCTTAATAGGGAGAACGAAGATGTCAAGAGTCGGTAAAAGCCCTATTGAGTTGCCAAAAGGCGCGGATGTGCAGATTGCTGCAAATCAAGTAACAGTTAAAGGCCCATTGGGTACGTTGTCACACACATTGCACCCACTCGTTGGTTTGCAACAGAAAGATGGCGTTCTTCAAGTCGTTTGTAACGATGAGTCTGCAGAATCAAATGCTTTGTCAGGCACAACACGTGCCTTGGTGAGCAACATGGTTAAAGGCGTAACAACAGGTTTTGAGCGCAAGCTTAGCTTGGTGGGCGTTGGTTACCGTGCTTCTGTTCAGGGTAACGCATTGAAATTGCAATTAGGTTTCTCACATGATGTGATTCATGATTTGCCAGCAGGTGTTAAGGCAGAAACTCCATCACAAACTGAGATCATTATTAAAGGCGCCAACAAGCAGCAAGTTGGCCAGGTAGCCGCAGAAGTTCGCGCATACCGTCCACCAGAGCCATACAAAGGCAAGGGTGTACGTTATGTTGATGAAGTGGTTCGCCTCAAAGAAACCAAGAAGAAGTAATCGGGGTTAGATATGAACAAAAATGAAACACGAGTTCGCCGCGCACGCCAAACCCGCATCAGAATTGCGGAACAATTGGCTCATCGTTTGACGATTTATCGTTCTAACCAGCATATCGTTGCTCAGCTTTACAGCGCAGATGGCACCAAAGTTCTTGCAGCTGCTTCAACTATGGAAGCAGATATCAAAAAAGCATTGAACGGTAATGGTGGTAACAGTGCTGCAGCTCAGCATGTTGGCAAAACTATTGCTGAACGTGCCATCAAGGCAGGCGTTACAGAGGTAGCGTTTGACCGTGCTGGTTTCCGTTACCATGGCCGCGTGAAAGCGTTGGCAGAGGCTGCGCGTGAAGCCGGCCTTAAGTTCTGATCGCGAAGGCTCAAGGAAATAATATGGCAAAGATGCAAAATAAAGTTCAATCTGAAGAGCGTGATGATGGTCTACGCGAAAAGATGATCGCTATCAACCGAGTGACCAAAGTTGTTAAAGGTGGTCGTATTCTCGGTTTTGCTGCACTAACAGTGGTTGGTGATGGTGATGGCGGCATTGGTATGGGTAAGGGCAAGTCAAAAGAAGTGCCAGTAGCTGTACAAAAAGCAATGGACGAAGCACGTCGCAAGATGTTCAAGGTTTCTTTACGCAGCGGCACATTGCAGCACACAGTAGTTGGTCAGCATGGCGCGTCACGCGTTTTGATCTCTCCAGCTAAAGACGGTACTGGTGTTATTGCTGGTGGCCCAATGCGTGCGGTATTTGATGTGATGGGTATCACGAACGTGGTTGCAAAATCACTTGGTTCAACAAACCCATACAACATGGTTCGTGCAACTTTGGATGGCTTACGCAAAATGAGCACTCCTTCAGAAATCGCTGCAAAGCGCGGTAAATCTGTAGAGGAGATCCTAGGTTAATCGCCAGGAAAAATATATGAGCACAGTAAAAATTCAATTAGTACGTAGTCTTATTGCTACTCGTGAAGATCATCGCGCAACAGTACGTGGCTTAGGCTTGCGTCGCGTGAATTCTGTTTCTGAGTTGCAAGATACGCCAGCAGTTCGCGGCATGATTAACAAAGTGTCTTACTTGGTTAAAGTCATCAAGTAATACTTAGGGATAGATATGGAACTCAATAAAATTAAACCTGCAGAAGGTGCTAAGCACGCTAAGCGTCGTGTGGGTCGTGGTATTGGCTCAGGCTTAGGTAAAACTGCTGGCCGTGGACACAAAGGTCAAAAATCTCGTTCAGGTGGTTTCCACAAAGTTGGCTTCGAAGGCGGTCAAATGCCTTTGTATCGTCGCTTGCCAAAACGTGGTTTCGTATCTTTGAGCAAACAGTTTGACGGTCAAGTGACATTAACTGATTTGCAAAAGCTTGGTTTGGCTGAGATTGATCTAGTAACTCTTAAAAAGAGTGGCTTGGTATCTGGCTTAACTAAGAGTGTAAAAATCATTAAAACTGGTGAGTTATCAATGGCAATCACAGTGCGTGGCATTTTAGCTACTGCCGGTGCTAAAGCTGCTGTTGAAGCCGCTGGTGGCAAATTTGTTGAAGCAGCTTAAGAGTTAATCCTTAATGGCCATTGCATCTCCAAACCTCGCAAGCATGAAATCAGGAAGCAAGTTCGCCGACTTACGTCGTCGCTTGATTTTCTTGGTTTTGGCATTGGTGGTTTACCGCATTGGCGCGCATATTCCAGTGCCAGGTATTGATCCTGACCAATTGGCTCAATTGTTTGATAGCCAAAGTGGTGGAATTCTTGGAATGTTCAACCTGTTCTCAGGCGGAGCACTTTCTAGATTCACGGTGTTTGCACTTGGAATCATGCCGTACATTTCTGCATCGATCATCATGCAGTTATTGACCATCGTTCTTCCAACATTGGAGGCAATGAAAAAAGATGGTCAAGCAGGACAAAGAAAAATCACGCAGTACACACGTTATGCAACTTTGGTGTTGGCATCTTTCCAAGCGCTTGGTATTGCGATTGCATTAGAAGCGCAAGCAGGATTGGTGATTGATCCAGGCTTTACATTCCGTATGAATACTGTGATCACACTTGTGACAGGAACAATGTTCTTGATGTGGTTAGGTGAGCAAATCACTGAGCGTGGTTTGGGTAACGGTATTTCAATCATCATTTTCGGCGGTATTGCAGCTGGTTTGCCTGGCGCACTTGGTGGTTTGTTTGAATTGGTAAGAACTGGTTCAATGAGCGCACTATCAGCTATTTTGATTGTTGCAATCGTTATCGCCGTAACTTATTTTGTGGTGTTTGTAGAGCGTGGTCAGCGTCGTGTATTGGTTAACTATGCCAAACGTCAAGTTGGTAACAAGGTATACGGTGGCCAAGCTTCTCATTTGCCATTGAAGTTAAACATGGCAGGCGTTATTCCTCCAATTTTTGCTTCATCAATTATTTTGTTCCCGGCAACAATTGCAGGTTGGTTCACAGCAGGTGAGACAACAAGCTCTGTGACTTTATTTATTAAAGATTTGGCGGCAACTTTGTCACCAGGTCAGCCAGTTTATATTTTGATGTATGCATTAGCGATTATTTTCTTCTGCTTCTTCTACACAGCAATGGTGTTTAACAGCAGAGATACAGCAGACAACCTTAAGAAGAGTGGCGCTTTTGTTCCAGGTATTCGTCCTGGCGATCAGACCGCGCGTTACGTTGATAAGATTTTGACGCGCTTGACGTTGATCGGTGCTGCTTACATGGTTTTGGTTTGTTTGTTGCCAGAGTTTTTGGTGTTACGTTGGAATGTGCCGTTTTACTTCGGTGGAACATCACTTCTAATCATCGTGGTTGTGACAATGGACTTCATGGCCCAAGTTCAGTCATACATGATGCAGCAGCAATATGATTCACTATTGAAGAAGGCTAACTTCAAAATGGGTAACTCGTAAGCTATATGGCAAAAGATGATGTCATACAAATGGCTGGCGAGATTGTTGAAAACTTGCCTAATGCCATGTTTCGTGTGAAGTTAGAAAACGGACATGTGGTGTTGGGACATATCTCAGGAAAAATGCGTATGCACTATATCCGCATTCTTCCTGGCGACAAAGTGACGGTGGAGCTTACTCCATACGACTTGTCAAAAGCGCGAATTGTGTTCCGCGCGAAGTAGTAACTAATTGTATAGAAGAGGTTAATTATGAAAGTTTTGGCATCTGTAAAGTGTATCTGCCGCAACTGCAAGATTATTAAACGCAAGCGCGTGGTCCGAGTGATCTGTTCATCAGATGCTCGTCACAAGCAGCGTCAGGGTTAATAAGAAGCCGTCTCAAAAAAGAGGAACGTTACATGGCACGTATCGCAGGGGTAAACATCCCAAATCATCAACACACCGTTATTGGTTTAACGGCTATTTTTGGTATTGGCAATTCATTGGCTCGCAAGATTTGCGAAGCTTCTGGTGTTGCAATCGACAAAAAAGTTAAAGACCTAAACGATGCTGATTTAGAAAAACTTCGTGAAGAGGTAGGCAGGTTCACTGTTGAAGGTGACTTGCGTCGTGAAGTGACAATGAACATCAAGCGCCTAATGGACTTAGGTTGCTACCGTGGTCTGCGTCATCGCAAAGGCTTGCCAATGCGCGGTCAACGCACACGCACTAATGCTCGTACACGCAAAGGCCCTCGTAAGGCCGGTATTGCACTTAAGAAATAATTAGGAAGAGCTGACAATGGCAAAACCACAACAAAACAACGCGGCTCGCGCCCGTAAAAAAGTTAAAAAGAATATTGCTGACGGCATTGCGCACGTTCACGCATCATTCAATAACACTATCGTGACTATCACTGATCGCCAAGGCAATGCGTTGTCATGGGCTACATCAGGTGGCCAAGGTTTTAAAGGTTCTCGTAAATCGACACCGTTTGCCGCACAGGTAGCAGCTGAAGTTGCTGGCCGCGCAGCGATCGAGTGCGGTATCAAGAACTTGGCAGTTGAGATCAAGGGCCCAGGTCCTGGTCGCGAATCTGCTGTTCGTGCTTTGAATGCTCTTGGCATCAAAATCACGGAAATCCAGGACGTTACGCCAGTTCCACACAATGGCTGCCGTCCTCCAAAGCGTCGTCGTATCTAATTTTTTTAATCAAGCCCACCGTCCATTGCTTGTAAAGAATGGACTCACCCTCAGTTATTAACTGAAGGCAAAGAAAGGATGAATCGTGGCACGTTACATAGGCCCTAAAGCCAAACTATCACGTCGGGAAGGTACCGACTTATTTCTAAAGAGCACACGTCGCTCTTTATCAGACAAATGCAAGCTTGACACTAAGCCAGGTCAACATGGCCGCACATCTGGTGCGCGTACATCTGACTACGGTAATCAATTACGTGAAAAGCAAAAAGTTAAGCGTATTTACGGTGTTTTGGAGCGTCAGTTCCGCCGTTATTTCGCTGAAGCTGAGCGTCGCAAAGGCAACACAGGTGAAAACTTGTTGATGTTGTTGGAGTCACGTTTAGACAACGTCGTATACCGCATGGGTTTTGGCTCAACACGCGCCGAAGCACGTCAATTGGTTTCTCACAAAGCAATTTTGTTGAATGGTAATGTTGCAAACATTCCTTCAATGCAAGTTCGTCCAGGTGACGTTATTGCAATTCGTGAAAAAGCTAAAAAACAAACTCGTATTCAAGAGTCTTTAGGTCTTGTTGCTCAGTCAGCTGATGTTAGCTGGGTGAACGTAGACGCTACTAAATTAGAAGGCACATTCAAGCAAGCCCCTGATCGTGAAGACATCGGTGGCGATATCAATGAAAGCTTGATCGTCGAACTTTACTCACGTTAATGTGTCGCCCTCTTAAGGAATAAATATATGCAAAACACACTGCTGAAGCCGAAAATTATTTCCGTTGAAGCGCTTGCAGAAAACCAAGCGAAAGTAGTTATGGAACCGTTTGAACGCGGTTATGGCCATACCTTGGGTAATGCCTTGCGTCGTGTGCTTTTGTCGTCTATGGTAGGTTGTGCTCCAACAGAAGTCAGCATTGCTGGCGTAGTTCATGAGTACTCAACAATTGATGGCGTGCAAGAAGACGTTGTTAACCTATTATTGAACCTCAAAGGCATTGTTTTTAAATTAGAACAGCGTGATGAAGTAACCATCAACTTGCGCAAAGAAGGCGCAGGCGTTGTTTTGGCAAAAGACATTGAATTGCCTCACGATGTTGAAATCATCAATCCTGATCACGTGATCGCACACTTATCTGCAAACGGTAAGTTAGATATGCAAATCAAGATTGAAAAAGGACGTGGCTATGTTCCTGGCAACGTTCGTAAATATCAAGACGAATCTTCAAAGACGATTGGTAGCATTGTTCTAGATGCTTCATTCAGTCCAGTTCGTCGTGTTAGCTACGCCGTTGAATCAGCTCGTGTTGAGCAACGCACAGACTTAGATCGCTTGGTCATGACAATTGAAACGAACGGTGTATTAACACCTGAAGAAGCAATTCGTCAGTCAGCTAGCATCTTGGTTGATCAGTTAGTAGTATTTGCACAACTTGAAGGTACACAAGCTGCCGGCGACTTGGCTCCAAGCCGTTCACCAGCTGTTGACCCAATGTTGATGAGACCTGTTGATGATCTTGAATTAACAGTTCGCTCTGCAAATTGCTTAAAAGCTGAAAACATTTACTACATCGGTGACCTCATTCAACGCACTGAGAACGAGTTGTTAAAGACTCCAAATCTTGGCCGCAAATCATTGAATGAAATTAAAGATGTCTTGGCCGCTCGCGGTCTGACCTTGGGCATGAAGCTAGATAACTGGCCTCCTGCAGGTCTTGAGAAATAATAGAAAGGAAGAGCCACCATGCGTCACGGAAACGGACTTCGTAAATTAAATCGTACATCCTCACATCGTTTAGCGATGTTGCGCAACATGTCTAATTCATTGTTGCAGCACGAGGTTATTAAAACAACTTTGCCAAAAGCTAAAGAGTTGCGTCGTGTAGTTGAGCCGCTAATTACTTTAGGCAAAAAAGACAACTTGGCTAACCGCCGTTTAGCATTTGATCGTTTGCGCGATCGTGAAATGGTTACCAAACTCTTCACAGAGTTGGGCCCACGCTTTGCTACACGTCCAGGCGGCTATTTGCGTATTTTGAAGTTCGGCTTCCGCGTGGGTGACAATGCACCTATGGCTTTGGTTGAGCTTTTGGATCGCCCAGAAGTCACTGAAGCACCAGCAGCAGAATAAAGCTCGCTGTTCAATAAAAAAGCCTGGTTTTGCCAGGCTTTTTTGTTTGGAAGATAATGGGTGATGGATTCAATTTACCTGATCATTACAACGGTTGCTAAGCAAGAGGATGCCAATAAATTGGCCAACCTAGCCACAGAAAAAAATATGGCTGCCTGCGCACAAATACAGTCAGTGTGCACCTCTACTTATCGCTGGCAAGGTCAAATAGAAACAGCAACTGAATACCCGGTTCATTTCAAAACAAATGAATCAGGCAAGCAGGCCTTGATGAGCCTGCTGAAGCAAAACCACCCTTATGATGTCCCTGAAATTATTTGTATCAAGGTCGATGAGGTCGATTCAGATTATGCTGATTGGTTGAATGCCCAGATAACTAACAAAAATGATTAAAAATTTACTAATTTCTTTTGCATTAATGTTTAGTGCAATCACTGCGCAGGCGCAAAATTTTCTTGCGCCAGAGCAAGCCTTTCAGGTCAGTGCCGAATATCAGTCTAAGGATGAAATTGTTTTGAATGTAAAACCTGCGAAGGGTTATTACATCTACCGTGAATCAATCAAGTTCAAGCTGGTAAAAAATAATGGTGATCTATCGCTGGGTCCTTCGCAATTACCGCAAGGCAAAATTAAATTCGATGAAAACTTTGGTAAAGAACTAGAAACCTACCCAAAGGATTTCAGCATACTGCTTCCTTTGATTAATAACAAAGATGCTTCAGGAATGATTCTCAGCATGGAGTTGCAGGGCTGTGCTGATAAAGGAATTTGTTATCCGCCGATGGAATTAAGGTTCACTCTGTCAGGTTTGCAGTCAGTAGTAAATGGCGTTTTATATGAGGAGGGCGCTGAGGCTGAATCGGGTGCACAAAATACGACGAAGCAACTAGGCTTATCAGATCTATGGTCAGCTAGAGATGATGCTGGATTGTTAACGGGCATGTTGCAAAATATTTCCCCAATCATTTTGTTGGGATCATTCTTTATCTTGGGGCTTGCAATGGCTTTAACGCCCTGCGTGCTACCAATGTTGCCAATCATGTCGAGTGTGATATTTGGCTCAAAGACTAATCAACATCGTGATGTATCGAAGTTGAGATCATCAGTGCTAGCCATGTCTTATGTGCTGGGCATGGCAATCATGTACAGCGTGGCTGGCATGATCACAGCTGCGCTTGGCGCGAATATTCAAGCGTGGTTGCAAAACCCATGGGTCTTGAGCGTATTTGCATTGATGTTGTTGGCCCTGGCAGCGAGCTTGTTTGGTTTCTATGAGTTACGTTTACCCCAGTCGCTACACAACAAAATTGATCGCATTGCTGGAAAGCAAGAGGGCGGAAGTGTGGTTGGGGCATTCATGTTGGGCGCCATTTCAACATTGATTGCAAGTCCTTGCGTCACGGCACCATTGGCGGGTGTTTTGGCGTTCATTGCGCAAACAGGTTCAATCCCAATGGGAGGAGTTTTATTGTTTGTGATGGCCTTAGGCATGGGCTTGCCACTGATGCTGTTTGCAATTGGTGCTAAGGGTATCATTCCAAGGGCCGGTGCTTGGATGACGGTGGTGCAAAGAATTTTTGGTGTTCTTTTGATTGGATTGGCAGTTTGGGTTGCGTCACCAATTTTCACAAGCTCTAAGTCATCAAGTAACGAAACCATGCATCGATTGGAGTCGGGCATTGTGTTCCAGCGGGTTGCGAATACTGCACAGCTAGATGCCTTATTAAATCAGGCGAAACAAAAAGGGCAACCTGTCTTGCTTGATTTCTATGCAGACTGGTGTGTGACTTGTAAAGAGATGGAATTGCTGACTTTCAGTGATGAGAAAGTTAAAGCAGCGCTGGGTGCTTATTTGTTGATTCAAGTAGATGTCACAAAAAATACTGTGGACCATCAGCGCATATTGAAACAATATGCTTTGTTTGGGCCGCCTGCTATTTTGTTTTTTGACGCAAATGGCGAAGAAAAGATAAGCAGGAGAGTGATTGGATTTATGAAAGCAGAGCGCTTCTTAGAGCGCCTGCAATAAATCTAGCCAGTGATCTAATTACTTGTTGGCGTTTAAAAGTCTTGCTGCATCTCTGGCGAAGTAAGTCAGAATGCCATCCGCACCAGCACGCTTAAATGCCAACAAAGATTCCATCATTACTGCCTCTTCATTGATCCAGCCATTTTGTGCTGCAGCTTTGATCATTGCGTATTCGCCACTCACCTGATAAGCAAATGTTGGGTAGCCAAGCTCTTCTTTGACTCTTCTAACGATGTCTAAGTAAGGCATGCCAGGTTTGACCATCACCATGTCAGCACCCTCTTCAATATCAAGAGCGACCTCTCTGATTGCTTCATCAGAGTTGGCTGGATCCATTTGATAATTTTTCTTATCGCTCTTGCCTAAATTGCCGGCAGAGCCAACTGCATCTCTGAATGGGCCGTAAAAAGCTGAAGCGTATTTTGCAGAGTAGGCCATGATTTGAGTGTGAATAAACCCATGAGCCTCAAGAGAGTCTCTGATAGCACCAATGCGACCATCCATCATGTCAGATGGCGCGACGATGTCTGCGCCTGCTTGCGCATGTGTCAATGCTTGTTTGATCAATGCGTCAACTGTTGGATCATTGAGAACATAGCCATCAGCATCGATGATGCCGTCTTGACCATGGCTGGTGTATGGATCAAGAGCAATATCCGTCATGATGCCAAGATTGGGGAATTGTTTTTTGAGTTCTTTGATCGCCTGTGGAATCAATCCATTGGGATTGAAAGCTTCTTTGCCATCTGGAGTTTTGAGTTCTGCTCTGATCACTGGAAACAAGGCCATTACTGGAATGCCAAGCTTGACGCAATCTTCAGCAACTACCATCAACTTATCAAGAGATAAGCGACTAACGCCCGGCATGGATGAAACAGTTTCTTCTCGACCACTGCCATCAAGCAAGAAAACTGGATAAATAAAATCATTAGATGACAGTTGATTTTCTTGAACTAAGCGACGTGACCAATCTGTTTTGCGTAAGCGACGTGGACGATGAAATAGTTGCATATAAAACCTTATGAAGAAAGTTGGGGTTTTAGATTTTTAGAAATCCGATTTTCATTGCTGGTATGGGCTGCAGATGCTTCGATGCCCAACCAATTTGAAACCATAGCGTCAGCTTCAACCAGGCCAATTCTTTTGGTGCTTGAGAATAGCTGAACTGTGTATGGTCCATGCGGGTTAAGTTCTTTGAGCTTTTCTTGAAGTTTTTTAAGGGCCAAACGGCTCTCTGATTGATTCAATTTGTCGCATTTTGTTAATAAAACATGAATTGGGCGACCCGTTGGGCTGAACCATTCAATCATTTGCTGGTCTAAATCAGTCATGCCACGGCGAGAATCCATGATCAAAACCATGCCTTTTAAGTTCGGTCTGGTTTGCAAATAGCTGGAAAGCAGATTATTCCAATGACTCTTTGTTTTGAGGTCAACCTGGGCATAGCCGTAACCTGGTAAATCAACTAAATTCGCTAAATTGGTCTTATCTTTCGTTAAAATACCGAAAAAGTTGATATGTTGCGTTCTTCCTGGTGTTTTACTAGCAAAAGCAAGGCGATTTTGCTGGCAAAGTACGTTAATTGCAGTCGACTTTCCAGCATTTGAACGACCGGCAAAAGCCACCTCGGGGATCTCCCAAGTGGGCAAATCAACCAAGTGGTTAATGGTTACTAGAAATTGTGCTTGATGTAGGGTCGACATAGATGTTTAAGAGTTAGACCTATTGTAAAATCTAACGCTGTTAATTGGTTGTTTAGTTAAAAATAAAGATTTAATAATCTTCGCATCATATACACACAGGTGAGAGCACAATGCGTCAAACATTTTCCGTCACATTAAAAACTTTGGTGATTGCCCTAGGTTTATCTTTGGTCAATCCTTCATTTGCAGCTGAACCTGCTGCAGCGCCAGCTGGCCCAGCAAAGGCTGATATCGCAAAGGGTGAGGCTTTGTACAACGCCGGTGATGCCAAGCGTGGTCTTGCCGCTTGTATGGGTTGCCATGGCCCTAACGGAGTCAGTGGTGGTGGCACCTATCCTAAGTTAGCTGGTCAGCATGCTGCTTATACAGTGAAACAGCTAAAAGATTACAAGGCTGGAAAAGAGCGTCCTAATGCCATCATGTCTGCTTTTGCTGGAATGATGACAGAGGAAGACATGATCAACGTTGCTGCCTATTTGGAAAAGCAAACACCTGGTTTGGGTACTGCTAAAAACAAGGCCAGCATTGAATTAGGTCAAAAGATTTACCGTGGCGGTATTGCTTCTAAGCAAGTGCCTGCCTGCGCAGCTTGTCATGCACCGAATGGTGCAGGTATTCCATCACAGTATCCACGCCTATCAGGTCAGTGGGCTGAATACACGGAAGCTCAGTTGGTTGCATACCGTCAAGGTGAGCGTAAGAACAGCGTGCAGATGACTGGAATTGCCTCTAGAATGTCAGATGCTGAAATTAAAGCCGTGTCAGATTACATCGCCGGTTTGCGTTAATTTATAAATTAAGTAGCTCTCAATAAGAAGGGCCCACGAACATTGTTTGTGGGCTTTTTATTTTTTAAAAGAAGGTTATGGCGAACACGGTTCTTGCAACATCTGATAGTCGTTTGAAAAGATTTAATCGAGCTAGCGTTGAGTTGTTATCCTCAATGCGTTTCGCCATTGCATTGCTAACAATCATTTCTATTGCCAGCATCATTGGAACGGTGATTAAGCAAGGCGAGCCATACGCAAACTATGTCAATCAATTCGGACCATTCTGGGCAGAGATTTTCAACGGCTTAGGATTGTTTGCGGTTTATACAGCCTGGTGGTTCTTACTGATTTTGGCCTTTTTGGTTGTCTCAGTATCCTTCTGCGTGTTGCGCAACGCACCGAAAATGTTGGCCGATGTTCGTGCTTGGAAAGAGCATGTTCAAGAAGGTGGATTAAGAGCGCTTCACCATCACTTTGAATTTTCTACAGGCAATCTTTCTACTCAAGCCGCCGCAGCAAAAATTGCTGATCAGTTAGCAAAAGAAGGTTACTCAGTTAAGACGCTGGTTTCTGAGGACAGTTCTAGGGTGCTTGCAAAAAAAGGTGCTGCCAGTAAGTGGGGTTATATCTTCGCCCACAGTGCGATTGTTTTGATTTGCTTGGGTGGCTTGCTAGACGGTGATTTGTTCACACGCGGGCAAATTTGGTTCGGTGGGAAAAGTGTTCTTCCAGAGAGCACGCAGGGAATGTTGATTTCAGATATTCCAAGTGAACATAAATTAAGCGAAGCAAACCCAAGTTATCGAGCAAATATTTTTGTTCCAGAAGGTGGCACGAGCGCTACAGCATTGCTGAGCTCAACAAGTGGCAGCATCATTCAAGAATTGCCTTTTTCAGTTTCATTGAAAAAATTCCACGTGGAGTATTACAGCACCGGAATGCCAAAGTTATTCATGAGTGAAGTACTCATCAAAGATTTGGATACTGGTAAAGAAACAGAAGCAAAAATCAAAGTGAATGAACCAATGATTCACCGAGGCGTTGCCATTTATCAATCAAGTTTTGAGGATGGCGGCTCTAAATTAAAGTTGCGCGCTTACCCAATGCAGGGAGCTGCTAACTCTGTTCAAACAAGTTTTATTGTTGATGGCAACGTTGGTCAAAGTACCAAGCTAAAGTCCAGCGATGGTACAAGTTATACCCTCGAATTCAGCGGCTTTAGACCAACCAACGTTGAAAATATTTCTAATGCATCCGGTCAGTCTGATGCCAGAGGCGTTGCTTTGCAGCAATCCGATGCCGGCCTTAAGAAATTGCTCGGCGATCGATTGGGCTCTGGTGCAAAAACAAGCAAGCCAGTTGATTTAAAAAATGTGGGGCCATCAGTTCAATATAAGTTAAGAGATGCTGCCGGCCAAGCGCTTGAATATAGCAATTACATGCAGCCACTGTTCATCGACGAAATGCCGATGTTCATGTTGGGTGTGAGACAAAGTTCTGCGGAAGAGTTTAAATATTTGCGCATACCTGCTGATGCGAACTTGAGCATGAATGAGTGGTTGATTTTGAGAACTCTTTTGCAAGATTCAGGCGCTCGTCAACGTGCTGTGCAGCGCTTCATTGGAACCATCGGTCAGCAACAGGGTTTTGCTGGTGCGCCACAAATGTTGAACCAGTTAAGAGAGAGTGCTAGCAGATCAATTGAGTTATTTTCCGGCTCAACAGCATTCGCTATTCAGCAAGCAAAAGAAGCTGGTATCAAACCGGGTGGTTTTGCTGCCTTAGGTTCATTTATCGACAAAGCTGTTCCAGAAGCAGATCAACAAAAGGCAGCTGAAGTGGTTTTAAAAGTATTGAATGGGGTTATTTGGGAGTTGTGGCAAGAAGCCAGAGGTCAGTTGAAATTACCACCTTCTAAAAATGACATGGAGAGTCAGCGCTTCATTCAGGCTGCAACCTCTGCCTTGTCAGACGCTAATTTTTATCCTGCCCCTTTGGTCTTCCAGTTGGAATCATTTGAAGAGGTCAAAGCAAGTGTCTTTCAGGTCACCAGATCCCCTGGCAAGAACATGGTTTATCTAGGTTGTTTACTATTGACCCTGGGTATTTTTGCCATGTTCTATTTGCCAGAGAGAAGAATCTGGGTCAGAAGTCTATCTAATGGCAAACAACTATTTGCTATGTCGACATCCAGAAAAACATTGGATTTTGAAAAAGAGTTTGAAAAATATCAGAAAGATTTTCAATAATGGAAACTAAATACGTTAGTACGGTTCAAGGTGGCTTGCTTCAAAACCTAAAGCAAGGTTTTGTGAATATTTTTAAAAGCTTGGGCGTAATGGATTATCTGTTTGCTTTGGCTTTATTGGTTGGTGCATTTTTTGCCGAAAGTCGTTTCCATAACTTCATGGATAGCTATGAACAAACGATTTTGTTTTGTTCAGTTCCTGCATTAGCTATTTTGGGTTGGGCTTGGAAGCCGCTCAGAACTTTGATGATCAGTTCAACAATTCTGACTTTCATAGCCATCTATTTCTACCAAACGCCAGAGGGTGGAGTTCTTGCAAGGGCTGAGCAAGCATTCTTTTTGAAGTACATGCTTTCTAGCCAGTCTGCCATTTTGTGGATGAGCGTGTTTTTCTGTTTCAGCACACTTTTCTACACCTTGAACTTATTTTTCCGTTCACAAAATATGGGCTCAACTGGATCTAAATTCTGTTGGGCAGCGGTTTACATTGGCTTAACTGGCATGTTGGTGCGTTGGTATGAGTCTTATTTGATGGGCGCCGACATTGGCCACATTCCTATTTCAAATTTATATGAAGTATTCATTCTCTTCTGCTTGGTAACAGCACTGTTCCACTTGTATTACGAAGCCAAGTACAAATCTTTGGTGCTTGGTTCTTTTGTTTTATGGATCATTGCAGCAGCCGTGGGTTTTATTCTTTGGTACAGCGTCACGCGTGATGCGCATCAAATTCAACCATTGGTACCAGCCTTGCAAAGCTGGTGGATGAAAATACACGTGCCAGCAAACTTTATTGGTTATGGCACATTTGCTATTGCAGCTATGTTAGGCATTGCCTATTTGCTCAAGGCAAAAAATATCATGGCAGATCGTTTGCCAAGCTTAGAGTTACTTGATGATGTGATGTACAAAGCCATTGCAGTTGGTTTCGCATTCTTCACAATCGCAACGATTCTTGGCGCCTTATGGGCGGCAGAGGCCTGGGGTGGCTACTGGAGCTGGGATCCGAAAGAAACCTGGGCGCTGATTGTTTGGCTTAACTACGCTGCTTGGTTACACATGCGCTTGATGAAGGGCCTAAGAGGCGTGGTTGCAGCTTGGTGGGCAGTAGTAGGTCTTTTTGTCACGACCTTTGCTTTCATCGGTGTGAACATGTTCTTGTCAGGCTTGCACAGTTACGGAGCGCTTTAATTAAGAGTTATTAAAGCCTAGCGCTTGAGTATGAATGCCCTGAAATCTTTAAAAGCTTCAGGGCATTTTTTTAGTTGCTTTAGTTGCTTCAGTTGTTTAGGCGGGCAACAGTCTTTCGTTAGCAAAGAGACTTTCAATCGACTCTCGCTCTCGGATCAAATGAATCGTTGAACCATCAACCATCACTTCTGCTGCTCTGCCTCGGGTGTTGTAGTTTGAGCTCATGGTGAAGCCATAAGCGCCCGCTGACAAAATAGCTAATTGATCACCAGCTTGAACATTGAGTTCGCGATCTCTTCCAAGCCAATCACCTGATTCACAAATAGGCCCGACGACATCACAAGTCATGTTCGGTGCAGTTGATTGCTTCACTGGAACAATTGAGTGATAGGCCTCATACATGGCTGGACGCATTAAATCGTTCATGGCTGCATCAACAATACAAAAATTCTTGGTTTCACCAGGCTTGATGTATTCAACAGTCGTCAATAAAAGACCTGCATTGCCAACTAAAGATCTACCTGGTTCAAAGAGCACCTCAAGGTGTCCGTAACCTTTTGCTTCAATGTGGTTGAGCAAAGTGTTGGCAAAGTCAGTGATCGCTGGTGGCGTGTCGTTTGCGTAGTTGATGCCCAAGCCACCGCCGATATCCAAGTGATGAATGTTGATACCGTTGTCGCCAAGAGATTTAATTAACTCCAGTACGCGGTCCAAGGCATCTAAGTAAGGGCTGATTTCTGTGATTTGTGAACCAATATGACAATCAATGCCAACAATCTTGCAATTGCTCATCGATGCAGCTTCACGATAGGTGTTGATCACCTCATCATAGGCGATACCAAATTTATTGCCCTTCAGGCCCGTTGAAATGTAAGGGTGTGTTTTAGGGTCGACATCTGGATTGACCCTTAATGAGATTGGCGCAACAACTCCTAAGCTTGCAGCGACTTCATTTAATCTTGAAAGTTCAGGAATTGATTCAAGGTTAAAACATTTAACCCCTGCTTTGAGGGCGGCAGTCATTTCTGTGCGACTTTTGCCAACCCCAGAAAAAACAATTTTTTTCGCTTCGCCGCCAGCTGCTAAAACTCGTGCCAACTCACCAGCGCTCACAATGTCAAAGCCAGCGCCTAGGCGAGCAAAAACATTCAAGATGGCTAAATTGCTATTGGCTTTCATGGCATAGTGAACTTGTGCCCGGCGCTCACCGTTTGGCTTAAAACAGGCCTTTTCGTAGGCATTAAAAGCATCTGTCAGAGCTTTTCTGCTGTAAACGTACGTTGGCGTACCAAATTCTTTGGCAATTTGAGAGAGGGGCACATTTTCAGCAAACCATTCTTGCTGGACGATTGAGAAGCCATTCAGGCTTGGAACAGAATTCATTTGGAATCTTTCGCAGGAGGCCACTGTTTACCGGTGGGTTCTGCTTTTTCAGGTTGAGTCGGGGCTGGAGGTATAGTTGGTAGCGTGAGAGGTCCACGTATCCCACATCCGAAGAGGGATATTGCTACACAAAGAAGCCAAGTCCTAGATACAATAAAACGCATATGTATAAGTATATAAATGATCTCTGACTATAGCATGGCAAATATAAAAATGATGAACAAAGACATAGAAACATTATCAGACGCTGGTTTTTACGCAATTGCTGAAAAAACCTTGAAAGCCATTGAGATTTCTTTGGAGGAGGCTTTTCAGGAAACGGATTTAGACCTTGATATCTCAAGACAGGGTGGCAATGTCGTGAATATTCAATTTGAAGACAAGAGTGTGATTGTTGTGAACACGCAGTCACCGCTTCAAGAGATTTGGGTTGCTGCGAAAGAGGGCGGGTTTCACTATAAGTGGGCTGGTACTCTTCAAGAGCCTCTGTGGTTGGATACAAAAACGGGTGCTGAACTATTTAGCGAATTAAGCCGTCTCGCTAGTCAACAAGCGAAAACCACCTTAGAAGTGAAATTTATTTAAAGCTGCAATTAATTTAAAGCGGCGCTTAATCTAAGGTAGTTGTTTTGCCAAAGAATGGAACAAATGCAGGAATGGTCCAGTCGCCATCTTGCTGAGCAACGCCTGCAGGCACTGGTCGTGGTGATTCTGGAACACCGTTCAGTGCAGTCTTCATGTACCTGATCCACATAGGTAATGCTAGGCCGCCACCAGTCTCGCGATCACCTAAGCTCTTGGGCTTATCAAAGCCCATCCATGCGACTGCCACCACATCTGATTGATAGCCTGCAAACCATGCATCCATGGATTCATTGGTTGTACCTGTTTTACCCGCAATGTCAGATCTACCTAAAGCAGGTCTGGCTGAGGCAGCTGTTCCAGATTTGGTGACTTCTTGTAACAAACTATCCATCACAAAAGCAGTGCGCGCATCCAATGCCCGTAAATTTGCATCGCCTGCTTTTTGAGGGCTTGCTTCAAATAGAACGTTGCCTTTTGCATCAATCACTTTACTGATCAAGTAAGGCTCAACACGGTAACCGCCATTGGCGAATACGCCGTAACCAGTGGCAAGTTCAAGTGGCGTTACTGCGCCAGCACCTAAAGCCATGGTTAAGTAGGGCGGATGTTTTTCTGCTTCAAAGCCAAAGCGTTGAATAAAGTCTTGAGCGTAACGAGGACCAATCTTTCTAATGACTCTGACCGATACCAAGTTTTTAGATTTTGCCAAAGCGGCACGAAGTTTCATTTGACCTTCAAACTTACCGTCGTAGTTTTTAGGGCTCCACATCTGACTGCCTGTTTCAAGTGCGCTGATTGAAAGTGGCGCATCATTCACCAGCGTATTTGGCATGATGCCCTTTTCAAGTGCGGCAGCATAGATGAACGGTTTGAATGAAGAGCCAGGCTGGCGTTGCGCTTGAGAAACACGATTGTATTTATTTCTATTGAAATCAAAGCCACCTACTAAAGCTCGAATACCACCATTGTTTGCATCTAAGGCGACAAAGGCAGCTTCAACTTGAGGCATTTGCGCCAGAATCCAGCGACCATCTGATGGTAATACTCGAATAATGGCGCCAGGTTTGATTTGTTGTTTTGGTTGAGCTTTGTCTGACAAAGCGACTGTGCCAAGCTTGAGGTCGTCACCTTTGATTGTGACAGTGTCACCAGTGGCAATCACCGCTTGAATTTCTTTTGGATTGGCCGCTATCACCACGCCAGCTAACAAATCATCACTGCTTGGATGATCACTCAAGATGTCGTCAATGGCTCTTTGTCTGGCAGTTGAATCTTCAGGAAGTTTGATATATCCCTCAGGCCCTCGGTATTTATGACGTAGCTCATAATCCATGATGCCTTTTCGAACCGCTGAATAGGCAGCATCTTGTTCTGCTTTTCTGATGGTGGTGATAACAGTCATGCCTTGGGTATAAATGCCATCACCATATTCACTGATCAATAACTGGCGAACCATTTCAGTTGCGAAGTCAGCTTTGGTTGTGAACTCTCGACCAATTCCGCGAATATGAAGTGTTTCACTCATGGCAGATTGATACTGGCTTGGGGTGATCATTTTTAAGTCACGCATTCTTTGCAAAATATATTCTTGACGAATTTTTGCGCGACGATAATTCACCACTGGGTTGTATGCTGATGGGGCTTTAGGTAAGCCAGCCAGCATGGCTGCTTCAGCAATTGAAATTCGTTGAATATCTTTACCAAAGTAAATTTGAGCAGCACTGCCAAATCCGTAAGCCCTCTGTCCCAAATAAATTTGGTTCATGTACAACTCAAGAATTTGTTCTTTAGATAGGTTGGATTCAATTTTCCAAGCTAATAAGACTTCATAAATTTTTCTGGCGAATGATTTTTCATTCGTTAAGAAAAAGTTTCTGGCCACTTGCATGGTGATCGTTGATGCACCTTGCGCAAGTCGACCCCTTAAGTTTGCGAGCGTGGCTCTTAGTACGCCCCAGTAATCAACGCCACCGTGCTCATAAAAACGCTCATCTTCAATCGCAACAACAGCATTTTTAAGATAACTTGGAATTTCTTCAATCGCAATGATGTTTCTGCGTTCCTCGCCAAACTCGCCAATCAATGCATTGTCGGCGGTGTAAATGCGCAGAGGAACTTTGGGGTTGTAATCTGTGATGGTGTCTAGGTCGGGTAGATTGGGTTTTGCAACAACCAGCGCATAAACAATCACCAGGCCTAATAAGATAAGGCCGGCGCTTCCCAAGAAAATCCCCCAACGAATTAAATACTGTTGCCAATTGCGTCGTGGTTTTCTAGATTGTGCACCCCCGCCTAAGCGTGAGGGTGGTCTGACTGGCTTGCGAGATTCACTCATGACTTGATTATAGAGATAGCTTGAAAAGAGGGGTATGAAAAAAAATCAGGGAAACCCTGACAAAAATTTCAGAATTTTCTGACAAGAAATCAGCATTTTGCTGATTTATGAAGATGAAGCCAGTCTAGATAATCCTTTGATGATCAAACGCAACTTCACTTCAGACTCTTATGACCAAGCTTTTTCTGAGCAAGGGATAAAAACACCAGTTTTTCATCAAGAGCTCATTAAAAAATTGACCGGCGAGAAAATCCAAATTTTTTGCTCAAAACATGGCTTATTAATACTCAGCTTTATCAATCTTATTGGGATCCTTGGGTTGCTAATTTTTATGATGAGCCAATTGCATGATTTTCATCAGCGCATGGATGACGAGCGCAGCAAATTTTCGAGATTGGAAAGTCTGGTCAAGGAACTTGGGAGTCATCCACAGAAAGCCAAGCGCCATGAATTGTCTCCTCAAGATACTCAGCCTGAGCCAGAGCCGGACTTAATGAGCGCTGACTTGAACATCAGATATTTGGGCTTGATGCATGCGGGTCACTCATTCAAAGCCCTGATGGAGATTGATGACGTCACAAGCTTTTATGGCAAGGGGCAAATGATCAATGGTCGTTGGTTGATTAAATCTTTTGATCAGTCCCAAATGGTTTTGGAATCAATCAAGGGTCAGCAAGTGACCATTCTTTTGGAGTAATGACGATGAATAAAAGAAGGTTATGGCTCAAGTTGTCTCTGATGATGTTGATGATTCGATCATCGAATGCGTGCGCCCAAGATGGGTTTGGCGAGAAAACGATCACCCTTAAATTTTCATCCATAGATCTTCGACAACTCTTGCAAATGTTGGCAGATATGCGAGGTTTGAATTTGATGATGAGCGATAAGGTTTCTGGCAAAACCAGTATCAATATGAGAAATGCATCATGGCAAACAACCTTTGATTCAGTTTTGGCCAGCAAATCTCTTGGCTCGCGTTTTGATAAAGATGTTTTATGGGTGGCACCCTATGAAGAGCTCGCCTTGTTTCATCAAAGACAAAAAGACCGTGAGCAGCAGCATCAAATGGGGCAGATGGGAGAGCTGCGTCAAATCATGATTGAGGCAAGGATTGTTGAGGCCGAGAGAAGGTTTGCGCAAAACTTGGGGGCAAAGTTGGCTTATCAACAACAGCCTAATTTAAAAACGGCTCATCATCTCGGCGCTTCTGGTCTGAATGGGTTTGAACCTGGAACTGCGGCTATCACCCTATTGGGCAAGCAGGCAACCCAAGCTTTGAATATGGAACTTTCAGCCCTAGAGTCGAATGGCTTAGGGAATATTGTGTCGAATCCAAGAGTGTTGGCCGCTGAGAATACTCAGGCCCTGATTGAACAAGGCACCGAGTTGCCTTATCAGTCATCAGCAGGTCAGGGCGCCACAAAAGTTCAGTTCAGGAAAGCCAATCTTCGTTTGGAGGTTAAACCGCGGATTCAGAAAAATCAGATGATTGTTTTAGATGTGGACATCAATAAAGACAGTGTCGGATTAAAAACCGAGCAAGGGTTTGCCATTGATACCAAGCATGTCAAAACACAGGTTTTGGTTGAAAGCGGTGGAACGGTGATTTTGGGAGGTATTTTTCAAGAAACAGAAAGAAAAGATGATGCCAAGGTCCCATTCTTGGGCTCAATTCCATTGATTGGCTTTCTTTTCAGGCAGGAGTCGAAGTTCAAGGACAAAACAGAATTATTAATTTTTTTAACACCAACCTTGGTTTCTGGTCAAAAGCCTCAGTAGAATCTCATGTATGAACAGTTTTCCAGAAAATATCTTTTTAGTTGGGGTGATGGGCGCCGGTAAAACCACCGTTGGCCGTCTCTTGGCTAAAAAATTAGGAAGACGATTTGTGGATTCGGATCATGAGATTGAAGCGCGTTGTGGCGTTCGCATCCCAACCATTTTTGAAATGGAGGGTGAAGAGGGATTTCGCAAGCGTGAGGCTCAGGTCATTGATGAATTAACCCAAGAAAAGAATTTGGTTTTGGCTACGGGTGGTGGTGCTGTTTTATTGCCTGAAAATCGTCAACATCTTCATGAAAGGGGTGTGGTTGTGTATTTGCGCGCAACACCTCATGAGCTTTGGTTAAGAACTCGCAATGACAAGGGCAGACCATTGCTCAATAATGATGACCCTAGAGGTACCCTTGAAAAGCTTTTCGCGATTCGTGATCCCTTATACAGAGAAACCGCCCATCATGTGATTGATACTGGCAAGCCCAGCGTCACTCAGTTGGTGAACACACTAATGATGCAATTCGAATTATCAACATGAATACTCTTCAATTAGATTTAGGTCAGCGCAGTTATCCGATTCATATTGGACCTGGCTTACTTGATCAAGCAGACTTATATAAAAAACACATCAAGGGTACTTTCACAGCGGTGGTCACCAATGAAACGGTTGCTCCTTTGTATGCCGATAAGGTGGTTAAAACCCTAGAGGGCATTGGTCAAAAAGTGAAGCTGATTGTTTTGCCTGATGGTGAAGTATTTAAAACATGGGAAGTGTTGCAAAAGATTTTTGATGGCTTGTTAGAGAATTCTGCTGATCGAAAAACCACGCTGCTTGCATTGGGTGGTGGTGTGATTGGTGATATGACAGGCTTTGCTGCTGCATGCTATATGCGTGGCATCAAATTCATTCAAGTTCCAACCACCTTGTTATCTCAAGTAGATTCATCAGTGGGTGGTAAGACAGGCATCAACCATCCTTTGGGTAAAAACATGGTGGGTGCTTTTCATCAGCCGCAAGCTGTGATCGCTGATCTAGATACTTTAAAGACCTTGCCGCCTGAAGAATTGGCAGCGGGTTTGGCTGAAGTGATCAAGCATGGCGCCATTGCTGATCATGAATTTTTATCTTGGATTGAGAAAAATCAAGACGCACTGAATAACTGTGATCCGGCTGCCATGGAATACGCTGTGCGCCGTTCATGTGAAATCAAATCTGAAGTGGTGGCTCAAGATGAAAAAGAAGGTGGTATTCGTGCGATCTTGAATTTTGGTCACACCTTTGGTCATGCGATTGAAGCGGGCATGGGTTACGGTGCTTGGTTGCATGGTCAAGCCGTTGGTTGTGGCATGGTCATGGCTGCTGATTTATCAGTTCGAGTAGGTTTGCTATCTGAAGCCGAAGCATCACGCTTAAAGAAGATCATCGAAGCGCTTCGTTTGCCGACTCAACCTCCTAAATTAGGGGTTGATCGTTTCATGGAATTAATGAGTGTTGATAAAAAAGCAGAAGGTGGCGAGGTTCGTTACATTTTGCTCAATGGTTTGGGGCAGGCAAAAATCCAAAAAGTGGATGATGATCTTGTGATTCAAACGCTGATCGCCAACGGGGTAGCTTGATGAGCTTGCTTGAGTGAGTTGTGATGAGCTTAGCTAGTTATGCAGCAAACCCGGCATTATCTTTAGGACGCTTGCATCCTGAGCCAGAGGAGCCAACCCAATCTGGCCGAAATGCATTTCAACGAGACCGAGACAGAATCATTCATTCAACCGCCTTTCGCCGGCTTGAATACAAAACTCAAGTTTTTTTAAATCATGAAGGCGATCACTTCAGAAATCGCTTGACCCATAGTTTGGAAGTTGCGCAGATTGGTCGTTCGGTGGCCAGGCGCTTAAATCTCAACGAAGACTTGGTAGAAGCTATTTCTTTGGCTCATGATTTAGGTCACACGCCTTTTGGTCATGCGGGACAAGATGCGCTCAACGAGTGCATGAAAGAATATGGCGGCTTTGAACACAATTTACAAAGTTTATGGGTCGTTGATTTTTTAGAAGAGCGCTACGCAAGGTGGGATGGCTTAAATCTTTCTTTTGAAACTCGTGAAGGCATTCTGAAACATTGCTCCAGAAAAAATGCTGAAAAATTAGGCCCTTTGGGACAGAGATTTTTAAAAGGACATCAACCGAGTTTAGAAGCGCAGTTGGCTAATTTTGCTGATGAAATCGCTTATAACAATCACGATATCGACGATGGTATTCGCTCGGGTTTATTAAATATTCAGCAACTGTCTGAAGTTGCCTTGTGGCAAGAGCAGTATGATCGGGTGAAACATTCATTCCCTGATTTGAGCGGGCGCCGCTTGGTCTATGAAGTGATTCGACACATCATTCATGTGCTCGTTGATGATTTGGTCAAAGAAACACAACGCCGACTTGAGGAGTTCTCGCCAAGCACCATTGACGATGTGCGTCATGGTTCACCGATAGTTGGCTTTTCCGCAAGCATGCGTGAACAAGCCAGTGCGATGAAAAAGTTCCTTTTTAAAAACTTGTATCGTCATCCACGAGTTCAATCTGTCACAAGTGAAGCGGCCAACATGGTTAAAGTGTTATTTGCACACTACCAAGAATCCCCGCAAGACTTACCTGATGGATTCAGATCTGAAGATGAGTTGCAACGACGCATATCGCATTACATTGCTGGCATGACAGATCGTTTTGCCAATAAAGAATTTCATAAGTTGACTGCTTAAATGGCCAGACTTCAAAGAGTAGTTCTTCCTGGTTATCCGCTTCACATCATGGTCAGGGGGCACAACTCCAAAGATATTTTTATTTCTGATGAAGATAAAAAATCTTATCTTGAGTGGCTCAAAGATGCTGCACGAGAATATGAGCTCGCCATTCATGCTTTTGGATTGATGCCCAATCATGTGCATATTTTGGCGACACCAAAAACCGTCTTAAGTGCCTCTAAAGTGATGCAATCGATTGGGCGTCGCTACGCACAATTGTTTAATCAAACACATGCTTCAAGTGGCACTGTGTGGGAAGGCAGATTCAAATCCTGCTTGATTGACCCTGATGCTTACTTTTTATTGGTTCAAAAATACATCGAACAAAATCCAGTGAGAACTGGCTTGGTTCAAAAACCTGAAGAATGGCCTTGGTCCAGTTATCGACATCATGCAGGCGCTGAAACAATCCCTTGGATTGCGGACCATCCATCCTATTGGGCGATCGCCAACACCCCTTTTGAGCGGCAAATGGCTTGGCAAAGATCAGTATTGGAGCCATTAAGTCCTGGTGAAGTTGAAAAAGTAAGTAAACACTTAAGCTATGGCTGGCCAATGGCAAGCGAAGACTTTCTAAAGCAATTAGCTCTCAAAACATCCAGGCCGCTTCAGCCTCGACTTGCTGGCAGACCTAAAAAGTCTTAAAAAGCCTGAAAAGAAACAAGTTTTGCCATAATTTGGTGCATAAATCTCTTCATTTCAAATGACTATGTCCCCAATTTATTGATTCAAATATTTGGCCGTTAAATAATTAGTGACAGACACCAATTATTTTTATTGCTTGCCCACGGGTAATCCCCTATAGTTGTCAAAAACCCTGTTTCGCCGGGGACAAAGTCTTTTAAAAAGACGCCCATTGTTATTTATCAAGGAATTATCTGTGACTACTACTCCTTCATTGCGCCCTGAAGCGCAAGGTCTTTATGACCCAGTCAATGAACACGACGCATGCGGCGTTGGCTTCGTTGCTCACATCAAAGGCCACAAGAGCCATGACATCGTTTCTCAAGGTTTAAAGATTCTTGAGAACATTGATCACCGTGGTGCGGTAGGTGCAGATCCGTTGATGGGTGACGGTGCTGGTATCTTGATTCAAATTCCAGATCAGTTCTACAGAGAAGAAATGGCCAAGCAAGGCGTGAATTTACCGCCAGCAGGTGAGTACGGCGTTGGTATGGTGTTCATGCCAAAAGAAAGTGCTTCACGTTTAGCTTGTGAGCAAGAATTAGAAAGAACAGTTCGCATTGAAGGTCAAGTGGTCCTAGGTTGGAGAGATGTACCAGTTGATGCAACGATGCCAATGTCACCAACTGTTAGAAAAACAGAGCCAGTGATCCGCCAAATTTTCATTGGCCGCGGTCGCGACATCATGACAACTGATGCTCTAGAGCGTAAGTTGTATGTGATCAGAAAGACAGGCAGTCACGCAATTCAAGCATTACAACTACAGCATGGCAAAGAGTACTTTGTGACTTCTATGTCAGCCAGAACAGTGGTTTACAAAGGCCTTCTTTTGGCAAACCAAGTAGGTGCTTATTACGAAGATTTAAAAGATTCAAGAGTAGTGTCAGCGTTGGCCTTGGTGCATCAGCGCTTCTCAACCAATACATTCCCAGCATGGGAGTTGGCTCACCCATACCGCATGATTGCTCATAACGGAGAAATCAACACAGTTAAGGGTAACGTTAACTGGATCAACGCAAGAACAGGCGCCATCAGTTCACCAGTGCTTGGCGATGACTTACAAAAATTATGGCCTTTGATTTATCCAGGTCAATCAGACACAGCCAGTTTTGATAACTGTTTAGAGTTATTGGTGATGGCTGGATACCCAATGTCACACGCCATGATGATGATGATTCCTGAAGCATGGGAACAACACACATTGATGGACGAGAATCGTCGTGCTTTCTATGAATACCACGCAGCGATGATGGAGCCATGGGATGGTCCTGCAGCGATCGCCTTCACAGATGGTCGTCAGATTGGTGCAACTTTAGACCGTAATGGTCTACGTCCAGCACGTTATTACGTGACTGATGATGACTTGGTCATCATGGCTTCAGAGGCAGGTGTATTGACCTTCCCAGAAAACAAAATTGTTAAGAAGTGGCGTTTGCAACCAGGCAAGATGTTCTTGATTGACATGGAGCAAGGTCGCATCATTGATGACGTTGAGTTAAAAGATGCTTTAGCAAAAGCCAAGCCATACAAGAGCTGGATTGAAGCAGTTCGTATCAAGCTTGATGAAATCGACGTGACATCGGAAGATGTTAAAGAGGATGCACAGAATATTCGTCCTGCAGCCAGCTTGCTAGATCGTCAACAAGCATTTGGTTACACACAAGAAGATTTGAAGTTCTTGATGGCGCCGATGGCTTCAAACGGTGAAGAAGCGATTGGTTCAATGGGTAATGACAGCCCATTGGCAGTTCTATCAAATAAGAACAAACCTTTGTACAACTACTTTAAGCAGTTGTTTGCTCAGGTAACAAACCCACCAATCGATCCTATTCGTGAAAACATGGTGATGTCTTTGGTTTCATTCGTAGGACCAAAGCCAAACTTGTTGGATACCAATAACATCAATCCACCGATGCGCTTGGAAGTGTCACAACCAATTTTGGATTTTGATGACATCGCTAAAGTTCGTCACATTGAACACTACACAGGCGGTAAGTTCCGCTCATACGAGTTAGACATTTGCTATCCATCAGCATGGGGCAAAGACGGTGTAGAGGCACGCCTTGCATCACTCTGTGCTGAAGCAGTAGATGCAGTTCATTCTGGTTACAACATTTTGATCATCAGCGATCGTCAAGTGGCTGCTGATCACGTCGCTATCCCGGCGCTATTGGCAACATCAGCCATTCATCAACATTTGGTTGATAAAGGCTTGCGTACAAGCACTGGTTTGGTTGTTGAAACAGGCAGTGCGCGCGAGACACATCACTTTGCATTGTTAGCAGGTTACGGAGCTGAAGCAGTTCATCCGTACTTGGCAATGGAAACTTTGGTTGATATGGCCAAAGGTTTGAAGGGTGATCTATCTGCTGAGAAAGTTGTTAAGAACTTCACCAAAGCTGTTGGTAAGGGCTTGCAAAAAGTGATGTCTAAGATGGGTATCTCAACATACATGTCTTACACCGGCGCACAGATTTTTGAAGCCATCGGTTTGAACAAAGAGTTGATCGATAAATACTTCAAAGGTACTGCATCGAATGTTGGTGGTATTGGTATTTTCGAAGTGGCTGAAGAAGCATTGAAGATGCACAGCTTGGCATTTGGTAATGATCCAACATTGACCAATATGTTGGATGCTGGTGGTGAGTACGCTTTCCGTGTTCGTGGTGAAGATCACATGTGGACACCAGACTCAATTGCTAAGTTGCAACACTCAACACGTCAGGGCCCGGAAAAAGGTGGCTACCAAACGTATAAAGAGTACGCCAACATCATCAATGATCAAACCAAGCGTCATATGACTTTGCGTGGTTTGTTTGAGTTTAAGATTGATCCTAATAAAGCAATTCCATTAGATGAAGTTGAGTCAGCAAAAGAAATCGTGAAGCGTTTCGCAACAGGTGCGATGTCTTTAGGTTCTATTTCTACAGAAGCTCACGCAACTTTAGCAATCGCGATGAACCGCATCGGTGGTAAATCAAATACTGGTGAAGGCGGTGAAGATAACAAGCGTTATCGCAATGAACTCAAAGGTATTGCCATCAAGAATGGTGAAACTTTGGCCAGCATCCTTGGTGATGATGTGATCGAAGCAAACATCCCATTGAGTGAAGGCGATTCATTGCGTTCTAAGATCAAGCAAGTTGCTTCAGGTCGTTTTGGTGTGACTGCTGAGTATTTAACTTCTGCTGATCAAATTCAGATCAAGATGGCTCAGGGTGCTAAGCCTGGTGAAGGTGGTCAGCTTCCTGGTAGCAAGGTGTCAGATTACATCGGTAAATTGCGTTATTCAGTACCGGGCGTTGGTTTGATTTCTCCTCCTCCGCACCATGACATTTACTCAATTGAAGATTTGGCTCAATTGATCCATGATTTGAAAAACGTTAACAGCAAAGCCGATATCTCAGTGAAGTTGGTTTCTGAGGTGGGTGTTGGTACTGTTGCTGCTGGTGTTGCCAAGGCAAAAGCAGATCACGTTGTGATCGCTGGCCACGATGGTGGTACAGGCGCATCACCGTTGTCATCGATCAAGCATGCTGGTAGCCCATGGGAATTGGGTCTTGCTGAAACACAGCAAACATTGGTATTGAATGGTTTGCGCAGCCGTATTCGTGTTCAAGCAGACGGACAAATGAAGACTGGTCGTGACGTGGTGATTGGTGCTCTATTGGGCGCTGATGAATTTGGTTTTGCTACTGCACCATTAGTGGTTGAAGGTTGCATCATGATGCGCAAGTGTCATTTGAATACTTGTCCAGTGGGCGTTGCAACACAAGATCCTGAATTGCGTAAGAAGTTTTCAGGCAAGCCAGAACACGTTGTGAATTTCTTCTTCTTCATCGCTGAAGAAGCTCGCGAAATCATGGCGCAATTAGGCATCCGCAAATTTGACGATTTAATCGGTCATACAGAGCTCTTGGATACGAAGAAGAGCATTGAGCACTGGAAAGCTCGTGGTTTAGATTTCTCAAAGATCTTCCAAGCTCCAAATGTTCCAGCAAGCGTGCCTAAGTTCCAAGTTGAAACTCAAGACCATGGTTTAAGCACAGCCTTGGATCATGCTTTGATTGAAAAATCAAAAGCTGCTTTAGAAAAAGGTGAGCGAGTTTCATTCATTCAACCAATCAAGAACGTGAACCGCACAGCTGGTGCGATGTTGTCTGGTGAAGTGGCCAAACGTTATGGTCACGAAGGTTTGCCTGAAGACACGATTCATATTCAATTGAACGGCACGGCTGGTCAAAGTTTTGCTGCCTTCTTGGCGCATGGCGTGACGATGGATTTGGTCGGTGACGGTAATGACTACGTGGGCAAAGGTTTGTCAGGTGGTCGAGTGATTGTTCGTGCACCACATGAGTTCCGTGGCGACACATCGCAAAACATCATTGTTGGTAACACAGTGCTTTACGGAGCAATTGGTGGTGAAGCTTTCTTCAACGGTGTTGCTGGTGAGCGTTTTGCAGTTCGTAACTCAGGCGCAATTGCAGTGGTTGAAGGTACAGGCGATCACGGTTGTGAATACATGACCGGCGGTACGGTTGTGGCTCTGGGTTTAACAGGCCGTAACTTTGCTGCAGGTATGAGCGGCGGTATTGCTTATGTTTACGATGAAGATGGTTTGTTTGCTAAACGCTGCAACACCAGCATGGCAACACTTGAGCCAGTTCTAAGTTCAGCAGAGCAAGAAGCCAAGATGCCTAAGCCAGAATGGCACGCTCCAGTGAATGTGAAGGAAGGTGGCGAGCGTTTAACAGACGAAGTCATTTTGAAGAATTTGATTGAGCGCCATTTCAAACACACAGGTTCAGAACGTGCAAAAGCAATTTTGGCTGATTGGGACAAGTCACGTGCGCGTTTCTTAAAAGTATTCCCGACTGAATATAAGCGAGCTTTGGGTGAACTTTGGGAGAAATCTCAAGGCAACAAACAAACCGCTTCTGTTTAAGTAATGAATCAAGAGATAAAGGAATAAAGATGGGTAAGGTCACTGGATTTATGGAATTTGAGCGCCTCAGCGAGCATTATGAGGAGCCACAAAAACGCGTGAAGCATTACAAAGAATTTGTGATGACTTTGTCTGATGATGAGGCAAAAACTCAGGGTGCACGTTGCATGGATTGCGGCATTCCGTTTTGCAATAACGGTTGCCCAGTCAATAACATCATCCCTGACTTCAATGATTTGGTGTATCAACAGGATTGGAAGAATGCGATTGATGTTTTGCATTCAACCAATAATTTCCCTGAGTTCACCGGTCGTATTTGTCCAGCACCTTGTGAAGCTGCTTGCACATTGGGTATTCATGAAGAGCCAGTGGGCATCAAATCAATTGAGCACGCCATCATTGATAAAGCATGGGCCAATGATTGGGTGAAGCCTCAGATTGCCAAACAAAAAACAGGCAAGAAAGTAGCCATCGTTGGATCAGGTCCTGCGGGCATGGCCGCAGCACAGCAATTGGCTCGTGTGGGACATGATGTCACGCTTTATGAAAAGAACGATCGCGTGGGTGGTTTGTTGCGTTATGGCATTCCTGACTTCAAGATGGAAAAAACCTTGATTGATCGTCGTGTCGAGCAGATGAAGGCCGAAGGCGTGAAATTTGAGACAGGTACTTTTGTTGGTAAAGATACTTTGGGTAAAGAAGTTAAGAATTACTCCAAGAAGGTGGTTTCTCCAGAGCAGTTACAAAAAGACTTTGACGCTGTGGTGATCACTGGTGGTGCTGAGCAACCACGTGATTTGCCTGTTCCTGGTCGTGAGCTATCAGGCATTCATTACGCATTAGAGTTTTTGATTCCTCAGAACAAAGAAGTTGCTGGAGATAACAAAAATGAAATCCGTGCAGACGGCAAGCATGTGATCGTGATTGGTGGTGGTGACACTGGTTCAGACTGTGTGGGTACATCGAATCGTCATGGCGCAGCTTCAATCTCACAATTTGAATTATTGCCTCAGCCACCTGAGCAAGAAAATAAACCATTGGTTTGGCCTTATTGGCCAACCAAGTTACGCACATCTTCATCGCACGATGAAGGCTGTGATCGTGATTGGTCAGTGGCTACCAAGCGTTTTGAAGGTAAAAACGGCAAGGTTGAAAAGTTGATCGGTGTGCGTCTTGAATGGAAAGACGGCAAGATGCAGGAGATTGCTGGCAGCGAATTTGAAATGAAAGCAGATTTGGTGTTTTTAGCTATGGGCTTTGTGTCACCAGCTCAGCAAGTATTGGATGCATTTGGTGTTGAAAAAGATCCTCGCGGTAATGCTAAAGCCAGTACCGAAGGTGAAAAGGCTTACTACACTAATGTGCCTAAGATTTTTGCTGCAGGCGACATGCGTCGCGGTCAATCTTTGGTAGTGTGGGCTATTCGTGAAGGTCGTCAATGTGCGCGAGCTGTTGACGAGTTTTTGATGGGTAGCAGCGTTTTGCCACGTTAATTGATTAAACATCATCAGCTATTGATACACTGCCATCATGATTTCAATAAAAAACATGGTGGCAGTCTGTAAATGACAAATCCCACTGAATCAATTGTTTCACTAAAAGGCGTCGACTTTTCTTATGCGCCTGGGGAAAGAAACATTCTTTCTGGCCTCAACATGGAGTTCCCGCGCGGCAAAGTGATTGCTGTGATGGGTGGTTCTGGTTGCGGTAAAACCACGGTCTTGCGTTTGATTGGTGGACAAGTCACAGCGCAACAAGGTGAAGTTTTGTTTGAAGGTCAAAACGTTGGCTTGATGAACACCCAGCAATTGATGGCTGCACGTCGTCGCATGGGCATGCTGTTTCAGTTTGGTGCTTTATTCACTGACATGAGTGTTTTTGAAAACGTCGCCTTCCCATTGCGCGAACATACCAAATTAAGTGAAGCAACTTTGCGTGATTTGGTGCTGATGAAACTCAATGCTGTTGGTTTGCGCGGAGCGCGTGATTTAATGCCTTCACAAATTTCAGGTGGTATGGCTAGACGCGTGGCTCTTGCGAGAGCCATTGCGCTGGATCCTCCATTGATCATGTACGACGAGCCATTCGCTGGCTTGGATCCGATTTCTTTGGGCATCACTGCTCGCTTGATTAAAAATATGAATCAGGCTTTGGGTGCCACCAGCATTTTGGTGACCCACGATATTCCGGAAACATTTGAAATTGCAGATTATGTTTATTTCATTGCAAACGGAACGATTGCTGCTGAAGGCACTCCAGATGATTTGAAACTATCAACAGATCCATTTGTGAAGCAGTTTGTTTCTGCTGATCCTGATGGTCCTGTGCCATTCCATTACCCTGGAAAAACATTGGCTGAAGATTTTGGAGCTCAGTCATGAACAGTGTTTTAAATACATTAGGTAATTTGGGTGCCTTTGTTCGAGAGCATCTAGTGGGGCTCGGTTATGCCTCAAGGATGTTTGTCACCATCATGCGACGCTCTGCCTTCTTGCTGAAGCGTCCTCGCTTGGTCACTGATCAAGTACATTTTGTTGGCAATTATTCTTTTGTGATCATTGCTGTATCAGGATTATTTGTTGGTTTTGTTTTGGGCTTGCAAGGTTATTACACCTTGAATCGTTATGGTTCTGAGCAGGCCCTTGGTTTATTGGTGGCTTTGTCATTGGTTCGTGAATTGGGCCCAGTGGTCACCGCGCTTTTATTTGCTGGCCGTGCTGGAACATCGTTGACCGCTGAAATTGGACTTATGAAAGCAGGCGAACAATTAAGCGCCATGGAAATGATGGCCGTGGATCCTTTGACGCGAGTGATTGCTCCAAGATTGTGGGCTGGCATCATCGCCATGCCAATCCTGGCTGCCATTTTCAGTGCGGTGGGCATCATGGGTGGATATTTGGTGGGTGTACCATTGATCGGTGTGGACGACGGTGCGTTTTGGGCACAAATGCAAGCTGGTGTTGATGTCGTTAAAGACATTGGTAATGGTGTGATCAAGAGCATGGTGTTTGGCGTTGCTGTTACTTTTATTGCTTTGTATCAAGGTCATGAAGCTAAGCCAACACCAGAGGGTGTTGCAAGAGCAACCACTCGAACAGTGGTGATTGCTTCCTTAGCAGTATTGGCGCTGGATTTCCTTTTAACTGCAGTGATGTTCTCAAGCTGATAAAGTCTTATAAATTCTGTAAATATTATGAAAAAACAATCATTAGATATCTGGGTCGGTTTATTTGTGGCGCTCGGCCTCTTGGCTTTGCTATTTTTAGCATTGAAGGCTGGGAATATGAGTGCTTTTACTTTTGAGCCAACTTATCAGGTCAGCGCCAAGTTTGACAACATTGGCGGATTAAAACCTCGTGCTCCTGTGAAGAGCGCAGGCGTGGTGGTTGGCCGTGTTTCAGAAATTCGTTTTGATGATCAAAGTTATCAAGCCACGGTGTTCATGAATTTAGAAGAGCGTTATAAGTTCCCTAAAGACAGTTCTGCCAAGATTTTGACTTCTGGTTTGTTGGGTGAGCAGTACATTGGTTTAGAAGCTGGCGGCGATGAAGCCATGATTGCTGGTGGTAGCAAGTTAGCTCAAACACAATCAGCCATCGTTTTAGAAAATCTGATCAGTCAGTTTTTATATAACAAAGCTTCCGATGGCGCGCCATCGGACAAGAAATAGACCGAACACTTAAAAGAAAGAAGAGTAGCGATTCAATATGTTGAACTTAATCAATAAAACAATCATAAAAAAAATCTTGATGTTCAGCGTGATCGTGATGACAGGTTGTGCCACCACTCAACAAAATGAGCGCGTTGCCAAGATCGATCCATTTGAGCCCATGAATCGTGCTGTTTTCTCATTCAACGAAGCGGCTGATGATTATGTGATCAAGCCAATTGCGCAGGCCTATAAATTTGTCTTGCCTGAATTTGTTCGCACAGGCGTAACAAACTTTTTTAGTAACATCAATGATGTGTTGATTGCAGCCAATAATTTATTGCAAGCTAAACCTGTAGAAGCGGCGAGTGATATTGGACGATTTTTAATTAACTCGACCATCGGTGTTTTGGGTTTGTTTGATGTGGCGACTGATATGGGTTTGGATAAGAATAGAGAAGACTTCGGCCAAACACTTGGCGTTTGGGGTATTTCTGATGGCCCATATGTTGTGTTGCCATTCTTCGGCCCAAGCAACGTGAGAGATACAGTTGGTTTGGTGGTTGATATCGAAACTGATTTCATGATCAACACCAATAAACTCAATAGCGATGAAAAAATCGCTGTGAATGCCCTAAGAGTGATCAATCGTCGTGCAGACTTATTGGATGCAGGGCAACTTTTAGAAGATGCTGCATTTGATAAGTACAGTTTCATGAGAGATGGCTATTTACAGCGTCGCCGCAATCAGGTTTATGACGGTAATCCCCCTCCTGTGAAAGAGGAAGATTGACGAGAAAGACTGACCCTCTGAAATTGCTCGGCATTATCTATACAATTTAGGTATCTGAGACAGATCTATTAAATAAGGCACCTCGACTAATGATGCACCCTATTTTGAATAAAACATTTGCAACTATTGCTTTGACATTGATCACAGCAACAGCTTCTTTTGCTCAAGCGCCGCAAGCTGCAGCCAATATGAGTACACCAGATGGCTTGGTGAAGTTTGTGGTTGAAGATGTTATGAACACCATCAAATCTGATAAAGCCATTCAAAGTGGTGATTTAAGAAAAATCAATGCTTTGGTTGATCAAAAGATTTTGCCTTACAGTGACTTTCAAAAAACCACTCGCTTAGCGATGGGCCGCAACTGGCCGAAGGCTACACCCGCGCAGCAAGCTTTGATCACGCAAGAATTTAAGACGCTATTGATACGTATCTATGGTGGCGCTTTGGCGCAAGTAAAGGATCAAAAGATTCAATACAAGCCATTCAGAGCGTCTGCAGATGACATCGATGTGATTGTTAGAACAGTAGTTGTCGGTAAGGGCGAGCCAATTCAGTTGGACTATCGCTTAGAAAAGACCGCGAACGCTTGGCGTGTTTATGACATCAATATTTTGGGTGCATGGTTGGTTGAGTCATACCGCAACCAATTCAATGACCAGGTCAGTAAGGGTGGTATTGACGGCTTGATTCAGTTTTTACAACAAAGAAATAATTCTTTGGCCAACGCTAAATAACAATGACTGCTAGCTTCAAATTTCCTGCAAAGATTGATCACGCGAATGTTGAGTCCGTGTTAGCCGATGGGCTTGGCATGATGAAGACTTTGGCGCAGGGAAGTTTGATGGTGATTGACTGCAAGGACTTGCAATCGTTCGACTCGAGTGCCTTGAGCATGATTTTATCGATCAAGCGTCAAGCGCAAATGCAGTCAGTCAATATTCAATTAGACGCCATACCTGAAAAACTAGCGAGCCTAGCAACGGTTTATGGTTTATCAGATGTTGTGCTTGCATGAGTGCGATTGAATTTAAAAACCTCAGTAAAAATTACGGCCCTTTACTAGCACTTAATGACATTAATTTAAGTATTGAAGAGGGCGAGTTCTTTGGATTGTTAGGTCCTAACGGGGCTGGTAAAACAACACTCATTTCTATCTTGGCTGGCTTATGCAAACCAACTCATGGTCAAGTAAAAGTCATGGGTCATGATGTTCAAACAGACTTTCGTGCAGCCAGACGTTTGCTCGGCATAGTTCCACAAGAATTGGTATTTGATCCCTTTTTCAATGTTCGCGAGGCACTTGAGTTTCAATCAGGTTACTTTGGTATTAAAAATAATGGCGCCTGGATAGATGAAATCATGCACCACTTGGGCTTAACTGATAAAGCCAATAAAAACATGCGTGCTCTTTCTGGCGGTATGAAGCGCCGTGTCTTGGTAGCTCAGGCTTTGGTTCATCGCCCACCCGTGATTGTTTTGGATGAGCCAACAGCGGGTGTGGATGTGGAGTTGCGCCAATCGCTTTGGAAGTTCATCAGTCGCTTGAATCAAGAAGGTCACACGATTGTGTTGACCACTCATTACCTTGAAGAGGCAGAGCAATTGTGTAATCGCATCGCGATGCTAAAAAAAGGTCAAATCGTGGCCTTAGATACGACTGCTAATTTATTGGCAAGAGTAAAAAACCCAAATGCCAAAGATGGCGACTTGGAAGATGTCTTCATGCAAATCATGCAAGAGGAGAGTGCTTCTTGAGTCAATCAAATTTGAATACCTTCGAATCAAGCAGTGGTTTTTATGCGCTCTTCTATAAAGAAGTCAAAAGATTTTGGCGCGTGAGCTTTCAAACGGTGGCGGCACCAGTTTTAACAGCCATCTTGTATCTGATGATTTTTGGCCATGTCTTAGAAGATCATGTCAAGGTGTATGAAACCATTGGCTACACCGCATTTTTGATTCCTGGTTTGGTGATGATGAGCTTATTGCAAAATTCTTTTGCGAATACATCGTCATCTTTGATTCAGTCAAAAATCACAGGCAATTTGATTTTTGTATTACTGGCGCCTCTGTCACATTTTGAATTCTTCTCTGCTTATGTCTTGGCTGCCATGGTCAGAGGCATTGCTGTAGGAGCGGGTGTGTTTTTGGCAACCTGCTGGTTCACAGATATGAGTTTTGTTCATCCTTTGTGGGTGATTGTCTTTGGCCTCTTGAGTGCTGCACTATTAGCAGCATTGGGTTTGATCGCAGGTATTTGGGCTGAAAAGTTTGATCAGTTGGCGGCATTCCAGAATTTCTTCATCATGCCTGCGACGATGTTGTCGGGAGTTTTTTATTCGATTCACAGCTTGCCACCCATTTGGCAAACCATTTCTCATTTCAACCCATTCTTCTACATGATCGATGGTTTTAGATATGGGTTTTTTGGCATTTCTGATGTGTCACCTTGGTTCAGCTTATTGATCATCGGCGTTTTCTTTACTGGGGTGGCTGGTTTAACCTTGAAGCTGTTATCGACCGGTTATAAATTAAGACATTGATGAGCTTTATTTCATTGATGGTTGTTATTTAAAAGAGATATTCATATGTTGCCAACACCTGAACAAGTCAAAAGCTATATTGCCAATGGCATTAATTGCCTTCATCTCGAGGTTGAGGGAGATGGCCAACATTTTTTTGCTACGATTGTGAGTGCTGACTTTGAGGGCTTGCGTTTGGTCCAGCGTCATCAAAAAGTCTATGCTGCTTTGGGCGATCGGATGAAGTCTGAGATTCATGCCCTATCATTCAAGGCATTGACGCCAGAAGAGCATGCGGCTGGGAAATAATTAAAAGGTTATAAGACGTGGATAAGTTATCAATACAAGGCGGCATCCCTTTAAAAGGTGAGATCACCATCACGGGTGCTAAAAACGCGGCACTGCCGATTTTGTGTGCAGGTCTTTTAAGCGCCGAGCCGATCACTTTAAGAAATCTCCCTGATCTTCAGGATGTGCGCACAATTCTAAAAATTTTGGCGCAGATGGGCTTGAAGGTTACATTCCCGAATCCGGAAGATCGTTCAGTGGTTATTTTGGATGGCTCTGAAATTCATACGCCGGAAGCTTCTTATGACTTGGTGAAAACCATGCGCGCGTCTATCTTGGTATTAGGTCCATTGTTGGCGCGTTTTGGCCATGCCAAAGTATCTTTGCCAGGTGGTTGTGCGATTGGTGCGCGCCCAGTGGATCAGCACATCAAGGGCTTGAAAGCCATGGGTGCGGATATTCATATTGAGCATGGTTACATCGAAGCAAAGTTTGGTAAAAATCCGAATGCCTTGGTGGGTGCAAAAATTTTGACCGACATGATCACGGTCACTGGCACAGAAAACTTGATGATGGCTGCAGTGCTGGCTGAGGGTGAAACAGTTTTAGAAAATGCTGCCCGTGAACCAGAGGTGACTGATTTAGCAGAATTGCTGATCAAGATGGGCGCCAACATCAAGGGTCTTGGTACTGATCGTTTGATCATCAAGGGAGTTAAAGCTTTGCATGGTGCTGAGCACAGCATTATTCCGGATCGTATTGAAACTGGCACATTCATGTGCGTGGCTGGTGCCATGGGTGAATTGGGCGCTGATCTGATGATTAAAAATGCTCGTCCTGATACCTTGGATGTGGTGATTGATAAATTGCGCGAAGCGGGTTTAAAGATTGAAGTGGGGGCTGATTGGATCCATGTGACCATGAATCAACGTCCTAAAGCCGTTAGTTTCAAGACTTCTGAATACCCAGCCTTCCCAACTGATATGCAGGCCCAGTTCATGGCCATGAATGCGATTGCCAATGGCACATCACGGGTCACGGAAACCATCTTTGAAAATCGTTTTATGCACGTTCAAGAGCTGAATCGCTTGGGTGCCAATATTGTGATTGAGGGCAATACTGCCACCACCGAGGGAGTCAAAGGCTTATCCGGAGCCATTGTGATGGCCACGGATTTGCGGGCATCTGCCAGTTTGGTGATTGCTGGCTTGGCCGCTCAGGGCGAGACGATTGTGGATCGGATTTACCATTTGGACCGCGGATATGACCGGATGGAGAAAAAATTAGCCGCAGTAGGCGCTAACATCGTTCGCATGAAATAATAGAGCCATGTCCAAAATGATTACTTTGGCCCTATCCAAGGGCCGTATCTTTGATGAAACTTTGCCGATGCTGGCAAAGGCGGGTATCACTGTGTCTGAAGATCCAGAGACTTCACGCAAATTAATCTTGCCAACTTCCAGTCCTAATCTAAGGGTGATCATCGTCCGAGCATCTGATGTGCCAACGTATGTGCAATACGGGGCTGCTGATTTAGGTGTGGCTGGTTACGATGTATTGGCAGAACACGGCATGGATGGTTTGTATGCGCCCATCGATTTGGGTATTGCAAAGTGTCGTATGTCAGTGGCTGTTCGTGAAGGATTTGATTATGTAAACGCGGTTCGCCAAGGCGCTCGTTTGCGCGTGGTGACAAAGTATGTCGAACAGGCACGCGAACACTTTGCTAATAA
Source organism: Polynucleobacter sp. MWH-CaK5 (assembly GCF_018687615.1). NCBI lineage: Bacteria > Pseudomonadati > Pseudomonadota > Betaproteobacteria > Burkholderiales > Burkholderiaceae > Polynucleobacter > Polynucleobacter sp. MWH-CaK5. The sequence continues at coordinate 103,911 of NZ_CP061299.1, forward strand.
AGGTGTTCACGTTGATTTGATCAAATTGTACGGCTCAATGGAATTAGGCCCATTGGTTGGCTTGGCGGATGCCATTGTTGATTTGGTGTCTACGGGCAATACTTTAAAAGCCAATCAATTAAAAGAAGTTGAAGTGATCAGTCAGATCAGTTCTCGCTTGGTCGTGAATCAGGCCGCGTACAAGAGACGCCGTGCTGATTTGCAAGCTTTGTTAGACGCATTTTCAAAAGTGTGATGTTCTGATGACCAATCTTGTTCGCCAACTCAATAGTCAAGACGCTGATTTTTCATCTGCGCTTAAAAAGCTATTGGCTTTTGATGCAGCAGATGACGAAGCGATTGATTTAGCTGCAGCAAAAATTTTGGCCGATGTCAAAGCGCGTGGTGACCAAGCTGTATTGGACTACACGCAAAATTTTGATCGCCTCTCTAAAGAGCAAGCAAGTTCAATCAAATCATTAGAAATTACAAAAACAGAATTATTTGCAGCGCTTGAATCTTTGCGAAAAGAACAAAGAACCGCTTTAGAGGCCGCAGCTGCCAGAGTTAAAAGTTATCACGAGCGTCAAAAGATTGAATCAGGTTGTCACAGCTGGGACTACGCTGATGAAGACGGTACTCGTTTAGGTCAAAAGGTAACGCCTTTGGATCGTGCAGGTTTGTATGTTCCAGGCGGTAAAGCTGCCTATCCATCATCTGTGTTGATGAACGCCATTCCAGCGAAGGTGGCTGGTGTGAGTGAAGTCATCATGGTGGTGCCAACACCTGATGGTGTACGCAATCCATTGGTTTTGGCTGCTGCAGCAGTCGCTGGTGTGGATCGAGCCTTCACCATTGGTGGTGCTCAAGCTGTGGGTGCTTTGGCTTATGGCACAGAAACAATTCCAGCGGTCGATAAGATTGTCGGTCCGGGTAATGCTTATGTGGCGGCTGCTAAGCGTCGCGTATTTGGTACTGTTGGTATCGATATGATTGCAGGCCCATCAGAGATTTTAGTTTTGTGTGATGGCAATACCAATCCAGATTGGATTGCGATGGATTTGTTCTCACAAGCTGAACATGATGAATTGGCCCAATCTATTTTGTTGTGCCCAAGTCAATCATTCATTGATCAAGTCCAAGCCAGCATTTTGAAGTTTTTGCCAGAGATGCCAAGACAGGCAGTGATTAAAAAATCATTGCAAGATCGTGGCGCGATGATTTTGGTCAAAGACATGCATGAGGCTTGTGAAATTGCTAATTCAATTGCAGCCGAGCATTTAGAAATTTGCGCAGACAATCCTCGTCAATGGTCAGAGTTAATTCGTCATGCGGGCGCGATTTTCATGGGCCCATACACCAGTGAGTCTTTGGGTGATTATTGCGCTGGACCGAATCACGTTTTACCGACGATGAGAACGTCACGCTTTTCATCTCCTTTGGGTGTTTATGATTTCATCAAGCGTTCAAGCATGATCGAGGTCAGTGAAACAGGTGCTCAAAAGCTAGGACAGATCGCCAGCACCTTAGCGCACGGCGAAGGTTTACAAGCTCACGCAAGAGCCGCCGAGTTAAGACTCAAGAAGTAATCCAATAAAAAGTATTAAAAGTAATGGCACACAAACTGTGTGCCATTACTTTTGTCGATTTGATTTCTTACTTATAAAAACTATAAAATTCTGTTTTAAGAGGAGACAATATGAACATAACATCATTCAGCACCCTTCAATACTCAAAAGAATTACAAGCTGTTGGGTTCAGTCAATCTCAGGCAGAGGTCATCGCCGAAGGTGTGGGCATGAATTTAAATGCCACACATGACTTTTCAACCAAGAAAGAGTTGTATGAAGTTAGAGATCAGTTGAATGAAAAAATTGATCAAAAGTTTGATCATCTAGATAAGAAAATTGATCTTCTTGATGTGAAATTTAAACACTTGGACGGCAAGGTTTCCGATTTAGAAGGCAAAATTAACTGCATGGCAGATGTGTTAACTAGCAAACTATTCAATCGCCTGGGAGGCTTGATGGTCGCATGCATGTCAGTGGGTATTAGTGCAGTGGCATTTTTTACAAGAGGTATCGCCTAAGTGGATACTTGTCAAATATCAGCTATATCCGAGATAAAAGGATTTTTTGGCACTTCAAATAAAAAAGTGACCACAGATCAGATGAATAAAGCAGTTATTGAAAAAGTAAAGACGAATAACGGATGCAATATTCCAAAGTTAGTTAAAGAATCTCTTTGATCGCTTTAACTAAGGCATCACACTGTTCGTCAGTGCCGATGGTGATGCGAAGATATTGATCAATCCTCGGTAATTTGAAATGACGCACGATGATGTGTTTTTCGCGAAGTGATGCTGATAATTTTGCAGCATCGTGTTTAGGATGTTTCGTGAAAATGAAATTGGCCGAAGACGGAATGGTTTCAAAGCCAAGAGCATTCAGTGATTGAATCAAGTTCTCACGCGTTTTGATGACAGCCTGACTGATCTTCTTCAAGTAATCTTGATCTTCAATCGCTGCCATAGCGCCAGCCATCGCTAATTTATCAATCGGGTAAGAGTTAAAACTGTTTTTAACGCGCTCAAGTGCTTCAATCAAATCAGGATGACCCACGGCATAACCCACACGCAAGCCAGCCAAAGCATATGACTTTGATAGGGTGTGAGTAACCAATAGGTTGTTGTATTGCTTGATCAATGGCACGGCTGATGAAGTTCCAAAATCAACATACGCTTCATCAATCACCACAACGCTGTCTTTGTTGGATTGAAGCAATGTTTCAATGACTTTTAATGGCAGTGCTTTACCTGTGGGTGCATTCGGGTTCGGGAAAATGATGCCGCCATTACGACCATTATTTTTCTTCAGGTAGTCAGCAACTGAAATTGAAAAGTCATCGCTCAGTGGAATGTTCTCAAAAGCGATGCCGTAGAGTTTGCAGTAGACCGGATAAAAACTGTAAGTAATGTCCGGAAATAGAATGGGGTCTTCGTGTTTGAGTAAACCTAAAAACAAATGGGCTAAGACTTCATCGGAACCATTGCCAACAAATACTTGATTGGCTGTCAGACCATGAAGTTTGGCAATGCTTTGCTTCAAGGCATCAGAATTTGGGTCCGGATAAAGACGCAGGGCTTCGGTATTGGCGGCGGCGATTGCGGCCAATGCTTTTGGAGAGGGGCCATAAGGGCTCTCATTGGTATTGAGCTTGATGAGCTGGCTTAATTTGGGTTGTTCGCCCGGAACATAGGGCGTTAACTCTTTAACAGTTTTGCTCCAAAAACGGCTCATCTTCTTGTCTTGCCTTATTAATTCAGTAATTTATACGGTTATTTCAATGATTTTTAGCTAATTTCGTTCAAAATCAGCACCTTCAGAAGGTTACCACGGGGTGGAATTTCAGGGGGACGGTGATATTATGACGGTATGCGCAACGTAGACGTCACTCGTAACACCTCAGAAACCCAAATCCAGATTGCTCTCAACCTGGATGGCACGGGTAAAGCTCAACTTAATTCTGGGGTTCCATTCCTAGATCACATGCTTGATCAAATTGCTCGCCATGGCATGATCGACTTGGCTGTTACAGCCAAAGGCGACACGCATATTGACGATCACCACACTGTTGAAGATGTGGGCATCACTTTGGGTCAAGCGATTGCTAAGGCAGTAGGCGATAAAAAAGGCATCACTCGTTATGGCCATTCTTATGTGCCATTGGATGAAACCTTGTCACGCGTTGTGATTGATTTCTCAGGTCGTCCAGGTTTGGAGTTCCATGTACCTTTCACACGCGCACGCGTGGGTGATTTTGATGTTGATTTGACGATTGAGTTTTTCCGCGGGTTCGTGAACCACGCGGGTGTGACTTTGCACATCGACAATATTCGCGGCATCAATGCGCACCACCAAATTGAAACAGTGTTTAAGGCCTTTGGTCGTGCTTTGCGCATGGCTTTGGAATTAGACCCTCGTGCCAGTGGTGTGGTTCCTTCTACAAAAGGTAGTTTGTAAAAACTCGTCCACTCACCTGTCCGCTATTAGGTTCAGACCTTGTCTAAAAATTCACCAAGCATTGCCATTGTCGATTACGGAATGGGTAATCTGCGCTCAGTTGCGCAGGCATTGATGCATGCTGCTCCTGAAGCAAAAGTGATGATCTCTTCAAAAGTTGAAGAAATTAAAGCCGCAGACAAAGTGGTGCTCCCAGGACAAGGTGCCATGCCTGATTGCATGTCACATTTACAAGAGTCTGGATTATTGGACGCCGTTTTAGAAGCCAGCCGCACCAAACCAATGTTGGGTGTTTGTGTGGGTGAGCAAATGCTGTTTGAGAGTAGTACCGAGGTTCGTTTTGATGCACCCGCTGGAACAAATGTCACCCCAGGTCTTGGTTTGTTGCCAGGCAAGGTGATTCGTTTTGATTTGGCTGGAAAAAATCAGGCGGATGGCTCACACTTCAAAGTGCCGCACATGGGTTGGAATCAAGTGCAACAAGTTCAAAAGCACGCATTGTGGGAAGGTATTCCAGATAACAGCGCCTTTTATTTTGTGCACAGCTACTATGCAGTTCCTGCTAATTCAGCTCATACTGTAGGTGCAACAGATTACGGATCTTTGTTTACATGTGCCGTGGCAAAAGATAATATTTTTGCAACACAGTTTCACCCAGAAAAAAGCGCACACTTAGGTTTGCGTTTGTATCAGAATTTCACTCGTTGGCAACCTTAATCATTTTTATTAAATATCTATCATGTTGTTAATACCTGCAATTGATCTCAAACAAGGCCACTGTGTTCGTTTAGAGCAAGGTGATATGGATAAAGTCACGACTTTCTCGGAAGATCCAGGCGCGATGGCAAAGCACTGGGTTGAACAGGGTGCACGTCGTTTGCACTTGGTTGATTTGGATGGTGCCTTTGCTGGTAAACCTAAAAATGAATCTGCGATTAAATCAATTTTAAAAGCGGTTGGTGACGATATTCCTGTTCAATTGGGTGGTGGTATTCGTGATCTAGAAACCATTGAGCGTTTATTGGATGATGGCATCAGCTACGTGATCATTGGTACGGCTGCGGTGAAGAACCCAGGATTTTTACAAGACGCATGTGTGGCTTTTCCAGGGCACATCATTGTTGGTCTAGATGCCAAAGATGGCAAAGTGGCCACCGATGGTTGGAGCAAATTAACCGGCCATGAAGTGATTGATTTAGCAAAAAAATACGAAGACTATGGTGTTGAAGCCATTGTCTATACCGACATTGGTCGCGATGGTATGTTGCAAGGTATCAATATGGACGCCACTGTGAAGTTGGCGCAAGCGGTGAACATTCCAATCATTGCCAGTGGTGGCTTGACCAATATGAAAGACATTGATGCTTTGTGCGCTGCTGAGCCAGAGGGTGTGATGGGCGTGATCGCAGGCCGTGCGATTTATACCGGTGATCTTGATCTTGCCAAAGCTCAGAAGTATGCCGATGGTAAGAAGTGACGGTAAGAATTTATTAAGTCCTTGATCATCATTAAATAAACAAACAAATAAAAAAGTAATAAAACATTCATGCTTTCAAAAAGAATCATTCCTTGTTTAGACGTCACCGCAGGTCGGGTGGTCAAGGGCGTGAACTTTGTTGAGTTGCGTGATGCTGGTGACCCTGTTGAAATTGCCAAGCGTTATGACGATCAGGGCGCCGATGAAATTACTTTTTTAGATATCACTGCCACATCTGATGAGCGTGATTTGATTTTGCACATCATCGAAGATGTGGCCTCACAAGTGTTCATTCCTTTAACAGTCGGTGGCGGTGTTCGTGCTGTGGCCGATGTGCGTCGTTTGCTGAATGCTGGTGCAGATAAAGTGGGCATGAACTCTGCTGCCGTGGCCAACCCAGATTTAGTCTCTGATTCCGCGGCCAAGTATGGTTCGCAATGCATCGTGGTGGCCATTGATGCCAAACAAACTTCACCAGGTGTGTGGGAAGTGTTCACGCATGGTGGTCGAAAGAATTCGGGTATCAATGCCATTGCTTGGGCGCAAGAAGTAGCCAAGCGAGGTGCTGGTGAAATTTTATTGACCAGCATGGATCGCGACGGCACAAAAAATGGATTTGATTTAGCTTTGACCCGTGCAGTGAGTGATGCTGTGTCTGTGCCGGTGATTGCATCAGGTGGCGTGGGCAATTTGCAGCATTTGGCTGATGGCATCAAAGAAGGTCATGCTGATGCAGTGTTGGCCGCGAGTATTTTTCACTTTGGTGAATACACCGTGGGTCAAGCCAAACAGTTGATGGCCGAGCAAGGTATACCGGTGCGCCTTTAGCATTTAAGGTGTCTAAGGCATCTAACGTATTTAACCGAATCGATTTGGAATTGACATGAGTGATAAAAACGCACAATCAAATAACTGGCTAGACCAAGTGACTTGGAATGAGCAGGGCTTGGTGGCTGTGATCGCTCAAGAGTTTGATACGGGTGACGTGCTGATGATGGCGTGGATGAACCGTGAATCATTGCAGCTCACTTTAGAAAAAGGCGAGGCCGTGTATTGGTCGCGTTCTAGAAAAAAGATTTGGCACAAGGGCGAAGAATCTGGCCATGTGCAAACAGTGAAGAGTATTCATTTGGATTGTGATGGCGATACGATTTTGATCAAAGTGGATCAAAAGGATCGCATTGCTTGTCACACGGGTGAACATAGTTGTTTTTTCTTGGATTTAGAAAAAACATCCAATGGCCCTGTTTGGAAAAAATAGTTTAGAGTTGTTCCATTCAGATAAGTGCCTCATTAAATAAAAAGCTAAATATGACAGAGCAAAACAAATTAATTAACAGCATGGATGCAATCAAACGATTGGCCGATGTGGTGGATGCTCGTCGTGCTGATTTTTTAGCAGGCAATGCCAATCCTGATGTTTCTTATATTGCTAAGTTATTCAGTAAGGGCGATGACGCGATCTTGAAAAAGATTGGCGAAGAAGCTGCTGAGACTGTGATGGCGGCCAAAGATAGTCGTTTTGCCAACTTAGCCCCAGAAATGCAAAGCAAGTTGGTGGGTGAGATTGCCGATCTTTGGTTCCACTGTTTCGTGGCTTTGTCTCAGTTCAATTTGCGTCCTGAGGATGTGATTGCTGAGTTAGAGCGCCGCGAAGGGGTTTCTGGCATTGCTGAAAAAGCCGCCAGAAAATCTTAATCTTCCCTAAGTTCAGTCTTATGAGCCAAGAATCTACTCACAATCATTCAGAAAATTGCATTTTTTGCAAAATCATTGCCGGTCAAATACCGAGTAAAAAGGTCTATGAAGACGAGGATTTATTTGCCTTTCATGACATAAATCCTGGGGCGCCGGTTCATTTTCTGATTGTGCCTAAGCGTCATTTTGCTAATTTAATGAATACGACTAGCGCAGATGGTGAATTACTGGGTAGAATGTTAACAATTGCACCGCGCCTTGCCCAAGAGCAAGGATGCCGCCCTGGCGACTCCGGGGGCTTTCGTGTAGTTATCAATAACGGTGTAGATGGTGGTCAAGAGGTTTACCATTTGCACATGCATGTGATGGGTGGCCCCCGTCCGTGGAATAAAAACTAATTAGGAGTTAAAAAATGGGTTCATTTAGCGTTTGGCATTGGATTATTGTTTTAGTGATCGTTCTTTTGGTGTTCGGTACTAAAAAATTGCGCAACATTGGTTCAGATTTGGGTGGAGCTGTTAAAGGCTTTAAAGATGGCATGAAGAATGGCGAAGAGAAGCCAGCAGATCCTGCTAATCAGATCCAAGGTCAGAACGATGGCAAGACAGTGGATGTTCAAGCCAAGGATGTGAACAGAGGTTAAGACCTCCAAGCATTGGGTGTGTTTGCCATTGCTGGTATACACAACTTTGCTTGATACACACCATCATTATTTTTAAGTTCATTTGACATGATCGATCTTGGAGTTTCCAAGCTCGCCCTCATTGCGGTAGTCGCATTGGTGGTGATTGGTCCTGAGCGTTTACCAAAGGTTGCACGCATGGCGGGTAATTTGTTGGGTCGTGCTCAGCGCTATATGGCTGAAGTGAAAAGTGAAGTCAATCGTCAGGTTGAATTAGATGAACTGAAGAAGATGCAAGAAGCTGCAACTTCAGCTGTGAAAGATGTTGAGTCCAGTATCAATCAAGTCACGAGCGAAGCTAGTTCGAGTTTGAACGATCCTGAGTTCAGTTATGACTTTGATAATAACTATGGTGTGCGTGAGCCTAAAAGTAATGTGCGCCAAGGTCGCGATAGCTGGGGTGTGAAGAAAACAGCGATGCCTCAGTGGTACAAGCGCAACACTGGCGTGAAAACAAAGATTCAGTCGGGTGCAGCCAGAGTGAAGCGTTTTCGCCGTGCTGCTAGTCAGCAAAAAACACCAAAATCATTTTTCTAAGAGCGCAAGTATTTAAACCATGTCACAAAATCAAACACCTGAAGCAGATAAAGAAGACGGAATCCAAGAAACATTCCTGTCTCATTTATTTGAGCTGCGTGATCGCTTGATCAAAGCAGTCGGTGCTTTGTTGTTGGTGTTTTTGTGTTTGGTGTATTGGGCGCCGGATATTTTCCATTTGTTCTCTAAGCCTCTACTTGATGCATTACCAAGTGGCGGCAAGATGATCGTGACCGATGTCACGGGTTCATTCTTCGTGCCAATGAAAGTCACGATGTTGGTGGCGTTCTTGGGTGCTTTACCTGTGATCATGTATCAGTTGTGGGCTTTTATTGCTCCGGGTTTGTATAACCACGAGCGTCAATTGATCCTGCCGATTGTGACCAGCAGTTATTTGTTGTTCATCGCTGGTATGGCATTCGCCTACTTCTTAGTGTTCCCAACTGTGTTTCAGTTCATGGCGCATTACAACGCACCCTTAGGTGCTGATATGGCGACTGACATTGATAAGTATTTGAGTTTTGCCATGACCACTTTCTTGGCATTTGGTTTGACCTTTGAAGTCCCCGTGGTTGTGGTGGTGTTGGTGAAGTTGGGCATGGTCAGAATCGCAAAGCTCAAAGAGATCCGCCCTTACGTGATTGTGGGCGCCTTCGTGATTGCCGCAGTTGTGACGCCACCAGATGTGTTGTCACAATTATTGTTGGCTGTGCCTCTTTGTATCTTGTATGAGTTGGGTATTTTTGTGGCCAGGTTCTATGAGAAGAAGTTAGATCCTGCCGATGAAGCGGCTGAAGCGGCTGCAGCCAATTAATTTACGAATTAAATTAGTTAGAAATATAAAAATAAAATAGTTAAAAAACTCAGTTATTTAACTTGCACCATTTCCATGAGTTTTTCTAAGCGATAACGTCGCTGTCTTAAATTACCTTCATCCAAACTATTACTAAGTTCAGCATTTGCAAATGCTTTGCTGGCCATCATCAATGCTTTGCGTTGCTCTAATGTTTCAATCAATATGAGTCGTGGAGTTGAGCGGGGTAGTTCTGCTCTGATATCTACCACTGCACCATGTTCATGTTGAATGGCTGCAATGTTAGCAAGCAACAATTCTGCTTTTGATAAATTTAATTGATTCGCCACAATCACTCGATGACACATGAGAAGTATTTCTCCAGTGAAGCGATGAGAGTTTTCAATCATTGCTTGAGCAACAGCACTTGCTAGTTGATGCCAATCATTTTTCTTGGGATTGGAATGACTTTCCATGATTTTAGAAAGCAATTCTTGAGCTTCTGGTACACCTTGCTGTGTGGCATGCCATACCCAATACGAAGCTTGTAGCCCTTCAACTTCTTCTGATAGTTGTGCACGTTTGCGCCAGAGAGCTGCACCTTTGCGGTATTGAGCTTGTGGATGACCTAGGTCGGCCGCCTTGTCAAAAAATAAATCACTGTCTTCAGCACTGTAGCCAGAGTATTGCGGCATGCGGTTAATAAGACCCAGTGCGTACCAAGCTTCGCGTTCGCCGTGATTGGCAGCAAGCTTTAGCCAATAAACCGCACGCTTTAAGCGAGCGTTACCAGAATTTATTTTTGCTTCAGTGGCTGTCGAAACATTTTTATCGTTACCAATCACTTCATCAACTATTGTGTCTAATTTTGCAAGGCGTAAACCCATGGCGAGTTGCGCTGGAACGTAGCCAAGCTCAGCAGCAATTTCTAATGCATCAGCATTTTGTAATTGTTGCCATCCTGCCCAGTAAATGGGGAGGTGTTTTTGTTGGTGTTTTTTATTGCTAAGTAGGCTCGGTAGATGCATCTTCAATGCGGGCACTAAGCTGGCATCAATACCTTGACTGAAAGAGAAGCCTAAAGAAAGTAAGCTACTTAAACCGATGTCATTCGATTGAGTGGCCAATGAGGCGATGATTTTTTTTGAGCGATCAACATCCAATGTGCCTAAGCGACCATCTTGCAAGCATTGAGCGAGTAATTTTTTAGCAGAAGCTTGCTCATTGAAAGAAGATAAGTCAGCGAGTTCTTCTAAATAGCGATGAGCGAGCGTGAGAAATGATTCAAGACCACCAGCATCACTCCAATTTTTTTCAGACATTTGTGCAAATGCCAAAGCAGTGATGGGTGTTTGAGATATTTGATTTGTTTGAGGTGCAAATTGAGAGATGGCTTGTGCCATCAGCCATCTGGCACGGGTGTGCCCTGTGTTGGCGGCCAATAAAAGGCATTTCCAGGCAAAGGGTGCTTGGCTTGAGGAGAGGTTGATCGTGAGTTCAAGGTGATCAGCCACAAAATTAAATATTTCGTCATTAAATCCGATACTTACGGATGCTTTTTCAAGCCAAAGCAAAGCATTTTGAGAGTTTTTGGGCACTCCATCGTCCCCAAGCATATAAATATGGCCTATTTTCTGTTGCGCCAAAGCATCACCAGAGCGGGCTAATTTCATGATTTTCAGGAATTCTCTGCTTGCCATGTGACAAAAATACCTTTTTTATTAGGGTTAATATGTATTTAACACCTAATTTCTCTTGAAATACAGTGATTTAAAAATGATTTGTTGCGTAGATGCAACACTATGTGAATTTGTTCCAAAAATCGACAGAGAAACACCCCCGCAGCCCCGCAACTACACAATAAGAGCCAATGACCTGTTGCAGTATGGCTAGGTCCCTAGATTAACTAGGTACGTTTATTTCACATTTTTGGAGATTTACGAATGAAAAAATTATTAATCGCTTCTGCAGCATTAGCAATGGTTGCTGGTACAGTGCAAGCCCAATCATCAGTAACTATTTCTGGTCGTATCGATCAGTCTGTTGCTTCTCATGATGCTGGTGTTGCAAATCAAGGTAATCTTGGTAAAGTTAACTCAAACACATACGCTACAAGCCGTATTACTTTTGCTGGCGTTGAAGATTTAGGCGGTGGTATGAAAGCTGGTTTCTTCTTGGAAACTGGTTTGTCTCCTGATGCTGGCACAGCAGGTAGCACATCTACAACAGGTCAATTCTTCAGCCGTGAATCAAACATGTACGTAAGCGGTGGTTTCGGTGAAATTCGTGTTGGTAAGATCACAACAGACGCAACTGATTCTGACGTATTTGTTAACGCAACAGCTTCTCACGTTGCTGGTATGAACCAAGCGTTGGTTGGTAAGCGTATTGGTGGTGTTGCTGGTGCAGCTGCAACTGGTATCGACTCTTTGGGCGACAACTCTGACAACACAGTGGCTTACAAGCTACCGACATTCTCTGGCGCAACAGTACAGTTGTTCCGTGCTGCTGGTGAAAACGCAGGTGGCTACGACACAGGTTCAGCTAACGGTGCTTCAGTACGTTACGTTAACGGTAAGTTGAAAGCTACTGCAGCTCAAATCAACAAAAAGATCTCTACTGGTAAATCACAAGACCAAACTTCATATGGTTTGAGCTATGACTTCGGTATGGTTCGCGTTGGTGCAATTCAAGTTGTTTCTGATTACACAGAAACAACTGCTAACGACAAAGCTAAAGCAACTGTATTCAGCGCAGCTGTGCCAGTTAACGCTAAGGTAACTTTGGTTGGCGCATACCACACAGCTAAGAACGATTTAGGTTCAGCTTATGATGGTAAAGCTACAGTAGTTGGTGCAACTTATGACTTCAGCAAGCGTACAGCTGCTTACGTAACATATGCAGCATCTAAGAACGAAGCATCTGGTAACTACTCTGTTACAGGTATGACAGGTACAACTGCTGGTGCGGATGAGAAGTTGACATCTGTTGGTATCAAGCACTTCTTCTAATCTAATGCTGGCCTAGCCAGTTTTAGTTAGATGAAATTGAACCCACTCTTCGGAGTGGGTTTTTATTTTTTCAACTCTAGATCTTTAGTCATTCTTGTTTAGAATATCCCAATGGGTATCTTAGACACTTCCAACATGGTTTTAATTAGCGAGGTAGGCCCACGTGATGGCTTGCAATCGATTAAGAGCATCATGTCAACCGAAAGCAAGCGACTTTGGTTAAATGCCTTGTATGAAGCCGGACTCAAAGAAATAGAAGTTTGCTCATTTGTACCCGCTAGCTTATTGCCTCAAATGGCAGATGCTCCAGAAATTGCCAGTTATGCAAAGTCATTGAAAAAAGGAATGGTCCTTGCATTGGCTCCGAATTTGAAGGGGGCTCAATTAGCAATCCAATCAGGAGTTGATAAAGTCACGATTCCTGTTTCAGCAAGTGAAGCTCACTCACTGGCTAATGTCAAAAAAACACGCCAAGAAATGATTTCTGAAGTTAAGAAAATCATTGAGTATAAAAATCAAACCTCTCCCAATGTACTGATAGAAGTGGGTATTTCAACTGCATTTGGTTGCACCCTGCAGGGGTCTGTCAGTGAATCAGACGTTATATCTATGTCTTATGAGCTGGCGAATATGGGTGTAGATGAAGTGGGTTTGTCTGATACTGCTGGCTATGCCAACCCTGCACAAGTAAAACGATTATTTAAACAGTTGAGACAAGAAGTTAATGAAAAAGCTGGGGCTGCTCATATGCATAACACTCGGGGCTTGGGTCTTGCAAATTGCTTAGCGGCATTTGAGGAAGGGGTCAGAACATTTGATTCCTCACAAGGTGGACTTGGGGGATGTCCCTATGCTCCAGGCGCATCAGGCAATGTGGTGACAGAGGATTTGGTATTTATGTTTGAGGCGATGGGAGTTATGACTGGCATCAATTTTGAGCAGCTATTAAAGGCTAGAGAGATTCTTCAGGCGGCATTACCCAATGAAACAATTTATGGAATGACTCCACAAGCAGGTTTGCCTAAAGGCTCATCCTTGAAATGAAGAAAAAATCTTTGCCTTATGAAGGGGTTCGAGTCATTGAATTTAGTCACATGGTGATGGGGCCAAGTTGCGGAATGGTTCTTGCTGACCTTGGTGCAGAAGTGATCAAAGTTGAGCCAATTGAAGGAGACAGGACGCGCGATCTCTTGGGGTCTGGCGCTGGCTTTTTTTCAATGTTTAATCGCAATAAGAAAAGTATTGCAGTGAATTTAAAGTCAGATGAAGGTCGAACTTTCGTCGAAAAATTAGTTGCCGGCGCAGATATTGTCAGCGAAAACTTTCGTTCGGGTGTGATGGCTCAATATGGCTTTGACTATGCCACGCTCTCAAAGAAATATCCCAAAATCATCTACGTCTCTCACAAGGGATTTCTGCCTGGACCTTACGATCACCGCACAGCTTTAGATGAGGTTGTACAAATGATGGGAGGATTGGCTTATATGACTGGCCCTGAAGGGCAACCTCTGCGAGCCGGCAGTTCAGTCAATGACATCATGGGTGGCATTTTTGGCGCCATTGGAGTCATGGCAGCTTTAAGAACCCGTGAACATACGGGGATAGGTCAGGAGGTTCAATCTGCCTTATTTGAAAATAATGTGCTTTTGGTTGGTCAACACATGATGCAATATGCAAGCACAGGCGTACCAGCATCTCCCATGCCAAGTCGTGTTTCAGCTTGGGGTATTTATGATGTTTTTAAAGTCAAAGACGAAGAACAAATATTTTTAGCAGTGGTTTCAGATGGTCAATGGGAAACGTTCTGTGATGCTTTTAAATTAGAGCAACTAAAGTTGGACGAACGATTAAAAACAAATAACTTAAGAGTTGAAAATCGGACTTTATTGCTGCCAATCTTAAGAGAAATGTTTTTGACCATGGATATCAAGCATGTCGCAGAAATTTTTGAGAAAAACGGGTTGCCTTATGCGCCAATCACAAAACCACAAGAACTGTTTAATGACCCTCATTTAGCGGCAACGAATGGTCTAGGTGAATTGGTGATGTCATCTGGCCCACGAGCCGGTAAAAAAACCAAAACACCGCTTTTGCCAATTACTATAGGCGGAAATCGTTTACCCATTAGGTTAAGCCCCCCGCAATTGGGAGAGCATACGCAACAGTTGATGCAAGAGCTTGGTTATTCAGAGGAAGCATTTCAGGACTTTATTGACAAGAAAATTATCAAATAAATTACCGAATTGCGATACCAACTCTTTTAATCTTAGCTAGCTTAATCAGCGGCGGAATGACCAATAAGGCAATTGCAATCAACATGATTGATCCGGAAATTGGCCGTGTAAAAAATGTACTCCACTGACCTTGACTAATTGTCATTGCTTGACGCATTGATTGTTCAGCCATCGGGCCAAGAATCAAACCAATAATCATGGGTGCTGCAGGAAAATCAAAGCGACGCATCACGAAACCCAGCAACCCAAAAAAGAATAAAAGTGCTACGTCAAATGATGAATTACTAGATCCATAAACACCTGCGGCAGAAATAACAATGATGCCGGCATATAGCCATGGTGGAGGAATTTTAAGTAATTTGACCCATAGTCCAACTAAAGGAAGATTAAGAATCAATAAAATAACGTTACCGATATAAAGACTTGCAATCAAAGTCCAAACCAAACCACTTTGTTGTGTGAATAACTGTGGGCCAACTTGTATGCCATATGATTCAAATGCTGACAAGATAATGGCGGCAGTTGCAGAAGTTGGAATGCCCAGAGTTAATAAAGGCATCAAGACACCGGCAGCGGATGCATTGTTAGCAGCCTCTGGTCCAGCCACCCCTTCAATGGCACCATGACCAAACTCTTCAGGATTTTTTGAGAGTTTCTTTTCTGTGTAATAAGAAAGTAATGTCGGCAATTCTGCTCCGCCAGCAGGCATTGCACCTACCGGGAAACCAAAAAAAGCTCCCCTGATCCAAGGCTTCCAAGAGCGCTTCCAATCCTCTTTGCTTAGCCACAAACTTCCAGAAACTTTTAATACTTCAGAATTCTTATTTTCTTTTCCTTGCCAGGCCAGATATAAAGCCTCTCCCACAGCAAAAAGTCCAACAGCCGCAATGGTTACTTCAATGCCATCTAAAAGCTCGGGTTGACCAAATGTGAAACGGGCTTGACCTGTTTGCAAATCAATCCCCACTAAACCAAACAAAAGACCGGCAAATAAACTGATAAGGCCTCGCAGAGCAGAGTTACCCAATACTGCAGATACCATAATTAAAGCGAGTACCATTAAGCTAAAGTACTCAGCAGGTCCAAAAGCCAAAGCTAGATCAACCACCATTGGTGCAAAAAAGGTGAGTGCAATGGTGCCAATTGTCCCTGCAATAAAGCTACCAATCGCAGCTGTAGCTAAAGCAGGTCCTGCACGGCCTTTTCTAGCCATTTTGTTACCTTCTAAAGAAGTAACAATCGTTGCAGATTCGCCTGGAGTATTTAACAAAATCGAGGTTGTTGAGCCACCGTACATTGCCCCGTAGTAAATACCAGCAAATAATACAAACATGGCAGTTGCTGGAACCTTAAAGGTCAGCGGTAAAAGTAGCGCAATTGTTAATGCTGGCCCAATTCCTGGGAGAACTCCAATAAGGGTTCCAACCAGACAGCCAATAAATCCATACATTAATGTTAAAGGTTGCAATGCAACTGCAAAACCTTGCATCAAAGAATCAAATGAACCCATAATTTTTTACTTAAAAAGGTAAGCGAATAAGAGGTCCTAAATCAACCCCAAGTAAAGCTGAGAAAAGCCCCCAGAAGGCGAGAGAAATAGAAGAACAAATAGCAAAAGTTTTTATATTCAGCGGTGCATCAAATGATTTCGCTATGCCAACCCCACAAACTGTGGCCGGAATTAAAAAACCTAAAGGTTTTATTAAAAGAATAAAAATCATGCCAGCTATCAAAAAATAAAAAACTCTTTGATTGCCACCTTCAATAGGCACGCCATCATCACTTTCGATGCAATCTGGATTTTTATTTTTCATGGACAGTATTAAGTAGATTATTCCTAATACAGTCAAAGCAGCAATGACTACTGAGGGGGCCAAGATTGGCCCTACCTCAGAGTACATTGTTGACTCAGGAATGATTGTTGTTTGCCAAATGCCGATTGCACATAAGGCTAACAATAAACCGGAGACAATTTTACTGTTCATGCTAGACCAAGATCTTTCAAAACAGCTTCAGTGTCAGCAATGCTTTGTTTGATTTGCTCATCAAACGCTGCACCAGCTGTAAACACATCAGTCCACTTTCTCTTGCTCAAAGTTTCTTTCCAGCCTTTTGAATCATGAATCTTCGTCACTAGGTCAACCAGAGCAGCTTTTTGTTGAGCATTAATGCCTGGTGCAGCAAAAACACCACGCCAGTTGGCAGCAGTGACATTCACACCCAATTCTTTGAGGGTGGGAACATCAATGCCTGGGATGCGTTTATTGCCAGATACCGCAATGGCGCGCATGCGACCTGCTTTAATTTGCTCTTCAAACTCTGAATAACCTGAAATACCTGCAGTCACTTGTCCGCCCAAGATTGCAGCATTAGCTGGGCCGCCGCCTGCAAATGCTACATAGGCAGCATCTCTTGGATTTTTGCCCAAAGCTTTAATGATTAGACCCAATAATTGATGATCCGTACCACCAGCACTACCGCCGGCAACAGAAACAGCTTTCGGATTTGCTTTGAATGCGGCTTCTAAATCTTTCCAGTTTTTAATTTTTCCATCAGCTGGTACGGCAATAACACCAGCTTCTTCTGTTAATTTTGCAATTGGAGTAACGTCTTTCATGGTCACTGGGCTCTTATTTGTGATGGCTGCGCCAACCATGACTGAGCCACCAATCATCAATGAATTACCTTGACCTTTGCGTTGATTAACGAAGCGTGGCAATCCGACCATGCCGCCAGCACCACCAACGTTTTCAAATTGAAATGCCCCAACAAGACCAGCTTCTTTGGCAGCAACTTCAATTGCTCGACCAGTACCATCCCAACCACCACCAGGCGCTGCAGGGATGAACATATTAATTGAGTCAAAAAGAGGTTTTGCTTGAGCAAACACATTAAATGGCAACAAACTGCTAGCACCCAAAGCAGTGCTATATGATAGAAAATCTCTACGTGATAGTTTCATCTTTTACTCCAACAGATATATAAGTGGTTAAATTGCAAAATAACTAACGCCATATAGCTATGACAATCAAATCATCACCCAAGCCACTGTCAATTAGCTGTCAAAATGACTAAGGTTTTACCCTAATGAAAGTACTTTTAGTTGAAGATACCCAGGAGCTAGCCTTATGGCTCAGCTCTGCCCTCCGAAAAATGGGGCTGGAAGTTACTTTAGCTATGGATGGTCAGGAAGCAGCCAATCTTCTATTTAGTCATGAATTTAAGCTGATTATTTTGGATTTAAATTTGCCAAAACGTGATGGCCTCACGATATTGCAAGAAATTAGAGCTAGGAAAGATTTTGTTCCTGTCCTAATTTTGACCGCAAGGGCAGATGTTGGTGATCGAGTCAAAGGTCTAAATGCTGGGGCTGATGATTATTTGCCAAAACCATTTGACTTGGAAGAGTTTGATGCAAGAGTTCATGCTCTATTAAGAAGGGCCCCTCAAATTGTTTCTGAAATTGAATCTTATGGAAACCTTAGTTATGAGAAATCAACCCAAAGCTTTTTCAACAAAAATGAACTGATCAGCTTAACTCCAAGAGAAAGCGCATTATTAAGATTGTTGTTTGATCGAAAAAATAGAGTGGTGGCCAAAGATTTTTTACATGAGCAAATATTTCAACATG
Organism: Polynucleobacter sp. MWH-CaK5; assembly: GCF_018687615.1. Taxonomy (NCBI): domain Bacteria; kingdom Pseudomonadati; phylum Pseudomonadota; class Betaproteobacteria; order Burkholderiales; family Burkholderiaceae; genus Polynucleobacter; species Polynucleobacter sp. MWH-CaK5. The sequence continues at coordinate 121,975 of NZ_CP061299.1, forward strand.
AAAACGCAGCACCCGATGCAGTTGAGGTTCTGATTTATAGAATAAGAAAAAAAATTACTGCTGAGCTGGGGTGCGAAATCACAACAGTGAGAGGCATTGGTTATATGTTGAGGATTGATTCATGAGTCTACGAATTAAATCTCTCAAGCAGGCCTTGTTTATTTGGCTAGTTTTGCCCTTGGTTCTATTGATCATCATCAATGCTATTTTTTCTTATAGAAATAGCGTGGATGCTGCTAACAATGCATATGATCGCTCTTTGTATATTGCAGCAAGAACAATTGCTGAAGAATCAAAATTAGAAGGCGGACGATTAAAGATTGAAGTGCCTGAATCAGCCACATACTTGTTTGAAAGTAACATCGGCTCAAGGTTTTTTTATCAAATCGTCAATGAAGATAATCAAACCTTGGTTGGCAATGCAATGCTGCCAAGCCCTTCTGGCCAAACAGAGAACTCAGTCAATTACTTTTCACTGGTAAGTTTTCATAATGAAAATATCAATGGATTGCCAATTCGTTTGGCCATATTGAAACACTCATTGGTTGAGTCAGCAGACCTCAATCAAAAGTCGGGAACTAAAGGATTAATCACGATCAAGGTTGCCGAGACTTTAGAGGCAAGAAATATATTAATTTCCCACATGCTTAGAGAGCTCTTGTTAGGTCAAACAATTTTGCTCATTGCTTTAACTGGGCTTATTTGGATTGTGATTAATAAGAGCCTTAAGCCGATTAATCGTTTGAGTCGTTATTTAGCGAATCGTGATGAATCAGATTTAAGTACGATAGAGAACAAGTCTTTACCAAAAGAGCTTGTTCCTTTTATAGAAAGTTTAAATATTTATCTATCTCGATTAGCTAATCTGCTCACGCTTAGAAAAAAATTCATAGGCAATGCCGCACATCAACTAAGAACTCCTTGGGCGATTGTTAAAACTCAAGTTGGTTTAGCAAAAAAAGAGCCCATGAATGAAGAGCTGGCGAAGATTATTGAAGGCCTCTCAAAAACAGCTGACACTTCGGTTAGGTTGACTGAGCAACTTTTATCAATGACGAAGGCTGAGCATGGGTATGAGATTGATTTGACTAAAAACGTAGATTTGGTCGCTCTGTCAAAACAATTGGTCATTGATTATTACCCGCATGCACAAAAATTAGGCATTGATTTAGGGATTGATTGTCAGGTTAACTCTTTGGTTGTTAGGGGATCTGAAATTTTGTTATCAGAATGCATTGGCAACCTAATCGATAACGCTATTAGATATTGCCCTTCTGGTACTCAAGTAACCATCAGGGCTGATCATGATTCATTGAGCGTCATTGATAATGGCCCCGGCATTCCATTGCAGTATCAGGAAAAGGTCTTTAATCGCTTTTTTAGAGGTGATAGCAAAGAACCTGGTAGTGGATTGGGTCTATCGATAGTTAAAGAGATTGTTTTGCAACATAATTTAAAGATTAGTTTAGATAGTCCTTATCTGTTAGATAGTGAAAATTACCAATCTGGTACAAAAATTACCCTATTTATTCCAAATTAACGGCACATAATTAGGGCATACCCATCTACTTTTATTTCTCAAAATCTGCTAAAAAGTCTAAATCCGGCTTTTTGCCTGATTGGGTCTGTTTTCGGTTCGTTTTAATAACAATGAAGGAGCAGTAATGAAAAAGAATCTATTAGTTGCAGCATTATTAGGTTTGGGCGTGATCGCCACAGCACAAGCTGACACTTTGGCAAAAATCAAATCATCAAGCGCAGTAACAATGGGTGTGCGTGAGTCTTCAGGTGCCTTGTCATACACAGTGGGTGACGGCAAGTTTGCTGGTTACCACGTAGAAATTTGCCAACGCGTTTTGGGCGACGTGCAAAAACAATTGAAATTGAACAAGCTAGATATCAAATATCAAGCTGTGACTTCACAAAATCGTTTGCCATTGGTGGCTAACGGTACAGTGGACATTGAGTGTGGTTCAACAACAAACAATGCAACACGTCAAAAAGACGTGGCTTTTGCTGTAACAACATATGTTGAAGAAGTTCGCATTGCTGTTAAAGCAAACTCTGGCATCACTTCTTTGAACCAATTGGCTGGCAAGAAAGTAGCCACAACAACAGGTACAACATCAGTTCAGTTGTTGCGCAAGCACGAGCGTGCTGCAAACGTGAACTTTGATGAAGTATTTGGTAAAGACCACGCTGACAGCTTCTTGTTGTTAGAGTCTGGTCGTGCTGATGCATTCGTCATGGACGGCTCAATTTTGGCCGGCAACATTGCCAACGCTAAGAACTCAGCCGATTTCAAAATCGTTGGTGAAGTTATTGCAGTTGAGCCAATCGCGATCATGATCCGTAAAGATGACCCAGCGTTCAAGAAGTCTGTGGACGACAGCATCAAGAAGATGATGAAAGACGGCACATTGGCTAAGTTGTGGGACAAATGGTTCTTGCAACCAATTCCACCAAAAGGCAATAAAGTTGGTTTAGCTTTGTCTGCAAGTACAAAAGACGCTTGGGCTAATCCAAACGACAAACCTGCTGAAGACTACGCTAAGAAGTAATTCCCTAACCAAGTAACAAGTAGTAGAAAGTAAACACATTAGATGTCTTGGAATTGGGAAGTATTTTGTAAAAGTACTTTAGAAGAAGATTTCTCACCGGTGTGCTTTGGCACCGGTGGAGAAATCACTTATTTAGACTGGATGTTATCTGCTTGGGGCTGGACCTTATCGGTTTCAGCCCTAGGTCTTTTTGTGGCCATGATTTTGGGTGTCTTGATGGGCACTTTAAGAACCTTGCCCCCCGATAATTTATTGACCCGAGCGCTCGCATTATTGGGCACTGTATGGGTTGAGTTGTTCAGAAATATTCCTGTATTGGTTCAGGTATTTCTTTGGTATCACGTGATACCCGCGCTATTTCCTGTGATGAAGGGCTTCCCTTCATTTGTATTGGTGAGTTTGGCCCTGGGCTTCTTCACTTCTGCTCGTATTGCAGAACAAGTCAGAGCCGGTATTGGCTCTTTGCCTAGAGGTCAACGTTACGCTGCATTGGCAGTTGGTTTAACCACTGCTCAGTCATATCGCTATGTGATTTTGCCCATGGCTTTACGCATCGTGATTCCTCCGTTGACATCAGAGTCAATGAACATCATTAAAAACTCTTCTGTGGCTTTTGCTGTTTCAGTTGCAGAGCTGACTTTGTTCGCGATGCAGGCACAAGAAGAGACCTCCAGAGGTATCGAAATCTATTTAGGTGTGACAGCCTTGTACGTGGTTTCTGCTTTAAGTGTGAACCGTGTCATGGCTTTCATTGAATCTAGAACCAGGGTGCCTGGTTTCATTGCTGCAGCTAGCAGCGGTGGTCATTAAGAAAGATAAATAAATGAATATTGATCTTTCTTTTTACAGCTGGGAACTCATCCGAAGTTATGTCTTGAGTGGCTTGGTGTTTAGTATCCAGTTGACAGTGATTGCCACCGTGGGAGGTATTTTCTTTGGCACTCTTTTGGCTTTGATGCGTTTATCTGGCAATAAGTGGTTAGAGATACCTGCAGCTGCTTATGTGAACACGATGCGCTCGATTCCATTGGTGATGGTGATTCTCTGGTTCTTCTTATTGATGCCAGCTATTCTTGGTAAACCAATTGGCGCCGAACTATCAGCCATCATCACTTTTGTTGCTTTTGAAGCGGCCTTTTTTTGCGAAATCATGCGCTCAGGTATTCAATCGATTCCTAGAGGGCAAATCCATGCTGGCCAAGCCATGGGCATGACTTATTCTCAAAACATGCGTTTGATCATTTTGCCGCAAGCCTTTAGGAACATGATTCCGGTATTGCTCACTCAAACCATCATTTTGTTCCAGGACACGTCCTTGGTTTACGCCATTGGTGCCTATGACATGCTCAAAGGGTTTGAAGTGGCTGGTAAAAACTTTGGACGTCCGATTGAAACTTATTTGGCTGCAGCCGTGATTTATTTCTTGATCTGCTTTAGCTTATCAAGACTTGTCAGAGTATTGCAGCAACGTGTGGCGATTATTCGTTAAAACATAATTAATCAATAGCCTAAAAATAGCTTAAGTAAATTAAATATCAAATAACAAAGACATAAGAGATCACCATGATTGAAATGAAAAACGTCTCCAAGTGGTATGGCAATTTCCAGGTATTAACGGATTGCACCACTGACATTAAAAAAGGTGAGGTAGTTGTTGTTTGTGGTCCATCAGGTTCTGGTAAATCAACCTTGATCAAGACCATCAATGCATTAGAGCCATTTCAAAAAGGTGAAATCACCGTTGATGGCATCGCCGTTCATGATTCCAAAACCAATTTACCTAAATTGCGCTCAAGAGTGGGTATGGTGTTCCAGCACTTTGAATTATTCCCACATTTATCTGTCACTGAAAACTTAACATTGGCTCAAGTCAAGGTACTTGGACGTAGTCCAAGTGATGCGCTGGCGCATGGTTTAAAGTATTTAGATCGAGTAGGCTTATCTGCTCAAAAGGATAAGTTCCCAGGTCAGCTATCAGGCGGTCAGCAGCAACGCGTGGCGATTGCAAGAGCTTTGAGCATGGATCCGATTGTGATGTTGTTTGATGAGCCTACATCCGCTCTAGACCCTGAAATGGTGGGTGAGGTATTGGATGTGATGGTTCAGCTCGCCAATGAAGGCATGACCATGATGTGCGTGACCCACGAAATGGGTTTTGCCAGAAAAGTTAGTAATCGCGTGATCTTCATGGATCAAGGCAAGATTGTTGAAGATTGCCCGAAGGATGATTTCTTTAACAAGCCTGAAGAAAGATCACCAAGGGCTAAAGATTTCTTATCTAAGATCTTGGCGCATTAATTTTTTACTAAACCACTTACTTGACTTAAATCAAGTAAGTGGTACTTAGCCACTTTGGCTAAGTTTGATTTGATGCAGGTCAAATCTTTGTTTCTCTTCCCTTTCTAAGATTGGTAGGTCAGATAGTGACTATTTTTGAGGGAAAGAAAAATGAATAAGAAAACAATCAGCAAATTGGCTTTGGGTTTTTTGGCAGCTTTGTCATTCAATGCAATCGCACAGGAAAATCCTTGGATGGTTCGTGTGCGCGCTACGGATTTAAATTGGGAAAATGGTCAGAGTACCGCCACAATTAATGCTTCCGGTTTGAATGTCAACGCAAAAGATAAAACTATTCCAGAATTAGACATTACGTATTTCTTTACTAAGAACATCTCAGCAGAGTTAGTTTTGACCTATCCACAACGAGTCGACGTAAGAAGTCATAGCACTTCATTAGGAACAGTTACTGCTCTGCCTCCAACATTATTGGCTCAATACCACTTCACTCAGTTTGGCCCGTTAAAGCCATATGTGGGTGCTGGTATTAACTATACTCGTTTTGGCAGTCGAAATCTTGGTGGCGCTGATGAGTATTCAGTTGAAAAATCAAGTATTGGTTATGCAGCTCAAATTGGCGCTGATTACATGCTCACAAAAAACTGGGGCATTAATTTAGATGTTAAATATCTTCAGATTGAAACATATGTGATTGTTAATTCTTCTGGTGCATCTGCAGGCACATTGAAGTTAAGTCCAATCGCTACATCTGTGGGTGTGACATACAAGTTTTGATGTGATTGGTTAACTTGTTTGAAAGGGGCTCTGTGATTCACGAGGCCCCTTTTCATTTTTATTTTGTTTCTATCGCTTCTTGGGCCCTGGTCTCTTGCCTACTTGTATTTCTAGTTCTAAGTTTTTACCTTTGCGATTGATCGTGGCTTTGATCTTGTCGCCTGGAGGTACTTCAGATATTTGCTTCAATAGCTGAGTGATGTTGTTAACTGGTTTGTTGTTGATTGTTTTTAAAACATCACCTGGCTGAATGCCGGCTTTATCCGCTGGGCCACCTTTGAGTGTGCCATTGATCAATACACCATCAGCACTGATCTTGAGTGTGTCTGCCATCTCTGCAGAGATGTTCATGGGTTCAACACCAATCCAACCTCTGACAACACTGCCGTTTTTGATAATGGATTCCATCACATCTCTGGCGGTGTTAACCGGGATGGCAAAACCAATGCCCATAGAACCGCCACTTCGTGAATAGATGGCTGTATTGATGCCAATCAGATGTCCTCGGGTGTCAACCAAGGCACCGCCCGAGTTACCGGGGTTGATCGCAGCATCTGTTTGAATAAAGTTTTCAAAGGTGTTGATGCCCAAATGATCTCTGCCTAATGCAGAGACAATTCCGGATGTGACTGTTTGACCAACGCCAAACGGATTGCCAATCGCAAGAACCACATCACCTACTTTGACGGATTCTATTTTTCCGAATGTGATGGGTTTGGGTAGATTGGGCATTTGCACTCGAAGAACTGCGAGGTCTGTGTCTGGGTCGCTACCAATCAGAGTCGCTGTGGTTTTTCTGCCATCAGCTAAAGCCACTTCAATGACATCAGCACCTTCGATGACGTGTTCATTGGTGAGGATCAAGCCTTCTGCGCTGACGATGACACCTGAGCCTAAGTTGGGATTGAAGTCTTCAGGATTAGGTATTTGAGGATGTTGTGGTGGCAGTGCTTTTGATTTAGATTTTTTATTAGAATTATTTTTGCTGATAAAAATATTGACCACTGCTGGCATGGAGCTTTTAACGGCTTCATGATGTGAGCCTGGGTTAGGTGTGCTGGGATCAATGCTGGATTCTTTGAGGGTGATCGTTGAGATTGAATCACCAAAGTATTTAAAAGGACCACCTTCTAACCATTGTGGTTTGAAAGTTGCCAAAATAAATACCAGGGCCAGTAGGGCCGTGAAGATTTGTGCGAAAAGTAACCAAAGATGTTTCATCATGTTGTTAGGTTAATCTATTTGCATTAAAAACGAGAAAATAATTAAGAGAATTAAAAAAGACCATGACTAAGAAAATTCAGCCAAACAGGAAATCCGTGAAAACTGTGAAAACTCCAAAAGCCAAACTTGCTCACTCTGTGACTCAAGATGAGTTGTCTTTGTATTTGGATGATCAGTTGCAGGTGGCTCGCATCAAGGATTACTGTCCCAATGGTTTGCAGGTTCAGGGTAAGCCCATCATCAAAACTTTGGTCAGCGGGGTGACGGCTAGCTTGGCGTTGATTGAAGAGGCGATTGCATTGAAGGCGGACGCCATCATGGTTCACCATGGCTGGTTTTGGAAAAACGACGATGCTCGGCTCGTTGGGCAGTTGCACAGTCGCTTGAAGTTGCTGATGGACCATGAGATCAATTTGTTTGCATATCACTTACCTTTGGATGTGCACCCTGTGTTGGGTAATAACGCTCAATTGGCCAAAGTGATGGGTTGGAAGCCTCTTATGGGCTCTAAGAGGGTTTCTTTGAGCTCCGCCTCACCCATGGATGGTCTGATTTGGGAGGGGCGTCCTGAGGCTTCTCAAAAGACTTTGGGGCAATTGGCCAGGAGTATCTCTGGTCGTTTGGGTCGGGACCCTCTGGTGATTGGCGACCTAAATAAGCCCATCAAACACATTGCCTGGTGCACCGGTGGTGCTCAGGGGTATATCAATGAAGCTATTTCAATGAAAGTGGACGCTTACATCAGTGGAGAGGTTTCTGAGCAGACCTTCCATGCTGCACAAGAGTCAGGGGTGGCTTACATTGCTGCTGGCCATCATGCCACTGAGCGTTACGGCATTGCTGCTCTGGGTGAATTTGTGGCCCAGAAATACAAGCTCAAGCACCAATTTGTGGATATTCCTAATCCAGTTTGAAGCGCTTAACACTTTACAACTTTGTAAGTTGATCATTTTTTGCGCTTTTTAGCTGGTTTTTGATCTGATGGGGTTTAAATCAAGCCCCCGGATTAGCTATAATCTTTAATTGACGTCATCAATATGCCTTTCTAGAGGAAATTTCAGTAATGAGCGAACAAAGCATGGATAGCAGCCGTCGTAAGTGGCTTATTGCAACATCTGTTGCGGGTGGAGTTGGTACGGCAGCAGTAGCGTTGCCATTGGTGAGCACATTTGCTCCCTCAGAGAAGGCTAAGGCCGCAGGTGCTCCAGTTGAAATGGATATCGGCGGTATGCAGCCAGGCGAAATGCGCACAGTTGAGTGGCGCGGTAAGCCAGTATGGGTTGTGCGCCGCACACCAGAGATGTTGGCATCTTTGGCAAAAGTTGAAGGCGATTTGGCTGATCCAAAGTCAGAGCGCAATCCAAAAGATTTGACACCTGCTTATGCACAAAATCAACACCGTTCTATCAAGCCAGAGTACTTGGTAGCCGTTGGTATTTGTTCGCACTTGGGTTGTTCACCAATCACAAAATTTGAAACAGGCGCTCAGCCATCATTGCCAGATAACTGGACAGGTGGTTTCTTGTGCCCATGCCACGGTTCAACATTTGACTTGGCAGGCCGCGTGTTCAAGAACAAACCTGCACCAGACAACTTAGAAGTGCCGCCACACATGTATGTGAGCGACACAAAGTTGATCATTGGTGAAGACAAGAAAGCGTAAGGGGTAGACCATGGCATTTCATGAAAAAGAAGTTCCAGCGAATGCATCACGCGGAACAAAATTATTGGCTTGGGTAGATTCACGTTTTCCACTCACAGCAACTATCGAAGGTCACTTAACCAAATACTACGCACCAAAGAACTTTAACTTTTGGTACTTCTTTGGTTCATTGGCAATTTTAGTTTTGGCTTTGCAAATCATCACCGGCATTTTCTTGGTGATGCATTACAAGCCAGATGCAGAAAAAGCTTTCCAATCTGTTGAATACATCATGCGCGAAGTGCCATGGGGTTGGTTAGTGCGTTACTTGCACTCAACGGGCGCCTCGATGTTCTTCGTGGTGGTTTATTTGCACATGTTCCGCGGCATGATTTACGGTTCATACCGTAAGCCACGTGAATTGGTGTGGATTTTCGGTTGCGCGATTTTCTTGTGCTTAATGGCTGAAGCGTTCATGGGTTATTTGTTGCCATGGGGTCAGATGTCTTACTGGGGCGCTCAAGTGATCGTTAACTTGTTTGCTGCAATCCCATTGGTAGGTCCTGATCTTTCATTGTGGATCCGTGGTGACTATGTGGTGGGTGATGCGACGTTGAACCGTTTCTTCTCATTCCACGTGATCGCTGTGCCATTGGTATTGATTGGTTTGGTTGTTGCTCACATCATCGCATTGCATGAAGTGGGTTCAAACAATCCTGATGGTATCGAAATCAAAGAAAACTTAGATGCTAATGGCGTGCCATTGGATGGTATTCCATTCCACCCGTATTACTCAGTACATGACATCATGGGTGTTGGCGTGTTCTTGATGATCTTCGCCTTCATCGTGTTCTTTGCTCCTGAAATGGGCGGCTACTTCTTGGAGTTCAATAACTTCATTCCTGCTGATCCATTGAAGACGCCTCCGCACATTGCACCGGTTTGGTATTTCACACCGTTCTACTCTATGTTGCGTGCGGTGACCGGTGAGTTCTTGATCCCAATGTGGTTGTTTGCTGCTGCGTTGTTGGGTCTTGTGATTCGTGGCACAAAAGACAAAAAAGTACAGGGTATTTGTGCTGGTATTTTGGTGGCTCTTGCAGCTGGCTTCTTCTTGTTTGATGCCAAGTTCTGGGGCGTGATGGTGATGGGCGGTTCAGTGGTAATTTTCTTCTTCTTGCCATGGTTGGACAACTCACCAGTTAAATCAATTCGTTATCGTCCACAAGGCCAAAAATATATTTATGGCTTATTTGTGGTGACGTTTGTTGTGTTGGGTTACTTGGGTATTCAGCCACCATCACCAATCGGTGAGAAGGTGTCTCAATTGGGTACATTGATTTATTTTGGTTTCTTCTTGGCGATGCCATGGTGGAGCAAGATGGGTCAATTCAAGCCAGTGCCAAGTCGCGTTAATTTTGTTGCGCATTGATCGCGAGCACCCAAAAGGAAAAATGAAAATGAAAAAAATCATCTGGAAAATGTTTGGTGGCTTGGCAGTTGTTTTGTCAGTGAATGCTGTGCAAGCTGCTGGCAGTAACTTCCCATTAGATTCTGCGCCAAAGCGTGTGAACAGCGAAGTCGCACTTCAAAATGGTGCCAAGTTATTTGTTAATTACTGTTTGAACTGTCACGGTGCAGTGAGCATGCGTTACAACCGTTTGCGCGATATCGGTTTGACGGACGAGCAGATCAAGCAAAACTTGTTGTTCAGTGGTGAAAAAGTTGGCGACATGATGAATGTGGCTATTTCACCAAAAGATGCCAAGACATGGTTCGGTGCAATGCCTCCTGATTTGTCAGTGATTGCTCGTGCCAAAGGTGTGGATTATTTGTACACCTACTTGCGTACTTTTTACAAAGACGATACAAAAATCACTGGTTGGAACAACATGGCTTTCCCAAGTGCAGGTATGCCGCACGTGATGTGGGAATTGCAAGGTGTTCGTACGGCCAAGTTTGCTGATGAGAAAGATCCGCACGATGCTACGAAGACAGTTCACGTTTTCAAGGGCTTCGAGCAAGTGACTCCTGGTAAGTTAAAGCCACAAGAGTTTGATGATGCGATGGGTGATTTGGTAGCTTATCTTCAGTGGATGGGTGAGCCTGCGCAGTTGGATCGTAAGCGTTTAGGCGTTTGGGTTTTGATGTTCTTAGCAATATTTACAGTTTTGGCTTGGGGATTGAACAAGTCTTACTGGAAAGACATCCACTAAAAAATAATTAGGAGTTTGACCCATGATGGTTTTGTATTCGGGCACTAACTGCCCATTCTCGCAGCGTTGTCGTTTGGTTTTGTTTGAAAAAGGCATGGACTTTGAAATCCGTGACGTTGATTTATTTAACAAGCCAGAAGACATCTCTGTGATGAACCCTTATGGTCAGGTACCTATTTTGGTTGAACGTGATTTGATTCTTTATGAATCAAACATCATCAATGAATACATCGATGAGCGTTTTCCACATCCACAGTTGATGCCGCCTGATCCAGTAGCGCGCGCACGTGCACGTTTGTTCTTGTTCAATTTTGAAAAAGAATTATTCGTTCACGTATCAACCTTGGAAAATGAAAAAGGCAAGGCTGCAGAAAAGAATCACGAGAAAGCTCGTTTAGCGATTCGTGATCGTTTGACACAGTTGGCACCGATTTTCATCAAGAACAAATACATGTTGGGTGATGACTTCTCAATGCTAGATGTGGCGATTGCCCCATTGCTATGGCGTTTAGAGCATTACGGTATTGATCTATCTCGTAATGCTGCACCGTTGATGAAATACGCCGAGCGTATTTTCAGCCGTCCTGCATACATCGAAGCGTTGACGCCTTCTGAGAAAGTGATGCGTCGCTAATTAGGTGACTAATTAGCCATCACTGCTCAATGGATTTTATGAGCGCTGTTCCAAGCAATAAACCCTATCTGATCCGCGCACTACACCAGTGGTGTGTGGATCATGGTTTTACGCCTTACATTGCGGTCTTCGTGACTGAAGAAGTGCAAGTGCCGATGGATTATGTGAAAGACAATGAAATTGTTTTAAACATCAGTCCTGATGCTTGCCAGCAATTGTCTTTGGACAATGAATGGATTTCACTTAAGGCGCGCTTTGCAGGAGTGCCTCGAGATATTCATGTGCCTATGAGCCATGTGATGGCGATTTATGCCAAAGAAAATGGCCAGGGCATGTCTTTCCCGGTTGAGAAAGCAAGCCCACCAGAGCCAACAGCAGACAAAAATACACCGATTTCTAAAGGAAGACCTAGCCTAAAGCTGGTGAAATAAGTTAGAATATCGGGCTTAGCAGCAAAGAAATTAGTAGTTCTTAGAGTAGTAAAAGAGTCAGCAGTAATTCTCTAGTAACACCGCAGGCCCCCTTAGTTAAATGGTATAACACTTGACTTGTAATCATGGATTGGCAGTTCGATTCTGTCAGGGGGCACCAAAAATCCTCAAGTAATTCAACGGTAACTTCTCGTATTATGAGAAATTTACCATTTTTGTCGCAATGCAACAAAAATACCTTGAATTGTCACATTTATTCCCTAAAATAGAGTTTGTGCAGTGCAATATATGCGCTGCAAAATAATTAACTAACCTATTTGGAGTAAACATGAACCAAGATCAAATCACAGCAAAAATGGCAGAAATCCAAGGCGAGAGCTTGAATACAGCATTCGCATTGAGCACAAAAGCAATCGAGCGCGCTCAAGAATTGGCTGACTTGAACTTCTCAGCAACTAAAGCAGTTATTGTTGAAGCTCAAGACGGTTTAGAGCAAGCTTTGACAGTTAAAGATCCACAAGCATTCGTTTCATATGTTCAAAGCGACACATTGGCACCTTTGGGTAACAAGCTAGCTGCTCATCAGCGCGCTGTAGCGAAGATTGTTCGCGACGGTCAAGTTGAGTTGGCAGAAGTTGCTGAAGCTCAATTAGAACAGTTCCAAGAAGGCGTACAAAACTGGGTAAACACTTTTGCAGCAAATGCACCAGCTGGTTCAGATGTGTTTGTTAACGCATTGAAAACTTCTGTTGGTTCAGCATTGCAAGGTTTCGAGCAATTCCAAGCTGCTGCTAAAGAAGCTGCTGCTGTTGCTGAAGCAAATGCAGAGCAAGCTGTTGAAGCAATTCAAGGTTTTGCTAAGCAAGCTAAAACTGCAGCTGCTAAGCCAGCTACACGTGCATCAGCTGCTAAGAAGCCAGCTGCTCGTCGCGGTCGTAAGTAATAGCCGACAGAGTCAGTTGCGTAAGCGCTGACTCAATGCTCTGCAAAGAGCGCAGTCAATAAAAAAACCCGCATGATGAATGCGGGTTTTTTATGGTCAAAGTTATTTTGAACTAATCGTAAAAATAATTAAAAGTAAAAAAGGAAAAATAATGGGGCAGGGATGACTTATTCGTCATCATCCGCAACATCGGTTAATTTGCTTGGTAATGATTTGTTTGGTTTAACACCGAGCTTTTTAACGTTCTCCGCCGTGCGAATCAAATTGCCACGACCAGTTTTAAGTTTACCAACAGCATCTGCATAACTGATTTGTGCTTGTTCCAAACGTTGTCCCACTTTATCCAGGTCTTCAACAAATCCAACAAACTTATCATAAAGAGAAGCGCATTGACGAGCGATTTCTTGGGCATTGCGATTTTGATGTTCTTGTCGCCACAAGTGGGCCACGGTTCTGACGGTAGCCAATAAAGTACTTGGACAAACAATCACGATGTTCTTCTTAAGAGCGTCTTGATAAATATCAGGCGCATGGCGCATCGCCGCTAAGAAGGCTGGCTCAATCGGAATGAACATCAATACAAAGTCGATCGAACCAACGCCGTAGAGGTCTTGGTAGTTCTTCGCCGATAAGCCTTGAATATGTTGCTTGATCGATAGAACATGGCTGTTGAGCTCAGCAGTTTTGATGGTGTCATCATCAGCTTGTATGTAACGCGTGTAAGCGGTGATAGAAACCTTGCTGTCAATCACCAAGTGCTTAGCTTCGGGTAAACGAATCACCACATCTGGTTGCAGTCTCGATCCATCACTGATGGTTTGAGAATCTTGTACAAGGTATTCTTCGCCTTTGCGCAATCCTGAGTTTTCTAAAATGGTTTCAAGAACCAATTCACCCCAATCACCTTGGGTTTTGGATTCGCCTTTCAGGGCGTTGGTGAGAGCGCGAGTTTCATCCGTCATGCGCAGATTAAGGCCAGCCAGTTTTTCAACTTCTTGTTTTAAGGCAAAGCGCTCTCGTGCTTCAGACTGATATGTCTCATCCACCTGTTTGCGGAAGTCTGTGAGTTTTTCTTGCAGTGGCTTTAAAAGAATATCGAGGTTTTGCTGATTTTGTTCAGCAAAGCGTTTTGATTTTTCTTCGAGGATTTCATTGGCAAGATTTTTAAACTGATCAGATAGAACAGTTTTTGCTTCTTGAGCTGTTTGTTGAAGAGTAGCTAGTTTGTCAGCGCTTTGACGACGTTCAGCGGCTAACTCAGTTTCTGCTCTGACCCTGGCTTGGCTTTGTTGCCAAGCGTAATAGAGACTAAATAGAGCAATGAAGCAAAAAAGAGCCAGTAATAGAAAAGCGATTGTTGTGTCCATATCGCTATGCTAAACCAATGCTGGCTCTTCATGAGAGCCAGCACTTAAATAATTAGCAATAATTGGTAATACCTTGAGGGGTATTGCTTAGGCTTTTAGCAGTTGTTGCAATTCACCGCTTTGGTACATTTCAGTCATGATGTCTGAACCGCCGATGAACTCGCCATTAACATAGAGTTGTGGGATGGTTGGCCAGTTGGCATATGCTTTCACGCCTTCGCGGATGTCTTGATCTTCTAAAACATTGACAGTGTGTGGCTTGTCTATGCCACAGGCTTGCAAAATTTGAATGGCTCTTCCTGAGAAGCCGCATTGCGGAAACTGAGCATTGCCCTTCATGAATAGAACCACTGGGTTGCTTTCAACGATTTCTTTGATTTGTGCTTGTGTGTCCATGGTGCTTCCTTATGTAGATGTCTTATTTTAGCCAAGCTTAACAGACGCTGCTCGATTGGCCGATGCGACGCGCCAAATACCCGCAAGATCCTGGTGGGCTTTGATATTGATGTAATTTTGTTCCTGCAATAACTGACAAACTTGTTTGTATTGATCAAATCCATGTTCTACCAAGATGAATCCATCCTCTGCCAAATAAGCAGGGGCTTCTTTGAAAATAGCGCGGTATGCCATCAAGCCATCATGATCATCGGTCAGTGCTGAGATTGGCTCAAAGCGCAAGTCACCCATGGATAAGTGATGATCACCCGCTGGAATGTATGGCGGATTACTCACAATCACATCAAATACGCATTCTTCAGCTGGCAGGTTTGTGGTCAGGCCAATCAGACCATCGAACCAATTCGATTGAAGGAACTTCACTGAGTTCAGATTCAAAAGGCCGGCATTTTCTTGAGCTATCTTGAGTGCTTCAGCGCTGACATCCACACAGGTCACTTGGGAGTTAGGAAGGTTCTTGGCCAAGGCCAAACCAATCGCGCCACTGCCTGTGCCTAAATCTAGAATCTTTGGTGTTTTTTTGCCTGATGATTGAATGTGATCAATCGTCAACTCAACCAAGAGTTCTGTTTCAGGCCTTGGGATTAAAACGCCAGGGGCTACTTTGAGCTCAATGTTAAAAAACTCTTTTTTACCAATTAGGTAAGCGACTGGATGACCTTCAGTTCGTTGCTTTTCTAATAGCGCCCATTCTTCGAGCAAGGCCTTGGGCAATGCATCTGTATCACGGCTAATCATTGCAGATTTTGGCCAATTCAAATGTTGATCAATCAAGTGAGCCAACAACACTTTGGCATCCACTTTGTCCAAAGTGCTTTCTTTAAGAAGTTCTTGTATGGTTGACACTAAACGGGGTGATGAGTGATGAAGGCTGATGCTTTAAATATCACCCAAGCTGGCCAATAACTCAGCTTGGTGCTCGGCAGACAACGCGTTCAAAAGGTCTTGAATATCACCATCCATCATGGCATCAATCTTGTACAGAGTGAGATTGATGCGGTGGTCGGTGATGCGTCCTTGGGGGAAGTTGTAGGTGCGGATGCGATCGCTGCGATCACCAGAACCCACCAAGCTCTTGCGAGTCTCAGCTTCTTTGTCGTGCGCAGCGCGACGCTTGGCATCCATGATTCTAGATACAAGCACTTTCATGGCTTGATCTTTGTTGCGGTGTTGGCTGCGATCATCTTGGCATTCCACCACCGTACCCGTTGGTATGTGCGTGATGCGCACCGCAGAGTCTGTTTTATTGATGTGCTGACCACCGGCGCCAGACGCTCTGAATGTGTCAATGCGCAAATCAGCAGGATTGATTTCAATATCGCTGATTTCATCGGCTTCGGGCATCACAGCCACAGTACAGGCTGAAGTGTGAATGCGTCCTTGAGTTTCGGTTTGAGGCACCCGTTGCACACGGTGACCGCCTGATTCAAATTTGAGTCTTGAAAAAGCACTTTGTCCAACAATGCGCAAAATGACTTCTTTGTAACCACCCAAGTCTGATTCTGAAGCGCTCACGACTTCCACTTGCCAACGTTGTCTTTCGGCAAAGCGTGTGTACATCCTGAATAAATCAGCAGCGAATAAAGCACTCTCATCGCCGCCGGTGCCCGCACGAATTTCCAAAAAGATATTTTTATCATCATTGGGATCTTTGGGTAATAGCAGGCGCTGTAAATCAGCTTGCATGTTTTCCATGCGCTCTTTGGCAGATTTGATTTCTTCTTCTGCAAAGTCTTTCATTTCAGGATCGGCTTGCATCGCTAAAGCTGCTTGCTCGTCGGCTTCTGCTTGCAGGAATAACTGGAATTGTTCGACAACAGGGGATATCTCCGCATGCTCACGATTGAGTTTGCGGTACTGATCCATGTCCTTGGTAATTTCTTCCTGGACTAACAATGAATTGAGTTCTGCGAGCCTGGCATCTAACTGCTCAAGCTTCGCTTTCATACTTGGTTTCATCTATTGATTGGAGTTGTTTGACCGGAATAGACCCGGTAAGATTTTCATGAGTGCATCACGCTCTTCACCTTGTGCATGTTGCAAGGCATGTAAAGAGCCGTGTAAAAACTTATTGGTAAGACCTTGGGCTAAAAGATCTAGTACCACTTGTGGGTCTTCACCTTTAGCGAGTAGCTTGCGGGCACGCTCAAGCTCAACTGAGCGCAAGTCTTCACCTCGTTGGCGCAAGTCTTGAATCAAAGGCACGGTGCCTCTGGTTTCTAACCAGTGCATGAAATGCGATACGCGAGTTTCAATGATTGCTTCAGCCTGACCCACGGCTGCTTGACGAGAATCTGAACCAGCTTGAACAATGTCACTCAAGTCATCAACGGTGTAGAGGTACACGTCGTTTAATTTACCTACTTCAGCTTCAATGTCACGAGGCACCGCCAAGTCAATCATCACGACTGGGCGATGACGGCGTTGCTTGACAGCATTCTCAACCATGCCCAAACCAATGATCGGTAAGGTGCTGGCAGTGCAAGAAACCACAATATCAAAATCATGCAAGCGTGTCGGTAGATCAGAGAGTCGTAAAGATTCTGTTGCCAAGCCTTGTTCGGATAATTGATCAGCCAATTCTTGGCCGCGCTCTAAAGTACGATTGGCCACAGCCATTAATTTTGGTTTGCGCGCCGCAAAATGCGTGGCGCACAAATTGATCATTTCACCAGCGCCGATAAATAAAACTTTTTGATCAGAAACGCTTTCAAAAATTCTTTCAGATAGGCGCACTGCAGCAGCTGCCATTGAAATGGAGTGTGCTCCGATTTCAGTGGTGCCACGAACTTCTTTGGCGACCTGAAAAGTTTTTTGAAAAAGTTGATTGAGGTAAGTGCCTAGTGAGCCTGCTTCATCAGCACAGCGCACCGCATCTTTTAACTGACCCAAAATTTGTGTTTCACCAACCACCATTGAATCTAAACCGCAGGCCACTCTGAATGCGTGACGAACAGCCAGTGATTGTGGCAAGACATAAACGTGAGGCATTAATTCTTGGTGATCGATGCCGCGAGATTTAGCGAGCCACTCAATCGCACTTTTCTTCAGTAAAGAAGATTGCTGATCAGCGTGCTCGTCATTGGCGGCGCAATACAATTCTGTTCTATTGCAAGTTGATAAGATCGTTGCTTCTGGCAAATGTGTTTCAGATACACTGGCCAAATGATCTTTCAAATGATGCAAGGCAGGCTGAATCATCTCAGGTGTGAATGCCACCTGTTCACGTACCTGAATCGGTGCGGTGTGATGATTAATGCCCAATGTCAAAATCTGCATAACGAAATTATAAGTTTTTCATGGAGTTAGGATGAGTTTTCTAGCATTTTTAGTGTTTGGTGGATCAGTTGGTTTTCTCAGCGCCTTCTTTCATCCTAAAAAAATGAGTAAAAACACGTCCTTTTTTAAGAAATATGGTTGGGCAGTATTGATCGGAGTCGTTTCTTCAGCGATTGCATCGGTTTTGGGCCAAAGCTTGAAATTCTTTCAATCTGGGCAAGTTTTGGAGTGGTTATCAGCCATGGTTTTTGCGTTTTTCTGCGTTTTTTTGTTCAAATTAGGCCAAAAATGACAAAAAAACGATGAAAAATGACTAAAAATCAAAAAACCTGAAATTTGGCTTCATTTTATTTTGTTGCGCTTAATTTCATATGAATTCGGTGATTAAAAGTAAAAAGGGCTCAGATTTGAGCCCTTTTTTATGGGAATCAGCCTTTTTAGACGTTAAAAAGGAAATTCAGGACATCACCATCTTTAACGACATACTCTTTGCCCTCGGCGCGCATCTTGCCAGCCTCTTTTGCACCCGTCTCACCCTTGAAACTGATGAAATCGTCAAAAGCGATGGTTTGCGCACGAATGAAGCCACGCTCAAAGTCGGTATGGATCACACCCGCTGCTTGAGGGGCGGTGTCACCAATACGAATCGTCCAAGCACGAACTTCCTTCACACCTGCTGTGAAGTAGGTTTGTAAACCGAGCAAATTAAAGCCGGCTCTGATCACTCGATCAAGACCTGGCTCATCCATGCCCATATCACTTAAAAATTCTTTTTTATCAGCATCTTCTAGTTCTGCAATTTCTGCCTCAATGGCGGCGCATACGGCCACCACAGGGGCTTTTTCAATCGCCGCGTGAGCTTTGACCGCATCAAGATGAGGATTGTTCTCAAAGCCATCTTCTTTGACGTTGGCGACGTACATCACTGGTTTGGCAGTGATGAGGCAGAAGGGCTTTAAAAGTGCCAAATCTTCTTCACTTAAACCCATGGCGCGCACAGGTTTGGCTTCATTGAGTTGTGCCTGTACTTTGGCGAGCAATGGGGCCAAAGCATTGGCTTCTTTGTCATTGCCAGACTTTGCAGCCTTGGAATAACGAGCATAGGCTTTATCCACCGTGCCCAAGTCTGCAAGAGCTAACTCGGTGTCGATGACGCCGATGTCTGAAATTGGGTCCACCTTGCCAGCGACGTGGATCACGTTGCCGTCTTCAAAACAGCGCACCACATGGGTGATGGCATCGGTTTCTCGAATATTGGCCAAGAACTGATTGCCCAGTCCTTCGCCTTTCGAGGCACCGGCTACCAAGCCAGCGATGTCCACGAATTCAACCACGGCAGGCAAAATGCGTTCAGGTTTAACAATTTCCGCTAATTGAGCCAAGCGAGGGTCTGGAACCTCGACCACACCGACATTGGGCTCAATGGTGCAAAAAGGATAGTTCTCCGCTGCGATACCAGCTTTGGTAAGCGCATTAAACAGAGTTGATTTGCCGACGTTAGGCAGGCCGACGATGCCACATTTTAAAGACATAGGGCGTTATTATTCCATGTATGAAGACTTATGACCTTATTATCGTCGGAGCAGGCATTGCTGGGAAGGCAACTTCTTTGCGTTTAGCGCAATTAGGCTTGAAGATTTTGCATTTAGCACCGAGCTTTGAAGTTGGTTTTCAGGGCAATGATTCTGCTGTGTGGGATAGTCGTATTTACGCTTTATCAGCCAGCAGCAAAAATTTATTAGAGCAAATGCATGTTTGGTCAGCTTTGGATCAAGGACGCATTCAGGTGGTGAGTGATATGCGCGTGTTTGGCGACAGTGGTCATGCCGATGATGAAATACATTTCTCAGCATTCAGTGCCACCGTTCCACAATTGTCTTGGATTGTTGAATCGGGTCACATTGAAAAAACTTTGGATGCAGCGATTCAGTTTCAGGGTTTGATTGAACGCATCACTGATAAAGTTGTTGGCGTTATTTCAAACAATGAGGGCGTCACAGTCACAACACAATCCGGTTTGAGTGTTAGCAGCAAACTTTTGTTGGCCGCCGATGGGGCTCAATCATTTGTGAGAGAGCAGCTTCAAATCGAGACCACTCAGAATGCTTATGATCAAATCGGTGTGGTTGCAAATTTTCAGGCTGAAAAACATCATCAAGGCACTGCATGCCAATGGTTCTTGCCGGGCGGTGAAATTTTGGCTTTATTACCTTTGCCAGATAAAAAACTTTCAATGGTTTGGTCGGCTTCTACTGATCATGCCGAGCAATTAAAAAAACAGAGTCCTGAATCATTGTGCGCAGAAGTGATGAGAGCCGCTCAAGGACAGGTTGCGCAAAGAACAGGTCAGTTGCAGATGTTGACAGCGCAACAAGGATTTCCATTGAGACGCATGAAAGCAAAGCGCATGATTGCGCCAGATACAAGGCCTCGCATTGTGCTGATCGGAGATGCGGCGCATGTGATGCATCCATTGGCGGGCCAGGGCCTTAACTTGGGTTTGAGAGACGTGGCAAGCCTGGCAGATATTTTAGATAATAAAGAAGCATTCAGAGCGTTTGATGACCCGGTGTTGCTAAGAAGGTTCGAGCGTGCGCGACATGGTGATACAGATGCATTACTTTTCACCACCGACCGCTTACAAAAACTTTTTGCTAACGAAGCAGGGCATGTGAAAACAATCAGAAATTTAGGCATGAAATTAGTGAATCGCAGTCATTTTTTAAAGAGACAATTGATCAAGCAGGCTTTGGCTTGATCAACGCTATAGCCATTTAATTTATTGGAAAAAATTATGAAATTATTTAAAACAATCAATCTTATTTGCGCCATGGGCGCCGCTTCATTATTGAGTTTTTCAGTGGCTGCCCAAGGCAATCCTGAAGCCAAGATCAAAACAGAGATGCAAAAGCAATTGGGTGAGCGCGCCAAAGTAGATGCGGTGCGCACAACGCCGGTCGCTGGTTTGTATGAAGTGACAATTGGCACTGATATTGTTTACACAGACGCCAGCGCACGTTATTTGATTCAGGGTGAGGTGGTTGATTTAAAAACTGGCACCAATCTCACAGAACAGCGCAGCAATGATTTGAATCGTATTCGTTGGGCAGATTTGCCA
Organism: Polynucleobacter sp. MWH-CaK5; assembly: GCF_018687615.1. Taxonomy (NCBI): domain Bacteria; kingdom Pseudomonadati; phylum Pseudomonadota; class Betaproteobacteria; order Burkholderiales; family Burkholderiaceae; genus Polynucleobacter; species Polynucleobacter sp. MWH-CaK5. The sequence goes on from NZ_CP061299.1 coordinate 142,918, forward strand.
TTGAATGATGCCATCAAGGTGGTGCGTGGTAAAGGCACTCGTCAGGTGGCAGTGTTTGCTGATCCAAACTGTGGTTTTTGCAAACGTTTAGAAAAAGGCTTTCAGCAGTTAGACAATGTCACGATCTATACATTCATGGTGCCGATGTTATCTGCTGATTCACTCATTAAGTCTCAACAGATTTGGTGCTCATCAGACAAAATTAAAGCTTGGAATGATTGGATGATCAATAACCAAGCGCCGACTGGTAAGGGGGATTGCGGCAATCCGTTGGAGCGCAATACGGCCTTGGCTAGAAAGTTAGGCATTACTGGAACTCCAGCGATGTTCTTCACAGATGGCACGCGTCTAAATGGTGCTGTACCGATGGCGCAAATTGAAAAAAAATTGAAGTGATTGACTGAAATGCCAAAAACCAGGTTCACTAGCATCACCAAGAACAACAACGATAAAGGCTTCAAAGGCAAGCAGTCAAAGAACTCCATCACCTATGTGATTGGATGTGATGATTGGCGAGCTCATCGCTTTGATGTTGTGATGCAAATTCCTGGTGAGATTGCCAGTCAAGGCCCCCTTCATCTGCAATTGCCTGCTTGGATTCCAGGCAGTTACATGATCCGAGATTTTTCAAAGCATCTTGAATCCATCAGTGCTTCTGAAATTATTTCTGCTAAATCGATCAAGCCAATCAAACTTAACAAAATTGATAGCCACACTTGGGAGCTGAAATCCAAGCAAGATGTGGAAGTGAGGTATCAGGTGTATGCCTTTGATACGTCAGTGAGAGCTGCTTACTTGGATCACGAGAGAGCGTTTTTTAATGCCAGCAGTTTGTGTTTGCAGTTGTTGGGCTTTGCCAATCTTCCTTGTGATGTGAAATTACTCGAGCCCAAAGATCCTGACATGAGTCAGCGTTGGTCTGTGCAAACCACATTACCTGTTAAAGAGTCGAAGCAAATCAAGCGTTCAGGTTTTGGGGTGTATCAAGCAGAGAGTTACGATGCTTTGATTGATCACCCGGTGGCCATGGGTGAGTTTCAGGTGATTCAGTGGCAAGTGCATGGCACGCCTCACCGCATGGTGATTCAGGGATTGTTGGATGGCGTGGATGAGCGTCAATTGAGCAAAGACTTGAAAGCAATCTGTGAAGCTCATATCAGCTTTTTTGAACCAGAAAAACCAAGAGCTCCTTTCAAAGAGTATTGCTTTATGGTGAATGCCGTGGGCGATGGTTATGGCGGTTTAGAGCATCGCAACAGCACGGTTCTTTTGTGTAAGCGTGCTGATTTGCCTTACCCTGAACAAAATTTACAGAAGCATGAAGCTTATGAAGATTTTCTTGGCTTGTGCAGTCATGAGTATTTCCATTCGTGGATGGTCAAGCGAGTCAAACCCAAAGCATTTGATCCTTATGTCTTAGATCAAAAAAATCATACGCGCTTGCTGTGGTTGTTTGAGGGCTTCACCAGTTACTACGATGATCTTCAGTTATTCAGAAGTCAGAGAATTAATCTTGCGTCTTACCTCAAGCGTCTTGAGAAAACTTGGAACATGGTTTTGCGTGGGCCGGGAAGACACAAACAAAGTTTGTCAGAGAGTTCTTTTGATGCTTGGACCAAGTATTACCAAATGGATGAGAACACACCCAATGCAGTGGTGAGTTATTACGCCAAAGGATCTTTGTTGGCATTGGCCCTTGATTTAAAGATTCGTGAACACACCAAGCAAAAGCAATCCTTGGATGATGTGATGCGACATTTATGGCAAATGTATCAGCTGACTGAAATAGGGATGGCTGAGGATGACTTTGATCATGCCATTGAGTTTGTGATTGGTTCTGGTTTCAAAGCTACTTGGCAACAAATCAAGCGTGATCACATCGATGGTGTTCATGACTTGCCTTTAGAGGCCTTGTTGCAAAAAGTGGGCGTCAAGGTTCAGTTGAAAAAAACGCTTGCCACTGAAAGCGCTGAAGTTGCCAAGCAATTATTGGGTATCCGAACCAGCATGAACAATGGTTGGGTCAGACTGACCCATGTCTTGGATGGCGGCTTGGCCCAAGAGGCAGGTTTGTCTGCGGGCGATCATTTGGCATCGATCAGTGGTGAACGTGTCACGCCATCTCGCTTGGAAGAGTTGCTCTTGGCATTGATTCAAAAGTTATGCCGAGGCCAAGTTGTTAAGTTTTTGGTTTATCGCCATGACAAAGAGTTGGTGTTGAGTATTCAATCTCCTAAAACCAAAGAAAATGTTTTGGCAGCTAAGCCGAAGCAACACACTTTGTCCGTTTAATTTGCTTAGCTGATGTCATCATCGTTTTCGATTAAAGCGTCATTGCCAGGTGATTGGCTTGAATTGATTCATGATGAATTGGCTTCTGGTCGTTTTGAGCGTTTAGAGCAAGAAGTGTCATCTATTTACAGCAAGCATGCAGAAGAGCTTGCGCCATCGCTAGACAATATTTTTCGCGCTTTCAAAGAAACTTCAGTAGAGCAAACCAAGGTCATCATTTTGGGTCAAGACCCGTATCAAACACCGGGTCTCGCTCAGGGTTTGTCATTTTCTATTCCAAAAGAAATCAAGCCAGGTTGGAGAGCGTTTCCAAGCTCTTTGAGAAATATCAGCAAGGCATTGGCTTTAGATGGTTATCAGGCTTTGCCGCATGGTGACTTGAGTGCTTGGGCTGCGCAAGGGGTTCTTTTGTTGAATGCCACATTGACGGTGCAACTGAATTTAGCTGGATCTCATGCGCAGCTTGGCTGGCAAGATTTAACCGATGTGCTTTTGTATCAATTGGCCAAGAAAAAATCTCTGATTTGGATGTTGTGGGGTGCGCACGCACAAAAGAAACTGGCTTTGATTGAAGAGGCCAGTCAGGAGTCTGGTGTTAAGCAAGAAATTTTGACGGCTTCACATCCATCTGGCTTGAGTGTGTACAAAACCAAAGAACCTTTTATTTACCCTGGTGATCAGCAATCATGCGGACACTTTCGCAAGGCCAATGAGCTCTTGCTTCAAAAAGGCTTAAAGCCGATTGAGTGGTTGGTGCCTAGTTAGCCTCAGCACTTAGTGTTATTTAAGCGTTGAATAGTTCTGCTAAAGCTGCGCCTGGATCTTCTTGGCGCATAAAGGCTTCACCTACCAAGAATGCATCTACTTTCGCGGCGCGCATCAAAGCGACGTCTGCTCTTGTGAGAATGCCACTTTCTGTGACCACACGTTTTTCTGCAGGAATTTCTTTTAGTAAAGAAAGAGTGGTTTCTAAACTGACTTCAAATGTGCGTAAATTGCGATTATTGATTCCTAGCAATGGCGTCTTCAGTGCCAAGGCTCGCTCTAGCTCGTAGGCATCGTGAACTTCGACCAACACATCCATTTGTAGTTCATGAGCAATGGTTTCAAAGTCTTTCATTTGCGCATCATCCAAAGCAGCTGCAATCAAAAGAATGGCATCAGCACCCATCGCACGCGCTTCATAGACTTGGTACGGATCGACCAAGAAGTCTTTGCGCAATACAGGGATGTTGCAGGCTTGACGGGCTTCGCGCAAATACTGAGCGGAACCTTGAAAATATTCTTTATCCGTTAAAACCGATAAACAAGCAGCCCCATTTTTTTCGTAAGACTGGGCAATTTGAGCTGGATTGAAATCTTCGCGAAATACGCCCTTGCTTGGGCTGGCTTTTTTAATTTCTGTGATGACCCCAGCATGACCTTGAGAAATTTTTTCTTCAATGCTGGCAGTAAAACCACGGGGCTTTAATCCTACTGCTTGGATACTGGCTTCTGCATCCGCTCTTAGGACGTGCATCGCCACCTGAGAAGAGGCTTTGGCGACTTCATCAAATTTGGTTGCCAGGATGCGTTTCAGAATATCGCTCATAAATACTTTATAGGTGGTTAAGTGTCTAGCTTACGCTAATGTGATTAATATTTCAGTAGGGTAGCTCACGCTAATGATTGCGTGGTTTTAATGAATTCATCTAACTTGGCTTTTGCTTTGCCAGAAGCAATCGCTTGTCTGGCAAGCTCTAGACCGTGCGCAATGTCTTTGGCAATGTCGGCAGCGTAAAGAGCAGCGCCTGCATTCAAGCAAACGATGTCTTGTGCGGGTCCAGGCTCATTGGCCAAAACGCCCAATAGAATCTTCTTTGATTCTGCTGCATCGGCCACTTTGAATGTATTGGTTTTGCAAACGCTTAGACCAAAGTCTTGTGGTTTGACTTCATATTCTTTGATCTGACCATCTTTGAGCTCTCCAACCATGGTCGGAGCTTCTAAAGATATTTCATCTAGGCCATCTTTGCCATAAACCACCAGGGCGTGTTTCATGCCTAGTTGTTGAAGAACTCTGATTTGTACACCCACCAAATCTGGATGGAAAACACCCATCAACATGTGCGCCGCATTGGCTGGATTGGTGAGAGGACCCAAGATATTGAAAATCGTGCGCACACCCATTTCTTTGCGAACAGGGGCCACGTTTTTCATGGCTGGGTGATGATTTGGTGCAAACATGAAGCCAATGCCACAGCTGTTCAATGATTCGGCCACCTGAGGTGCTTGTAATGTGATTTGCACGCCCAGCGCTTCAAGAACATCCGCTGCCCCTGATTTGCTGCTCACACTGCGGTTACCGTGCTTAGCAACTTTTGCACCAGCTCCAGCAGCCACAAACATGGCTGTGGTTGAAATATTGAAGGTGTGTGCACCATCACCGCCCGTGCCCACAATATCCACAAAATGACTGTTATCAGCCACAGATACTTTGGTTGCGAATTCGCGCATCACCATGGCAGCAGCTGTGATTTCACCAATGGTTTCTTTTTTGGTGCGCAAGCCCGTCAAGATCGCAGCAGTCAGCATGGGTGACAACTCGCCAGACATGATCGAACGCATGATCTGCATCATGTCATCGTGTTTGATTTCTTGATGCTCAATGCAGCTGAGTAATGCTTCTTGTGGAGTAATGGCCATAGTGTTAATTCAATTGGATTGTTTAGGCGATTGTGTGGCTAATTATTTAGGCGACCGTTGCTTTTGTGGTTTTTAGAAAGTTATTCAATAACTCATGACCATATTCAGACAGAATAGATTCTGGGTGGAATTGAACACCTTCAACAGCAAATTTTTTATGACGCACACCCATGATCTCGCCATCATCCGTCCATGCAGTGATTTCTAAGTCAGCCGGCAAACTTTCTTTTTCAATCGCCAATGAGTGGTAACGCGTCACGGTGAAGTCTTTTGGTAAGTCTTTGAACACACCTGTTTGGTGTGTGTGAACCGTGTCTGTTTTACCGTGCATCACTCGTTTGGCTCTAATCACTTTGCCGCCAAAGGCTTCGCCAATAGCTTGGTGGCCTAGGCACACACCTAAGAGGGGCACCTTGCCAGCAAAGTGTTGCAAGGCAGCCACTGAGATACCAGCTTCTTTAGGGCTGCATGGGCCTGGAGAAATACAAATATGATCTGGCTTCAGAGCTTCAATTTCAGCGATGGTGATTTCGTCATTGCGAAACACCTTTACTTCTGCACCTAATTCACCAAAGTATTGAACCAGGTTATAGGTGAAGGAGTCGTAGTTATCAATCATTACCAGCATCTAGACCTCCTTGAACCATTTCTACTGCGCGCAATACTGCTCGAGCTTTTGCTTCTGTTTCTTTCCATTCTGATTCAGGATCAGAGTCAGCCACCACGCCAGCACCTGCTTGAGCGTGAACCATGCCATCTTTGATCACTCCTGTGCGAATCACAATCGCCACATCCATGTCGCCGGAGAATGATAGGTAACCAGCTGCCCCACCATAAACACCGCGTTTGACGATTTCCATTTCATCGATGATTTCCATCGCACGAATTTTTGGTGCACCTGACAATGTGCCCGCAGGGAATGTCGCTTTCAATACATCCATATTGCTAGCATCATTCAAAAGCTCACCTTCTACGGAGCTCACAATGTGTTGAACATGAGAGTACTTTTCGATCACCATGCGATCAGTGACTTTCACGGTGCCATTTTTAGCAATTCTGCCCACATCGTTGCGAGCTAAATCGATGAGCATCACGTGTTCTGCAATTTCTTTCGGATCTGCTAAAAGTTCTTTGGCTAAAACTGCATCTTGCTCTGGATTGCTGCCACGTGGTCGTGTTCCCGCAATTGGTCGCACAATCACAAAACGTTTTTCTTGACCATCGATCTGTCTCTTTTCTTGACGCACGAGAATCTCTGGAGAAGAACCAACAATCTGGTGATCGCCAAAATCATACAAATACATGTAGGGCGATGGGTTCAAAGAGCGCAGGGCGCGGTACAAGGACAAAGGTGAGTCACTGAATGGCTGACTGATTCTTTGGCCAATCACCACTTGCATACAGTCTCCGGCCAAAATATATTCTTTGGTACGTTTCACTGCATCCATGAATTCGGCTTTACCAAAGCGACGAATTGCTTCGGTTTTTGAAGAGGCGCTGTTGCTTGGTTTTTTAACCGGCGCATCAAGACTAGCGAGTAATTCTTTTAATCTCTTCTCGGCAGCGTCATAAGACGCTGGTTCTTGAGGGTTGGCGTACACAATCAAGTACAACTTACCTGCCAGGTTATCGATGACAGCCAATTCTTCAGTCAACATCAGCTGAATATCAGGGGTGTTGATTTCATCTGGCAGAGAGTTTTTCGCTAAACGTGGTTCGATGTAACGAATGGTGTCGTAACCAAAGTAGCCAGCCAAGCCACCGCAAAATCTTGGTAAGCCATCTTGAAGGAAGACTTTGAAGCGCGCGTGGTAGCTGGCGATAAAGTCCAAAGGGTTGCCGTGATCAGTTTCAATCACTTGGCCATTGTTGATGACTTGAGTGATTGTGTTGTTAGGGCCACCAGTGACCTTGATGAGAGTTTTGGCTTGCAAGCCAATGATCGAGTAGCGACCAAAGCGTTCGCCGCCCACCACAGACTCTAATAAGAATGTGTTGCTTGAGCCGTGAGCTTGCGTGAGTTTTAAATACAGAGATAGAGGCGTCTCTAAATCTGCAGAAACCTCAGACACTAATGCCGCGCGGTTATAGCCCTGTTTTGCCAGGGCATCGAAGTCTTGTCGTTGCATCAGACTTTTCCTAATTCCTCACGCATCTTGTCGATGATCGCTTTGTAATCAGGTTTGCCAAAAATAGCAGAGCCAGCAACAAACGTATCAGCACCAGCGGCAGCAATTTCACGGATGTTGTCGACTTTCACGCCGCCATCAACTTCTAAACGAATCTTGCGACCTGTTTTAGCTTCATATGCTTGTAGCTTGGCTCTGGCTTCACGCAATTTATCCAAAGTGCTTGGAATAAAAGATTGACCACCAAAGCCTGGGTTGACTGACATCAATAGAACTAAATCTAACTTATCCATCACATAGTCTAGATGATGCAAAGAAGTGGCTGGATTGAACACCAAGCCTGCTTGACAACCGCTGTCTTTGATAAGACCCAAGGTTCTATCAACATGAGAGCTGGCTTCTGGGTGAAAGCTGATCAAATTAGCACCTGCTTTAGCAAAGTCGGGAACGATGCGATCAACTGGCTCAACCATCAAGTGAACATCAATACAGGCTGGCTGGCCGTTTTTAACCGCGTGAGAGCGAATAGCCTCACATACCAAAGGGCCAATGGTTAAATTGGGCACATAATGGTTGTCCATCACGTCAAAGTGGATCCAGTCTGCCCCGGCAGCCAAGACATTGCTAACTTCTTCGCCCAGGCGAGCAAAGTCCGCAGACAGAATAGAGGGGGCAATCAGGTATGAATTTGGGGTATTTAAATTAGCCATAGTGTGATTCTATCGTGGACTGGCTTGCAGTAGCGTGTTCTATAGCGGAGAATCATGAATATGGATCAACATCAATTCAGTGTTCAGGTCAAAGTGACCTACTTACCAGACGAATCAGATGCCGAAAATCGGCAATTTGCCTTCGCTTACACCATCACGATCAAAAATACGGGGCAGGTTCCAGCCCAATTGATTGCTAGGCATTGGATCATCACCGATGGTGATGAAGGGGTGGAAGAGGTCAAGGGTTTAGGGGTGGTTGGTCAGCAGCCATTATTGCGACCAGGGGAGCAGTTTGAATACACCAGCTGGGCGACTTTGCCGACCCCGATGGGCACCATGAGAGGGGATTTTTTCTGTGTCAGCGAAGATGCACAGTTTTTCCAGACCCCAATCCCAGAATTTGCCTTGGTGATGCCTCGCACACTCCATTAATTCAATTCTAGAGCCTTCATTTGTCTTTACGGCGACCCATCATGGTCCAAACCACAATGATCACAAACAATACAAGCGCAGCGCCTGCTTCAATCAAAAATAACAACATGGGATATTGGTCAAATAAATCGCTCAATGAACAGCTCCTTTTGCTTGAGTCTGGTGTTTGTCACTCAGGTGTTGGTATGAAGAGGTTTTTATCATACGGACTTTTGATTGCTTTTGCATTCGCATTGATTTCTTGCGCCAGCGCACCCGAGTACAAAGCAAAGCCAGTTACAAAGAGCAGCTCTGCAAGTTCAAGCGAGTATTCATCATCAGTATCTAAATTAATCAATGCTTCCTGGAATGATTTGCCTGGTTGGTATGACGATGATTTAACAGCTGCATGGCCAGCTTGGAAAAGAAGTTGCGAAGGTTTGGTCAGACGTAATCCGAGCGGTCTAGATTGGAAGTCAGTGTGTTCAATGGCTAATCGTGTTAATTCATCGAGTAATCAATCTATCCGTGATTTTTTTGAAACCCACATGAAGGTGATGGAGATCAGGCATCAGACTGGCGCAAGAGCTGGAGGTTCGCAAGGTTTGGTCACTGGTTATTACGAGCCGTACTTGAATGGCTCTCGTCAAAGAGGTGGGGTTTATCAAACGCCGATTCATCAATACCCCGATGCCTGGAAAAAACGTAAACCAGCTGAACTGCCAAGCCGCGCTGAATTGCTCTCCAGTGGTCAATTGAAGGGCCAGGAGATTCTTTGGGTGGACGATCCTGTGGCTGCGGCATTCATGCAGGTTCAAGGATCTGGTCGCGTGAGGATGAGTGATGGCAAGGTGATTCGTTTGGGTTTTGCTGGCACCAATGATCACAAGTTCAAATCTTTTGCGCAATGGCTGTTAGATCGTAAAGAAATCAATCACTCAACCGCCACCATGCAAGGTATCCAAGCATGGTCAAAGAAAAATTCTCCACAGCGAGTTCAAGAAATGCTGAATGCCAATCCAAGGTACGTTTTCTTTAGAGAAATGCCTGTGGTAGCTGATATCAATGTCGGCCCTATTGGCGCATTGGGTGTGCCATTAACAGCCGAGCGCAGTATTGCGGTTGATCCTAAAGCACTCCCTTTGGGCGCACCCGTTTATTTAGCCAGCACATACCCTTTGAGTGAAAAACCTTTGCGTCGTTTGATGATGGCCCAGGATACTGGCAGTGCGATCGTCGGTGCGGTACGAGCAGATTTTTATTGGGGTACGGGTGATCAGGCAGGCGAATATGCTGGCAGAATGAAGCAGCAAGGGCGCATGTGGGTATTTTTACCGCGCTAAAGTATTACCATTTGAGCATTACTATTAGGGCGTTAACTTAAAAAGAGGTTGTTATGAGTGATGAAATGATTATTACGTCGGTAACCGATCGAGTGGCCTTGATCACTCTTAATCGACCCAAAGCACTGAATGCTTTGAATGATCAATTGATGAACGAATTGGGCGCCGCTCTTTTAAAGTTTGATGCTGATGATCAAATTTCTTGCATGGTCATCACTGGCAGTGAAAAAGCCTTTGCTGCGGGTGCAGACATTGGAGGCATGGCCAACTTTAGTTTTAATGATGTTTATCAAGGTGATTACATCACCAAGAATTGGGAAACCATTCGCCGCATTCGTAAACCTGTTATTGCTGCTGTGTCTGGATTTGCTTTGGGCGGTGGCTGTGAGTTGGCGATGATGTGTGATTTCATCATTGCTGCAGATAATGCTAAGTTTGGTCAGCCTGAAATCAAATTGGGTATCTTGCCAGGAGCCGGTGGCACACAGCGTTTGCCAAAAGCAGTTTCAAAATCAAAAGCGATGGACATGTGTTTGACCGCCCGCATGATGGATGCCCAAGAAGCTGAAAGAGCTGGCTTGGTGTCTAGAGTTGTGCCAGCAGAGCGCCTGATGGAAGAAGCCATGGGTGCAGCAAAAACTATTTCAGAGATGTCTTTACCGATTGTGATGATGGTCAAAGAAAGTATCAATGCATCTTATGAATCCTCTTTGAGTGAAGGCATTCGTTTTGAGCGCCGAATGTTTCATGCAGCATTTGCCACAGAAGATCAAAAAGAGGGCATGAAGGCTTTTTTAGAAAAGCGACCGGCGAAATTCAAGCATCAGTAAATCAGAAAATTTAATTTTTTCTTAAAAAAGACTTTCTTTGAAATCATTCAAGCAACTCGGATTTATTTTCTTGGGAGTCTTTTTTTTAAGCTCCTGTGCAACGGTTGATGTTGCTGAAAAGAATGTGCCGCCACCTGAGAACGTTGATAAGTTCTCAATCCTCAATGAGGGTGGGAAGTTGCCTAAAGCATGGCAAATTTGGCGAGTCACACCACAGAAAAATAAAACTCAATACACCTTAAAGAACTATCAAGGCCGCACGGTTCTGCATGCGAGTGCAGATGTGGCCGCCTCTGGTTTGGTTTTGCCGCTTAAGCCAAGACCTGCTGCGCAACAAGTGTTGTCTTGGGAGTGGAAGGCTATGAACTTGATTGCTGAGGCAGACAATCAAGAATCAAGCAAAGATGATGCACCGTTGAGAATCGTCGTAGCATTTGATGGCGATAAAACAAAATTACCACTCAAAGATCAGATGGTTTTTGAAATGGCAAAAATCATCAGTGGTCACGACATGCCCTATGCCAGTCTGATGTATGTCTGGTCATCTAAAAGCCCACTTGAATCGATCATCCCAAGCCCTAGAACATCCAGAATCAAGATGATTGTTGTGAACAGTGGCAGCGATCGCTTGGGTCAGTGGCAGAAGCATCAACGAGACTTATCAAAAGACTATCAGGCGGCCTTCAACGAGTTGCCTGGCAAAGTCATTGGTTTGGGTTTGTTGACTGATTCAGATAACACCAAGAGCAAGGTTAATGCGATTTATGGTGATATTGAATTAAAGAAAGTATCCGCAAAAAAATAAAGACCCAAGCTTGTGAGGCCTTGAGTCTTTGCGTTGTTTCTTTGAAGCTCTTCTATTTGATTATTTAGTCGACTCTAAATAACGCTCTACCAAACGAACCCAATAAGTGCTGCCTAGTGGCAATAATTGATCATTGAAGTCATAGCAAGGGTTGTGCAGTTGGCAAGGACCAAGGCCATGACCTTGTGAGCGATGATCACCATCACCGTTGCCAATGAACACGTAGCAGCCAGGTTTTTCTTGAAGCATGAAGGCAAAGTCTTCTGCGCCCATGGTTGGATCAATTCTTGAATTCACGTGATGCTCGCCAACCAATTCTTTCATGACATCAACTGCAAAAGCAGTTTCTTTTTCATGATTGATCGTGGGCGGATAATTTCTAGAGAAGCTCACTTCTGCTGAGCAGTCAAATGCTTGTGCCGTGGCGCTGGCGATTTCGCGCAATCTTGATTCAATCAAATCTAGCACTTCAATCGTGAATGTTCTGACCGTGCCACCAATCCAGGCGCTGTCAGGAATGATGTTGCTGGCATCGCCAGCATGAAATTGAGTGATCGATAGAACAGCTGCATCAACTGGGCGTTTGTTACGCGTGATGATCGCTTGTAGTGAACTAATGATTTGACTGGCGGCAAACACTGGGTCAGCACTGTTGTGCGGCAATGCAGCGTGACCACCTTTACCTTTAACAGTGATCTGGAATTCATTGCTAGAAGCCATCATTGGTCCTGGGGTCACTCCAAAGTCACCAACTGGAATGCCAGGCCAATTGTGCATGCCAAACACGGCATCACAAGGGAATAAATCAAACAGGCAATCACGAATCATTTCTCTGGCACCGCCACCGCCTTCTTCGGCCGGTTGGAAAATGAGATGAACCGTGCCTTTGAAATCGCGATGTTGCGCAAGATATTGTGCAGCCCCTAATAACATCGCCACGTGACCATCATGACCGCAAGCGTGCATTTTTCCAGGGTGCTGGGAAGCGTGTTCAAAATGATTGTGTTCTTGGAGTGGTAGTGCATCCATGTCTGCACGCAAACCAATGCTGCGACCTTTACCTAAAGATCCTTCGATGATTCCGACAACACCGGTTTTACCTAAGCCACGATGAATCTTGATGCCCCAAGATTCTAATTTTTGAGCCACCACATCAGATGTGCGTTTTTCTTCAAAGCACAACTCTGGGTGTGCATGAATATCGCGGCGAATCGCTTGAATGACTTCGGCAGACTCTAAGATTTCTGGTAATAATTTCATAATCTTGATTGATGAGTGACTTAACCCTAATCATAGCTCTTATATAGCAGTAATGCTAAATACTTCAGAATTACCCAAGTTTGGTACAGTGTTTCTGAAGCAGTCAATCACATGTGATTTTTTAAAGGAAATGCCTTGAATCAAGATAAGCCTTGGTTGAACAGTTATCCCGATGGGGTGCCGCATCAAGTGGATGGGACCCAATTTGAGTCATTGAATGATTTATTTGCTCAATCATTTGCTCAATACGGCTCAAGGCTTGCCTTTGATTGCATGGGTAAAAAAATCACTTACAAAGAATTAGATGAATTGTCTTGGCAGTTTGCCGCTTATTTACAGTCGCAGGGCTTGAGTAAAGGCGATCGCATTGCTTTGATGATGCCCAATCTCTTGCAGTACCCCATCGCTTTATTGGGGTCATTGAGGGCGGGTTGTGTGGTCGTGAACGTCAATCCAATGTATACCGCTCGCGAACTGGCCTATCAGTTGAATGACTCTGGCGCAGATGCTTTGGTGATCTTGGAAAACTTTGCGCATGTTTTTCAGAGTATTCAAGATCAGGTGTCAGTAAAGCATGTGCTGGCCACCAGTGTTGGTGAACTCATGGGGTTCAAAGGACATTTGATTAACTGGATCATCAGGCATGTCAAAAAGGCAGTGCCAAGCTGGTCATTGAATGGCGTGAGCAGTTTTCAGGAAGCTTTGCAAAAAGGAAAAAATGTCAGAGCTTCTTTTGTTCCTGTGTCCATGAAGAGCAATGACATCGCTTTCTTGCAATACACCGGTGGCACAACGGGTGTAGCCAAGGGAGCGGTTTTATTGCACCGAAATATTTTGGCCAATATTGCGCAAATCGATGCTTGGCTTGAGCCAGGCTTAAGAGGTTTGCGCATTGAGCAATTGGTATTTGTTTGTGCTTTGCCGATGTATCACATCTTTGCTTTGACGGCGTGTTGCTTATTTGGTCTTAAGGCCGGCGGTTTGAATATTTTGGTGACCAATCCAAGAGATATTCCAGGTTTTGTGAAGTTGCTAAAGGGCTTGAAAGAATTCCACGTATTTCCTGCAGTTAATACCTTGTTCAATGCTTTGATGAATCATCCAAAATTTTCAAGCATTGATTTTTCATCATTGTTGGTGAGCATTGGTGGCGGCATGGCTGTACAAAAGTCTGTGGCAGATCGTTGGCAAAAGTTAACGGGTAAACCGATTGCTGAAGGTTATGGGCTTTCTGAGACTTCACCAGTGGTTTGTTGCAATACGCCATTGATCGATGGTTTTACAGGAACAATTGGTTTGCCTCTACCTGGAACCGACATTTTGATTTTGGATAATGAGGAGCGCTCGGTAGCCATTGGTGAGCCTGGAGAGATTTGCATCAAAGGCCCTCAGTTGATGGCTTCTTACTGGAAGCGTGATACCGAAACAAAGGAATCAATGACGGCGCACGGTTTTTTTAAAACAGGCGATATCGCCTACATGACGGCAGATGGTTACGTAAAAATCATTGATCGCAAGAAAGACACCATCGTGGTGTCGGGGTTCAATGTTTACCCCAATGAGATTGAAGAGGTCTTAACGATGATGCCTGAAGTGTTGGAGTGCGCAGCGGTCGGAGTGAAAGATGGCCCTGCTGGCGAAGCTGTGAAAGTCTTTATCGTTAAAAAAGATCTTGGCTTGACTGAAAGTCAGGTGCTTGAGTATTGCAAAACACAATTAACCAATTACAAGCGACCAAAGTTCATTGAGTTTAGAAATGAATTGCCAAAATCAACAGTTGGCAAAATTTTGCGCCGAGAGCTCAGGGATAACTGAGGGATAACTAAGAGATAACTAAGCTTGAGAAAAGCTTTTTATTTTTTAGATTTTTAAAAAACTGGCAGCTTTTTCCATGGCGTTGATGCTGTAAGGAGTTTGAATGATCTCTTTGGGTAGCTCTGGAATAACTCCCATCAGAGGCGCTGGTATCAGGTTTTCTAAGGTGGCAATGTTTTCTTGAAGCAGTGTCATAGGACCTATGGTGTTAGCCACCCATCCAGCCAAGCGCAAGCCCCTTGTCTGAATGGCTTCAACTGTGAGCAAGGCGTGATTGATGCAGCCCAATCTCATGCCAACCACTAGGACGATCGGTAGTCTAATATCTTGAGCAAAATCAGCGCTTGTTTTGTCATTATGAAACGGCACTTTAAAACCACCAACCCCTTCAACTACGATTGCATCTGATTGCTCGCGTAAATCTTTGAAGGCATTGAGCATCACTGAATAATCCAGATGCGTGCCAGATGCTTTTGCAACTAAATGAGGGGCTGCTGGGGTTGAGAGTTGATATGGACAAATATCCAAATAATCTTCTCGTGCTTTGTAAGTCATAACGCTGGATAGCGCCAAGATGTCTTCATTGCACATCATTCCAGCAATGTCTCTTAAGCCAGCAACCACAGGTTTGAAAGCGGCAACCACAGCGTGTTGTTTTTTTAAGTGGGTGATCAAGGCGCCAGAAATTAATGTCTTACCAACTTCTGTGTCCGTGCCGGTCACGAAAAAACCAGCTTTGCCAAGTTCGCTGGGATTATTAGATTTAAAGGCCATCTTCAATCTCCATCAGCGCTTGAATTAATTGATCAATCTGTTCAGTCGTGTGGCTTGCTGAGAATGTGATCCGCAGTCTGGCGGTATTTACGGGCACAGTCGGAGGTCTGATCGCTGGTACCCAGATATTCTTTTTGTAAAGTTGTTGAGCTACTTTCAATGCGTCTTCAGTTTTACCAATCATGATTGGTTGGATGGCTGTGTCTGATGGCATCAACGACCATTTTTTTAGGCGCAGTGTTTTTTTCCAATGCTGAATATTGTGATTCAGCGCTGTGCGATAAGCATTATCAGAGATCAACTCTAAGCTTTTGAGTAAGCCGTGAGCAATCGCAGGCGGAGACGCGGTGGTGTAAATGTAAGGACGACCTTTTTGTAAGATCCACTCCACCAATGTCTGATGTCCAGCAACGAATGCGCCACTGATGCCAGCTGCTTTACCCAAGGTGCCGATATAAATGATTCTTGATGCAGCTTCATTAGATTTTTGAATGCCGGCATGTTCAAGAATGCCAAAACCGTGTTGACCAAGAACGCCAAAGCCGTGAGCATCATCAACCAAAATCAAAGCATCGTATTGATGAGCCAGTTTGAGTAATGCGGTGACTTGTGCAAGATCACCATCCATGCTGAAGACGCCATCAGTGACAATCAATTTAAATTGATTGGTGTCATTGGCTAAGAGTTGTTCAAGGGCTTGCAAGTCTTGGTGAGGAAATACTTGTACTTTGGCTTGATTTTGTTTGCTGGCCAAACGAACGCCGTCGATCAGGGATGCATGGTTCAACTCTTCAGAGTAGATGCTCATCACTTGATTGGATCCAAGACTGCTGCTAATCGCAGTGATGGCCGCCAGATTAGCCATGTAGCCTGTGCTAAAAAACAATGCACGAACTTCTGGAATGAATGCTTCTTGAGTTTTCGCCAAAGCTTTTTCTAGATCATCATGCGGACGATGATGACCGCTGATCATGTGTGATGCGCCACTGCCTGACCCAAAGAGTTGTAGACCTTCAGAAATTGCTTTGGCTAATTCAGGATGATTGGCCAGTCCCAAATAGTCATTGCTGCAAAAAGTCAGCATGGCTTGACCATCAATTGTCATCACAGGCGCACTGGCGCTGTCACAAATCTTCAGCGTTCTTTTAAGCGACTGTTGTTCTAAGTCGCCTAGAAGATGATTGAAATGGTCGATGTATCTGAGGGTCATGCTTTAACTGTGGCATTCAAGCTTGCTTGAATGCCATTTGATAAGTGAGTGATTTCATCAGCACTGATGATATACGGCGGCATGATGTAAATCGTTGAACCAATTGGGCGAACCAGCACACCTTGATTTAAAGCGTGAGCAAAAAATTCTTTTGAGAAATTCTCACAGAGATGTTCTGCTTTGATATCAAAGGCCAGGATCATGCCTGCTTGCCTGAAATGAATGATTCGTTCATCTTCTTTGGCCCAAATAAAAGCTGTGGCTAATTCCTGCGCAAGAACTTTGTTCTTTTCTAGGATATTTTCTTTTTCAAAAATATCCAATGTGGCCAAGGCTGCTCTACAAGCCAAAGGATTGCCTGTGTATGAATGGGAGTGTAAAAATCCTTTGCGCACATCTTGGTGGTAGAAGGCCTCATAAATATCATCAGTCGTCATGACGAGCGATAGGGGTAAGTAACCACCGCTGATGCCTTTAGATAAAGCTAAAAAGTCAGGCCATATGCCCGCTTGTTCAACAGCAAAGAAAGTACCTGTTCTGCCGCAACCCACAGCGATTTCATCGGCGATCAAATGTATTTGATATTGATCGCAAAGTTTTCTGATGCCTTGAAGATAAGAAGGATCATGCATGACCATGCCTGAGGCACATTGAACCAATGGTTCAACAATCAAGGCTGCAATATTTTTTGATTGCTTGCTCAGTAACTCTTCTAAATTTATTAAAGCGCTGGTTGCGATATCTTTGGCGGTTTGATTGCCTGTTGCAAGACGTGCATCGGGGTTCGCAACAATGTGAGCTGGGTGAGTCAGTGGACCATAGGTTTCTTTAAAGACTGCAATGTCGGTAACAGCCAGAGCGCCTAGTGTTTCACCGTGATAACTATTTTTAAGGCAGATGAATTCTTTTTTATTGGCCAAGCCTTTGTTCTGCCAATAATGAAAGCTCATCTTCAACGCCATCTCAATGGCTGATGCCCCATCAGATGCATAAAAGGTATGACCCAATTGATGTTGGGTCAGTGCACTTAAGCGCTCTGATAGTTCCACCACAGGTTTGTGTGTGAAGCCTGCCAACATGACGTGCTCTAAAGAATCCAGTTGATCTTTCAGTGCCTGATTGATCGATAGGTTTGCATGACCAAATAAATTGACCCACCAAGAGCTGATCGCATCCAAGTAGCGATTGCCATCATGGTCGTATAACCATGCGCCTTTGCCATGAGAAATTGCCACCAAGGGAAATTGTTCATGATGTTTCATTTGAGTGCAAGGGTGCCACACAGATGCCAAACTGCGCTCTACAAGATCTTGAGAGAGTGAAGAGGTTTTTGGATTCATTCGGCTTTGATTCCTGTGTCCTCGATTAACTTGGACCAACGTTTGGAGTCTTGTTGAATTAATTGGTTCAATGCTTCTGGTCCTTGAGGATTTGCTTCTAAGCCGATGGCTGACAGTCGTTCTCTCACTTCTGGAAGATTCAGGATGCGTTTTGTTTCTAGCGCAATTTTTTGTACGTCGGCTTTATTCATCCCTGCAGGCCCATTCAGAGAGAACCAAGAAGTGACCTGGAAGTTTTTCAAGCCAGGTACGCCAGACTCACTCAAAGTTGGGATATCTGGTGCGTGTATTGAGCGCTGCATACTGGTGACCCCAATGGCTTTTAAGTCACCGGATCTAATCAAGGGTAATGCAGAAGCCAAGTTATCAAAACTCATTTGTACTCGTCCACCCAACAAATCTGGCATGGCTTGCGCTCTGCCTTTGTATGGGATGTGTTTGATTTTTGTTTTGGTCAGTTGTTGAAATAGTTCACCTGATAAATGAATCGATGTTCCGATACCAGAGGATGAGTAACTTAAATCATGAGGCTTTGATTTGGCTAAGGCAATCAAACTTTTTGCATCTGTGGCAGGTACATGTTTATTCAATACCAATACATTAGGAGTGCTGGCTAAAAAGGTGATTGACTCTAAATCTTTGCGAGGATCATAGTTAAGATTTTTATATAAAAACGGATTGATGGTCAGTGTCCCAACTGTTCCAATCACCAGCGTATGACCATTGGGTTGAGCTTTGGCAGTCAGCTCTGTGCCAATATTGCCACCCGCACCTGGTTTATTTTCAACAATTACCTGATTATTAAGGTCTTTTTGCCAATGTTCAGCCAAAATTCTGGCCAAAATATCGGGTGCTCCACCGGGTGTAAAGGTGACAATGATTTTGACTGGCTCTGAACTGCGGTTAGGCCAAGACTTTTCTGCATAAGACGCAAAGGTCAGGATACTTAAAGAAATAAAAGTTAGGATGTGACGCATACCTCTATTTGAACACTTCGACCTGTATCATTGGCAATTATGACTATGAATGACCCTAAAAAATACTCTTCCATTTCTGTAGAGCAGGTCTTAGAGCTCTATGAATTGCCCATGAATGAATTGATGGCTCGCGCAGCACAAGTCCATCAAGAAAACTTTCCAGAGGGTGATATTGAGTTAGCCACTTTGTTGTCAATCAAAACGGGTGGATGTCCTGAGGATTGCGGATACTGCCCACAAGCAGCCAGATATCACACCGATGTCAAAGCAACTAAGTTGATGGATGTCGAAGAAGTTTTGACTGCGGCAAAAGCTGCTAAAGAAGCAGGATCGAATCGTTTTTGTATGGGTGCTGCTTGGCGCGAACCAAAAGATCGCGACATCGAAAAAGTGGTTGCCATGATCAAAGGCGTTAAAGATTTAGGTTTAGAGACTTGCGCCACATTGGGCATGTTGGCACCTGAACAAGCAAAAGCCCTGGGTGATGCGGGTCTTGATTATTACAACCACAATCTTGATACCAGCGAAGATTTCTACGGTTCAGTGATCAACACACGTCAGTATCAAGATCGCTTGGATACCTTACAAAGTGTGCGCAGTGCAGGCATGTCTGTTTGTTGTGGCGGCATCATTGGTATGGGCGAAACTCGTCGTCAACGTGCTGGATTAATCGCCAAGCTAGCGAATTTAAATCCATACCCAGAATCAGTGCCTATCAATCATTTGGTACCAGTTCCTGGCACTCCATTAGAGGATCAAAAAGGTGTTGATCCTTTGGAGTTTGTGAGAACCATTGCGATTGCACGTATCACCATGCCAACTGCCAGAGTTCGTCTATCAGCCGGTCGTCAAGAATTGGGTCGACCAGTTCAAGCGATGTGTTTCATGGCGGGCGCCAATTCGATTTTCTACGGCGATAAATTACTCACAACCGACAATCCCGAGGCAGATGCCGATCGTGAGCTGTTAGCTGAGCTAGGCTTGAAAACTAAAACAGCTTGTAAAGCTGAAGTGCTTGTTTAAGATTAACTAAGCCAGACCCAGCCTAATCCAATCAAGCTAAGCTAGTCGCGGGATTAAAACTTGTGTCTTAATCCTGCTGTCACACCATACTGACTTTTTTGACGATTGCCATTAGCAACACCATTTGAATTGCGGTGTTGATCTAAGAAACCATAGATATCAGTTTGTTTTGACAGTTTATAAACGCTGGTTAAGACCAAGCTTTTATCTTTGTCGACCAGATGACGACTCTTGTGATCATGGTGCAATTTTGTGTAGTGAGCAAGACCTAAGTCCACCTTAGGAGTTAATTGATATTGCATACCCCAAGCGCTCACAAATACATCAGATGCCAATTGATCACGTTCCGGAGATGACTGATGATTTATGTGTGAGATGCTGCCACGCTGAATGGCTGGCAGCTTTGAGTGAGACATGCCGGATTTAAATGTCCAACGATTAAAGCGATATTCACCACCAAAGTTAATGATCTTTGTTGAGCCTAATGATTGGGATGATTTAGCAGCAGTGCCTGCTGATTTAGCAACATCAATTTCTGTAAAAGATCCACCCACAGACCAATGGGCATCTCGATACTTCAAACCAATTGCCGTGCTGCTGCCGTGCTTCACAGAGCCGACTTGATTGCCACTTTGATAGCTTGCTAAAAATGTCACGCGCTTGATTTGGTGTTGATACTTGATGGTGCCATCAGAGCGATTGTGATTATTTTTCAAATCAGTATAGCCACTCAAATAATGAATCAAACCTTTTTGGTTCAAGTTATTCGTTGGATCAAAATCTTTGATCGTGTCATAGCTAACAGTGTTCTGACGACCGATGGTTAGTTGACCTAAGGATTGATTGCTGATGCCTAAATGCGCTTGGCGTCCAAAGAAACTTTTGTTGTCTGATTTTTTGCCGTGCACTGATGTGTCACTGGATGAATTGTTGTCACCCGTATTCATATCAAAGCCAGTTTCTAGTTTGAAAAAAGTTTTATTACCGCCACCTAAATTTTCTTCTCCTTTAAAACCGAGGTGTGGTGCTGATAAACCTCCTGAGTTAGTGCTTAACTGAGAATCTTTGCTATTACCTAGCTGATCTTTACCCGCATGATTTTGATACCTCATGCCAGCATCAACCGTGCCGTAAATGGTGACATTGGATTGAGCCTGGACACTTTTGATGACCAGTGGTGAAGCCATAAGGGACATCACCGCTACGCTGATGAGCGATTTCTTCATTGTTTCTCCGTAAAAGTAGTGATGTAAAAAAACAACAAATACCGTGTTTTTTCACAGGTTCTACATAAGAACCTATTACAAAGATAACAATAAAGTCATTAATAAACCAAGTTAACCATTAAAATTAAGGTTATTTATGTGATTAATGTTGTAATAAAACAACAAAAACCCCTGATATGTGTCAAAACTAATAATCGTCTGAGCGTTTAAGATATTCCCATGAGCTCATTTGCAAAATCATCCCAACATCCTATTGATGGTTTCATCATTGAATTTGATCGCGCATTGCGTTCAATAGTTGGTGCAACTCCCATGAGACGACCTGTTCCAGATGCGTCAACAATGAGTGAAACTGAATTAAGCGTTGAAGAAAAAAAACACGCTGCAGGTTTGATGCGTGTTAATCATGTTGGAGAAGTTTGTGCGCAGGCTTTGTATCAATCACAAAAGTTGCACGCAAAAAGTGATGACTTAAAAAATAAATTAGAGCATGCAGCGATTGAGGAAGAAGACCACCTGGCTTGGTGCGAGAGGCGATTGGAAGAATTAGATTCTCGTCCAAGTTTGCTTAATCCCATTTGGTATGCGGGATCATTTGTGCTTGGTTCAATCGCTGGTTTAGCGGGTGACAAAATCAGTTTAGGGTTCGTTGCTGAAACAGAAAAACAAGTAGAACATCATTTGGATGATCACTTAAAAGAATTGCCAAGCAATGATCATCGTTCCCGTGCAATTGTTGCGCAAATGCGTGCCGATGAAATTGCACACGGACAAATGGCAATTCAAGAGGGTGGAGTTGAATTACCAAGCGCTGTTCAAAAGGTCATGAAAACAATGGCCAAAATAATGACCGTCACAGCTTATCGCGTCTAACCCTAAGCTAACTTCTTAAGAGTATTTTCCAGCCCCATGTTTTTATTGAATTTTTACTCGTAAAATAGTATCAACATGTGCGTCTAAGTGCTTGTTCTAAATAAAGAATTTACAAAAAAACCACCTAAAACACTTGACCATGAATTACGCATCCTCTAAAGTGGGGAAAAGTGTGAAAAAGTGGGGAAATATTCGTGTTTCAAGGTGCTTCTGCATTAACTCTCGATGCCAAGGGTCGCATGTCGATTCCTGCAAGGCATCGTGACGCCTTGCAATTACAAGGCGAAGGCAGAGTCACGCTCACAAAACACCCTGATGGTTGCTTGTTACTTTTCCCACGTTCTGAGTGGGAAGCATTCAGAGGTCGCATCGCACAATTGCCAATGGATGCCCATTGGTGGCGCCGAATCTTTTTAGGTAATGCCTCTGACATAGAGATGGATGGATCTGGTCGAATTTTGGTCACCCCAGAATTAAGAGCTGCCGCAAGTATTGAGCGCGATGTGATGCTATTGGGAATGGGCAGTCACTTTGAATTATGGGATGCCGCAACGTATGCACAAAAAGAGCAAGTTGCAATCGCACAAGGCATGCCAGATGCTCTCAAACAATTCACCTTCTGATGTTGGCCAACCATGACATTTACCCATCGCCCAGTATTACTGGCCGAGGCAGTCACCTCGGTATTGGGAGAAACGACTTCATCAGAACAGCAATCAATCACCATCATCGATGGCACATTTGGTCGCGGTGGTCACAGCCGAGAAATACTGAAGCATCTCAATGCGCAATCAAAGTTGATTGCCTTCGACAAAGATCTTCAAGCAATTGCAGAAGCGAAAACAATTCAAGACCCGCGCTTTCAAATCATTCACGAGAGCTTTGCTTCGATGGCAGAGGAAGTTCCGAGCGACTCTATCGATGGCGTGCTCTTGGATCTAGGAATCAGCTCTCCACAAATCGACGATCCAAGTCGTGGATTTTCATTTCGAGGCGATGGTCCATTGGATATGCGGATGGACACCACTCGTGGACAGAGTGCAGCCGAATGGTTGGCAGTAGCGGAACAAAAAGACATAGCGAGGGTCATTAAAGAGTATGGGGAAGAACGGTTTGCTTTACAGATTGCAAAGGCGATTATTGCTCGCAGAGAGCAAGGCGATTCCCTCACTAGGACCGGAGAACTCGCGTCGCTCGTGGCTAGTGTCGTCCGCACCCGCGAAGCGGGCCAAGATCCGGCCACGCGCACCTTTCAAGCTATACGGATTTATATCAACCAAGAACTCGCCGACTTGGAGAGTGGGTTGAAAGCAGCATTTCAATGCCTCAAGCCGGGCGGCCTATTGGCCGTCATCAGCTTTCATTCTTTAGAAGATCGAATCGTGAAGCAGTTCATGCAAGGTTTGTCTAAGGTATCAGTGCCAAGAGGTTTACCTTTGACTGAAAACCAAATGCCAAAACCACAGGCAGAGTTATTGGGTCGCATCAAACCAAGTGAGCAAGAAGTTCAAGAAAATCCACGTGCTCGCTCAGCTATTTTGAGAGTGATGCGAAAAATGAAGACTGTTCCAATGGGAGCCGCTTCATGAATCGCTCCACCATCATTCTTTTGATTATTTTGATGTTGTGCTCATTATCTTTGGTGGCCGCTCAACAAAAAACCAGGTCGCTGTATGTGGCTCTTGAAAGAGCACAAACTGAAGAGCGACGTTTGAATCAAGAATGGCTTCGCTTGGAATTCGAGCAAAGAAATTTATCTAAGTCTTCACGCATCACAGAGATTGCTCGCAAGCAATTAAGAATGCAAGCGATCAATCCTGGTCGAACACAATATGTGGTGGTTGATTAATGGCGCAGATATCTTTTTCTTCCACGCCTAATTTGGTCTTGCGCCTACCTATGTGGCGCTCAAGACTCATTTTGTTTTTAATCTTCATTGGTTTTATCGCATTGGTGGTGCGTGCCATGTGGGTGCAAGGTTTTGGTAATTCTTTTTATGAAGAAAAGGGTAACAAGGCGACTTTGCGCTCAATTGAAATGCCTGCAAGCCGCGGAAAAATTTTAGATCGTCATGGTGAGGTTTTGGCAACAAGCTTGTTGGCCAAAGCCATCATTGCATTCCCTGATGCGATTCCTGAAGATTTATCCAAAGAGAAAATTTCACAACTGGCTAAATTGTTAGAAGTCAGTGAAGCGGAGTTGCGCAAAAAATTTGCTTCTGAAAGAAACCAAGTGTTCTTGAAGCGTCAAGTTGATTTAGATGTCGCAAAGCAAATCAGAGAATTAGGTATTCCTGGTATTGCACAAAACAATGAATACAAGCGCTTGTATCCAGAAGGCGAAGCCATGGCTCACATCGTTGGTTTCACCAACGTTGAAGATCGCGGTCAAGAAGGTATGGAGTTGGCGAAAGAAAAAGAATTGGCCGGCCAACCGGGTCGTCGTCGTGTGATTCAAGATCGACTCGGGCGTTATGTTGAAGGCTTAGGAATCATTAGCCCACCAAAAGATGGCGCTGACTTGCAGTTATCGATTGACAGCAAAGTACAGTTTTTAGCATTTAATGAATTAAAAGCAATTGCAGAAAAGCACCGTGCGAAAGCGGCTGGTGCTGTTGTGTTGGATGTGCAGACTGGTGAAGTGCTTGCCTTGGCTAACTGGCCAACCTATAACCCAAATTCAAGAACTAATTTGAGTGGTGAGCAATTAAGAAACCGAGTGCTCACAGATACATTTGAGCCTGGCTCAACGATGAAGCCGTTTGCGATTTCATTGGCTTTAGAAAAAGGTTTGGTGCAACCAAATACTTCTATGCCTATTGGTAAATCGATGGTGATTGGTAAAAAAGCCATCACAGATACGCATCCTTATCCAGTGTTAACTGTTTCAGAGATTGTGCAAAAGTCGAGCAACATTGGTACCGTGAAAATGGCCATGCAGTTGCAGCCACAAGAAATGTGGGAAATGTTCCAAGCCGTTGGCTTAGGCCAAGCACCTAATTTAGGTTTCCCAGGAGCGGTTGCTGGAAGATTGAGACCATATAAAAATTGGGTGCCGATTGAGCAAGCCACCATGTCATACGGCTATGGCTTATCTGCTTCTTTATTCCAGATGGCGCGTGCATACAGTATTTTTGCGCGAGATGGTGAGCTTGTACCCGCCACCATTTATAAGACAAGCGGTGTTCCAAAAGGTACACAAGTTATCTCTGCTAAGACAGCCATACAAATGCGAGAGATGTTAGAGCTTGTGACGCAAACGGGCGGCACTGCAACCAATGCTCAAACCATGGGTTATCGCGTGGGTGGTAAAACTGGTACAGCTCACAAGGTTGAAGGTAAGGGTTACGCAAGTAATAAATACCGAGGCTTTTTTGTGGGCATGGCCCCGATGAGCGCTCCAAGAATTGTGGTGGCTGTGATGGTGGATGAGCCAAGTGCTGGTGGTTATTACGGCGGTGTTGTTGCAGCGCCTGCATTTGCAAATATTGTTGCAGGTACCTTGCGCACCATGAATGTTTTACCAGATGCAGCAGTCAAGCAAATGGTTGATAAAGAATTACAGCTTGGACCAAATGGTTCAACGCAAAAGGTGTCATTGAGCAGATGAACGCCATGTTGCCAATCAACTCCATCCCTCTTGAATCATTGCTCAGTGAGCATGTAAAGCCTGATGCTCATATGACATCAGACACAAGAGTATTGAAGGCTGGAGATGTGATGCTGGCTTACCCGGTTGGCAATAGCAGGCAGTTAACAGATAACCGTGTTCACATTACTCAAGCATTGAGTTTGGGTGCCGCATTGGTCTTGTATGAGCCAAGTGGTCTGATTGAAGAATTAAAAGCAGTTTGTAAAGATAGTCGTTGCGTTGCTGTGAATGATTTGGCTGAACAGGCTGGAGAAATTGCAGCGAATTGGTATGGTCATGCCAGTCAATCAATGAGAGTGATGGGTATCACTGGAACCAATGGCAAAACAACAATCAGTCAGTGGTTGTCACAAGCATTGCACAGTGCTGATGAACCATGTGGCGTGATTGGTACTTTGGGCGCTGGCCTTGTGAATGATCTGACCATGACCGGTTTTACAACACCTGATGCCGCGCGCATGCAGAGTTTGTTAAAAGACATTCAAAAAAATGGTGCGCGCAGTGTGGCTGTCGAAGTATCTTCACATGCTTTGGATCAAGGTCGTGTCAATGGCACTCATTTTGATACGGTTGTGATTACGAATTTGAGTCAGGATCACCTGGATTACCACGGTGATATGAAACAGTACGCCGCTGCTAAAAAGAAAATCTTGGATTTACCAGGCATTAAACATGTCGTGGTGAATGCTGATGATTCTTTTGGCCAAGAGTGCTTGCAGTGTTTGGCAAAAAAGATGGGTGATGCCGACATCACTGTTTGGGCTTACGCCAACAAATCAGAAAATTTATTATCTTTGCCGTGTTTTGCAAAGCAATCATTTAGAAAAGTACTTGCCACTGATCTTCAAATGAATGATCAAGGTATGAAGTTTCAACTCATCGTTGATGGTGAGGATGCTGGTTTGATTCAAACTCGCATGGTGGGTGCTTTTAATGTCAGCAATGCTTTGGCAGTGTTTGCTTGTTTGTTGGCTGGCGGAAAAACAATCAAGAGTGCTAAAAGTTCTATCGAGGCATTGCAAGCTGTTCAAGGACGTATGGAATTAGTCGCTCGAGCAACTGCTCAGCAGCCTATGGCAGTGATTGATTTTGCACACACCCCCGATGCTCTAGAGCAAGTTCTAAAAACATTGCGCGATATTGCAAAGCAAAGAGCTGGTCAACTTTGGTGTGTGTTTGGTTGTGGCGGTGATCGTGATCCACTGAAGCGACCAATCATGGGTCGAATTGCAGAAAGTATCGCTGATCATGTGATGGTGACGAGTGACAACCCTCGCAGCGAAGTGCCAGAAAAAATCATGGCTGATATCTTGAGTGGTTTCGAGGTGCCTGAGAAGGCGCAAGTGAATGCTGATCGCGCAACAGCCATCTTGCAGACAATCAGACAGGCCAAACCAGAAGATGTGATTTTAATTGCGGGTAAAGGTCACGAAGAAATTCAAGAGATCGCAGGTAAAAAACATCCATTCTCTGATCGAGTGCATGTGCAATTGGCCATGGGGGGTATCGCCTGATGAGCCTCAACATGCAATACATGCCTTTATCGATGATTTCAGAGTTTTTGCCAGATGCTCAGTTGTTGAACATGCCATCAATCGATCAAGCCATCAAGCGATTCATCAGCGACAGTCGACAAGTTGCAGCTGGCGATTTATTCATTGCCTTGCGCGGTGAAAAATTCGATGCGCATGACTTTTTAAGTGATGTGCAGGCCAAAGGAGCGATAGCTTGCTTGGTGAGTTCGGTTGAGAAATTACCTAAAGATTTTCCAGCGGTTGTGGTCAAAGATACTCAAGAAGCTTTGCAAACCTTATCAAGCAACTGGAAGCAGTACTGTAGTCAGCGCAATTTAAAGCAAGTTGTGATTGTTACGGGTAGCAATGGTAAGACAACTGTGAAGGGCATGATTCAAAGTATTTTTGAATCTGCTGTTGGCATTGATAAAGCGCTTGCGACCCAAGGTAATTTCAATAATGAAATTGGTTTGCCTTTGACGCTCTTGCGCCTTGATTTGAATCATGAGTTGGCGGTCATTGAGCTGGGTATGAACCATCCAGGCGAAACAGCCTTATTAGCAAGTATTGCAAAACCAACAATTGCATTGATCAACAATGCTCAGCGTGAACATCAAGAGTTCATGGAGACCGTTGACGCTGTGGCACAAGAGCATGCTTTGGCGATTAAGGCATTGCCTACAAATGGCGTGGCTGTTTATCCCGCTGATTCTGAATACAGTGTTTATTGGAAAAAAATATCTAATCAACGAACAGTGATTGATTTTGCATTTAATCAAACAGCGACTGTTTGGGGTGAGTGGCTTGATCAACCCACTGGTCTGATGGCGATTCATACGCCACAGGGTGACATCAAAGTGATGTTAAAGATCTTGGGAGATCACAACGCTTGCAATGCTGTTGCTGCATCAGCTGTGGCAATTGCGGCAGGGATATCGCCAGCGATGATTCAAGCGGGATTGGAGTCTTTCTTACCAGTCAACGGCAGAATGCAAAAGCATTCACTGAACAATGACATCACTGTCATTGATGACAGTTACAACGCCAATCCTGATTCTGTTCGAGCTGCCATTGATGTTTTATCCAATATCAAAACAGCTGCTTGGCTTGTTTTGGGTGATATGGGTGAAGTGGGTAATCAAGGGCCAGAGTTCCATCGCGAAGTTGGTCATTACGCTGGTGAAAAAGGCATTCAAAAATTATTTGCTTTGGGCGACTTAAGTAAAGAAGCTGTACTTGCTTATCAAGCGACTGCCACTCAGGGAAATGTGGCTCAGCACTTTGCTGATGTTACAGAGCTTTGCACAGAATTGAATAAATCATTGCACGCAAAAAAAAATCATGAAGAAGTGACTCTTCTGGTTAAGGGATCGCGCTTTATGCGCATGGAAAGAGTTGTTAAAGCTCTCGCAGAGGAGATGAACTGATGTTGTTATGGCTTGCACAATTACTACAAGATGACTTTGGGTTTTTACGTGTCATCAACTACATCACTCTCAGAGCCGTGATGGCGACCCTGACGGCTGGATTGATCGGATTGTTTTTTGGCCCTTGGGTCATTCGTCGTTTAACAGCCATGAAAGTAGGTCAAGCAGTTCGCACCGATGGTCCGCAAACTCATTTGGTGAAAACTGGAACGCCCACAATGGGTGGTGTGTTGATTTTGATTGGCATTGCGATCTCAACATTGCTCTGGGCTGATCTATCCAATCGTTTCATTTGGATTGTGTTGATTGTGACTTTGGGTTTTGGCGCTATTGGTTGGGTTGATGACTATCGCAAAGTTGTTTATCGCGATCCCAAAGGCATGGCCTCTAAAGAGAAATACTTTTGGCAGTCATTGATTGGTTTATTTGCTGCTATTTACTTGGCGTTCTCTGTTTCAGAAGTGAATAACCTAAAGGTTTTAGAACTTTTCATCAATTGGGTGCAGAGCGGTTTCTCAATTGATTTGCCAGCCAAATCAAATTTATATGTGCCTTTCTTTAAAGAAATCAGCTATCCACTGGGTGTGCTTGGTTTCATCGTTCTGACGTATTTAGTGATTGTTGGAAGTTCGAATGCCGTCAACCTAACAGATGGTTTGGATGGCTTGGTGATCATGCCGGTGATTTTGGTGGGTGCAGCATTGGGCGTGTTTGCTTATGTGATGGGTAACGCGATTTACACCAAGTATCTTTTATTTCCATACATTCCTGGCGCCGGCGAGCTGATGATTTTCTGTGGTGCCATGAGTGGCGCTGGTTTGGCATTTTTATGGTTCAACACGCATCCCGCGCAAGTCTTCATGGGTGATGTTGGTGCTCTTGCACTTGGTGGTGCTTTGGGCACTGTGGCTGTGATCGTGAGACAAGAAATTGTTTTGTTCGTCATGGGCGGAATTTTTGTGGCTGAAACAGTGTCCGTGATCATGCAAGTGGTTTGGTTCAAGTTCACCAAAAAGGTGTACGGCGAAGGTCGACGGATTTTCAAGATGGCACCTCTGCATCACCACTTTGAATTAAGTGGTTGGAAAGAAACACAGGTAGTGGTGCGCTTTTGGATCATCACCATTTTGTTGGTGTTGATTGGTTTATCTAGCTTGAAGTTGCGATAGGAAAAAGAGTGATTCAATTACAGCATCCATTTGGCAAAGAGCGCCCTCAGGCAATGAGGGTCTTGGTGCTTGGCTTGGGAGAGTCAGGCGCTGCCATGGTGCGTTGGTGTGTTGCTCAAGGTGCGAAGGTATCGGTGGCTGATACCAGATCCATTGAGCAGTTATCTGAGGGTGCGAAAAAATATCATCAAGTCGTCAAAGACTTGGGTGTCAAAGAGATTCATTTGGGTGGATTGTCTGCAGAGTTGTTGAACGCCACAGACGTGATTGCAATCAGTCCAGGTCTATCGCCATTGCAAGAGCCAGTTCAATCATTTTTAGCGAATGCTGCAGAAAAAGAAATTCCAGTGTGGAGTGAAATTGAATTTTTTGCTCAAGCGATTCAAGCATTAAAAGACGAACAAAACTACGCTGTCAAAGTGATTGCCATCACTGGTACGAATGGCAAAACAACGACCACGGCATTAACAGGCTTACTCTGTGAAAGAGCGGGCAAGTCTGTGGCAGTCGCAGGCAATATCAGTCCGGCCGCTTTAGATAAGTTATTGGATATCGAAGAATTGCCAGATGTTTGGGTTTTAGAGCTTTCTAGTTTCCAGCTTCAGCACACTTACAGTCTTCATGCGGATGCCGCGACTGTTTTGAATGTGACCCAAGACCATTTGGATTGGCATGGTGATTTTGAACAATATGCGGCAGCAAAGGCCAGAATTTTCAGCCCTAATACGATCGCTGTATTAAATCGCGATGACAACAGTGTGATGAATATGCAGTCTGATATGAATCGCACGATCACCTTTGGAGTTGAAGCGCCTACTGAAGAAGATGCATTTGGTGTATTCCATGATACGGCTGCTGGTGGTATCGATTGGTTGGTATGGGCTGAGCCTGATGCAGAAGCTCTGGAGCTAAAAGCAAAGCGTCGTCGCAAAAAAGCCGATGTGGATGATGAGCCTTTGAGGTTGAAGCGCTTGATGCCGGCAGATGCTTTGCGCATCAAAGGAAGACATAACGCAAGTAACGCCTTAGCAGCTTTGGCACTCAGTATTGCTATTGATATTCCGATGGGCCCTCTATTGCATGGTTTGCGTGAGTACAAGGGTGAGCCACATCGCATGCAGTCAGTGGCCATCGTTGAAGGTGTTGAGTACATCGATGATAGTAAAGGCACCAATGTTGGTGCTACCTTGGCTGCCTTGAATGGTTTGGGTCAGTCCGGCTCAGGTTCAGTATCAAGTGCAACGGCAAAAATCATTTTGATTGCAGGTGGTGAAGGCAAGGGGCAAGATTTCTCTCCATTGAGCCAAGCGCTTGCACGTCATGCCAAAGCGATCATTTTGATTGGTCGAGATGCGCCAGCCATCAGAAGTGCTATTGAATCATCGGGTGTTGCCATCCGTGATGCTGATACTTTGGAACAGGCCGTCGAATCAGCGGCTGAGATGGCGGAGTCAGGTGACTTGGTCTTGCTGTCACCAGCTTGCGCAAGTTTTGACATGTTCAAAGATTACGCGCACCGCGCTCAAGTCTTCGTTGATGCGGTGAGTGAGTTAGCTAGCTTGAAAGGTCAGGTGAGCGCATGATTCAATTCTTCAAACGTTTCAGTGCCAATGGCATCAGTGGTGTCAAAGGTGGCATCAAAGAAGGTTTCGAAGATTTTCGTTTGGGATTGCGTGACGCCACAACCGTGGTTCGTCCAACTCGTTCACGCATGATGGAATATGACCAACCATTGTTATGGGCTGTTTTGATTCTCGTGACATTGGGTCTTGTGATGGTTTATTCGGCATCGATTGCTTTACCCGATGGTCCTAAATATGCCAAATACAGCACCAGTCACTTTTTGGTTAGACATGGCATCTCTATTGCAATTGCTTTCACGGTAGGTATTTTTGCTTTCAAAGTACCTCTTAAAGTTTGGGATCGTTTAGCGCCCGCCATTTTTGCTTTGGCATTCATCATGTTGATCTTTGTTTTGATTCCAGGGGTTGGTAAAGGGGTCAATGGTGCAAAGCGTTGGATTCCATTGGGCATCACAAATTTCCAACCATCAGAATTGATGAAGTTAGCAGTTGTTTTATTTGCTGCTTGGTACACCGTCCAGCGTCAAGAGTATTTGCACACCTTGGTCAAAGGTTTGTTGCCGATGGGTGCTGCGGTGATAGCGGTGGGTGTCTTGCTGCTATTACAACCTGACATGGGTGCTTTCATGGTGATTGCCGTGATTGCGATGGGCCTATTATTTTTAGGGGGCATCAACGCCAAATTGTTTGGTGCGCTGACAGCTTTGGCCATTGGCAGTTTTGCATCCATCATCATCTTTTCTGAATTTAGAAGACAGCGGATTTTTGCTTACCTTGATCCTTGGAATGAAGAGTTTGCTGCTGGTAAAGCCTATCAATTAACACATTCACTCATGGCATTTGGCCGAGGGGAGTGGTTCGGAGTTGGTTTGGGCGGAAGTATTGAAAAACTTCATTACCTTCCAGAAGCGCACACAGATTTTATTTTGGCAGTGATTGGCGAAGAGTTGGGATTCGTTGGCGTCGCTGTTGTCATCGCAATTTTCTATTGGATTATTCGACGTGCATTCTTGATTGGTCGAACAGCTTTGCAATTGGATCGAAGTTTTGCTGGCTTGGTTGCAAAAGGCATTGCGATTTGGATTGGTTGGCAGGCGTTCATCAATATGGGCGTTAACTTGGGCATCTTGCCGACCAAGGGCTTGACCTTACCGTTTGTTAGTTTTGGTGGCTCAGGTTTGATGATGAACGCAGTTGCGGTTGCGATCTTGTTAAAGATTGACGTTGAGAACAGAGTGTTGATGAGGGGTGGCAAGTTATGACGCACTCACCCACCTTATTGGTCATGGCTGGCGGTACTGGCGGGCATATTTTCCCAGGCTTGGCTGTGGCTGAATATTTGCGTGAGCATGGTTGGAATGTTTCTTGGTTGGGGAATGCCAAGGGCATGGAATACCGCTTGGTGCCGCCTCGCGGTTTTGCTTTTGAATCCATTCAGTTTGGTGGCTTAAGAGGCAAGGGAATCAAAACATTGGTGTTGTTGCCATTTAATTTATTACGAGCATTTTGGCAAAGCATTCAAGTATTGCGTCGAGTAAAGCCCGATGTTGTGTTGGGCATGGGTGGTTATGTCACATTCCCGGCTGGAATGATGAGTGTTTTATTGGGTAAGCCATTGGTTTTGCATGAGCAAAATTCAATTGCTGGTTTAGCCAATAAAGTATTGGCCAAAGTTGCAGACAAAACTTTGTGCGCATTTCCAAATGCATTGCCGGGTGCTGTTTGGTTGGGTAATCCATTGCGTGCTGGTATGAGTCAAATTGAATCTCCACAAGCTCGTTACTCAGCAAGATCTGGTCGTTTACAGATTTTGGTGGTGGGTGGTAGTTTGGGAGCTGCAGCATTGAATGAAGTGGTCCCAGAAGCCCTTGCAAAAATCCCAGTTGAATCTAGACCATCGGTGATCCACCAAGCAGGTGAGAAACACCTTGATCAATTGCGCCAGAAATACGCGAGCTTGAATGTTGAGGCAGAAGTTGTGCCATTCATTGATGACATGGTGACAGCTTATGCAAAAGCAGATTTAGTGATTTGTCGAGCAGGTGCCATGACTGTGGCAGAAATTTCAGCGGTGGGCGTGGCCTCGTATTTGGTGCCCTTCCCATACGCTGTGGATGATCATCAAACGTCGAATGCAAAATTTCTTTCAGAGGCTGGCGCTGCTGTGTTGATGCCGCAAGCTGATATGACAACAGATTCATTGGCTGTTTATTTGCAAACAGTTGATCGCGCAGAGTTATCAAAAATGGCTGAACGCGCTTTGAGTCAGGCCAAGCCAAATGCAACCAAAGATGTTGCAGAAATATGTCAAATGTTATCTAAGAGAGCGGTTCAGTCATGAAGCACATTCTTCATCAAATTCATTTTGTCGGCATTGGTGGTGCAGGCATGAGCGGTATTGCTGAGGTGTTACTCAATCTTGGTTACAAGGTGAGTGGCTCAGACATGGCTGAAAGTGCAACCACCAAACGTTTGCGTGAGTGTGGTGCAGAAATCACCATTGGTCATCATGCCAAGAATGTGGGTAGTGCAGAGGCAGTTGTTATTTCAACAGCCGTTACTGGAGACAACCCAGAAGTCTTGGCTGCCCGTGCGGCGCGTATTCCAATTGTGCCAAGAGCTGTGATGCTGGGTGAGTTGATGCGCTTAAAGCAGGGCATTGCTATTGCAGGCACTCATGGCAAAACAACCACGACCAGTTTGTTGGCTTCAGTTTTGGCTGAGGGTGGTTTGGATCCAACCTTTGTGATTGGCGGAAAATTAACGTCTGCTGGTGCAAATGCACGTTTAGGCACTGGTGATTTTATTGTGGCCGAAGCCGATGAATCAGACGCATCCTTCTTAAACTTATTGCCAGTGATTGAAGTGATCACCAACATTGATGCTGATCACATGGACACTTATCAGCACGATATGGCTAAGTTAAAACAAGCCTTCGTGCAATTCAC
Organism: Polynucleobacter sp. MWH-CaK5; assembly: GCF_018687615.1. Classification (NCBI taxonomy): domain Bacteria; kingdom Pseudomonadati; phylum Pseudomonadota; class Betaproteobacteria; order Burkholderiales; family Burkholderiaceae; genus Polynucleobacter; species Polynucleobacter sp. MWH-CaK5. Next base: position 176,916 of record NZ_CP061299.1, read on the forward strand.
GCAACGCATGCCGTTTTATGGTGTTGCTGTGTTGTGCGTTGATGATCAAAACGTGCGCGATATTTTGCCGTTTGTGTCACAACCAATTCTTGGGTATGGCTTATCTGAAGATGCTGATGTGCGCGCTATTGATGTTGTTGCCGATGGTCCTCAGATGCATTTCACAGCCTTGCGACACACCGTGCGTCGTCATGGCGATACGCCAGGGCCATTGAAGGTCACATTGAATTTACCAGGCTTACACAATGTGCGTAACGCACTTGCAGCGATTGCCATTGCCACTGAGTTGGGTGTGAGTGATGCAGCCATCGTGAAAGCCTTGAAAGAATTCCACGGCGTTGGCCGCCGTTTCCAGCGTTATGGAGAAGTGAAGTTGCCTCAGGGTGGTACATGCACTGTGATTGATGATTACGGTCATCATCCTGTAGAGATGGCAGCAACACTCTCTGCAACCAGAGGAGCCTTCCCAGGCCGTCGATTATTGCTGGCATTCCAGCCACATCGTTACACCAGAACGCGTGACTGCTTTGGTGAGTTTGTGCGAGTTCTTCAAGGTGTGGATGCTTTGGCTTTAACCGAAGTTTATCCAGCGGGTGAGGCTCGAATTTCCGGTGCTGATGGAGAGGCTTTGATCAAAGCTTTGGCAAAGGCCAAAGAAGAAGGTCGCTTATTGGATGTTGCTAATACTAAATTTATAAAAGATGTGAATGAATTGCCGAATTTGGTGATGAGCATGGCGCGCGATGGTGATGTGATCATCACCATGGGTGCAGGATCCATCTCTGCTGTTCCAGGAAAGTTGGCGGGAGGTTCAAATGCCTAATCTGATGAATTGGAGCGAAGAAGTACAAAAAGATTTGTCACAAGTGAATGTTGCTGCCTTGGGCAAGGTCGGAGTGTTGCTTGGCGGTAAATCAGGTGAAAGAGATATTTCTTTGATGTCAGGCAAAGGTGTTTTAGATGCTTTGATTTCAAAGGGTGTGAATGCTCATGCTTTTGACCCAGGCCAACAAGCCATCACAGAATTAGCTGCGCAGAAATTTGATCGAGTCTTCATTGCCCTCCATGGTCGTTATGGTGAAGACGGCACGATGCAAGGTCTGCTGGAGCAAATGAATTTGCCTTATACCGGCAGTGGTGTATTGGCTTCTGCTCTTGCGATTGATAAACAAGCGACCAAGCGATTATGGTCCAGCTTTGATTTGGCCACACCTCGATTTGCAATGTTAAATGCCAAGAGTGATTGGCAAAAAATTATCCAAGATCTTGGACTGCCGATCATTGTGAAGCCAGCCAGAGAGGGATCATCTCTTGGTTTGAGCAAAGTCATGAAGGCAGAAGATTTGCCGGCAGCGTATGCATTGGCAGCGAAGCTTGATCGTGATGTGATGGCAGAGCAATGCATCATCGGTGAAGAGTTAACTTGTCCAATCGTGGGTGATGGCGAGAATGCGCGAGCATTGCCGGTCATCAGAATCGTGGCCCCAGACTCTAATTACGATTATCACAATAAATATTTTTCTGACGACACCAAATACTTGTGCCCAACAGGTTTGGATTTGGCGCTTGAGACAAAAGTACAAGAACTTGCTTTAAGTGCATACCGTGCCTTAGGCTGTAAAGGTTGGGGTCGTGCGGACGTGATGATTGATCAAAAGACCAATCAACCTTATTTATTAGAAATGAATACAGCGCCTGGTATGACTGGTCATTCATTGGTGCCAATGGCGGCCAAGGCAGCCGGTGTTGAATATGCTGATTTGGTGTTGTGGCTATTAAGCAAGGCAGGTATTCATTCATGAAATTCTTGCGCATCTTCTTCGGCTTTTTAGGTTCTATGAGTGCCACGGTGTTTGGCCCGATCTGGAATCACGCCAAGATGATGCGTGCGATGGCAAATTTCTTGTTATTGATTGCTTTGTTGGTGACGTGTGGATGGCTTCTATTCTGGTTAGGTCAAAAACCAGTTTTCACTTTGAATCACTTAACGGTTGAGTCACTCGATGGTCGTGAGCTCAAGCACGTGAATTTGCCAACAATTAAAACCCGTGCATTGGATCAAGTGAAGGGCAATTTTTTCACGATTCGTTTAGATCAAGCAAGACAGTCATTTGAAACGATGCCGTGGGTGCGTCGAGCCAGTGTGCGCCGTGAGTGGCCTAACGGAATTGTGGTCGCGATCGAAGAGCATCAAGCTTTGGGAGTGTGGGTTAGTGAAACGCCTAAATTGATCAATACCTACGGTGAAGTATTTATCGCAAATATGGCAGAAGCAGAGGACAGCGCTTCATTGTTGAGATTCAGCGGTCCAGAAGGAAGTAATAAAGAGGTCTTTAGAAAATACCAGCAACTGAATCTTTGGTTTGAGCCTTGGCAAGCAAGTGTGAAAAGTCTTGAGCTCTCTTCTCGTTATGCCTGGAAAGCCAAGTTGAGTAATAACTTGAATATTGAATTGGGTCGAGAGCTCGATGAGCGCGATGCAAAGCAGATTCAATTAAGTGTTGAGCGTTTGATTAAGAGTTGGCCACAGGTTCAAGAGAAATGGGGCCAACGAGTGGATTCAATTGACCTTCGTTATGCCAATGGCTATGCCATCAATATAGGAAAAAAACTGTGAGCGTTATCAGTAAAGACACAAAAGATTTAATTGTTGGCTTGGATATCGGCACATCCAAAGTGGTTGCTTTGGTGGCCGAGTTAAATCCAGATGGTCAATTCAATGTCGTGGGTCTTGGTCAAGTCAGTTCTAAAGGGTTGAAAAAAGGTGTGGTCGTCAATATTGAGGCCACTGTTCAGTCCATTCAAAAAGCTCTTGAAGAAGCTGAGGTGATGGCTGATCGTCGCATTGCGCAAGTGTTCACCGGTATCGCTGGAAACCACATTCACAGTTTTAATTCAACAGGCATGGTGGCAATCCGTGACAAAGAGGTTTCAGCAGGTGATGTTGAGCGAGTGATTGAAACAGCTAAAGCGATCAATATTCCAACCGATCAACAAATTCTTCACATCCTCACGCAAGAATTCATCATTGATGGACAAGAAGATGTGCGTGAACCAATTGGTATGAGCGGTATTCGTTTAGAGGTCAAGGTGCACATCGTGACTGGTGCTGTCAGTGCTGCGCAAAACATTGTGAAGTGTGTGCGCCGTTGTGGTCTAGAAGTGAATGATCTGATTTTGCAGCCTTTGGCTTCAAGTGTTGCGGTCTTGACTGAAGACGAAAAAGAATTGGGTGTTGTGTTGGTCGACATCGGTGGCGGTACAACCGACATCGCGATCTTCAGTCAGGGAGCGATTCGTCACACAGCAGTGATTCCAATTGCTGGTGATCAAATCACCAATGACATTGCAATGGCTTTGCGCACTCCAACCATCGATGCGGAAGATCTCAAAATTCATTTTGGTATTGCACGTCAAAGCATGGCCAATCCAAATGAAACCATTGAGGTTCCGGGTGTTGGTGATCGCGAAGCTCGGTCTATGTCACGCCAAGCTTTATCTGCAGTGATCGAGCCACGTGTTGAAGAGTTATTGAGTTTGGTTCGTCAAGTGGTGCGCGAATCAGGCATGGAAGATTTGGTTTCCTCAGGAGTTGTTTTAACTGGCGGCACGGCCTTGATGCCGGGAGTTGTTGAATTGGCAGAAGAAGTTTTTGCTAAGCCAGCGCGCGTTGGTTTCCCTGAGTACAAAGGACATTTGAGTGAAATTTTAAGAAGCCCAAGATATTCAACAGGCTTAGGTTTGTTGATGGAGGGGCGTGTGCAGTTAGTGCGTGGTCGCCGAGTTGCGCAATCTGGAACCATACAAAACATCGTGGCGCGCATGCGCGAATGGTTCATGGGAAATTTTTAAGAATTTAGAAGTATTAGAAGATTTTTAGTTTTATTTTTGTCGTCGTCAACCGTAGTTATAAGGAGGTAGTATGGAATTTGAAATGTTAGATGCAGAACCGGCGGGTAAGACCATTATTAAAGTGGTCGGCGTGGGCGGTGCAGGCGGTAACGCTGTGCAGCACATGATTCGTCGTGGTGTACAAGGTGTTGAGTTCATTTGCATGAACACAGATGCGGGTGCACTTCAACGTTCTAAAGCTGGCGTCAATATTCAGTTGGGTGCAACAGGTTTGGGTGCTGGTGCCAAGCCTGAAGTGGGTGCATCTTCTGCTGTTGAAGCTAAGGCACGCATTGCTGATGCATTGCAAGGTGCACACATGGTCTTTATCACAGCCGGTATGGGTGGTGGTACAGGTACAGGCGCAGGTCCGGTGGTTGCTCAAGTTGCCAAAGAAATGGGTATCTTGACAGTTGGTGTGATCAGCAAGCCATTTGATTTTGAAGGTGCAAAGCGCGGTAAAGTGGCTGAAGCTGGTGCTCATGAAATTGAAAACTATGTTGATTCATTAATTGTTGTTCTTAATGAAAAACTATTTGAAGTCATGGGTGAAGATGCTGAGATGGACAAGGCCTTTGGTTGTGCAGATGATGTATTGCACAACGCTGTTGCCGGTATCGCAGAAATCATCAACGAGCAAGGTTTGATCAACGTTGACTTTGAAGACGTTAAAACAGTGATGAGTGAGCAAGGTAAAGCCATGATGGGAACAGCCACTGTTTCTGGTATGGATCGTGCTCGTTTAGCTGCTGAAGCTGCTGTTGCATCACCATTGCTTGAAGGTGTTGATTTGTCAGGAGCGCGTGGCGTATTGGTGAACATCACAGCAAGCCGTTCATTGAAGTTGTCAGAGACTCGTGAAGTAATGGGCGCTATTCGTGGATATGCTGCTGAAGATGCCACAGTGATCTTTGGTACTGTTTACGATGAAAGCTTGGGTGATGCTTTGCGTGTCACAGTGGTTGCTACTGGTTTGAATGGTGGCAAGCGCAAAGAAAAGCAGCCTGAAGTTATTTGGCGTAATACACAAGCCACAGGCACTTATGATGCAGCACCAACCATGGCTGATTTAAGTACTTTCGCACCACAAAGTGCAACAGCAACCATGGCGATGGCAAATACAGCCAGCAACGTGAATGCCGCAAGCATGACTGCGCCAGCGATGCCGGTGGGATCTGCCAGTGATTACGCAAAATATGATGTACCAAAAGTGTTTCGCAGCAATCGTGAATCAAATGAGCCGCGTTTGGGCGCAAATAGCTCACCAGAAGCGCAAGCAATGATGGATAAGGGTGCTGATTACTACGATATTCCAGCTTTTTTACGTAAGCAAGCTGATTAAGAATTAGTCGTAATTAGAAAAAAGCATAAAAAACAATGGCATACAGATGCCGGTGGTAACGCGCCTCCTGCGAAATGACGACGCATGCGATACCATCGGTGTTCTGGCAAAAATAAATGCCAATAGTTATAAACAAAAATTACTATTTAAATTAGTTAATTTAAAGACCCTTATTGAATGGAGAAGACAATGATTGCAGTAGGACAACAACTACCAAATGCCACAATTCATGAATTTTTAGAAGTTGCTACAGAAGGTTGTTCTGTAGGACCAAATGCTTTTGAAGTGAGCAAATTAACAGCAGGTAAAAAGATTGTTATTTTTGGCTTGCCAGGTGCATTTACACCAACATGCTCAGCTCAGCACGTTCCAGGTTACGTGGCTAACTTTGATGCGATCAAAGCCAAGGGTGTTGACGAAATTTGGTGCTTATCAGTGAATGATGCATTTGTGATGGGTGCCTGGGGTAAAGACCAAAAGGTGAATGGAAAAGTTCGCATGATGGCTGATGGCGCAGCAGAATTGACTAAGAAGCTTGGTTTGGAATTTGACTTAACAGCTCGCGGTATGGGTGTTCGTTCACAACGTTATTTGATGATTGTTGATAATGGCGTAGTGAAGCATTTGGCCGTTGAAGCAGCTGGTAAGTTTGAAGTGAGTGATGCAGCTTCTGCACTAAAAGCACTTTAATCTACAGATAAATCATGTTGAAACAGCGCACCATTGCAGCCCCTGTAAAAACCGTTGGTATTGGATTACACACGGGCCGCAAGGTGACGCTTAAATTAATACCTGCACCAATTAATACAGGCATTATTTTTCATCGCGTCGATTTACCGAATGCCCCTGGCATCAAGGCTGATGCGCACTTGGTGACTGATACACGTTTGGCCACGGTGTTACAAAATGGTGACACCCGAGTTTCTACTGTAGAACATTTGTTATCTGGCTGCGCAGGTCTTGGCATTGATAACTTGATCATTGAATTAGATTGCGAAGAAGTGCCCATCATGGATGGCAGTGCGGCTTCATTTTTGTTTTTGATTGAATCAGCAGGCCTTCAAGAACAAGAGGCTCCACGTCAGTTCATTGTGATTAAAAAGCCAGTTGAAATTAGAGAGGCTGGCAAATTAGCACGCTTGGAACCTTTCGATGGATTCAAGTTAGATTTCACGATTGATTTCAAACACCCTGCAGTCGATAAGACTGGTCAAAGACATGTGATTGATTTTGCAGACAGCACGTATGCAAGAGAAATTGGAAGAGCTAGAACATTTGGTTTTGCTCATGAAGTAGAAGCTCTGCGCGAAATGGGTTTAGCTCGCGGCGGTAGTTTGGATAACGCGATTGTGTTGGATGAGCACCGAATTTTAAATAATGAAGAATTGCGCTATGACGATGAATTCGTGCGTCATAAGATTTTGGATGCGATTGGTGATTTGTATTTAGCAGGTCATCCGATTGTGGGCGCTTATATTGCTGAAAAGTCAGGTCATGCTTTGAACAATGCATTGCTCAGAGCTTTATTTGCAGACCCAAGCAGTTACGAAATAAAAGGCTTCGACGAAGCCAGCGCGCCAGAAGCTTATCAATTAAAAAATAAGCCTTTGTTTGCCTAAAAATTAGGCAAATCAGCCTTTTTCCCGATTTTTTAAGAGTTTTTCAACCGCGATCCGCAGCGGAGAACTTTCATCGAGCTGATTCATTAATTTAGACCAAGATTTTTCAGCGCTTGAGGGAAAAACAGGGGGTTTTTCAGTGCTTTGAACCTTGTTTGGGGCTGGTATTCCAAGCCCTCCAGGAGCCTGTTTAATGGCCAAAGAACGGGCTGGATAACCTTGTTCTTGAAGTTTTAAGAGTATTGAGGGGGCTTTTTGACTGATTCGGGTTGCAATGGCTGCATTTGATACCAACAAGGTCAATTGCCCAGTTTCATCTGAAAGGCCACCGGCTTTAACCAAGCCAATAGCCTTCTGAAGCCCATTTTGATTGAGGCTCAGGTCAATCGCTTGCTGAACTAAAAGATTGTTTTCTGCCCTTTGCAGGAGGTCTCCCAGAGGGGTATTTTTTTCAATGCAAGCTAATGCATCACGGGCATTCGCAGATGTCCGTCTGGGTGCTAAACTTTGAGGCTTAAATTTCCTCGCAAAAGTCATGGTTACTGGTCTTCTTAAGAAAATATTTGGCAGTCGAAATGATCGACTCTTAAAACAATATAAGCGCATTGTCGCTCAGATTAATAGTCTGGAGCAGGGCATTGCCTCGCTTGACGATGCTGCATTGCAAGCAAAGACAGCTGAATTCAAGTCAAAACTGGCTGCAGGCCAAACAATTGATGAAATCTTGCCAGAGGCCTTTGCGGTTGTTCGTGAGGCCAGCAAGCGTGTCATGAACATGCGTCATTTTGATGTTCAGATGATTGGTGGCTTGGCTCTTCACCAAGGAAAAATCTCTGAAATGAGAACCGGTGAAGGTAAAACCTTGACCGCAACTCTCCCTGTGTATCTGAATGCCTTAACAGGTAAAGGTGTTCACGTTGTGACGGTCAACGATTACTTGGCAGAGCGTGATGCTGAGTGGATGGCAAAGCTCTATAACTTCTTGGGTCTAAGTGTTGGCATTAATTTGTCACAAATGGAACATGAAGCTAAGAAAAAAGCTTACAACTCAGATATCACCTACGGAACAAATAACGAATTCGGTTTTGACTATTTGCGCGACAACATGATTCAAGAATTGGATCAGCGTGTGCAGCGTGGTTTGGCATACGCCATTGTTGACGAAGTTGACTCGATTTTGATCGACGAGGCTCGCACGCCTTTGATCATTTCTGGTCAAGCAGAAGATCACACAGAAATTTATGTGGCGATGAATGCATTGCCACAATATTTAACTCGTCAGTACGGCGAAGAAAAAGCAGATGGTTCAGGTGTCATCACCCCAGGTGATTACATCGTTGATGAAAAATCTCACCAAGTATTTTTAACTGAAGCGGGTCACGAAAAAGCTGAGATTGCTTTGGCTCAAATTGGTTTGATCAAAGAAGGGGAGTCTTTGTATGCTCCTCAAAACATCACTTTGATGCACCATGTGTATGCCGCTCTAAGAGCTCACACACTATTTAATAAAGATCAGCATTACGTTGTACAAAATGGTGAAGTTGTCATTGTTGATGAATTCACCGGACGACTCATGCAAGGACGTCGTTGGTCAGATGGTTTGCATCAAGCGGTTGAGGCAAAAGAGGGTGTAGCGATTCAACACGAAAATCGCACCTTGGCGACGATCACCTTCCAGAACTATTTCCGTATGTACAGCAAGCTCGCTGGTATGACCGGTACAGCTGATACAGAAGCTTATGAGTTCCAAGAGATCTATGGTTTGGAGACAGTGATTGTTCCTCCAAATCGCATCAACGCCAGAATTGATAGGCAAGATCAAATCTATCGCTCATCGATGGAGCGTTATAACGCTGTTATCAAAGATATCCAAGATTGCTATGAGCGCGGTCAACCGGTGTTGGTTGGTACCACATCGATTGAAAACTCAGAGTTGATTTCATCACTATTGGATAAGGCGAAGTTGCCTCATCAAGTATTGAACGCCAAGCAACATGCCAAAGAAGCTGAAATCATTGCGCAAGCGGGTCGTCCAAAGATGATCACCATCGCAACGAACATGGCTGGTCGAGGCACGGATATTGTGTTGGGCGGTAACGTTGAAAAACAAGCTGGCTTGATTGAGCAAGATGCTGCGATTTCTGCACAAGATAAAGCTGCTCGCATTAAACAGTTGCATGATGAATGGCAAGGTTTGCACGACCACGTGGTGAGTGCAGGTGGTTTGCACATCATCGGTACTGAGCGTCATGAAAGCCGTCGTGTTGATAACCAGTTAAGAGGTCGTGCTGCACGTCAGGGTGACCCAGGTTCATCAAGATTCTATTTGTCATTGGATGATGCTTTACTTCGCATCTTTGCTGGTGAGCGTCTGAAGTCCATCATGGATCGCTTGCGCATGCCTGAGGGTGAGCCAATTGAAGCCGGCATGGTGACTCGCTCAATTGAATCTGCACAGCGCAAAGTGGAAGCCAGAAACTTTGATATTCGTAAGCAATTATTGCAATACGACGATGTGGCCAATGATCAGCGTAAAGAAGTTTATCGTTTGCGCAATGAGGTTCTTGAATCAAAAGATGTTGGTGATTTAGTTGCCAACTTGCGTGAATCGTTTTTCACAGATTTGTTCCATGATCATATTCCTGCTGAATCTGTGATTGAGCAGTGGGACGTTGCTGGGTTGCAGCAAGTGTTATCGAACGATTGGGGCTTATCAGTTGATCTGCAAGCCATCATTGATGCTGCAGACACTATCGAGCCAGAAGATCTGCTTGCCAAAGTATTGGAAAGCGCTAAGAGTCTTTACGATGCAAAAGTTGAATTGGTCGGTAGAGAATCTTTTGCTAAGTTTGAATGTTCAGTGATTTTGTATGCTCTAGATACTTCTTGGAGAGAGCATTTAGCCGCTTTGGATCATTTGCGTCAGGGCATTCATTTGCGCGGCTATGCACAAAAAGATCCTAAGCAAGAATATCGCCGTGAAGCATTTGAATTATTTGCTCGCTTGCTAGACACAGTGAAGTTAGAAGTGACTCGCACCATCATGGTGGTCAGAATTGAAACTGCTGAAGAGTTAGAGCGTGCCTCAGAGTCCATCCAAGAAGATTTGGCGGATGTGAAGGGTGTGCAGTATCAACATGCCAGCGCTGATCAATCAGAGGATGAGCCTTCTGCACGTGCTGCTGCCCCTCAAGCTGCTCAGGCTGGCCCTAAGGTGGGTCGTAATGATCCTTGCCCATGTGGTAGCGGGAAAAAATACAAGCACTGCCATGGGCAGCTCAGTTAATTGAATGTTTGTTTGAATCATTGACTCATTTTTAGAGATAAAACACCATGCCAGTGAATTCCCCATTACCGATTGCCAGTGAATTAAGCCCTGTGAATGGTGTCCGTTTGGGGCATGCAGAAGCTGGCATTAAAAGACCTGGTCGTAAAGACGTTCTGATTATTGAACTCAATGAAGGTTCTAGCGTTGCTGGTGTTTTTACGAAAAATCGCTTTTGTGCGGCGCCGGTGCAAATTTGTAGAGAGCACTTGCAGGTATCAGCAAACAGTGGCGCGGATATTCGAGCATTGATCATCAACACAGGTAACGCCAATGCAGGCACAGGTGAGCCTGGTTATAAAAATGCGATGCGCACATGTGAAGAGTTGGCAAAGTTAATGGGTTTGAAAAAAGAGCAAATCTTGCCTTTTTCAACCGGAGTCATTCTTGAGCCTTTGCCAGTAGAAAAGGTGATTGCTGGTATGCCTCAAGCGATCAGCAATTTAAATTCGGATAACTGGTTCAATGCTGCTCATGCCATCATGACCACTGATACTCAGGCAAAAGCATATTCGAAGCAAGTTGAGATCAATGGTCAAGCCATCACCTTGACTGGTATCAGCAAGGGTGCTGGCATGATTCATCCGAACATGGCCACCATGTTGGGCTATGTGGCAACTGATGCAAAAGTATCGCCCGCTTTATTGCAGCAATTAACAACAGCCGCTGCTGATTTGTCTTTCAATGCCATCACGATTGATGGTGACACATCGACCAATGATTCTTTCATTGTCATGGCCAGTGGCGCAAGCCAAGTAGAGATTCCAGCTTCTGGTCAGGCACATGACATCTTCCGCCAAGCATTGATTGAAGTCTGTCAAAAATTAGCTCAAATGATTGTGCGAGATGGTGAGGGTGCGACTAAATTCATCACGATTCAGATTGAAGGCGGTAAGACCGATGCTGAATGTAAATTGGTGGCTGAAGCGATTGCTCACTCACCGTTGGTGAAAACCGCATTTTTTGCCAGCGATCCTAACTTAGGTCGTATCTTGGCTGCGATTGGCTATGCCGGTATTACAGATCTTGATGTTGGACGTGTGCAGTTATGGTTGGATGATGTTTGGGTTGCCAAAGATGGTGGCCGTCATCCTGAATATAAAGAAGAAGATGGACAGCGTGTGATGAAGCAAGCAGAAATCACGGTTCGCGCTAACTTAGGTCGAGGTCAAGCGACTCAAACTGTCTGGACCTGCGATCTATCTCATGAATATGTTTCTATCAATGCAGACTATCGCTCTTAATGCGATTCCGCTGAATTCACAAAGATCATAGGAAAGTCATGTCTGATAAGTTTGATCGCTTAGATAATCTATTGCAAAGACTTGATGAGTGGATGCCAAAATCTTTGACAGAAAAAGATTGGAATTCTGCGGTTGCTTTTAGGTGGCGTCGCAAAGATACGCTTTTGGGTAAGTTGGGCTATCTACAAGCTGTGCATCATATCTCTGGCATCACATTCAAAGATCTTCAGCACATTGAGCGTCAAACAGATCTCATTTATAACAATACCAAGCACTTTGTTGAAGGTAAGCCTGCTAATAATGTTTTGTTAACGGGCGCTAGAGGCACTGGTAAATCATCTTTGATCAAGGCTTCTTTGAATGAGTTTGCTGCGAAAGGTTTGCGTTTGGTTGAAGTCGATAAAGAACATTTAACAGATCTTGGTGACCTCACTGATTTGTTGGCAGCTCGACCTGAAAAATTCATCATCTTTTGTGATGACCTGTCTTTTGAAGATGGAGAGTCAGGTTATAAATCTTTGAAGTCTGCTTTGGATGGTTCTATTTCTGCGCAGGTCGATAATATTTTGATTTACGCAACATCTAACCGTCGTCATTTGTTGCCTGAGTACATGTCAGACAATGAGTCATACCAACATGGCGCTGATGGAGAGTTGCATCCTGGTGAGGTGGTTGAAGAAAAGATATCTTTATCTGAAAGATTTGGTTTGTGGATTTCTTTTTACCCTCCAAAACAAGATGAGTACCTTGATATCGTGGCGCACTGGCTCAAACATTTTGGCTTGAACGCAGAAAAAATTGCTGCAGCAAAACCAGAGGCTTTGATTTGGGCTTTGGAAAGAGGCTCAAGATCAGGACGTGTGGCTTGGCAGTTCGCACGCCATTGGGCTGGACAGCAGGATTAATACATTGACTGCTGAGCAAGAGCCGACATCATCTAGACCTGTTGTAGAGGTTGCAGTAGGTGTTTTGATCGATGGTGCCGGGGCTGTATTGCTTGGCCAGCGCCCAGAGGGCAAGCCTTATGCCGGTTACTGGGAATTTCCTGGTGGAAAAGTAGAGGCTGGTGAAACTCTTTTCGCAGCTCTTTCTCGAGAACTTCAAGAAGAAATTGATGTGCGCATTGATCAAGCAGATGAGTTCATGGTTTTAGAACATGACTATCCTCATGCGTATGTGCGCTTACATATTTGTTTCGTGAAGTCTTGGCAGGGTCAGCCACGTGGATTGGAAAATCAAGCGCTGGGATGGTTGAACATCAAAGATATTGATCAGCTTGGTATCGCAGGATTTGATCCTGTCTTACCTGCCACACTACCAATTTTAGAAAAGCTAAAGGGCTTAAAAGTTTTTTAGAAGTTATTTTTAGAAATTACAAAGAGATAGTTCAAAAGGAACATCTTCTGCAAAAGCTCGTGGCTTAGCTTCACCATCACAAGTCATGAAGCGAGTCCAAAGCATGTACTTGTTGGCACTGATTTCTGGAATCAAGTGTGATTGATGAATGCCAACACGCATCAATTGATATGTTTTACCAGAAAGCATTTGTTGGTAGGAGCCTTTAGACGCAAGCGTTTCAGCAGGCTTGCCTGAGCCTCTCAATAATTTTAAGAATAGCTGGCTGGCATATTTCCATGACATCAACGGCTCTACAAATTTCTTTAAATTCGCACGACGAATATTTGCGTCTGTAAATTGCCATGCGTAATACGCTGGTAAATCTACTGGGCTGGTGCCGCCTGGAATGCTCAAGCGTGAACGAATCAAATTCAACCATTCACTCTCTAAGATCTGAGCATTGGTCTTGCCGGTCTGATTAATCTTGCCCCAGATGATGTTCATTTCTTCAAGCGTGTTGAGCAAAGCATCTTGATCGATGTTGCTAGAGTTCTTTAAAGATAACAAACTATTTTTTTGGCGATCAAGTTCTTTCATAAGACTTGATTTCAAATCTGCGCGTGCAGTGATCTCGCCTAGGTCAAATAATATTGAAATGGCTTGATGCTGATCTCTTGCATCATCTTTTTCTACGAAGTACTCGAAACGATCAAAGAGGTACTCCAGTCTCAAAAGACTGCGCACCAGTTCATTGAAGGGGTATTCGTAAATAATCACAGATTCATATTCTAGACTGAAATTCTGTGATTTTTGGCAAAAAAAGAGCCTTTTTAACTACTTTTATGCCTCAAAAGTATTTGATGAAGTCGTTGGGCCTCAATCTTTAAATCTTCAATCCCTTGATTGTTTTCAATCACGTGATCGGCAATCACCAGTCTGTCATGACGACTGGCCTGACTGGCAATGATCTTTTGAATCATGCCTATTTCAAGACCATTTCTCTCTTGGACCCTAGCAATTTGCTGGGTTTCTGGGCAATCAACCACCACAATACAGTCCAAAGCTTTTGGGGATTGATTGATCCAAAAGCTCGATTCGACCAATAAAGGCACCACGTAAACAAGGTAAGCGGGGTTCTTGGCTTGATGTAGATCACTCAAGCGCTTGGTTTCTTGATAAATCAAAGGGTGGGTGATCTTTTCAAGCTTTTCTTTGGCTTTGGGGTCAGCAAAAACAAGCTCTCTCATCTTTTGCCTGTCTAAAGAGCCATCTTTGAGTAAAAACTCAGGACCAAAAGATTGCTCAATGGCGCTCATGGCCAAACCGTTGGCTTTGGTGATGTCATGAGCAATGAGGTCGGTATCGATGATGGCAGCACCACATTTCTCTAGTTCTGTGGCAACGGCACTTTTCCCGCTGCCAATACCTCCGGTCAACCCAACCCTTAAAAGATGAGAGGGATGAGCGGGGCTATTCGAAGAGTTGTTCTTTAAATCTGCCATAACAAAACAATGATGCCACCAAATGCAATAAAAGGACCAAAAGGAAATGCATGGCTGTGTTCTTGTTGATGGATTTTTAGCCATGCGTAGCCACCAATCAGGCCAGACAATGAGGCAATCAAAAGTATGTAAGGCAAACTTTGAATGCCTAAGCAAGCACCAAGGCCAGCCAGCAACTTTGCATCCCCCATACCAATGCCGTGATGTCCTCTGATTTTTAGATACAGCTGGTTCAGTGCGTACAGACTCAGAAAACCAAACACGGCTCCCAAAATAGATGATTCAGTATTGGCCCAAGCAAGCCCCAGGAAAATATTTGCGAGAAGCCCGTAAGCAATCAACCCATAGGTCAGGTAGTCGGGCAAGATAAAAGTCTTGAAGTCGATCCAAGACAGCATCAATAGTGCACCAATGATGATGATGGCGGAGAAAATTTCAATCAAAGAATCTGTCCCATTTCAAAAATTGGCAAATACAAAGAAATGACCAAGCAAGCAATGATAAGCCCCATGATGATCATCAGACATGGCTCAATGCTTTGAGCCAATTGATCAATCATGTGGTCTAAGTGATCTTCTTCTTGATTGGCGATATTGGCAAGCATTTGAGGTAAATCTCCTGAAACTTCACCCACTTTGATTAATTGAAGTTGCTCTTTTTGGCTTAACAGAGATTGTCCGGATATTTGCTTGATAGATTCTGAGAGTGACCAACCTTGTGCCAAGGAAACATTGATTTGTGCGCAAAAGTTAAAGCTGACCCAGTCATTTGAATGTAGGGCCGTTTGTTTTAAGGCTTCAAGAATCGGTACGCCTCGAGAAGTTAATAATGAGATATTCCGACTCCACTGAATCAGCAAAGAGCTTCTTCGAATCGACCCAATAATGGGAAGAGTCAGTAAGAGGTGATCAACCACCTGTTGCGTTTGAGTGTGACGTCTCCAAATGAAATGAAATACTCCGATGACACTTACAAGTGCAATCGCTACCATCAGAGAATAATTTTGCACCCAGTGAGAGCCTTGAATTAACAATCTGGTTGGCCAGGGCAGTTCTGCCTGAAAATTGGCAAACATATTTTCAAAGCTTGGTATCACCCATTGAAACATGGCCACTAGAACAAAGCTTGAGACAAAGAGAACGATGCATGGGTAACTCAGTGCTTTTTTAATCTTCTTTTGAAGCTTGATTTGTTTCTCAAGATAAATCGATGCTTGTGACAGGCTGTCTAAAAGATTCCCAGTGGCTTCTCCTGTTTGCATCAAGCTGACACAAAATGGATGAAGCCCCATTTTCGATAAAGAGTAAGAAAGACTGTTGCCATTGGCCAAAGATTTTTGGATGTTGGTAAGCCCCATCATTTGAATGGCATCTAACAAAGACAAACCAGACTTCAAGAGTGAATGAAGTTGTCTGATCAGGTGAAGTTGAGAAGCTTCTTTCATGCGATGTGACGCCTGATTTCATCTTCAGAGCTCATTCCTGACTCAACAAGAGTTTGCGCAGACTCTTTCAGGGTTGATATTTTTTCAGTGTGACATTGAGTTTGTATGGCACTTAAGGGAGCTTCGCTTTCAATCAGTTGTCGGAGTTGGTCGGATAGGCGCATGACCTGATGAACAGCCTTTCGACCATGAAAGCCACTACCGTTACAAATGGAGCATCCTGTTATCAGGTCTTTTGATGAATTTCTTGAGCAGGCTGTGCAAAAAATGCGCACCAATCTTTGAGCTGTGATGCAGTTGACATTGTTCGCAATGTCACCGTGCGAGCATCCCAATTGTTTTAATCTGAAGATTGCGCTGGGCGCATCGTTGGCGTGCAGCGTCGCCAAAACCAAATGACCTGTTTCTGCAGCTTGCAATGCAATCTTTGCTGTGACAGCATCTCTGATTTCTCCGACCATGATGACATCAGGATCTTGTCTCATCAATGCCCTTAATGCTACATCAAAGCGTAAACCTGCTTTCTCATTGATCGGAACCTGATTAATGCCCTGTAGTTGAATTTCAACAGGATCTTCAATGCTCGTGATGTTACGGCTGCCATCCATCAAATACTTGAGGCAGCTATAAAGCGTTTGAGTTTTGCCACTACCGGTTGGGCCGGTGACCAAGATCATTCCTTGAGCCTGATCAAGGCAGTGCAGTAAATGTTGTTTTTGAGTTTGATCAAGACCAATCTTATTGATATCAAGATCGTCTTCTTGCTTGCTCAAGACCCTTAAAACAATTTTCTCGCCATGCAGGGTGGGTAAAGTTGAAACACGGCAATCGATGTTATTGATCTGTGCGCTCTGCGAGCTGCTCAATAACATTTGACCATCTTGAGGCAAGCGTTTTTCAGAAATATCCAAGCGTGCCAAAATTTTGATCCGACTAGATAGTCGGTCATGCCAATGTGCAGGGGAGCTGTTTAAGTGACTCAGGCAGCCATCAACGCGCAAGCGCACATGGCTTACTCCGTTTTCTGGCTCAATGTGAATGTCGCTGGCTTTTGCCAGGAGTGCTTGATCAACAATGTCTTGCCAGTAATGAATGATGACATCATCTTGTTCAATCATTCGGCTGATAAATGCGAACCGTCTTAATGATCTGTTCATCCACCTGGATGATTTCCATGACCACACCGCCTATTTTGACGCTCACGTTGTTGTCGGGAATGTCTTCGAGTGTCTCAATCAATAAACCATTCAAAGTCTTAGGTCCATCGGTGGGAAGATCAAGATTTAAAAGACGATTCAAATCACGCAAACTGGCAGTGCCATCTGCAATGTAGGTCTCGTCTTCAGACCATTTTGTTTTGATCGCAAGGTCTGGCAGAGAGGTTGTGAATTCACCAATCAACTCTTCTAAGATGTCTTCAATCGTCACAAGTCCTTGAACAATGCCGTATTCATCGACAACGAGTCCAATGCGTTCCTGATTTTCTTGGAAGAATTGAAGCTGTTGCAAGACGGGGGTGCCACTTGGAATGAAATAAGGCTCGCTCAATAATTCTTTAAAGTTATCGTGCTGTAGATCTTCATCACCCAATAAGCTCAGAGCTTTTCTAACGGCCAAGATGCCAATCACTCGATCAGAGTCTTCATCGCAAACCGGTAGCTTGTTGTGATAACAGGTCTCTAGTTGATGGATTACATCTTCAATTGATTTTGAAAAATCGAGAACTTCCATGCGTGATCTTGGCGTCATCACATCATCCACCTTGATGCTTTCAAGGTTGAATAAATTAACCAAGATGCTTCTGTGTTTATTTGGAATGAAATGGGTTGACTCAAGAACGACTGAGCGCAATTCTTCTGGCGTCATTTGAGTGTTTTGATTTGCTTTTGTGTTCACTCTTAAAACTTTGAGTAAGCCGGATACAAATAAATTGATTAACCACATCGCGGGTTTTAGGATCACGATCAAAGGTCTGATCACCCAGCTTGTGAAAATAGCGAATCTTTCTGGATAAGTTGCGCCGATCACCTTTGGGGTGATTTCACAAAAAATAATGATCAATACAGCGGCAACACCCGTGCTGATTGAAAGAACGGAGGCGTTGTTGCCAAAAGCGTGCATGGCGATGGCAGTCAATAAAACTGGCAGGATCGTATTGACGACGTTGTTACCAATCAAGATGACTGATAACAGTTCCTCTGTTTTTGAAAGAAGTGTTTGTGTGTTTTTTGCTCCGCGATTGCCGCGGTTAGCTAAGTGCCGGATTCTGTGACGGTTGGCTGCCATCATGCTGGTCTCAGTGATTGAGAAAAAAGCAGAAATAGCCAAAAGTAAAATTACTAAACCAACTTGCGCCCACCAAGGCCAATCATTGAGCCACGAATCCATGAATGCTTTCTTAAGCAAAGAACATGAGGGTGACTATAGCAAACTAAACTTGGTTTGTATTGTTAAAGCCTTACAAATACTGGTGTGAAACGCTGATTCTCTTGTCAGAAAGATCTGACAAGGAAAAAAGACTTAGCTTGAGCGTTTCAGCGAGTAATCACAAAGATCGATCAAACTTTGTGTCGCTGCGTTTTGAGGGAAGCATTTCAAAGATTCTCTTGCCAATTGAGCTTCACGCAAGGCTGCAGCTTCTGTGTACTTGATGGCATCAGAATTCATGATCGCTTGGTAGACCTGTTGAAAGAGATCTTCGGGCAACTCTTCTGCTTGTTCAATCGCTGATCTGATCAAAGATTTTTGTTCGGGAGTGCCGTGATCGAGAAGATAAATCAATGGCAAGGTTGGCTTTCCTTCGCGCAAATCATCACCAGCATTTTTGCCCATCTGTTCTGCACTGGCGGTGTAGTCAAGAATGTCATCAACTAGTTGGAATGTGGCCCCGATGTGCTTGCCGTAAGCCTGTGCAGCAGCATATTGTTCTGGAGTGGCTTTTGCCAAAAGAGCGCCAAGAGCAGATGACGCTTCAAACAACTTGCCAGTTTTAAAGTGAATCACTTGCATGTAACGTGCTTCATTGACATCAGGATCGTGCATGTTCATTAACTGCAACACTTCGCCTTCAGCAATTGTGTTTGTGGCATCAGCGAGTATTTCCATGATTCTGATGTCGTTGGGCGCCACCATCATCTGAAATGCTCGTGAATATAAAAAATCACCCACCAAAACACTGGCAGCGTTTCCAAATGCAGCATTGGCTGTTGCTCTGCCGCGACGTAAATGAGACTCATCCACCACATCGTCATGCAACAAGGTAGCGGTGTGGATGAATTCCACCACGGCTGCCATGTCTAGATGATGTTTTAAGGGGGTGCCGTTTGAGATGGCCTGACTGGTTAACAGTAGGAGGGCCGGGCGTATTCTTTTGCCGCCAGCTTCAATGATGTAGGCGGAAATTTGATTAATCAGGGCTACTTCAGAGCTTAAGCGTGAGCGAATAACGTCATTCAGCGACTGCATATCGGCTGAAATAGGACTTAAAATTGTCTGTAAGTTAGTGCTCATTAACTATTTATACTTCCCTGTTTTTAACTCTTATTAGTTTAACTCATTGAATTAGTTAAGTTTTATTATAAAAAACATGAGAATGTCTCTTAGATTCATCTGAATTTTACTTTTTGACTAGAAATATAGCTAGAGCTATAATTTAGGGCTCTACACGGCACGGGGTCGTGTGGATATTTATAGAAAGATTTCAATATGTACGCGGTCATAAAAACCGGTGGCAAACAATACAAGGTTGCTGCTGGTGAAAAATTGAAAATAGAACAGATACCAGCGGATGTAGGCAGTGAAATCACTATTGACCAAGTTCTCGCCGTAGGCGAAGGCGAATCACTGAAGTTTGGTGAGCCATTGGTGAGTGGTGCAACTGTTAAAGCCACTGTTATTTCTCAGGGTCGTCATGACAAAGTGAAGATTTTTAAGATGCGTCGACGCAAGCATTACCAAAAGCGTCAAGGACATCGTCAGAACTTTACTGAGATTTTGATTAACACGATCAAGGCCTAATAGGCAGAGGCGGAGTAGAAAATGGCACAGAAAAAAGGCGGCGGTTCCACACGTAACGGCCGTGACTCAGAGTCAAAACGATTAGGCGTTAAAGTTTATGGCGGTCAAGCCATCAACGCAGGCGGCATCATTATTCGTCAACGCGGTACACGCGTTCACCCAGGTGTGAACGTTGGTTGTGGCAAAGATCACACATTGTTCGCATTGGTAGATGGTCATGTTCAATTTGGCGTTAAAGGTGCAGATAAGAAATCATTCGTTTCTGTACTTCCGACAGCTTAATTAGCCTTAACTGAGATAACGAAGAACATTCAGAACTCAGCATAAGGCCTCGCCAAATAGCGAGGCCTTTTTTATTGGATCTTATGAAATTTATCGACGAAGCTCGTATTGAAGTAGTGGCAGGCCATGGCGGCTCTGGAAGCGCTTCGATGCGTCGCGAAAAATTTATTGAATTTGGCGGACCAGATGGTGGTGATGGCGGTCGAGGCGGTAGCGTTTACGCCATCGCTGATCGAAACATCAATACCTTGGTGGATTATCGTTTTGCCAAAAAACATTTAGCGCAAAATGGTGAGCCAGGTAGAGGCGCCGATTGTTATGGTCGCGCAGGTGAAGATATTGAATTGCGCATGCCAGTGGGCACCATCATTCATGAGATGGATACCAATGAAGTCATCGCAGATTTAACTTATCACGGTCAGCGTTTGTGTTTGGCCAAAGGTGGAGCCGGTGGTTGGGGAAATTTACATTTCAAGAGCAGTACCAATCGTGCGCCAAGACAAAAGACCAGTGGTTTGCCTGGTGAAGAACACAAACTCAGATTAGAACTAAAGGTGTTGGCTGATGTTGGATTGTTGGGTATGCCTAATGCTGGCAAGTCAACATTGATCACAGCAGTCTCGAATGCACGACCTAAGATTGCAGACTATCCCTTCACAACTTTGCATCCTAATTTAGGTGTTGTGCGAGTAGGCGCTGAGCGAAGCTTTGTGATTGCTGATATTCCAGGATTGATTGAAGGTGCAGCAGAAGGTGCTGGCCTTGGGCATCGTTTCTTGCGACATTTACAGCGTACCAATTTGTTATTGCATTTGGTCGATATGGCTCCATTTGATGACAATGTCGATATTGTTGGAGAAGCCAAAGCGATTGTGAATGAGTTGAAGAAATACGATGAGTCTTTGTATGACAAACCTCGTTGGTTGGTTTTGAACAAGGTCGACATGATTCCTACTGAGGAACGTGCTACCAAAATCAAAGCTTTCATCAAGGCTTATGGTTGGAAAGGCCCTGTCTTTGAAATCTCAGCTTTGACTGGAGAAGGTTGCCAACAACTTTGTTATGCCATTCAGACCGATTTGGATGCTAAAAAAGCCCAGCGAGATGAGGCCGAAGAACATGATGCTGATCCTCGTTTTCAGAATCAAGATTTGGATGACGACGAAATTAACGACTAAAAAATATATGTATTCAAGGAGTGCCTGGTGAGCAAAGCAATACAAGATGCCGATTGCATCGTGATCAAAGTGGGTTCAACACTGGTGACCAATCGTGGTCAGGGACTTGATCATGCGGCGATTGGTCGTTGGGCTGCTCAAATGGCTGAATTGCGTGCGATGGGCAAGCAAGTGGTGATGGTCAGTTCCGGTGCGATTGCAGAGGGCATGCAACGCTTGAATTGGACCAAGCGTCCTACCGATATTCATGAATTACAAGCTGCAGCTGCTGTTGGTCAAATGGGTTTGGTGCAAGTGTATGAAACTTGTTTTGCTCAATACGGAATTAGAACGGCACAAGTGTTGCTCACCAATGCTGACTTGGCAGATGAGCAAAGAAATCAAAATGCACGCATGACTTTATTGACTCTTTTAAAGCATGGTGTGGTACCTATCATCAATGAAAACGACACAGTGGTCACTGATGAAATCAAATTTGGTGACAACGATACTTTAGGTGCTTTGGTGACCAATTTGATTGAAGCGGATGCTTTGATTATTTTGACTGATCAGGGTGGCTTATTCAGCGCTGATCCACGCAGCGATTCAAATGCACATTTGATTCAAGAAGCACAAGCGGGTGACCCTGCTTTAGAAAAAATGGCCGGTGGTGCAGGCAGTGATATTGGTAAAGGTGGCATGCTCACTAAGGTGTTGGCAGCAAAGGTTGCTGCTCAGTCTGGGGCTGACACTGTGATTGCTTCTGGTCTTGAAGACAATGTTTTGGTTCGTCTGGCTAAAGGAGAACCTATCGGCTCTCAGCTCACAGCTAAGAAGTGAGCAAGTCTAAATAAATCTTAAGCTTAAGGTTGTAGCAAAGGAATAATTTCTTTTGCGCTTCTGCGTGGAATCGCATTGTCACAAAAGGCATCCTTGACCAAGGCTGCGTGATAAGAGTTATAGCTGGTGTTCTTAATCACTTGCCAACGACTGTTAGCAGTTTTATGCCAAGCACCATCTTTTTGCATGGTCGCATACAGGCGCCACTCATATTTTTCGCAACGAATTCCTTCGTAACTAACTTGTTGGGCGCCACTGGGTGAAGTGATGACAACAACATAGCGAATCACTTCATCTTTGCCAAAAGCAATCGAAGGTGCATCTAAAGCAAATTTCAGTTGAGTAGTAGCTGAAACGTAAAAAGATTTGAGATCTTTTGATGGGGGTGCTGTCGGAATCTTGACTTCAGTCTCTTCCCAAAATCGAGGAGCATCCGGATCATTTTCATCTGCAGGATCAGCTGTTCTGTATTGAGCGTGAGCAGTGATGCTCATCATGACTGATAAGCTCAAAAGAACTTTAAAAATAGTCTTAAAAATTGAATGTTGGCTCAAGAGGGCTCCGAATCTTGTTTGGACTCATGTAATGGGGATTTATAAAGATCTAACGGTGAACCCCAAGGCATCATCATCATGCGCGGTCCGCGCGAGATATACCTGGCCAACTCCGATAAGGCCAATTCATATACTTCGCGTTTGAAATCAATCACCACATCCAACGGAATCCAATAAGGACTCCAGCGCCAAGCATCAAATTCTGGGTGGTCTGTGGCTCGCAAACAAACGTCGCTGTCACGACCCACCATGCGTAAAAGGAACCAAATTTGCTTTTGGCCACGGTAAGCTTGGCGTGTTGAGCGACGGGCAGTGTTTGCTGCAGATGGACGACGCAAAAACTCCTGTGGCACGTCATAACGTAGCCATTCACGGGTTCGTCCAATAATTTGGACGTGTTGCGGCTCTAGACCGATCTCCTCATGCAACTCGCGATACATTGCCTGCTCTGGGTTTTCACCGTGTTGGATACCACCTTGTGGGAACTGCCAAGAGTGCTGGCCAACACGTTTCCCCCAAAATACTTCGTTGCGTTGATTGAGTAGAACGATGCCGACGTTGGGTCTGTACCCTTCTCTGTCGAGCATATTCGTGCCTTAATCCTTTAATCCTTTAAAATCAATAAATTGATTATAGCTATATAGCCTATCCATTATTTTATAAAGTGAACCATGAAAGCCAGTCAATTTTTTATCCGTACCTTAAAAGAAGCCCCAGCCGATGCGGAAATCGTTTCCCACAAGCTCATGATGCGTGCTGGCTTGATACGAAAGCTGGGCGCCGGCATCTACAACTATATGCCTATGGGTCTTAAGGTTATTAGGAAGGTCGAGGGCATCATCCGTGAAGAGATGGACAAGGCTGGAGCCGTTGAGCTTTTAATGCCAGTGGTTCAGCCAGCTGAACTATGGCAAGAAACAGGTCGTTGGGACAAGATGGGCCCAGAGCTATTGCGCATCAAAGACCGTCATGACCGCGACTTTTTGATTCAGCCTACTTCTGAAGAAGTGGTGACTGACATTGCTCGTCATGAAATCAAGAGTTACAAGCAGTTACCCGTCAATTTTTATCAAATTCAAACAAAATTCAGAGATGAGCGTCGTCCACGCTTTGGCATCATGCGCGGTCGTGAGTTCAGCATGAAAGACGCTTATTCTTTTGACAGAGATGTTGAAGGCATGAAAGTGTCTTACGCCAAAATGTTTGATGCTTATACCCGTATTTTCCAGCGCTTAGGACTCAACTTCAGAGCCGTTAATGCAGATAACGGTGCCATTGGTGGCACAGGCAGTCAAGAGTTCCACGTGATCGCAGATACGGGAGAGGATGCCATTGCATACTGCCCAAGTTCTGACTATGCAGCAAATATTGAAACTGCAGAAGCGCTTTCATTGATTGCAAGCAGAGGTACTGCTACTCAAGCAATGGCCTTAACCCCGACACCTGGTCAGGTGAAGTGTGAAGAGGTGGCGCAATTCTTAAAGTGTTCGATTGAGAAAACAGTTAAGTCAATTGTCTTGGCGGTTGATCAAGAAGAGAGTGCGAAGCTATTTTTATTATTGATTCGTGGCGATCATGAATTAAATGAAATCAAAGCAAGCAAAGTGCCAGGCTTAACAGACTTCCGTTTTGCCACAGAAGCAGAGATCATTGAGTATTTTGGTACTCCTCCTGGCTATTTAGGCCCAGTGAAATTGAATAAGCCATTGACCATTGTGGCCGATAGAACAGTTGCCAATATGAGCGATTTCATTTGCGGCGCTAATCAAGAAGGCCATCATTTAACAGGTGTTAATTGGGGTCGTGATTTACCTGAGCCAATCGTTGCTGATTTGCGCAACGTGATTGCTGGTGATGCATCACCAGACGGTAAGGGTGTTCTAGAAATTTGTCGTGGTATTGAAGTGGGCCATGTGTTTCAGCTAGGTACCCGTTATTCAGAGTCGATGAATGCTGTTTATTTGGATGAAAAAGGTCAGTCTCAACCAATGGTGATGGGTTGTTATGGCATTGGGGTGACTCGTTTATTGGGTGCTGCGATTGAGCAACGTTTTGATGATCGCGGCATCATGTGGCCAGTATCGATTGCACCGTTCCAAGTGGTTTTGTGCCCAATGGGTTATGACCGTTCTGACATGGTTCGCGAAGCTGCTGACAAACTCTACCAAGACTTAATGTCTGCAGGCATCGAGGTGATCTTGGATGATCGCGGCGAGCGTCCAGGCGCGATGTTTGCAGATTGGGAATTGATCGGCGTGCCATACCGTGTGGTGATTGGTGAGCGTGGCTTGAAGGAAGGTCAGTTGGAGTTTCAAGCTCGCACCGATGCTGAGGCATCAGTGATACCAGTTGGTGATGTGGCTAAAAAAGTGACTGATTTGGTGAAAGCTCAATTAGCATCTTGAGGATTCATTCAAATCAAAAGTAAGGCCCACAAAAAAGCCAGATCATTGATCTGGCTTTTTGTTTGGATGCTTAAGTGAAAGTTAAGTGAAAAATATTTAGCGCTTGAACATATTCCCCATGCCCTTGGCTGCCATGCCGCCGAGCATCTTGGCCATCTTGCCGCCTTTGAATTGTTTCATCATGGATTGCATTTGTTCAAATTGAGCCAAGACACGATTCACTTCTTGTACTTGTACTCCCGCACCAGCAGCAATGCGACGTTTTCTACTTGCTTTAAGAAGTTCAGGTTTCCTTCTTTCTGCTGGCGTCATGCTGTCGATGATGCCTTGTGTGCGTGCCACTTGTTTATCAGCAACACTCATGTCTTGCTTGGCGGCTGCTTGCGCAAACTTTGCAGGTAACTTGTCAATCATGCTACCTAAACCACCCATTTGGCGCATTTGAGTGATTTGCATGCGGAAATCATTTAAATCAAAGCCACCCTTTTTAACTTTGTCAGCTAATTTTTGAGCTTGGTCAAAGTCAACATTCTTTTGTGCTTGTTCAACCAATGCCAGAATGTCGCCCATGCCCAAAATGCGGCTGGCCATTCGATCCGCATCAAATGGTTCAAGACCATCTAGCTTTTCGGCAACACCCGCAAACTTGATTGGCACACCAGTGATGTGTTGAACTGAGAGTGCCGCACCACCGCGTGCATCACCATCGAGCTTGGTGAGAATCACACCCGTTAATGGCAGTGCTTCGTTGAATGCTTTGGCTGTGTTGACAGCATCTTGACCCAACATCGCGTCGACCACAAAGAGTGTTTCGATTGGGTTCAAGATTTGATGCAAGGAACTGATTTCTTGCATCATCATTTCATCAATACCCAAGCGACCAGCCGTATCCACAATCAAGACATCGTGATAGTGGCGTTTGGCCCAGTCCAAAGCATCGCGCGCAATGTCTTTGGGCTTTTGGTTTTCATCGCTAGGAAAGAAATCTGCGCCAGCTTGCTCGCTGACCATTTGTAATTGTTTGATCGCTGCTGGACGGTAAACGTCGCAAGACACGGTCAACACTTTTTTCTTTTGTGTGTCTTTGAGCCATTTGGCTAATTTGCCAGCAGAAGTGGTTTTACCCGCACCTTGCAGACCTGCCATCAAAATAATGGCCGGTGGTTGAGCTGCTAAGTTGAGTCGACCCGCGCTTGGATTGCCCATGATCGCGGTGAGTTCTTTTTGAACAACACCCACCAATGCTTGACCAGGGCTTAAACTATCAAGAACCTCAACTCCAAGAGCTTTTTGTTTGATGTTATTGATGAGTTCTTTGACAACAGGGAGTGCAACGTCAGCCTCTAATAGGGCTAAACGTACCTCGCGAAGCATTTCGGCGGTATTTTCTTCGGTCAGTCTGGCCTGACCTCGCATGGTTTTAACCACACGACTTAAACGATCTGTTAGATTTTGAAACATATGAGCATTAAACTGTAGATATGAACATTTTAGGTCACCCCAGCTTCGCATGGATACCCAGCGCTTTATATTTCTTGTTTTTTTTACGAGAAATCAGGGTTTACTCGCAAAATTCTGAAAAGAATCAAGACTCTCCAGTGGTGTCGAGTCTTTCTCAATGGCTTTTATTGCCAATCTTAATTCTGCATGGCGTCACTTTGCATGAATCGATCTTTACTCAGCAAGGCTTTATTTTTGGTTTTGCCCAAGCCCTATCAACCATGGCTTGGATTGGGGTTACATTTTTTTGGTTTGAAAGTTGGTATTTGCCGATCAAGGGCTTAAGAGCCATCATTTTGTTGGCGGCCTGTGTCACAGCGATTTTGCCAGTCATTTTTTCTGGATCAGTACTATCAGCTCGCTCCATTGATGATCCATGGTTCAGAGCTCACTTCATCGTAGCGAATGTGGCCTACGGTTTATTGAGTTTGGCCGCGCTTCATGCCATTTTGATGCATTGGCAAGATCGTCATTTGCACATGCCAACTCATGACAAGGCCAATAGTTTTTTTGCTAAATGGGGTAATCGTTTGCCGCCATTGATGAGCATGGAAAGCATTCTTTTTAGAATCATCACCGTTGGATTTGCTTTGTTAACTTTGACTGTGTTCTCTGGATTGTTTTTCAGCCAAGCATTGTTTGGGCGCGCTTTATTTTGGGATCACAAAACAATTTTTGGATTCTTATCTTGGGTGATGTTTGCTGGATTGTTGATCGCACGTTGGCGTGTTGGCTTGCGAGGTTTAACAGCCGTTCGTTGGGTGCTGGGATCTTTTGCAGTTTTGTTGATGGCTTATGTGGGTAGTCGTTTTGTTTTAGAGGTATTGATCCAACGATGAAGTGGTTGCTCTTCACCTTGATCCTCACCGGTTTGATCATTTGGTGGCGTTATGCGCAAATTTCTCAAAACAATCGATCAAGTGCTAAGCCACAAGCAAAGCCAGCATCCAAGGCCTCATCTTCAGCCAAAACAGCGCAACCTAAAAATATGGCGCAGTGCCCCCATTGTGGCTTGAGGTTTCCGCAAGGTGAAGGAGTCGGTACCTATTGCTCTCGTGAGCATCGTTCCAGTATTGATCCTAAAGGCTGGTGGGGTGAAGCAGAGTGGATCAAATCACCAAACTATGATTCAAGACCTGAAGGGATTCCGGTTGAGTTGGTGTTGATGCATCACATCAGTTTGCCGCCAGGTCAATTTGGTGGAAATCACATTGCTGATTTTTTTCAAAATAAATTAGACCCCAAAGCACATCCTTATTTCGCGGAAATTGCCGATCGACAAGTGTCGAGTCATTTTTTGATTCGACGCGATGGTCATGTTCAGCAATTTGTATCAACTTTGAACCGTGCTTGGCATGCAGGCGTCTCTGATTATTTTGGGCGCCAGCGCTGCAATGATTTCTCAATTGGTATTGAATTGGAGGGCAGCGATGATGTCCCTTTTGGCCCAGCTCAGTACACGGCACTGAAAGAATTGGTCGCCGCTTTGCAAAAATTTCATCCAATTTCTGCCTATGCTGGTCACAGTGATGTGGCTCCTGGTCGAAAAACTGATCCAGGAATTCACTTTGAATGGCAAAGATTTGCTCAGGATGCCAATATCCCGACAAGGCAACTTCCCTACGGTCTTGAAAACAGAAATTAGGCTTTTCAAATGAGTCTTGCCTCATTGGGTTAGTAAGCACTAACCACCCAAATATTTATTCTAAAAAGCCCTAAAACGGTGCCAAAAAATCAATAAAAATTGGCTCAGATTAGGGATTTCGATAGGTATTTTTGACAAAAAATCCTTATCAAAATAATCATAAATACCCTATACTTAGTACCGTTGTCGCAGGAAAAACACTAAATGTAGTGTTCTTTACAGCGAATAGCCGTTGAAAAAAATCAAAAAAATAGACTTTTTACCCAATTAATACATATATATAGATACAGGAGTTCGAATGACCTACGTAGACCCACAAGTTTCAGGCCAAACATCTAATCCATTTTCTGGCCAATCAACTGGTCAAGTTAGTCAAAATCCTTCAGAGGGATTTGTGGCCGGTGGCGTGGGTGGTGCGCAAACAACACAACTCAGCGATTACAAAATCATTCGTCGCAATGGTTCAGTTGTAGCGTTCGAACCATCAAAAATTGCAATCGCTGTTACAAAAGCATTTTTAGCGGTGAATGGTGGCCAGGGTGCCGCATCTGCACGAGTGCGTGAGCAAGTAGAGCAATTAACCCAAGTGGTTGTGCGCGCTTTATTGCGCAGCCGTCCTAATGGCGGAACTTTCCACATTGAAGATATTCAAGACCAAGTTGAATTAGCGTTGATGCGCAGTGGTGAGCACAACGTGGCACGTGCTTATGTGCTTTATCGTGAAAAGCGCAATCAAGAGCGTGCAGCACAAGTGGCAGCTCAGCCAGTAGCTCCAATCGTTGATCACCCAGGAATCAACGTGAGTGACAACGGTGTGATCAAGCCATTGGACATGGTTGCATTACAAATGGTGATTCAGGCTGCTTGTGAAGGTTTGGGTAATGCAGTGAATGCAGAGCCAATCATCAAAGAAACTATCAAAGGTTTGTACGAAGGCGTGCCAATGGCTCAGGTGTATGACTCAGCTATTTTGGCCTCACGCACATGGATTGAAAACGATCCAGCCTACAGCCAGGTGACCGCACGTATTTTGATGCACACCATCCGTAAAGAAATCCTAGGCCGTGAAGTACCACAAGGTGCCATGGCTGCTGAATACATCAGCTACTTCCCACAATTCATCAAGCAAGGCGTGGATGCAGAGTTACTAGACAAGCGTTTATTGACTTATGACTTGGTTAAGTTGGGCGCCGCTTTGAAAGCCGATCGTGATTTGCAGTTCAACTATTTGGGCTTGCAGACTCTGTATGACCGTTATTTCTTGCACATTGAAGATCACCGCATTGAAATGCCTCAGGCATTCTTCATGCGCGTGGCGATGGGCTTGGCATTGAATGAAGTTAATCGTGAAGAGCGTGCGATTCAGTTCTATGAAATCTTGTCAACATTCGATTTCATGTCCAGCACACCAACCTTGTTCAACTCAGCTACATTGCGCTCACAGTTGTCTAGCTGCTACCTCACAACAATTCCAGATGACTTGGATGGTATTTACGAAGGTTTGAAAGAAAACGCTTTGTTGTCTAAGTTTGCAGGTGGCTTGGGTAACGACTGGACGAATGTGCGTTCTTTGGGAAGTCATATCAAAGGAACTAACGGTAAATCTCAAGGCGTTGTACCGTTCTTGAAGGTAGTGAACGACACAGCCGTTGCGGTTAACCAAGGTGGTAAGCGTAAAGGTGCAGTTTGTGCCTATTTAGAAACTTGGCACTTAGATGTGGAAGAGTTCCTAGAGTTGCGTAAGAACACTGGTGATGACCGTCGTCGTACGCATGACATGAACACAGCTAACTGGATTCCAGACTTATTCATGAAGCGTGTGATGGAAAAAGGCGAGTGGACATTGTTCACACCATCAACTTGCCCAGATTTGCACGATAAGTTCGGTTTGGAGTTCGAAAAAGCATATTTGGCTTATGAGCAAAAAGCAGCCAACGGTGAAATCAAGCCATTCAAGAAAGTTAGTGCCTTGGATATGTGGCGCAAGATGTTGGGTATGTTGTTTGAAACAGGCCACCCATGGATCACTTTCAAGGATCCATGTAACGTTCGCAGTCCTCAGCAGCACGTTGGCGTGGTTCACTCATCAAACTTGTGTACAGAAATCACTTTGAACACTAATGAGACAGAAATCGCTGTTTGTAACTTGGGTTCAGTGAACTTGGCTGTTCATTTGAAGGCAGATGCTAGCGGCAATTTAGTGCTTGATCACGAGAAACTCCAAAAAACCATCCGCACAGCGATGCGCATGTTGGATAACGTGATTGATATCAACTACTACGCTGTAGCTAAAGCTCGGAACTCAAACATGAAGCATCGTCCAGTTGGTATGGGCATCATGGGCTTCCAGGATTGCTTGCACATGTTGCGCATTCCTTACGCCAGTGATGCGGCGGTTCAATTCGCTGATGAATCTATGGAAGCTGTTTGCTATTACGCTTACTTGGCCTCAACAGAGTTGGCGGAAGAGCGCGGCACTTATGAGACTTACAAGGGTTCTTTGTGGGATCGCGGCATCCTGCCACAGGATTCAGTGAAATTGTTGGCTGAACAGCGCGGTGGCTATGTTGAAGTCGATATGTCTTCTAAGATGGATTGGACTTTGGTGCGTAATCGTATCAAGCAGTTCGGTATGCGTAACTCAAACTGTGTGGCGATTGCGCCAACAGCGACAATCTCTAACATCATTGGTGTTTCAGCTTGTATCGAGCCAACCTATCAGAACTTGTTTGTGAAATCTAACCTTTCAGGTGAGTTCACCGTGGTGAACGACTATTTGGTTCGTGATTTGAAGGCTCGTGGTTTGTGGGATGAAGTGATGATTGCCGACTTGAAGTACTTTGACGGCTCATTGTCAAAAATCGATCGCATTCCTCAAGATTTGCGTGATTTGTACGCAACAGCTTTTGAAGTTGAGCCTCAGTGGTTGGTTGAAGCTGCATCACGTCGTCAAAAATGGATCGATCAAGCTCAGTCATTGAATATTTACATGGCTGGTGCATCTGGTAAGAAGTTGGATGACACCTACAAGCTTGCTTGGTTACGTGGTTTAAAAACAACATATTACTTGCGCACGATTTCTGCCACTCACGTTGAGAAATCAACGGTCAAAGGTGGTGCTTTGAACTCAGTGTCAAACGGTGATCCAACTTTGGCAGCCGCTGCGGCAGCAGCAGCTGAAGCAGATGGTCCGGTTTGCACAATGCGCCCAGGCGATGCTGGCTTTGACGAATGCGAAGCTTGCCAATAAGTCGTATAGTTGATGCTTATAAAAATGCAATTTAAAAAGAATTTGGAGAACACATTATGTTGAATTGGGAAGAAGAGACGGCCGCAACACCAGTTGCAAAAGCAGCGCCAGTAATGAACCCATCTGTTACTGCGGAAAACAGCCCCTTGCCAAACCGCCCAATGCCGATGCCAATGTCATCAGCATCAGCTCCTTCAGCAACGATTGATCCAGAAGATGCTGCTGCTCGTCGCGTGAACGTGGCTGATAAGCGCATCATCAACGGTTCAACAGATGTGAACCAATTGGTGCCATTTAAATATAAATGGGCTTGGGAGAAGTATTTGGCTGGTTGCGCAAATCACTGGATGCCTCAAGAGATCAATATGACTCGCGACATCGCTCTTTGGAAAGACCCTAATGGTCTGACTGAAGATGAGCGCCGCATCATCATGCGTAACCTAGGATTCTTTGTGACAGCTGACTCATTGGCAGCCAATAACATCGTTTTAGGTACTTATCGCCAGATCACTGCCCCAGAATGCCGCCAATATTTATTGCGTCAGGCTTTTGAAGAGGCGATCCACACCCATGCTTATCAATACATTGTGGAATCTTTGGGTCTAGACCAGGCTGAGATCTTCAATGCGTACCATGAAGTGAAGTCAATTCGTGACAAAGATGAGTTTTTGATCCCATTCATCGATGTTTTGACTGATCCATCATTCAAAACAGGTACTCCTGAGAACGATCAGAAGCTATTGCGCTCACTCATTGTGTTCGCCTGCATCATGGAAGGTTTGTTCTTCTATGTTGGTTTTACGCAAATTTTGGCAATGGGTCGTCAAAATAAGATGACTGGTGCCGCAGAGCAGTATCAGTACATCTTGCGTGATGAGTCATTACATTGCAACTTTGGCATCGACATGATCAACCAGATCAAGTTGGAAAACCCACACTTGTGGACGCCAGAGTTCAAAGAAGAGTTGCGCGGTTTGTTCGAAAAAGCGGTTGAGTTGGAGTACCGCTACGCCGAAGACACTATGCCTAGAGGGGTTCTAGGCTTGAACGCGCCAATGTTCAAAGGTTACTTGCGCTACATTTGCAACCGCCGTTGCATGCAAATTGGTCTTGAAGCAATGTTCCCGAATGAAGAAAATCCATTCCCATGGATGAGCGAAATGATCGACTTGAAGAAGGAAAGAAACTTCTTTGAAACTCGCGTTATTGAATATCAAACTGGTGGTGCGTTGAACTGGGAGTAAATTTTTTTTAAAATAATTAATGACAACGCATCTCTTAAGTTGTACTATCACGAAAGTTATAAAAACACTAGGAGAAAAAACTGTTGATAGGTAGTAGCCAACAACACGGATTAAAACCGAAAACTCTGAATCATCAGAGCGAGTTGTCATCTATTTCTTTTGATAGTTCTAAACGTTCTTCTGACTTATTTAAAAAGCCGTCACCTGCAGAGGTCACGGCTTTTTTTCCAAGATTCATTAGCGTGCGACGTGTAGTGAGTGGCGCGCCGATGAATGGCTCGCTCACACGAAGTTGGTGTGGTCGGGTTTCTTTAATCAGTAGTATTAGTAAATCACTCTCACGTGAAGGAGTTTAATATGGCAACTGCCAAGAAAAAACCTGCTGCAAAGAAACCAGCTGCTAAAAAAGTAGCTGCAAAGAAACCAGCTGCTAAAAAAGTAGCTGCTAAGAAGCCTGCTGCTAAGAAAGCTGCTGCTAAGAAGCCTGCTGCTAAAAAAGCTGCTGCTAAGAAGCCTGCTGCTAAAAAAGCTGCTGCTAAAAAGCCTGCTGCTAAGAAAAAAGTAGCTGCTAAGAAGCCTGCTGCTAAAAAGCCTGCTGCTAAGAAAAAAGTAGCTGCTAAAAAGCCTGCTGCAAAAAAAGCTGCTAAAAAAGTAGTAAAAAAAAAGTAAGTAAGCCTGCTGCTAAAAAGCCGGCTGCTAAAGCTGCTCCTGCCTCAACAGCAAAGACAGTTTTAAATCCGGCTGCTGCTTGGCCTTTCCCAACGGGTTCTCGTCCTTAATTTATTAGGGACTGGTTCCCAGAGGGAATCAAACCCGCTATAGCTTAACGCCTTAGCGGGTTTTTTCTTTGGTAAGACTCTAAGTTTGTAGTCTAGGACTTAGTAGCTGTAGCCAAATGCTTGTTTGAACTGCATTTGAATGGCTTCTTGAGATGGGCAATGATTTTGAGGGCCTTGGCTGGCAATTTTGATGGAGCCCATCAAGCTTGCTAAGCGACCGGTCACTTCCCAATCAAATCCTTGCTCGATACCGTAAAGCAATCCACCCCTGAAAGCATCCCCGCAACCCGTTGGATCAATGGCTTTTCCGACAGGCACCACTGGAATTTCGATTTTCTTACCTTGGGTATGGATTTCTGCTCCTTGAGCACCTTTGGTGACAATTAAAGCTGAGACCCGTTCTGCGATCTTTTCTAAAGATAAGCCGGTTCTTTGAGCCAGCATTTCACCTTCATAGTCATTCACGGCCACATAGGTCGCTTGCTCAATGAAAGCCAAGAGTTCTTGACCGTCAAACATTGGTAAGCCCTGGCCTGGATCAAAAATGAATGGAATCTTTGCATCTGCCAATTGCTGACAATGTTCAACCATGCCTTGTCTGCCATCTGGAGCCACAATCGCAATTTTTGGCAATTCAAGTTGCTTCTTCTGGCGGAAATTGATCACCTCAGCCACTGTGTTCAGATGTGACTCACCCATGGCGCCGGGATGAAAAGCGGTGATTTGATTGTTATCACGATCAGTTGTGATCATCGCTTGAGCGGTGAAAGCTTCTGGTAATTCACGGATATGATCAGCGCTGATGTTGTATTTGGCTAATTGATCAAAGTAAGAGCCAGCATCGCCACCAACAGTCGCCATGATGATGGGCTCACCACCCAATAGTTTGTGGTTGTAGGCAATATTGCCAGCACATCCACCGAATTCTCGACGCATGCTTGGAACTAAAAAGGCAACGTTCAAGATATGAATTTGGTCTGCCAAGATTTGATCTTGAAAGCGACCTTCAAAATTCATGATGGTGTCGTAGGCGATAGAGCCACAAATTAAGCTAGACATAGAGTTCCTTGGGTGGGTAAATTGGTTTAAATGAATGAAATGTGCGGATTATTGGGATGATGTTTCCGTTGGCCTGTCATCAACATAGAGCAGGCGCACTCTAAATCCAGCAGCTTGTTGGGGTAAGCTCAAGAAAACATTGCTTGAGACTTCCTGAAGCGCTTGTGAACCCTTTGGAGTGATTTTGGCATTATCTTCTGGTAACCAATCTTGAGGGCTGAGAAGTTTCTCTGAGATCACCGCATCATTGGCATCCGTGATGGAGAGCATGACATGTGGCCAAGTGATGACCAAAGGCAATTTATTGCGGATTTGTAGTTCTAGTATTCCGGTGGCGGTTTGATTATTGCCAGGATTGATTTTTAGATTGGCTAATTCAATGGCCCAAGCAGAAAAGTCTCTTAAGGGGATGTCTTGGCAAGCAAACTGTTTGCAAAGTGACGCATCGATAGATTTGAATGCTTTAAACAAAGGTTCTTGAATACCAGCAGGCGCTTTGGAGATTTGTAGTGCAATGGCATGTCTACCAAGGTGCAATAGTTGTAAAACAATCACCACCATTAATGCAGCTAAGCTGACCCAGCCAAACGAAGTAAGAAATTGATTCTTTTTTGACGAGTTACCCGACTTGCTTAAGTTTTCGCTAGTTTTTGCTGTTTTTTTTTGAGTGTCAGAAGCTTGGCTTGTTTGATCTGAAGTTAATTGACCAGTTAAGCACACCCAACCATCACATTCACGCCAAACATGGAGTTGAATCCATGGTTGATAGGTTGCAATGACTTCTTCAGCTTGGCGCTCAAGAATGCCTGATAAAACAATGTGACCATTTGGTGCAATGCGCTGGCAAAGTGCTGGGGCAAGAACTTGAAGTGGATTGGCCAAGATGTTTGCAACCACCACATCGTGCTGGCTATGAGTGCTATCTTCTTCTGGCAATCTAAAGTCAACAGTTACTTCATTGCGCTTTGCATTATCTTTGGCGGAAATGACTGCTTGAGGATCAATATCAACCCCGAGAGCTTCACCGCAGCCCAAACGTTTGGCAGCAATCGCCAAAATGCCTGAGCCACAACCGTAATCTAAAAGTGTTTTTCTGGCTAAATCAGGGTGCTCTTCCAACCATTGCATGCATAACTTCGTGGTTGGATGACTGCCTGTACCAAAAGCAAGTCCAGGATCAACGGCCAAACAAACCGCGTTTGGATCATTGGGGGCATCGTGCCAAGATGGCACAATCCACAAACGTTGGCCTACTTGAATAGGTTCAAACTGTGATTGTGTGAGACGCACCCAGTCTTGCTCTTCAACACTTCTTTCTAGAGGTGCGCTGACCTGAAAGCCTGCTTCAGTCAGAGTTGAAGAAATTTCTGTAGCACTCAAACCTTGTTCATCAAAGAGCGCTATGACTTGAGATTGTTCCCAAGCTTGTCGATCAGGCGTTAGACCTGGTTCTCCATACAAGGGTTTTTCAGACTCAGTGTCGGCAGCTGCATCACTGACCGAAATCGATAGGGCACCCAATTCCATGAGAGCATCCCCGAGATCTTCTGCAAGATCTTCGGAGACGGTAAATACAAGTTCACGAAATGCCATGGAAGAGTCAGTAGCTAATGGCTATGAATTACTTCGTGTTGCCACGTTTTGATGCTGCTTGTTCCTCAAGCTTGTGCTCTAGGTAGTGAATGCTCGTACCACCTTGTTCAAACTTTGGATCTAACATCAATTCACGATGCAAAGGAATGTTGGTCAAAATGCCATCGATCGCAACTTCAGATAAAGCGATGCGCATGCGGCGAATCGCTTGTTCACGGGTTGCGCCGTAGGCAATCAATTTGCCAATCATTGAGTCATAGGTCGGTGGCACAAAGTAGCCAGCATAAGCATGTGAGTCAACGCGAATACCAGGACCGCCAGGCATGTGCCAAGATTGAATGCGACCTGGGCTTGGCATGAATTTCACAGGATCTTCAGCATTGATACGGCATTCAATAGCGTGGCCTCTGAATTCAATGTCTTTTTGACGGAAAGGTAACTTTTCGCCAGCCGCAATGTGAATTTGTTGTTGAACCAAGTCAATGCCAGTGATCAATTCAGTCACTGGATGCTCAACCTGAATACGGGTGTTCATCTCGATGAAGTAGAACTCGTCGTTTTCATATAAAAACTCAAAAGTACCCGCGCCGCGATAACCAATTTTTCTACAGGCTTCAGCACAACGCTCACCAATTTTGGCAATTAAGCGACGATCAATGCCAGGTGCTGGAGCTTCTTCAATCACTTTTTGGTGACGACGTTGCATAGAGCAATCGCGCTCACCTAAGTACACGGCATTTTTATGGGTATCAGCCAGAATTTGAATTTCTACGTGGCGAGGGTTCTCTAAGAACTTCTCCATATAGACTTCTGGATTACCGAAAGCACGACCAGCTTCTTCGCGAGTCATGTTGACCGCATTGATCAAGTGCGCTTCAGTGTGAACCACACGCATACCTCGACCACCACCACCGCCAGCGGCTTTGATGATGACTGGGTAACCAACTTTTTTAGCTGTGGCCAAAATTTCTTTTGGGTTGTCAGGCAAAGCGCCTTCTGAACCTGGAACGCATGGCACTCCTGAACGAATCATGGCTTGCTTGGCAGACACTTTGTCACCCATCAAGCGAATCGATTCTGCTGTTGGGCCGATGAACACAAAACCAGACTGTTCAACGCGCTCAGCAAAGTCAGCGTTTTCTGACAAGAAGCCGTAACCTGGGTGAATCGCTTGAGCATCGGTCACTTCTGCAGCAGAAATGATCGCTGGCATGTTCAGATAGCTGAGAGCTGATGGTGCTGGACCGATACAAACAGCTTCATCGGCTAATTTGACGTATTTGGCATCGCGGTCAGCTTCAGAGAAAACAACCACCGTTTTGATGCCCATCTCGCGACAGGCTCTTTGAATACGAAGTGCAATTTCGCCGCGATTGGCGATAAGAATCTTTTCAAACATTGGGTAACCTTTGTGAGCTTTAGCTTGAATTAGCCAATAATGAAAAGAGCCTGACCGAATTCAACGCCTTGGCCGTTCTCACACAAAATTTCTTTAACGACACCTGATTTATCAGATTCAATTTCGTTCAATAGCTTCATTGCTTCAATGATGCAAAGTGTTTGACCTTCTTTGACAGTGTCGCCAATCTTCACAAAAGAATCGGCGCCTGGTGTTGGAGAGCGATAGAAAGTACCGACCATCGGAGATTTGACTGCATGACCAGTTGGTTCTGCAGGAGCCGCTTCTGCTGCAGGTGCAGCCGCCGCTGGCGCTGGTGCTGCCGGAGCCGCTGCTGGAGCTGCGGCATAAACTTGTTGGACAGGTGCTGCGATTGGGGCTGGATTTTTAACGATTCGGACTTTGTCTTCACCTTCTGTTACTTCTAGTTCTGAAACGCCAGATTCGGCTACTAAATCGATCAAAGTTTTGAGTTTTCGTAAATCCATGATGCCCTTCCTGTAAATTTTTACTGAGAAGTGATTATAGCGTTATCTATCCATGAACTGAGCTCATCTTCGCTTATTTTGCCTAGTTTCGTCTTAATAATGGCTCCTTTGCGGTCTACCATCACCGTAAAAGGCAAGCCTGAGCTGGGATTTCCCATATTTTTAGCCCAAGTTGCCCCATCCAAACCGCCTAAAACAATGGGGTAGTTAACAGGGGTTTTTTCTAGAAATTCGCGTATGTTAGATGGTGAATCGACACCGATACCGACAAATAGAACATTTTTAGCGGCATATTTGGTCTGTGATCGCACCAATTCAGGCATTTCTTCAACGCAGGGCGGGCACCAAGAAGCCCAGTAATTGATGATGAGGATTTTTCCGCGCCAATCGGATGTTTGATGCATTTTTCCATCTGGGGAGCGCAATTCTCTGTTTAGTAATTCTTCGATAGCGGTATCGCTGGCTTTTTCGACCCTGTATTTATAGCTCGACAAACCCATGCCTAAAACTGCAGCCAGTGCTCCAGCGATCAAGATCAAACCCCATTGGCGTTTATTCATGTTTTTCTTTCCGTTTTTCAATGAATTACCTTATTTTGCACGGATGTTTGGATAAAATCTTGGCATGCATCTTCATATCCTAGGTATTTGCGGTACTTTTATGGGCGGTATTGCCGCCATCGCACGTCAGGCAGGTCATCGAGTGACTGGTTGTGACGCCAATGTTTACCCACCAATGAGCACTCAACTCGAGGCTCAGGGCATTGAACTGATCGAGGGATTTTCTCCAGATCAAATCTCTTTAAAACCCGACTTATTCATTATTGGTAATGTGGTTTCTCGCGGCAATCCATTGATGGAGGCCATTTTGGATCAAGGTCTTCCTTACCAATCTGGACCTCAATGGTTGGGTGAGCAGGTGTTACAGGGCAAGCATGTTTTGGCTGTTGCTGGCACTCATGGAAAAACTACCACGACTGCGATGCTCACTTGGATTTTGCAAGCGAATGGCTTAGAGCCTGGGTATTTGATTGGCGGTGTACCAAATAACTTCGACTTATCTGCGCGCTTGGGTAAAAAGACAGGTGATCAAGCCGATGCTCCTCATTACTTTGTGATCGAGGCTGATGAATATGACACAGCGTTTTTTGATAAGCGCAGCAAATTTGTTCATTACAGGCCACGAACAGCTATTTTGAATAACTTAGAGTTTGATCATGCGGATATCTTTGCTGATATCACTGCCATCGAAACTCAATTTCATCATTTGGTGAGAACTGTTCCAAGCGCAGGTCGTTTGATAGTGAATGGCGCTGAACAAAGTTTAGAGCGAGTGGTGCAGCGTGGATGTTGGTCAAGTCTAGAGCGATTTGCTTTACCCGAGCAATCAATCAAGACTCAAGATTGGTCTTTGATTGATACAACAAAAGATGGCTTCAAAGTCATATATAAGGGCCAAGAGGTCGCAGAGGTTTGTTGGGATGAGGATGCATCTGTCACTGGTCGACACAATCAATTGAATGCTTTAGCGGCCATCGCTGCTGCGCATCATGTGGGCATTTCTGCACAAAAAGCCGCGCAAGCATTGGGCACATTCAAGAATGTGAAACGTCGCATGGAAGTGATTGGCCGAGTCAATGGCATCACCATCTATGATGATTTTGCACACCATCCAACAGCGATCACCACCACGGTGGATGGCTTAAGACGTCGAGTAGGGCGTGATGCCAATACACGTATCTTGGCCGTACTGGAGCCACGTTCAAACACGATGAAGTTGGGCGTGATGAAAAGTCAGTTGCCTGATAGTTTGCAAGACGCTGATTTGGTTTTTGGTTACGGCTCAGCCACTGGTAAGGATGCATTGGGCTGGGACTTGAAAGAGTCTTTGGCGCCGCTCGGTTCAAAAGCTCAAGCGTTTGATGATTTAAATCTTCTCATGGCAGCAGTGAAGCAAGCAGCAAAACCTGGCGATCATATTTTGGTGATGAGCAATGGTGGTTTTGGTGGTGTGCACCGCAAGCTTTTAGAGTTGTTGAAATAAAAATTATTCTTTGATAGAAATTAATTCTTTGGTAGAGATTCATTCTTTGATGACTGAACTTAAGAAGGTAAAAAAATGACAAAAAATATGGCCAAGCGTTTAGAGAATAAAGTTTGCATCATCACTGGCAGCGCCAATGGTATTGGTTTTGCCACTGCACAAAAGTTTTGTGATGAAGGTGGTATTTCAATCATTTGTGACATGAATGACGCACAAGTTCAAGCGGCTGTTGATCAACTGAAATCGGCGGGTGGTCAGGCTGATGGCTTTGTGATGAATGTCACGAATCGTAAAAATATTGATCAGGTCGTGGCAGCAGTGATCGAGCGTTACGGCCGCATCGATGTTCTCATCAATAACGCTGGTATCACCAAGGATGCACGCTTGGTCAATATGACTGAAGAGCAATTTGATGCGGTGATCGATGTCAATCTAAAAGGTGTCTTTAATTGCACCCAGGCAGTTGTGCCGCACATGTTGCAAGCTGGACGCGGTTCGATTGTGAGCGCCTCAAGCGTGGTTGGTTTGTATGGCAACTTTGGTCAGACAAACTATGCCGCTACCAAATATGGTGTGATTGGTTTTACAACCACGTGGGCCAGAGAGTTGGGCCCTAAAGGCATCCGTGTAAATGCCGTTTGTCCTGGATTTGTGGAAACAAATATTTTGGCATCTATGCCTGAAGATGTTTTGAAAGGTATGAAAGATCGTTCATGGTTACGCCGCCTAGGTAAGCCAGAAGAGTTGGCCAATGTATACGCATTTTTAGCCAGCGATGAATCAAGTTACATCAACGGCATCGCCTTAGAGGCCAGCGGCGGGATATCTCTTTAATGCATTTGTTGTATGAGGATGGCGGCGACATAAAAATTGCCACCCTGATGGCTCAAGCCTCAGAGGGTGAAGCGTTGGCCGTTGAAAGTTTGGGCGGTAAACGTGGCAAGCTAAAAGCCAAAGATGTTTGGTTGCGTTTTGAAGATTCAAAACCAGAAGAGTTATTGGCATCAGCTAAAAAACAAGCTGAAGAGATTGATTTGGATTTTTTGTGGGAATGCGCTGGACCTGAAGAATTTATTTTCACTGATTTGGCCAAAGAGTATTTTGGTGAGACATCCAGTCATATTCAAAAAATCAGTTTGGCGCTGGCCTTGCACAGTGCCCCCATTTATTTTCGACGCAAGGGCCGCGGTCAGTTCATGCGCGCTCCAGAAGATCAGCTCAAAGCAGCACTCTTAGCAGTTGAAAGAAAAAAAGCGGAGTTGATCAAGCAAGAGTCATGGGAAGCTCAGTTAAAACTAGGTCAGTTACCCGAAGAGATCGCACCGCTGGTCAATGCTCTTTTATTCAATCCTGATAAAAACTCAATAGCCTATAAAGCTGTTGCAAATGCGGCGCAGACTTTAAAGGGTGGAATACCTGAGTTATTTTTAACTTGTGGTGTTTTGAGTTCTGCCTTGGCTTATCACGAAGGTAAATTTTTAAAAGAACATTTTCCGAAGGGTGTTGGTTTTCAGGTTCAGCTCCAGGCCAATGAGCAATCGGCTTGGGAGGAAGCGCTTCAGAAGCTACCTGTGGCGGATGTCAAAGCTTTTTCAATTGATGACGCCAGCACCACTGAAATTGATGATGCTTTTTCTGTGAGCACTCTTGATGTTGCAGGTATTGGTCAGTGTTACCGTGTCGGCGTTCATATCGCAGCACCTGCTTTGGCGATTCATCGAGGTGGTGCCTTGGATGAGGTGAGTCGAAAAAGATTGTCAACAGTCTACTTCCCGGGTGGCAAAATCACCATGCTGCCAGACGAAGTGATTGATGTGTTTTCTTTGCACGCTGCAGATTCAGCATCACTTGATTTACCTTTGAGACCCACGGTCTCTTTGTATGTGACCTTGAATGCTGACGGTCTTCCAATCTTAGAGGGTGACCATGCACCAGTAACCAAGGTTGAGAGAGTGCCGATGGCATCAAACCTTCGTTTGGATGATTTGGAGCATTTGATCACTGAAGAATCTTTGATGGATTCAAAAAATGCAGCAGCGATTCCTTATCAATGTGAGCTGAATATTCTCTGGCAATCCGCAAAACAATTGCATGCCAAGCGACAAGAGCAACGCCTTGCCAATGGATTGAAAGAGGAAGCCCTGGGATTACCAGATCCAACGGCATTACCGCGCGACTTTAATTTCAAGGTCACAGAGGGCGTGGTTGAAATCATGCCTCGTGGGCGAGGGTCGGTGCTTGATTCAATCGTTGCTGAATGGATGATTTACTGCAACAGCACGTGGGGTAACCAACTAGCCAGCCACAGCGTCCCAGGAATTTATCGTGCGCAAAAGGGCTGGGGCCCGCATCGCACGCGCATGCAAACAATGCCCGGACCGCACGAAGGTTTGGGAGTTGAGAATTACGCTTGGTGCACTTCACCACTGAGACGCTATGTTGATTTGGTCAATCAATGGCAATTGATTGCCATGGCACAACATGGTGTGACTGCCAAATTAGTTGCACCCTTCAAGCCAAAGGATGCTGATTTGATGGCGATTGCAGCTGATTTTGATGGCACCTATGCTGCTTATGGGGAACATCAAAATCAAATGGAAAACTATTGGTGTTTGCAGTATTTAAAGCAAAAGGGTTTGCCGTGGAGAGGTGTGGTGAGACATCTCAAGGAAGGGCAGGCTCGAGTCGAAGAAATTCCTTTGCGCTTGAGCGTTCCAGAATTGGCTGAGCAAGCAAGAGGAGCTAGGGCTGAAATTGAAGTGGTGGATATTGATTTCTTGGCTTTGGTGGCAAGTGTGCGTTACTTGGGTTTAATTCAATCTGATGCAATTGAAAATGAAGAATTAGATGAATTTGATGAGCTTGAGGGTGCAAAGAATTCTCAAGATGCTGATGCATTAAAAGCGGTTCCTGAAAATGATGTCAAGCCAAGTAACGCTGAATAAGTTTTTAAACATCGATTGGCAAGATTGGAAAAAGCCAATTGTTTATGCACTGCTTGCTTCATTTGTATTGCATGCAATCCTATTGGCGTTCAAGTGGCACGCTGAATCAGAGCAAGAGCGACGCTTAAAAACCCCGTTGAGTGTTGTGTTGGTCAATGCCAGCAGTCCAGTAGCACCTGTCAATCCAAAGCGATTGGCTCAAGTTAATTTAAATGGTGGTGGTGAGTTAACTGAGGGGCAAGCAAGTGCTCTGCGTCGTGCCGATCCCAAGTTGGCCGAACAGTTAGAGAAAATGCAGGCTGATCAAAAACGATTGCTGTCACAGGTTCAGGCCGGGCGAGAAAATCAAGCCAGTACTTTGCAAGGTAAAAGTAATTTAGCAACATCAGAATCAAATCCACTTGAAGCAGAGTTGGCCAAGCGTTTACAAAAACAAGGTCAGCAACCAAGACGTGCCACAGTCACTGCCACCAGTGCCAAATCAGTGGTGTTTGCACAGTATCACGATGCCATGCGTCGTCAAATTGAGGCCCACGGCACAACTCACTTTCCAAGGGTTGGTGATAAAGCTTTATACGGCAGCTTGGTCTTGATGGTCAGTGTTGATCAACGTGGCAGACTCAGTAAAGAGGGTGTGACAGTGATGAAGTCTTCTGGTAATCAGGAGTTGGATCGCCAGGCGATCGCCATCATTCGATCTGCGGCCCCTTTTGGGCGATTCACGGATGCGATGAGGCAGCAAATAGATGTTTTGGATTGGGTATCAACCTTTGACTTCACCAGAGATGGCGGTGAAGTAAAGCTAGATTTGAAAAATTGATACACTGACTCAAACAGATGAACACCATGAGCCAAGCAATGACTGATCAAGTGAACCCCAAGGATTACCCAGGCAAAGATGCCTACGCGGTGATTGGGAATCCTATTGCTCATAGTAAGTCACCATTGATCCATGAGTTTTTTGCAAAGCAAACTCAGCAAGCCATCCATTACGGTCGAATTTTTTCAGGGCTGGATGATTTTAAAAAAACAACCCAAGAATTTTTTGAGCGCGGTGGTAAGGGTTTGAATGTCACCATTCCGTTCAAGTTACAAGCCTATGAGTTAGCTCAACATAAAACGCCGCGTGCCCAGTCTGCACAAGCGGCGAACATGTTGTGGGTTGAAAACGGTCAATTATGGTGCGATAACTCTGATGGCGAAGGTTTGATGCGAGACTTGCGCCGCTTGTTGAAGCAGCGCTCTGGAGCTGCCTTGAATGGCATCAATGTTTTAATTTTAGGTGCTGGTGGAGCTGCGCAAGGGGTGATAGAGCCTTTGATGGGTGCTGGTGTTGCCAGCATCACCGTGTTTAATCGCACCCATGAAAAAGCTGAAGCGCTGGTCAAGCAATTCACGGGCTTGGCAGCTCAAGCCAAAGTTCATTTGAAGGCGCTGCCTTTGGTTGAGCTTAAGAGTGGCTCATATGATTTGATCATCAATGCAACTGCAACTGGCTTGAGTAACGAGTCACCAATTGCCAAAGATGTTTTGCAAGCCATCATTCATCCTGATACTTTGGCTTATGACATGGTTTACGGTAAAGAAACCTGTTTCATGCAAGATGCCAAAGCTCTGGGCATTCAGGCAGTCGATGGCTTGGGCATGCTGGTTGAGCAAGCGGCACTTGCTTTTGAAACTTGGCGTCAAAAAGATCTAGAGAAGACTCCCTTGGATATCAATGGCGCCATTGCTGCTGTGAGAGCCAGTTATTAATTCAATGAAATATTTGCGTTATTTCATCATTGTTTTTATTGCCAGTGTTATTGCTTTACAAGCTTTTTTCTTTATACAGATTCTTGCTTGGCAATGGGTCAATCCCAGTGTCACAGCATTCCAATTAGCCGAGCGTCATCGCTTATGTGGTTGGAGCACTCC
Organism: Polynucleobacter sp. MWH-CaK5; assembly: GCF_018687615.1. Classification (NCBI taxonomy): domain Bacteria; kingdom Pseudomonadati; phylum Pseudomonadota; class Betaproteobacteria; order Burkholderiales; family Burkholderiaceae; genus Polynucleobacter; species Polynucleobacter sp. MWH-CaK5. The sequence goes on from NZ_CP061299.1 coordinate 221,738, forward strand.
TTATATCCATTCTTGTGAAATTAAACGAGAGTGGATTGAGTTTAAAAAAATACCCAAGCATTTAAAGCGTGCGATCACCATCAGTGAAGACAGTGATTTTTACCGTCATCCTGGTTTTGAGCCGCAAGCGATGAAAGATGCTTGGGATCGAAATCAAAAAAATAACAAACATTTAAGAGGTGGTTCAACCATCACGCAGCAACTGGCAAAAAACTTGTTCTTGTCTGGCGAGAAAAATTATGTGCGCAAAGGGCAAGAGTTCATCATCACCGGCATGTTGGAGTTGGTTTTATCCAAAGATCGTATTTTTGAGATTTATCTCAACAGTGTTGAGTGGGGTGAAGGGGTGTTTGGTGTTGCTGCAGCTTCGCAACATTATTTTGCAGTCAAGCCTGATCAGCTCAGTGTTGAGGAGGCGGCATCATTGGCTTCCGCTTTGCCGGCGCCTAAGTGTTATGACAAGGTGAAATATTGCAGTAAAGCCAGAGTGAATTTTCCGGCAAGGATTGATTTCATTTTAGAAAGAATGAATAAGTGATCTGCATTGCAAATGAATGCTGCAATATAAAAACTAGGCAGTGACTAGGCAACAACTAAGCTCAGAAGTTTTCTCAAAGAAAAATCGCAAGCTTGCTGACGTATCTGCTGACGATTGCCTTCAAAGTGTTTTGTTTCGCTGACTATCTGATCATTGGCTAAAGCCCATGCAAAACAAACGGTGCCGATTGGTTTTTCTGGACTGCCACCGGTAGGACCTGCAATCCCTGTGATGGAAAGAGAAAGATCGGAGCAGCTGTTTTGTTTGGCACCAAGAGCCATGGCGCGCGCCACTTGATCGCTCACTGCACCATGCTGCTCAATCAAGTTTTGTGACACATCAATGTCTTCAGATTTGGATTGATTGCTATAAGTGACATAGCCACGCTCAAACCACTCACTGGATCCTGTCAACTCGGTGATGCTGGCGGCCACCATGCCGCCTGTGCAAGATTCAGCAGTGCTGAGATGCCAGTTATTTTTTATGAGCACCCTTGCTAAATCTTGAGTGATCTCATGAAGATCAATGTTCTGTGGGGTATTCAAAATACTCTTACCCAAATGGCAATCACCAACAGTGTGGCGATGGCTGCCGCGATGTCATCAATCATCACGCCAAAACCACGCACCACCCAAGAAGGTATTTTTTTAGGTTGATCTAAGCGTTCAACCTTGGGTTGCCATGTTTTGAAATAACGATCAATCGTTTTGATCGGGCCTGGTTTGACCGCATCAAAAAATCGAAATAACAGAAATGCGCCTAGTTGACCCCAAATATCTGTTGGCATGATCATGAACAGAATCAACCAGAAAGCAATGAACTCATCCCAGACAATGCCGCCGTGATCAGGCACACCTAATTCTTCGCCGACCTTGCCGCAAATCCAGATGCCGGCAATCGCACCAATGGCAATGATCCATGCAATCGTGTGAGTCGAAAAAAGAATTTCAAATAATAAATAGAATGCCCAAGCGTAGAGAGTGCCGACTGTTCCAGGGGCTCTGAAGGAGAGGCCTGAGCCAAACCCAAAAGCTAAAGCACGCTCCGGTCTAGACCAAATCCAAGTGCGTTGCGGTTGAATATTCATTTGGTTTATTTAGCTTGTCGCAATGCATCGCGTGTGGCGATGGCAGCTTGTCTTGCAGCATCTGCAAAGTTTCCATCTTGACTCGCATACAGAATGGCTCTTGAAGAATTAATGATCATGCCTGTGCCAGGAGCGTTTGCGATCGTGCCTGCTTGAACCGTTGCAGGAATATCGCCACCTTGAGCACCGATGCCAGGAATGAGTAGTGGCATCTCGCCAACAATCTCACGTACTTTGGCAATTTCTTCTGGGAAGGTGGCTCCGACCACCAAACCTAATTGTCCGGTTTTATTCCACTGACTGCTGGCCAAGCGAGCCACGCGTTGGTAGAGCAACTCTTTGTCAGCTTGACCTTTTTCATTAACTTCTAAAAACTGCAAATCTGAGCCACCTGGATTGGAGGTGCGACACAAAACAATCACACCTTTGTTGGTGTATTTCAAATAGGGTTCTACAGAATCAAAGCCCATATAGGGGTTCACTGTCACAGCATCTGCTTGATAGCGATCGAATGCTTCGATGGCATATTGCTGCGCCGTGCTGCCAATGTCGCCACGCTTGGAATCTAGGATCACTGGCACTTGTGGGTGTTGATGATGAATGTGATCAATCAGCTGTGCCAACTGATCTTCTGCACCATGGGCTGCAAAGTAAGCGATTTGGGGTTTGAATGCGCAAACCAAATCGGCAGTGGCATCAACGATTTCTCGACAGAAAGCCAAAATAGCGCCACCTTTGCCCTTGATTGAAGCGGGAAACTGTTTTGGATCTGGGTCGAGTCCAACGCACAGCATGCTGTCTTGGCTAGACCAAGCATGGGCCAGTTGTTCGGTGAATAAAGGACGGTTTTTCATGGCTATTTCATCAATCTTTCATCTAATCACATTAATATCTCATGAAAATCTCTAAAGAATTGAATGTGATGCTTTAGTTTTCTCAGACTATAGGATAAACTCCGCGAACCCCTGTGGCTAACTCCTCAACATAAATAGTTGAAAAACAAGATCGGAGCCCCGGCATGATCAACCTATTCGTATTACAAAAAGGTCGCCTAGCCCAGGAGCAGGTGGATGACCGTCAAGAACTCCTAAAGCACCATAACCCTATTTGGATTGATGTTGTTGACCCTGAAGAGGAAGAGCTTCAGTGGATCAAAGAAGCCTTTGGCGTCTCCCTGCCCGAACTAGAAGATCTAGGCGATTTAGAAGCATCCGCTCGTTATTTCGAAGCGGAAGACGGCCATTTGCACATCCGCACGGATTTCATTTTGGATGATGATGAAAACCCACGCAACGTGCGAGTCGCTTTTGTTCTGACTGACAATATTTTGTTCTCGATTCATGAACAAGATTTACCTGTGTTCCGCTTGGTTCGCTTGCGCGCTCGTTTGCGCCCGGGCTCAGTGAGAAACGCTAAAGATGTTTTATTGGATTTGTACTCAACAGATGCTGAGTATTCTGCGGATGCTTTGGAAGAGGTTTATGAAAACCTTGAAGAGGCAGGTAAGCGCGTGTTAACCCACGACGTGACCGACAGTGATGCTGCTGGTGTTTTGGAAACAATTGCCAAAGAAGAAGATTTGAACGGCCGCATTCGTCGCAATGTGATGGACACGCGCCGCGCCTTGTCATTCTTGATGCGCAGCAAGTTGTTATCTGATGAGCAACAGGAAGAAGCTCGTCAGATTTTGCGAGACATTGACTCATTAGAAAACCACACGGCTTTCTTGTTCGACAAGATCAACTTCTTGATGGATGCCACCGTTGGTTTTATTAACATCAATCAGAATAAGATCATCAAGATCTTCTCCGTGGTATCGGTTGCTTTGATGCCGCCAACCCTATTGGCCAGCGTTTGGGGTATGAACTTCGAACACATGCCTGAATTGCGTTCGACCATTGGCTACCCAATGGCCATCATCGTGATGTTGATTTCATCAGCCATTCCTTTGATTTACTTCCGCAAAAAAGGTTGGATGAAGTAAGTGGTTATTTAGCTTGAGTACGGCAATTACTTAAAGTGATCAAAAGACTTTAAGTATTGCTCGCTCAGCGAACTCGAGAGTTCTTGATTATTACCATCGATCAGTCGGACCAATCTTTCAGTTCGCTCGGTGATCGATCCAATCTTAGTCAATGCAAGACCTAGGCGTGAAGCTAATTCTTCTATTTGCGCAGATTTTTCTTTGGCTGCCGTGAAACACAATTCATAGTCATCGCCGCCGGTCAATTGACATAAACGTTGTAGTTCAATGGATTTACCATTGAGGATCTTCGAACCTGGCACCTGGTCAATCAAAATATCTGCGCTGACCGATGATTGACGCAAGATGTGACTTAAATCACCCAGCAATCCATCAGAAATATCAATCGCTGCATGAGCAATACCAAGCAAGCTTTGCCCGAGTTCTGTTCTGGGGGTCGGGTTGTGCATGCGCTGACTGACTTCTGCAAACTCTTCAGTAGATAAAGACCACTCTTGACGCAAAGCGCCAAGACTCAGTCTGGCATCACCCACTTCATGGGAGACCCAAATATCGTCGCCGACATGAGCTTTATTTCGGCTCAAAGATTGATCTTTCGGCACTTGACCAAAAATCGTGATGCTGATGGTGAGTGGTCCTGCGGTGGTGTCTCCACCAATCAATTGACAATCATGTTCATTGGCCATGTCCCACAGGCCATTAGAAAAAGACTCTAGCCAGTCAACTTTGACTTCTGGCATGGCAATCGCCAGGGTAAATCCAAGGGGGCTTGCGCCCATGGCGGCAAGATCCGATAAGTTAACTGCCAAGCATTTGCGTCCAAGCAGATAGGGGTCTGCACCCACTAAGAAATGGCGGCCCTCAACCAACATATCCGTGCTGATCGCGATTTGTTGATGATTGCTGGGGTTGATCAATGCGCAATCATCGCCAATGCCCAATGCTATCCCTGAGTTTGGATGGTTGACTGAGCGCTGTTTAAAAAAGCGCTCGATCAAATCAAACTCTCCCGGCGTGCTGCTGGAGGGGGATGTGCGTGTTTGAGATTGTTCTTGACCCATGTATTCATTGTATGACCATTGCTCAAAAGGGATCTTCCCCCTACAAAATAAGGGTAGGAATCTGAGGGATTGGACGGTTTTGTCAGAACAGGACTAGAATCTAGCTACAAATTAAAAAAGTATCAAAAATAGTAAGACATAAGACTAAGAAACAAGAGCAAGAGACAAACATTCAAAATAAAACTCAACATACCCACTTTGTTTGGGATTGAAAGAATTATTCAATGACAACAGCTGACAATAAAAAAAGTTCTAGTGATCAACAAAAAGAAGCGCTTCGCAAAGCCGCTCTTGAGTACCACGAGTTTCCAACACCGGGCAAGATTGCCGTTACACCCACCAAACAGTTGACCAATCAACGTGACTTGGCTTTGGCTTATTCCCCAGGTGTTGCAGCGGCTTGTGAAGAAATCGTTAAAGATCCTAGCAATGCGTTTCGTTACACATCCCGTGGCAACCTCGTGGGTGTGGTGACCAACGGTACAGCTGTTTTAGGTTTGGGTGATATTGGTCCTTTAGCCAGTAAGCCTGTGATGGAAGGTAAGGGCGTGCTCTTTAAGAAGTTCGCCGGCATTGATGTATTCGATATTGAAATCAATGAAAAAGATCCTGATAAGTTAATTGAAATCATTGCCTCGATGGAGCCAACTTTTGGCGGTATCAATCTAGAGGACATCAAGGCTCCGGATTGTTTCTACATTGAGCGCAAGTTGCGTGAGCGCATGAAGATTCCAGTCTTCCATGATGACCAACACGGCACAGCGATCGTGGTGGGTGCGGCGATCATGAACGGTTTAAAAGTCGTTGGTAAAGACATTAAAAAAGTGAAGTTGGTGACTTCAGGTGCTGGTGCTGCGGCCTTGGCATGTTTGGATTTATTGGTTGACTTGGGTATGCCCATCGAGAATATTTGGGTGACTGACTTGGCGGGCGTGGTTTACAAAGGCCGCAAAGAGTTGATGGACCCAGATAAAGATCCATTTGCGAAAGAAACCAATCAGCGCACTTTGGCTGAAGTGATTGAAAAAGCGGACGTATTTTTAGGTTTGTCTGCAGGCGGTGTTCTAAAGCCTGAGATGGTGGCAAAGATGGCAGTAAAGCCTTTGGTTTTTGCTTTGGCCAATCCAACGCCTGAAATTTTGCCGGAAGAAGTGAAGGCTGTGCGTGATGATGCAATCATCGCAACTGGTCGCACGGACTATCCGAATCAAGTGAATAACGTTTTGTGCTTCCCGTTTATTTTCCGTGGTGCTTTGGATGTTGGTGCAACCACCATCACCCGTGAAATGGAAATTGCCGCCGTGACTGCGGTTGCTGAGTTGGCTCAAGTAGAGCAAAGCGATGTGGTTGCTTCTGCTTATGGCGCAAGCAATTTATCGTTTGGCCCAGAGTATTTGATTCCAAAACCATTTGATCCTCGTTTGATCGCCATCATTGCCCCAGCGGTAGCAAAAGCTGCGATGGATTCTGGTGTGGCTACACGCCCAATCAAAGATTTCGCGGCCTACAAAGATCAGTTGCAGCAGTTCGTGTACCACTCTGGCACGATCATGAAGCCTTTGTTCTCTGTTGCCAAAAAAGTTCCAATGGGCAATAAGCGCATTGTTTTCTCTGAAGGTGAAGATGAGCGCGTATTGAGAGCGGTTCAAGTGTTGATCGATGAGAAGATTGCCAATCCAATTTTGATTGGTCGTCCGGCAGTGATCACACGTCGCATCGAACGTTTTGGTTTGAGAATGACCCCTGGCGTTGATATTGAGATTTGTAACCCTGAGCAAGATGATCGCTATCGCGATTACTGGCAAAGCTATCACCGCATGACTGAGCGCAAAGGTGTGACAGAGTCATACGCTCGTTTAGAAGTGCGTCGTCGCAATACTTTGATTGGTTCTTTGATGGTTCAAAAAGGTGAAGCAGATGGATTGATCTGCGGCACGATTGGACAAACAGGTGCGCACTTGCACTACATCGATCAAGTGATTGGTCATGAAGCTGGTGCCAAGACTTACGGTGCCATGAATGCTTTGGTATTACCAGGTCGCCAAGTTTTCTTGGTTGATACGCACATCAATATTGATCCAAGTGCAGAGCAGTTAGCAGAGTTGACGATTTTGGCGGCTAAAGAGTTGCGTGCTTTAGGTATTGAACCAAAAGTAGCTTTGTTGTCACACTCTAATTTTGGTTCTAGTGATGCGCCATCAGCCATCAAGATGCGCGACACCTTGACGATTTTGCGTGAAAAAGCACCTGAGCTAAAAGTGGATGGTGAAATGCACGGTGATTGTGCTTTGGATGAATCAATCCGCAAATCAATCATGCCGGAGTCGACATTGAATGGCGATGCCAATTTATTGGTCTTGCCAAACATCGATGCTGCCAATATTTCTTATAACTTATTGAAAACTGCGGCAGGTAACGGTATTGCGATTGGCCCAATTTTGTTGGGTGCAGCAAAACCGGTGCATATTTTGACGCCATCTGCCACTCCACGCCGAATTGTGAACATGACAACCTTGGCAGTTGTAGAGGCAGCGCAGCAGAAATAACTCTTAAATCATATATGTGAGCGAATGCTCACATATTTATTTTAGTATATAAAACAATGGCTTACTAAAAATAAGCCATTGCGTCACTTGTTTTTGGGGGTTAAAAAGGGTACTCTACTCCCCATCATGACGACGAATATTTCAGAAAACAATCTTTACGGCCAGCCTGCTCTGGCCAATCTGAGCTCGTCTGTTGCTAATACACAGCCCTCAGGGCCAAAAACTGCGCCTACTTGGCGCACTGCCCTTGCCGCACGCGAAGCAGGCCCTACAGCCGCTTTACGCGCTGTACGCACCAATATTGTTCAATCGATTCGTGCATTTAGAACTGCTGACTTGATGGAAGCCGCGGAAGAACTGGGTAATCATTTCATTTATGCCAATGCAACCGAGGCCATCACCAAGTCAGAAGTCTTGGATCGAATTGCCAAGGGTTTTTATTTCCCAAGACAGCAGGCAAAAAATTTCGACAACTTATTGGATTCATTGACAACTTTGATTGACCGTTCTGGACCGCAGCCTGGTTTCGTGATCGTTCTTGAAGGTTTGCCATGTACTCATAAGTTTGACAAAGAAGCGCGTGAAACTCTTTTAGATGTTTTCAGAGACGCCGTTGAGTTCTGGGCTGATCGTCGCGTATCTTGCAGAGTTTTTTACTCGTTCGCGTGATTTCAATTCAGAGTTAAATCAAACCAGATCTAATCAAATCAAATGAAAAAGCCGCTTAATCACTAAGCGGCTTTTTTGTATCTTAGTTTTATTAAAACTGATTCCAAATCGTGTGGATTGCTGCCAAGGCCACAATGCCAGCCGTTTCAGTTCTCAGAATGCGTTGCCCCATAGATACCGGAATGAAGCCCGCTCGTTTGGCTTGCTCTTCTTCTGACTCACTCAAACCACCTTCAGGACCAATCAACAAGGTCAGGGCTTGAGGCGTGCAACGCTTTAAAACACTGAGCATCGCTTGATCAGCGCGAGGTGACAGCATGATGCGCAAGGCTTGATCATGTGGATTAAGACTGGCCAACCACAGGGGTAAATTTTGTACTGGTGCCAGCTGGGGAATCACTGTTCTGCCTGATTGTTCTGAGGCGGCCACCAGAATGCCTTCCCAGTGGATGCCTTTTTTGGCAGCACGTTCGCCATCGAGTCTCACCACTGAGCGCTCGGTGTGCAATGGAATCACAGAAGAAATGCCCAGTTCGACTGACTTTTCAATGAGCCAGTCCATTTTGTCGCTGCTGGCCATGCCTTGGGCCAAGGTGATGGGGGATTTTGTCTCGGTGCGGCGATTTTCTGAAATCTCAGAAAGACGGACAACCGCGGTCTTTTTATCCATGGCCACCAAGCAAGCATTAGCCGTTAAGCCTTTGCCATCAAAGACTTGGAATGTTTCGCCTGAGTCAATTCTACGAACCCGCAAATGATGGGCTAATTTGACATCCAGGATCATTTCATCGCTGATGTCGACGCCAGGTTTTGGCCAAGGGCCAGGAAGATAAAAATGAGACATAAAACAATCATAAGCGATGAGGCGCCAATGATAAAATGCTGAGCTTTGAGGGATAGAGACTTTTTCTGTGTTTTTGGCAGAAAAATGGCTTTCATCTAAAACAAGCCGCAGGGAAAAACATGTCGTCACAGCAAAAAAATATGGCCAATGCAATCCGTGCATTAGCAATGGATGCAGTTCAACAAGCCAATTCTGGACACCCAGGTATGCCGATGGGCATGGCAGAAATTGCGGTAGGTCTGTGGGGACAGCATCTCAAACACAACCCTAAAAATCCACTGTGGATGAATCGTGACCGTTTTGTTTTGTCCAATGGTCATGGCTCGATGTTGTTGTATGCCTTGTTGCATTTAACTGGTTACGACTTGCCGATGCAGGAGTTGAAAAACTTCCGTCAATTGCACAGCAAAACAGCGGGCCATCCTGAGTACGGCATCACACCAGGTGTAGAAACCACGACCGGTCCATTGGGCCAAGGTATTACAAATGCCGTAGGTATGGCTCTTGCTGAAAAACTATTGGCAGAAGAATTCAATCGTCCTGGTTTGGATATTGTTGATCATCACACGTATGTGTTTTTAGGTGATGGTTGCTTGATGGAAGGTATCAGTCATGAAGCGTGTTCGTTAGCGGGCACTTTAAAACTAAATAAATTAATTGCTTTGTGGGATGACAACGGTATTTCGATTGACGGCAAAGTGGTCAATTGGTTTGCTGAAGACACACCTAAACGTTTTGAAGCTTATGGCTGGAATGTGATTCGCAATATCAATGGTCACGATGCTGATGCAGTGGCTGCTGCGATTGCCAAAGCTAAAAATAGTGACAAGCCAACTTTCATTTGTTGCAAAACTTCGATTGGTCAAGGTTCTCCTAATTTGGCAGGTACTGACAAGGTTCACGGCGCTCCTTTGGGCGCCGCAGAGATCGCGGCAACACGTGCTGCAATTGGTTGGAATCACGGGCCTTTTGAAATACCTGCTGATGTTTATGCATCATGGGATGCAAAAATCAAAGGTGCTAATTTAGAAACAGAGTGGAACAGTAAGTTTGGTGCTTATCGCGCCAAATATCCAACAGAGGCGCAAGAGTTTGTGCGTCGTATGTCAGGTGAGTTGCCTGGTGACTTTGATAAAACTGTCAGTGCTTATTTAGAGACTTGTGCGCAAAAAGCTGAAACGATTGCGACGCGCAAAGCCAGTCAAAATGCGATTGAAGCTTTGGCTCCAGCGTTGCCAGAGTTCATGGGCGGTTCTGCTGACTTAACAGGTTCAAATTTAACCAACTGGTCAACTTGCAAAGCGGTTCGTGCAGACCAGTGGGGTAATCACATCAATTATGGTGTTCGCGAATTCGGTATGAGCGCTATCATGAACGGTATTGCATTGCATGGTGGTTACATTCCATTCGGTGCAACCTTCTTGACCTTCTCGGATTACAGCCGCAATGCTTTGCGCATGGCAGCATTGATGAAGTTGCGCAGCATTTTTGTGTTCACACACGATTCGATTGGTTTGGGTGAAGATGGTCCAACACATCAATCTGTTGAGCACGTGGCCAGCTTGCGTTTGATTCCTAATATGGATGTTTGGCGTCCTTGTGACACCACTGAAAGTGCTGTCGCTTGGGCCCATGCGGTGAAGCGCAAGAACGGCCCATCTAGTTTGATTTTCAGTCGTCAAAACTGTCCGTTTGTGAAGCGTGATGCCAAGCAAACTGAAGCAATCCAGAAGGGTGCTTATGTGATGCGTGATGATAAGAATGCCAAAGCTGTGTTGATGGCCACTGGTTCTGAAATTGCCATTGCCTTGGAAGCAGCAGAACTATTAAAGCAAGAGGGTATTGCGGTGCGCATTGTGTCAATGCCATCAACCACTGTGTTTGATCGCCAAACTAAAGCTTATAAAGATTCAGTGTTGCCAGCAGGCTTGCCACGCATTGCGATTGAAGCAGGTGTGACTGATTACTGGTGGAAGTATGCCTGCGCCGCAGTTCATGGCGTTGATACATTTGGTGAATCAGCTCCGGCCGGCGTGCTTTACAAGCATTTTGGTTTGACTGCTGAGTCAGTGGCTAAAACAGTGCGTCAATGTATTTAAAAGAATTTAGATAAAGGGAGTTGTTATGACGATTAAAGTCGCAATCAATGGTTATGGTCGTATTGGTCGCATGGTGGTGCGCGCGATTTATGAAGAGAAGCGCGATGACATCAAGGTCGTAGCGATCAATGGTTTGGGTGGTATTGATATCAATGCTCACTTGACACAATATGACTCAGCCCACGGTCGCTTCCCAGGTACTGTGGTGGTGGACGGTGATCACATGGTGATCAATGGTGACCGTATCAAGATTTTTTCAACACGCAATCCTTTGGAAACCAATTGGGGTGATTTAGGCGTTGATGTTGTTTTAGAGTGTTCTGGTGCTTTTACTTCAAAAGAAAAAGCCATGGTGCACATTCAGCAGGGCGCTAAGAAGGTTGTTATTTCTGCACCAGGCGGTAAAGACGTGGATGCCACGATTGTTTATGGTGTGAACCATCAAGTTCTGAAAGCCAGCGATCAGGTCATTTCTAATGCCAGCTGTACGACCAACTGCCTGGCTCCGATTGTTAAGCCTTTATTGGACTCAATCGGTATTGAATCAGGTTTGATGACCACGATTCACTCATACACCAATGACCAAGTACTAACCGATGTGTATCACAGCGATATGCGCCGTGCCCGTTCAGCCACGATGAGCATGATTCCAACAAAGACAGGTGCCGCCGCCGCTGTAGGTTTGGTATTGCCAGAGTTACAAGGTAAGTTTGATGGGTTTGCGATGCGCGTGCCAACAATCAACGTATCTGTAGTTGATTTGACATTCACGCCAAGCAAAGCCACAACAGTGGAAGAAGTGAATCAATTGATCAAGATGGCGAGCGAAAGCGGTCCATTGAAGGGCATCTTGGGTTACAACACCTTGCCTTTGGTTTCAATTGATTTCAATCATGATCCACGCCCAAGTATCTTTGATAGCACTCAAACTCGTGTGTCCAAAGATGGCAAGCTTGTCAAAATCCTTTCTTGGTATGACAACGAATGGGGTTATAGCTGCCAGATGTTGAATGCCACAAAGGCATTAATGGCTGCGAAGTAATTTTCTAAGCACCCGAATCAAAAAAGGCCTCATTGAAATGAGGCCTTTTTCTTTTGTTTAATTTGTTGTGTAAAATATACGCATATTTAATGCGCATAATAAATGTGTATGAAAGGGTGTTATGGCGATAGTCAAAGATACGTCAACTCAATACATCGTTGATCAAACAAACATTACAAAGAAAGCAACCAACTTGACCTTAAGTATTGATGTTATTGAAGATGCAAAACTATTGGGAATCAATATTTCTAAGGCTTGCGATGAGTTTTTGCGGGGTTTAATTCGGGAAGAAAAAACCCGTAAATGGCAGCAAGAGCACGCGGATTATGTTGCAAGATCTAATCAGATTGTGGAGGAGCGTGGCTTACCCCTTGAAGAATGGAGAAGCTTCTGATGGCAAGATTTGATGTGTATCGAAATCAGGGTAAAAGTAAGCAATTTGTTCCTTATTTGGTCGATGTTCAAAGTGAACTGCTAAGTCACCTCAATACAAGGATGGTGATACCCATGTATCACTTGAATCAATTTTTAGGGGTCAATATTCCCAAAGATCTATCCCCAATCTTTAAAATTGAGAATCATGAGTGCGTCTTACAAACGTCTGAAATGGGAAGTATTTTGTTGAGCGCTTTAAAGCATCGCGTCGATAACATAGCTAAAAAGCAACATGTCGTTACAGGAGCTATGGACATGCTTTTTCATGGTTTCTAATGGCGGCCTTTATTAAGTTGTTGAGTTACTGAGCTGATTACCCTTATTTTGGCCATTAATCACTGAATTCTGGGGTTTGACTCAGTCAAAATAACTTGGAACAAGTTAGACTGTCATTGATTCAAAAGCTTTTAAGCTAAGCCTTAACTCTTAAATTATTTAGGGAAATGTGCTTCTCATAGCGGTAAAATCAACTTTCTACAAGATACGGCTTACTATGCAAATGTACTTAAACATCAAAAATACATCAGGCGCTACTTTTACTCTAGGCAAGTGGGTCTTAATGGCTTGCGCCCTAGCAGGTTTAACTGCTTGCAAAAGTATGACGACTTTCTCTGAAGATTCCAAAAGCAAATTAGGTAAAGTTTTGAAACCATATCGTCCAGACATGGTTCAAGGCAACTTTATTTCTAAAGAGCAATTAGAAAGACTCAAGCTTGGTATGGATCGAGAAGAAGTCAAAGTAGTTTTAGGTACGCCATTGATCACCAGTGTGATGCACCCAAATCGTTGGGACTATGTTTTTGCATTTAAGCGTGGCGACACTCAATTAGTAGACCAGCGTCAAGTGACTTTGATTTTTGAAAAAGATTTATTGAAAAAAATCAATGCTGATGATCTACCGACTGAATATGAATTGATTGCAGAGATTGACGGCATCAAAGGTTCTCGTCGACCACAGCGCAAGGCTGTTGCGCCAGAGCTAGAAAGCCAGCATGCTGCTCCAACAGTGCAAACGATTCCAAACCCAACGCAAGGCGTTGGAATTCCACGTGGCGACACCAGAAATTGATCAAGGCCTTACTTTTAAGTAACAAATTTAAGAATCAAATAAGAACACAATAAAAATAAGCAGAGATATAAAAATGACAACTTTGAAATTTGCCATTGCAGGTGCTTCTGGACGTATGGGGCGCATGTTGATTGAAACAGTTCTAAATACGCCTGATGCTCAGTTGGTGGGTGCTTTGGATATTCCGGGTAGTCCGCAGCTTGGCCAAGACCCGGCAGCTTTTCTAGGAAAAAATACTGGCATCAAAATCACTGCAGATCTCAAAGAAGGTTTGAAAGACGCTGATTTTTTAATTGATTTCACAAGGCCTGAAGGTACTTTGGTTCACCTAGAGGTGGCGCAAACATTGGGCGTGAAGATGATCATTGGTACCACTGGATTTACTGATGTGCAAAAAGCAGCACTCAAAAAAGCCAGTGAAAAAATCGCGATTGTTTTTGCGCCAAACATGAGTGTGGGTGTTAATGCCACATTCAAGCTATTAGAAGTTGCTGCAAAGATATTGAATTCAGGTTACGACATCGAGATTGTCGAAGCTCATCACAAGCACAAAGTGGATGCCCCATCAGGCACGGCGATTGGTATGGGTGAAGTGATCGCCAAGGCTTTGGGTAAAGAATTAAAGGATTGCGCGGTTTATGCCAGAGAAGGTCATACTGGTGAGCGTGAAGAGGGCACGATCGGTTTTGCCACCATCCGTGGCGGCGATATTGTCGGTGATCACACGGTCATGTTCTGTGGTGATGGTGAGCGCATCGAAGTCACGCACAAATCTGCCAGCAGAATGTCTTACGCGCAAGGTTCTGTGCGAGCAGGTCGTTTTTTAGCCAATCAAACCAAGGGTCTTTTTGACATGCAAGATGTCTTGGGGCTGAAGCAAATCAAAATTTAATTGATTGCGAAATGATTTATTTGATTTGTTCGATGTATTAGATGTTCCATTCAGTACATTTTTAAGCAATTTTCATTCTTAAGAAAAATACAAGGGTCTTGTTTTGAGTTCAGAAGTGACAGCAGTGAGTAAAGATTACGATCACCGTGCCATTGAAGCTGCGGCGAATGCACAGTGGAAATCTGGCGATGTTTATCGCGTGGATGAACAGGCCAAAGATCAAAAAGGCCAACTCAAGAAAAAATACTACGCTTGCTCAATGTTGCCTTACCCATCTGGAAAGTTGCACATGGGCCATGTGCGCAACTACACCATCAATGATGTGATGACTCGCCAGTTGCGTATGCAAGGCTATAACGTTTTGATGCCAATGGGCTGGGATGCTTTTGGTATGCCAGCTGAAAATGCTGCGCTCAATAACAATGTGCCACCAGCTGCTTGGACATACGACAACATCGCATATATGAAAAAGCAGATGGATGCGATGGGTTTGGCCATTGATTGGTCTAGAGAAATCACCACCTGTAAACCTGATTACTATCGCTGGAATCAATGGCTCTTTTTGAAGATGTTGGAAAAGGGTGTGGCGTATCGCAAGACTCAGGTTGTTAACTGGGATCCGATTGATCAAACAGTCTTGGCCAACGAACAAGTGATTGATGGTCGTGGTTGGCGTTCAGGTGCTTTGGTTGAAAAACGAGAAATCCCTGGTTACTACTTGAATATCACAGCCTATGCTGAAGAGTTGTTAACTGGTTTGGAAGGTTTGGGTTGGCCTGAGCGCGTGAAGTTGATGCAGCAAAACTGGATTGGTAAGAGTTTTGGTGTGCGTTTTGCCTTTACTCATCAAATCAAAGATGACGCTGGTCAATTGATCCAAGATGGAAAAATGTTTGTCTTCACTACCCGCGCTGATACGGTGATGGGGGTGACTTTCTGTGCAGTGGCTGCAGAACATCCTTTGGCGTTACACGCTTCAAAAAATAACCCTGCTTTGGCAGCCTTCATTGAGAAATGCAAACAAGGCAGCGTGATTGAAGCAGATTTAGCGACTCAAGAAAAAGAGGGTATGCCCACTGGCTTGAAAGTCACTCATCCTTTAACTGGTGAAGAGGTTGATGTTTGGGTGGGTAATTATGTTTTGATGAGCTATGGTGATGGCGCCGTGATGGGTGTGCCAGCTCATGATGAACGTGACTTTGCATTTGCCTTGAAGTACAAGATTGCTATCAAGCCAGTGATGGCAATCGATGGCCAAACATTCAATGCCAGTGCTTGGCAAGATTGGTATGCGGATAAAGAAACTGTTAAGGCTGTTAACAGTGGCAAATATGATGGCTTAAGCCATTCCGATGCAGTGCACGCAGTGGCCAAAGATTTGGCTGCATTGAATTTAGGAGAATTGAAAACCACCTATCGCTTGCGCGATTGGGGTATTTCTCGTCAACGCTACTGGGGCACACCGATTCCAATCATTCATTGTGAATCATGCGGTGAAGTGCCTGTGCCTGAAAAAGATTTACCGGTTGTTTTGCCTGAGGATTGTGTTCCAGATGGATCAGGCAATCCGCTCAATAAGCGTGAAGACTTTTTAAAGTGCTCTTGCCCTAAGTGTGGCAAGCCAGCGCGTCGTGAAACCGATACCATGGATACTTTTGTTGATTCAAGCTGGTATTTCATGCGCTATACATCACCAGGGGCGAATGCCATGGTGGATGAGCGCAATGATTACTGGATGCCGATGGATCAATACATTGGCGGTATTGAGCACGCAATTCTTCACTTGCTCTATGCACGCTTCTGGACCAAAGTGATGCGCGATTTAGGTTTGGTGAAGTTTGATGAGCCATTCAGTAATTTGCTCACGCAAGGCATGGTCTTGAATGACACCTATTACATCGATGAGCTGAATGGTCGTAAAACTTGGATCAATCCTGATGATGTATTAGTTGAAACAGATGACAAGGGTCGTCCGGTATCAGCCAAACATAAAACATCTGGCAAAGCTGTGAACATTGGCGGTGTCGAGAAGATGGCCAAGAGTAAAAATAACGGGATTGATCCTCAGTCATTGATTGATCAATACGGTGCAGATACGGCTCGTTTGTTCACGATGTTTGCTGCTCCCCCTGAGCAACAATTGGAATGGTCAGGTTCTGGTGTTGAAGGGGCTTCGCGCTTCTTGCGTCGTTTATGGTCGTATGGTGCTTCTCATGCAGCAACGGTTCAACAGGCCAGTGACAAATTATCTGCAAACTTGACTGAAGCAGATCAAGCTTTGCGTCTTGAAATCCACAGTGTTCTTAAGCAAGCGAATTTTGACTACCAGCGCAAGCAATACAACACGGTGGTATCTGCCACCATGAAAATGCTCAATGCTTTGGAGCAAGCAAAGACGATCAGTCCTGAAGTGCGTCGTGAAACATTGGGTATTTTGTTAAGAGTTTTATACCCAGTGGTTCCGCACATCACTTTCACACTTTGGAATGCTGCCGGTTATGCTCAGCAATGGGGTGATTTATTGGATGCTCCATGGCCAGAAGTTGATGAGTCTGCCTTGGTGCAAAATGAAATCACCATGATGATTCAGGTCAATGGCAAGTTAAGAGGCCAAGTTTTGGTGCCAACTGATGCTGATAAAGCAAGTATTGAAGCACTGGCCTTGGCCAGTGAAGCGGCGATCAAGGCAATGGATGGTGCACCTGCTAAAAAGGTCATCATCGTTCCTGGCCGATTGGTCAATATTGTTATTTAATGATGATTGTCAACCATTGATTTTGAAACAGAGCATAAATAGAGCAAAATGAGCACATCATGAAAAAAACCACCTCCATTTATTCAATCGGGCGACGTCAGCTCTTAGGCGGTGGTTTATCAATTTTGGCCATGAGTGCTCTTAATGCTTGTGGTTGGCGTTTGCGCGGTAAAGTTGATTTACCTTATAAAAGCATTCTGATCAGTGGTAATTTGACACAAGAATTGCGCGATGACTTGGATATGTTGCTTCGAGTCAACGATATTCAGGTTGTTAAAGCTGCCAAAGATGCCGAGCTTATTCTTGAGATCATATCTGAACAAAATGCTCGGCAAGTGCTTTCTTATAACGGGGCAGGTCAAATCACTGCTTATCGGATCATTTCTAGGGTTGTTTTTAGAGCCTTTGATCCGAATGGGATTGAGTTGATGCCTGAATCAGATATTTATTTGACACGTGATATCGACTTCAATCAGTCCAATGTTCAAGCGTTTGATCAACAAGTCGCTGATTACGTCAAAGATATGCGCATGGATATTGTGAGTCAATTGATGCGCCGTTTGGCATCAATCAAGCAACTACCATCTAAACAAACTCCATCGGAGTCACAGCCAAAGAGTCGCTAAGTATGCAAAAGGCAGATGCTTTTGGCGCACATTTAGCACAAGCTAAAAAAACTGGACCGCATCCTCTATATGTGTTGTGTGGTGATGAGCCTTTACTTGTGATGGAGTTACAAGACCAATTGCGCGCCATGGTGATTGCTCATGGACACACCGAGCGTGAAGTGATGATGCATGAGAAAGGTTTTGATTGGTCAGCACTCATGAACGCAGGTCAAACCATGTCTTTGTTCGGGGATAAGCGTTATGTTGAGTTACGCATACCCACAGGCAAGCCTGGTCGCGATGGTTCTGATGCCATCAAACAGTTTTGCGCTCAGATTGATGCTCAAGTCAAAACTAAAGAACCAGTTGATACAGTGACCTGTATCTTTTTACCAAGAGTGGATTTTCAGACGCAGAAATCAGCTTGGTTCACTGCCTTGGACGAGTCTGCAATTGCGGTGCGCATTGACCCCATTGATAGAACTCACTTACCTAACTGGATTGCTGGTCGTTTGAAGCAGCAAAAGCAACAAGTTGAGGCTGGTGAAGCTGGACAACGGGCTTTGCAGTTTATGGCCAATCAGATCGAGGGTAATTTGATTGCGGCCCATCAAGAAGTTCAGAAGTTGGGTTTGTTATATCCAGAAGGAACACTCACAGAAGAGAACATCCGTGACGCTGTTTTAAATGTTGCCAGATATGATGTTTTTCAACTGACTGAATCATTGTTGGTTGGAGATTTGGCACGCTTTAATCGCATGGTCGATGGCCTAGAAGGTGAGGGTGAACCTTTGGTCTTGATTCTTTGGACAGTCACTGAAGAAGTGCGATTACTCAATCGACTGCGTCAGGCTGTTGATCGTGGTGACAATTTGCAAATGTTGATGAAGATGAATCGTGTTTGGGGTAATAAAGAGCGTTTAATTCCACAAGCCCTTCAAAGACTCAGCGCTGATCGTTTGCAAAAAGCTTTGATGGTGACCAGTGGTCTTGATCAACAATCCAAGGGTTTGCAAATCCGCAAAGGGGCCGGTCCGATTTTGGAAAAACTACCCAGTGATCCATGGGATGGTTTGAGGATGTTGGGACGCTTGTTTGTTTAGCTTTAGATGATAGAAGGTAGCACCTTCGGTTTATTTAAGCTATCTCCTTGAAAATCCTCAAGAATTCGTTCAAACCCCTGATTTCAGTTAAAGTAATGCCTATGAGCACCCAAAACAACACACATTCAGACGCAGTGACCCTGATGAAGGGCATTGGTCAAAAAGCCCGTGCAGCCTCGCGCGCGATGGCTCGTGCCAGCACAGCTTCAAAAAATGAGGCTTTGATGCACTTGGCAGCTTTGGTTAGAAAAAATGCAGAAGCTTTGAAAGTGGTGAATGCCAAAGATGTTGAGCGTGCAAAAGCCAATGGCCAAGATGCTGCTTTCATTGATCGTTTGACACTCACGGATAAAACTATCGCTACCATGGCTGAAGGTTTGGAGCAAATTGCCAAGTTATCAGACCCAATTGGTGAAATGAGCAATATTCGAAAAATGCCATCAGGTATTCAGGTGGGGCAAATGCGCGTGCCTTTGGGCGTGATTGGCATCATTTATGAATCTCGTCCTAATGTGACGATTGATGCTGCAGCCTTGTGCCTGAAGTCAGGCAACGCAACTATTTTGCGTGGTGGTTCAGAAGCGATTAATTCCAATACGGCATTGGCCAAGTTGATTCAAGAGAGTTTGTCTTTAGCAGGCTTACCATCAGACGCAGTGCAAGTCGTTGAAACAACTGATCGTGCTGCCGTGGGCGCCATGATCACCATGAACGAATACATTGACGTGATCGTGCCACGTGGTGGCAAGAGCTTGATCGAGCGTTTAATGGCGGATGCCAGAGTACCGATGATCAAGCATTTGGATGGTATTTGTCATACCTACATCGATGTCTTGGCTGATCCTACCAAGGCCATCAAGGTGTGTGATAACGCTAAAACTCAACGCTATGCTCCATGCAACACCATGGAAACATTGTTGGTGCATGAAGCTGCGATCAAAGATTCTTTATTACCTTTGTGCAAGATTTATCAAGACAAAGGTGTTGAGTTACGTGTTTGTAAAAAAACCAAGCAAGCTCTTGAAGCAGCGGGTGTGAAAAATTTGATCGATGCCACTGAGGAAGATTGGTCTACCGAATATTTGGCTCCAATTCTATCGATCAAAACTGTCAGCAATATGGATGAGGCGATGGAGCACATCAATCAGTATGGTAGTCACCATACTGATTGCATCATCACTGAAGACTATTCAGCGGGCATGCGTTTTTTAAGAGAAGTGGATAGTGCCAGTGTGATGATCAATGCCAGCTCTCGTTTTGCGGATGGCTTTGAGTATGGCCTAGGTGCTGAGATTGGTATTTCAAATGATAAGTTACACGCCAGAGGACCAGTTGGTCTTGAAGGTTTGACTTCAATG
Source organism: Polynucleobacter sp. MWH-CaK5 (assembly GCF_018687615.1). NCBI lineage: Bacteria > Pseudomonadati > Pseudomonadota > Betaproteobacteria > Burkholderiales > Burkholderiaceae > Polynucleobacter > Polynucleobacter sp. MWH-CaK5. The sequence goes on from NZ_CP061299.1 coordinate 241,828, forward strand.
AAATACATCGTGTTTGGGCAGGGCGAAATCAGAACCTGAGTTAGAACTTGATAGTAAAAGTAGTAACGGTAGTAAAAATTAATATCAGAAATGTAAACCTAAAGGGATGGTTGAGATGAGTGATTCAGTGAATGTGGTGATGGGCAGTGCGTATTTGTATGTGAAAGCATTTCACATATTGTTTGTGGCTTCATGGTTTGCCGGTTTGTTTTATTTGCCGCGCATTTATGTGAACATGGCCCAAGAAACAAATCCTCAAGTTTTAGAGCGCCTTTTAGGCATGTCTTATCGCTTGTATCGCTTCATGACAATCTTGATGGTTCCTGCGGTTATTTTAGGTTTGATACTTTGGTTGTATTACGGCGTGGGTAAGGGCCCTGGCTCTGGTTGGATGCACGCCAAGCTATTCTTAGTGTTTGTCTTGTTGGGTTATCACCACGCTTGTGGTTCTATTTATAAAAAATTCAAAGCAGGCATCAATCAACGCTCTCACGTTTGGTACCGTTGGTTCAACGAAGTGCCAGTGATTATTTTCTTGATCGTGAGTATTTTGGTGGTGGTGAAACCTTTTTAAGCGACTAGCTAAAAAGAGTGAATCCAGCGTTATCAAATTTAATCATCAAAATATTCAAGGTTAATCAATGAAGTTTTTTATTGTGTGTCCACGTGGGCTTGAGATTCCTTTGGCAGAAGAGCTCAAGGAAATTTCTGAGCGCTCTGAAGTCAAAGCTCTAGGCGCATGGGTCATTGATCCCCCGCCATTAAATAACACCGGTGGTTTGGGTGTTGCGGGGCCAATGTCCGTGGCCTTGGCGATTAATTTGCATTCTCGGATTGCCAGTCGTTGTTTATTACAAATGACGCATGTGGCGTATCGCAAAGAAGATGATATTTATAAAGCTGCTCGCTCTTTGTCTTGGGAAGATTGGATCACTCCCGATCAAACCATGCGGGTTGATTTAACTGCGCATCGTTCGCCACTCACGAGCTTGAACTTTGTGACCCTCAGAATCAAAGATGCGGTGTGCGATCGTTTGAGAGAAGTCAAAGGCGCGCGCCCCAATATCGATACTGAATTGCCGGATGTTCGAGTGCAAGCCCATTTAACTGCGACTCATGCCACTATTTATTTAGATACCAGCGGCCAGTCTTTGTTTAAGCGCGGTTGGCGTGATGACAAAGGTGCTGCACCTCTGAAAGAGAATTTAGCTGCTGGTATTTTGGCTTTGACAGGATGGAAGCCAGAGCAACCTTTGTTTGATCCTATGTGCGGTAGTGGCACTTTTTTAATTGAAGCCGCTTATAGAGGATTAGGTATTCCATCTGGCTCGATACGAGCAGGGCTGATGAACCCTCAACAAGATGCAGTTCAATCTGCCCGGGCTCATAACCAAGCTGTGAAGTCTGTAGATAAATCTGAGCCTTCTAAATTTACCCGTTATCGCCCAACGCGTGTTGATTTGGTGGGCGCTGATCAAGGGTTTGGGTTTCAGAGATTGAAGCCATTCAATACGCCTGATTTAAAAAAACAGTGGGATGGTTTGTGTGAAGTCGCCAAGAAAAACATTGAGCAAGGTTTGGCCAATGCCAATAAGCTCAAGATGGCTGCTTGTGACATTAATGAGAACATGATCACAATTGTTAAGAACAATTGGAAGCGCGCTGGCTTGCCAGCGCAATCAGGTGTTCTATCGAATGTTCGTCAAATTGATGCCTTGGTGGCCAAGACACCGTTTGCTGAGCCAGGCGTGGTGCTCTTTAATCCGCCTTATGGTGAGCGTCTGGAGATCAAGGGTGGTCGTGATGGCAGTGAGCGTGTCAAAGGTCGTGGCGCGCGTGATGCTTTGCCAAAGAACAATAACTCGCCAGAGTTCATGGAGTTTCTGAATCAGTTCGGTAAGCATCTCAAAGATAACTTCCAAGGTTGGCAAGTGGATGTCTTAACAGCCGATATGGGTTTACCAGGTCAAGTGCGCATGAAAGAGTCTAAGCGTACGCCCTTATTCAATGGCCCCTTAGAGTGTCGCTTGTTCAGGTTTGATATGAAAAAGCCAGATGTTTTGAGTAAGTCTTGATCTAGGGCAGATCAATTTGTGGGACTTTGGCAGAAATGAGTTGAGTCCTAGTAAAATACAAAAAACAGGAAAGAGATCATGGAATTTAAAACTTATATGTGTTTGATTTGTGGCTGGGTCTACGATGAAGAGGCTGGCTTGCCTGATGAGGGTATTGCTCCTGGTACATTGTGGAAAGACGTACCAATGAACTGGACTTGTCCTGAGTGCGGTGCGCGCAAAGAAGATTTTGAGATGACTGTCATCTAAATCAACTAGATTCATAAAGCCACCTTCGGGTGGCTTTGAAGTTTTAAATGCATCATTTTTGATATTTAAAGAATTTAAAGATATGAGCAAAAACGAAGAGCTATTCCTCCGAGCCCAAAAAACCACACCAGGTGGCGTGAACTCTCCAGTGAGAGCATTCCGTCAGGTGGGTGGTGTGCCACGCTTTATCAAGCGTGCGCAAGGCGCTTATTTCTGGGATGCAGACGATAAGCGATATATCGACTGTATTGGCTCATGGGGTCCGATGATTGTTGGTCATGCTCATCCTGAAGTTGTGAAGGCTCTGCAAGAGGCTGCAGTTCATAGTTTTAGTTATGGCGCTCCGACTGAAGGTGAAATTGTGATGGCAGAGCGTATCTGTCAGTTGGTACCTAGTATTGAGCAAGTGCGTTTGGTTTCCAGCGGTACCGAAGCCACGATGAGTGCTTTGCGTTTAGCGCGTGGCTTTACTGGTCGCGATCTGATCATTAAATTTGAAGGTTGCTACCACGGCCATGCTGATAGCCTGCTGGTCAAAGCTGGTTCAGGTATGTTGACCTTTGCCGATAGCACACAAAATGCACCATCATCAGGTGGGGTGCCACAAGATTTGGTGAAACATACATTGGTGCTGCCATTCAATGATGTAGAAGCTCTTGAACTGGCGTTCAAACAAAATTCTGGCAAGATTGCAGCGCTGATTGTTGAACCAATTGCTGGCAATATGAATTTGATTCAGCCAAGCTCCGTCTTTGTTAAAGCAATGCGTGATCTCACTACCAAAGAAGGTGCTGTGCTGATTTATGACGAAGTGATGACGGGCTTTAGAGTGGCTTTGGGTGGCGCACAAAGTTTGCATGGCATCAAACCAGATTTAACATGCTTAGGTAAAGTCATGGGCGGTGGTATGCCAATGGCTGCCTTTGGTGGCCGTGCTGACATCATGAATAAGTTAGCCCCTTTGGGCAATGTTTATCAAGCAGGTACTTTGTCCGGCAATCCATTGGCAGTTGCAGCTGGACTAGCCAACCTAGACATCATCACGCGACCAGGCTTTTATGATTGCTTGACCACTCAAACTAAGAAGTTTGTGAATGGTATGCAAGAACGAGCCAATCAGGCAGGTGTTCCATTCTCGGTTGATAGCGTGGGCGGTATGTTTGGTTTGTATTTCTCTAAAGAGGTGCCAACGTCTTATGCTGCTGTCACTGCCAGTGATATTGAGGCGTTCAAGAAATTCTTCCACTTGATGCTAGACAATGGTGTGTATTTAGCACCATCTGCTTATGAAGCTGGCTTCTTATCAATTGCACACGATGATGCAGTTTTAGATGAAATGTTCAAAGCAGCAGAGGTCGCTTTCCACCAAATGATACACAAAGCCTGATCATGAAAATAGCCATCGCAGGTTTGGGTTATGTGGGTTTATCCAATGCAATTTTATTGGCTCAGTCTCATGAAGTGATTGCGGTTGATGTCGATGCTCGCAAAGTGACTGATTTAAATAATAAAATCAGCTCTATTGATGATGCTGATGTAGAGCATTACTTGGCCAGCAAGCCGCTCCAATTAAAAGCGACTCAGCAAGCGGATGAGGCTTATGCAGGCGCTCAATACATTATTGTTGCCGTACCTACTAACTATGATGTGGATACGAATAGTTTTAATACCACATTGATTGAAGCAGTCATTGCGAATGTTTTGAAAGTCAATCAGGCAGCAATGATTGTCATTAAATCAACGATTCCAGTCGGTTACACAAAAAAAGTTCGGCAACAGTTTGGGTATGACCGAATTATTTTCTCTCCGGAGTTTTTGAGAGAAGGCAAAGCTCTTTGGGATAACCTGCATCCATCAAGAATCATTATTGGGGATCAGTCAGAGGCAGCTCAAACATTTGGTCTGATGCTCAAGCAAGCAGCACTTAAACAAGACACACCACTTCTGTTTATGGATTCAACCGAAGCTGAAGCCATCAAGTTATTTGCGAATACTTATTTGGCCATGCGGGTGTCATTTTTTAATGAATTAGATAGTTATGCGCTCAGTCATGGCCTCAGCACCCAAAAGATTATTGAGGGAGTCTCCTTAGATCCTAGGGTGGGCATGTATTACAACAACCCTTCGTTTGGTTATGGCGGTTATTGTTTGCCCAAAGACACCAAGCAGTTATTGGCGAATTATGAGGGCGTGCCTCAGAGTTTGATCGGTAGTATTGTGCAAGCCAATGCGGTTCGAAAAGACTACATTGCCCAAGATATTCTTTCTAGAGAACCTAAGGTCGTGGGTATTTTTAGATTGATCATGAAGAGCGGATCAGATAATATTCGCGAATCCAGTGTGCAAGGCATCATGAAGCGTATCAAGGCCAAGGGTGTTCGTGTGATTGTTTACGAGCCTCTTTTAGATGGGCAAGACCATTTTTTTGGCTCAGATATTGTGGCTGACTTGTCTACATTTAAAAAAATGTCAGATTTGATCGTGGCAAATCGCTTATTTAAAGATATTCAGGATGTGCAGGAAAAAGTTTATACCAGGGATTTATTTGGGTCGGATTAGATGATGGATAGTATTTTTGCCATAGGTGATGTTCAGGGCTGCAATCAGCAGCTGAAGCAACTCATCAAAAAATTACCCAAAGACTCAAAAATCATTTGTGTGGGTGATTTGGTGAATCGTGGTCCAGATTCCTTAGGTGCTTTGCGAACCCTTAAGGCATTGCAAGAGTCGGGACAAGCAGAATGCATCTTGGGTAATCATGATTTACATTTGCTGGCAAGAGATGCCGGAATACGTGATCCCAAATCATTGGATACCTTGGATGACATCCTCAAAGCACCTGATCGAAAAGAATTGATTGATTGGTTAAGACATCGCCCGATGGCTTTGTACAGCGGCAAAGAAAACTTGAATACTCTTTTTGTGCACGCAGGTATTTTGCCGCAATGGAGTGTCACTAAAACTCTTGAGTTGGCCCACGAATTTGAAAAAGTCTTGCGTCATAAAAATTATGCCAAGTCCTTGGTTGAAATATATGGCAACACACCGAATCAATGGAATGACAAACTCAAAGGTGCAAAGCGCTTAAGGGTCATCATTAATTCATTTACACGCCTGCGCTTTTGCACTGCCAGGGGAGTGATGGAGTTTGAAAGTAAAGAGGGTGCTGGTGATGCCCCCAAAGGTTATATGCCTTGGTTTGATGTTCCGAACAGAAAAACTCAAGATGCCAAGGTTGTTTTTGGCCATTGGTCTACTTTGGGATTACTCAAGAAAAAAAATGTGGTTGGTTTAGATACTGGCTGTGTTTGGGGTGGTCAGTTAACTGCCATGTCCTTGGGCAAGAGACCACAGTTTATTCAGGTGCTTGGATTAAAAAGACCTGTACGTTATTAGGTGCTGTATGATTTTGTTGACTATTGCTAACTGGCTTGGAGAGCTTCTTGAAATATATTCGTTTTTTTAAAAATCCTCTTTTAATTATTGCTTTCATTAAGCAAAGAGTTAGGAAAATTCTATTTAGAGAATATATCAGCGCTCGAGGCAATAGATCAGAGAGCGATGATAACGGGCTATATATTTATGCTGTTCAGCGAGCCGTTAAAAGTTATAAATACTTTTCAACTTTTAAGCAGGATCCTGATTATCAAGCTATTCTCGAGCATGTTAGCAAAAAACAGGGGGAGGATTATCTTGATAGTGTTCGTAAAGATAATCCCTGCTTAATCAATAGAATCAATGATTTTAAGAAAAATGATTTGGTTGGCGGTCCAACTCTACATCAGTATCCTGAGGTTGGACTGATCAGCCCGACAACTTTGCGTTACACAAAAGTAGCATCAGATCTATTAAAATTTTTTGGGGACTCTGTCGGCGATAAGGTTGTAGAGATTGGCGCTGGTTATGGTGGCCAAGCCTTGATAAATGATATGACATTCAAGATTAAGGAGTACGAATTTTTAGATTTGCCGCCAGTTTTAAATTTGGTCTCTAAATATTTAGAGAGTCATATTCTTAATTGTGGATATAAGTTATCAACCCTTAATCAAAAGACCGGGGAAGACTCCTATGATTTAGTGATAAGTAATTATGCATTTTCAGAGCTACCCACACATTTGCAGATTAAATATATTGATAAAGTCATTAACCAGTGTCGTCGAGGGTATATGACAATGAATAGCGGAATGGGGAATGCTCATCAAATTAGTAAATTATCTTTAGATGAACTTAGGAAGCGCTTACCTAATTTTGAAATTTTCCCTGAGTATCCGCTGACGGCGCCTGATAATTACATTATTGTGTGGGGACATCACAGAGGTTAAAGATTTTTTTTGACTATTGAGTACCTAATTAAAGTATTTTTTCTCGCTTCATCATGGTGCACTATTGGTGGAGGATAATCTCGCCCCAAGCGAACTCCTGCAAGATCTAATTCAATATCACCTGCTAACCAGGGAGCATGAATCGCTTTTTTGGATAGTTTGGATAACTGGGGCAAATACTTTTTAATGAATTTACCCTCAGCATCAAATTTTTCAGATTGGGTGATAGGGTTAAAGATGCGAAAGTAGGGTTGTGCATCACAACCACTGGATGATGCCCATTGCCAGCCGCCATTGTTGGCTGCAAAGTCAAAGTCATTCAAGTGATCGGCAAAGTATTGTTCACCCCAACGCCAATCAATGCCTAAATCTTTGATCAAGAAGCAAGCCACGACCATGCGCAAACGATTGTGCATGTAGCCACTTTGATTGAGTTGATGCATGGCTGCATCAACCAATGGGTAACCAGTTTTACCCTCACACCAGGCTTTGAATAACTTTTGAGCTTTAGGACCGCTTTCCCAAACAATTTTGTCGTAATCGGGTTTGAATGATTGATGTCCGGCTGTGCTGTGGATCAGTGATTTTTTACCCAAAGTTGGAGCCAATCTTGGGTGATTGCTCAAAATCATGAAATAAAAGTCACGCCAAATCAGTTCTGATAACCAGATGGTGGCACCCATGCTGCCAGCCAACATTCTTTGGTACGCTTCGCGCACCAGCGCTCGAATAGAAATCGTGCCAAAGCGAGAGTGCACTGATAAATAGCTAGGTCCTTTGACCGCTGGAAAGTCACGGGTGGCATGGTATTGATCCATACGATCTAAGAACTGCTCAAATAGCTCCGATGCACCTGACATACCAGTGGGTAGATACGATTCAATGCCGGTGGGTTCAAAGCCCATTGATTCTAGCGATGGGAAAGGAAGATTTAATGGTTTTGGTATGGCTGCAAATTGGCCACTATCTAAATCAACAGCATGTGCATCAAGATCTGTGGCTTGTAGTTTTTTAAGCCAGGCATTTTTAAACGGTGTGAATACAGAGAACACTCCGCCTTGTCCTGTGAGTACTTGTTGATGCTCAAAGATCACTTGATCTTTATAACCATGAAAAGCAATAACTTTTGCTTCAAGTGCGAGTGAGACCAGGCGATCGCGTTCTATGGCTGCAGGCTCATAATCTTTATTGGTGTAAACCGCTTGAACACCTAATTCGGTGGCAAGCTGGGGAATGATGTCGATTGCTTTGCCATGACGCACAATGAGTCCGCCACCTTTGGTCTTGAGTTCAGTGTTGATTTCTTGTAATGATTGCCAAATGAAATCAATGCGGCGATCTTTTGTAAGGCCTCTATTCAAGAGGTGGGACAAAATGTCCGTATCAAATACAAATACCACCCAAACTTGCTTGCAAGCTTTTAGAGCCATGCGCAGGGCATGGTGGTCGTGAAGTCTTAGGTCACGGCGCAGCCAGACCAAGCCTTTTGAACCAGAGCTATTGCTAGCAGTCATATTTTTATCTCCTAAGGCATCATTATTGATGATTCATGATTCTCTATGCCTTTGATTGTCATTTTATAGAGATATCCAGTTTTATGGTTAGGGTGGGTAAGGCCTTAATCAGATAAAATCTGCTTATGACTCAAAAAACAGGAGATGTTCAGCATCTCGCCAATCAGTTCTTAATTGCTATGCCTGGCATGGTTGATGAGAACTTTGCTGGTTCTGTTATTTACCTCTGTGATCACTCTTCTACTGGTGCCATGGGCTTGGTCATTAATAAGCCCACTGATGTTGATTTAGCCACTGTTTTTGACAAGGTCGATCTCAAGTTAGAAATTCAAACCAAAGCCATTGAGCCTGTTTATTTTGGCGGCCCTGTCCAAACGGATCGTGGCTTTATCTTGCATGAACAAAAGCAGGGTGAGCACACCACTCATTACAACTCCTCGTTGAGAATCCCAGGTGGTTTGGCCATGACCACTTCTAAAGATGTTTTAGAAGAAGTGGCCGCTGGTCATGGACCCTCACGTTTTTTAATGACATTGGGTTATGCGGGTTGGAGTGCAGGTCAGCTCGAAGATGAAATTGCACGCAATGGTTGGCTAAATGTTCCAGCCCCTACAGAAGAAATGGCCCACATCATTTTTGATACCCCTGATGAATACAAGTATCAAAATGTTTTGGGTCTATTGGGCATTGATCTTGGTTTTCTTTCAAGTGATGCGGGTCATGCCTGATGACAAAAACCATCTTGGCCTTTGATTTTGGAGAAAAGCGCATTGGTGTTGCTGTGGGCAACACCATCACCAAAACCGCTGAAGCTTTGAAGATCATTCAAGAGAAAAATCAAGACGAAAAATTCAAAGCAATCGAGGCACTCATCCAAGAGTGGCAACCAGAATTACTGGTGGTGGGTTTGCCCACTCATCCGGATGGTGCGGAGCATGAGGTGACTCTAAAAGCTAAACGCTTTGGCAATCAACTGCATGGTCGTTTCCAAAAGGAAGTGGTTTGGGTCGATGAGCGCTATACCTCTGTTTCTGTTCAAGATGGGAATGATGCCTTGGCAGCTCAATTGATCTTGCAGCAGTATCTCGATACCCTGTAAGATAAAAACACAAGAAACATCAGAGTAAGATACTTGTATTGAGATTGTTGAATTAAAAGTAACTAGCAAACATTGAATGAAAGCTTATGTCATCCATTCCTAACGCAGAAGACCTTTATCAAACTCTTTTAAATCAATTAAAAGAGCAAAAGAGAATCAGTCCTGATTTTCAATTGGCTGGTTTGGCCAGTGGTGGTGCTTGGGTGGCGGAGCGCTTGGCCAAAGATTTGGGTTTATCTGCTCATGGCGTCATCAATGTGTCATTCCATCGTGATGACTATGCTGAAAAAGGCATCAAGGCTCTCAATAGCTCAGAGGGTATGTCCACCAAATTACCTTTCGAGGTAGAAGGTGCTCACATTATCTTGGTTGATGATGTTTTAGACACCGGTAGAACCGTTCGAGCAGCTCTCAATGAGTTATTTGACTATGGGCGTCCGGCCAAAGTTGATTTAGCCGTTCTGGCGGATCGTCATAGAAGACAGTTGCCAGTCGATGCGACTTTTAAGGGGGCTAAAGCCCAGGTGGAAGATGATCAGATCTTGGTTTTAGAGCAATTGGATGATGGGCGCTTTAGCTTTAGCGCCGAGGCTCAATAAAGAGTTAAGCGGAATCAATTAAAAATTCAGCTAATGAACGAAAAAGATAATAAAAAGACAACATAAGAACTAACAGAAAAGATTAAAATACTGACCTAAGATGCCAAAAACCTCTAAGACTGCCAGCCAACTACAGCTCAATGATCAAGGCGAGCTCACTCATTTGTTGACCTTAGAAGGTTTATCTAAAGAACATATTCTTCATATCCTCGATACGGCTCAACAGTTTGTGGCTGTGAGCGATTCAGATCGAGAAGTTAAAAAAGTTCCATTGCTGCGCGGTAAGAATGTTTTCAATCTTTTCTTCGAGAACTCCACTCGCACCAGAACCACTTTTGAAATCGCGGCCAAACGTTTATCGGCTGATGTTGTTAACTTAGATATTCAAACCTCATCAACGGCCAAGGGTGAGACCTTGCTCGACACCATTGATAATTTGGTGGCGATGCAAGCTGATATTTTTGTGGTGCGTCATAAAACCACGGGTGCTGCTGTTGAGGTTGCTCAACATTTACCACCGCATGTGCATGTGATCAATGCGGGTGATGGTACCAATCAGCATCCAACGCAAGGTCTACTGGATATGTACACCATGCGTCACTTCAAGCAAGATTTCACAAAGATCAAAGTGGCCATCATTGGTGACATTGTTCATAGTCGTGTGGCCAAATCAAATATTCATGCATTGACCACTTTGGGTTGCCCAGAGATCAGAGCGATTGGCCCTGAGAGTTTGTTGCCTAAAGACCTGAACATGATGGGCGTCAAAATCTACAACAACATCGAAGAAGGTTTAAAAGGTGTGGATGTGGTGATGACACTTCGTATCCAAAAAGAGCGCATGGAAGCTGGTCAAGTACCAGAAGGCGATGAGTTCTTTAAGCAATGGGGTTTGACCAAAGAAAGACTTCAATTAGCTAAGCCCGATGCCATCGTGATGCATCCAGGCCCCATGAACCGTGAAGTGGAAATCGCCAGTGATGTGGCTGATGGTCCGCAAGCAGTGATCCTCAAACAGGTCACTTTTGGTATTGCGGTGCGCATGGCCGTGATGTCAATCGTCGCTGGCAACTAAAACTCCTGTAATTAATCAGTTCTTTGACCATTTTCCGTTCACTCTAGAGCTATTATTTATAAAAATACGCCATTCAAGAAGCTTTATATACAGCCTGCCGCAGGAGATGCTGGAGGGGCTATTGGCGCGGCTTATACTGTTTGGCATAGATTGGGTGGTAAGCGAAGCTTCTTGATGAATCACTCCTATTGGGGACCACATTTTACTGCTGATCATTTGAAAAAATTGCTATTCAATTACACAAATCAGTTAACGGAGCAAGGATGCAAAGTCATCCAGTTTTTAGATGAGGAGAAGCTTTGTCAAAAGACAGCGGAAGCAATTTCAGAAGGTAAGGTTGTAGGTTGGTTTCAGGGGCGAATGGAGTGGGGTCCACGCGCTTTAGGTAATCGTTCTATTCTTGGCGATCCTCGTCGTGCTGATATGAAAGAAGTCCTTAACATTAAAATCAAACGCCGTGAATCGTTTCGTCCTTTTGCGCCATCTATTCTTTCCGAGGCTGTTGCTGATTGGTTTGAGCAGTACGATGATGTACCTTTCATGATGCAAGTATATCCAGTCCGTAAGGATAAATATCATTTTATACCTGCAGTCACACATGTGGATGGAACTGGGAGATTGCAAACTGTAAATTCCGATACAAATCCACGTTATCATCGATTAATAAGTACGTTTGGTAAGTTAACTGGCGTACCTATTTTGCTTAATACGTCTTTTAATGAGAACGAACCGGTTGTTTGTTGTCCTGAAGAAGCGATTGATTGCTTCCTTAGAACGAAAATGGATTTATTAGTTCTTGGAGATTCGATTATTTATCGAACTTAACCTGTTGAGTTTTTTTGGAATCTACAACTAAATTTTCATAAAAAAATATTAAGGAAGTCGATATGCGATGCTAGTCAAGCATTTCTGATGCTGTAAATAATGTCAACAAATATAAAAATCTCAATCATTACTGCTACTTATAATTGTGTAAATACATTGACTGACTGTTTTTCCGCAGTTTCTCGACAAGATTATTCAAATTATGAACATATAGTGGTTGATGGCGCAAGTACTGATGGTACAGTTGATTTGATTCATCAGAACATTCATCAAATCAAAGTTTTTACAAGTGCACCAGATAAAGGTATTTATGATGCCTTGAATAAGGGGCTAGCCCTGGCTAGTGGTGATGTTATTGGTTTTTTACATGCAGATGATTTATTTGCGAGTGATAACGTGTTATCAAAAATTGCAGCTGTTTTTGATGACCCATCAGTGTGTGCGGTATATGGTGATTTGCAGTATGTGAGTAAGAAAAATATATCTAATCTAATACGTTGCTGGAGGTCTAGCACATTTGATAAAAGTGATTTAGTTTGGGGTTGGATGCCGCCCCATCCAACACTATATGTTCGGCGTGAGTGGTATCAATATATAGGTGCCTTTGATATCAAATACCAAATTTCTGGGGATTATGTAAGTATTTTGAGGCTTTTTAGCCAGCCTGATTTTAAGTCTGTTTATGTGCCAATGGTTTTTGTTTTGATGCGTACGGGTGGGAAAAGTAATAGATCAGTTCGGGTAATCTTAAAAAAATCTATGGAAGATTGGCGGGCACTGCGTGCTTTTGGTTTTGGTATCTTTGGTGCTGTTTGTGCACTTTTATGGAAAAATATCAGAAAAGTCGAGCAGTTATGGTAAATGAATTTTAAATTTCACTTGTACTTAAAAGATATTGTAGATTTATAAATCTAACAATTTTTCTTTAAGTGCCATTACTTGGTTTTTGCTGGTTGAATTGATAGGCGTCATATTCATTATATTTTCTTTGTTGAGGCTATTTTGATAACGCTCAGAACTTGAAATATTAAATGCCAGTCTCGCACATTGCTGAATCACTCGATGTCTCAGCATGCGCCTTGGCATCTGTTGCCACGATGGGTGATCGGTTCTGACTTCTTCGAAGTATTCCTTGATTACAATAGGTAGGATTCGATCATTTCTATAGATGGTGCACTCCATCCATGAAGGAATGCCATCGATTAGTTCTGTGGAGTCTCTCAAACTCATCCCCGCATATTGAGGATGATGGTTGATAAGCTTGGACCAGCCATCAATGGTGATGAATGTTTGATAGCTCTGATCAGGTCCCTGAAGTAAAGAAATCTCATCCGATAGGGGATCTAACTGGTACTTATTGGCTAGTCTCAAAAGTTGTACCTGAGGATAAAGTGGTAGACCTAGGTGTTGATCTAACCAGAGTTGGATTTCTTCTGGATCAAGAGCCATTGTTTGGCAAAGGGTATTAATGGATTGTTGAAGTGCTTTCATGAGAGCTCCTTAATCACTAAGCGACGACTGTTCTGGATAGGTACTTGGTATTGATGGACTAAATCAGGATGTTCTTCAGAGAGTCTTTTGGCATCTAGCCTTAGTGAAGGTTTAGGTGCTTTCCAAGTGGCCAAGGTTTGACCATGGTAGGTCAGCACTTCCGCATCCTGCATCTGTCCCATGATGCTTTGCTTGATTTGGCTGATTTGTGCTTCATGGTGTTCTACTTGTTCATTAAGAGATTTGAGCTTCTTAATCAGTTCACAAGTCTGGGCAGAAGCCTCAACCGACTTACCCACCTTGGACTTGCCGAACAGCGTCTTATAGTCAGACTCAGAATTGGCTGGAGGAGGGATGTCTTTTAAAACATGGTTCTCCCAGAATGACTTGGCTCTTTCCAGAACCATCTGTTCTAGCTCTAGGTCTCGACTGATCTCATAGATCCTAAAGTCGGCATTACCAAATAGAACTGCTAGATCAGTTCGATCTATATTGGTGAGCATCATGTACCAAACACATTGCACTAAATAAGAGAGTGGTACTTGATCACTACCTGCTTCTCCCCACTCTGATTGAGTAAAAGGATTCGCTGTCTTACATTCCAGAATACGTGAGGCCATGAGGCGACCATCTTCAGCAATCAAGGGTAAATCACTAGACATAACAAACCGATCAATATGCCCATGCATATAGTCATACTCAGGATGAATCACCGCCGCATCATGAGTCGCCAAAGATAAACCAGTCGCTAGAGCATATTCATAAGCGACAAAGGATTCCGCAAATAGACCAAATCGAAGCGGTAAAGAATCCCTAACTGCAATCTCTTTACCAGTCTTCTCCATCCAAACATCCACAGCGCTGCGGTACTTCGATAAACCCAATACCGCGCCGACATCAGACCCACCTAGACTTTTAGCTCGCAACAGGGCAAAATCTTGATTATTAAGCATTTTTTATCCTCATATATAAAACAAAGTATTAAATATTGATAACTTTGATCTCATTATAAGGTACTTTTATCTTGATTACAAGTGGTCAAATTAAAGCGGCTCGCGCATTAGTTGATTGGACAGCTAGAGAATTGGCTACAAAAGCGGAAATAGGTTTTTCAACATTGATTCGTCTAGAGTCTGCTAATGGTGTGCCGGCTGGAAACATCAAAACTATTGATGCTGTAAAAAAAGCTTTAGAGGATGCAGGTATTGAGTTCATCGGCACTCCGGAAAATGGTGCTGGAGTTAGGTGGCGTAGCTAGGTGCTTAAAAGAACTATATGTCAATAAAGAAAAAAAGCGGACCCAAAACAATTGCTGGTAAAGCAGTATCTTCGAAGAATTCAACTAAGCACGGATTAACCACGCAAACACCATCATCGGTGAAAGAAAAAGAAATCGTTAGTGCTTATATTCAAGAATTAACTATCTACTACAAACCGGAATCTCCGCTAGAAAAAATACAAATTGAGCGTATAGCTATTTGTAAAGCAAAATTAGATCGGCTTTATGAAGTAGAGGGCTTGCAGTTAGATTTAGTTGTGGAAAAATTTATCCAAGACCCAGGTCAAATATTGGATCAAATCCCTATGGCTAGAGGTGCGACTAGAGGTATGGTCAAGGAATTGATTCAGTATGGTGAAATTACTTTACCCTGCAAATTAAAAATTAAAGATCTGGAGATCATTTGTGAGGAGATTATTCATCACAGAAAAAATGTTCTTAAGGAACCTGATTTAGAAGTCTATTGGCCGAATCTAACAAGGTTCTTAAAGTCATATAAACCCATTTATCTTTCAGACGCCAATAGCAACCTTCTTGAAAAATTAGCATTAATTTCTGAGGGGATCGAACATTCTTTGGGTCATCAAGATAAATATTTTGAGCGATATCAGGACCTCATTGAAATTGCTCTCAGATTAAAAGAGCAATCGGAGTCTGAATCTGAGGATGATTCTTTAAATGATGACCTTGAACTTGAAAAGTTAATTGAAGAAAAAAATGCGGTTCGAGAAGCTCAAAGACAGAAACGATACCCAAATAACAAAGAGCCAGAATTGGTGATTCCCCAAGAGCCGCTCATTGATCAAGAAAAGTTAACTCAGCAATTAAAATCATTTGCAAATTTATTAAGAATTCACAATTTGAGCCTAGAGGTTTATGAACAATATCAATCAATGAAAGAGTTGATGGTTCAAGGTGTTATTCTCCCCCAGAGAGAGTCGGACTTGTTCATGCGTTATCAAACAACGTTGGATCGCAGACTTTCCACGGCAATCGGTGAATTACTACATTTGCAAACAAAAAGAAATTCATCGTGAGTGATTCAAAAACACTGATTTTGCGAAACGAACTTCTTAAGTTATTGATTTTATTAAGTCCGGTTAATCGCCACTGCGTATTAGATCTAAATTCACAGCAGCTAATCAATAATGTTCGTCAAGGTATTGACCCATGATTTTGGTGACAGGTGGCGCAGGTTTTATTGGTGGGAATTTTGTCTTGGATTGGTTGGCTAATCCAAGTGCGGAGGGCATCGTTAATCTAGATAAATTGACCTATGCAGGCAATCTTGCCACTCTTCAATCTATATCCTCTGATTCGCGCCATGTGTTTATTCAGGGTGATATTGGCGATTATGAGTTGGTTCTCTCTTTATTAAGGAAGCATCAGATTCGTGCGGTAGTGAATTTTGCAGCAGAGTCACATGTTGATTGCTCAATAGACAGTCCTGTTAATTTTATTCAAACAAATGTTATAGGAACTTTTCATTTGCTAGAAGCCGTTAGAGCTTATTGGTCGGATTTACCACAGCGGCACCAAAAAAATTTCCGATTCTTGCATGCCTCTACTGATGAAGTTTATGGATCTTTGATGTCTGACGAAGCCCCATTTTTAGAGATAACGTCGTATAAACCTAATAATCCTTATTCAGCCTCAAAAGCTGCGTCGGATCATTTTGTGAGAGCGTGGCACCATACTTACAATTTACCAGTGATAACCACTAATTGCTCTAATAACTATGGACCATATCAGCATACAGAAAAACTCATTCCTTGCATGATTCAGAATGCGCTAACTGGACATGCATTGCCTATTTATGGTGATGGGCAACAGATTCGTGATTGGTTGCATGTGAAGGATCATTGCGTGGCCCTTCGTCAAATATTGGAAAGTGGTGTGGTGGGGCAGACATACAATATTGGCAGCAGGAATGAGAGGAAAAATCTGGAAATTGTGCGTATGATTTGTGCCTACCTAGATGAGCTTAAACCCAAGGTAAGTGGTGAAAGTTATGCATCTCAAATTTCTTTTATCAAAGATCGCCCTGGACATGATCAACGTTATGCAATAGACCCTAAAAAGTTAGAGGGTCAGTTGGGTTGGAAACCTACTCAAGATTTTGAGGAAAGTTTAAAGTCCACGGTGCAGTGGTATTTGGATCATCAGGAATGGGTTATTGAAGTTTGCAACTCTACTATTAAAAATAGTCCAAAGAGTTTTGCCAAATCTTTAGGCCAGTAAATATTCAAATATGGTCGATAACTTATATCAAGTCTCTGATAAAGCTAAACCAGTATTGGTATTCGGTCGTAATGGTCAAGTTGGGAGGGCGTTGCAAAGATGCTTCTCCAATCTTGATGTACCTGTTGTTTTTTTGGGGCGTGCAGAATGTGATTTGGCTAATGAAGATGAGATTATTAAGACATTAAATCTGTATCAACCTCAGGTCATCATTAATGCAGCAGCTTATACAGGGGTTGATAACGCTGAAAGCGAGCGCGAGCTCGCTTTTGCCATTAATGCGAAGGGGCCAGCAGTCATGGCGCATTACATGGTTAATGTGGCTCATGGTATTTTGGTGCATTACTCTACCGACTATGTCTTTGCTGATACAAAACAAACATCCTACTTAGAAACCGATATTGCAGGGCCTTTAGACCAGCTGAGTGTTTATGGCCAAAGTAAATTAGCGGGTGAAGAAGCCATTAAAAAAACTTTTAATTTGGCACATGATTCTGGAGATGGTAAATATCAAGAAAATTTTTCTAGATATTTCATTTTACGAACATCTTGGGTTTATGGTGATGGTGAGAATTTTATTCAGAAGATATTGCGCTTAGCTGGTGAGCAAACTCAACTCAAAATTGTGAATGATCAAATTGGAGTGTCTACCTCTGCTCAATGGTTAGCAGAAATGAGTGTGAAAATGATTGATTCAAATATTGAGTCTGGCATTTATCATGTGGTACCTGATGGTGAAACTTCTTGGTATGAATTGGCAAGATTCGTAATTGAGACAGCTTCGAGGTCTAGTGAGGGCATTGATATTAAGTTAACAAATATCTTGCCTGTAGCCACCGTAGATTATTCAATGCTGGCCAAGCGACCTCACAACTCTCGGTTAAATAATGTTAAATTCAAAAAAGCATTATCAAAGATAGCTTTTGTCGAACAATATCCTCAGTGGCAAGAACAGGTAAAGGCCTACGTTAAAGAAAGTGTTACCACCCCTCCACGAGCTGGTGAAGTTGATGGGATTTATGTATGCCAATAACTGTGATATCTACCAAAATACCTGATGTATTGATCATTGAGCCTAAAGTTTATGATGATGATCGTGGTTGGTTTTATGAATCATTTAATGAAAAAGAATTTTCAGCCGCTGTTGGATGCAACATAACTTTTGTTCAAGATAATCACTCATCTTCCAAGAAGGGTGTTTTGCGGGGTCTTCATTACCAAACTCAACAAACGCAGGCTAAGTTGGTGCGTGTCTGCCGTGGAATTGTTTTTTCTGTGGCGGTAGACTTACGCAACTCATCGCCAACATTTGGCCAATGGGTTGGGGTAGAGCTTTCAGATGAAAATAAAAAACAACTTTGGATACCAGAAGGCTTTGCCCATGGTTTCTTAGCGCTCTCTGATGAAGTAGAGTTCTTGTATAAGACGACTGATCACTGGCATCCCTCTAGTGAGCAATGCATTGTCTGGAATGATCCAACCTTGGATATTCAGTGGCCTCAGATTGGGATGGAGCTAATTTTGAATGCTAAGGATCAGCAAGGACTTTCTTGGAGTCAGGCTCCTAAATTCGATTAGGCTGAAAGCTTAATTTATATCGGTATTTGGCTTAAATCCTTTAATATTTCATATAAAATTTGGGGATGTCTAGTAATATCAAACCAGTTATTCTGTGCGGGGGTTCAGGTACTCGTTTGTGGCCACTTTCTCGCGAATCTTTCCCTAAGCAATTTGTTCCCTTAATTGGTGGTCAAAGTCTTTTGGGTTTAACCGTAGGGCGTGTCAAAAAGCTGGGTTTTCCTGTTTGCATTACAAACGAAGAGCATCGTTTCTTTGTTCAAGACTTATTAACTTCATCGCTTAATGGTGCTACCGATGCTGGCGCTAATGTTCTTTTGGAGCCAGCGGGTCGTAATACTGCTGCTGCCATGGCAAGCGCTGCTTTAATGCCAGGTATTGCTAGTTCAGATTTGTTGCTTTTTTTGCCATCAGATCATTTTGTGCCAGATGTTGATGCATTTATTTCAACGATGCAGTCCGGAGTTGATGCTGCTCGTTCCGGTTATATCGTTACCTTTGGTGTTCAGCCAACCTTCCCAAGCACGGCTTATGGCTACATTCAGCAGGGCAGCTGCATCAAAGACTTAAGTGCTAGCCCTAGTGCTAGTGCAGCTTATGCTGTGGAGCGTTTTGTGGAAAAGCCTCAGCTTGATAAAGCACAGGAGATGTTGTTGTCTGGCAATTATCTTTGGAATGCAGGTATTTTCTTGTGTCAGGCATCTACTTTGCTTGACGCCCTCTCTAAGCATGCACCAGATATTTTGCAGTCTTGTCAAGCAGCAATGCAGGTTGCCAAAGTTGATGGCTCTTTTGTCCGACCTAACAAAGAAGCTTTTTTAGCTTGTCGCTCAGAGTCTATTGACTATGCAGTGATGGAGTATTTTGACAAAGTCGCGGTTATTCCATTTAATGGCGCCTGGAGTGATGTGGGCAGTTGGAATGCTGTTGCTAACCTATCCCCAGCAGATGAAGCGGGCAATCGTATCAATGGTCAAGGTTTGGCAGTGCAATCAACCAACACCTATATCAATGCACCTCATCGACCTGTGGTGGCATTAGGCACATCGGATTTGGTGATTGTGGATACGCCCGATGCAGTTTTGGTGGCTTCCGCTGACAAGGTGGAGCAGGTGAAAGAAGTGGTGGCTCAGCTTAAAAAAGACGGTGCTTCACAAGCGGTGATGCATCGTCGCGTTGCTCGTCCTTGGGGTTGGTACGACTCTATTGATATGGGGGAGCGTTTTCAGGTGAAACGTATTGCTGTTAAACCAGGCGCCAGCTTGAGTTTACAAATGCATCATCATCGTGCTGAGCATTGGATAGTGGTCAAGGGTACGGCCAAGGTGACTAATGGCGAAGATGTTTTCTTACTAGAAGAAAATCAGTCGACTTATATTCCGATTGGGGCTAAGCACCGTTTAGAAAATCCAGGTAAAACAGACCTAGAGATGATTGAGGTTCAATCGGGGGGGTATCTGGGAGAGGATGACATAGTTCGCTTTGAAGATACCTACGGCCGTAGTTAAGAATTGGATTAAAGAAAATATAGATATGACAAACAACAAACAACAAAAAGTAGCTTTGATCACAGGTGTGACCGGCCAAGATGGTTCTTATTTGGCAGAGTTTCTATTGGAGAAAGGTTATGTTGTTCACGGCATTAAGCGCCGAGCATCTTTATTTAATACCGATCGAGTGGATCATCTCTATCAAGACCCTCATATCGATCATCGCAACTTTGTATTGCACTATGGTGATTTGTCTGATTCTTCCAATTTGACGCGCATCATTCAGCAGACTCAGCCTGATGAAATCTATAACTTGGGTGCGCAAAGTCACGTAGCAGTGTCTTTTGAATCACCAGAGTACACAGCTGATGTAGATGGTATGGGAACGCTTCGCATCTTAGAAGCCATTCGTATTTTGGGCCTAGAGAAGAAGACGCGTTTTTATCAAGCATCGACCTCTGAGTTATATGGTTTAGTTCAGGAAATTCCTCAAAAAGAAACTACGCCGTTTTATCCACGATCTCCTTATGCGGTAGCAAAGCTCTATGCTTATTGGATCACGGTCAATTACCGTGAGGCTTATGGCATGTATGCATGTAATGGTATTTTGTTTAATCATGAGAGTCCCCGTCGTGGTGAGACTTTTGTGACTCGAAAAATCACTCGTGGTTTGGCGAATATTGCCCAAGGTTTAGAGCAATGTTTGTACATGGGCAATATGGATGCGCTTCGTGACTGGGGTCATGCGAAAGATTATGTGCGTATGCAGTGGATGATGTTACAACAAGATCAACCTGAAGATTTTGTGATTGCCACGGGTATTCAATATTCTGTCCGAGAGTTTATTGCCAAGAGCGCAGCTCAGTTTGGGGTCACTCTTAAATTTGAAGGGCAAGGTATTGATGAAAAGGCAGTGGTATCCGCAATTTCTGGTAACGATGCACCAGCTTTGAAAGTGGGTGATGTGATTGTCAAAGTTGATCCGCGCTATTTCCGTCCTGCCGAAGTAGAAACACTGTTAGGTAATCCTGCTAAGGCTAAGCAAAAACTAGGTTGGGTGCCAGAGATTACTTTGGATGAGATGGTTCAAGAAATGGTGGCGCATGATTTGGAGCAAGCAAAGCAGCATGCACTACTAAAAGATCACGGCTATGCTGTTCATGTGGGTAAAGAGAATTAATCATGACTAGCTGATGAACCAGACTAATAAAAATTATGAGTATCAATAAAAACACTAAAATTTATGTGGCTGGCCATCGAGGCATGGTGGGCTCAGCCATTGTTCGTCAATTGCAGGCGAAAGGCTTCAATAATTTGGTGATGCGAACTCATGCAGAGTTGGATTTGACCAATCAACAAGCTGTTGCCGATTTCTTTCAAAAGGAAAAACCTGAGCAGGTTTATTTGGCGGCAGCAAAAGTGGGTGGTATTCATGCTAATAATACTTACCCAGCGGAATTCATTTATCAGAATCTAATGATGGAAGCTAATGTGGTTCATCAAGCTTTTCTGGCAGGCGTTAAGAAACTACTCTTTTTGGGTTCAAGTTGTATCTATCCAAAGATGGCACCACAGCCAATGGCTGAAGAAGCCCTGTTAACTGGCAAGTTGGAAGCGACTAATGAGCCTTATGCGATTGCTAAGATTGCAGGCATTAAATTATGCGAGAGTTATAACCGACAATATGGTCAATCACATGAGATTGATTACAGATCCGTGATGCCAACCAACTTATATGGGCCAGGTGACAATTATCATCCTGAAAATAGTCATGTGATTCCCGCTTTGATTAGACGTTTTCATGAGGCTAAAGAAAGTAATATGCCAGAAGTTGTCATTTGGGGTACGGGTACTCCGAGGCGCGAATTCTTGTATGTGGATGATATGGCTACTGCTTCTGTATACGTGATGGAATTAGATAAAGCCACTTATGATTTGCATACTGAGCCGATGCAAAGTCACATCAATGTTGGTGTTGGGTCAGATGTGATGATTAAAGAGTTAGCTGAGACTATTGGTAAAGCTATTGGTTATCGAGGAAAACTTTTCTTTGATTCAAGTAAACCAGATGGCACTCCTAGGAAGTTGATGAACAGCGCTAAAATTAAGGGAATGGGTTGGCGAGCTGAGGTTGATTTGTATGATGGTTTAGTTATTGCTTATCAAGATTTTTTACTTCAACAGACATAAAGTCTTATGCTCACAATTGGTGATATATTAATATTAACTCTAGCCTCGGAGACTTAGAATTATCTCAACGTACTCTTGAGTAGTATTTCTCTTAAATTTTCTGCTCCTAACCCGCAAAAATTATCTAATCTTTCGCGCGTTATCATCTTTTCTTGTAAATCAAGTAATTGTTGCTGGTTTAAAAATTTATTTATTCTACTTGGAAGCCCAAGACTCATTAGTAATTCTTGAGTACTCTTCAAAATTTCATGTGTGTAGCTGTCGATAGATAACTTAGTAAGGTTGTAACTAAGTAATGCTGGTAACGTAAAGCTACATGCTAGTCCATGGGGCACACCATAATGAGTTGTTAGTGGGTATGATATTGAATGTGCGAGAGCTGTCTTAGTTTGGCTTATTGCTAAACCGCTAAGTAGACTAGCATTTTGTAAATTTTTTCTTGCTTCAATCGACTGAGGTTTGTTTACTGCATCTAAAAGATATAGGTTGGACAGGCGCAATGATTCTGTTGCAAATAAACGAGTAATGGGCGTACAGTTTTTATTCCATAACGATTCTATCGCATGAGATATTGAATCTAAAGCAGGATAAATTGTGTTTTCTTCGTTTAGTGTTAGTGTTAATTTTGGATCGTATAGGGCGACATCTGAAAACATAAAATCACCCATTAAAGAATATTTTTTATTCTTTTCGTAATCCCAAATTGTTGCAAAAGGAGTAACCTCTGAACCGCTGCCAGAGGTGGTTGGTATTAAAGTTAGGGGTAAGCGATTTAACCAAGGCATTTTTATTTTTGATTGAAAGATATCAACCAAAGAAATATTTGTTTGGTTAGGCAGTAAAGCTACAGCTAATATTTTTGCTGAGTCTAGTACGCTTCCTCCACCTAAACCTATAACGTTATCAATATTTATTTTTTTAAGGTTTGAAATAGCAGCATCTAGGTGTTTAATATCTGGATTAGGTTTAACGTCATCCCATACTGTAATCTTATTGGGCCTCAGTATCTTCGAGATTGACTGTGCTAAACCTCTCTTAATGAATCCTTGTGATGTAACTAGTAACGTATGCTTTGAGTGAAGTGGAGTGGTTAGGCTGTCAATAGAGCTTGATATGATTTGAACGGGAACAAAATGTGACCATGCTGTTTTAAGAAGCATTTGCAGCTTTCATGAAAGCTAATTTGTTTTCTTCCGGGGTATTTTTTGGTCTGCCCAAATCATCTCTGGCACCGTTTTTTATTTTTAATTCCAAAAAACTTGGACCATCAGTATTTACTAGTTTTAACCAAGATTTTTTGAGACTTATCAAATCTGTCGCCAATTGGTAGTTTGAGTAACCGCAACCCTTTGATATTTTTTTAAAATCAAGGTTCCCTGCCACAGTGGGTTGCCCTCCGACTGACTCATGACAACCATTATTAAATAAAACGTGGATAAATTTATTTGGTTTATAGTTCCCTATCACTGGAAGTGAGCCCATGTGCATCAGGAGTGAGCCATCGCCATCTAGACATATGACACGTTTTTTGGGTTGGCCAATCGCAACCCCTAGGGCTATAGAAGATGTGTGCCCCATTCCGCCGACTGTTAAAAAATCACACTGGGCTTCATTTCTCTTGGATCTTAGTTCATATAACTCTCTAGATGTTTTTCCTGTGGTCGAAATAATTAGGTCATTTGAGGCGCATAAATTTAATAGCTCTGATAGAGCTTCTTCTCTTATTAAATTGGATAACCCAGCAGATTTTTTGGTGGATTTATATTTTGTAAATGTGTCTTTACATATGACTAATGCTACTGGACCATTGCGAGACTGCATGGTTTTAAATGTGGTCTCAAGAGTTTCTAAGATATTGGTGTTGGGATTAATTATCAAATATGGAATCTCAAGAGTGTCAAGTTGATGTAGTGTAATTCTGCCTTGTTTAATGTGTTGTGGTTCATCTGCTATTTCAGGTTCTCCCCGCCAACCAATAATGAGAAGAATCGGTATTTTATACACTTCAATATCGGCAAGTGATGTGAATGGATTAATTATGTTACCTATACCAGAGTTTTGCATGTACACGGCGGCCGTTTTACCAGTCGATAAATGGTAACCCATAGCTAGCGCCAAAGCATTTCCTTCATTTGCGGCAATTAGATGTTTTTGTTTTTCTACGTGATCGTCTACATAAGAGCAGAAACTTGAGAGTAGTGAATCTGGCACTCCAGCATAAAAGTTGACGCCATGCTTCTCTAAGTGATTAAAAAAGTCTTCTGGTGCGATCATTATTTTGTACCTGGAATTAATTCAAGAATATCCTTTATGGGTAAAAGGTGTGCGTCAGCTTCTGCAGATCTTGCATTTGTTAAAATTAATTTTGCGGTATTAAGCATGGCCGGGTAGGCGCTGCGCAGTAAGTGATTTGCATAAATAACAATATTTGCACCATGAGAGGTTAGTTCGTCTTCTGTAACCATGTTGTAGCTAGATGGAACAACAACTAAGGTTTTACGATTTGGCAATTGGTTATAGAGGTTGCAAAATTTAAAAATTTCATCGGGAGATGTTTTACGGCTGTGAATCATGATGCCATCTGCCCCAGCATCAAGGTAGGCCTTGGCTCGTATAAGAGCATCATCCATGCCCTTATCTAAAATCAAGCTTTCTATTCGGGCAATAATCATGAATTCGTCTGTTGCCTGAGATTGTTTCCCTACGCGAATTTTTTCGCAAAAATTAGAGATTTCATCCTGCGTTTGAATTACATCGTTTCCAAAAAGTGAATTTTTTTTGAGACCAGTTTTATCTTCAATTATGATTGCCGAAATTCCTAATCGTTCCAGTGTGCGCACAGTAAAAATAAAATGCTCTGCTTGGCCGCCTGTGTCGCCATCGTAGATAATTGGTTTGGTTGTAACTTCTAAGACTTCGTTTAGAGTGCTTATGCGTGCGCTAAAATCCACAGCTTCTATATCTGGTTTACCTTTAGCCGTTGAGTCTGTTAGACTGCTGCCCCACATGCCATCAAATTCACGTATAGTTCCATCGGGCAATGTAATCGTTGTATTTTCGATAATTAACCCAGTTAGCGCATTGTGTATATCAAGGAAACGTACTATTGGTTTAACTTGTAGGAGGCGTCTTAGGCGGTTGCGACGAATATCGGGAGTAGTCCCCATTTCCTTTAGTGTTTTTTGAATTGCGGTTGACGAGATTCCATCTGTATATGGCACCTCAATTAATTCCCCACCCCATTCTGCCAGAGTGTCAATAACTCGTTGACGTGTTTCACGCTGAATACCTTCTTTCCAATCGTCACCGTGAACAACAAAATCTGGTTTGAGAAGGCGTAAATTTGCAGAATAATCTAGCGTGGATTGAGTGATGACGTGACTAACACCTTTGATATTTTCAATGACCATCTTTCGTTGTTCAAATTTCATGAAGGGAAGGCGTTTATAGCTCGTAATTGCTGAGTCTGTTAGTAAGCCTACGGTTACTTCACCATATTGAGCAGCCACTTTAAGAATGTTTAGGTGGCCTGGATGAATAAGGTCTGCGCTCATGCCAACGTATACTTTTTTCATTGAGTTTTAATATTGAAGTTAATTTTTTGGTTTTAGGTGTGGGTGTGGGTGATAATTTCTATTATTTGGATAATATAAATATTTTTTCATTTTAATGGTAATGCAATTTCACTTAATTGTTGTGATGCATAATGAGCCTTTAATTGCGTATTGCTAGAGTTGGTTTGTCATTGGATATATACGCAAATCAGCAAGCCATTTTCGCACGATTTTTTTGATAGGGCACGATAATTTACTGTTGGTTAAAAAATGCTGAATTTCAATAGAATTATAAAGTTACTAACTCTCAAGGAAAAGCTACAGGCTTTATTGTTACTTATCATGATTATTATCATGGCTTTTCTCGATGTTATAGGTGTTGCATCAATCATGCCATTCATGGCTGTACTAGCTAACCCAAAGATTATTGATTCAAACCAACTATTACAATTACTTTATAAATCCCTGGGGTATGAAACTGCTAGTGGTTTTTTATTTTTTCTGGGAGCGGCTGTTTTTTTATTAATGGTGGTGTCTTTGGTTTTTAAGATGTTTACTAATTATGCGTTGATTCGTTTTTCTTTAATGCGCGAACACACATTAGCCATTAGATTAGTTAAGTTATATCTTAATCAGAGCTACGATTGGTTTTTATACAGAAATAGTGCCAATTTGGGAAATACAATTCTTTCGGAGCTCAATCAAGTTATTGGTGGCGCCTTTATTCCTTTGATGCAATTAATTTCAGGGCTAGCAGTTATCGCTGCTATGTTGTTATTTTTGATATTTATTGACCCCGTGCTTACTTTGATGATATTTGCATTTATGGGGGGTGTTTACATCATTTTATATTGGCTGATATCTTCGTATTTGGCAAGAATTGGTGAAAGAAGGCTATTTGCTAATCAGCAGAGATTTGGAATACTAAGCGAGGCATTTGGTGGTATTAAAGATATTAAAGTTGCTAACTTGGAGATCGAGTATCTAAAGAGATTTACTGAGCCCTCAAAAATTTATGCGAAGTATCAGTCAATTTCAGCACTTATTGGTCAATTGCCTAGATATTTTTTGGAGGTAATTGCCTTTGGAGGCATTTTATTAATAATACTTTTTCTTTTAAAAGAAACTGGGGATGTTGGTCAGGTGCTGCCGATTGCTACGTTATATGCTTTGGCTGGCTACAGGTTTATGCCGGCGCTTCAACAAATTTATGCCGCCAGCACTAGCCTCAAATTTACAAGTGCTTCATTGGATGCTTTGTATAAAGATTTCCTTGAGGTCTCAAAAGTTGAAAGTTCAATTTTGGCGCCCAACTCTATATCTAGGTTAGTGTTTAAAACTAAAATTTCAATAAATAATGTGTCGTATCGCTACCCCCAAGCAAACAATTACGCTCTGTGTGATATGACATTTGATATTTATGCTAATACAACAGTTGGTCTCGTTGGGGTTAGTGGTAGCGGTAAGTCAACTTCAGTGGATCTCATTATGGGTCTTTTGGAGCCTAGTTCTGGGTCTGTCTTAGTTGATGATGTAACACTTTCTAATCAAAATAAAGCATCATGGCAAAAATTGATCGGGTATGTTCCTCAGCAGATTTTCTTGGCTGATGACAGTATTGCATCAAATATTGCATTTGGGGTAAGGTCTGACCTAATTGATATTGATCTTTTGGCTCAAGCAGCAAAAATGGCAAATCTACATGATTTTATTATCAATGAGTTGCCTAATGGTTATGATACGTTTGTGGGTGAGAGGGGCGTTCGATTGTCGGGTGGTCAAAGGCAAAGAATAGGAATAGCAAGAGCACTTTATCGAAAGCCGAGTATTTTAATTTTGGATGAGGCAACTAGTGCGTTAGATAATTTAACTGAGCAAGCAGTCATGGATGCTGTTAATCAATTAAGTGGGCGATTAACTTTAATTTTAATTGCGCATCGGTTGTCGACCGTAGAGAAGTGTGATCAATTATTTGTGTTTGATCATGGAAAGATTGTTGCTCAAGGAAAATTTCACGACTTAGTTGAGCAAAGTCAGTTATTCCGATCCATGGTCAATCGTCACGTGGAGATTTAAATCATTAAAAGCGAAGATGACGTGATCAATTCAAGCGATATACCTATGTTGCGTATGAAGCAATTGCGTATGCTTGATGTTTTTGTTGATATTTGCAATAAGAACCATTTAAATTATTGGCTCGACTTTGGTACGTTATTAGGCGCTATAAGACATCAAGGTTTTATTCCTTGGGATGATGATGTAGACGTTTCTATGCCATTGAGTGACTATTATAGATTCATCGAGATTGCAGAAAAATATCTACCCGATGACATTTTCCTTCAAACACCACACACAGACCCAGGATTTAAGCAAGCATTCATTAAGCTACGTGATCATAATTCAACATTTATCGAGTTTCATGAGACGGGGCTAATGCCCTACCATCAAGGTATTTTTATAGATATATTTCCATCATATGAATACTCCAAAATTCCCACGTTGCTGAGAAAAATAATGCAACGCACTACGGTTTTTTCTCGTTACTTCTTATGCGTCACAAGAAAGAAGGTTTTTTTAAATTGGCCTCTATATCAATTTTGTAAATTATTTTGGTTTTTTGCTTCGTTATTTAAAAAGGTGGCATTTGGTCAAATTCCTGAAGATAATGGCTATATGTATGCTAGTCCGTTGACTAATTTGTATCCATTGGGCCAGTGTAATTTTGAAGGTAAAACATATAACTGCCCGGCTCTGCCTCATGAGCATTTGTCCGTTTTATATGGAAAGCATTACATGACTCCACCCAATGTCAGCAATCGAGTTCCTCATGCAAAGTTAATTCTACCTAATGAACCTTGCCCTCAGTCTAGATTAAAATTGAGCGTTAATTGAGTGATAAAGTGAATCATTTTGCACCGGTAGCTGTATTTGTATACAACAGACTTCAAAATACAATTGAAGTTATTGAGGCTTTAAGAAAAAATCGTTTGGCCATGCAAACAGAGGTTTATTTTTTTTCAGATGGCCCAAGACATAAAAAAGATGAATCTTCAGTTCAAGAAGTCAGAAATTATTTAAGATCGGTGAATGGTTTTAAAAAAATTCATCTAGTGGAGCGCGAACAAAATTACTATATTGAAAAAAACATAATTTTGGGTGTCACCTATGTTATTAATAAGCATGGGTCCATCATTGTTTTGGAAGATGATGGCGTGACTTCAGAAGACTTTTTAGAGTTTATGAATGGAGCCCTAGATTTTTATAAGACTTTTAAAAAGGTCATGCATGTTGCCACCTTTACCTTCATAAATATGCCAAATGGTTTTAATAAAACATTTTTTTGGCGCTACACTGAAAACACTGGCGGTGGTTGGGCAACTTGGAAAGATAGATGGGCTAAGTTTGAGTATTTTCAAACAAAAGAACAAGCATTGAGTTCAATGTCTGAGACTGAAAAGGACTGGGTTGAGATGTCTGGTGAATATAAGTGCTTAGATCTACTAAGGTTACAGCCTATACCTTGGGATTTGTGTTGGTATATTTCAGTTGCAAAAAATCAGGGCTTGGCAGTGCAAGCCCCCTGGGCCTTGACTGTTAATAATGGCCTTTATAACGGCACCCATTTTAATTTCTTTAATAGATTATTAGGGCGCAGCCCATTTGAAACTAATTTATCAGCACCACGAAAAATCATTTTTAGTGAGGATGTGGTCGAAGATAAGTATGCTCTTGGCCAACTTATCAAGTTTTATAAAGAAATGCAGAGTAATAAAAGGGCTAAGGCAATACATTTTCTGCTGAGAATATTAATCTATTTAAAAGTTACGAAAATAGTTAAGTTCATCTTGAAAATTTATAGAGGATCAGTCAGTTGAGATCATTCATACATGAATTAATTGACAGATATGATCCATCTAGAATATTTAGGCGATGGTTGACACGTAATTTCTTGAAGTCTAAATATCCATATCTCGTTTTAAATAAGCCCCATCCTATTAGTGAATGGTGTGGTTTTGACCGTGGCACACCAATGGATCGCTACTATATTGAATACTTTCTCGAGAGTCAGCAACAGTTGGTAAGGGGAGTATGTCTTGAGGTTTTAAATAACACTTATACGACTTATTATGGTGGTGATAATGTGCTAAGTTCTGATGTTTTAGATATTGATGCGTCTAATAGAAATGCAACGATAGTGGGTGATATTAGACAGCTTGATGCTGTTGATGATGAAACGTTTGATTGCATCATACTTACCCAAGTTCTTCAATTTATCGATAATTTAGATGCGTCGATAAGTGAGTGCAATAGAGTTTTAAAGACAGGTGGTGTTTTGTTGGTTACTTTGCCCGCAATTGGTAGGGTTGATTCTATTTCTGGAGTCCATGGAGATTATTGGCGGTTTACTACTGCTTCTGCAAAGTATATATTTGAGAAAAAATTTTCTAGAGATAAAGTTTTAATTAAATCATTTGGCAATGTTCGTTCCGCAATGTTGTTTTACGCCGGTATGGCTATTGAAGATATTTCAAAGAGTGTTTTAGATGTTGTGGATGAGAATTTCCCAATGATTATTGCTGTAAAGGCTATAAAGTGAAATTTTTATTGAAAGAATTATTTAAAAAAGTCCCATTTTTAATTTTTTTTTATAGACTTTTAAATAGGACAGCATATTTATTATTAGAATTGTGGAGGCTAATTGAATCTTGGTTGATAAAAAACACCCAGCCTTCTGCGATCATACTTTTATATCATCGTGTCGCTGAGGTTAAATCTGATCCTGCGAAGCTAGCAGTCACACCGATTTGTTTCGAACAGCACATAATTTTTTTGAAAAAAAATTATGAGGTCATTTCCTTAGAAGAGCTTATCGAAAGGTGTCAAAGTAACTCCTTAGTTGGCAAAGAGGCAGTTATTACTTTTGATGATGGTTACCAAGATAATTTAAATGTTGCTTTGCCTCTCCTTGAGAAGTACCAGGTACCTGCAACTATTTTTGTCACAACTGGAATGATAGGAGAGGTTCCGAATTTTCAGTGGAGTGCTGATTGCTTATCTGAAGATCAGCCAAGATATTTAACGAGTGATGAACTTGTTTTTTTAGCTAATCATCCTTTAATCAGCATAGGTGGCCATACCAAAAATCATGCCAGATTGTCCGACCTTAATTTTATTGATCAATACGATGAGATTTCCAGTAACAAAAAACATCTTGAAGAAATCATTGGCAAAGATGTAAACCTCTTTGCATATCCATATGGCAGATTTTTTGATTATGATCACAATAGTGTGAGAATAGCGCGACAATTAAATTTCATATGTTCTGCCGAAAATATGCCGGGTTTAATTACGTCTAAGTCTGACTTGTTTAGATTGCCTAGATTCAATGTCAGAAATTACACGATTGATGAACTCTCTAGGCTGGTTTTTCATGAAAGATAAATCTGGCATGATAAAACTATCAATAATAATTCCTTGCTTCAATAGTCAAAAAACATTGCTTGAGGCAGTTCAATCATGTTACATGCAAGGTTTTGATTTGCAAGATTTTGAGGTTGTTATTGTAGATGATGCATCCAGTGATGCAACAAAAGAAGTTATTGAGCAGCTACTAGATCAGTACTCAAATGTAAAAGCTTATTTTCATGATCAAAATATGGGTGGAGGGGCGGCAAGAAATACTGCGGTCTCAAGGTCAGTGGCGCCGGTAATATTTTGTTTGGATAGTGATGATATTTTACCTTCGGGAATGTTAAGAAAGATGTATGAGCATCTTCTGTCGAATAAATTGGACGGAATTTTATTTTCTGAGACAAGGTTCTTTGAAAAAAATATTAATGAAACTGAGGTGGTTTCCAATAA
Organism: Polynucleobacter sp. MWH-CaK5; assembly: GCF_018687615.1. NCBI lineage: Bacteria > Pseudomonadati > Pseudomonadota > Betaproteobacteria > Burkholderiales > Burkholderiaceae > Polynucleobacter > Polynucleobacter sp. MWH-CaK5. The sequence goes on from NZ_CP061299.1 coordinate 273,271, forward strand.
AGGAGTTGGTTCATTAATAACTTTTTGGGATTTATATGAAACGGGTTCTGGATTTTTAACCCAGGTTAATTTTATGTATACATCAAAGGCATTTGGTGTTCTAGGTGGTTATCCAGTTAGCCACGGTTTTGACACCCAAGGTTTTGGGTTTAATTTTTTAGCGCAGAATCTTAGAGTTGCAGTTTGTCCTGAAACTTATTATTTTCACAGACGACAGCAAGCAGGAAGTAAATCATATTATGAGCGTGAATATGAGAAGGGGTTGCTTTCAATTAATACTTACCTTTGCATTGAAAAGGCGCTCAACAGATTTGATGAAAACTTGATTTCTTTGATATTAAATTATGATATTTTTAAAAAAAATACACATGGAACAAATGCTAATCTTCATGATGCGATTGCTTATAGTTACAGGAATCGGGGCTTCGCTATAGCTAAAAATAACGATAAACGTAATGTTAGAGAGATTTTTATTCAACTATGCAATTTTTTGGATGGCGAAGATTATTTGTCAGCCAATGAGAGCTATGTAAAGTGCTTGAGATTGCTGGGTGTTGTTACGCCAATCATGCTCTTTATGCAATTAAGAATTGCCTATGGCCTAATGGGTGTCGGACTCCAAAACAGAGATAAATTTGCAATTAAATATTTGCTAGAGTTGAATGTTTTTCAGAAGAGAAGGATGAAGAGATTGCCGTCTTTTTTGATTAAGTTTAAGAATCTTTTAGTGCAATTTATTCCCAAAAATATATAAATATATGAATTATCCATTGCATCTGGATATTCCAGTTTTGGTAATTTTCTTTAATCGACCAAGTAAGTTAAAGGAGAACTTGCAGCAACTTTCAAAAGTAAAGCCTAGAAATATTTATTTTACTTGCGATGGTCCAAGAAATAATTCTAATCAGGATCTGGTTCTTATAAGGGAGTGCCAAGATTTAATTGACAATTATGTTACTTGGGAATGTACTGTAAATACCTATTATTCTAATATTAATTATGGTTGTGATGAATGGGTGCCTAGGTCTATCACATGGTTTTTTTCGCACGTTGATCGCGGTATTATTTTAGAAGATGATTGTCTTGTTGGGGAGAGCTTTTTTATTTTTTCTCAGGAGTTGCTTACTCTATTTCAAAATAATTCTAAAGTAATGAATATTTCTGCAGCTAATTTTCAGAGTGTAAAGTTCGGTGACGCAGATTATTACTTCTCAAAATACCCGGCTAATTGGGCTTGGGCTACATGGAAAAGAGCTTGGGATTTATACGATTCATCGGTTGAAGGATTGGATGATTTTTTTAAAAACACAAATAATTTATCCACCATCTTAAAATCTTCTTCTGAGAGAAAGTATTGGAGGAGATTTTTTTTGGGGCTTAAATCTGGCAAGTATACATTCTGGGATGCCAAATGGCTTTACTCAATCTGGAAAAATAATGCCTTGTCCATATCTCCAAACATTAATATGGTAAAAAATATAGGATTTGGATCTGACGCCACTCATACCCAGAATTTATCCGATGATATGAATATGAGGATTTCCGATTTAACATCCTCAATATCTCATCCAATTTTGCCTCTTGAAGTTAATGCAGATGCAGATTATTTGCTATTTAAAAATCGCTATAAGCCTAAGCTATTGGCTAGAATTAAATTTACTCTCTTGAGGATTTGGCGAGCATTATGAAGATCTTGACAATTAATGCTAGTGATAATTCAGTTGGTGGTGCTGCTAGGGTTGCCATAACTCTACACAAAGCTATCAACGATATTCAAGGTTCAAGGTCAGATATGTTTGTTGGTAGAAAATACTCAACAGATTGCCGAACAAAAGAAATCCACAGAACGTCTTTCTCGAAATATTTGGCCTATTTTCTTTCTAATGATATTGATTTTTTTTCAACAAAATACTTATTGAGAAGCCCTGAATTTATATCCGCAGACATTGTTCATCTTCACAATATTAATGGTTGGTATTTCAATTTGAAAACATTAATTGAAATGTCAAAACTGAAACCAATAGTTTGGACTTTACATGATTTTTGGGCCTTAACTCCTCACTGCTCAGCCACATCTAGCCGTGATCTTAGCAATGGCCTATATAAGTGTTCGAATGCATCTATTTATCCAAGTATGCTTTGGAATAATGACAGATACTTATCTTGGAGAAAAAGTAATTTGTATGGTGAATTGAGCGCTAATATTGTGACGCCTTGTTCATGGCTTAAAGACGCGGTGACTTTAACTTCATTAGGTAGCCAAGAGATTAGTGTTATACATAATGGGATTGACACAAATATCTTCCGCCCTTATACAGATTTATCAGATATTCGATCTGAGTTAAATTTATCTAACAAGCCCATTATTTTGTATGTCGGCGCCGTGCAAGATGAGAATTTAATTAAAGGTTTTTGTGATTTTGTTTGGATTTCAAAGAATTGGAAAGGTTGTAATGTTCAGTTTGTAGCCATTGGCGGCGAGACTGATGGTGTTAGGGATGGAATTCACTTTATTAAGAAAATAGCAGATCAAAAATTGATGGCCAAATACCTAAATGTCGCTACGGTATTGGTACTTCCATCTAGATATGAAATTTTCCCATTAGTCGTTCTAGAGGCTTTGGCATCTGGCACTCCAGTGGTTGCTTACGATGTGGGGGGGGTTAAAGAGTGCTTGGGTAATATTGAGGGCTGTTTTGTTGTTGAGAAGGAAAATAAATTGGCTCTTTTAGCTTCGGTGAGGCAAGCAGTAGAGGCAAATATTAGGTTAAGTGATAGGGTAACTCAGTTGATGGTTGATAAATTTTCATCTGAAATAATGGTTGCTCGGTATTTATCTTTATATAGAGAAATAATTAGTCAATGATATTAGTTAGATTGAATGGTGGTTTAGGTAATCAGCTTTTTCAGTATGCTGCAGGGTATGCCCTTGCAAAGAAGAATAATGTTGAACTAAAGATTGATTTGTCATCATATTCTGAAAATAGATCTAGGCTGCCTGAAATTTTGAAATTATCAATATCAGCAAAAATTGCAGATATTGATGAGGTTAGGCGGTACAGAAATCCTTATGGGATTATTTCAAAAGTAAAAAGATTTATATCTCAAAAAATATATAAAAAATACTATGTTGATTGGGAGCCAAGTGTGTTGAATAAGTCTGGAAATATATATTTAGACGGTTATTTTCAGAGTGATTTATATTTTAGTCACTGTACTCAAGATCTAGTACGTGAATTTCAAATATCGCAGCAAAGATTAGACAACATATCCGATACCATAAGTTTAATTCACGGCTTACCTAACTGCGTCTCAATTCATGTGCGAAGGGGGGATTACGTGACCGATCATAGGACCAAATTTTTACATGATATTTGCGGTAATTCTTATTTTGGGGAAGCAGTTGCAAAAATAGAAAGCATTCTTGAGAGCTGTAATTTTCTGGTATTTTCGGATGATATTGATTGGGTAATGAAAAACATGGATTTACCACAATCAACTCATTATATATCTGGGCGGACTCGTTATGATGGCAACGTTCTTGATTCTGTGGACGAGTTATATTTAATGAGTATTTGTAAGCATCACATCATATCTAACAGCACATTTAGTTGGTGGGGTGCTTATCTAAATTCAAGTGCTGAAAAAAGAGTAATCTATCCCAGTTTATGGAACAGAAGCTCATCTTTTAAGCATAGATATATTATTCCTACAACTTGGAATTCTCATAAAATAATAACTTATTAAAGATATGCTCAAAAATTTTTTTTGGGGTAGGGTGAATAACCACTATACAAATTACCTCGCTCCAATTGTTTTTTTACCATATTGTTTGGATGTTTTGCTTCATGTCTTTTTTGATGCTACTAGCATATTTAAGTCAATACATGGGGCTTTTGCAGTTTCTATATTGATTGCAATTGCACTTTATTTTTTCATGAAAAAAAATTGGCATATTAAATTTGATGTTGTGTCGATTTGGATTATCTTGATGATGTGTCAAGTAGCCTTATCAACAATTTGGAGTTTCCAGAATGTTGGGTGGTTCAATATAGTCTTATTTGTTTGCTTAACTCTGATTTATTTAAAAAGACCAAGCCTCGTTGAGATTGATTTTGCTGTCCAAATATTTATGTCATTGATGGGGTTATCAATATTGTTAAGTTTAATTTTCAGTATTAACGAGTGGGGCTGGACACAACATAATATTCGTCATCCATGGGTAAGATTATTGGGTTTTGAGATTAAGAGATTGGCTGGGCTTTTCCCTGGCCCTGGCATGCTAGGAATGACCTCTGCAATTCTATTAATATACAGCGCTGTTAATGTACAGAAAAGTACTTTATGTGCAATTTCTTTATTTGGGTTATTGTTGGCAGATTCAAAAGCCGCGTTCGTTGCAATTTTTTGTAGCGCTCTTTTACTTATTTTTTGTATGCGAGGTGATAATCATCGCCACAAAAATCGGTTAATTCTTATTGTTGTAGGTGTCATCATGTATATGATTGCAATTCCAGCGAGTCTCTCATTGGAAAGCAATGAACATCGTTTATCAATATGGGGTTTGTCTTTTTTGGGTGGTGGTTTGACTTCTGGATCTCACCAGGGAGAGTGGGGGGTGGCAAGCCATCATCATAATTTTATTTTAGATGCTATCTATCGAGATGGTTTTTTGTTGACTGCTATTTACACCCTGATTTTTCTTGTCATGTTAGTTTTTTTAAAACAAGCAACCAACAAGAGAAATTATTTATTTTTGAGTTTGCTTATGCCGGTTGTGGTTTATTCCATGTTTGACCTAGGCATTATTTGGGGCAAGCTAAATATTGCAACTATGACACTAATCCTAGCAATGCTTGGTGAGAGTTCTGATGACTAGTTGTAATTCAAACTTCGATCAAAAAAGAATATCTGTTAGTGTTGTAATTCCCTGTTATAGGTCAAGTCAAACACTTTGGCGAGCTATTAGCTCAATTAAGCGACAATCTGTATTGCCTTTAGAGGTACTATTGGTTGACGATTGTAGTGATGATAATGATGCTACATATCAGTTATTTCAAGAAATCAAGCTTGACGCAGAGAGGCATCGGTTATTTGATGTTGTTTTGCTGTCGCTCAGCGTCAATTCTGGCCCTGGCTGTGCCAGAAATCTTGGCTGGGACGCGGCTCGTGCTGACTACATTGCATTTTTAGATGCCGATGATTCATGGCATCCGCTTAAGCTAAAGATTCAATATGAATTTATGATCTCAAATAAAAATATTGACTTATGTGCACACGGATCGGTCTCAAAAGTTGGTGGCGAATCTACTTTAGGCATCTATGATGGGCATTATCCCACTAAGTCAGTTAAATTATTTCCTATGTTGTTTAAAAATAATATTGCTACTAGAACTGTAATGCTTAAAAATAATTGCAAGGAGAAATTTCATAATCTTATGCGTTACGCAGAAGATTATGATTTATGGCTGAGAATTATTGGCTCAGGTGGCCGGGTTGTATATCTTGATATTAATTTAGCTTATGTTTACCGGTCAGAGTGGAGTTCTGGTGGTTTAAGTGGAAATTTATGGGCTATGCAAGTGGGGGAAAGTAAGGCGCTATTTAATCTTTATAGGTGCAAAAAAATTTCCTTTCCAGTTTTACTTATCGCAGAAGTTTTTTCGTGGATAAAATTTTTACGAAGAGTATTCATTAAGAGAGTGATTGGAAATGAATAGCTCTAAATCAAAAATTTGTATTGTTTGCGCTACTCCCTTGACCGTTCATTTTTTCTTTAAAAGACATATTGAAGGACTTGCCAATTTTTCAGATGTAGATTTGCTCATCAACTTAAGTAATGAAAAATTTACGCCAGATATAGATTTGCCAATTAAGGTGATTGATTTTCCAATTACGCGTCAAATTAAACTTATTTCAGACATAAAAGTACTGCTTATATTAGTCAAGCATCTCATATTGAATAAGTATGATTTGGTCTGGGGTATTGGCCCTAAAGCTGGATTGATATCTATGCTGGCTTCTTGTATTTGCCGCGTTAGATGTCGTTTATTTATATTTCAGGGCGAAGTCTGGGCATCTAAACAGGGTATAGGTAGATTTTTATTGAAAAAATTGGATCGGTTGACGGTCCGTCTTGCCACTTCAGTTTTGGCGGTTGGATTTTCTGAGAAGAAATACTTGGAATCTCAGGGCGTAGCCAAGAAGGATCAAATTCAAATTCTTGGTTCAGGGTCAATTTGCGGGGTTGATTTAAAGAAATTTAACGTCAATCGAGATGTGAAGGAAAAGCTCAGGTCTGATTTATCTATTCAATTGCAGGCTCGAGTGTGCTTATTTTTGGGGCGCATCAACAGAGATAAGGGTATTTTAGATTTAGTGGATGCCTTTAAATTGGCTCATCAAAAATCACCCAATCTATTTCTATTGATCATTGGACCTGATGAATTCGGATTGAATCAACTGATTCAATCTGAGTTGGTTGGTTATGAAAACTCTTACAAAATATTAGATTTTGTAACTGATACGGAAAAATATTATTCAGTAGCAGATTTTTTCTGTTTACCCAGTTATCGCGAAGGTTTTCCTATCTCAATTTTAGAGGCGGCAGCATCTGGGATTCCAACGATTGGATCTGATATTTATGGAATCAATGATGCATTAATTAATGGCGTGACAGGTATTCAATTTCCGGTTGGTGATATCGCAGCATTAGCAAATTCCTTGTTGAAATTCTCTGATAACTCTGAATATTGTGAGGGATTAGGTATTTCAGCCAGGAATCGTGTTGTATTGAACTATGAGCAAAGTATGGTCTGCGATCGCTACGTCAATTTTATGAGGGAATTGCTTAAAAATTAGCGATAATCACGACTATGAAGAGATTCCTTGATATCTTATTGGTCGTACTTTTTGCCCCCATTTGGCTACCTGTTTATGGCTTGGTTTTTTTCGTGGTATTGATCAGCTCCGGGCTCCCTGTTATTTACTGGTCAAAGAGAGTAGGTAAAGACAATGTTATTTTCTTAATGCCAAAATTTCGCACCATGAAGCTTGGTACGCCAACAGTTGCTACAGATCTATTAGTCAATCCTCAGCAGTATTTGATTCCTTTGGGCGGTTTTTTAAGAAAAACCAGCCTAGATGAATTGCCGCAATTGATCTCTGTTATTAAAGGGCAGATGTCTATTGTGGGACCAAGACCAGCTCTATTTAATCAAGATCAGTTGATTAAACTAAGAAGTTCAGTGGGCGTTGATCTATTGAGGCCTGGTTTAACGGGATGGGCTCAAGTCAATGGTCGCGATGATTTAAGTGACCAGCAAAAAGTTACTTATGATCATGAGTATTTGCAACGTCAGTCATTGCTATTCGATATCAAGATTATTGGGTTAACTGCACTAAAAGTGATTAAAAGTGGCGGGGTGGCACATTGAGTAAAAAAAATACGCCAGCCTATTTGCAAAATTTATTCATTGAATTGCCTCGACCACTAAAAAAGACTTTTGTTTTAGTGGTCGATGGGTTCTTGATCTTGTTGGCGACATGGCTAGCCTTCTCATTACGTTTAGATAGTTGGGATGTTCCTAAAGACAGTCATTATTGGGCGTACTACTTGGCATTGGCTTTCTCATTACCAACTTTTATTGCTTTTGGCTTGTATCGAGCAATTTTTCGTTATGCGGGCCAATTTACCATTGTGGCCATTGCCAAGTCGTCAGCTCTTTATGGCGTTGCTTTATTTGTAACTCTGAATTTGTTCTTTAAGCCAGAAGAAATCCCTCGCAGCATTGGCATCATTCAACCAATCTTGGCTTTCCTAGTAGTAAGTGCTAGCAGGTTCTCGGCTAGATTTCTATTGGGTCAAGTTTATCGGAATATTTTTGCGTATCAAGAGAGGCCTAAAGTCTTGATTTACGGGGCTGGTCAATCAGGAAGGCAGGCTGCTTATTCAATCCGGGCTGCTGAGACCATGACGGTCGTCGGTTTTATTGATGACAATAAAACATTGCAGGGCGGTACGATTGATGGCTTAAAAGTTTATGGAGCAGAGCAACTCTTGCGATTAAAAGAAGTGGCTGGCGTGAGTGATGTTTTATTAGCGCTGCCTTCTACCAAAAGATCACGCAGAAGTGTAATTCTGGCCGAACTATCAAGACATCATGTGCACGTGAGATCACTTCCTAATCTAGCAGATTTTGCTGATGGCACTTTACACCTCAGCGATTTAAAGGAGGTAGATATTGATGATTTACTTGGTAGAGATGTTGCTTTAGAGCTTGATGTTAAGGACACGCTTCATCAAGGCAAAGTTGTTTTAGTTTCCGGGGCCGGTGGTTCAATAGGTAGTGAATTATGTCGGCAAATTATTCTTTTGAAGCCTAAGAAAATAGTTCTGTTAGATCACAGCGAATTTAATTTGTACACCATTGAGCAAGAATTGTCGGAATTCACTCAGCAGCAGGGCCTAAAAATTGATTTACTGCCTAAATTAGTGAGTGTTTTAGATTATAAGAACCTACATGATGTTTTAAAGGCTGAAAAAGTTCAGATTATTTATCATGCTGCAGCTTACAAGCATGTACCCTTGGTTGAATCTAATATCGCTACATCAGTTAATAACAATGTTTGGGGAACTCTGAATCTAGCCAAGATTGCCCTTGAATCGGGTGTTGAGAAATTTATTTTGATTAGCACTGATAAAGCTGTTAGACCAACCAATGTGATGGGAGCAAGTAAACGCATCGCAGAGATGATTCTTCAGTCTCTAGCAGATAGAGGTGCCAACACTTGTTTCTCAATGGTACGGTTTGGAAATGTGTTGGGATCTTCTGGTTCAGTGATTCCGCTGTTTAGAAAGCAAATCCAAGATGGGGGACCAATCACATTAACAGATCCCGAAGTTACCAGATACTTTATGACCATTCCTGAGGCTGCCCAGTTAGTTCTTCAGGCAGCTAGAATGTCTCAGGGTGGAGAGGTATTCATTCTAGATATGGGGCAGCCTGTAAAGATTTTAGATCTAGCCAAGAGGTTGATTGACTTATCAGGCCTTAGTTTTAGGGATGATAAGAATCCTCATGGCGATATAGAGATTCAGGTGACTGGGTTAAGGCCTGGTGAAAAGTTGTATGAAGAATTATTGATTGGAGATAACCCTGTATCTACCAATCACCCCAGAATCATGAAGGGGCTTGAAAATTTCATGGCTTGGGATCAGCTAGAACTACAGCTTGCTCAATTAAGCGATGCTATATTAATCAATGACGAATCTGCAATTAAAGGCCATTTAAGGACGTTGGTTGCTGGCTATGTCACGCAATAGACTCATTAATTGGTGAGCTATTTTTTGCGACGAGAAATTCTGTGAAAATAACTTGGATTCTTCAGCATAATTTTTTCTAAGTGCGGCATTATTGCTAATTTCAAACATGGCTAAACCAAGTTCATCGGGATTATCTTCAGTGAAAGAAATCAGTTTCCCTAATTTGCCATTTTGTAGGATATCTGTAGGCCCGGTTGGGCAGGCAAGAGAGATGATGGGGCATCCCAAGGCCATACCTTCCAGCAAGCTCACAGGAAAACCTTCTTCACGAGAGCTCATGACAAAACCACCTGCTTTAGCCAAGTAAGGGTGCGGATTGGTTTGGTAGCCTAAAAAGTAAACAGCTTCCTCTAAACCTAATTTTTTGCTCAGGTCAAGTAAATCAACCCTATCTTCACCATCTCCAATAATTGCCAATGACCATTTGCAACCAAGTTCACGGGCTTTTGCAAATGACCTCAGTAATAAATGAATGTTTTTTTGATGGGTGAGTCTTGCTACAGAAACAAAGTACTCCCCAGGGGTGAGGTTTTCTGGAAAATCAATCGAGCACGCTGATTTTTTTAGAAGCGAATCTAAGTCTACTGGATTGGGAAGTACAAGGAGCTTATCTTTGAGATGGGGCCATACAAAACAAGCTTCTTCATACATTTCATCGCAAAGAACAACTAGTTTTTGATAATGCTTGAGGCGTTCTCCAATACGGCGAAGCTTGTTTGTGCCACCATTTCTAAAACGTTTGGGTCTAAAGTGGAAAAACCCAATTTTGGGCGCACCAATTAGGTGTGCGGATCTCAATAGAGATAAATCATAGTCAACCACTATATCTGCATGATGCTGATTGATGTGTTTGGCAATCAGCTTATGAATTTCAAATAATCCAATGGCATCAAGTAACTTATGGGCGATGCTTTTTTTTCGATTCATGTGCAAGTTTCCCCAAAAGCTCGTGCGGGGAAGCGCGCAATCATGATTCACAGCATCACTAATTTCTGATAAAAATGGGCTCTTGTGGTCTAACTCATAAATTTGATGGAGGATGAATGTGTTATCTGCTCGTGGTAGTTCTAAAAGAATATTGGTCAGGGCACGCTCAATACCGTGCTTTCCAAAGACTCCAGTGTTGAAAAGTATTTTCATTTTTCGGATGCCAACATGGCCCCTAGCCAAAACCAAATAAAGTGACCTTCGTGAAAGGTTGAGAAGTGTGAGTTTGCAAGACTGGTGGCGCACCATCCAATCAGCACTGTTAAGCCAATCATGCGATAAGGTTGGCTGACATTTTTGGTGATAAAGGCTGAAAAGATGATTGCCAAAAGTGCTAAAAATCCAATCACACCTTGTTCAACCAATATTTTTAAAAATTGATTATGTGGATCATTGGTTTTTGTTGCTGCTGGGCCAGTCAGATCTTTGATTTCATTATCTAATCCAACGGCAAAAGCTCCCGTACCAATGCCCAAAACCGGATTCTTTTGAATCATTTCAATGCTGTGTTTCCACCAATAAGTTCTGACCCCAATAGATCCGGCGTCTCCAGAACTTCTGGGTTGAGTCATCTCTTGAATACCTTCTAAGATTCTATTTCTAGATTTTTCAGCAGTAACAAAGAGGCCACTGGACATCACAATACTAGCTATCAAAACTAGAGTTCTTTTCTTGACTGATAAATTCCTGGTTTGATAAATCAAAAAAGAAATCAAGCAAATGAATGTGATGACATAGCCACTCCTTCCGTGAGTGACCGTTAAAATATTGATAAAAAATATCAAACTAGTAAAATACAAGGCAATCGATTGAATGTCAAAGATTGGTGACTTAGATGCCTTGGTGAGGCAAATGAGCATGGCTATTCCAAAAAACATGCCTTGCGTCGCATGATTTTTGACAATGATTCCAGCGGAGGTTGTGTAAAAAAATGTACCTGGGAAGTTATAGCTTAAAAACGACCATGCTAAGCAAGCAATAGACGTTATAAGAAAAGTTTGAATTATTAAATCTTTGGATGCTGTTTTAAAAAGAGCTACATAAGCAAATGGCAATATGAGAATTTTTCTCCAGCCATTGACCATGCCCCAAGCTTCATTGGATGGAGCAATGCTGTAGATTGCAGCAATAATAATAATTGCATAAAAAAGTAGGGCTGTGATACATATGGGTGAATTGAGCGCCTTAATGAGTCGATTTCTTAATGTCTTAGAGCTGATCACACTCAGTATGAGTAGGCCTTCAAGGATGTTGACAACTGGGGCAGAGAAAAACAAAGCAATCGTTAGGCCAGCCGCAATCCATTGAGTGATTTTTACTTGTATATCTTCCAATGAATGAATGGCTAAAGTGTTCATATTTTCTTAAAAAAATTGATTATGTCGTAATACGTTTGAGGACAAGTTCTGCGCTTAAATTTTTTCCACTCAAACAGTAATCTGTTAACTGATGGACTTTTGCGGCTACGGTTTTTATCTAAGGTGGTGGGGAATAAGCCAAAGACACTGCCTTGGGTCACCAATGATTTTTTGGGCCAGTACTGTGTAATTGAGCAATCTTGATCAATTTTAACGGTTGCATGGTCGGCCGGTAATGAAATGCGGTGCTTTTCTAACCACTCCATCCTTAATTTTATGGCCGTTAGGTCGGTGATGTAGGCTTCAGCAGTCGGCATGCTTAATTCATACAGATCATCTTTGTATTTAAAGAATTCTTTGGGCACTTTGGTATCGGCACCACCTAAAAAAATTAGATAGCCAGGGCTGATGTTATTTGCAGCCCGTAATACATTTTGTAGCTTTGTTGAAAAGTTGTCATCAAGAACGACATCATCCTCAAAAACTAAAATTTGTTGATGCTTGTTGTGCAGGGCTTTTTTCCATGCACAAATATGTTTGAGCGTGATTGATTTGGCGGCTGGTGATAACGTTGAAGGTTGCGAAAAATATTGCTGATCAACGGCGTCGTTAATTGCGTATATGTCGTAATCAAAAATAAACTCAAACGCAAGTTGATGCTTTGCCATCTCTTGTCGGACATGGTTGATTCTGTCAGTGAATGTCTTGACAGATAAAACATAGATGGGCGGTAGTGAAATTGACACGTTTTAGGTTTTTGTTTGATATTCCAAGTATTATAAGTGATGAAAATGCTTGATTTAAGCAGTTTTTCAGGTAAGGCGACTTAAAGGTCCTAAATCCTGATTTGTCATTAATTTTGAGATATTTGCCATGATTTTGCTAACGGGTGCTACAGGTTACATTGGATCTCATACATGGGTTGAGCTACTCAATGCTGGACATGAGGTTATTGGAATTGATAATCTTTGTAATTCCAGTGAAAAGTTATTAGCTCGAGTTGAGTCAATCACCAATATCAAGCCAAACTTTATCAGGGGTGATATTCGGAATATTGATGTGCTTAGAAAAATTTTTCAATCTCACAATATTGATTGCGTTGTTCATTTCGCAGCACTAAAAGCCGTTGGCGAATCGGTTGAAAAACCCCTTGAGTATTACGATAATAATATTAATGGCTTGCTACAGCTTTTGCGGACATGCAATGAGTTCTCTTGTGAAAATTTTGTTTTTAGTTCATCTGCAACTGTTTACCACACTGAAAATAATCCGCCATATTTTGAAAATATGGCTTTAGGGCCTGTCAATCCCTATGGTTGGACCAAGATGATGAGTGAGCAGATTTTACGGAATTTTGAGGTTGCCTCTCTTTCCACTAGAGTTGCCTATTTACGTTACTTCAATCCTGTTGGAGCTCATGCCAGCGGTTTAATTGGAGAAAATCCATTAGGTGCACCCAATAATTTGATGCCTTACATAGCTCAAGTGGCCGTTGGTAGAAGAGAGCTTCTATCTATCTATGGCGGTGATTGGCCAACAGTAGATGGAACAGGTGTCCGTGACTACATTCACGTTGTTGATTTGGCAAAAGGTCACATGGCAGCAATTGACTATTTGACTCAGCAAAAGAAATCATTGACGGTTAATCTTGGAACGGGGGTGGGTACGAGTGTCTTGCAACTGGTGCATGCCTTTGAGATTGCAAGTAAGAAAAAAATACCTTATGAAATAGTTTCAAGGCGAGTTGGCGATATTGCTGTTTCTTACGCCAATACAGATTTGGCTAAAAAACTAATGGGCTGGTCGGCTCATATGGGTGTTGACCAAATGTGCCAAGATGTCTGGCGCTGGCAATCCAATAACCCTTCAGGTTATTGATTTAACTCGCCTGATGATACTGAGCTCATGAAAAAAAATTGGTTGATTATTTCTCACGCTTTCAATATGGATGGAAGGGCTGCCAGTCAAACCATCACTGATAAGATTCCTGATTTGTTGCATTCAGGAATCAATATTGAAGTTCTGAGTGCTAAGACTGGAGCTAAAGATTTAACCCTTAACCACATACAGCTTTTTCCATGGGGACCTTCTGCGCTGCGCTTTGACTTTAGGCACTTCATTAGTTTGCGATTTGGAAAAGGGCTTTTTTATCGAGTATCAACCGGATTAGCGGGAGCCTTGCTTGCCCCATTTGTTTTACTCGAAAAGTCTCTCATTGGACTTTCTAGCCAGTGGTCATGGTTTATGCCAGCTACTTTCGTGGGCATTTTCAAAGTTATTTTTGGGCGTGTTGATATTGTTTATTCGACGGGTGGTGCATGGTCTGCACATTTGGCAGGATGGTTAATAAAAACTCTAACTAATGTCACTTGGATTGTTGAAATTCATGATCCATTGGTATTTGCATCAGATCAGCATAAAAAAAGTATCGGTAGCCATCGCGATTTAGCGACACAAAAATGGCTTGAGTCAAAAATAGCTGATAAAGCTGATGTAGTCTGGTGGTTCACAAAAGGAGCTTACCAAGCCGCCTGCACAAGACATCCTAAATTCATAAAAACTGGTTTTTGTATTTTGCCTGGAGTGAAGCCGCCATTGGATATCTTTCATCAATACGAAAAGCGATTGTGTATGAGCTTTTCTCATTTTGGATCTTTATCGAGTACCAGATCATTAAAACCTTTTTTAAGCGCTTTACATAATTTTCTAAAAAAGTATCCTGAGCGGCTAAGCGAATTTTCTGTTGATGTATATGGCTCTGATTTGGATGAGCTCTCTAAAGAATATTTAAAGAATAATCTTTTAGCTTCTCTGGTTAAAGTACATGGGCGATTAGAGTTTAATCCTAATTCTGGAATGTCTGGACGTGATCAAATTTTAAGAAAAATGCATGAATCCGATGTTCTCCTTTTAATGCATGGCGATACTGATTGGTGTTCTGAATATATACCCTCAAAGGTCTATGAGTATTTTTATGCCAACCGTCCAGTATTAGCAGTGACACACCTTAATAAAGAACTGGATCAAATTATTTTGGATAGAAATGGGTATGTAGCTAAAACAATTGATCTTGATTCAATAGAGTTGGCAGTATTAAACGCTTATGAAGATTGGCGCATTAACAAAAAGTATCAACCCACTTATCCGCCATTTAATGTTACTGATTGCGTAGAAAAGATAATTGATCGAGTCGGATTGCTTTAATTACTTATGATGCCAGCACTCAGACAAAGAATAGTCATGCTTATGCTCTATACATTTTCTATCGAGTGGGTGAGGAAATTCTTTTAAATAATTTTCAAGATTAGATTTTGAATAAAGTATTGATGATTAAATTTAACTTAAATTTCAACTTTTTAAGTTGACGTTTACATCTTCGTAAAGTTCTGGAAAGTATATTTTTTTTACTTTTTCCAAAGTCTTCCCATGTTTGCCAGTTAGATTGATAGACCACGCCTAATGAATTTTTTGAAATATATTTTTCTGTGTATCCTGCAGCCAAATCTAGCCACATTTGATGCTCATAGTGATAGTGCTTAAATAGCTGTTCTCTTGGAAAGATTGGTATGGCTTGATATTTCATTAGGGATTCTCCGTACCATGTAAATTCAGATCCAACTTTAAGTACTGCATCTAAAAAACTCATGTTATTAGGGGATAGATAATGCATATCAAAAGATGCCCAAACTTTTTTATTCCATAAAAATGGAGCGTAGCCATAGTCATAGGTGATACCTGAACGCCCAAGTGCAGCTTGAATTGGATTTCTGTCGTTTAAGAAATTCTGTCTATTCTTCTTTGGGCCAAATCTATCTGTAGAAATTAATACGTCCTTACCTTCATGAATAATTGAGTACGGAATCTCATCGTGCACAATAAAATCAGCGATGTAAAAGTCCCGGAGAAATATGCAATCTGCATCAATTACTAAATAATTATCAGATATGCCAAGTCGCCAGAATTCAGATTTAATAACTTGCTGTCGTAGTCCACCCCTAATTGAGTAGATTTTATCTAAATCAATTTTTGGATTCTTTTTCAAAATATCTAGTTCGCTGAAAACTGTTACAAAGCTAGCTGGGATATTTTTTTTGAATAAATCTACCTCATCTTCAGGTACTGATATATACAGGGGGATTTGATCTTTATTATGTTTTTTTATGCTTTCAATCATTCTCAAAGTTCGATTTAAATCTTTTGAGAAAGTACAGCTATAAAGCACTATCTTTGCAGTCATTATTTAAACCCTCTTCATATACTCGGACTTAAGTAACATGCTCTGACCATCGACTTTGCAATCAATGTCATGGTCGCCGTCGACCAAGCGGATGTTTTTGATTTTGGTGCCACCTTTGATGACCAAAGATGAGCCTTTGACTTTTAGATCCTTGATGAGGCTGACTGTATCTCCATCATTCAAGATATTGCCATGAGCATCTTTATGTGTTCTTTTTTCTTCTACCTCAACTGATGGGTTGTTTGCTGACCACTCGTGCGAGCAATCAGGGCAAATTAAGTTTTCACCATCAGGATAAGTGTTTTCCATGCCGCAAACAGGGCATGCTGGGATTGAGTTATTAGGCATAAGGTGATTTTAGTCTTTTAAGCTTGGTCATTTGAAAAAACCTATGTGGTTTGGTATTTAAGCGAAAATAGAGCCCATGAAGATTTTGATCGTTAAATTGTCCTCTTTGGGTGATGTTTTGCACAATTTGCCCATGGTTTGGGATCTGCGCGCCAGATATCCAGATGCCCAAATTGATTGGGTGGTTGAAGAGGGCTATGTGGGCTTGTTAGAACCCCTTAAAACAACTATTGCTACTACTTCACTTGCCTCGTCTACTTTTGCTGGCATTGACCGCATCATTCCTTTGTCATTTCGTCGTTGGAAAAAGGCGTTAAAGCGCGGTGAATTCATTCGCAGCATTCAAGAGTACATCGCGTTCAAGGCGGATATTGCTGCTACCCCATATGATCTGATCATTGAAACCCAGGGTTTACTCAAGTCTGCTTGGGTAACCCATTTAGCCAATCCAAACAAGACTGCTTCAGTCTTTGGTTTGGCCAATCAAACCGAATTTTCTGGTTATGAGCCTTGGGCTCGTCGTTTTTATACTGATCCAGTACAAGTGCCGTTTCATTGTCATGCGGTTGATCGCTCGCGTTGGGTGACTGCCGCTGCACTTGATGTATCTGTGCCTGATCGGATCGCTTCACCTCCTCAGTTTTATCCGCCAGCCTATGTTCAGTCTTTAGTCGATGCTGCTAAGCTAGGTTTTGCATCCACTAGAGTGGATTTGGGGTTTGATGTTTCTAAGCCTTACGTGATGTGTTTTCATGCAACGGCTGGTAAATCTAAGCGTTGGTCAGATGATGCCTGGGTGGCTGTGGGTAAAGAGCTGATCGGGCGCGGTATACAAGTGATCTTGCCGTGGGGCAATGACAAAGAAAAAGAAGTCAGTCAGCAATTGGCGAAGGAGATGGCAGGTCAATACACATTGGCAGGCTTGGTTGGTTCTAAAGCAATTGTGCCGAATGCGTTTTCAATTGCTGATGCCTTTGGTTTGGTGGCAGGTGCCAAGATGACCATTGGTGTTGATACAGGCTTGACTCATTTATCTGCCATTTTAGGTATGCCAACGATTGAGTTGTATTGTGATTCTCCTCGTTGGAAGACTGAAGGCTATTGGTCTTCAAATATTCATAACTTGGGTGATAAGGGTGAGCCACCGACGACCCAGGAAGTTATCAATATCATCCAGTCTCACTTCTCTTAAATCACTTTTAATTAATCCCAATCATTTGAGTAAGCCCATGGATTTAAATTTGCCTTCGGCAGAGCAGATTGCTTTGCGCATTAATAACCAAATCGCCAAAGAAATGAAAGTGCGACCTCAGCAAATTGGGGTGGCTGTTGGTTTGATGGATGAGGGTGCTACGGTGCCGTTTATTGCGCGCTATCGTAAAGAGGTCACAGGTGGTTTGGATGACACACAATTGCGCAATATTGAAGAACGTTTACTGTATTTGCGTGAGCTCGAAGAGCGTCGTGTGGCGATTCTGAAATCAATTCATGAACAAGGTAAGTTAACCGATGCTTTGATGACATCTATTGGCGCTGCCGATACCAAGCAGACTTTAGAAGATCTTTATTTGCCTTATAAGCCAAAACGTCGTACCAAAGCGATGATTGCGCGTGAAGCAGGATTAGAGCCTTTGGCTCGAGCTTTGATGGCTGATCCTACTTTGGATCCTCAAGTTGAAGCTATTAAATATATCAATATTGATCCAGCTGCTTATGCAGCTCTCAGTGCTGAAGATATTAAGAAGTCTCAAGCTGGCGATGAGAGTGTTCATGGTGGTCAACCATTGGTGCCCGATGTAAAGACAGCTTTAGATGGTGCCAGAGATATCTTGGCCGAAGAGTTTTCTGAGATGGCGCCTTTGCTAGCCACGCTTCGTGACTTCTTGTGGTCACAAGGTTTGATGACGTCTAAAGTTGCTGATGGCAAAGAGATGGCAGAAGAGGAAAAGTTCCGTGATTACTACGCTTATTCTGAACCGGTTCGTTTGGTACCTTCACACCGTGCCTTAGCACTTTTTAGAGGACGTCAGTTAGGAGTATTACAACTCAAATTGTCCTTAGAAGATTCTCAGGAGGCACTGGTGCCTCATCCTTGTGAAGTGATGATTGCCAAGCATGTCGGCATTGAGTCATTGGGTCGTTCAGCAGATAAGTGGTTAGCAGAGGTATGCCGTTGGACATGGCGTGTAAAAACATCTTTATCTTTAGAAATGGCGCTATTCACACAATTGCGCGAAGCTGCTGAGACAGAGGCCATCAAAGTTTTTGCACGCAACCTCCACGAACTTTTATTGGCTGCTCCTGCTGGCCCGAAAGTGGTGATGGGGGTTGACCCTGGAATTAGAACGGGTTGTAAAGTGGCTGTCGTTGATGCCACTGGTAAGTTACTAGAAACTTCAACTATCTACCCACATGAACCGCGTAAAGACTGGGATGGTTCTTTGGCAGTCTTGGGAGCTTTGTGCGTCAAACATCAGGTGTCTTTGGTGGCCATTGGTAATGGCACTGCTAGTCGTGAGACTGATCGCTTGGTGAAAGACTTGATGAAACTTTTATCAGTCAAAAAAGGTGATCAAGATACTTTGCAGAAGATTGTTGTGTCAGAGGCTGGCGCTTCTGTGTACTCTGCCTCTGAATTAGCAGCCCTTGAGTTTCCGGAGCTGGATGTATCGCTTCGTGGTGCTGTGTCGATTGCGCGTCGTTTGCAAGATCCATTGGCAGAATTGGTGAAAATTGAGCCCAAGGCGATTGGTGTGGGTCAGTATCAGCATGATGTGAACCAATTTCAGCTGTCTAGAACTTTGGATGCTGTTGTAGAGGATTGCGTGAATGCTGTGGGTGTTGATCTGAATACAGCATCAGTGCCATTACTGTCCAAAGTATCTGGTCTGAATGCTGGCTTAGCCAGAAACATTGTTGCTTTTAGAGATAGCAAAGGTCGCTTTAATAATCGTGAGGCTTTGAAGGAAGTGCCGCGTTTAGGTGATAAAGCCTTTGAGCAAGCCGCAGGATTTTTGCGCATCAGCGGTGGTGATAATCCACTGGATCAATCTTCTGTTCATCCCGAGTCTTATCCGCTGGTTGAGAAAATGTTGAAGCAATTGGGTCAACCGGTGACTGAAGTGATTGGTAATAAAGAATTGCTCAAGAAAGTGGCTGCTAATGATGTGATTCAAAAGCTGGTGGATGACAAATTTGGTGTTGTGACCATCAAAGATATTTTGGCTGAGTTAGAAAAGCCTGGCCGTGATCCACGACCAGAATTTAAAACGGCGACCTTCGAAGACGGCGTGGAAGATATCAATCAATTGATCCCGGGCATGATTTTGGAAGGCGTTGTGACCAACGTGGCAGCCTTTGGTGCTTTCATAGACATTGGTATTCATCAAGATGGTTTGGTGCACGTCTCTGCGTTGGCAGATAAGTTTGTTAAAGATCCTCATGAGGTGGTTAAAGCCGGTCAAGTGGTCAAAGTAAAGGTGCTTGAAGTCGATGTGAAGCGCCGTCGCATTGGCTTAACGATGAAGTTGAATGATTCTGCACCGTCGAATGCTGCGGCTCGTTCACAGCCCGGCGAGAGAGTTAGTAATAATGGAGCGAAGGGTTCGGTAAAGCCCTCGAGTCAAAGACAGCAGGGTTCATCTGCACCAGTAGGGAATACTGCTTTTGCTGAAGCTTTTTCTAAGTTGAAGGCAAAAAACTAAGTTCATTAGGCCAACTTAAGAAGCTATTCTTAGAATTTTATTTACTAGAACAGGCGCTTATTTAGCTATCAAGACTTCAATTAATTGCACTTTAATGCAATTAATTGAAGGATGTTTTTGTACTATGATGCAATAATTGATTCATTAGTTAGCAATCGGTAACTAATGAATCAGAAGAAGTGATTTTTTTATTTTGTTACCGTTGGGTAATCTTTTTAATGCTTACTTCTTACTTCAATAAAGCATTCACAGCCTGTAGGTCTTCATCGCTAAGTACTGCTGCTTGAGCTTTGAGCTTGAGACCATTCAAGATGGTGTCATAACGGGCCTTCGCCAAGTCTCTGCGAGTCGTGAACAAAGTGTCTTGAGCATTCAGTACATCGATGTTGATGCGCACACCCACTTCGTAGCCAAGCTTATTAGATTCCAAGGCGCTCAGAGCTGAGATCTCAGCAGCTTCATAAGCTTTTACTTGAGCCAAACCATTGTTGAATCCTAAATACGCTTGGCGTGTGGTTTGCGCCACAGATCGACGGGTGTTTTCTAAGTCGGCTAATGCTTTATTTGCCAAGGCAGATTTTTCTCGAACCACAGATTGGTTGTAACCACCTGAGAAGAGCGGTACTGTCAATTGAATGATGGCTTGAGTTGAATAGGACCGAGTGTTGAGCATCGTGCCATCAGAGGAGAGAGTGTTTTCACTATCGCTATAGCCACGCTGACTAATAAAATCAACATAGGGTGCATGACCTGCATAAGCGCGCTGCGTTTCTTTCGTGGCCACTTCATACGTTAATTTGCTAGCAATAATGCTGTAGCTCACATCTTCAGCTTGTTTGACCCAATCCTGAATCGTCTGTCCAGGTTGAACTGCCACCACTTGTTGAACATTCACAGGAGTAGGCTTTTCACCTTTTTTAAGTTTGACTTTTCTGTCCTTGGCCACCGCATCAATTTTGGCCGTATTGCTCAATGATCTGAGTTGGGTGATTTGTTTGCCAGTGATTTGCTCTAAAGCACCACGTTTGATTGTTAAATCAGCTTCAGCAGCTAATTCTTGGGCAACCACTAAGTCATAACGAGATTGTGCTTCATGTGTGTCAGTGATGGTCGATGTGCCCACCTCAAAATTACGTTTCGCTTGTTCTAGTTGTTCTGCAATCAACGCTTTTTTATTTCTGGACAGATTTAAAGAGTCTTCGGCATTTAAAACATTGAAATAAGCTTCGGTGACTCGTATCACCAAATCTTGTTCTGCAGCGGCAAATTGAGCCTCTGAAATATTAGCGTTTAAGTCACCTTGTCTGAACTGTGCCCATTTGTCCCAACTAAAAAGAGGTTGGGTTAGTTTGACAGTCCAAGCTCTGGACATCAAATCATTGCTACGAGTTCCAAGTCTGGCATTGAAGACATCACTTTTTGTTTCGCTACCAGTTGCAACCACCTGAGGAGCTAAAACAGATAAACCTTGCCAACGTTTTTCTTTGCCGGCCATGTAACTGTATTTGGCAGCATTGAAAGTTGGATCATTGAAAGCCGCTTCACGATACAAGCTGAGCAAATCCAATACTTCAGTGTTGAGATTGTTTTGTTTGACTTGGGTGGCTGGATTACTTGTGCTTACCGTGCTGGGTGGCACAGTAGATACTGAGCCTTGAGCAAAGACTGAAAGACTGGCCACTGATCCTGCGAAAGCTAATGCAATCAGCATTACCAGCTTTTTTTGTGCAAAGTGCTGAGGAAGGCAAAGAGTATTTGATTTCATGCTGTCATTTTGCATCAAAAATGAGCTGTTTGCAGTTGAAAAACCCCACCCCGATACCAAATTTGACCTTTGTCACATGGATTTTCTTATAAAACCCTATACTTGCAATTATGAAGACTCTACTGAGCCGCCTTGGCAGTCAATTGAAAGCAAGGCTAGAACAATTCAAGACCTTTTTGCAAGCCCATGCGTGGTTTCGTCGAGGGGTTTATTTCACTCTAGCCGTTTTGGTGTTTTGGATACTTTGGAAGATATTGAGTTCAGTCTTTGGTTGGAGTGATCCAGAATATAAAACTGCTCGAATTGAAGAGGGACCTTTGGCTGTAACGATCAGTGCCAGTGGCACACTGAATCCTGTGAAGTCAGTGCAAGTGGGTACGCAAGTATCTGGCATGGTCCAAGAAATTTATGTGGACTTTAATGATGTGGTGAAAAAAGACCAAGTCATTGCACGGATTGATCCACGTGAATGGCAGGCTCGATTTGAGCAAGCTGAAGCTAATTACATTTTGGCTAAACGCAATCACGATAACAACATCAAACTGATTGAGAAAAAATTCATTTCTCCTGCAGCATTTGATCAAACTCTCAGCGCTTATAAAAGTGCCAAAGCTTCTTTGACGATGGCCAAGAAAGCTTTGGATGACACAGTGATTCGTTCACCCGTCAATGGTGTGGTGGTCAAGCGCAGTGTTGAGCGAGGTCAAACCGTAGCAGCCAGTTTGCAGGCCCCAGAGTTATTCATCATTGCGCAAAACTTGGCTGACATGCAAGTTGAAACAGCCATTGATGAATCAGATGTGGGTCGCATTGTGGAAGGTATGGCGGCGACATTCACAGTCGATGCGTTCCCCGGCAAGGTGTTTCAAAGTCAGGTCAAACAAGTGCGCAAGGCACCCATCAATGTACAAAACGTGATTACTTATACCGTTTTACTCAGTGCTCAAAATACTGATCTGAAGTTGTTGCCAGGAATGACTGCCAATACTTCGATCATCACAGAGCAAAAAGAAAAAGTTTTGCGTATCTCGAATGCTGCTTTGAGATTCAAGATGCCTAATACCAGTGGTTCGGCAAAGAATGAATCAGCCAATCTATCTAGAGGTTCAGGTGCGACAGGATCTACACCAGCATCTGCACCAATGACTGGTAAGCCATCTGCCATCAGGGATGTCAAAGTGACCACGCGTAAAGTTTGGGTGTTGGAAAAATCAGGCTTAAAAGATAAGCCTGTTCAAAAAACCATTCGTGTGGGTTTGAGTGACGGTAATGCCAGTGAAGTATTGCCAGGCGAAGATGCGGCAGCCACCCTGCAGGTGGGTGATTTGGTCATCATCGGCGTTTCTGGCCCAGGCAAAGCAGGCGCAAGTCGCCCCTCGGGTCCACGACTCTTCTAAAGACTGACAAAGACCAAGAGCATGACTTTGATCAAAACGCATCATTTGGTGAAAACCTATGGCGTGGGTGAGCAAACAGTTCAAGCTTTGGATGATGTGTCGATCACCATTGATCAAGGCGAATTTGTTGCGATTGTTGGTGCATCTGGATCAGGTAAATCAACTTTTATGAACATGATTGGGTGTTTGGATCAGCCGACCACTGGCTCTTATTTATTGGGTGGAGAAAATGTCGCCACCATGTCCAGTGATGAGTTGGCAGATTTACGCAATCGGCGCATTGGATTTGTGTTCCAACAATTCAATCTCTTGGCCAGAACTTCTGCCATTGAAAACGTTGCCTTGCCTTTGCTGTATGCCCGGGTAGGCACTTTGGCAGGACTCACCAAAGAGCAGCGGTATGAGCATGCGAAACAACGTTTAGAACAAGTGGGTTTGGGGGAGCGTCTTCACAACACACCCTCTCAGTTATCAGGTGGTCAGCAACAGCGAGTCGCCATTGCCAGAGCCTTGGTCAATGATCCTGATTTAATTTTGGCGGACGAGCCTACCGGGGCACTGGATTCTAAAACCAGTGCTGAAGTGATGGCGCTCCTAACGCAACTCAATCAACAAGGGATGACTGTTGTGGTAGTCACTCATGAACCTGATGTGGCAGCTTATGCATCTCGCACCATCACATTTAAAGACGGCAAGGTCTTAAGTGATACTCATCCAAATGGCAAGACTGACGGATCATCAACGACCAATTTGGGTGCTTTGTCATGAACTTACCGATTGCCCTTCAAGCACTTCGTGTGAACAAACTGCGTTCTGGTTTGACTATGCTGGGCATCATCATCGGTGTGGCTGCAGTGATTGTGATGATTGCCGTAGGAAGTGGTGCGCAAGCGCGGGTGAAAGAGCAAATTGCTGGCTTGGGTTCTAACTTGATGATCCTGTGGGCAGGCTCAGTGACAACCGCTGGTGTGAGAGGTGGCACAGGTACAGCACAAACTTTGGTTGAAGAAGATGCTTGGGCTGTCATGCGAGAAATATCAGAAATACAAGTGGCTGCACCTACGCAACGTGGCAGTGGACAGATTGTGTGGGGGAATACGAACTGGTTGGCGGCAATTGTGGGAGCCACGCCCGAGTATTTTGAGGCGCGTGATTGGGCTCTTGTGAGTGGCCGCTTATTTGAAGCTGGTGAAATGTCTAGTGCCGGCAAAGTAGCCATCATTGGTCAAACGGTTGCCAGAGAGTTGTTTGGTGACAATGATCCAGTGGATCAAATCATCCGCGTGCGCGGTGTGCCTTTCACCGTGATTGGATTGTTGGAGCGCAAAGGTCAAAGCATGATGGGGCAAGATCAAGATGACATCGTCATCATGCCTTTGTCCACTGCTCGTAACAAAATCTTTGGCGCTCTTCAGGGTCGAATTGGACGAGTCAGCTCCATTTTCATTAAAGCTCGTGAGGGTGTTGATATGAAAGAGGCTGAAGAAAAAGTCAGAGATCTTTTGCGTCAACGCCATCGCTTGAGTGGTAATACCCCAGATGATTTTTCTTTGCGTAATTTGACAGAAATACTTCAAGCCCAAGAAGCTGCCAGCAAAGTGATGGCCATCCTATTAGCAGCCGTTGCATCAGTTAGTTTGTTGGTGGGTGGCATTGGCATCATGAACATCATGCTGGTCTCAGTAACAGAGAGAACTCGAGAAATCGGTTTGCGTTTGGCTGTTGGTGCCAGAAGCAAAGATATCTTGTCGCAATTTTTGGTGGAAGCCATCACGCTATCTACCATTGGTGGTGTGCTGGGAATCCTATTAGGAGGCCTAGGAACTTGGTTGGTTGCTGAGTTGGCTGAATGGCCAGTGCAACTTTCAGTTCTGTCAGTGATCTTAGCGGTGGGCTTCTCTGCGGTGATTGGCATTTTCTTTGGCTACTATCCTGCTCGGAAAGCATCATCGATGCAGCCAATACAAGCCTTGAGATACGAATAAGCCTTTAAGAAAGTTGGTCAATAACAGTTCTTGCTGACGGATTAATTGTTTATCATCACTCCATGGATATCTATTTAATTCTTAAAGCAGTCATCTTGGGCTTGGTAGAGGGTTTTACTGAGTTTTTGCCAATCTCATCGACGGGTCATTTGATTTTGGTGGGTGACCTATTGGATTTCAATGACGACAAGGGCAAAGCTTTTGAGGTCATTATTCAGTTTGGTGCGATCTTGGCAGTTTGTTGGGAGTACCGTCAGAAACTCATCGGTGTGGTCACTGGTATTGCTTCAAGAAGAGCATCACAACGTTTTGCTGTGAATGTCATCATCGCCACAATTCCAGCCATTGTCTTGGCTTTGTTGTTTGGCAAATATATTAAGAGCGCATTGTTTTCTCCGATTCCTGTTGCCACGGCATTCATTGTGGGTGGCTTCATTATTTTTTGGGCGGAGGCTCGTCAAAAGAAGCTAGAGTCTGAAGTAGGTAATGGTGTATTGATTTCTCGAGACATCGATAGTGTGGATGATCTCAATTGGCGCGATGCATTGAAGATTGGTTTGGCGCAATGCGCTGCTTTGATTCCAGGCACTTCTCGCTCTGGTGCAACCATCATCGGCGGCATGTTGTTTGGCTTGCCAAGAAAAGTTGCCACAGAGTTTTCTTTCTTCTTGGCTATTCCCGTGATTGCAGGTGCAACACTCTATGAGTTAATCAAACTGCGTCATGTTTTAGGTGATGCTTCATGGAGTACTTTCGGTCCGACCTTGGGCATTGGCTTCGCAGTCTCTTTTGTGTCTGCCTTTGTGTGTATCCGTTGGTTGATCCGTTATGTGGCCACCCATGACTTTAGGGTTTTTGCTTGGTACCGAATTATTTTTGGAGTTTTAGTTTTGCTGACTGCTTGGACGGGCGTCGTCCAGTGGTCGCATTAATCAAGCTTTTAGATCTGATCTAAGTTGAGTTGATTGTGGGTTTCTAACTTTACGATTGGCTTGAAGCATCGTGCCTTCAATCACTGCACCAGTGGCGATGGTGAATGCTTCAGCGCTGATATCTCCGTGAACCACGGCACACTCAGATAAGACGATTAATTCTTTGGCAAAAATATTACCGATCACTTTGCCAGCGATATACGCTTTATTGCAATGAATGTTGCCTGTGACAACTCCACTTGGACCAACCGCAATCGAGCAAGGGTATTTGTCTGCTGGTTCTAAGTTCCCAAATACTTTGCCATCAATGCGTAGGCTGTCGTGCACAGTCATACGACCATGAATCACTGAGCTTTTACCTACCAAGGTATCAAAGCTCTCCATCCCTTCAGCGCGCGGTTTTTTCTTTTTAAACAAAATATGATAAATCTCTAATAATTGTCATAAGTATAAATCATTAGCTCTATGGGGAATAAGATTGGCCTTGGGGTGAGGATGGAAGGCAATGCAGCTTGGGAGATTAAAATAAGCGCATGTCAGAAAAGAATTCAGAATCTCCGCGTTTACATCAATCCTTTGAGCAAGCCAAAGAAGCCTTTGCTACAGAGTCTAAGGACTCTGAGCATTACTTGCATCGCATCAAGTCTTTTGTTTTACGCACCGGGCGTTTGACTCCTGGCCAAGCTCGCGCGATTGAAACCCTGGGCCCTGAATTTTTATTGCCCTTCACTGGTCAAGCCATTGATTGGGATAAAAGTTTTAAATCCAATTCTGCTGATCAAGCTGATTCAAGTAAGACGGCTAGACCAAAAATCCTTGAAATAGGTTTTGGCATGGGGGAGACCACTGCCAAGATCGCTGCAGCGAGAACTGCTGATGATTTTCTGGCCATCGAGGTTCATGAGCCAGGAGTGGGCGCATTACTTAAGTTAATAGGTGAGCAAGGGCTCACTAATTTAAGGCTCATGCGCCATGATGCCGTAGAAGTTGTTGAAAACATGATCCCAGAATCTTTTTTAGATGGTGTTCATGTTTACTTTCCAGACCCGTGGCATAAAAAACGCCATAACAAGCGTCGTTTGATTCAGCCAGAATTTGTATCACTATTAAGTAGCCGAATTAAACCAGGTGGCTATTGGCACTTGGCCACCGATTGGCAAGAATATGCTGAGCAGATGATGGAAGTGTTATCTGCAGAGCCTACCTTGGTCAATACTGGTGTCTTAGCAGGTGGGTATGCAGAACGTCCAACTTACCGCCCGGTGACCAAGTTTGAGAATCGAGGGATTCGTCTTGGGCACGGGGTTTGGGATTTGGTGTTCAAGAAAGTGTGATTTTAGGGCTTTCTTCGGTTCAAATCATATAAAATTGTTTCTTATTATATACAAATAGTTTATTTTGTATATAATAAGAAACATTATGGAATTAAATTACAAAGAATTTCTTCAGCAAGAGTTTTTGGCAAGTTTGGGCCAAAGAATCCTCTTGCAACGAAAAAAGCTAAAGGTGGCCGCTGAATCAGTTGCACTGGCTGCCGCAATTTCACGGATCACTCTTCACCGCATCGAAAAAGGTGAACCTGGTGTCAGTATGGGTGCTTATATGAGCGTCATCATTGCTCTAGGGTTAAGTTTGAGCATCCAAGAAGGGGCTCCCAAGCTGAATGATCTTGAGGAAGATAATCATCTCAGTGAAATTGCCATCAAAGATTACCCACAACTGAAGTTGATCAGCTGGCAATTAAAAGACGATGCAATTTTAAATGCTGTAGAGGCTAAAAATATGTATGAAAGAAATCAAAAGTACATACGGTTCAATGAAATGACAGAGCAAGAAAAAAAATTGATCAATCAATTGGGCATCGTGTTTGATGATCATTGAACATAGAAATAGGAAAACTTTTTAATGCAATTTATTCGAGACCATCATCAAAAAATTGCTCATGTACTCAGCGCGCTGAATCATGAAAAGCTAAGTAATGCTCACTGTTATTTCGGGGGCGGTACTGCTATAGCCCTGAAGTATGGTGAATACCGAGAATCGGTAGATATTGATTTCATGGTCTCTGATATTGATGGGTACAGGCAGTTGCGCAGCGATGCAACAGATCCAGGTGGCTTGGCTAATCTTTTTGCAAATGTTGGTCAGATTGATACCAGTCAAGATGTGAGAGCTGATCAATATGGCATCAGATCCGTTGTGACACTCATGGGGTCACCGATTCGATTTGAGATTGTCTTGGAAGGACGTATTTCATTTGATCAACCAAGTGATGCCGACAAAATACACGGTGTTCAATGCTTAACTGTGACAGACCTGATTGCCAGTAAATTATTAGCTAACTCGGATCGTTGGGGAGACGCTTCAGTATTCAGCAGAGATTTGATTGATCTGGTGATGATGAAATTCACCATTGATGAGTGGCGACGAGCTTTAGAAAAATCAAAAAAAGCTTACGGTGAATCAATTGAAAAAGATTTAATCAAGGCCTGTAATGCTTTTATTGAAAAGCCCATTCATGTTCAAGGCTGTTTATCAAAACTAAAAATTAACTTACCGCCAACGGTATTGGTCGATAAGGTCAGAGATTTGAAAAAGTTTTTTTGACTTAGTCATTGATTTGTCTGTTGTTAAAGCCCCAAGCAAACGTACTTCATTTCTAAGTACTCATCCATTCCCCAAACACTGCCTTCTCTGCCAAGGCCTGATTGTTTAACACCGCCAAAAGGTGCCACTTCATTTGAGATCGTGCCGGTATTCACGCCGACCATGCCAAATTCCAAGGCTTCAGCAACTCTCCAAATACGACTGATGTCTTTGCTATAAAAATAGGAAGCCAAGCCGTACTCGCTGTCATTGGCCATCTGGATCACTTCTAACTCTGATGTGAATGGAATCACAGCAGCCACAGGGCCAAAGGTTTCTTCTTCGGTGATCAGCATGCCTTTTTTTACGCCTGCTAATACAGTGGGTTCATAAAAGGTGCCACCCAAAGTGTGGCGCTTGCCACCAGTCATCACACGGGCGCCTTTTGCAACCGCATCTTGAACGTGTTGCTCAACTTTATCAATAGCTTGTTGATCAATCAATGGACCTAATTGAACGCCTTTATCTAATCCTGGACCAATCACCAAGCGTTTACTGGCTTGAGCCAGTTTTTCTACAAATGCATCGTGCAAGCTTTCGTGAACGTAAAAACGGTTGGTGCAAACGCAGGTTTGGCCGGCATTGCGGTATTTGGATTGCATGGCGC
Source organism: Polynucleobacter sp. MWH-CaK5 (assembly GCF_018687615.1). NCBI lineage: Bacteria > Pseudomonadati > Pseudomonadota > Betaproteobacteria > Burkholderiales > Burkholderiaceae > Polynucleobacter > Polynucleobacter sp. MWH-CaK5. Next base: position 302,562 of record NZ_CP061299.1, read on the forward strand.
CACTCACTGCTGCATCTATATCAGCATCTTCAAACACAATGAAGGGGGCATGGCCACCGAGTTCAAGGGCCACCTTCTTAATAGTAGGGGCACATTGCTCCATCAAGATTCTGCCAACCGGGGTTGAGCCTGTGAAAGACAAATGGCGAACCAAAGGAGAGTCACAAAGGGCTTTGCCAATCGCTACAGAATTCTTAGCATCGGCTGTCACGATATTGATGACGCCATCAGGGATTCCGGCTTCTTTGGCCAGTTCTGCCAGTGCCAGGGCTGATAAAGGGGTTTGTTCAGCCGGTTTGATCACAATCGTGCAGCCAGCAGCAATGGCTGGGGCTACTTTGCGGGTGATCATGGCCAAAGGGAAGTTCCATGGGGTGATCGAAACGCAGACCCCAATGGCTTGCTTGAGGACCATCATGCGTTTATCAGACCAAGGGCTGGCAGGAATAGCTCCCATCACGCGCTTGGCTTCTTCGGCAAACCACTCAATGAATGACGCCGCATAAGTGACCTCACCTTTGGCTTCCATCAATGCTTTGCCTTGTTCTTCAGTCATCAAACGGGCCAAGCGATCGGCATCGCGGTTCATGAGTTCGAACCAGCGTCTTAATAGTTGCGATCTGTCTTTGGCAGTCTTTGCTTTCCAGGTAGGAAGTGCTGCGTGAGCCTGATCTACTGCGCGCAAGGCATCTGCTGGGGTCATGTTGGGGACCTGAGCAATGATTTGTTGATTGGCCGGGTTGTTTACTTCAAAGAATTGGTTTGTCATAGCTTGAGATTTTGCCCTAAGTTATTGAGTCCTTCTGCATCGATTGAATTTTTTGGATCATCGAGATGCTCTGATTCAAGACCAAGCACTCCAATTGAATAGCAGAATGAAAGATCAGTTAAAACCCTGAGATTTCAAGATGATTGAATCAATCTATGGTTTTTAATGCAAAAAAAATCACTAAATGTAGTTTTTTCAGAATATAAAATTAGTGCTCACTAACATAAAATTTACCCTTATACGTCAATGAGTCACCCACCTTATCCACAGGGGGTATGATTCTTTATACAGTCTTTTAATAACTAAAAATAGTGTAAATAATTTTCTATATGCTTGACAGTGTATATAACCTTTCCTAATATGCATCAACTCAAAGAGATGTTGCAGTGCACAATTTTCAATGCTTTAGTTGCTTTAGGTTTTAGGGCTTTACTTTGAATCAGTGAACGAAACACTTTTTAAGAAGGTAGAAATGAATACAAACACTTTGAAGATGGTTAACACAGGCATACAGGACAGAGACAGCTCTGCGCCCGTTGACTTGCTTTCTATTGCCAAAGCAAAGTTCAAGGGCGTGATGAGCTCCTTGGGCGTTCTAGCTTCCTTCATGGTCCTGGCCATGTGGATGAACCAGCCTTTGCGTGTTGAGTTGGCCTCTTGGCTGATCCCAGCTGAGGCTTATCAAATATTCCAGAGTAGTTTTGACCCTGTCCCATCTGTGGCGCCTCAAGCAGCCAAGATCCCAACAAGCTTGGTTGATGCAGAAGCCTTGGATGCAAAAATTCTAAAGTCTGGAGCAGAGCGTCAAGCTGTTGCTTCATACATATCTAGTAAATACAAGATCGCCCATTCAGCGAGCTTGGAGTTTGTTGATAAAGCCATGACAGTGAGTCGTGAGGTGGGTCTAGACCCAACCTTGATTTTGGCTGTCACAGCGGTTGAATCAAGTTTTAATCCTTTGGCCGAGAGCAAAAAGGGTGCCCAGGGTCTGATGCAAGTGATGACCCGGGTTCACGTAGAAAAGTTTGAGTTATTTGGCGGCCATGAAGCAGCCTTGGATCCAGACGCTAATATGCGTGTGGGTTCTTTGATTCTTCGTGAGTACATCGCCAAAGGTGGTTCATTACACGCTGGATTACGTTTGTATGTGGGCGCCTCATCCATCTTTATCAATGATGGTGGTTATGGCGAGAAGGTCTTGGCTGAAAGAAATCGTTTAAGACAAGCTGCAGCTTTGAGAATTGCTAGCTTAGGCCAGAGCCTTAATTAATTTAGTTGTTTTTGAGTTCTATCTCTAGAGCTGCTGGGCCCTTAGCGCTATTAGCGCGGCATCTCATGAGGTCTGAGTTCTTGGGCCAACTTATCTAGAACACCATTCACATACTTGTGGCCATCTGTGCCACCAAATACTTTAGCGAGTTCTACAGCTTCATTGATGGCTACCTTGAACGGTACGCTGATATCTTGAGCTAATTCAAAGGCAGCAATGAGTAAGGCGCCATATTCAACCGGTGACAACTCTTCCATTGGGCGATCAATATGTTTTTTGATGTGGTTTTCAAGGATGTCATAGTGGTTCACGACCCCAGAAAACAAATGATCAAATAATTCTTTTTGGGCTTTTTTAAAGCCAGGGTCTTCACCGAGTTGCTTGGAAATTGTGGCGTGATCTGCAAAGCCACCAGCTGCTTTGATCACCAACCATTGATAAACACCTTGTAGTGCGTATTCGCGTGCACGACGACGTGGCGTCAAAGACCGTTTCACCGTGACAGATGAAATCGGTTTATTGAGTTGTTGGGGATCAAAGTTCATAAGCTGCTAAATATTTATATTTGGTATTGATTAGTCTTCTTCAACTTCATCATCAGGTGTTAGGCCAATGGATAGGTTGGCCATTTCAACAGCTGTGCGTGCGCAATCACGACCTTTTTCAAGAACACGTGCTTGAGCTTGTTCATCTGTTTCACAAGTAAGAACACCGTTTGCAATCGGAATACCGTAATCAAGACCAACGCGTGAGATGCCAGCACCTGATTCATTTGAAACAAGTTCAAAGTGATAAGTTTCGCCACGAATCACTGCACCCAAAGCAATCAGGGCGTCAAACTCGCCACTCTCAGTGAGTTTTTGAAGTGCTAGAGGAATTTCTAAAGCACCTGGAACAGTTGTGATCACAATGTCAGGCTCAGCAACACCAAGAGCTAATAATTCTTTGACACAAGCTTCTGTTAAAGCCTCGCAAATCGGGGCATTAAAACGCGCTTGCACAATACCGATGCAAAGGTCTTGACCGTTTAAGTCTGCTTCAATTCGATCAATGTTGGTGAGTGACATAGGAACCTTTGTGTGTGGTGGTGATAAAACTAAAAAATACGAAAACTAATTATGTTGCTTGGTATGGCAAATGTCCGGTGACCTCTAAGTCGTAGCCGGCCATGGTTGGTAACTTACCAGGCTTGGCGAGTAACTTCATTTTACGGATGCCCAAATCTTTCAAAATTTGCGCGCCAATACCGTAGGTGCGAAAATCAGTTTTTCTTTGAGGGTTCACTGGGGCAATGCCGTCCAATTTACCCAGCTGATTGAACCAAGCATCCGTGTTCACGGCAGCTGTGCCGGCGCAATTCAATAAGACGATTGCACCAGCTTCACTCTCAGCTATTGTTTTAATCGCTTGAGCTACAGGCCATGAGTGGCTGGCAGATTCTGTTTCAAGTAAATCAAGAATGGTGGCGGGTTCATGAACGCGCACCAAAGTTTCTTGATTTGGATTTGGTTGACCTTTGACCAATGCCAAGTGCGCGCAACCTGTTGGACTGTCTTTATAAGCAATGCCTTGTAAAGGTCCCCATGGGGTATTGAATACGCGCGTGCCTTGACGGCTGATGATGCTTTCATTACGACTGCGGTAATGGATCAAGTCAACGATGGTACCAATTTTTAATTGGTGAGCTTTAGCGAATTCAACTAAGTCAGGTAAGCGAGCCATCTCGCCATCGTCTTTCATGATTTCACAAATCACAGCGGCTGGACTGCATCCTGCTAGTTCTGCTAAATCACAGCCTGCTTCAGTGTGACCAGAGCGCACCAAAACACCGCCAGCTTGCGCCATGAGCGGGAAAATATGACCAGGCATCACGATGTCACGAGGTTTGGCTGTTGGAGATACCGCCACTTTGACTGTGTGTGAGCGATCGGCAGCAGAAATACCGGTGGTAACACCTTCAGCCGCTTCAATCGATACCGTGAAATTAGTACCTAGAGCTGCGGTGTTATCACGCACCATCAAAGGTAAATTCAGTTGCTCGCATCGTTCGCGAGTCAGGGTCAAGCAAATCAAGCCACGACCATGTTTGGCCATGAAGTTAATGGCTTCAGGTGTGACATGATCAGCGGCCAGCACTAAGTCGCCTTCGTTTTCACGATCTTCTTCATCGACTAAAACGACCATCTTGCCGGCACGCATGTCGGCAATGATTTCTTCAGTAGAGGCGAGGGAATAGCTTGTGCTTGGCATAGAGCGGTGATTTTAAAGCTTTTTTGAGCGTATGCCGAGTTTTTAGCTATCTTTTAGCTGATGCACCCGCCTTTTAGTCGCTCAGGACTCACCTACGACTCATTCAAGCTTAATTTGGCTTAGTTGGGCTTTAGCATGCGCTCTACATAGCGCGCAATCAAATCAACCTCTAGATTCACTAAAGAGCCGGCCTTCAGGTATTGAAGGGTGGTGTTTTGAAGTGTGTGAGGGATGAGGTTGATGTGCATCAGGCAGCCATCTTTAAGATCCTCAACTTTGTTGACGGTCAATGATGTGCCATTAACAACGATCGAACCTTTGTAGGCCAAGTACTTGGCTAAAGACAGAGGCGCTTTGATGACCAAATGCCATGAGCCTTCATTGTTTTGAGATTCATTGGTTTTAATTTGTTCGACTTGTTCAAAAAGTGTCACCGTGCCCATGCCATCCACGTGACCGCTGACCAAGTGACCGCCCAAGCGATCATTGAAGCGCAATGCTTTTTCAAGATTGATGTGACCAGGTTTATCCAAGCCTGTGGTTTTATCCAAAGACTCTGCTGAGATATCGATCGCAAAATGTGAGTCAGTCATCGAAACCACAGTCATGCATGCACCTTGAAGCGCAATGCTGTCGCCCAATTGAACATCACCCATGTCTAATTTTCCGGCGTTGATGTGTAGACGAAAGCCATCACCGAGTTTTTCAACGGTATCGATGTGTCCGATTGCTTGAATGATTCCAGTGAACATAGGTTTTCTTTATAAGTTACTTTTTTATAAGGCGCAAGCGTAAATCATGGCCAATGGTTTGATGATCGATCATATCCCAAGCATCAACGCCATCAAGGCTTGTGAGAGCAGGTAGATTGGCCATGCCTTGAGCATCGCCTAAAAGTTTTGGTGCCATGTAGATCAATAGCTCATCGACGCAATTTTCGCGAAGCAACGAGCCATTGAGTTTGAAGCCCGCCTCAACGTGCACTTCATTGACGTGACATTTCTCTGCCAAGTAAGTGAATAAGGCGGATAAATCAACTTTGCCTTTTGGATTGGATGTGTCAGCCATTTTTACCAGGCGGACGTTCTTAGTTTTTAAAGCAGTTTCCATTTTTGAAAAGTGAGCATCATCCACTTGTCCGCAAACAACCAAGGTTTGACCACCGATGGTCTCATCCAAAATTTTTGCGTTGAGCGGAACTTCCAAAAATGAATCAATCAAGACTCGCATTGGTTGTCTTGCGAAAATATCTTTTGGATGAACGTCTCTGACATTCAATTGAGGATCATCTTCTTTGACGGTGCCGATGCCTGTGAGGATGCAGCAAGCTCTGGCGCGCCATAGATGACCATCGTGTCTGGCCTCTGCACTGGTGATCCATTGGCTCACGCCATTGTGAAGAGCGGTTTTACCATCGAGACTTGCAGCAATTTTCATGCGCACCCAAGGTTTCTTTTGCGTCATGCGTTTAATGAAGCCAGGATTGAGTTCCATGGATTCTTTTTCTAAAAGACCGCAACGCACTTCAATGCCTGAGGCTCTGAGTGATTCTAATCCTTGTCCTGCTACCAAAGGATTGGGATCCGTCATAGCGGCAATCACGGTTGATACTTTGGCAGCGATCAAGCTATCAGTGCAAGGAGGCGTGCGCCCATGATGACAGCATGGCTCCAGTGTGACGTACACCGTTGCACCTGTCACATCTTTGCCTTTCGCTTTGGCATCTTTGAGTGCATTGATTTCTGCATGGTCTGAGCCGACCACTTGTGTATGACCTACTCCCAGTATTTCGTTGTTTTTAACAATGACACAACCTACCCGAGGATTTGGGTTACTCACGAACATGGATTTCTTGGCCTCTGCCAAGGCCATGGTCATGTAGTCATGATCACTGGGGGTGTACATAAATAGTTTTAATAGAAAGCTGAAGGGATGCTTTATTTTAGAGGTGATTCAAATACTTTACAGACATTTTTGATTATCCCTATTGGGATTGCAGCTTCGCCAACGTCCACCAGGACCGAGAACCACATGCATTTGTAGCTGGGGGTACTGTCGGTGTTGCCAAATGATGCGATTGGCCACAAAGCCTCCATTGCTTAGCAGTGCCACATTGCCTGATTGAAAGCTGATGTGCCGAGCTTTATGCGGTGCACTCATGTCGGTGAATTGCTGACTGTCTTTCAATGAATCATGAGCTATCTGTATACGACCTTTTAAATGGCCACCATGCAAAGGATATTGCTTGAGTGTTTTAAATGCTTCTTCTGAAGAAAATACATCTTGAGTGATTTCCCAGCCATCAGACCAGTTTCTGAATTCATTATTACCCAGTGGTTTGAGTGTCACAGTTTGATTGGTTTGTCTTGATAGTTGCCGGGCTAATTGCGCATCTTGAATGAATGCTTGGCTGACTTCATCCAGTTGTAAGAGCGCAATTTGTTCGCTGAATAAATGTGTAGCAATCCCTGACATAGCAGCCATCATTGCAAGACAGATCAATACCTCGATCAATGTGAAGCCTTTAGTTGAATGATTGGCGAATCGAGTAAAAGCAGTTAAGGCAGTCAAGGCTTTTTCCATTCAAGGCGTTGCACGGTTCTCTCATTTTTTCTCGGTGTTGCAGATGCTTTTTTGGAACTTGAAGAACTTTCTTTTGGAACATCCACTCTGATGATGCTTTGGATTTTTGTCTTACCATACTGATGATCGGTGGTGGCTGTTAATTTGTAATGTTGACTGCTGATGCCAGCCTTGCTTCTGAAGTTCTTTGGTCGGGAGGTCTCCGTTTCAACCAAGTGATCAGCCTCAAGCCCCTGAGCTATCAATCTTTCAGCGCTGATTAACTTTTGCTCGGTTAGTTTGAAATTTTCTAAATATGATTTTTCACTACCCAGTATTCTGATCTGAGTGACAGTCATATTGAGGATGGCTGCTATGGATAGGGTGGTCAGCAGAATAAAGCTCAGCACACCGATCAATATGAAGCCAGTCGAGTCATTGATTGGTTTATGGATTGATGGCTGGATGACGCAAGGTGTAGATCTTTTCAAGTTCAAGTGAGTGACGTCCTTTCTGAAGTTTTAAATAAATTTTTACTGCTTTCACTTGTTTCCAGTGAGGATTGTTTTTGCTTGAGCGCTCGCTGATTTGATAAGGCTCGTACCACTGAATCAAACCATTCTCTTTGATGCCTGCTTGTATTTGCATTGATTGAATATGACCAATCAATGCGTCGTTCTGTAGTTGAGATTTTTTATTTTTGGTTTGTAAATACAGCACGCCATCACGTTGCTGATGGTGTCCTTGCATTTGCACAAAAAAGGCTCGGTAGTTCATCTCTTCTTCTTTGTTGGTGGTGAAGAACGCATCAGAGCTGTCCATGCTGGCCGAGCCTTTCCTGATCTGAAATTGACCTGCTTGAGCATTGCTCATCGATGCGCTGTCTTTGATCATTAATCGTGGGATCTTCGATCCTTTGGGATTGCTGGCCATCTGAATGGCTTCGCCCATCATTTGCAATGCTTGCAGAGCTTCACTTTGAAGCCTTGCTTTGGCCGCTTGCTGATCCAGTGAGGCATAAATTTGATGTCCTGATTGAGTTAGGCTCATCAGAATCAGACTGCCCGCGAGGCTGCTGATCAATATTTCTAAGAGATTCATTGATGGTCCTCATCCATTAGCGCTATTGCTAATTCGTGATCATCGCTCGCGTGCAGAATTTCTAGAAATTGAATCTCCAATTTAAGTGAGTGGCTGGTAAGAAATTGTTGTGTGGAAAAAATAACAAAGTAAGAGCCACTCAATAGGCCGAGCGCAATCAAAATTTCAATGAAGGTGAAGCCGAGTTGTTTAAAAGATGTGGTCGACGACATCAATCAATGATGCCAAGTCAGGACCTTCTTGAAAATCAGCTACGGATGATTGGCTTGTAGGAAATGTCTGAAAATATGAATGTAGTTAAAAAATAACTACAATTTATTTTTAGAATACCTAAAATTTAGGGTCGTTAATAAAAACTTTCATCCATAAAGGTGAATATATGCGTAAGAACTACGACTTCTCTGGGGCTAAGAAAAATAGTTATGCAGCTGCGCTTAAAAAACAAATAACTATTCGACTTGATGAGGACTCAATTTCATACTTCAAGGGAATCTCTGAAGAAGTTGGAATACCTTATCAGAGCTTGATTAATTTGTACCTCAGAGATTGTGCAACGTCTAATCGAAAATTAAATCTTAAGTGGGCTTAATTATTTAAGCTCTTTAAGCGCACTTTCGAATGACTCGATGTCTGCAAAGCTCTTGTAAACAGAGGCAAAGCGGATGTAGGCGACTTTATCAAGGCGCTTGAGTTCGCGCATCACAAGTTCACCTACTCGGTCGCTAGCAATTTCTTTTTCGCCGGTAGCTAGTAAGCGCTCTTCGATATTTCTGATCGCTTCTTCAACGGCTTCTGCGGAAACAGGGCGCTTACGCAGTGCAATGCCCATCGAGTCAACAATCTTGCTGCGATTGTATTCAACACGACTGGCATTCTTTTTAACAATGGCTGGGAGTGCCAATTCAGGACGCTCATACGTTGTAAAACGTTTATCGCACTTTTCGCAACGACGACGTCGTTTGATGACGTCGCCTTCCTCCGATACGCGAGTGTCTAGAACTTGTGTATCAGAGTGTTTGCAAAAAGGACAATGCATGAGCTTCTTTTATTCCCTGGATTAGTTGCTGTAAACAGGGAAGCGTTTGGTGAGAGCGGATACCTGCTCACGAACCTTAGCAATGTTGGCAGCGTCGTTAGGATTATCTAGAACATCAGCAATCCAGTTAGCCACTTGAATCGCTTCAGCTTCTTTGAAGCCGCGAGTGGTCATCGCTGGTGAGCCCAAACGAATACCGCTTGTTACAAATGGTTTTTCAGGATCGTTAGGGATTGCATTTTTGTTACATGTGATGTGCGCTTCACCCAAAACACGTTCTGCTTCTTTGCCAGTGATTTTCTTGGCGCGAAGATCCACCAACATCACGTGTGATTGTGTTCCTGAAGAAACGATGCGCAAGCCGCGCTTGATCAATGTTTGTGCCATTGCATTGGCGTTCACCAATACTTGCTTTTGGTACTCTTTAAAGCTTGGCTCTAAAGCTTCTTTGAAAGCAACAGCTTTAGCAGCAATCACGTGCATCAATGGACCGCCTTGCAAGCCAGGGAAGATGGCTGAGTTAATGGCTTTCTCGTGTTCCGCTTTCATCAAAATGATGCCGCCACGAGGACCGCGCAAACTCTTGTGAGTTGTAGATGTCACGATGTCTGCGTGAGGCACTGGGTTTGGATAAACACCCGCAGCAATCAATCCAGAGTAGTGCGCCATGTCCACCATGAAAATCGCACCCACTTCTTTAGCCACTTTGGCAAAACGCTCAAAGTCGATGTGCAATGAGTAAGCAGATGCACCAGCAATGATTAGTTTTGGTTTGTGCTCACGCGCCAAACGCTCCATCGCGTCGTAGTCGATTTCTTCACGAGCATTCAAGCCATAAGAAATGGCATTGAACCACTTGCCGCTCATATTAAGAGCCATGCCGTGGGTCAAGTGACCACCTTCGGCCAGGCTCATACCTAGAATCGTGTCACCAGGCTTTAAAAACGCTAAAAATACCGCTTCGTTGGCAGATGCGCCACAGTGAGGCTGAACGTTGGCTGTTTCAGCGCCATAAATCTGTTTCAAGCGATCAATCGCCAATTGTTCGGCAACGTCTACATACTCGCAGCCACCGTAATAACGCTTGCCAGGGTAGCCTTCAGCATATTTATTGGTTAATTGTGAGCCTTGAGCCTCTAAAACCGCTGGAGAGGTGTAATTTTCTGAGGCAATCAGTTCAATATGGTCTTCTTGACGCTTATTTTCAGCTTGGATGGCATCCCACAATGCGGGATCAGTTTTGGCCAATGTTTCACTACGTTTGAACATGATGTGGGCTTTCTATGGGAATCAAGTAATTTGTCGCAAGCATACGCTAAACTCTGCAGACCTAAATGATACAAAAAAACCAGTAAGGAGACCAAAAATGACTAAGTTGACAGTATTAGTGACAGGCGCCACCGCAGGCTTTGGCCAAGCGATCGCTAAGCGTTATTTGGCTGAAGGCCATAAAGTAGTGGCAGCAGGTCGTCGCGCAGACCGCCTAGAGGCCTTAAAAAAGTCTTTGCCAGCCGATCAGCAGGCCCGTTTACACACTGAAATTTTGGATGTGACCAATAAAGACATGGTTTTTGCCTTGCCAGCAAAACTGCCTAAAGATTTTGCAGGCGTGAATGTTTTGGTGAATAACGCTGGTTTAGCTCTTGGTTTAGAGCCAGCACACCGAGTTGATTTGGATGATTGGGAGCAAATGGTTGATACCAACATCAAGGGTTTGATGTACATGACACGCGCATTTTTGCCAGGCATGGTTGAGCGCGGTGCAGGCCATGTATTTAATTTGGGTTCTATTGCTGGTCGCTACCCATACCCAGGTGGCAACGTTTACGGTGGCACAAAAGCATTTGTGCGCCAATTCAGTTTGAACCTCAAGTCTGATTTATTGGGCACACCTGTACGCGTGACTGATGTTTCACCAGGATTATGTTCAGGCACAGAGTTTTCAAACGTGCGCTTCAAGGGCGATGATGAAAAAGCATCTAAGGTGTATGACGGTGTCCAAGCGTTGACTGCGACTGACATCGCTGAATCAGTTTATTGGGCATCAACATTGCCAGCGCATGTGAACATCAACGTCATTGAAATGATGCCAGCGTGTCAGGCATCTGGTCCTTTGGCTGTTCATCGCAAGTAATTAAACGAATCACCTCACTTAACCCTAAGTTCAACCCTACGGAAATTAACGCTTATGCACGCTACTCAAGATTTATCAATTCTGTCATTGATTTTGAACGCCAGTATTTTGGTGCAATTGGTCATGTTGTTATTGGTCGGTCTGTCAGTGGCCTCATGGACAATTATTTTTAGAAAAGGTTTGGCTCTTAAAGCGGTTCGTCAAGAGACGGAACGTTTCGAAAGAGACTTTTGGTCGGGTGGTGATTTGAATACTTTGCTTCAAGGTGCTATGCGCAATAAAGACCAATCAGCCAGTCTTGAGCGCATCTTTGAAAGCGGTATGCAAGAGTTTTTAAAGGGTAAAGAGATTGATGGGGCTCGACGCGCCATGAAAGCTGCTTACCAGCGTGAGATGGATACCTTGGAGGCGAACTTGCCTTTCTTGGCTTCGGTTGGTTCTGTATCACCTTACATTGGTTTGTTCGGAACCGTGTGGGGCATCATGAATTCATTCCGAGGTTTGGCCAATGTGCAGCAAGCTACTTTGGCCAGTGTTGCTCCCGGTATTGCTGAGGCATTGGTAGCCACTGCGATTGGTTTGTTTGCGGCGATTCCGGCGGTGGTTGCATACAACCGCAATGCAGCTGACATTGATCGCCTAGCGATTCGCTTTGAAACTTTCATTGAAGAGTTTTCAAATATTTTGCAGCGTCAACAGCAAGTTCGTTAAACGGAGATTGCTCATTCATGGCTAGTATCTCTAGAAAATCTGGTGGTCGTCGGCGCGCAATGGCTGACATCAACGTGGTGCCATACATTGATGTGATGTTGGTGTTGTTGGTGATCTTCATGGTCACCACCCCAATGGTCAATCCAGGCATTGTCAGTTTGCCAACAGTGGGTGGTGCACAAGTGCAACCAATGCCACCGGTCCTGATCAATATTTCTGCAGAAGAAGTTATCTTGATCAAGAGCGAAGGCAAGGCAGATAAAACTGTCACAAGAGCTGAGCTTGGTGCGTTTGCTCGTGAGCGTGCTGAATTAACACCTGATCAACCGATGGTGATTGCTGCCGATAAATCCATCAAATATGAGATTGTGATGGACGTGATGGCGCGCTTAAAAGAGAACGGTATCAAGCGCGTAGGGTTGGCAGTTAAGAGCAACTGACAAATCACTGAGAGATGAATTGAGCGCAGCAGCATTTCCAATGAATCCCCTTAGAAACCGAATTCAGGCAGAACCTGGAACCGGCAAAGCCTTTGTGTGGGCTTTGGGGATGCATCTTTTATTGTTTGGATTTTTAACCTTTGGTCTGAGTTGGAAAAGCCAAACGCCTGCTGGTCTTGAAGCGGAGATTTGGGACAATGTTCCGGTCATCAAAAGCGCTCCACCAAACATTGATCCAAAAATCGATGCTGATGAAAAAGCAGACATTGCTTTGAAAAAGAAAAAAGAAGCAGTGAAAAAGCCTGAGCCTAAAGAAGAGGTCAAAGCGGCTAAAAAAGTTGATCCAAAAGAACTACAAAAGCAAAAAGCTGAACAAGAAAAACTAGCCAAACAAAAACAAGAGCAAGCCAAAGAAAAAGCCAAAGCCGAAGCTGAGCGCAAAGAAGCCTTGGCGCAACAAAAAGCACGCTCTGATCAGTTGGCTCGCTTGAGGTCTGCTGCAGGTAAAGAAGGTGCTGCGGGTGGTCGAGGAGGTGTGGTTGGGGACGGTGTGGGTGGTGGCGGTAATGCCAAGCCTGGCTATGCAGACAAAGTGCGTAAAAAGATACTTCCTTTGATTGTGTTCAATCCATCTTTAGTAGCTGGCAATCCAGCGGTAGAGGTTGGCGTGGAGTTAGCGCCTGATGGCACAATCATGAATAGAAAAGTTTTAAAGAGCAGTGGTGATGCTGCTTGGGATCGTGCTGTTTTAAGAGCTGTTGATGATGCTCAAACTTTGCCTAAAGATGATGATGGCAAAGTGCCTAAACAAATACGTTTGACTTTTAAACCGAAAGATTAAATCGATTGATGAGATTGGTGAAGCAAAGATGAAGACAACACTGACTAAAAACTTTTTGATGATATTTGCTTTGATGGCATTTTCAGTTGGTGTCAAAGCACAAATGAATATTGAAATCACGGGTGTGGGTCAGTCGCTGTTCCCGGTGGCTGTGATGCGCTTTGTTGGTGAAAATCAATTGCCCGTCAAGGTAACGGATGTTGTTCGCTCTAACTTGACTCGCAGTGGAGCGATTCGAAATGTCGAGAGTGGCTCTGCTGAGTTAGGTTGGGACATCAACCCTGACTACAAGTCATGGTCTGCGCGTGGGGCTGATGCTCTAGCAGTTGGAAATGTCACCAAGTTATCAGATGGTCGATTTGAGATTCGCTATCGTCTATTTGATATTCGCAAAGGCGAAAGCTTGGGTGGTTTGGTTGTTACTGTGGGTGTTGAAGATTTGCGTTTGGCAGGTCACAAGATTGCTGATGACATCATTCAAAAGATTTTGGGTGAGCGCGGTATTTTTTCTACACGCTTATCGTATGTGATTCGTTCTGGTAAGAGCCATCGCTTAGTAATCTCTGATTCTGATGGTGAAAATGCCAAGCCTGCATTGGCAAGTAATGAGCCCATCATCTCGCCGAACTGGTCACCTGATGGCAAAAAAGTGGCCTACGTTTCTTTTGAGGCCCGCAAGCCAGTGATTTACGTTCATGAGTTGGCAACTGGGCGCCGCACGATTCTTTCTAACCAGAAGGGCAATAACAGTGCGCCTTCTTGGTCAGTGGATGGCAGTCAACTCGCGATGGCCCTATCAAAAGATGGAAATACACAGATTTATAAAATCAATGCCAATGCCACTGGACTTCAGCGTTTGACCAGAGGTTCATCCATTGATACAGAGCCACAGTGGTCGCCAGATGGCCAGTCAATTTATTTCACGAGTGATCGTGGCGGTAGTCCACAGATTTATAAGATGTCGACTGCCGGCGAATCCGCTGGTGCGGCACAACGGGTGACTTTTAAACATTCATTTGTGACAAGTCCGCGTTTATCCCCAGATGGTAAAAATTTAGCTTACATCGCTCGTGTGTCAGGTGCTTACCGTTTGCACCTTCAAGATTTGGCAACTGGCGAGGTCACACCTTTGAGTGATGGCGCCCGAGATGAAACTCCTACTTTTGCTGCCAATGGCCGATACATTCTTTACGCTACTCGCTCAGCAGGTAAGCCAGTATTGATGGCCGTATCAATTGACGGTAAAAATAAGCAAACCTTGAGTTTGCCAGGCGCTGACATACGTGAGCCTGCCTGGGGCCCATTTATGGACTAACTTTGCAAAAAGCAAAGTATTCATCTTAATTTGGTACGATAGGGCTTAATTCATCGAATTAAGCCTTTTTTGATGAAAATTAACCAATAAAAACAAGTAACTAATAAGTGCATAGATTAATTAATAAATATTTAGATAGGAGAAAATCATGAAACAATTTTCAATCGCTCGTCGTGCAACATTATTGTTGTCAGTAGCTTTGTTAACAGCTTGTGCATCTGGTGTGAAGTTGGATGACGTGAATGGTAAGGGCGGTACAGATTACAGCTCACAACCATGGAACGATCCTAAGAGCCCATTGTTTAAGCGCAGCGTTTACTTTGACTTTGATAGCTACGCTGTTAAAGCTGAGTACCAAGCAACATTACAGGCTCATGCTAATTATTTGAAGGCCAACAAAGATCGCAAGATCAAAATTGAAGGCAATACTGATGAGCGCGGTACAACTGAATACAATTTGGCATTGGGCCAACGTCGTTCAGAGGCTGTGCGTAAATCATTGTCATTGCTCGGCGTGCCTGATTCACAGATGGAAGCTGTGAGCTTTGGTAAAGAAAAGCCAAAGGCACAGGGTAGCAACGAAGCAGCTTGGAAAGAAAATCGCCGCGCTGACATCGCTTATTAATTGACTTAAATTAATTTAAGAAAAGAATACTCATGCAGCAATCAAAGTGCTTTAGTTTTCTGCACAAAACAACAGCGGCTTTGGCCGCTGTTGTTTTTGTAGGCCTATCTTTCACATCCACTGCTAGCTTTGCTTTCATGGAGGATGGTGAAGCGCGACGCGCTATTTTAGATTTGCGAGAACAGCTCTCGTCTAGTCAAAAAGCCCAAGTGGAACTGCAAGGTCGTCTTGACGAATTGAATCAAGAGACGGCTAAGTTACGTGGTCGTTCAGAAGTCTTGGAAAAGCAAGTTGAAGAATTAACTGCGCAACAGAAAACTTTTTATCAAGATCTTAATGATCGGATGAAAAAACATGAGCCTCAAGTGATGGAGATTGAGGGCGTTCAAGGCAAAGTTCAACCTGGTGAAAAAGAAGCCTATGACGCCGCTTTGAAGGCTTTTCAGGATGGTAATTTAAAGAGAGCTGATACAGGGTTTCAGTCTTTTGTTAAAAAGTACCCGAACAGTCCTTATTGGCCATTGGCTCAATTCTGGTTAGGTAATTCAGAGTACGCACAAAAAGACTATAAGTCAGCGATTGCAACGCTCCAATCGATGGTGAAACGCTATCCTTTGCATGGACGAGTGCCTGATGCACTGTTAACTTTGGCCAATAGTCAGATCGAAGCAGGGCAAAAACCTGCTGGTAAAAAGACCTTAGAAAATTTAATTGCCAAGCATCCAGATACTGAGGCTGCTGATTTGGCTAAACAGGCGCTCAAACGCTTGAAGTAATCGAAAATCGTATGTCCGTTAATTTTGAGATGATGCATGCCAGGAAGCCGAATGTTCCAGCCGTTGTTTTGTTATCGGGTGGTTTGGATTCGGCAACTGTTTTGGCGATTGCAAAAAAACTTGGTTACGCTGTCTATGCCTTGTCGTTTCGTTACGGCCAGAGACATTCTTCTGAATTAGATGCTGCGACAAGAGTCGCAAAATCTTTGGGTGCAGTGGAGCATCAAATCATTGATTTAGATCTGCGCCGCTTTGTGGGTGGTTCTGCTTTGACAGATGATGCCTACGATGTTCCAACCAGTCCTGGCGCCAACAATGAAATACCTATCACCTATGTGCCTGCGCGCAACACCATCATGCTCTCAGTGGCCTTGGGTTGGGCCGAAGCTTTGGGTGGTTTAGATATTTTCTTTGGCGCTAATGCGGTTGATTACTCTGGCTACCCAGATTGTCGGCCTGATTACGTGAAATCATTTGAAGCAATGGCCAATTTGGCCACCAAGGTGGGTGTTGAGTCTCATCAAGAGTCCACGCGCTTCAGAGTTCACGCTCCCATCATTCAGATGAGCAAGGCGCAAATCGTTCAAACAGGCATGTCATTGGGTGTTGATTTCTCTCAAACGGTGTCTTGTTATCAGGCTAATGCTGAGGGCTTGGCTTGCGGTCAATGCGAATCATGTCGCCTTCGCAAAGAAGGTTTCCAATCGGCGGGCATTCCGGATCCCACGCACTACCTTTGAGACTTTAGAAACTAGAATTTAAAAATAAAAGATAAAAAAGCCGGTCAAGCTAATGCTTCACCGGCTTTTTTATTAAGGCTTTTTGATTTATTTCAGTGCAGCAAAAACGCTTGCTGTGATGGCATCAACTGAACCAGTGCCTTCAATCTTGCGATAGGCAGGAGCTGGAACTTTCGCTGCTGGATCACCATTCTTAGACCAGCCAGAATAGTACTCAACCAATGGTCGAGTTTGAGCGTCATAAACATCTAAACGCTTTTTAACTGTTTCTTCTTTGTCATCTTCGCGCTGAATCAATTCTTCACCAGTTTCATCATCCTTGCCAGCCACTTTTGGCGGGTTGAATGTGACATGGTAAGTACGGCCTGAAGCAACGTGTACGCGACGACCGCTCATGCGATCAATGATGGCGCTGAAAGGCACGTCAATTTCAAGAACGTAATCAATCGGCACGCCCGCATCTTTCATCGCTTGTGCTTGAGGAATGGTGCGTGGGAAACCATCAAATAGATAGCCCTTGGCGCAATCAGCTTGAGTCAGACGATCTTTGACAAGACCAATGATGATTTCATCCGAAACCAAACCACCAGAATCCATGACTTTTTTAGCTTCGATGCCAAGCGGAGTGCCAGCTTTAACAGCTGCACGTAGCATGTCACCAGTAGAAATTTGGGGGATACCAAACTTCTCACAAATAAATTTAGCCTGCGTGCCTTTTCCAGCGCCTGGTGCGCCCAATAGGATCAATCGCATGGTTAACTCCCTTTTTATTATTGAATCAGGTAATACAAAATTTAAAAAAGTATAAGAGTAGGCTGATTGTTTGACAGCTTGCTGACTCTTTCTAATATCTGGGAGATTTTCCCATTATTTGCCCTTGAAGGCTAATTTTTGAGCCTAGGATTTACCCAGGCTGTTAAAAACCTGGCGAACTCGCTCTAAATCCTCAGCTGTATCAACGCCTGGGGGCGGGGCTTCATCAGTTAGTAAAACTTGTATAAGGTGACCATGCCACAGGGCTCTGAGCTGTTCTAAAGCTTCGGCTTCCTCGATGGGGGCTGGGGGAAGTTGCGAGAATTTCTTCAAAAAACTGGCTCGATAGGCGTACATCCCAATATGTCGATAACACTGCGCTTGGTATTGCTCAGGATTGCGACTAAATGGGATGGCGGAGCGTGAAAAATAAAGTGCCTGTTGAAACTGGTTCATGACCACTTTCACCACATTGGGATTGTTTACTTCGGCAAGATCATGAATCGCTAGAGCCGTGGTTGCAATCGATGCTTGAGGATGTTCTGAGAGTGTTTGTGCAACATCAGTGATCAAGTCTGACGGTATCAATGGTTCATCACCTTGTACGTTGACAATGATTTCATCATCTTGCAAATTGAGTTTGCTGACCACTTCACTCAATCGATCAGTGCCTGTTGGGTGATCTTTGCTGGTGAGCATCACATCTAAGCCATGTGCTTTACAGGCATCAAAAATACTTTGATCGTCAACCGCAATCACCACTCGTGAGGCCCCAGACATCAGGGCACGCTCTGCCACTCTGACCACCATTGGCTTGCCAGCAATGTCAGCCAATGGTTTGTTGGGTAAGCGAGTCGAGGCTAAGCGCGCAGGAATCACAACCAAGAATGGGGTGTTAGGCTTCATTGAGTTTTGCTTGTTTAGTTTTATTTGGAAGCGTTCAGTTCGCGTGCTTCATTCACCAGCATGACTGGGATGTCGTCACGAATTGGGAAGGCCAATTGATCGGCTTTGCAGATTAATTCATTGGTCTGGCCATCGTGATGTAAAGGAGATTTGCAAATTGGGCAGACCAAAATATCAAGTAAACGTTTGTCCATGATGTGTCAGCTAAAGAGTTATTGGATTATCTTAAGAAGCGGTGAATGAATCTAATGCTTTAAGTATTTGTGTCAAGGCTTTGGTCTTTTTAAAATCTCAACCATTTGTTCAACAAAGTCTTTTGGCAAATCCACCGTGATAGGCAAAATCCAGATACGCTCATCATCCTTATAGTCGTTGAGTTGTTTGCATTTTACGGCATCCTTCTCAGTGATGAGTATCACTTTCGCAGTATTTTCTTTGAATGGATTGGTGGCAAAGTCAAAATGATCTGGTAACGCCATTTCTTGAAACTTCAAACCAGTTGATCTCAATAAATCAAAGAATTTCTTCGGATTGCCCAAGCCTGCTGCAGCTAACAACTGTTTCTCAGAATCTTCGCTTGGATCGAGCAGTTGAGTGATTTCACTCAAAGCCATTCGATGACTTGGTGTTGCCAACTGATAAAGCCAATCGGTTTTAACGGGCAGTACAAAATTTGGGGCATCCTGAAAGTAGGGCGGCAAAGCTTTGCTTGTGTCTTCGGCGCCAACAATGTTCAAGGTGAAGTCGCGTGCACGCTGAGGTTTTTCTCGTAGCGGTCCGGCAGGCATCAGCCATTGATTACCTTCTCCTCTGGCATCGCGAACGACCAGTTCAATGTCTCTGCCACCTTCTCGTGCAGGCCAACGTTTCAGCTTGTAATGCTGAAGGCCATCATCACTGATGATCACATTCACATCAGGATGTTTGATCATCAATGCTTTTGCTGCATTCACGCGATGGCTGTGAACCATCACCGGAATTTTTTGATCAGCCAATTCTTGGGCCATATAGCAAGGCTCATCACCGTGCTCGATTGGTGAAGATTCTGGAGTGACTTCTTCTGGAGCTGACTGAGCATTTGATGAATTGCTTTGATAGCCACGAGAAATGATGCCTGGCTTAAAACCATGAAGATGCAAAGTTTTTGCAATGGCTAAAACTGTGGGTGTTTTTCCGGTGCCGCCAACGCGAATATTTCCAACGATCACCAGGGGCACAGAGATCGCTTCACTTCTAAGTATACCCATGGCATACAGAGCTTTTCTGAAGCCTGTGAGCCAGCTAAAAATAAGAGATGCTGGCCATAGCAAAAGCGCTTTTAAACCTCTTTTTTCCCAAAAGGTAGGCGCTTGAAGAGCTTGTGTGTTTTGAGTAATTTTTTGTTGGCTCATATTGCCAATGCTACTTTGACTTTGATTGAGTGGCAAACACGATGTTCGGCAAATTTGCATTGCGCGCGGCTTCCATCACTTGCATCACAGCTTGATGAGGCGCTTTACCGTCGGCAGCAATGATCACCATGGGGCCATTGTCGCCACCAGTGTTTTTTGCTGATTGACTCAAGCTTTGGGTCAGCTGTTCCATCGCTACTCGTTTGCCATCAATCGCTACTCGACCATCTGAAGAGATTGCAACAGAGATATCTTTTGGTTTGCTTTTTGATGCAGCACCTTCTGCAGCTGGCAAGGTGATTGATAGTTCTTGATAGCGTGTGAAAGTTGTAGAGATCATCAAGAAGATCAATATCACCAACAGAACATCGATGAAAGCAATTAGATTGATTTCAGGAGCTTGTTGCTGACTATTGGGAGCGCTTGATTTCCCTGAGGAAAAAAGGCTGCGATGATTTTGACGAAAGAGCATGAGGGCTAGTTATATGCTGTTCAAGTGAGCGAGTAATTTTTTTGCAGCAACATCACACTCACGTTGGCGCTTTTCAGCCATGGCTTTGAGACCTCTCCAACCTGCGTATGCTGGAATGGCAATTAACAAGCCAAAGGCGGTGTTATACAAAGCAATTGAAATACCGTTGGCCAATTGTTGAGGGTTGGCACCAACACCTTGCTGGCTGCCAAAAATTTCAATCATGCCAACAACCGTACCAAACAAGCCTAAAAGAGGCGCAATCGTTGCAATCGTTGCCAGGGCACCTAAATAGCGTTCCAACAAAATAGTGACGGATTCGGCGGCATCTTGCATCGCTGCAATGATTTTGTCCTCTGAGCCACCGTTTGCTTTTTCCAATAGGGCCGCAGCCAAAATCTGTCCAAGGGGCGCAGCATCTGATAATGCTTTGGTAGCGTCTTGAGCGGTTTTAGGCTGTTTTAGAGCCCCAGAACTGGCTAATTGGATAGCGCCTTCTAATAATTGGGGTGGTGTGATCCGTTTGGCCTGTAAAAACCAGATTCTTTCCAAAAGAATCGCCAAAGCAAGGATGGATGTGATCAATAAGGGCCAAACTGGCCAGCCAGCGGCAATAAGAATTGTGTACATACCCTATACTTTAAACGATGGAGTTGTGTGGGGCTCAAAGGTCTGTGGGAAAAAGCATCAAGCTTGTGGATAACTATGTGAAAAACTTTCTTTAAGATGTGTGCTAAGCCCTTGATTCTTGGTTGTGAGCTCAAATTTTCAAAAATTATAAATTGAATATTTATATTAAAATCAATAACTTGCATGATGGCGATTGATTCTGATCGGAGTTTAAGCAAAACACTCCAGTTTTTAATTGGCCCTGTGGATAGTTATTAACCGCGAAGCCATGTAGTTACTAATTTGACTTGGACAAATGACGGAAATATCAAAAGAAATTATCGGTGTTGGAGATCTGAACCGCGCAATTGCCAGTGTTTTGGAAGAGGGCATCGGTAGCGTCTGGGTTCGGGGGGAGGTTTCTAACTTCAAGGCTTATGACAGCGGACATTGGTATTTCTCTTTAAAGGATGCCGAAGGTCAAATTCGTTGCGTCATGTTCCGCGGTAGGAATGGCCAAGTAGGCTTTTTGCCCAAAGAGGGTGATTTGGTTGAAGTGGCCGCTAACATTTCTATATACGTTCCACGCGGAGACATTCAGTTAAACGTTGGCATGATGCGCAGGGCCGGTCAGGGTGGTTTGTACGAGGCCTTCTTGAAGCTCAAAGATAAGTTGAGTAAAGAGGGTCTGTTTGATGAGGATGCCAAGCGTTCGCTGCCCAAACACCCCAGACGCATTGCAGTGATCACATCACCGCAAGCAGCCGCCTTGAAAGATGTGCTCAGCACCTTGGCCAGGAGAGCGCCTCACATACCCGTCACAATCTTTCCAAGCTTGGTCCAAGGGGTTGATGCACCCCCAGCTCTGATCAAAGCCCTGGAGGCTGCTTATGCGGCTTCTAAAGTCGATGAGATTGATGTCATCCTCTTGGTCAGAGGTGGCGGCAGTATTGAAGATTTATGGGCATTCAATGATGAGGGCTTGGCCCGAGTGATTGCGCAATCGCCTGTTCCTTTGGTTTCTGGGGTCGGGCATGAGACAGATTTCACCATCGCAGATTTTGTGGCTGATTTACGTGCCCCAACACCAACTGGTGCCGCAGAGTTAGTCACCCCTGATCGACAAGCTTTGTTGCAAGACTTGAGTGCGCTTAGTCAAAAAATGTCGACGCGGGTGAGTCAAAGAATTGACAAAGAAGCGCAACGTTTAGATCAACTGTCATTGAGACTTTCTCATGCCTTGCCAAATGCTGATCGCATGAAAGAAAAGATTGAGCAATTAACAATGCGCTTAGATCAATCATGGCAGGTCAGGATCAATGCGTATTCAGAAAAACACCGCAGTTGGGCCAGTCATTTAGAACTTTTAAGCCCACAAAGAACCTTGGACCGTGGGTATGCAGTTCTTTTGAATAAGCAAGGTCAAGCTTTGCGTGATCCTAAGAGCATCGATCAAGGCGATCAAGTGGATGTTCATTTGGCCTTGGGCAGTGCTCAGATTGAAATATCAAAAGTGAGCCTTTCGGCAAAGATAATTTCAAAAGAATAGAATAGAGTTTTAGTTCAGTCACACCACTCAAAGATCAATAGGAGATTTTATGGAACACACATTGCCGCAGTTACCTTATGCACTAGATGCATTGGCACCACACATTTCTAAAGAAACTTTGGAATTCCATTACGGTAAGCATCATCAGACTTATGCCACTAACTTGAATAACTTGATCAAGGGCACAGAATTTGAATCAATGAGCTTAGAAGACATCGTGAAAAAGTCTTCAGGTGGTGTGTTCAATAACTCTGCTCAGGTTTGGAACCACACTTTTTACTGGATGGGTTTGAAGCCAAACGGTGGCGGTGCTCCAACAGGTGCATTGGCTGATGCCATCAATGCAAAGTTTGGTTCTTTTGATAAATTCAAAGAAGAGTTCACAAAGTGTGCGGTTGGCACATTTGGTTCAGGTTGGGCTTGGTTGGTGAAGAAGTCAGACGGTACTCTTGATTTGGTTTCAACCAGCAACGCTGCAACACCTTTGACAACAGACGCCAAGCCTTTATTGACTTGTGATGTTTGGGAGCACGCTTACTACGTTGACTACCGCAATGCCCGTCCAAAATATGTTGAGGCATTCTGGAACTTGGTTAACTGGGACTTCGTAGCAAAGAACTTTGCTTAAGGTTTGAATTTGAAGTTCTAAGTTTTAAGTTCTAAGCGCTAAGTAACATTAAACAAAAAACCTCTTGGTTGAATAGACCAAGAGGTTTTTTTATTGCTGAATTTTTTCTAAATTAGTCTCTGAAGTTATTAAAGTTCAGTGGAGCTTCCTCTACATCCTTGCGAAGCATCGCCATGGTTGTTTGAAGGTCATCTCTCTTAGCGCCTGTGACGCGCACAGCATCACCTTGAATGCTTGCTTGGACTTTGATCTTACTGTCTTTGATGATGCGGACAATCTTCTTGGCAAGTTCCGTGCTGATGCCTTTTTGAATTTCAACAATTTGCTTGAGCTTGTCGCCTGAAATCTTTTCAAGCTTGCCGTCTTTTAGAAAGCGCACATCCACATTGCGCTTGGCTAATTTGGCCAACAGCACATCACGCACTTGTCGTAACTTAAAGTCATCGTCACCAAAAAGAGTGAGTTCTTCACCTTTATGTTCAATTCTGGCATCAGAGCCTTTGAAGTCAAAACGCGTAGAAATTTCTTTATTGGCTTGTTCCAGAGCATTTTTTACTTCAATCATGTCTGGTTCACATACAACGTCAAATGAGGGCATGGGTCACCTAAAAATCAATTGAAAAGTTAATCACAGTTAAGATTGTGGCATGAAGATTGAATTAAATGCCACATTACGCGAACACAACACCTTTGGTTTTGATGTGTCTGCCCAATATTTGGTGCATTTGACCGAAGTTGTGGATGTGCCTGAATTGATTCAAAAAGCCCAAAAAGACAATGTCCCTTGGCAAATCTTTGGGGGTGGAAGTAATTTGGTGCTCGCTAAAGATTTGGCTGGCTATACCGGTTTGATGGAAATCAAAGGGCGCCAACTGTTAAAAGAAACTGCCACGCATTTTTATATTGAAGCGATGGCTGGTGAATCTTGGCATGAGTTGGTGTCTTGGTCTTTGGAAAATAACTATGAGGGGCTTGAGAATCTAGCCCTGATTCCAGGAACAGTGGGTGCAGCACCGATTCAAAATATTGGCGCTTATGGTTTGGAGTTGGCCCAAGTGTTTGATAGTCTTTGCGCGTTTGATACTTTGAGCAATAAGTTCATCAAGCTATCTAAAGAGCAATGTGATTTTTCATATAGAAACAGTGTTTTTAAAAAGCAGCCGGGACGCTATGTAGTTGTTTCAGTTTGTTTTGCACTTCCCAAAGAATGGAAGGCCAATCTTTCTTATGCAGAGTTGAATAAAGCTTTTCAAGATCAAGCAAAGGTTTGCGCCAAAGATATCTTTGAAAAAGTTTGCTCGATTCGTCAAGCGAAGTTACCAGACCCTCAAGTGATTGGTAACGCAGGTAGTTTTTTCCATAACCCTGTTGTGGGTTATCAGCAGCATCTTGAATTAAAGAAGCAATTCCCATTGATGGTGAGCTACCCAACTGATGCAAGTAATCTTGAAGGTGATTGGAAATTAGCTGCGGGCTGGTTGATTGATCAGTGCGGCTTCAAAGGTCAGCGTCAGGGCCATGTGGGTGTGTATGAAAAGCAAGCTTTAGTCTTAGTCAATCATGGTGCTGGCACGGGACTTGAATTACTTGGCTTGGCTGATGCGATCAAACAAAAAGTTAAAGAAACATTTGGTGTTTCTTTAACGATTGAGCCAATCATTTATTAATGATCTAAGATCTTGTTACTAAGTGCTAGATTGAAAAATCTGTTGATCAGAAAAAGATTTTGATGATTAAAGCAGCAGTAGCCACAGCGGTAGCGTGACTGCAGCAGCAATCGTCATGATTGAAATGCACACTGCCACCAAAGCTCCATCTCCACCCATCCGATTAGCTAAAACATAAGCTGTTGTGGCAGTTGGCATCGCAGCAAATAGCACTACACTGTTCAATTGCCCTTGAGACAAGCCCATGTAGCGACCCAGAATAATTGCCACAGCTGGCATGGCCAATAATTTAATCGCACTCCAATAAGCAATCAGAGCCCCATCTTTTTTGCTCTGAATCCACATCAAGCCTGATCCAACGGTGAGAAGGCCCAAGCCAATCGATGCCGCTCCTAGGCGCGACATGCTAAGAGCGATGGGTTCTGGCAGTTTTAAGCCTAGAACGTTGCTGATCAATCCCAAAGTGGTTGCGATGATCAAAGGGTTCTTTAAGAGCTCTTTGAAAATGTGAGATTCAGAATTTTTCGCCAAGGCCCAAACGGCAAAACCATTCGCGACTGGTACAAAGCATCCAGTGGTGATCGCCATCAATGCCACACCCTCTTCGCCAGCTAAGCGACCAGCCGCAGCAAAGGCGATGTAAGAGTTAAAACGAAACGCTGTTTGAAAACCTGATGACCAACTCATGGAAGATGGTTTGAAAATCCATTTAGCTGCAAAGCTAAGACCCATGGCGCTGAAAAAAGCCACAGCAGCAACCAACAACATATTGCTGGTACCGCCCCAATCAAAATAGGTTTGATTGATGGAGTGGAATAAAAGGGCAGGGAAAAGCACGTAATAAACCAGCTTTTCAACACTCTCCCAGACTGTTTTGTCTAAAACTGTGTAGCGCACCAGCAAGAAACCCAGCAAAATGAGCAGGAAGTCTGGAAGCAGTAAAAATGCAGGATTCACAGTGTCTCTTTTAGAATAAAAGCTCAATGGTAGTCAAAAAAACAACTTCTGGCAGAAAAACTGATATTGATCAGCAATTTCAGGATGATGCCCCTATGAGTAAAGTCTTGATCAGGAGCATGGAAGCTGTTGATATCTTCTGTGATGCTTGTTGGCTTGAAGATGGCTTATCTAAAAATACATTGAGTGCTTACCGACAAGATTTGAATATTTTTTCTAAATGGTTAGATGTTGATCGCCAAAAGTTTATTTACGATGCCAACGCGGCAGATGTGATGGCCTACATTGCTCATAGACGATCAGACAAAGCCACCACGGCCAATCGTCGTTTGACTGTCTTAAGACGTTTTTATCGTTTGGGTATTCGCAAGAATTTAATCAAGGCAGATCCCTGCCTTAATTTAAGAGCAGCAAAACAAGCGCCACGTTTTCCGAAAACACTCAGTGAGTCGCAGGTTGAATCTTTATTGGCCGCACCTGATTTAAATACAGCCTTGGGGGTTCGCGACAGAACCATGCTCGAGTTGATGTATGCCAGTGGTTTGCGTGTCTCAGAAATAGTTTCTTTGAAAACCATTGAAGTTGGTTTGAATGAAGGTGTTGTGCGTGTGGTCAGCGGCAAGGGTGGTAAAGAGAGATTGGTGCCTTTTGGGATGGAAGCTGCCACATGGTTAAAGCGCTATCTTGATGAATCAAGACCACAGCTTCTCAGCGCATCCAAACAAAACTCTTCAAGTCAGTATTTATTTTTAGCTCGTCATACTGGTGATGGTATGACGCGCCAAGCTTTTTGGCACATCATCAAGCGCTATGCCACGATTGCTAATGTCAATGTGCCTTTGTCACCACACACGCTGCGTCATGCCTTTGCCACTCATTTATTGAACCATGGGGCTGATTTGAGGGTGGTGCAATTATTATTAGGTCATGCAGATATTTCAACGACTCAGATTTACACTCACGTGGCACGTGAACGTTTAAAAAGTATTCATCAACAGCATCATCCAAGGGCAAGCATATGAACCAATTCATGTTCAGTGGTTTAGTGGTTTTAATGGCGTATTTGATCGGTTCCATTTCTTTTGCAGTGGTTATTAGCAAGCTCATGGGCTTGCCTGATCCGCACAGTTATGGCTCTGGTAATCCAGGGGCCACCAATGTATTGAGAACAGGTAGCAAGGCTGCGGCTGTGCTAACTCTTTTGGGTGATGCCGCCAAAGGATATATTGCTGTCATTCTTGCCAGAGCTTTGGTGGGGGTGGATATTGATTCTTGGGTCTTACCAGCTGTGGCCGTCGCAGCATTTATAGGCCATCTATTCCCAGTGTTTCATGGTTTCAAAGGTGGCAAGGGAGTTGCCACAGCCTTGGGTATTCTTCTGGCCATTAATTGGGTATTGGGACTCGCAACTCTATCAACTTGGTTGATCGTGGCAGTTTTCTTAAGATACTCATCTTTGGCAGCTTTGATCTCTGCTTTGTTTGCCCCAGTTTATTTTGTTTTCTTATTTGGCATTCAGCCAATGGCCATGGCTATTTTGTTGATGAGTGCTTTATTGATTTGGCGTCATCGCTCAAACATTGCAAATTTACTGAATGGCACTGAGGGTCGTTTGGGTAAGAAGAAGTAACAAAGTAGTAACAGTTAACAATGCATTAAAAAAGCCACTTAGTTGTCTAAGTGGCTTTTTGTTTACGAGCTTTGGTTCAGCTGTTTTGATTTTAATTATTTAATGATCAAAACTGGTTGCTTAGATTGAGCCAATACTTGAGATGTCACTGAGCCCATCACAAGACTCATCAAAGAGCTGCGACCATGAGAACCCATCACAATCATTTCTGCTTTGGCTGTTTTAGTTTCAGCGAGGATGGTGTCAGCAACGTGACCAATTTTTTGAACTAATTTATAAGGTACTTTTGCCTTATCTAATTTCGCTGTTGCTGCTTTGATCGCGGCTTTGCTCTGATCGGCGTACCAATCAGCGATATTTTTTTTGGAAATATATTGAGTAACTTCAGGTGGGATGACGTTTGGTTCAACGTGCAAAACGATCAAACCAGATCCTTTGCCTGAAAACATTGATGCATTTTGAATCAAATAATCAATTGCTTTGATGCTGTGCTTTGAGCCGTCAATCGATACAAGAACTTTCATTGAATCTCCTTTAGTTACTTTATTAACATTTCTACTATTCAATATTAAGCCATATTTATTCAATCTAATCAAAAGATTTGATTTTGATGCGGCTGATTCTTTTGGAGGCTTCTTTATTGAAAAACTTGATTAAATCAATGCATCTTTGACTGCGTATTGCTTGAGAGTTTCAAGGTCAACGTATTCAAGGGCATTGATGTGCGTGCTTTCTAGTTGTATCAGAGGAGCGCAGTTGGCTTCAAGTGCTTCTCTCCAACGATTCAAACACAAGCACCATTGATCGCCTGCCACGAGGCCAGGAAATGCCCACTCTGGCCGAGGGGTAATCAAGTCATTGCCTCTTTGAAGGCTGAATTGCAAAAACTCATCGGTGACAACCGCGCACACCAAATGACTGCCTTTATCTTGAGCGTCTGTTTTGCAACAGCCATCTCTAAAAAATCCTGTGAGTGGATCAAATGAGCAGGGAACGATGGGTTCACCAAACACATTGAGGGTGACTTCTTGGGATGCGTGATTGTGAGCTTGCTTCTGTGTCATGAAATTCAATCAATGTGTTAACAATGACACCAGTGTATTGGTTTTATTTTATTTGCGTGGTTACTCACTAATTTCACTGAAAGCCCCTAAAAGCGAAGGCCCTTAATAAAGATTACACTGATTTACATGAGTTCATCATCCCACTCTTCTGCCAATGCACCCATTCATTCACTGAAGCCATTCACGCTTTTTTATGATGGTGCTTGCCCTTTGTGTTTGGCAGAGATCACTTTTTTAAAGTCACGCAATCAAGCTGGCTTATTGAGCTTTGTGGATATTAATTCCGCGAACTATGATCCCCAAGCGGTGGGTGTATCTTGCAAAGAAGCTTTAGCCAAGATGTATGGCCAAGTAGAAGGTGAGACCCCAATCAATGGCGTGGCTGTTTTTGGTGAGGCTTATCGCAGGGCTGATTTGAAAATATTGGCCTGGATTTTTACGAGACCTTGGATGATGCCCATCCTAAAACCCAGTTATTGGTTCTTTGCCAAGTATCGGCACGGCATTTCTTCTTTATTAGGTCCATGCCTTTTGAGGTTTGTTAGAAAACGCTACCCAACTATTGACTAGTAATAATAAAAAAGCCCCATCAAACTGATGAGGCTTTTTGTATTCTGGTGGGTCGGGCGAGATTCGAACTCGCGACCAACGGATTAAAAGAAGACCAATCCGTTGGGTAGGTTTTTAGAACCCTATTCCTATTGGCTTTAAAGGGAGGTATACTAAAACCACTAAAGTAACCACTAAAGTCGTTCGAGTCCTATTTTGACTACCAAACCGAAAAAACCTATAAAAATCAAACCTAAAGGTAGTGGAGCTATTCCCGTACCCGATACGGTGGAGACGGTTCCTGGTTATCCAACCAAACTCAAATTCTTTAAGGTTTATTGTTCTCGGTACTATTGGTCCCGTGTTTACATCAACGGATCCTACAAAGTCCGTAGTCTGAAAACTGAAAGTCGTAAAGAAGCGATTAATTTGGCTAAAAAGTTCTATGAGGACTCGTTGGTGGGTGTTCGTACAGGTCAATCAAAGGCTCCCAAGAGTCGTACCTTCAGTAATATCGGAATAGCTTATTTGGAGTCCATTAATACGGCTGGAAATCGGGTATACAAAGACGATTCAAATAGGTTCAAAAAAGAACTGATTCCTCATTTTGGTGAAAAGGATATTGGTGAGGTTACAAATTCAGATATTTCTGACCTCATTAAGAAACTTCAAAACCGTGGACTATCACCAGCTACAGTCAATCACTACATCATCGTTCTAAGAAAAATCCTAAAATTTGCTTCTGATAACCGATTAATTCAGTCGATTCCGAATTTCCCAAGAATTAAGGGGAAAACTACATCGGTCACTAAGAGGGATTATTTCGATCAAAAAGAATATAAGACTCTCACGGATACAGTCGATAAGTTAGTTAAGAAAAAAGAAAAGGTTCGTGGGGTATTGATTACTGAAGAAATGAGATATTTGATTCAGTTCATGGTGAATACATTCATTAGACCGAGTGACCTTCGTGTTCTGAAACATCAACACATTAAGGTAATGATTAATCCTGACGAGCCTGATCCAAGATATAACAAATACCTTTTGTTAAGTCATCCAGCCACCAAGACTACAGATCAAGAGGTGGTGAGTATGTATGGAGCTGAAGGGGTTTATAAAAAGTTGGCTGATTACCAAAAGAAGAGAGGGTACGATAAAAATACAGACTATCTTTTTTTACCTGAATACAAGAATAGAAATACGATGATGAATATTCTGAGTCGGTTATTCAGAAAAATTGTTGAAGAGGCTGGAATCACTGGGGAGGGTGAAAAGCACACCCTCTATTCATTACGACATTCAGCCATTATGTTTAGATTACAGTTAGGTAATGTCAACACTTTACAACTAGCCAAAAACGCTCGTACATCACAAGCTATGATCGAGAAACATTACGCTTCCCGACTTACAAATTTAATGGGTCTTAAAGAGTTACATAGTTTTAAGTCAGTTCAAGAGGCTGATAAACCAGAAAAGTTAGGTAAGACAAATAAAGTGACTAAAGGTAGTAAATCTAAATCACCACCACAGTAGCTTTACTGTTTGGGCTCTGTGAAACGGTAAACGATTGGCTCGGGGATTTTTTGATCAAATCGATCAGCTTGTCTTTTGATATTGACATTCCTGTTTTCTGAACCTGTTTGGCTAATTGATCCGACATTCTTATCTTCCTTTTGCTTTTTCTTCTTATTAAATTCGACCCACTCTAAAAATCCCATCATCAGTAGAGCTCCTTTCTGACTTTAGAAAAGCCCTCTGGATTATTGAAATGCTCGTTATAGAAGCGTTTTAAAGCGTATCGAATGATTTCACTTCGGTTATGACCGAGTCGTTCACATAAAGAATCGAATCTCTTAACAAAATCTTCTGTAGTTCTTATCCCTAAAATTTGATTTCTATTTAAGACCTTTGACAAAGCCCCTCCTTGAGTTTTTGATGGTAATTCTATTTAGCTAATTTTTTACGTAAGTAATTCCGTCAAATAAATAAATGACAGGAGGAATTATGAAAAACAAGTTATTAGCTCAAGGAAAGATGTTTCGTCTATCTACGACACTTATATCTAAGGTGGAATTCAAAGAACTAATCAAAACTGGTCGAACAGGTGAACTGTACGATAGTCTTAAAACAACAAGGAACAACGAGAGCGACCTCTACGGGTTCTATCAGGTCGAAGGAAAGCCCTTGTTTGAAATAAAGGTGAACGAAGCTCCAATCGGTCTTAAAAAGGCTCTATTCACGAACTATGAAAGAACATATCTTCCAGTAATAGGCTCATCTAAGAAAAAGACGGGTACAGAAGAATTCTTGTATGTCTCAGAGAGTGGATTTAAGAACGGAAATTCAGAATTAGAGTTTGATGGTGACTTTGAGTCTAGAGAGCTTAAGTTCGAGTACAAAAGATATGGATTATTTAATGGAACTATCTTTACGATCATTAACCCAATCTATAAATATCAGTACTTTAACTACCTTTGGAATTGGTCCAGCTTCAGTTCAGACTACATCATCAGTACCAAAGGAAAACTTCATAGGCTAAATTGATTTACCTTTTAGAAGATATTTGACCCAGTCGATGGTGTGATCAGGTTTTACTTTTTCAACAAGAATCGATTGAATGGTATTAATAGAGTAAATATCTTTTTTAAGTCTTTTCTGTAAGTCATTACTATCAATAGACCAAAAACGATGAGACTGTGATTTTCTAATCGGTATTAAAGAGTGTATGTGATGTGGTTTATGTGAACGTGAAACTCTAAAAAATGAAGAATCATCTTTCTCGTAATAGAAAAATTCTTCAAAAGGAATGGCTAGTTCTTGGTTCTTCTGATTCGGTTCGATTACTCGTCTAACTTTATGAAGAACCCTAGTTTTATATTCTGAGCTCCATTTATTTGGTCTAGCTACTTTTCCACCAGACTTAAAAACTACAGTCATAGTAAATAGTTCCCATTCATGATTTTTAGATTCGAACCAATCAGACCAAGCTTTAGTTAGTTCATTTTTAGTAGGGTAAATTCGTTTCCACGGTTCTAAGTATTCAGATTTCATTCAATTCTTTCTATTTCAGTATTTTTAGATAAAGAAAGGTCATACCCCTTCTCGAAGTGGTTCTTAACTTTCAAGTTGTAAAGTGAGCTTCAGACTAGGGGATCATGTCCATCTATTAGTTCAAAACTCACTAAGGTATAACGACCGTAAAACTATTTATAAAAAAATTAATGTAGGTTTTCGTATCCTGGGTCATATGGAAGTTCATCTACAGAAAAAACCATATGTTCGAAAATAAACATCGAGGAAGGTAGCCTTCCTTTTTGGGTATCTTCAAGAAGTTCTTCATAAGCTAATCGATACGATTCGGAAAGAGGCTTTCCATCAAGTACAAAGTCATGAAGAAACTCGACTAATAATTTTTCATAATGGTCTCTCTTGGTTTTTATCTCACTTAAAAACCTGTGTTTCCGTTCAAATTCTTCCTGTTCGTAATCTGAACTGAAGTATTCACTTAAATTTCCCATGTTATTAATCCTATAAGTTAAATTTATTAAAAATATGATTTAAAACAATGATTTACATCGTTTAATTCATACCTCCATTATTTCAGAAAAGTGAATTAAAGCCGATTGTTGGATTAATTAAGATATTTAAAGTGTTATGAAAATTTGTTATATTTTGGGTATGAAAACGAATAAAAATTCCATCCAAAGAAACTTCCCCTATCAACACCCCACATTTGGTCGTGTAACCAAGATAAAACACCCGGATTCTTGGAAAAAAACGGTCTATTACTGGTGGTGGAGTTATTTAAAGAGAAATCAGGAGTATTTAAAGTGTTGTGAAGTTGGAGGAAAGGGAAAGCTCGATAAACTTTATCGGGACTTTGGTGATGTTCGATCTGACGATTTTCAGAAGTGGTGGTCTGAAGATGACCGTGGGGCTAATTTATTTTCGAACCCTGTAACTGAGTCTACTGTTCGTTTACTTGAAATTGGAGATGTCGTTACTGAAGAAAATCAACTAACTGTGAGCTTTCCACTTTCTCTTCCTAAAAGACACTTGAAGAAGAGATTGAACGATTTGTTAAAAAAGCACCATAAGGGTCAAAAGGGAGTTCAGCAAGCTAAGAAAAGTAAAGCTAAGTATCAATTTAAGGGTCAACCAAACCTCGAGGGTCTTGAGAGAGCTTTAAAGGTTTATGACCACCTTGAAGAGCTAAAGTTAAGGGGAGTAAAGAAGCCTCAATGGAAGGTGGCTATGGATTTAGATATTCTGAGAGATGAAGATCGACTAAAGCCTAGTGATTCACCAAAAGAGGCTGAAGCAAAGCGAAGAGTGATTACAGCTATTGTTGGAAGACTGAAGAGAAAAGCGAGTGATTCGGTAAGAAATACGAGTAAGGGTTTATTCCCTTAAAAGGATTAGATATGAATGATTTTAATTTTGAAGAAATTTCGAAGAAAAGTGATGAGGAATTGAAGAAGATATTAAGTTGGCTATCAATGGAGCCAATTATTAATGACCGTATTCAACATCGAGCTATTATTCAAGCGATGGTAATAAATCAAATACTTTTTCAAAGACACATTGATGGTGTTGAGAAAAGGGCTCGAACCGCACAAAGAGTATCCATTGGACTTGCTTTTTTAGCTTTGATTGTTTCAATCATATCAATTACATTCTCATAGTCTAGAGAAGACTATCCTTAAAAATAATTAACTTTAAGAGAGATTTATATGTCTGATTTTCTTATTCTTGTATTAGTTTTATTCATCATTTGGTTTGGTGTGGGTGTGATGAGAAAGCGTCTTTATTACGGTGAAGTTGAGGCTGTTATGAAGTCCAGAGGCTACCTACCAGAATCATTGATTCTGTTGATGGGTACGAGAGAGTATTGGCGTGCTCTTGAAGAATGTCGTAAGCGTGGAATGAAAAGTCACGAAGCTGCTTATAGTATTACGAGTTATTTTGATAAAAAAACTGAAGGTATTTCTCAATCATTAGACGGAATACTGTAGTTTCATATCATCAATAATGATGATATTTAAATAATCAATAATTTATTGATTATTAATACGGTTGTAGGAATCGATAAAGCCAAGCATGTTGAATGTTAGTAGAGAATTAATTTCAACATCAAAATTTATCAAAAAATGAACTTCATGGTTTTTTTCTAAAAGATCTGTTAAATCTTTTTCTGAATTAATTTTTAAAATAGTCTCACCTTCATGTTTGACACAAGTGGTCCGTATTCTTTTACTAACACCAGAAGTTTGAATTAACCAACCATCGATAACTTTGGTTGTGTCACAAATAACCGAAGGAGTAATGTAGTACATACACCCGTTATTACACACGTAACCAAACTCATAATTATGTTCATTCAATGTGTGAATATTTTTGTATGACTTACCTTCAACATAAATCCAGTAACCATAGGGTGTACGCTCTTTAGCTTCAATAGGGTATGAAGTAACTAAAAGTAAAAAAAATAAAATAAAACCAGTGATACTAATGTTCATCAGCCCAATCTAGCTGACGATTAAATTGTTTTCACTAAAAATTAGTGAAAAACTTTTTCACAATTTTGTTTTGATTTATCAATTTCTTTTAAATATAGTTTCTATAAATTATATTAAGAATGTCTCAGTGAATAGTTTTAGATTTCTTCAGTTCCTGAATGAGAGTGTAAGACAGCTACCAGTTAGTTCGTCCTTGATACCACTATTTGTGATTTGTATCACTCTTCATCACGATGAGACTGGTGATGATTTAACTCTGAAAACACTCTACTCTCGACTTTATATGTATAGCGATGTGGGAGTGAAAAATCACTTATCTAAGCTTAAGCTCAAGGGGTGGATTCAAATCAAGCCATCTAATTCTGATGGACGTGTTAAGTGTATTGTTGGGACAAAAAGATTACACGCTGCTTTTAATAAAGTAACAAAAGCTTTTATTAATAATCATTCTTTAAAGTAAACAACGCTACAGCGAGTCGAACGATCGTAAAAGACGCCCGAAAGCAGGTCTTACGTTTTCACGGCTAAGTTGTTGTCTTTAATTCAAAAAATTCCAATAATTCCTCCCGTTCATCTAATGGGAGAGGTTAATGTCTACTTACTACGGTTACATCAGGGTCTCAACCCTACAACAGGCTAATGATGGTGATAGCTTGGAAACCCAGCTCAAACAAATCAATTCGTACGCTTCTCTGAAGGGTTACGACATTCCCCAAGAGAACTTCATCACCGAGAGAGGTGTCAGTGGAAGCGTTGAGTTTGAAAAGCGTCCAGAGGGTCTAAAGCTCTTCGAGAAGCTCGAAACAGGTGATGTCTTAATCTTCTCTAAACTCGATAGGGCTTTTCGTAATACAAGAAATGCGTTGAACACACTTCATGAGTTAAAACTTCGTGGAGTTTCAGTTCACTTCATCGATTTAGGTGGTGATGTGACTAATGACGGTATTGGTTCAGTGATATTTACGATTCTGTCAGCTTTTGCTACTTTTGAAAGAGAGAGAATAGCTACACGTATTCGTGAGGTGAAACAAGTACAGAAGGCTGATGGAAAATTCCTCGGTGGATTTACTCGTTTCGGTTACAGGGTTGTTGAAGATAGACTTGAGAAGGATCTTGAACAACAAAAAATAATTAAAGAAATGAGAGATATGAAAAGACGAGGTATGAGTCTTAGAAGAATATCAAGTTGGTTAAATAAAACTCATTCAGTAAAAATGTCTCACTCAACTGTATCGACGTATTTTTGAGATTGAATTAATAAACGAGTTATATGTCTATTGACTTTGGTGTCTGAAATGAAAAAAGCACTTAAGTTTTCACTTTAGTGCTTTTTTGGTTGGCTCCCGTAAGAGCCTTGTACTGGTGGGTCGGGCGAGATTCGAACTCGCGACCAACGGATTAAAAGAAAAAATACACTAAAAAAACCTATATAAATCAACATTTAAATTCTGGTGTGTATCAAAGTGTGTAGTTAGCTTCTTGTTTTAATTGGTTTGTATTGAGCAAATACATAGACTAACTTAGTATGAATAAATCCTAATTTATTTGGAGTAATAAATGGCAACTCGTCGCTTATTCAAAACTGTTCCCAAATTTACAGCATATGAAGTTAAGCTGGCTGAGCTTTGTGCTATGGACTTATGGAGTGGCATTGATTACGAAACAGGCGAGGAGATGGAAGTTAGTGATGAAGAGTTTCTTGCTGATTTTGCTATTCCGTTTCAGTTGTTGAGAAAAAATCCAAAAACTAATAATCAAATAACTGAATTTTCAATAAGAAGGTTGATTAGGGTAGGAAAGATAAAAGCCGCATATCGTTCACAAGAGCCTACAAACTTTCAATCAGGCATTAAGACGATAGTGAAGAAAGTAATCCCTGTTTATGATGGGTGGCGAAATAAAACATTGAAGTTAACGCCAATTGGTTATGGAGAAAGAGTGACACTTGATTTAGGTGCTGGATTTGTTACTAATTCAAAGCCTTCGTTAAATGGAAATTATCGTATTGCTTTAGCTTCGCGTTTGTTGTTCTTTGCTGTACCAGATATGCTGTTGTTTAATTTTTCAAATGACTTGGCAGAGTCTATGTTATTTCAAAAGCGCCCACAAGCCGCAATACCCTACTTTATGGAAGCCTTACAGCAAGGACTTCTGGTTAATAGGACTTTATTCAATAAGCTTGAGTTGCCACCTTCTAAATTGCTTGGTACTGCTTTATGGAAGAGAATTAAGAAATTTAATTGGTGGCAAAGAAGAGTTTTGGATTTAGCCTTAATGCTACACTTTGGAGTTGTAACGGCTCGTCCAGCGTTAAGGACAAAAGCAAGAAGACTTACGGCTAAACCTAAAAAAGCAAAGATTTAATTAAGCTAGCTCAACAGCTTTACGCTTCATATCATCGTTTACATCTATGTAAGCCTGCGTTGTACTGATGTTCTTATGTCCAGCTAAGCTCATCAGTACACGCACCCCAACTCCTTTAGTAGCTAAGTTAGTAATAAAAGTGCGTCTGCCACTATGTGAGCTGGCACCATCAACCCCAGCTCGTTTATACAAGTAGTGGAAGAACTGGGTAAGTGTATTTGCTGTAAAGCCATCACTAGTGCGCTTTTGACTGTAAAAGAACTTAAGTGCTGGATTGGTATTGGAGGCACTCATTAAGCGTGTATATAGCTCCAACTCCTTGCGTAGCTTATCGCTAACAAATACAACCCTCGCTTCATTGCCTTTTGTTTGCTCTGCGGACAAGCGTATCTCGTTGCGTATATTGCCTTCTGCGTCTAATACATCGCTATTACGCAAACTAGCCACTTCACCTACACGCATACCACTTAAGTGCGTAGTCATTAGTAGCGCACGATTGCGTACGCTGTGCTTGCGTGTTGCTGTGTAATCTAAAACTCTGCGTAGTTCTTGTTGTGTAAGTGTTTTTGCTTGCTTTGACATAGTTTCTACCTCGTATGTAGTGTTTTGTATGTCATTAGTATGTTTTCTTTGTTTATCTATTCCTACCTCTTTTTGCTTGTACGCTGTCATTAAATAAAACCCCCAATATTCAAGTGGTTGCGTCATAAAGCTACGCAAATATAAGGAAATATGAATTTCCTTATATTGTTGTATTTATTGGTGTTGTGGCTTATTGACTACAGAATTGCGTATTGCGTATAGCGTATAGCGTCTATGCGCTGTTCAAGCTGTTCTCTGCTGTATTGCTATTAGCTGTGAGGCGTTATGCGCTTATAGCGTGGATTTAGTGCTGGTTAAGTTGTCTAAACAAATTTGGGCTAATGCCATTAAGCGTTTCAAATACTCTTGTTAATTGAGAAACGCTTGTAAAACCAGTTAGCTTTGCTATTGTTTTTAATGGGGCATTTGTAGACAGCATATCTTTTGCCATATCAATCCGTACAGACTTTACATACTGTGCTGGTGTAACTCCAAAGCTATCAAAAAACTTACGATAAAAATTGCGATGAGACATTTCAGCAATCTTAGCCATTACTTCTGCGTCTATGTGTTTTGAAATATTCTCTTTTATCCAATTTACTAATTCAATAAAAGGCTCTGCGTTTGATTGTGCTGTTAATACTGGGCTAAATTGTGACTGATAGCCAGGTCGCCTTGCGTATAGCACCAATCGTTGCGCTATTTGATTTGAAATTAAATTTCCATAATCATTAGCTACTATTTGTAGGCTCATATCAATGCCAGTTGTAACGCCAGCAGAAGTCCACACTCGTTTGTCATTTACATATAAAGCATTTGAATCAACTACTGCTGTTGGAACTTCTTTAGCTAATTTTTCGCAATAATTCCAATGCGTAGTAATACGCTTTCCATTTAGTAATCCCAATCTTCCCAATACATAAGCTCCTGTACATATAGAGCCATAGCGTTTTGCTTTAAGTGTATTTTTCTTAATAAGATTTGTTGCTGTTTTATCTTTAATTAACTCATCAATGCCATATTCATCTCCACCAGCAATTAAAAGAGTATCAATGTTTTCAATATTTCTTAGCGCAATAGTTTTAATTTCTAATCCACTACTACTTTTAATCATCCCACCTTGTGCTGATAAAAAAATGACTTGATAAACTTTTTTATTTAATGCGTCATTAGCAGATGAGAATACGCTGGCAGGACCGCTTACATCCAGTATTTGAAAGCCGTTAAAGGCAACTATGGCAATTACACGCTTTTTAGTCATTGGCACAAATTAACATAATATTGGCATTTCTGCCATCTTGTTTATCCGTACAATTTTGTAAAAGGAGAACTTGATATGAGTACTGAAATTAATATTGGTTTTTTGTTATTTCCAAATCTAACGCAATTAGATTTAACAGCACCAGCGCAAGTATTAAGCCGCATACCAAATGCCAAAATACATTTAGCGTGGAAAGATACTAACCCTGTCAAAACAGATGTTGGATTTAGCATTAACCCAACAACATCCTTCAATAATTGCCCACAACTTGATGTGCTGTGTGTGCCAGGTGGATTTGGTATTGGAGAGCAAATGATTGATAGTGAGACATTGGGCTTTTTACGCACTCAAAGTAAGAATGCCAAATACATTACTTCAGTTTGTAATGGTTCTTTAATACTTGGTGCGGCTGGGTTATTAAAAGGGCATAAAAGTGCTTGTCATTGGATTTGGAAAAAATACTTACATAAGTTTGGTGCTGAAGCTGTTGATGGACGGGTAGTAAGAGATGGCAAGCATATATCAGGTGGAGGTGTTACGGCTGGACTTGATTTTGCTTTTAATCTTGCTTCAGAATTGGCTGGTGAAGAAGTGGCTAAGATGCTACAACTTGGACTTGAATATGAACCACAACCACCATATGACTGTGGAACACCAATTAAAGCTGGTAATGAATTAGTTGAAAAAGTATTGGCACTACAGATTGAAAGAATTAAAAAGATTGAGTTGAATATAGAGCAAGCGTCTAAGGCAATTTGATAGCTTACTTTTTTATAGCGTTTTCAAGCGCCTTGTTTAGCTCTTCATAACGCTTATTGGCAAGTTTAGTTAAATGAACTTCTTTAAGCCTGCCGTCTTCTTTTGTAATCTTTAATTCAAGTAGGTTCTTATCAACAAGGCTTGATAGTGCTTTATGTAATGTTGCTTGTGATGCTATTTGATTGAGTGTGATTAAGTCTTTTACATATATTACTTTGTCAGCGTGTGTTTCAGTAGCAACTACATCCAAAAGCAATCTTTCATCATTGCTTAAGTTGTACTTCCTATTGCTTTCACTTAGCTTATTTAAGAACTTAAAGTAACTATCTTTTGTCATTTGTATATATTACTACTAATAGTTTGAGTTATTTTTAACATAGCTTCGCTAATTAAAGCTTCA
Organism: Polynucleobacter sp. MWH-CaK5; assembly: GCF_018687615.1. Taxonomy (NCBI): domain Bacteria; kingdom Pseudomonadati; phylum Pseudomonadota; class Betaproteobacteria; order Burkholderiales; family Burkholderiaceae; genus Polynucleobacter; species Polynucleobacter sp. MWH-CaK5. The sequence goes on from NZ_CP061299.1 coordinate 342,192, forward strand.
TTCAGCTTTAAGTGCTATCAGCAAAAGACAACTAAAGTCAGTAATGCTGTACTACGCTAAATCCCACAGCACATTGTCTGTGTCTTTCATTCCCAATTCTTTTGTTAAGTATTCCATCCAACCACTATCCACAATATCTACTTTGTGCTGTTCATCTAATTCTTGTACTCGTAGTTTTGCGTTGCGTACCAAACCATCCACTTCATTCCACTTCACATAGCTAGGCAAGTCACCAATAGCCATATGTAAATGTAAGTTCTTGCCTGTACGCTCACCTTCCACCACTACTAAGTATTTCAAGCCTTTTCCATAACGCTTTGCGCTACTACCAAACACTTGCTGGTTTAGCTTTTGTGTAAAGTGCCTAGCTATGCGTCTTACCTCGTCTTTGTCCAATTTCTGTATGTACGCACCATTAGCGTTTTTAACGAGATTGGACTGTTTAAGCGTAAGGGTTAAGGCAAGTGGATATTGCTTATGTAAGCTGTTTAACCAAGTGCGTGTAGCCTGCTTTTGCGTAGGCGTAGCAGTAGGGCAATAGGCTGTTTTTTGTCTAATTTGCTGTAGGTTCATATGTTTATTTAGCTATACCAAATAAAACCTATATATTTCCTGTTTTTTCTTATATAAATCATATACTTACAGAGATAGCAAATACTCACATTTAGGTAGGAAAAGGGCATAACTGACAGTACATTAGTAATTCCACATTATGAAAAGGAGTGAAAAATGGCTGTTTTGTCCAACTTAAAGCTAGTAGCTAGCAAAAAGCATCTAACAGTTGCGCCAGTAGTACAAAGACGCAATAAATTGATAGCAAAAATTCATCAGCAAATAGAGCTGTGTGAAGCGCAAAAGGCAGGTAATACCTACGCACCTAAAAAACTCAAAACCTATACCAATAAGCAAACTGGTGAGCGTATGACAGCAGAAGTAGCCAAAAGAGTAAGAGAATGGTTTTGGGTAAATGACGCAGGCAAGATTAATTTAGCAATTAAGTATGGCGCTAAAACACTTCCACTGAATAAGAAGGGTGCTAACGCAATTGAGCTTACAAATGGTGATGAGCTAATTGCTACGCTTAAGGAATTAAAGATTGCTACGGCAAATGGTGAATTTGATGATGCTATTACAGAAGTAAGTGAAGCAACAAGGCAGGGGTTTGGCAAATGAAGCAATACAGGCTATGGGTGCGCATTAATCAAACGCAAACAGCCAATACGATTGTGTTTGCTGACAATGCGTATATGGCAAAGCAATTAGGGGAAGCGCAGTATGGGGTTGGTAATGTGCTGAACTATACGGAAGTATGAGTAGTGCTTTAGTGGGGGTTGGGTTAAATACTTGTATGCGCTTTTACGAATTTGCCCACACCCCCACTATTAAACCTATCAAGCCAATGAACCCACAGCAATATCGCCTGTATAGCCTTAAGCGTAATAAAGAAAATGCCAACAAAGCGTACAAGGCTGAGAAGGATAGGCAGAAGATTAAGGCTGGGCAGGCGGAGTTGGCGAAGATCTAAATCTCTTGTGCTGCGTTTCGCGACACTTGTTTAGTGGTGATATCGATATTCCTGGGTCTTGCCACCATAGCCATAGCTGGCAGCTCTCACATCCTGAACGTAGATGTAACTCTCTTCATGAAGATTGCCTAGAATGCGTTCAAATCCTGCAAAAGCTTCTTTAATGTACTGAGCCTTATCATCCTTGGTATTGGTTTCATCGGTGATCTTGATATCAAAGTAAAAGCTATTCTTTCCTTGTTCACTTAATAGCTTGCCACCTACCATCCAGCAGTCTGGATCAGCATAATCAATAGCAATGGCAGTTACTTCCTTTTTCTTCCCCAAAATACGATGGGTGAGGTCTAGCAATAACTCATGAATAGCCTTGGTAGTCGCTGTATTCTTTTGTCCACTGACTTTGACGTTCAAGATTGGCATGTAATTCTCCTTTGGTTGATGATTTAAATAAGTTAGCTATGCAACTATTAGGGAAATAAAAAAATCCTTACTTCAGGGCGGAGCTAATGCCTCGAAGTTGTCCCACAACATCTTCAAAATGGTTTGTGCCCAGCATTTTCTTCAGGCGCTTGGTTACAGCCCCACTGGCGGCATTAATGGCATCCTTCATTTCCACAGCCTTTTTAGTCGGGTGGATCTCTTGCTCGCGGCCATCTTTCTCAGAGGCTAGACGTTTAATTAAGCCCAGACGTTCTAGACCATCTAAACCTCTAGTAGCAGTAGGGCGGCTGATATTCATCTCTAAAGCCAGCTTACTTTGTAATAGTGGGGCTTTATCTAAAACCACTCTAAGCATGAAGGCTTGTGATGGGGTGAGGCCAAAAGGTTTAAATGCGCTAGTCCATTCCCGCTCTAGCTGGCGAGCTAGGCTGGTGGTATTGAAATAGAGGCATTGTTCAAACATGGGAGTAGTGTAATGCAGATTAATTAGCTATGCAACTATATTGCCATAAGTGTCTCGAAACGCGACACTTGGCAGGCGCATGGCCCTAATAATCAGAGCTAGACAGTTATCGATTCCATAACTAAACTGGACCAATAGTTCTTCCGCCAAAGATTTTCATGAAATACCTCGTAACCCTAGGATCGCTGCTAGTGGCTGGATTAGTCAAGGCGGCAACAGAAGGGGTAGAAAAAGCCTTGGTGGCAGATATGGCTCCCAAAGGATTGGCAGGTACCGCATTTGGTTGGTTCAATTTAATTACTGGCCTGATGCTGTTTCCAGCTTCATTTATCTTTGGCTGGGTATATGAATCGATTGCACCGCTTTACGCATTCTTATTCTCTGGTGGTTGTGCGTTAGTTGCTTTTATGCTGATGGCGTTTTGGGTCTATACGAACGAGGCACCCTAGGCCCCGGTCGATTCTGCTCCGGGCCACAAAGAAACACCAAAACCACCTTCGTGTGGTTTTTTCGTTTATAAAATGAGATGAAATGTCACTTAGGAGATCTCTATGGTTTGGTTTTATCTTGTCATCGCCATAATTGCAGAAGTGATGGCAACTACTGCCCTGAAGTTCGCGGAAGGCTTCACGAAGCTAATACCCTCTGCATTGGTTGTGGTGGGGTATGCCGGCGCATTCTATTTTTTGTCTAAGGTTCTTAATCAAATACCCATTTCCATCGCTTATGCGATATGGTCCGGGGCTGGTGTTGCGCTGGTAGGAATAGTGGGTTGGATTTGGCTAGGACAAAAACTAGATGCTGGAGCTTTAATAGGCATCGGATTAATCATTGCAGGAGTGCTGGTGATTAATATATTTTCCCAAGCAGTGTCCCATTAAGAAGTAGGGCTTATTCGACACTATGTTTAATAAATTTTTCCAACTTTCTGATGATCAAATCAAGGATCTTTTTGATCATTTTCGAAATATAGGGATTTGTAGCGCCATCTTTGCCGCCTCAGATTGGCAATATTCACAAATTGGCCCTCTCAATTTAGGGCTGAGCATCTTCAGTTGGAGCAAGTTCATTGTCAAATCAGAGCTCAACAATGAGTGGATATATTTTAGGATTGGGATATAAGCAAATTATCACTGGCGGTTTATACGGATTTGCTGAAGGAAATTATATGAGCTACGGTAAAAAATCATTTTCTTCTAGTGCAACGTTGCCTGATGGCCGCCCTTTAAATTTAACCTTAAACCCCGATGCCAACGCCTACACATTATTGGTTGGCGTAGGTTATAAGTTCTAAATTTCAATTTCCCTTCCTTTTAAGCCACTGTTCGCAGTGGCTTTTTTATTTCCACAACTACAACACACCCTAAAATCGGAATGATATCCCCACCTCTAATGCTTCATAACTCTTATTACAGGAGATATTTAATTTGACGCAAAAAGCGTGGGTTTTTGGCGATTTATTGGGTAATTTATATTTTTATGAATGAGGGGATGGGAGGTATAGCGAGAATACTTTTTAGCGTTTGCGTTTATCAAGCTTAGACTCTATCTCTTTGAAGCTATAACGCTTCTTGTCATCGTCATCCAGCTCCATATCAATCAACTGTCTACTCTCATCACCACGCAATTGATGGACGGCTTTAACGGCGTCTAAATGTGAGTAGTGTTGCTCAATCATTGTTGTACTAGTACCCATCTGCTTAGCTAGTGTATGTATAGCAACCTTATCGTGCGTTAAGGCAAGCGTGGCATAGGTGTGGCGCAGACTGTAGAGAACACGCTTCTTATTTGTTATCAAATCTGTTTGTAGGCTGTGGCTAGTAAGGTAGTTATCAAATAGCTTGGAGAAGCTAGTAGGGCGTAGCAGTTTAGGTTTACGCTTTCTTTTAACCTTCTTCTCATCTATGTACTCTATGTAAGTAAAAATGTAATCAGTACATCCTTCCTTTATTAGCTTGGCTGGAGTTTTGCCATAGTTGCGCTGTGCTATTGCTTCTAATGCTTTTACAGTTGGTAATCTGCCAATTGATAAGCGTGAATCTGTTTTACTATCCTGTATGTTTAGGATGACTGTACGATTGGCATTGCTTATCTCTATCTCACTTCCTCTGTCGTCATACTCGTTGGGCTTTTCTATCACCCCAGTCTTTTTAATAACTGGGTACATTTTTAATTCCATCTGTGTCCACTTAAGCTCCAACAGCTCTTTGCCTGGTCGTGCGCCTGTATCTAGTAATACATAGACATAATCACGCAATAGCTTTCTAAGCTCTACGCTGTCAGCCCTACCTTTTTTAATCCACGCATCAAAATTACTCTTTAACGCTCTTGTTTCATCTAATGTAAATTCAGCACGCCTTTCGCTAGCTTTGCCTTTAGCTACTAGCTTAGGACGATTTAATTCCACCATATAACCTTTGTATATAGCTTCATCAAAAATCATCTTCAGTGCGGCATTGTGATTAAGAAGGGTGCTACGAGTGGGTTGCTTTTCCATCTTCTTAATTCGTGCTTTGTCTAAAAGCTCTAATTCTTTGTAGCCAATATTGTTTACAGCGAACTTACCTAATGTTGGGATGAAGTATTTGTCTATCGCTGTTATGTAGTCTTTGTATATTGCTTTGCCGTTGCCACTAGCCATCTCAGCTTTCAGCTTTTTAATGACAGCGTTGGCTATGTCCTTAAACCTGCGTGTAATGGGAGCTACATTAAGTTTCTTAAGCGTATTGGCTTCCACCAATATGTCGTGCGCTTTTGCTTTAGCGTCTGCTAAATCTCTGCTCCCTGTACTAGCCCTTTGCCAGCGCCCATCTACATTAAAACGGCATTGCCAAATAGCACTACGCTCACGCTGATAAACGATGAGTTTTCTAGCTATGAGGGTATGTGTGGTGGGCTTTTGAATGCTCATTTATCGCTCGCTAAGCCTTTAGCTTACAGGGGGTAGCGAAAATGGGCAATAGGTGTGTAAGCGGTGTGTAGCAAAAAGAAAAGCGCACTATTGTGCGCTTGTCCATACAGCTTGGTGGGTCGGGCGAGATTCGAACTCGCGACCAACGGATTAAAAGTCCGCTGCTCTACCGACTGAGCTACCGACCCAATCTTGCGAAAAAAAAGATTATAGCGGACTTTTTAAATTAGAGCTAGATTTGTCTACTTTTGGCCACTGGTGGGTTCTTGGCAAAGTAGCTGCGAACCCCTCTCAGAATGGCTTGGGCAATCTGTTCTTGGTACTCATGATCATTTAAGCGAGCCTCTTCTTCAGGGTTGCTGATGAATGCAGTCTCAATCAAAATCGATGGGACATCAGGTGCCTTGAGAACAGCAAAGCTGGCTTGTTCAACTTGTGGTTTATGTAGTTTTGCAAAGCCACCAATTTGTTTTAGAACGGCATCACCTAACTTCAAGCTGTCTTTGATTTGAGCGGTTGTAGACATATCAAGCAGTAATTGAGCGACTTGCTTGTCTTGAGTTTTGATATTAAGGCCACCAATCAAGTCAGCGCTGTTTTCTTTATTGGCCAACCATCTGGCTGCAGTGCTGGTGGCTCCTTGTTGTGAAAGAGCAAATACCGAAGCACCGCGTGCATGAGGTTTGACAAAAGCGTCCGCATGAATCGATACAAATAAATCTGCTTGAACACGACGCGCTTTATTGACGCGCACATGCAGTGGTACGAAGTAATCGCCATCGCGCGTTAGGTAGGAGCGCATATCAGGCTCTGCTTCAATCTTTTGCTTCAGTCTGCGTGAGATGGCTAAGACGATGTCTTTTTCTCGAGAGCCTCTCTTGCCGATGGCACCAGGATCTTCGCCACCATGCCCAGGGTCAATCGCAATGGTCAAAAGTCTGCGATGACTTGGCTTAGTTGCTTTGCTATCTGGCTTGCTATCAGATTGATTAGGTTTGATAGTTTCAGCTTTTTGAGATTCTCTTTTGGCAATCGCACCAATGGGATCGTCGGCATCCAAAGCAGCTTCTTTTTTTGCACTCTGGCGCACCAGCTCCATCAGAGGATCGTGAGCCACTGTTGGGTATAAGTCAAAGACCAAGCGATTTTGATAAGTGCCCACTGGATCTAAGGTAAACAACTGAGGCTGAATGCTTTCTTTGAGGTCGAAAACCAAGCGAACAACTTTGGGCTGAAATTGACCAACACGAACTTGAGCGATGTACGGGTCGTTGCTATTAACTTTTGCCACCAATTCTTTGATGGTGTTGTTTAATTCAAGACCTTCAACGTCTACAACTAGGCGATACGGGTTGGTGAGCAGTTGGTGGCTCACTTTTAGAACTTGATCGGACTCTAGGGTCACGCGCGTGTAGTCTTCCGCTGGCCAGATACGAACCGCCACCAGTTTTGCACCCCAAGCAATTTGACTAGGGCCTAAAAAGATGAGTGCGCTGGTTTGAGCAATTCTTTTGAGAAGCTCGCGTCGTTTCAATCTATTTGCTCGATTGCCACCAATGAATTTCATTATTCTTGAAATCCTTTGACCAGTTCGTCGCCAATGTCTGTTTGGCTGCTGATCATGAGTGATCTGGTTTCATCATCATTGGTCGATAAAGTGATGATCCAGTCGGCCAAAGGCAAGGTACCTTCTGCTTTTTCTGGCCACTCGACCATGCAAATGCCTGCTGCACTGAAGACATCTCTGAAGCCAGCGTCCATCCATTCTTTGGCATAACTCATGCGGTACAAATCAAAATGATGAAAGGGCAGGATTGTTTGTGCTATTTCATTTTCTGTGTTTTTTTGATTGAGCTTCACTTGGTAGGGCTCACACAAACCATAGGTAGGGCTTTTGACTTTGCCCATGTGACCTAATGAGCGAAGAATGTGTCTTGTCAGTGTGGTTTTGCCAACACCCAGATCACCCACTAAAGAAAAATGAAGAGCTTTATTCAAATGATTACTTTTGGCTTGGAAAAGATGTTGAATCTGTTGGGTAAGTTTTAAAGCAAACGCCTCTGTGTCTTGCTCAGAAGAAAGAGTTCTAGACGGAATCATCAGATGAGTATCTTTTGTCATTGGGCCCTACAATCTCATCATGGAGCAAAAATTGTGACTCAAACCCAAACAACCAAGGATGATTTCAACCAAGATATTTCTTGGTTGCGGCGCGAGGCCATCGACTTGGGATTTGGCGATATCAGAGTTTCTGACACAGATTTGAGTGTGGCAGGACCAAGATTGAAAGAGTGGTTGGATGCTGGACGTCACGGTGACATGAATTATATGAGGGAGCGCGCTCATTTGCGACTCAATCCTCAAGAATTGCAGCCAGGCACGGTTCGGGTTTTGACGGTTCGGATGGATTACCTGCCTGATACCTCTGAAATGCGCCAAGCAGTTGATTGGCGTAATAAAGAAATCACTCGTTGGGATGAGCCTTCCGAGGCGGTGGTGGCCATGTATGCCCGAGGTCGTGACTATCACAAGGTCCTGCGCCAGCGCTTGCAATCTTTGGCTGATGTGATTGAGAAAAAGATAGGCCCTTTTGGTTATCGGGTATTTGTTGATTCTGGCCCAGTCATGGAAGTTGAGTTGGCGAATAAGTCGGGTTTGGGTTGGCGAGGCAAACATACCTTGTTGCTCAATCGAGAAGCCGGGTCGATGTTTTTCTTGGGTGAAATCCTCGTGGATGTGCCATTCCCTGTTGATGAACCTATCACTAGTCATTGTGGTGAATGTTCTGCTTGTATCAATATCTGCCCGACCCAAGCCATCACAGCCCCTTATCAATTAGATGCGCGTCGTTGTATTTCATATTTGACGATTGAGCATCAAGGATCTATTCCTGAAGAGCTAAGACCCCTCATGGGTAACCGAGTTTACGGTTGCGATGATTGTCAGTTGGTTTGTCCTTGGAATAAATTTGCTCAACTAAGTTCAGTGCCTGATTTTTTACCAAGGCATGGTTTAGAGCATGCTGACTTATTGGATTTATGGTCATGGTCAGAGGAAGACTTTATGTCTAAGCACGAAGGCAGTCCAATCCGCAGGATTGGGTATGAGTCTTGGCGACGCAATCTTGCCGTGGGCATGGGCAATGCCCTCAGATCATCAAGCCTTGATGACGGTGCCAGAGAAAAAATCATTGGTGGTTTAAAGCAAGTGTTACCCAATGCCAGTGACATGCTGAAAGAGCACATTGAGTGGGCTTTGATCCAGGCAAGTAAAGTATCAAAATAGATCCAATAACTAAAAATTAAAAAACCAATAAACTGCATCCCATGAGTTTGAATAGAGACATCGTTTTAAAGGGCGCCAAAGACGCATTTGGAGCCCCTGCTGCTATTTTGTTTGCAGGGATGTTGGGTTTTGGTGCGATGGGGCAGGCCAATGGCCTAGATATTTGGCTAACCAGCGCCACCAGCTTTTTTATGTTCGCACTCCCTGGTCAGGTGGTGCTCGTCGAGTTGCTCGTCTTGAGTGCCTCGGGTGTCACGATTGCGATTGCTGTGACACTCACGGCCACGAGATTCTTCACGATGTGTTTAACGCTCTTTCCACAATTCCCTGAAAAGCAGCGCAGTTCTTTCTATTACTTGGTGGTCCATTTTGTGGCGATGACGGCATGGGCTGTGTCCATGAGAGATTTTCCAAAAATGAAAGCAGAGGATCGTCTTTCTTATTTCACGGGATTTGCTTTTGTATGTTGGGCTGTATCAACGCCAGCAACCGTGTTGGGTTACATGGTCGCAGGACAAGTACCAAGTTATATCAATTTGGGTTTGGTGTTCATTAATCCACTCTTTTTCTTATTGACCTTCACTGAAGTAAAGCCAAGAGGCAATCGCATCGCAATTTTATTGGGTGCCCCAATTGGCTTACTCTCATATTTATGGTTCCCTGATTACTCCTTATTGATCGCTGGAATTGTGGGTGGCACGATTGCCTACATGATTGATAAACACTTTAGGAATAAACAACATGCTTGAGCCGTCAGAACTAAGCACCATGTTCAATGATGCCGGTATGTGGGCTGCTTTGATAGCGGCTTGTATCGGAACTTATTTTTGGCGTGGTTTGGGTGTTTATTTCTCTGGAAAAATAAGCCAAGACAGTGAATTGTTCAAATGGTTATCAGCAGTCACTTATGCGATGGTGGCAGCATTAACCCTCCGTATTATTTTGTTGCCGGTGGGTTTGCTTGGCACTGTGCCAATTTATATTCGTTTGGCGGTGAGCATTGTGGCGCTCATCATCATGTATTCAAAACCAGGTGAGCGCATGATTCCAGCATTGCTGGTGGGAACTTTTAGTTTGGTGTTGTACGGATTGGTGATGAACTTTTTGGGTTGATCACCAACCGCATAGAGCTTTAAATCAATTAATAAAAATTAATCTTTTTTACAAGTTTTAATACCTAGTAATGGGTAGGCTGGGCAAAAACGAAACACGCCCGTAGCGATTGGCAATAAACCAATCCAACCCCAATTACCAATCACACCAATGATTGCCAAAACAACCAAAAGTGCTCCAATCACGATGCGTAAAGTGCGGTCAATTCCGCCGACGTTGCATTGCATAAACTTCTCCTTATTTGCCACAGTAGCTGGCGTACAACAATTCCATCACAGACATCGCGATGGGGCTCGAAATTGTGTAATAAATGTGTTTGCCATCTCGGCGTGTTGATACAACACCTTCTTCACGAAGCACGGCCAGTTGTTGTGACAAAGTGGGCTGTTGAATATTGGTGACTTCTTCTAATTCGCCAACGCGTTTTTCACCTTGGCTTAACTGGCATAACAACATCAAGCGATCACGATTGGCCAATGTTTTCATCATGCGACAGGCTTTGTCGGCGTTCTCTCTCATGGCAGCAATGTCAAACTGCATACTTTCGTTTGTTGATAGTTTTTCTTTTGCGTCCATCAAGTTCACCAATTGATTAATTAATTATTTACATTATATATTAATATTAACTATTCATTCAGATTAATAAAAGACTATCTTTGTCGCTGTTCTTCAAGGGTTCTTGGTTAAAAGAGACAGCTATTGGCGGACTAAAAGACCAATTTAAGGTATCGTACAAAGTCTTAAAAAACATAAATTTTCATAGGAGAGCACCATGCCAAGTCAAAAAGCTTATTTAAATCAATCAGATGTACAAAAAATATTGGCCGCGGCCAATGCTCATGCTGAGAAAAATAATTGGGCAGTATCAATCGCAGTGGTAGACGATGGCGGCCATTTATTGGGCTTCACACGCCGTGACAACTGCCCACCTGTGTCTGCTTATATTGCTCAAGAAAAAGGCCGTGCATCAGCTTTAGGACGTCGTGAGAGCAAAATCTATGAAGATGTGATCAATGGTGGTCGTTATTCATTTTTAAATGCCACAGCAGTTCTTCAAGGAACGCTTGAGGGTGGTGTGAACATCGTGGTCGATGGTCAAACGATTGGTGCTGTTGGTGTTTCAGGCGTTAAGTCAAATGAAGACGCTGAAATCGCTAAGGCTGGTATCTCAGCTCTTTAAGAAGCGATTAGTCAAGCAGTTAAGTAATAAATCAGTGCTAAATACTCACAGGCCTCATAATAGAGCCCTGTGAGTACAGAACAAACCAATACCCCCCCAAGTTTTACCGATTTCGGATTTTCCGAACCAATCCTGCGCGCTGTTTTAGAGCAGGGCTATACAACGCCCACGCCGATTCAAGCGCAAGCGATGCCCCATGTCTTGAAAGGTCAAGATGTGATGGGTGCTGCGCAAACTGGCACAGGCAAAACTGCCGCATTTGTTTTGCCGATTTTGCAAAACATTTTGCCTTTAGCCAGCAGCAGTGCATCTCCTGCTAGACACCCGATACGCGCTTTGGTTTTAACCCCAACCCGTGAGTTGGCAGATCAGGTGGCTGATAACGCATTTAAATACGCCAAGTACACAGACATCAGAACAGCCGTTGTGTTTGGTGGTGTTGATATGTCTGCTCAAACAAGTTTATTGCGCTCTGGTGTTGAGCTGTTGATTGCAACACCAGGTCGTTTACTAGATCACATTGGTCAAAAAACTGCGAATCTATCTCAAGTTCAAATTTTGATTTTGGATGAAGCAGACCGCATGTTGGATATGGGCTTCTTGCCAGATCTTCAGCGCATCATTGGTTTGATCCCTGCAAAACGTCAGACACTTTTGTTCTCGGCCACTTTTTCACCAGAGATTAAAAAATTAGCGCAAAGCTATTTGCGTGATCCAGTGACCATTGAGGTCGCAAGACAAAATGCTGCTGCAGATACGGTTCGCCAAGTGATACACATGGTGCCATCTGAGCAAAAGAAAGATGCGGTCATCAAAGTTTTAAAAGCCCGTATTCAGCAAGGTTTGACTCGTCAGGCCATCGTGTTCACCAATAGTCGTATTGGTTGCGGCAAATTGGCCAGTGCTTTAGAGCGCAGCGGTATCAAAGCTGGCGCGATTCATGGTGACAAGAGTCAGATTGAACGCATGCAAATCTTAGAGTCTTTCAAAAAAGGCACGATGGATGTTTTGGTTGCTACTGATGTGGCAGCACGAGGCCTTGATATTGCAGACATGCCTTGTGTGATCAATCATGAGTTGCCATTCAATGCTGAGGATTACGTGCATCGCATCGGTCGTACTGGTCGCGCAGGTGCTCAGGGTGATGCGATTGCATTGGTCGATGCTTCTGAAGAAAGACTATTAGCTGATATTGAGAAGTTAATGAATCGCAAGCTTTTACGTTTACCAGTACCAGATCCTGCCAATGGTCCGGCTGGAGATCCATTCTTCTATATGCCTTATCAAGCATCCGCTGCAAAAGACGAAAAACAATCAACACCTGGTCAAGCTGAAACAAGTGCTCAGGCGACAACTCAAACTGCCTCTCCGGCAACTAGCAAGCCATCTATTCAGCCTGGCGGTAAGCCAAGAGCTGCTCTATTGGGCGGTTTTAAAAAATAAGCTGTGGTTAAAGCTGCAGTGAAAGCTGCAATTAAAGCCACATTTAAATTTACAAGCAGGTTTTTCTGTAATGCTCAACAGCGGTTTCTAACCACTGTTTGATCATTGATTCGTTGATCATTGATTCATTGATTGTTGAATCGCTAAATTGAGAGCTATCAGAGCCCTGTTTAAAAAGTTCAGGCTCATCTAATCCCAAATGTCGCGCAGCAGCTTGAAGGGCTTCTAATGCTTCACCAGGGGTATTGCAAGCAATCGCAGTTGCATTGGTTTGTTTGCTGAGCTTCTCATGGTTGTCATCTCGCACCAAGGGCAGGTGAAGGTAATGGGGTTGAGGGTAGCCCAGTTGTTTTTGTAAATAAATTTGCCTTGCGGTGTTGTCCAATAAATCTTCACCTCTGACCACGTGTGTGATTCCTTGGAGGTAGTCATCCACAACCACCGCCAGTTGATAGGTGAATACTCTGTCTGAGCGCCTTAAGACAAAATCACCCACGGATGATTCAATCTCAGGGTCTGTGACCAATAAACGCCAAGCGCATGGTTCAGCGACCTCTTTTAAATTGCGGCAGCTTCCTGGGTAGACCAATTCACCATGCCGATCTTTCCTTTTACCCAAACGCAGTAATTGATCTTCGATTTGTTTGCGCGTGCATCGACAGCCATAAGCCTTTTTTTCTTGCAACAATTGATTCAATGCTGATTCGTAGAAATGGCTTCGTTTTGATTGATATTCAATCTCTTCATCCCAATGCAAACCGCAATTGAGCAGTTGTTGAATGATGATTTTGTCGGCGCCTGGAACGCACCTTGGTAAATCAAGGTCCTCGATCCTTAAAAGCCACTTTCCTTGATGTGCTCGGGCGTCAAGCCAACTGCCTAGGGCTGTTGCGAGCGACCCGGCGTGGAGAGCTCCTGTGGGTGAGGGTGCGAAGCGACCGCAATATTGGGATTTTAAGCTCATAAATTTTGTAGACGATGCCTACTTAGATAAAGCTGGTGAAATGTATTCTTTTTTAAGTTAAATGAGTTAATTTTACTAAGTAGTGCAGGTATGTTTTGGATGTATCATTGAACCATCTTACACAATACAAACACAATGAAAACATTTATTTCGGCTTTTCGAAAGGCTGTTCTTTCTCCCGCAAAAGCTAAAACTTCTTATTCCCAATTTGCTGAAGATTTAATTATTCAATTCGAATTAAAAGATCAGCAATCTGAACCAATTTATGTTGATGTTGGTTGCAATAATCCTCGCAGAGGGTCGAATACTTTTTTGCTTTACAAAAAAGGATGGAGAGGCTTGTTAATTGATTTGGAGTACGAAAAGATATTGGCTTGTAAATTGGCTCGACCTCGCGATAAAAGCATCCTTGCTGCAGTCAGTGATATTAAGGAGTTAGTTGATATATACAGTCAAAAATCTTTTTCTACCAACACCACAATTGCGCCAGAGTGTATTTCTGACACAAGTACTTATAAAAAGATTGGCCAAATTGAAACTAAAACATTAAATGAAATTCTTAAGGAAAATCAGATTCCTAAGTGTTTTTCATTTTTGAATATTGATGTTGAGGGGGTTGATTTTAAAGTTTTAAAAAGTCTCAATTTTGATGAATACCAGCCGGCTCTAATTTGTATAGAAAACTGGGATTCACGTGGGGGCATTGATAAGATAGTTGCTAGTGAAACACATCAATATATCGTCCAGAAAAATTACAAGTTATGTGCTTGGTCTGGTCTTTCAACTATCTATAAAAAAGATCCTAAGTTGTGTATTTAGGATTACCCGCATTGATTTTATTTTTTTGAAAGTATCTTTGAGTTTCTAGTTACCTAATGTCGCCTACCACTAACTTTGTTCATTTGCGTCTTCACTCCGAATATTCGATTGTGGATGGGGCTGTGCGCATAGATGATGCCATTGCTGCCGTGGTTAAAGATCAAATGGGTGCATTGGCTCTGACCGATTTGAGCAATGTGTTTGGTTTGGTTAAATTCTATCAAGCCGCACGCAAAGAGGGTATTAAACCTATTATTGGTAGTGATGTTTGGATCACCAATGCCGAAGATAGAGATAAACCATTCAGATTGCAGTTGTTGGTAAAAAGTCATCAGGGTTATTTGAATTTATGCGAGCTATTAACCAAGGCATCACTGACCAATCAATTCAAAGGTAGATCTGAAATTGATGAAACTTGGTTCAAACAGCATGCCGAAGGTTTGATTGCATTATCAGGTGCAAGGTTGGGCGATGTTGGACAGCATTTATTAGCAGCTCAACATGATGAAGCTGCTGCTTGCGCTAAGAAGTGGGCAAATTACTTTAAAGATTCTTTTTATATTGAAGTTCAGCGCGCCGGTCATCCTCAAGATGAGGCGCATCTTCATGAAGCTGTTCATTTGGCGAATGAACTTCAATTACCAGTAGTGGCAACGCATTCGATTCAGTTCATGAAGCCTTCTGACTTCAGGGCGCATGAGGCGCGCGTGTGTATTGCTGAAGGAGAAGTGCTCGGTAATCCTAAGCGCGCAAAAAAATTCACTTCTGAGCAGTACTTTAAAACGCAGGAAGAGATGCAAAAACTTTTTGCAGATTTGCCAGCAGCGATCACCAACAGTGTAGAAATTGCCAAGCGTTGTAATTTGTCATTGACCTTGGGCAAGCCTCAGTTGCCAGATTTTCCAGTGCCTGCGGGAATGACATTGGATGATTATTTAATGGAAAAAGCCATGGATGGCTTATCCAAGCATTTATTGCATTTGTATCCTGATGAGGCTGAAAGAGAAAAGCAGCGACCCAGTTATGAGGTACGTTTAAAGTTTGAGGCAAGAACCATTTCTCAAATGGGTTTCCCAGGTTACTTTTTGATCGTTGCTGATTTTATTAACTGGGCAAAAAATAATGGTGTGCCAGTGGGCCCTGGTCGAGGCTCTGGGGCGGGCTCTCTAGTAGCTTACTCCTTAGGGATTACCGATCTAGATCCATTGAGATACAACTTGCTCTTTGAGCGATTCTTAAATCCTGAGCGCGTCTCCATGCCTGACTTTGATATTGACTTCTGTCAGCACGGTCGTGATCGCGTGATTGCCTATGTAAAAGAAAAATATGGCAAAGATGCGGTCAGCCAAATTGCCACATTTGGCACGATGGCAGCGCGTGCGGCGATACGAGATGTGGGACGTGTTCTAGAGCAACCATACGGATTTGTAGATGGCATCTCTAAACTGATTCCTAATAAACCAGGTCAGCAAGTCACGATTGAGCAAGCCAAAAAAGAAGAAAAGCTTTTGGCTGAACGCGAGTCTCGAGAGGAAGAAGTTAAACAATTATTGGGTTTGGCTCAACAGTTAGAGGGCATGACCCGAAACGTTGGTATGCATGCTGGTGGCGTATTGATTGCTCCAGGCAAGCTCACAGATTTTTGTCCTTTGTATACCCAAGGCAGTAAAGATGGCAAAGAAGGTTCAGATTCTGGTGTGGTCAGTCAGTTTGACAAGGATGATGTTGAAGCGGTCGGCTTGGTCAAGTTTGACTTCTTGGGACTCACCACACTCACGATCTTGGATTGGGCTGAAAGATATATTCATCAGCTATACCCAGAGAAGAAAGATTGGCGTGTTGGTCAAGTGCCACTCGATGATCCTGCTGCATTTGAAATTTTAAAAAATGCCAATACGGTCGCAGTGTTCCAGTTAGAAAGCCGTGGCATGCAAGGCATGTTGCGTGAGGCAAAGCCTGACCGCTTTGAGGACATCATTGCCTTGGTGGCTTTGTATCGTCCAGGTCCGATGGATTTGATCCCATCGTTTATTGCGCGTAAACACGGCAAAGAACAAGTGCATTACCCAGACCCACGTGTTGAACCGGTTCTAAGAGAAACCTACGGCATCATGGTTTATCAAGAGCAGGTGATGCAGATGGCGCAGATCATTGGCGGTTATTCACTGGGTGGCGCTGACTTATTGCGTCGTGCCATGGGTAAGAAAAAGCCTGAAGAGATGGCTGAGCATCGTCAATTATTCAGAGATGGTGCTGGCAAAAGTGGACTGAAGGCTGATAAGGCTGATGAAACTTTTGACTTGATGGAAAAGTTTGCGGGCTACGGTTTTAATAAATCACATGCCGCAGCCTATGCATTGTTGGCTTATCACACGGCTTGGTTAAAGGCACATTACCCAGCTGAATTTATTGCAGCCAACATGTCATTGGCGATGGATGACACCGATAAAGTAAAAATACTTTACGAAGATGCCTTGGCCAATAAGATCAAGATACTTCCTCCAGATGTGAACACCAGTGTTTATCGCTTCATGCCATTGCGTGAAGATCCTCAAAATAAAGAGCAGGCAGCCACCATGATCCGTTATGGCTTGGGTGCTATCAGAGGTTCTGGCGAAGGTGCAATTGAACAAATCGTTCAGGCAAGAGCAGAGGGTCCTTTCAAAGACCTGTTTGATTTTTGCTCTAGATTAGATCGTCGCGTGGTCAACCGTCGCACGATGGAAGCTTTGATTCGTGCTGGAGCGTTTGATTCTTTGTATGGCGGTTTTGACTCTCGAGCAACACTCTTGGCTTCTTTGCCAAGAGCGATGGAAGCTGCTGATCAAGCAGATGCCTCTGCACAGCAAGTGAGCTTATTTGACATGGCGGGTTCTTCAGATGAGCATAAGCCAGAGTTGATCAAGGAAGATGCTTGGTTTGAGAAGCGTCGCTTACAAGAAGAAAAAGCTGCTTTAGGTTTGTATTTAACTGGCCATTTGTTTGATGCTTATCGTGAAGAGGTCAGTCATTTTGTGAGAACCAAGTTAAATCAATTGACCGAAGGCAAGGATCGCTTGATTGCAGGCATCATGACTTCCACCAGAAGCATGATGGGCCCACGCGGTAAATTAATGATTGCAACGATTGATGATGGTTCAGCTCAAATAGAGATGACCATTTACAGCGAGCTATTTGAACCCAATAGACATTGGTTGAAAGAAGATGAATTGATCATCGCTAAGGTCGGTGTCACGCCTGATAAATTTTCAGGGGGCATGAGGGTTGTTGCTGAATCAATCATGGATGTGACGACGGCACGTTTAAAGTTTGCCAGAAGTTTGCATGTACAGCTTCAGCAGGGCATTGATCTTCCTAGATTCAAGCAGCAGGTCAGTGCCTTTGCAGGCAAAAATCAACAAGGCTTGATGATGACCGCAGATGTCATTTCAAATGGAACTGCCTGTTTAGTTCAGTTCCCTGATACTTGGAAGATCTATCCTGATGATGAAAGTATCAGAAACTTGAGTGTGGCTTTGAATAAGTCAGGCGGGCAAGGGATGGTCGAAGTTAAGTACGCTTGATAAGGTACGCCTATCAGGCGTATTTAAGTTATTATTTAAAAGTAATACCGTAAGCGCTCACAGCTTCAAGAACTGATTTAACGGGTAAATTGATCAAGCAATCACTTCTGCTGTCAGGCTTATCTTCACAACCAGCTTTTCTGCACGGCACGCAATCTCCAGGACCTTGGAGTATGGTGACATTGCCAACCTTTTGAGTGCTGGCTTTTAATACATATGGTTGCTTACCAACAAATCCATTTGGCCATGGCCCAAAATTTGTGGGTGGTGTCGCGCCAAACAGAGTAATCGTAGGGGTGTTACAGGCTGCTGCTAGATGAGTGACTGATGTATCAACTCCAATATAAAGCTTGGCTTGGCGCAACAATGTGCCTAATTGATCTAACTTTAAGCGACCATCAAGATTCAAAATACTCTTTTTTGCAGAGTCACTCAATAAATCAATGATTGCTTGATTTAGTTCTCTATCTTGAGCAATTGGCGCTCCACTTAAAACAATTTGATGATTTTCGGATAGGGATTTAATTAGCTCCACCCAGTTAGCCAGTGGCCAGCGTTTATAAGCTGTCAAAGGTGTTGGGTGAATGACCACGAATGATTTTGATAATTTCGATTGAATTTCAGACGGTAAATCTACGGGTTTAGGTGGTCTCACTGATATTGGGTGGCCAAATAAGTCACTCTCGCTGACGAATGGCTCTAAAAGTCGAAGTTTTTCTGTGATCACGTGCTGGTGGAAATAGTTAACTTCAATGTTGTGAATTGATATCTTCTTTTTCCACCAATTTAATTTGGGTTCAACTGGAATTACACCCACGCGGTGTTTTGCAGCAATCAATCCATAGATATAAGCTCTGTCACTGGGCTGGGTGATGACGGCTAAGTCATATCGTTTAAATAATTGAAAGAACTGCTTGAGATAATCAATAAATGATAGTTTGGGTCTGGTTCCGATCAGTTGATGAATATCCGTGTTGCCGCTGAGCATCGACAAACTATTTTCATAGCCAAAGAAGTCGATTTGAGCATCTGGCCAAATTCTTTTGGCGGCTGAAATGAGTGGGGTAGTTATCAGCGTATCGCCAATTTGGCGTGTGGCAATGATCAGGATTTTTTTAATGTGTTTTTGACTCAATTAAGAATTCCCTTTTGCCAGAATTTTGGCTCGAACAATGGCTGCATTTTTATCTGCATTTTCCTTGTTAGCCATTTTGTGCCATAGATGCAACACCTCGGTACCCCAGGCGCCTGATTTTCTATTGATGCCATTTTGATACATCCTAAAAACAAAATCGGCGTCCTCATGACCCCAGCCAACGAGCGCTTCATCAAAGCCATTTATATCAATAGCATCTGATTTCCAACATCCTAAGTTACATCCTTTAATTCGACGCCATTGAAATTTTTTATATTTTCTGAGGGGGTGATCTGGAAGCTTAATAAATAATGGTAAAAATTTGTTAATTTGCTTCTTGATTAGATATTCAAAGGAATTTTTTTTAAATTCCGAAAAATTAAAAGATCTGTCACTGCAAATTTTTTCTGTAATTTCTTTCTCTAATAAAATTCTGCTGCCAGTGACAATAAAACGTTTTTCAGATAATCGTCGATGGCTTTCTATAAAATCTGGCTGAACGGCACAATCCCCATCTAGAAAAATAAGATAACTTCCCGTTGCGGACTGCATTGCTAGATTTCTAATTTTTGATAATCTAAAACCAAGATCTTCATGCCAAACATGCTTGATTAAATTCTTTGTATTTTTAATATGTCTTTCGATAAGAGATCTTGTTTCATCATCAGAGCCATCATCGGCAATAATTATTTCAAAATCATTGTCTGTTTGATACTCAAGAGACTGTAAAACTACGTCAAGCGCATCCGGCCTGTTGTAGGTGGCAATAATTACACTGATTTTCATTTGTTATTTTTATCGTGCTCTTCAATAAGCCATATTTTGACGTATTTGTAATAGCTTCCTTCAGCATTCGATATTGCTAAAGCAAGACCTTGAGGGCCATCCAAAAAACCTAAGCGTAAAAAATAGGTTCTGATGAATGCCCACACGGCATGCCAAAAAGCTTTGCAAACTGATGATCTTTTACCTTTTTTAAATGCTTGCTCGGCTGAAGCGCTTGAATAGGCGTCAATCTTTCTTAAGACTTGCGAAAAATCTCTAAAACTGTAATGTAAAAAGTGGTTTTTTAGTTTTCCACTCGATCCAGTGGGAAGCAGACGTTCATGAACCAAGTGATCAGAAAATTTTGCAGTGCCTCGTTTGAATAAGCGATCAACGTAATCTGGGTACCAGCCTGAGTGCTTCATGAAGCGGCCGCAGTACCAAGAAGAGCGCGGAATGGCATAACAATCTGCGGCATTGGCTGATGCCATGGTGGCCAAAATCTCTTGCTTTAGTTCAGGGGTGACCCTTTCATCCGCATCGATCGATAAAACCCAATCTTGTGTGGCCAAATTGAGGGCGCGATTCTTTTGTGGGCCAAATCCAGGCCAATCGGAGGTAATTTCAAGCTTTGCACCGAAAGATCGAGCAATTTCTTGAGTTTTATCGCTACTTTGACTGTCTACAACGATAATCTCATCTGCAAAAGAAACACTCTCAAGACAGTCCTTGAGATTGGCTTCTTCATTTTTAGTAATTAAGATGATTGATAGGCTCATAGAGCGATGTTAGCACCGGTGTAGGTTACGATTGAGGTTATGGATTCAAATAGCATTGAAATTAAGACGCAAACTGCGCTAACCCGCATTTTAAGGTATGCCTTGCCTCATAAGGTGGCTGTTGTTTTGGCATTGCTGGGTTTGGCGATTGTTGCTGCCACTGAAACAGCCATTCCAGCTCTTCTCAAGCCTTTATTGGATCGTGGCTTCAGTGGTAAGTTGGATGATAAGTTGTGGCATGTCCCAGCCTTTTTGGTAGGTTTGGCATTTATTCGAGGTTTTGCTCAATTTGGCTCGAATTACGCCCTAAGCCACATCACCAATTCTGTTTTGTTCAAATTGCGTGAACAAATGTTCAATCGCTTGTTACAGGCCCCTGCTGATTTATTCCAAAATCGCTCAGCAGCATCGCTCATCAATGCGGTGGTATTCGAGGTCAATGCAGTTCTTCAAGTGATCACCAGCATCGCGATGAACTTGGTCAGAGACAGTTTGACTGTCATCGGTCTGATGGCTTATTTGTTCTACCTCAACTGGCGCTTAACACTTTTAATTTTGATCATCTTCCCAATCATTGGTTTTATGGTGAAGTTGATCAATACGCGTCTGCGTAAATTGCACAAAGTCAGTCAAGATATGACCAATGAACTCTCCTATGTTGTTGAAGAGAGTGTTGGTGGCTATAAGGTTGTGAAGTTGCACGGCGGCCAGGCTTATGAAAAACAGCGTTTTGCGCTGATCGCTAACAAGCTTAGACGTTATTCGATGAAGATAGCTGTGGCCGGTGGTCTGAATCAACCCATGACTCAATTTGTGGCCTCGATTGCTTTATCAGGCGTGTTGTTGGTGGCTTTGTTCCAATCATCCATGGCAGAAGTCACTGTGGGTGGTTTTGTGGCTTTTGTCACAGCTTTAATTTTGATCATTTCTCCTTTGAAGCATTTGGCTGATATCAATCAACCTTTGCAGCGAGGCATTGCTGCGGCAGACATGATTTTTAAATTGATGGATCAGCCAATTGAAGAAGATTCGGTACGCAGGGGTGATGCAGTTAAGTTGGCAAAAGCCCGTGGTGAGCTTGAGTTCAAAAAAGTTGACTTTGGCTACTCTGGTGTGAGGGCTTTGGGCTCTGATGATGAGCAGGCTATCAAAGAAGTGCTAAAAGAGATTGATTTAAAGATTCCGGCCGGCGAGGTGGTGGCTTTTGTAGGACCATCCGGCAGCGGCAAATCTACTTTAGTAAATTTATTGCCACGCTTTTTTAATCCAACCAATGGTGCCATTCATTTAGACGGATTAAATATTCAGGACATTGATTTGAAGGATCTGCGTCGTCAAATGGCTTTTGTGAGTCAGGACGTGGTTTTATTCAATGACACCATTGCGGCCAACGTGGCGTATGGTGCTGCAAGCCATGAAGAGATTGATCGCGGCAGAGTTCATGAGGCACTGCAGGCTGCAAACTTAACTGAGTTAATCAGAGAGTTACCTGAAGGTATTGATTCTGAAGTTGGGGATAACGGTAATCGATTATCCGGTGGTCAGAGACAGCGTTTGGCGATTGCCAGGGCTATTTATAAAGACGCGCCTATTTTGATTTTGGACGAGGCCACTTCTGCTTTGGATTCTGAATCAGAGCGTCAAGTTCAAGAGGCTCTTGAGAAGCTCATGGAAGGTAAAACCACCTTGGTCATTGCCCACCGTCTATCGACGATAGAAAATGCCGATCGCATTGTGGTCTTAGATCATGGAAGAATTGTTGAGAATGGATCGCACGCTGAGTTGATTGCTCAAAATGGTCTGTATGCCAGCTTGCACCGCTTACAGTTCTCGCACGCTTAAATCTAATTAAATACAGTACGTTTTAACTTAAGACAATATCGTATTGCTCTTGATTGAAGCTTGATTCAGCCTGAAGGCGAATCGGCTTGCCGATGAATTCAATCAGCTGCGCAAGGTGTGTACTTTCTTCTTCTAAGAAGCGATCAATCACATCAGCGCTGGCAATGATTCTGAATTCTTTCGGGTTGAACTGGCGATGCTCACGCAATACTTCTCTCAAAATCTCATAGCAAATACTTTGAGCAGTTTTAACTTGGCCTTTGCCCTGACAAACTTCACAAGGTTCACATAAAAGGTGTGCCAATGACTCACGAGTTCTCTTGCGAGTCATTTCTACCAAACCTAATGAAGAGAAGGGGTTAGCAGACGTTCTGATTTTGTCTCTGGCCAAGTTTTTATTGAGTTCTTCTAGCACCGCGTCTTGATGTTCTTTGCTGTGCATGTCGATGAAATCAATGATGATGATTCCACCAAGATTGCGTAAACGCAATTGGCGCGCAATGGTTTGAGAGGCTTCTAAATTTGTTTTATAGATGGTGTCATCAAATGTTCTAGCACCTACATAACTGCCAGTGTTGACATCAATCGTGGTCATTGATTCTGTTTGATCAATCATCAAGTAGCCGCCTGATTTAAGGTCAACACGACGACCCAAGGCGCGATTGATTTCTGATTCTGTGTCGTACAGATCAAATAGAGGGCGTTCGCCACGATAAAGAATCAATTTAGATTCTTGGTTAGGCATGAAGTCTTTGGCAAATATTTTTAGTTTTTCAAAGTTCTCGGCAGAGTCAACGCGTATTTGACCGATGGCATCCGACGCCAAATCTCTTAATACTCGCTCAGCAAGGCTTAAGTCTTGATGAAGCAAGCATGGAGCGGGTATCTGCTTGCTGCCATCCTGAATCTTTTTCCAAGTAGCGCTCAGATATCTCAAGTCATTGGATAACTCTTGATCATCTGCATCTTCGGCGCTGGTTCTTAAGATGTAG
Source organism: Polynucleobacter sp. MWH-CaK5 (assembly GCF_018687615.1). Taxonomy (NCBI): domain Bacteria; kingdom Pseudomonadati; phylum Pseudomonadota; class Betaproteobacteria; order Burkholderiales; family Burkholderiaceae; genus Polynucleobacter; species Polynucleobacter sp. MWH-CaK5. The sequence continues at coordinate 365,412 of NZ_CP061299.1, forward strand.
CTGCCAGATTCGTTTTGGTAGTCAGTCAGTAAACCTTGAAATCTTTTCTTTAAAGCGTCACGGTCTTCAAGGTTTTCAATTTTTTGAGAGATGGCCACTTGTTGGCCATTGTCTTCTTGTGGCAAGAAAACCAAATTGCGGCCAGCAATGCTGATGTGAGTGCTCAAGCGAGCACCTTTGGTACCCAGCGGATCTTTTAGAACTTGAACCAAAATAGTTTGCCCATCGAACACCAGTTTTTCAATGGGGGTGTTATCGGGCTTGGAATTTTTTGGCATCCATAAATCAGCCACGTGAAGAAATGCTGCCTTATCTAAACCAATGTCCACAAATGCAGATTGCATGCCTGGTAGCACGCGCGTCACTTTACCTAAATAGACGTTACCAACAATGCCTCGACTTTGGCTTCTTTCAATGTGAAGCTCTTGCACCACTCCCTGAGCAATGATGGCTACTCGGGTTTCTTGAGGGGTGATGTTTACGAGGATTTCTTCGATCATGGTTGAAACTTATCAATCTATTGAGGCAGTGCGCAGTGTTTTAAATCAGTTTTAAGGCCTAAGAGAAAACTGTACACCAGTTTCATGCATGAGTTGAGAGGTTTCATAAAGAGGCAAGCCCATGATGCCGCTATAGCTGCCTGAGATAGTGCTGATCAAGCAGCCACCAATGCCTTGTATGCCATAAGCACCGGCTTTACCCATGGGCTCATTGGTGGAAATGTAAGCATCAATTTCCGCATCGCTGAGTGACTTAAAAGTCACTTGTGAGCTTGAAACAAGAAGTTTGGGTTGATCATCATTCATGTGAGACTTGCCCAATACAGCGACTGCTGTGTGGACTTGATGTGTTTTGCCGCTCAAGAGCTACAAGATTCTTTTGGCGTCCTGGTGATCAGCGGGCTTACCTAAAATGATTTCTTTGCCATCTTCCAGCATAAGTGCCACAGTGGTATCGGCGCACAAGATGGGCGCTAAATCTAATCCTCTGGCATGAAGTCGTTGTTTGGCAGCTGCTAGCTTTGCTAATGTAACGCGCTTCACATAAACCAAAGCTGGTTCATCAGGTAATTGGATTTCCAATGATTCGGCATCTTCGCTTGGGTCGGCCAGGAGTAATTGAAACTTAACGCCAATTTGCGTGAGAAGTTCTTGGCGGCGAGGGCTTTGAGAGGCCAGATAAATCAATGAGTGCATCACACTTACTTTTTAATGAGGCGCTCTTAAACGCGATGATAAGGATGGCCTTGCAAGATGGTCCACGCACGGTAAAGTTGTTCGACCAATAAAACTCTGGCCATGGCATGCGGAAGGGTCATGCTAGAGAGGCGAATCATCGATGCAGCTTCTTTTTTAAGCTCAGCATCCAAGCCATCCGCGCCACCAATCAATAATGCAATGTCTTTACCATCTTGGCGCCAAGCACTGAGTTGGTTGGCTAGGTCTTGAGTGGAAAGATCTTTGCCACGCTCATCCAAAGCAATGATGTGAACACCCTTTGGCAGGGCTTCACGTATTTTGATCGCCTCTTTGGCAGGGCTGATGTCTGGCTTGAGTTCTTTGATCTGAATCGCGCAATCTGCTGGCATGCGTTTCAGATAATCTTGGGTGGCAGTTTCAGCCCATGCGGGCATCTTGTGACCCACTGCAATGACCCAAAGTTTCATGATTGAAAAAGGAGTCTTAAACCTGAGGTTTAGTCGTCCTCATCATCCTCAGGTTCGCTGGCGAAACGTTTTGACTTATTGGCCTTGCTACCCAATTTAACGCGCACAGGCTTATCACCCCAAATGCCTTCTAGTTGGTAGTAAGAGCGCAGCATCGGTTGCAAGATGTGAACGATGATGTCACCACAATCGACCAACACCCACTCACCGGTTTCCATACCTTCAACAGAAATAACGTCACCACCTTTTTCTTTGACTGATTCCTTGACGGACATGGCCAATGATTTTGTTTGACGGTTGCTGTTACCGGTTGCGATGATCACGCGATCAAATAGATCGCTGATTTTGGTTGTATCAAAAACACGAATGTCTTCTGCCTTGACATCTTCAAGAGCATCAATGATCACGCGTTGTAATTTTGGAATATCCATTATTTATTTCTATAAAGACCTTTGGCTTCGATGTATTCGAGTACCAAGGGTGGTATTGCATCTGCCAATTCATCCCATGATGCGTGGTTGTAAAACCCATCACGAAGTTCATTGGAGGCAAGATTAATCTGCAGGCTTTGATCAAACAAAACATGTCCCTGTGGGCTCAATTGTAACAACTGAGGGTCTTGTGTCTGTTTATCTGAAAAAACGCTACCAATTGGGCTTTGATCTACCTGATTAGATGTGTGGGGACGGCTGGCAACCGCGATGTGTACGTAGTTCGGCAATTCTGGCCACTGATGCCAAGTTTTGATGTTTTCCCAGCTGTCGGCACCCATGATCCAGGTGATTGACGCCTGTTCGCCATAAAGTGCGCGCAGCTCTTTGGCAGTATCAATCGCATAACTCGGACCTTCTCTAGACATCTCTAGGGTGCTGATATCAATTTTTGTATATATGTGGTGATCCACAAATAAATCATGCAAGGTCTCGATCGCGTATTCGCTCATGGCCAAGCGATGCTTGGCGGAAGTGATGTCATTGCCTTTTTGCCATGGTTGTCCAGCAGGCATCCAGATGATGTGATCGAGTTGTAGCACTCTTGAAAAATGCTCAGCCAGACGCAAGTGACCCCAGTGAGGCGGATCAAACGTGCCACCCAAGATTCCGACGGATAAACGTTTCTTGCTGGCCATGTTATCCATGTTGCTCATGTTATCCATTAACGAGCAATCCAATCAATCGGTTTTAAGAAGTTGGTATAGAGCAGAGCCTCTGGGCTGTTAGCAGCTGGCTTCCAGTCATAGCCCCAGCGAACGATCGGTGGCATGGACATCAAGATGGATTCAGTGCGTCCGCCAGATTGAAGGCCAAACAAAGTGCCTCTATCAAAGACTAAGTTGAATTCAACATAGCGGCCTCGACGGAAGGCTTGGAATTCTCTTTGGCTTTCTGTGTAAGGGTCGTGTTGATGTTTCTTAACGATTGGTAAGTAGGCTTCTAAGAAAGCATCTCCGACTGAGCAAGTCATGGCAAAACTTTGATCAAAGCCTAACTCACTGAAATCATCATAAAAAATACCGCCAATGCCACGTGGTTCATCACGGTGCTTGAGATAAAAGTATTCATCACACCACTTTTTAAAGCGTGGGTGAAGTTCTGGCTTGTATGGATCTAATGCGTTTTTACACGTTTGATGAAAATGTTTGCAATCAGCTTCATCACCATAGTAAGGAGTTAGATCCATGCCGCCTCCAAACCACCAGACAGGATCCTTGCCTTCTGCTTGAGCAATAAAGCAACGTACGTTCAAGTGAACGGTTGGAATGTGTGGATTGCGTGGATGGAACACCAGTGATACGCCCATGGCTTCAAAGGCTCTGCCAGCAAGCTCTGGTCGGTGGGCTGTTGCTGAAGGTGGCATTGAATCGCCACGCACGTGAGAAAAACCAACGCCACCGCGCTCCAAGATATTGCCTTCTTCAAGAATCATTGAGCGACCATCGCCCTTGAGTTTGGCATCGGCTGGTTTTGTCCAAGAGTCTGTGGCAAAAGTTTTGCCATCAAGCTCACTCATGCCTGCAGTGATGCGTTCTTGTAAACCTAAAAAGTATTGACGAATTTGATCGACGTTGATGCTTGTGTTTGACATAGGATTTAATTAATTAAAGTGCGCGATAACCAATGTCGCGACGGAACTGTGCGCCATCAAATTGAATATGATCTAAGTGCGCATAAGCTTTTTGTTGGGCACCTTTTGTGGTGTGGTCTAAACCCACCACGCACAAGACTCGACCACCCGATGTTTTGAGCACGCCTTTATCCATTGTTGTGCCAGCATGGAATGTCACATGATCCACATCATCAGCAGGAATACCTGTGATCACATCACCTTTGCGCGGAGTCTCTGGGTAATTGTGTGCAGCCATCACGACGCCTAAGGCGATTCTGGCATCCCAATCTAATTCCACTTGATCAAGCTTGCCATCTACTGCGGCATCCAAAGCAATCAAGAAGTCGCTCTTGAGGCGAGCCATGATCGGTTGTGTTTCTGGGTCGCCCATGCGGCAATTAAATTCCAATGTTTTTACTTGACCTTTGCCATCGATCATCAATCCAGCATATAAGAAGCCTGTGAATGGAATGCCATCAGCTGCCATGCCTTTAACGGTTGGCATGATGATCTCTCTTAGAGCGCGCGCATGTATTTCTGGGGTCACCACGGGCGCTGGTGAATATGCACCCATGCCGCCAGTGTTAGGGCCTTGATCGGCATCCAGTAAACGCTTGTGGTCTTGACTGGTTGCCAAGGTCAAAACATTTTTACCGTCGACCATCACGATGAAGCTGGCTTCTTCGCCTTGTAAAAATTCTTCAATCACCACTCTGGCACCGGCATCACCTAATTTGTTATCAGACAACATCATGTCGATCGCACCGTGAGCTTCTTCTAGGCTCATAGCAACGACCACGCCTTTGCCTGCGGCCAAGCCGTCTGCCTTGATCACAATTGGTGCACCTTTGGCATCAATGTAGGCATGAGCTTCTTGGATGTTTGAGAAGGTTTGATACTCGGCCGTTGGGATTTGATGGCGTTTCATGAACGCTTTTGCAAAATCTTTTGAAGACTCGAGTTGGGCTGCTTTTTGAGTGGGTCCAAAAATACGCAAACCTTGGTTTCTGAAAATATCCACAATGCCGCCAGCCAATGGGGCTTCTGGACCAACCACGGTCATATATATTTGCTCGTCTTTGGCAAAGGCTGCCAAAGCATTTAGATCAGTGATGTTGAGGTTCTCAATGCCCATGTTTTTGGCAGCAGCTGTTGCAGTGCCACCATTGCCTGGAGCCACAAATACTTTTTGTACTTTTGGAGACTGAGCCAACTTCCATGCAAGAGCATGTTCACGACCACCAGAACCAATCACTAAAATTTTCATAAAAAAACTTTCAAAACCTATTTAAATATTGACTCGACAAATAATGACTCGATTAAGCTGAAGAATTGTTGTTTGTTATTGCTATTCCATGGATGCGTTGGTGAACACTTCTTGTACGTCATCCAATGACTCAAGAGCATCCAATAGTTTTTGCATTTTGAGAGCATCTTCACCAGACAAATCAGTTTCTGTATCAGGGCGCATCGTTACCTCACCCATCTCTGGAGAAAAACCTTTGGCAATCAAGGCATCTTTGATTTGTGAGAATTCATAAGGAGGCGTCACCACTTCAATCGAGCCATCTTCCTGAGGGATCACATCATCTGCACCTGCTTCTAGTGCAGCTTCCATCAAAGCATCTTCAGAAGTGCCAGGTGCAAAGAACATACGACCGCAATGCTTGAATAAAAAAGCAACTGAGCCATCGCTGCCCAAATTGCCACCATGTTTGGTGAAGGCATGACGAACTTCAGCCACTGTTCTGGTTCTGTTGTCAGTCAAAGCATCCACGATCACGGCAGCACCATTGAGACCGTAGCCTTCATAACGAATTTCTTCGTAGTTAACACCTTCTAGTGATCCTGTGCCGCGTTGAACTGCACGCTGCACGTTATCGTTGGGCATATTTGAGTCTTTGGCTTTATCAATCGCCAAACGCAAGCGAGGGTTGGTTGCAATATCACCGCCACCCATTTTTGCAGCCACTGTGATTTCACGGATCAATTTTGTCCAAATTTTGCCGCGCTTCTCGTCTTGGCGTCCTTTGCGATGCTGAATATTGGCCCATTTGGAATGACCTGCCATATAATTACATTTCCTATTTAAAATCAGTTACTTAGATTGCAGATTTCTTCTGAAAAACTCATAGAAACACAATAGAAACACACTACTTGAATCTTTTTATTTAGAATGAACCTCATTATCTCAAATTAAGCACCTCAAGACCAATGGAGTAAGACTTGGCAAGCATTAAAGAGCGAATCAATCCCCAGACAGGTGTTAAGACCTTTCAGGTCCAAATCCGAAGAAGGGGCTATCCACCGATTAGTAAAAACTTCCCTACAAGAAGAAAGGCTGAGAACTATGCCATTTCAGTAGAGGCAAAGGTTTTAAATAATGAGGTGATTAATCCGAGTGAGGCCAATAAGTGGACGATTCCAGACCTCATAGATTGGTACATTGAAAATCCCAACCCCCACAGGAAGCTCTCCACCAGAAAGCATTTTGATCGGTTGAAGTTCCTAAAAGAGGAATTTAAGAGTTTCACTGTTTTATCTTTATCAGCCAAAACACTCTCCAAATGGATTAACAAGAGGCTTCAGATTAATAAGCCCTCAACGGTCTATCACTACTATGTGGCTCTCAAAAATGCGATGGTTCATCATAGTGTTCAGCATGGATATACCCAAACTATCTTTGAGGTGGTGAAATGTCCCACCAAATCTGGCGAGAGAAATAGACGATTTAGCAGAGAAGAGACAAGGGTTTTATTCAAATCCATCAAACAACACAGCAAAATAAAACAGCAAGAAATGAAAATCTCGGTCTTGTTTGCTTTGGAGACTGGTTGTCGTATTGGTGAAATGCTCAAGCTCAAATGGGCACAGGTGAACCTAGAGCAACAATCTGTTGAGTTTTTGGCTGAAAACACCAAAACCAAAACAGGTAGGGTGATACCCATTACAAGTATTGCTAAAAAAATATTGCTGTGGATTAAGAGGCACCACAACCCTGAAAATGATATGAATAAGAGGGTGTTTCATTTTTGGCACTTAAATGAACATCACCTCAGTAGGCAGTTCCACATTTGTTGTGAAAGGGCTGATATTAAAGACTTGAGATGGCATGACTTAAGGCATGAAGCGACCACACGGTTTTTTGAATTTATTCACCCAGTAACAAAAACAACTTTATCTGTGATGGATGTAGCGACCATCACAGGACATAAGTCTGTGGATATGCTGAAAAAATATACCCACATTAATAATTCATCTATCACTCAGAAATTGTGGTGAGTTAAAGAGTGGAGAGAATGATTATTAGCTATAACAATGGCTATTTTTTATATAAATGAAATGTACAATTAATTGAAATTTGACAATCGGAATAAATAATGCAAAACCTATTAACTAACCTAACTAATCTACTATCAAAAGATAATAGGTTTATATCTGATGGCAAGCTCATTAAAAATAAAATTATTGAGTTGGCACTCAATCTTGACTCTCAATTGCTTAAGTTATTGCTTTCAGATAAGGAGATTAAAAAATCTTTTTTTGAAGAGGTTGATGGAACTGTTATTTTTGACAAGATTAAATTTCAAAAATTTGTTAGTAATAAGAATTTTTTACCTGATAGTTACACTAGTTATAAAAATAAAATCGGCTTAACTGTAGACGGTGATTTCATAACTGATGGGAAAGATGTGGTCGTCTCATGGCCATATAAAGACTGCCTGTTGGAGGGTGGACAAGATAAAGATGATGCAAAAAGATCAGAACAATTTTGGAGTGAGACTCTAGCATCAGACCAAATCGACAGATTGCTTTCGCCCAAAGTATTGGTTAATTTTAAGAAATTTACTAAGAATGGGGAGAGTAAGTTAACTGAATTTCAGGGAGGTGAAAGTCTTCTTGTTAAAGGGAATAATTTATTAGTCCTTCATACATTAGAAGATATTTATAGTGGAAAAGTTAATTTAATTTACATAGACCCACCATACAATCCTGATAGCAAAGCAAATACTTTCTCTTACAACAATAGTTTTAATCGCTCTACTTGGTTGACCTTTATGAAAAACCGATTAGAGGTTGCAAAGAGATTGTTATGTAAAGATGGCTCTTTAGTAGTAGCTATTGATGAAAATGAGCAAGCACACTTGGGTGTGTTGCTTAAAGAAATGTTTAGTGAGCATGAGGTGCATTGTATTACTGTCGTTCATAACCCAAGAGGTGTTCAAGGTACTAATTTTTCATATACACATGAGTATGCTTTTTTTGTAATCCCAAGAGGAAAGAAAATAATTTCATCAAGAAAAATTAATCAAGAAGATATTGAGTGGTCAAATTTTAGGAATTGGGGATCTGAATCTGAGAGAACTGATGCAAAAAATTGTTTTTACGGAGTAATTGTTGAAAACGAACAAGTGGTTGGTTTTCAGGATGTTTTAGTTGATTCAGAACATCCGACTCAAAATGTGAAAGATGGAGATAGGTGTTATGTATACCCTATTGATATTAACGGGGTGGAGAGGAAGTGGAGATACGCTAGGCAATCAGTAGATGAAATAAAACATTTATTGCGAGCAAAAAAAGTAAAGGGTGGTAGATATGAAATTGAAATTGGTAAGGATTTCGGTACTTATAAAACTGTTTGGCTAGACCCTAGATATGATGCTAATGAATATGGAACTAAGCTAATCAAGTCTCTAGTCCCAGACTGTAAGTTTGATTTCCCGAAATCTTTATGGAATGTTTATGACTGCTTGTATGCGGTAATTGGGGAGAATAAAGAGGCGATAGTTTTAGATTTTTTTGGGGGTAGTGGAACAACTGCTCATGCAGTGTTGGAATTGAATAAGCAAGATGGCGGAAATAGAAAATTTATTCTAGCGGAGCAGATGCACTATGTTGAAACTGTTACTCGAGAAAGAATCAAAAAGGTTGTTGAGAATAATGCTCAAGGCTCATTCATCTACTGTGAACTTGCAAAAGCTAATCAAAATTTCTTAGAAGATATTTCTGAATCGCAAACACCTAAAGAGCTCGTTTCTATATGGGAAAAAATGAAAAGTAATGCATTTTTATCTTATAAGGTAAATGTTAAGAGTATTGATAATACTAAGACAGAGTTCTCGGAGCTTGATTTCGAAAATCAAAAAAGGTTTCTCATGGAGGTGTTAGATAAAAATTTACTATATGTTCCTTTGAGTGAAATTGATGATGAGACATTTGGAATTGCTGATGAAGATAAATCTCTAAATCGTCAATTTTTCAAGGCAGTTAAAAGATGAGTGAATTAAAGACTCTTCACCAAATTCTTATTGAGGAGCTTGGGAAAAGAAGTATTGAGCAAGTTAGATTGCCCAGTTCTATTACTGGCAACCTTAATCCCGCATTCCCAATGCGACCATACCAAGAGAGTGCTTTTAAGTTTTTTACGAGCTATTGGAATGAGTCATTTGATGGTAAGCCTAGGCAAAATCATCAATTGCTATTCCATATGGCGACTGGGTCTGGTAAGACTTTAATGATGGCAGGATTAATTGCCTACTTGTACGAGAAAGGTTATAGAAATTTTCTCTTCTTTGTAAACAGTACAAATATTATTGATAAGACTAGGGATAATTTCTTGAATGCAAATTCTGGAAAGTATCTTTTTTCTGAAAATATTACTGTCGGAGATAAGAGGGTTGAGGTACGAGAGGTTAAAAGTTTTCAATCGGTAAATGCAGATGATATAAATATTGTTTTCTCTACTATTCAAGGGCTTCATATGGCTCTGAATGTCCCTAAAGAAAACACCCTGACTTATGATGATTTTGAAAATCAAAAAATTGTTTTAATTTCTGATGAAGCTCACCACATAAATGCTGATACTAAAAAAGGTAAATCAGTAGACCAAGATGAAATGTTTGAAACAATATCTTGGGAAGGTACGGTAGAAAGAATTTTCAAGGCTAACCCTGATAATTTAATGTTGGAATTCACTGCTACGGTAGATTTCAGTGATGAAAATCTAAGCGAAAAATATAAGCCAAAGTTAATATTTGACTACCCATTAAAGAATTTCAGAAAAGATGGGTACTCAAAAGAAGTTAAAGTTCTTCAGGCTGACTTATCCCCATTTCAAAGGGCTTTACAGGCAATACTTTTGAGTCAATACAGAAGAAAACTATTTGCTAAACACCGTAAAAATATCAAGCCTATTATTCTGTTTAAATCCAAGACTATCAAAGATAGCCAAGTTTTTTTTAATGAATTCAATGCAGGCATTAAAGGATTAACCCCTAAGACCCTTCATCAGATTAAAGCAGGGTCTAATGATGAAACAATTCTTAAAATATTTGATTACTTAGATGCCAATAAAATTTCTTTGGAAAATTTGATTGCCGAGCTTCAAGAAGATTTTTCGGAAGAAAAGCTTATTGTAGTTAATAGCAAAGAAGAGAGTGAAGAGAAGCAAATTGCAGTTAATTCATTAGAGTCAAATGAGTATCGTGCGGTATTTGCGGTTGATAAGCTTAATGAGGGTTGGGATGTTTTAAACCTGTTTGATATTGTCCGTCTTTACGATACTCGTGATGCTAAGTCTAATAAAGTTGGTAAAACAACAATGAGTGAGGCTCAATTAATTGGTCGTGGAGCAAGGTATTGCCCTTTCCAAATAAATGAAGATCAGCCATTGTTTGGTCGGAAATATGATGCCGATATTGAAAACGAACTCCGGATTTGTGAAGAGCTTTACTATCACAGTGCATACAATCCAAAATATATTCAAGAGCTTAATTCAGCACTTCAAGAAATTGGTATTAAATCTAAAGAGTCAAAAGTTAGAAAAGTTCAAATTAAAGAAAGTTTTAAATCAACCAGTTTATATAAGGCTGGGCATATCTTTTTGAATGAGAGACTTAAATACAGTCGTGATGAAATTAATGGTCTAGACAGTAGTTTAATTAGTCAACTACATCGTGTATCTCTGAGGACTGGATATACAAAAAATTCTGTAGCATTTGATTTGGAAAAAACTGATCGTGGAGCTAATAAGGTTAGCAAAGAGTATTTTTTGAAAAGCTTTGGCTCAATTATTCTTCGTAAAGCGATTCAGAGAATTGATTTCTATCAGTTTGACAACTTAAAGAAATACTTACCTAATCTAAAATCAATTACTGAGTTCATCAGTTCAGACAATTATTTGGGAAAAATTAAGATTGAAGTTACCGGGCTAAAAGAGCAGGTTGAGAATCTTGATGTTGAGACAATGCTTGATGCATCAATTCAAACTTTATCTTCAATATCTGAAATTATTTCTTCAGACAAAATTGAGTTTAAGGGTTCAAAATTATTTAAACCTAAGATGATTAATCAGATTTTTACTGATAAAACACTCAATTTTATGATTGATGATGGTGGCGATAAAGAGTTTGGTCGCTCTATGAGTAATGTTTCTGAGACTGCTTACCATTTAGATTTGTCAAAGAAAGCATGGTTTGCATTTGATGATTGCTATGGCACTAGTGAAGAGAAATTGCTCATTCAATATATAGATAAGAAATATGATGAATTAGCTAAAAAGTATTCTGAGGCTTATCTAATCAGGAATGAAAAGCATTTCAAGATATATGCATTTGATGATGGCAGGCCCTTTGAGCCAGATTTTGTTCTTTATCTAATTGGTAAGGAAGAAAGCGACACTGGACATTACCAAGTCTTTATTGAGCCGAAGGGCGGTCATTTGTTGCTTGCTGACAAGTGGAAAGAGGAATTTTTAAGTGTGATAAAAGATGATCATGCGGTTGAACAACTTTTTTCTAATAAGCACTATGTTCTTTGGGGGTTGCCATTCTTTAATCAAGCTGAAAGATTGACAGAATTTGATAAAGCTTTTCAAGAGCTTTTAGAGTAGTAAATTTATGAGTGCTTATTCTCCACAGCTTTTAAGTGAGTTTATGGAGATGATTCATTTCTTGAAATCTGAAATTTTAGCCATTGATGCTAATCTATCTAATCAGGTTATAACTCACGAGAATAAATGGCTGTATTCAAAAGGATTTGATTACGACTTTAATTTTTACGAAGATTTCACCCAAAAATTAAACACAAATTTAAATTTGGGAGGCGAGGATATTTTTTATTGCGACCAATTATGGGATTTCTTTAAAGAGAAATATGGGTTCTCGGTAAAAGAAATATCGCCTTTTTTCAATTCTGAGTATGTAAATTTTTATTTTTCTGATGATTACGAAGGCAAGGTAGAAAAAGTAAGATTCATACTAACCAAGTACAGAGTAGTAAAGCTTAGAGGCGACCTTTCGTTATCTAGTGAGTCTAAGTCCCCATCAAAAAATAATTTGAAAATTTGAAAATAGTTTATCTAAATAGGATTTGACATTTATTTTTAAATTTCTTATTAGTACAAAGTAGAGCTTTATTCGTCAATTTTGCTGAGCAATTTTCTCGTTTGGGGTTCTTGGTCTACTTGATATGTGTAATGTAGAGGCTCGGCAAAATTAAAACTGACTACTTCCTAATGGATAGCCGATTACACAGAAAGCAAGAGTAATAGACCCTAAGCCAGTACAAAGGGCAGAGTTAAAGAACTGCGGATAACTTAAGTGTTATGGGATTAGCAAACTGGCAAGCGAGAGCTGAATCTGGACCGTGCTAATGGGTGACAAGACACCTGAACCAGAGAGCGAGGGAAATCTTGAACTAACCTCCACTTTGATGGGTATAGGACCTCAAAGGTATAGCACTTCCACCAAATTCATTTGGGTAAAGGGGGGTGCTATACGTTTTCAGGTATAGCACTTTTTTAAGATTAGTCTTAATAGGTTTTGATTAATCCTAATGCAAAGCACTGTACTGCAACAGCAGTCCAAATATCTAGAAGAGATAAATCTCAAATTTAGATTAAATGAATAAATACCAGTGCGAAGCCTAGACCCCATAGGGGATTTTTACAAATGTAAAAATATTTGAACGGGCCAAAAACTTGATTTTTCATTTTTTTCTGCTTAACTGAATTAAGAACCTTAGCAAGGTTACCCAATGTCAGCACATAGATGGCTGAATTGGAATAGAAGTGGAGCAGAAATGAATAAAACAAAAAGACTACAAGTTCGTCTCACAGAAGAGGAAATCAACACCATCAAAGAAAGAATGGCTGATTTTGAGTATTCCAATCTCAGTGAATTTATACGAGATGGAGCATTAAAGCCAAGTAGAAAAAATAAAAGAAATATGGTGTCAATGATTTATGAGGTAAACAAGATTGGTGTCAATCTCAATCAAGCTATCCATAAATTACACCTCCAGCAGATTGACCATACTGAACTGCTAATAGCAATCAACCAAGCTAATCATCTGCTATCAAATGTTCTATGTGTGTATAGCAAATTATGATTGTGAGGATATTTGACCAAGGGCAAGGTTTGGGAGGGGTTGGTCATATCAATTACCTATTAGACCCACAATCTCACCAAGGCTATGAACCACAAGTGGTTTATGGGAATGCTGAGATTACCAAGAGCATCATTAGCACCATGCCAAGCCGAAGAAAGCATTCCTATGTGGCTGGGGTAATTGCTTTTAAGGATGATGAGCAATTAACAGAACAACAGCAACACAGCCTCATTCATCGCTTTATGGACACCTTTGCCCCATCTCATCAAGATGGAAAGATAAATTTTCTATTTGTTAGGCATCAAGATAAGGGAAATCTAGAACTTCATTTTGTGTGCCCTAGAACTTTATTAAATTCTAAAGGATTTGGGAGAGCATTTAATTTACATCCTCCCGGAAAATCAAATCAACTATTTTTTGAAAGTTTTACTAGATTGGAAAACTACCGACTTGGTTTTGACCAAGTGGATAGCAAGAAAATGACAACCAAGGATGTCGTTTTTTATCAAAAAGTATTTGATGATTTAAAACAAAAGAGAAGTGATTATTTGAGCAATCTTGACTTTCCTAAAAAATTTGTTAGTACAAATAGAAACGGAGGAAAGCAATATGGAAAAGAATCAAATACCACCTATGGAAAACGACTTGCTCACAAGAGCCATTTTGGAAATGGAGATTTATTTAAACAGTCTCAACAGCAGAGTATCTTTGGTAGAGCATTCAAACAATCAAGTGCTACATCAGCAAACAGCTCACATGAATTCAATCACAAAAATTCACAAGCAGTTACAGGACATCAAAGAGGCTATGGGAAAAATGAATGTCATTCTTACAGTTCATTCAAAGAGATTGGAAGAACTTCGTGGGAACAATTCAGGAGGGGGTTCGGCAGGTCAGACAACAGAACCAACACAGGAAGACGATTATCTACCTCTGGTTACCCGCAGACCCAAGGTTTAAATATTAATGAGGAGCTAAGAGTATTGGGCATGGCTCTTATTGATTGCGAGTTTAATGAGATGCCTGCAATTCAAGCACGAATTAATCAGCTAATGCGAGTTCGTCAAGAACTTGAATGTGAGCCAAAAAAAATAAAAATAAAGTAGTCATTAACTCCAAATTTTCACTAGATCAACATCTTCGCTGTCAGGCCTTTGCCCAAGATTCAATCGGTCAGCTTGAATTACTAATGGTAAATCAAAGGCTGTACCGGTAATAATGCACGCACCTTTTGGAAGGTTCGGTATCATATTTTTAGATAATGTATCAAGTGTACTTATTGTGTTTTCAAGCAAGAATAAATCCTTATCATTCACAAGTCTATGTATAAAGAAGTTATGTATTTGAGACATGATTGTTGGTGAAATATCGGCAGGCCTTTGACTTGATAACGTCAAAAAAAATCCGAATTTTCTACCTTCTTTAATAATTTCCTCAAAAAGTTCCAGCCTGTAGTCTTTCCATGACTCTTCTTCCCTTAATGATTGCTGGGAAAGGATATTGTGTGCTTCATCAATAATTAAATGAACAGTTTTATTAGGTGGGGTTGAAACAGAATTTTTATGAGCTGTGTAAAGTTGTTTTGCCACAAGCAGTGGGATAATTTTTTTAATTTCTTGGTGATTACATTTTCTAAGTGAAATGATGGTTAATAATTCTGACGTTGTATCATCATCTGTGAGGCTAATAACATTGCATAAGTTATCTGCTAATGATTCAACTCTTTTTAGAAGAGGTTGAATATGTTCAAATTGAACATATCCTGATATCAAGTCATTAACTAACTGTAGGTTAATTCTAATAATTAATTCATTAAAAAAGTTAATTTCTTCAAGTGAGATTTCACTCACCAAAGTTTCGCAAATACTTTCATAAGCATTAGAGCTACCGCCATTGAAGTAGCCGCTGTTGCCCGAGGGAGGATGATGAAAGACGCCGCTGTCGCTACGCCAAGATATCTCTGCTAACCTATCTTTTAGACCTTGATTACCAATAATTTCAGCTATTTTTTTTAGTAGGTCAATTGTTTCTTTTTTTGGGGATGTTGTTTGGAAATTTTCTTTAATAGTATATTTAATATAGTTTTCAAGGCTATTCGTATTATCGTTATATTTTAATTTTCGGCTGACCACTCTTCTTATAAATGGTGTTTGGGTGTTGGTGGTGGCTTTGAAAAGAAGAGATAGTGTTTCATGGTTCCAAAACTGATTAGAGTTTATGGGCAATTTGTCCCCATCTGGATTGCTAGAATCTAATTTGTAAATTTTTTTATTTTTTTGAGATGTTAATAATTGATTTCCGGTGTACTCACCATTGAAATCTAGAAGAACAAATTTACTTTTTCCCAACATTTTTTTTGATTTTTTATCAAAAAGTGTTGTGTAGAGTTTTGTTAAGGTATTTGATTTCCCGCTTCCTGTATTCCCAAAAATTCCAAGATGGCTATTAAAAACTAATTCCCAAGGAATGCTAATTGGAAAATTTTCTTTAATAAGATTTCCAATTGAAAAATCATCTGTTGTAAATTTATTGAAAATGGATTGAATTTGTTTTTGAGATGATAAAAAAACACTATCTTTTATCATGGGCAAATACTTAATGCCCTCTATAAATTTGTTGTTATCAAAGTAGCCAATTGGCTTTACCTCAACTTTTCTTATGTACTTGGGGGTGTCAGATATACCAGTGGATGACATTGAGTTCTCACTGAGGTACTCTCCCTCTACGACACATACAATATCTTTAAATCCCCTCTCAATTGTTATAAATTCTCGAATTGAGATTCCTTTGAAAATTTCCCCATTATTAAATATGAACTCTTTATTTGAGTCATCATTTATTCTCAAGGTGATTTTGAGACCCCTAACTTCAATGACCTCACCGACTTTTATTCTCATATATTTTTAAATATTAGTTAAGACTTCAGAGGTAAGCAATTCAAAATCAAGAGACTTTTCGGCCGAGTAAATATATTTGATATTTTTATAGCCATTAAATTTATCTTGCACATCCAGTAAGTCATCTTCATTATGGCAACAAATGAAAACTTGAAGTCCTGGGTTATAAAGTGATCTTTGAACTAATTTCAGTATGTGTTGGTCTGAGAATGAGAATCCAAAAGTAATTAGTACTGTATCTTTTTTTTCTAATTCGTAACTTAAAAGCCTTAGCATTTCATAGTAGTGCTCTTCAAAAATTGTTTCATGGAATTTCCACTTAGTAGGATTAACTATCGGTAATTTGTTGTAGCTCTCCATGAATTCTCTTGCAACACTGCTAAAAGAATTATCTATCTTAGAAGCATAAGTTTTGAAGTCATCATAAGTACTTTTGGGATTATTTAAGAGCTTTGAAAAGGGATCTAATATTGATGCATCAATAGTTATGAGGTTTTCTTTTTTTATGTAATCAACCTCAATTTTTCCTTCATTTTTTTTCCAGTAGCAAGAGCCGTGGAGGTGAATTAAATTGATTTGCGGAATTAGATGTGGAATGTCTGAGAATGTCCCAGATTGACGAAAATTTATATTAAAGTTTTTTACATCAAGGTATTTTTTTAAAAATCCCCTGGTGCCATCGTTTATAGATATGTTGTGGTTTTTTTCCGTTAGTATTTTGTCAGCTGTTAACTCGATAAAACCATCGTAATTTGTTGTAAAGAAGTTGCAAACAGGTTTAAGGTTCGCTCCTTTTCTAGAAAGCATGTGAATGACGATGCTTAGAAATTTTTCATAATTTGTAATCGTGCCAAGCTGTGATTCATTAAGATTATTGGAATCAAGCTCGATCATTGGTTGAATACATGTTTTGTAATAGTGCATGAACAGGAGAGCCCTGAGCCTAATCGTCTCATCATCATTGGCATCCCCGATTTGATTTGAGATGGTTTCTATTGTGTGATTTTTTCCATCAGATTTTTTAGCTTTAACACTTAAGGTTGGAAGCGAATCGGCTGAAGCTCCGGAGCCAAATAAAAAATTAATGTTCTGTTGATAAATTTCATCCAACTTTATGTTTGTATCAATCATCTCTTGCCTTTTAATTTGTTAATTGCAATGTGAAGTGAATTACACCTTGAGTATTTTTGTTAGTAGAGTTTTTTTATCTAAAGCTTGCTCTAAATTTGATTTCTGAATTATTGCAATAATAGGACGGCTTCTGAAAAGCCACCATTCTTTTTCTAAATGACCCTTTGTGGCTTTCTTTTGAGTTCGTGTCAGCCTATCGGGAATTTTTGCTATTTGTTGTTTAACTTGTTTTTTGCCGTGATTAGCTATGTAGTCAGCAAGGTGATAAATCGTCACCTTAATTCTTCCGCTATCTTTTGACCAAGGGATCGGAAAGTCATCGGCACTCCTTTTGTTGGCTTGCTCTCCAACACTCATTCCAATGATTTCAGAAATGTCTTGAGGGCTGAGAAGTACCTTGTCTCCAAATTTTCCTCGTAAATCATTGAGCACAATATCAAACAAAGAAACACACTAGAAACACACTATTTGAGTGATTTCCCCTGATTTGGACTGATTGCGAATGAGTAAAATTTGTCATTTATTTAAATAAAATCAATTACTTATATTTATTTTATTCAGGACCTATTTTTCAGCTAAAAATATATTTCACCCATTTGGAATGACCGGCCATAAAGACTCCCTGATAACTTTTATTGAATAATTGCTATATATTTAGCTAAGATTGTAATTTTAGGCAAATTAGCGCCTGATTAGCCAAAAAACTCAAAAATTAAGCAAAAAACTACTAAATAAAAACAGGAGACAGTCATGAGTGTGATTCAGTCAAAAGCCATCAAAATGATGCAAGTGGGTGGTCCAGAGGTTTTGCAGTGGGTTGATATCGAGGTTGCTGCCCCAGGCCCAGATGAAGTCAGGGTGGTGCATGAAGCCATTGGCCTGAATTTCATTGATGTTTATTTCCGCAAAGGCGTTTATCCACAACCATTGCCTGGTTGGCTTGGTATGGAAGCTTCAGGCGTGATTGAATCGGTTGGCTCCAATGTGAAACATGTCAAAGCGGGTGATCGCGTGGCTTACGCAGGTAAACCAGCTGGCGCCTATTCACAAGTGCGTGTGATGCCGGCTGAAATCGTGGTGAAGTTACCGGATGCCATTTCTTTTGAAATGGGCGCTGCCATGATGTTGCAGGGCTTAACGGTTAATTACTTGTTGACTGATAGCTACAAAGTGCAAGCAGGCGATACAGTGTTATTCCATGCAGCGGCTGGTGGTGTTGGCTTGATTGCGATGCAGTGGTTAAAGCTATTGGGTGCCACAGTGATTGGTACAGTGGGCTCAGAAGAAAAAGCAGCCTTAGCAAAATCATATGGTTGTGATCACACGATTCTGTATACGAAAGAAGATTTTGTGGCGCGCACCAAAGAGTTGACCAACGGCAAAGGCGTGAACGTTGTGTATGACTCGATTGGTAAAGATACCTTCATGCAATCTTTGGACTGCATTAAGCCACGCGGCATGATGGTGACCTATGGCAATGCCTCTGGTTCTGTGCCGCCGATTGATGTGGGTATTTTGGGTGTTAAAGGTTCACTGAAATTAACTCGTCCAACCGTGATGACTTATGCCCACGATCGAAGCTTGTTAGAGCCGATGTCTGCTGATTTATTTGACAAGGTGATGAGCGGCAAAATCAAAATTGAAATCAATCAACGCTATCAATTGCAAGATGCAGCTCAGGCTCATCGTGATTTGGAAGATCGTAAAACCACAGGATCCACGATCTTTTTACCTCGATAAAAATAACTTCATTCATCAACAAAGGTTTTAAATCAAATGAGCACGATTGCATTTATTGGATTAGGGAATATGGGACGTCCTATGGCTGGCTTTTTATTAAAAGCGGGTCATCAACTGCGTATTTACGCCAGACGTCCTGAGGTTTTTCAAAATGAAGCAAAACATTTGATTGAAGCCGGTGCTATTGCTTGTTCATCTCCTGCAGAAGCGGCCCAAGGTGCTGATTTCATCATCACGAATGTGATGGGCACCCAGGACGTGGCTGAAGTCTTGCATGCGGGTAGTGAGGCTGCTATTAAAACAGCGAAGCCTGGAGCCATTTGTATTGATCACAGCACGATTGATCCTCAGGGCGCCAAAGACATCGCTGCGGTTATGGCCAGTATAGGCGTGACTTATGTTGATGCGCCAGTGAGCGGTGGGGTTAAAGCGGCCACAGAGGGCACTTTGGTGATGATGATGGGTGGGTCTGATCAGGATGTGGCCAAAGTAAAAGAAATTGTGAAGAACTATGCCAAGACCATCACGCACATTGGTGGCGTGGGTCATGGCCAGGTGGCAAAGTTATGCAATCAGATTGCTCAAGTGATCAATATTCAGGGGGTTGCTGAATCTTTGCGTTTTGCTCAAGCCAATGGCGCTGACTTACAAAAAGTATTTGAGGCGATTTCTGGTGGCATGGCCGGTAGCCGAATGCTTGATTTGATGGGTCCTAAGATGGTGTCCAGAGACTTTAAAGCGGGCATTGAGGCAAGGCTTCATGCCAAGGATTTTTTCTTGGTAAAAGATGCTGCTACAAAAAGCCATTTAGACATGCCAGCCTTACAAACAGTGGCTGTGCAACTAGAAAAATTGATGGAGTCTGGGTGGGGCTACGATGACACTTCTTCACTTCTGAAGGTTCTTGAGGCATAATAGCGGTCTTGTTTGCAATTCATTGAAAATTGATGAGCAGCAACACACATGCCGCGGTGGTGAAATTGGTAGACACAGGAGACTCAAAATCTCCCGCCCAAAAGGTGTGACGGTTCGAGTCCGTCCCGCGGCACCAAACTTAAGTTACTTAAGTTGGCAATCTCAAAACACTCAAGCCACTCAAATCTTAATTACTCAAATAGTTTTTTGGCGTTAGCCATTGCCCATTCTTTTAAGTCGATATTTTCGGGCTTTGATAATTCGGCGTGCAATTGATCATGAAATTCAATTTCACCATCTTCACGGAATTTGAGAGGTAGTTCTTCGCCGTTATCAGGCAATTGGTCTGATACCCAACTGATCAAGTCGAGAAGACGCTCAGCTTTTGTATAAAAATCGTCCATCGCGTCCATTGATTTATATTTTATATAAATTGAAAGCCTAATACTAACATTCAGTTTGTTTATACAGGATGAGATTTTTTCTTTCAATTAGCTTCATGGGAGGGTTAGAATGAATAGCTATGAATCTCAATCAGAAAATTCGCCAATATTTGCTTTATCTAAAGCAATGTGACGAAGTAGATGCCAAATACAATTTGGATGCCACAGAGATCAAGCTCCTCAATGAAATTGCCACAGCTCTTTTAGCCGAGGACAGCTTAACCGTATCAGGAGCGCTGGCTTTAAAGAAAATTGCTTCTCCAGCGACTTTGCATGCTGCAATGAAGCGCTTGATTGTGAAAAATTTAATTGTGCAAGTTCCAGCGCAAGACTCGCGTACCAAATATCTTGATTTGAGCAAGTTGGGTTGGAAAAGATATTCTGAACTTTCTGCTATCTCGCCCACTGTTGCCAAGTAAGAAGTTCTTTCAAGCGATTTAATTTACACATATCCAATGCTTGCATACCGTCACGCCTTCCATGCTGGTAACCATGCTGATGTTTTAAAGCACTGCGTGCTCCAGCAAATTTTGCTCTACATGAATCAAAAAGATAAACCCTATTGGGTGATCGATACTCATGCTGGAGCTGGCATGTATTCACTTGAGTCAGAGTATGCGAACACCAAAGGCGAATATCACAATGGTGTGGCCCGCTTGCAAGGTCGTGATGATTTGCCGCCAGTATTGCAAGAGTATTTGGACTTGGTGAAGGCATGCAATAACAAAGGTGAGTGGACCTTGTATCCTGGTTCTCCTGAAATCATTCGTCGCACCATCAGAGCAGAAGACCGGATGCGTTTATTTGAGCTTCATCCAACCGATCATGATTTGCTTGCTGAACACTTTGATCGCGATCGCCAAGCAAAAATATTCAAGAGCGACGGCTTTGGAGCGCTCAAGGCTTTATTGCCGCCACCAACCAAGCGCGGTCTTATTTTTATGGATCCGCCCTATGAGATTAAAAGCGATTACGCCAAGGTGATCACTGCTCTTGAAGAGGGCTTAAGTCGCTTTGCTGAAGGGGTTTATGTGGTTTGGTATCCGATACTGACCAGAGGTGATCACATTCCACTGGTAGAGTCGATGAGAGCGCTTTCAGATAAAACCTTGAACGTTTCAATCACTGTTCAAGAGCCTGATGAAAGAGGCTTTGGCATGTTGGGCAGTGGTTTGTGTGTGATCAACCCACCATGGGTGTTAAAAGAAAAACTTCAAAACATCTTGCCTTATCTTGTGGATGCGTTGGCCCAATTCGATGGTGCTCATTACGAGCTTTCATAGCTTCGAGTTCGTAATCTTTTAGATTTGGTAATCAACGCTTTCACCCAACATGGCTTGATCCACTAATTTACGCGTCAAGCTTGGTGAAAATAATTCTATGAATGTGTAAACAAAAGAGCGCAGATAAGCATTTTGCTTGAGTGCAATTTTTGTCACATTGTTACCAAATAAATGTCCCGCCGGAATAACTCTTAAATTTTTATCGCGTTCTGCATCGTAGGCAACACCCGCCACAATACCAATGCCCATGCCTGTTTCAACATAGGTTTTGATTACATCGGCGTCAATTGCTTCTAACACCACGTCTGGTTTTAAATGTTTGCTATCAAATGCTTTATCTATTTTTGAGCGACCAGCGAATGCTTTGTCATAAGTAATGATGGGATATTCCACCAAGTCTTCAAGTGAGATGTTCTTTTTCGAGAGCAGAGGATGTTCGGATTGAACCGCGATCACGTGTTGCCATTGATAGCCTGGCAGTGTGAGCAAACCTTCAACATCTGAGACTCCCTCGGTAGCAATCGCGATGTCGGCTTGGTCATGTAGCAACATGTCTGCGATTTGCTGGGGGCTGCCCTGTTGGATGCTGACCCTGACTTTGGGGAAACGCTTGGTGAATTCTGTTAACACCTTGGGTAAGGCATACCTTGCTTGGGTATGGGTGGTAGCAATCACAAAGTTACCCTGGTCTTGAGCGGCAAAATCTTTGCCAACTCTCTTCAAACTCTCAACTTCTACTAGGATTCTTTCGATTGAAGTTAGTATTCGCTTACCTGGCTCAGTAAGGTTTCTAATCCTTTTACCATGGCGGCGGAAAATATCAACGCCTAATTCGTCCTCAAGCTCCAAAATCGCTTTGGATACGCCGGGTTGAGATGTGAACAAGGTTTTGGCCGCTTCGGTCAGGTTGAAGTTCTGACGGACAGCTTCTCTGACAAATTTGAATTGATGTAGATTCATGGCCGGATGCCCTTATATGTATTTAATCGTATATTAAATACATTCTATATGATTTTTAGAAATTAAGGGGTATGTGAGCTACTTCTTCTGCTGAAGGTGCTTTATTTGTACTTGTGGGACTTTTTAAACCTTAGAAATCCATCGAATGCCAGCAATCGCCAAGATGAAGTAAATCAGAGCGGGAATGACGGCGCTTAAGAATGGTGGCCAGGCTCCGAGTAAGCCAGCGTGTGAGAACAAACTATTAAACAACTGGAAGCTGATACCCAGCATGATGCCGCCGAAGACTTTATAGCCAATGCCACCAGAACGGGTTTGTAGGTAGGCAAAGGGTAGAGCCAATGCCAGCATCACCAAGATCGTGAATGGATAAATGACTTTTTTCCAAAAAGAAATGGCGTAACGTTGATAGTCTTGTTTGTTTTCTTGAAGATGATTGATGTAGCTGAACAAGTTAATGATGGATAGTCGATCAGGCTTGATCAACAAAGCACCCAATAATGCTGGACTGACTTCAGTTTCAATGTCTAAAGATTCAGCCCGCTTGATGGTGGTTGAGAAACTTGGATCCAAGCGATTGGATGAGTTGATTTCAGTGAAGCGTGTTTCGGTGACTTTATTTAAGCGCCAAACACCATTGCCAACGAATTGAACTGTTTCAGCAGTACGACTCAATAGGAGGCGATATTCGCCGTCAAACTCATACATTCGAAAGCCACGAATGATTTCGTTGGTTTCTAAAGAGCCCACATTAATGTAACGAATTCCTTTTTGAACTTGACCTCTGCCATCATCGCCTCTGAGCTTGTCTTTGATCCAAGCACCTGAACGAAACTCCAAAACTTCTTTGCCCTGATTAAGAGCGCTTAAGCGCACGTTCTTTGAAAAGCCTTCACTCATAGGGCCTAGAACTTCGCTCATTAACAAAATCAAGAAAGCAATTGGCACGGCAATCTTCATCAATGTCAGCAAGGCTTTTTGGGTATCAAGGCCTGCAATGCGCAAGATGGTGTATTCAGATTGTGCGGCCATATTGGCCATGACATAGATGCCAGCAATCAAGCCAGCAATCGGCATGATTTCAACCAGACGACTAGGCACTCTGAGCAGAACTGTGATGAATGCTAATAACACTGTGTAGGTGTTGGTGGTGTCACCCATCTCAGCAATGAAATCAAAAAATATGAACAATGAAATCAAAGCAAACAAAATAAAAACAAACGCCAAATAAATTTGTTTTGCTAAATAACGTTCGTAAACGAGTGGAAAGAGCTTATGCCACATATTTATTTCACCCCATTTTGTTTAGGGGAGCTTTTACTGAGAGTCCATTTTTTATAGCGACCAAGCAATGTGATCGATCTATTTTGGCGATAGATAATCAGAGTGAGGCCAATTAATGCAATCACCACATGAAGCAGCCACCATCCAATAGAGAATGAAAGCTTGCCTGTGCTGACCCATGCCTGCATTAATTTGAGCAAATTGGAATAAGTGAAATACAGCAAAACAGCCATGATCAGGGCTGTGTATCTGCCTCTGCGGGGGTCCATGTATGACAAGGGAATGGCGATGATGGCAAAAACAAATGCCATCAAAGGTAAGCCTATGCGCCAAAGGATTTCTCCAAGGTGTGTCTTATTGAGATCCTGAATCAATATCCACACAGGCAATGTTCTTGGACCATTGATGATAGGGTCCACCACTTTGTCTTGAAGCTTGACTGTGTATTTATCAAACTCAGTGATTCTGAAGTCGGTATTGCCGGGTGTTCCTTCGTAGCGTCTGCCAGTTGCCAGAATCAGTTGTTTTTCTCCAGCAGCAGTGTTTTGTATAAAGCCTTCTTTGGCCACGGCCACCAATTGACGCTCTTTGCCAAAGTCAGTGACGAACACATTGGTGATCACATCCGTTTCTGGGTTCATGCTTTCGATAAAAAACACACGATTGTTACCAGAGGATTCTCGGAATTGGCCAGGGGCTAACATTGAAATATCGTCGCGTTGCTGAAAGCGTTGTTTGATCGTCGCAGATTTTTCGCTGGCCCAAGGGGATGCAAAAATAGAAAGAACAGCAATGGCCACTGCAATGGGTGCAGTGAAATTTAAAATGGGGCGCAAAATCTTTAACAAGCTGATGCCTGCTGATTGCCAAATGACCATTTCAGAGTCTTTGTACCAGCGAGTCAAAACCATCAAAATAGCCACAAAAACTGATGCAGTTAATAAAATTGGCAGGTAATTGATCATTCCAAGGCCAATTAAAACCAGGGCATCCTTTGGGTTGGCGGTGCCACTTGCGGCATTACCTAAAACCCTGATCATTAAATTGGTTAATACAAGCGTGACCAAAACCATGAACACCACACCTGTGGTGAAATTGAGTTCTTGTCGAAGGGCTCTTTTAAAGATCATAAAAAGCGAAGCTGGGCGATAATGGTTGTTATTAGAAACTTGCCTTGAGCAAAGGTAAAGCAAAGGAAATCCACATGGAATGTAGCACGAAAGTATTTGGAGAGGGCGCTTTAGGAATAAAGGCTCAAATGTCTTCTGTCACTGCTTGCTTGGTATGGGCGTTTCCTGCCAACAGTATCAAGAATGCCAAAAAGTTATCGGGCGGCTTGGCGGCCCTGAATGCTGCTACTCATGGGGCGGTTGCAAGAGCCATTGAGAACAAAGATTTGGATACGACATCTGGCAGCACTCTTTTGCTCAATGCCACCGATGCATGGGCCAAATTGGGTCTTAAGGCTGATAGATTGTTGTTGATTTGTTGTGGTGAAGAGCCAAAGGTCAAGCCAAAGCAGGGCGCCAACAATTGTTCTAAATGGATTTCTGCTGGCCTAAAGTCTTTAATTGCCACCACCGCCAAGGATGCTGTTTGGGTGTTCGATGATTTTTCTGCCAAAGATGGTTTGACTCAAGTGCGTCTTTTGGTTCAATTGGCTCGTGAGCAAGTGTATAAATTTGGTGCACGCCATCCACAATTTAAAACCAAGCCTGCTGAAAAAGCTCCATCGCTTAAGAAGTTAGTCATTGCCAGTGGTGCAAAAAATAACAAAGCAGTGGCTGAAGCTGTTGCTGAAGGCCGTGCAATTGCCAACGGTATGGATCTGGCCAAAGACCTTGGTAACTTACCGCCTAATATTTGTAATCCAACATATCTTTCCACAAGTGCCAAAAAACTGGGCAAAGAGTTTGGCTTGAAGGTTGAGGTTTTGGGTCGCAAAGAAATTGAAGCTTTGAAGATGGGTGCTTTCTTAGCCGTGACTCAAGGTGCTGTGACTCCTCCTCAGTTCATTGAGATCCGCCATCAGGGTGGCCGCGCCACCGATGCGCCAGTGGTGTTGGTGGGCAAGGGCATCACTTTTGATACAGGTGGTATTTCATTGAAGCCTGGTGAAGGCATGGATGAGATGAAGTACGACATGTGTGGCGCTGCATCAGTGATTGGCACGATGCGTGCAGTCGCCGAACTCAAATTAAAAAAGAATGTGATTGGTGTTATTCCAACTTGCGAAAACATGCCTTCAGGTCAAGCCACTCGTCCTGGTGACATTGTCACCAGCATGTCTGGCCAAACGATTGAGATCTTGAATACCGATGCAGAAGGTCGTCTCATTTTGTGTGATGCATTGACCTATGTTGAGAGATTTAAACCTGCAGCAGTGATTGATATTGCCACTTTGACGGGTGCTTGTGTGATTGCATTGGGCGCAGTTCACTCAGGCTTGTTCTCAGATGATGATGCATTGGCTGAGAGTTTGTTGAGTGCTGGTCGCACATCGCAAGATACTGTTTGGAGAATGCCGCTGGACAGCGCCTACCAAGAACAACTCAAATCTAACTTTGCAGACATGGCCAACATTGGTGGGCGTCCTGCGGGCAGTGTAACGGCAGCTTGTTTCTTGGCCAGATACACTGAGAAATATTCTTGGGCGCATTTGGATATTGCTGGTACAGCCTGGAAGAGCGGTGCGGCCAAGGGTTCTACAGGTCGACCAGTGCCTTTGTTGGTGAACTATCTTTTGACAAAATAAGTCATGGCCAGAATCGATTTCCACAGTCAAGTTGACAACAAGCCTCTGTACAGTTGTCGCTTGATCAGAAAGATCATGTCAAGCAAGCATGAAGACTTACCCATGAGAAATATCGTGGTGGTGGGGTCTTCTACTTTTTTGAAAGAACTGGATCAACAACTTTGGTCTTTCAGCGCAACAGAATTTTTGCCACATGCCTGGGGTAAAGATGATGTTGCCAATGAAACACCGATTGTCTTTGTTGAGAGTTTTGAATCACCAGAGCTAGATCATTTACCTCATGGTGATGTCTTGATCCATGTGGGTCAAAATTTACCTGTTTCAGTAGAAGCGCTTGCGCAAAGATTTCCACGCATTGTTGAAATTGTTTCTACCGATGAAGCTGATCGTCAAGCTGGTCGTCAACGTTATAAAGCTTATCGCGATCAAGGTCATGAGCTGCATAACTTTGATCAAACAGGGCAATAACTAATTTGATGCCTATCAATCATTCAACACCTGACACTTTAAGAATATTCACATGGCATTGATGCACCCTCAGTTCGACCCGATTGCTATTAGCCTAGGGCCTGTTGCGGTCCATTGGTATGGTTTGATGTACTTATTGGCTTTTGCTCAATTTCTACTTTTAGGTAAGTTGCGCACCAAGCAAGCTCACTATCAGCACCTCAGTTACAAATACATTGAAGACCTTTTATTTGCAGGTGTGATTGGTGTGATTTTGGGTGGACGTTTGGGTTATGTGATTTTTTACATGCCTGCTCATTATTTAAGTCATCCATTGGATGCTCTCAAAGTTTGGGAAGGTGGCATGTCTTTTCATGGTGGCTTCTTGGGTGTGTTGGTTGCGATGCTTTGGGCCGCTAAAAGAAATAAGCAGACATTCTTTGAAGTCACAGATTTGATTGCTCCATTGATTCCGTTTGGACTTGCATTTGGTCGCTTGGGTAACTTTATCAATGGTGAATTGTGGGGAAGACCCACAGATGTCGCATGGGGCATGATTTTTCCGCAAGCTGGTGATATGTTGGCAAGGCACCCATCGCAGTTGTATCAATTCATGGGTGAAGGCATTATTTTGGGGGTTGTGCTTTGGTGGTACGCAAGCAAAGCCCGAGGAATTGGTCAGGTGTCTGGTTTATTCCTCTTAGGCTATGGCCTCTTTAGATTTTTAGCAGAGTTTGCGCGCGAACCTGATAGCTTCTTAGGACTCTTGAGCCTGGGGCTGTCGATGGGTCAATGGTTATCTCTGCCAATGATTGCTTTTGGTATTTATTTGCTCAGTCGCAAGACTCAATAAACTCAAGGGTTGACCCTTCTAACCCTAGGTAATTTCCCTTGATGAGGGTATTTACCAATGTATTCAATAATGTATACAAAATATATTGAGTACATGACCTTAAAAGTAGTTAAAACAGCCCTCTATGTCGAAGTCACCGAGCAATTGCGCTCGATGATCGCTGGTGGTGTTTTATCTCCCGGCACTTGGATCGATGAGCAAAAATTAGCAGAGCAATTAGGGGTCTCTAGAACTCCTTTCAGAGAGGCGATCAGAATTCTGGCGTCCGAAGGTTTGCTAAGAATAGAGCCGCGCCGCGGCTGCTATGTCACCGAATTAACTGAAAAAGATTTAGATGAAATCTTTCCTTTGATGGCAATGCTTGAAGGACGATGTGCGTTTGAAGCATCTTCAAAAGCCAGTGATCAAGAATTGAACGCCTTGGAGTTGCTTCATAAAAAACTCAAGGCGTATGCCAAAGATAAAGACATTGATCGCTACTACGCCACCAATCGAGAAATCCATGTGGCCATTCAGCATTTAGCGGGTAATGAGTGGTTGACGCAAATGGTTCATGATTTGAGAAAAATTTTGAACCTATCTCGTCATCGCAGCTTGCATCATCGCGGCAGAATTGAAGAGTCTTGTAAAGAGCACATGGCAGTGTTTGAGGCTCTGAAAGCAAGAGATGGCAAGAAGGCTGAGATCTTGATGAAAGATCATATCCAAAATCAACGTGAAGCATTAAGACAGCTCAAGTCAGAGCAGAGGTTGACAGCATGATTTTGGATAAGATGCTCAAAGCCAGGCACATGAGCAAAACCCTCAGTGCCACAAAGAAGTTGTTATCTGAGCGCGGAGAATCAAACGCTGCGAGCATGGCCAGTGATTTGATTGAAAACTTCAAAACGCTGGATGACGAACAAAAATCAGAATATTTTCTACATTTATCAGAAAAATTAAATCCAAGCCCCGCTGATGTGTTGAGCGCTGCTGAGTTGTACTCAAAGGACCCTAGCGCTGATAATTTTGTTTGGTTGATGAAAGTTTCTGAGTCACCAAGACAAGAACTGTTGCGCCGCTTGAATCGTGCCCCAGGCGGCACCCATATGATCATCGATATGCGTCATCAGGTGCTCAAGTTATTGCCGAAGAAGCCAGAGTTAAAAGCAGTTGATGCGGACATGCAGCATTTGTTGAATTCTTGGTTTAATCCAGGGTTCTTGAAAATGCACCAGGTGGATTGGAAGTCACCAGCGCATATTCTTGAAAAGATCATTCAGCATGAAGCTGTACATGAGATTGATGGCTGGGATGATTTGCGTCGTCGCTTGCAGCCGGATCGTCGTTGTTTTTCTTTCTTCCATCCTCAATTGCCAGATGAGCCATTGATCTTTGTGGAGGTGGCGCTGCTACCGGATATTCCAGAGTCGATTGCGCCATTGGTGGATAAGAAATCTTCAGCATTGGAGAGCAATCAATATAAGTGCGCTATTTTTTATTCGATCAGTAACTGTCAGCCGGGTTTGCGTGGGGTTTCGATGGGGAACTTTTTGATCAAGCGGGTGGCCGAGAGTTTGAAGAAAGAGTTTCCGTCGCTAAAGACTTTTTGCACTTTATCGCCAATTCCGGGCTTGATGGAGTGGTTGGGTTCGCATGCGGACTTACCCCTAGATCATTTGAAGCCTGCGGTTCTTGAAAAGTACCAAGAAGCCATAAAAGTCTTTAATTTAAAAGAGAAATCTTGGCATGATCGCTTGCAAAATGGGTGGCATCCAGATCTTTCATCTTTGAAGGAAAAAGAGGCCTTGATGGCTTTGTGCGCGATTTACTTGCTATATTACTCACCTCGAAGAGGCGGTAATTCTGTGGCCAAGTTCCATCTGGGAAATGGCGCAAAATTGCACCGCATCAATTGGTCCGGTGACTTATCTAAAAAAGGGATCAAGCAGTCTGCAGGTTTGATGGTGAATTACCTTTACGACCTTGATAAGGTAGAAGATAACCATGAACGTTTTGTGAATGGTGAAGTGATTTATTCAAGAGCAGTTTCGCAGTTGGTATGAGTTTTAGTTTGATTTAATCAGTAGTGATATTAGTAGCAACAGTTTTAAAGTTTTAGATAGTTTAATTAGAGTACGAGGAGACAAAAATGAAAAAATCAGTAAATGTAGTTGGTCGATTGACCTCAGTAGTGGGTGCAGTAGCAGCAGTTGCTGCAGTGGGCTTATCGATGGGCTCAACAGCTGTGATGGCTGATCCTAATTGGCCTAATAAGCCAGTCACGATCGTCGTGCCATTCCCAGCGGGTGGTGGTACTGATGCCTTCGCGCGTCCTTTGACAACCATGATGAACAAAATGACAGGCAAACAGTTCATTTTGGATTACAGAGCTGGTGCGGGTGGTACTTTGGGTGCTGCTATTGCTTCAAAGGCAGCTCCAGATGGCTACACATTCTTCATGGGTGCGGTTCACCACGCGATTGCACCATCTATGTACCCAAAACTAGACTACGATATTGAAAAGAGCTTTGTGCCTGTAGCTTTGGTAGCTGCTCCTCCACAAATCATCGTGGCTAGCCCAAAATTGCCAGTAAATGATTTAAAGGGTTTGATTGATTACGCTAAAAAGAATCCTGGTAAGTTGAACTTTAGTAGTGCTGGTAACGGTACATCACACCATTTGGCTGGTGAGCAGTTCAAGGATATGAGCAAGACATTTATCACTCACATTCCTTACCGTGGCGCAGGCCCAGCTTTGGTTGATTTGATGGCTGGTCAAGTAGACATCATGTTTGATGGTCTAGGTTCATCTGCTCAGCACATCAGAAGTGGCAAGATCAAAGCGATTGCAGTTGCTTCAAGCAAACGTAATCCAGCTTTCCCAAATATTCCAACTGCAACAGAAGCAGGTTTGCCTGGTTATGAAGTCAGTAGCTGGTACGCTTTGTGGGCACCAAAAGGTACTCCACAGCCTATCATCGACAAGATGACTGCAGAAGTAACAAAAGCCATGAGCACACCTGAGCTAAAAACAATTTGGCTAAATAACGGTTCAGAAGTTCCTACTTTGACTGGTGATGCATTCGGCAAGTTTGTTAATGCTGAAATCAAGCGTTGGAATCAAGTTGTGAAAGCCTCTGGCGCCAAGATGTAATTAGCATTTAACAATTTAAGTTGAGATTCAGATGAATTTATATGAGTTACTAGAATCCGGCTTTCCAAAAGATAAACCATCATGCGCGATTGAAACGCATGATGGTTTGTTTTATAGCTGGGATGATTTAGAAAAGGCCACATCAAAAATGGCCAACCTTTTGGCAAGTTTGCGCTTACCTCAAGGATCCCGAGTTGCAGTTCAGGTTGAGAAGTCACCTGAAGCACTCTTTTTATATTTGGCAACGCTCAAGGCAGGTTTGGTGTATTTGCCATTGAATACAGCTTATCAAGCTGCAGAGATTGAGTACTTTATTGGCAATGCTGAACCAGCGGTGATGGTCTGCAGCCCTAAGAATTTCTCATGGGTGTCTAAAGTTGCCTTCAAGGCAGGAACCAAGCATGTCTTCACCTTGGGTGAAGACCGCACGGGCACACTCTTGGATCGCGCAGCGACACAATCTGATAAGTTCAAAACGGTCAAGCGTGATGATGACGATTTGGCGGCCATTCTTTACACCTCAGGCACAACCGGTAGAAGCAAGGGTGCGATGTTGACTCATGGCAACTTGGGAAGTAATGCCGCAGTGCTGAAGAAGTTCTGGGCTTGGAAAAAAGGCGATGTTTTATTACATGCTTTGCCTATTTTCCACGTGCATGGATTGTTTGTTGCTTCCCATGGAGCTTTGCTCAATGGTAGCAAAATGATTTGGTTACCACGTTTGGATACCAAAGAGTTGATCAAGCATATGCCAAGATCAACCGTGATGATGGGTGTACCAACGTTTTACGTGCGCCTATTGTTAGATAAAGAATTCACCAAGCAAACGGTTAAAAACATGCGCTTGTTTGTTTCTGGTTCTGCTCCATTGTTGACTGAGACCTTCAATCTTTTCAAAGAAAGAACGGGTCACACGATTCTTGAGCGTTATGGCATGAGTGAAACAGTGATGTTGGTTTCTAATCCATATGAGGGTGCTCGTGTGGGTGGCTCAGTGGGCTTACCTTTGCCTAAGACTCAAGTTCGTATCACCAACGACGCTGGCAAGCTTTGTGGCGTGAATCAAATCGGTAGCGTTGAAGTCAAGGGCCCGAACGTATTCAAAGGTTACTGGCGCATGCCTGAGAAGACCAAAGAAGAGTTCACCAAAGACGGCTGGTTCAAAACAGGCGATGTTGGACGTTGGGGCGGTGAGACCAGCGCTGGCAAGGTTCCTGATAACTACCTCTGCATCGTTGGTAGAAGCAAAGACTTGATCATTTCTGGCGGTTATAACGTGTATCCAAAAGAGATTGAGAGTTTTATTGATGACATGGCTGGGGTTGATGAGAGTGCTGTGATTGGCGTGCCTCATCCTGACTTTGGTGAGGCTGTGGTGGCGGTGGTGGTTGCTAAGCCGGGTGCCAAGCTCAATTCAGATGCAATGATTGCTGATCTCAAAGGCAAGATTGCAAACTTTAAGGTGCCAAAGAAAGTCATCATTGTTTCTGAGTTACCTAGAAACGCGATGGGTAAAGTGCAGAAAAATATTCTGCGCCAAACTTATGCTTAAGCTTTAGATCTTTGATAAAGCGGTAAGAGTAGCAAATGCAAGGCCTTCTTAAGAAGGCCTTGTTCTTTTATAAAAACCTTTTTAGTAGAGACCCAAAGTGATCAGGCCTTTGTTGAGCATATAGGCTGATAGCGCGAACAGCACCAAGGCAAATACTTTTTTCAGTTGTGCCACATTGAGTTGGTGAGCCACTTTTGCGCCAAGAGGTGCTGTCACCACGCTCGCCAATGCAATACAAATAAGGGCTGGTACATAGATGTAACCAATGGAGCCGCTAGGAAGGTTCGGATTGCCATAGCCACTGATGATGTAGGCGATCGCACTGGCCAATGCAATTGGAAATCCCAGGGCAGCAGAAGTGGCAACCGCGTTGTGCATAGCGACGTTGCACCAGGTCATGAAGGGAACTGATATGAACCCGCCACCAGCACCAACCAAGCTGGATAAAAATCCAATGAAACTGCCAGCACCAAACATGCCAAGTTTGCCTGGTATGGTGCGACTTGGTTTAGGTTTTTTATTCGCCAACATTTGGTAGCCCGAGAAGCCAACAAATAAAGCAAAGATCAAAGAGAGCCAAGATGTTTTGAGTAGGGCAAATAATTTTCCGCCACCTAAAAGAGCGCCAATCAAGATGCCAGGCACTAAAAGAATCACGATGTCCCAACGCACTGCACCACGCTTATGATGTGCTCTCACGGAAGATAGGGAGGTGAAGATGATGGTGGCCATGGATGTGGCAATGGCTATGTGAACCACCACTTCAAGTGGAAAGCCATAGAGGGTGAATAAGAAGGTCAAGAAGGGCACCATGATCATGCCTCCACCAATCCCCAACAAACCTGCTGCAAAGCCTGTGAAACCGCCAAGAACTGCTAGTGCACCGATTTGAACAAGGGTCATTGATTACTCTTTATTTGAATTTATAAAATTGTTGATTGAGATAAGCCACTAAATCTGCTTCATCTTCCGGGAATAGGTCCAAGCGCAATTCTGTATTACACATGTTCACCATGAACTTAAGGCGTGCCGGATCTTTTACTTTGCGATCTGCTCGGGTGTAAATGATGTCGCCATTACCTAGACCAGATTTTTCAGCATGGCATTGGTAGCATTTGGCTTGATGAAGGGTTTTGCCATTATTGATATCTGCAGAAAATGCTGGTGATGCAATGGCTGTCAAAGCAACTGTCAAACTTACTGTGATGATGGATTTTTTAAGCATTGCAATCTCCAATTAAGTACAAATTAGATTCCCCACCTTGGCCGCTAGGCCGTCATCCTGAACCCAGTAGGTTCAAGGTGGCATGGCAATAATGTTTCGGGTGCATCAAGTCTTTCAGGGAGAGTATGACCCGAAGGCTGACTCTGTGAGTAACGAGACGCTCGCGCCCACACTATATGGCCCACGCCTGATGCTTGCGCATCGGTTCAAGGAACTATTGGCCTTGGCGCACCAGGTAGGGAAAGCATTTTCAGCGCAGAATCAACGGATGCTTCAATTTGATCAACCTTGCTTTGGATGGCATCGATTTGATCAAGGCTGGCACCAGGGTTTTCTGTGTTGCTGAGATTCATTTTTGCCGCTTGAAGGTCGCCCGCTAATTTGATAGCAGTCATGATGGCGGCACGTTCAATACTGCGATTACCAGCTGATAAAGCTGCTTCTAGTTGTTCGTCAACAATCGCGGCAGCAGCTCTTAAGCTGGTTTCATGTTCTGGCGTTGTGGAAAACGCAAACTTTTGACCTGCCAATGTAAGTTCAATGCGGTGTTGGCTCATTGCATATCCTTAGGGTGGACAGAAAGTAAGTCTAATTGGCCGGTATCCGCTTGGCTTGGTAGTTTTTCCAAGATTTGCTGAATACGTGCCTGAGCATCTTCAATCTTGGTCTCAAGGGCCAAGCGTTCTTTATGCGATTGCTCCACAGCTTCTAGTAAAGCCTTGGTTTTACCCTCTAGGCGCTCTAGACTGTCTTGCAAACGGCTATATGAATTGTTTGTAAGTTCTGACATAGGCATATTGTATATACTACTCTCGTTCTTAGGTGCTCTTGGAAGATAACAATCTACCAAAGTTAAACGGGAAACAGGGGTCTTATTAGTCTAAGGCTAAAGGATAACCTGTGCTGCCCCCGCAACGGTAAGTGAACGCACGCAAGTGCCGGCTCAATCGATATACCACTGGCTTAGGCTGGGAAGGTCATTGAGTTAGTTTCATGAGCCCGGATACCGGCCTGGAATGGTTAATTGAGTTACGGGGACGTTACTCGGTTATGAAGGTTCCGTGCTTGCGGGGGAACAAGCCAGCGACCATTGTTTTTTGAAAGTTCATCCTATGTTTACAAAACCAACCAAGGTTGCGCTCGCCTGCGCAGGCATTTTTGCAACCATCTCAACGGCGCAAGCTCAAACCAGCTCGGAATTTAATCCAGTAGTTGTGTCGGCAAGTAGAACCGAACAATCTTTATCAGATGTTTTGCCCTCTGTGTCAGTAATATCTAGAACCGACATTGATAAATCGCAGGCAACTAATCTAGCTGATTTATTGCAGGGTGAGGCAGGTTTTGAGTTTGGTAGAAATGGTGGCCCAGGTTCTATCACTTCTTTTTTCTTAAGAGGTCAAGATAGTAAGAACGTCGTTGTGATTGTTGATGGCGTTCGTTTAAAAGATGAGGTTACCGGTACTTCTCAAGTAGAAAACATCTCCTTGAGCCAGATAGAGCGCATTGAGTTACTTCGTGGTAATGCTTCAGCACTTTATGGGCAAGGTGCAGTAGGTGGCGTCATTCAAATCTTTACTAAAGCAGGTAAAGGCGACCCAAAAGCATACTCGTCAGTTTCTTATGGCTCCAGGAATACTTCCGATGTAGCGGTTGGTTATGGTGGACAGGTTAATGATTACAAATTTAACCTTGGAGTGTCTAGGCAAGAAACATCTGGATATTCAGCAATTAACTCTTCTCATTATCCTAATGCTAATTCTGATAAAGATGGTTATTTGAATAACTCCATGAGTGGCACTTTGTCAAAAAGTTTGGGAGCGGGGAATGAGATTGGCGTTAGATTAAACGCTACCTATGCCAAGCTTGATTACGATGATGCTTACGGAAGTAGAGCTGATCTTCACACTCAAACAAGTGCAAATTATTTAACAGGGCTTTATCTCAAAAATCAAATCAATGATCGATGGATATCTCAGCTTGATATAAATGCATCTCAAGTCGAAATAAAGGCGCATACAAATGGCGGTTTGAACACCAACAATGATACTCGTCAGAATCAGGTGCGTTGGTTCAATACCTATCAATATTCAGAAACTCAGTCATTCAATTTTGGTGCGGAGGATGTTAGGGCAAATAGTGTTGCAGTCAGCAGTTGGGCGAATAGCGATGCCTCTAGAAATGCGCGCGCCATTTTTGCTGGACACCAAGGTAAGTATGATCGCCTAACTTCGCAGTTGAATATTCGATATGACAATATAACCACGGGACAGGAAGCGACGACAGGTTTATTGGGTTTGGGATATCAACTGACTCAAAGTCTTAAAGCAGTTAGTAGTATTTCTAGCGGCTTCAATACTCCAACACTCTATGAGCAAACAGATACTCCAGCGTTGGTAAGTGAGAAGTATAAAAGTAGAGAAGTTGGATTTGTGCAAGCTAATCCACGTGGTTTGACGAGACTGGTTTACTTTAATACCTCAACGACAAATGCAATTTCATATACAGGGACTGGCTCTTGCAGCTCAGAATGTTATGAAAACATAGGTAAAGTTGAAAATAGGGGTTTTGAATTATCTTCAAAATTATCTTTAAGTGGATACATCTTAAAATTAAGTGCTGTTACTCAAGATCCTTGGGATATTTCAAATAATCGTCAGTTGGAACGTAGAGCTAAGCAATATGGTTCGGTCGATGTTAGTAGAGCAATTGGTTCTTATGACCTGGGTGCAAAGCTATATGGTTCCGCAGAGCGTACGGATCGAACAGGAGGTAGTGGAACTTTAGCCGGCTATTCAACTTGGTCTTTTTACGCTAGCAAAAAAATTGATAAAGAGTGGACGGCAAGACTTAAATTAGATAATGCATTTGACCGTGATTATCAATTAGCTTATGGATATAACACCCCTGGTCGCGGAGTCTTTGCTACATTGCAATATCAACCAAAGTAATTAAATGACCTCATCCAAAACCACTCTTTTTGTTTTGCTCGTGATTGCATCACTGGCGGCGATGGCTTTGGCTTTATCTATTGGCAGTGTCTCTAATGCAGACGCTGCCATCATTTACCAATTGCGCTTACCCAGAGTGTTGGCTGCATTTGCTGTGGGTGGTTTGTTGGCAATGTCTGGCAGTCTTTTGCAAGTCTTGACTCGCAATCCGTTGGCTGAGCCATCTGTTTTGGGTGTGTCTGGTGGGGCATCGGTGGGTGCTTTGGCTGTCTTGATGATGGGTGGTGCTGGAACTATTTGGGTTGCTGGTGGTGCTTGGATGGGGGCGATCGTTGTGATGCTCCTATTGTGGTTGCTGGTTGGTGGTTACTCCGCTCATCCATCGCGAATGTTGTTGGCCGGTGTCATGATTGCCACCGCCTGCGGTGCTATCAGCACTCTCATGATCACCTTCGCTTCGAATGTGGCCATGCCTGGCATGATTCATTGGCTAATGGGTGATTTGGACTCGGTCATCAGCCTTGAAGCTGTGGGCGCCATATTAGGTGTTTGGATATCTGTGTTGATTGTGGTGTGGAAGCTTTCTCCAAAAATCCATTTGCTTCAATTGGGCACTGATAAAGCTTTGACCTTGGGTGTTGATGTCTCTTATGTTCAATGGATGATGGTTTTGCTGTCTGCTTTATCAGCTGCTGCAGCTGTGTCGATCGCAGGATCAATCGGATTTGTTGGATTGTTGGTTCCTCATCTTCTGCGAGCATGCATCATTAAAAAACACGGCCCTGATCAAAAGTTCTTATTGCCTGCCTCTGCATTATTGGGCGGTACTTTTTTAGTTTTGGCTGATATGTTTGCCAGAACCATCATTGCTCCGTCTCAGTTACCAGTAGGCATCATCACCGCACTGATCGGGGTGCCTAGTTTCTTGTGGATCTTGTCTCGTTTTAGGCATTGGAATACATGATGACTACTCATTCTGTTGAAAATGTCAACATCGTTTTAGAAACAAAACATTTGGATGTTGAGGTTCCATGGCGACGCTTGGTCAAAGATTTAAATTGGCAAGTGAAGAAGGGTGAGCGCTGGTGTTTGATCGGTCGCAATGGCGCTGGCAAATCAACATTACTGAGAATCATTGCAGGCGTTCAAGCCAATACTTCTGTGGGTCAAATCAATTGGTTGGGACAGGCCTTACTCAGTTATAAGCCAGAAGAGCTTGCAAAGATTCGGGCTTATGCAGAACAGTTTCCGGTGAGTGGCGTGGGTCTAAGAGCCATCGATATGGTCTTGGCAGCCCAATGGCCATGGCATCTTGATGTTGCAGAAGAGATTGATCAAGCCCAAGCTGCTTTGCGTGCCTGTGATGTTGCTCACCTAGAAAACGCCCAGTGGCAAACCTTATCAGGGGGTGAGCGTCAAAGAGTTTCTTTGGCAGCATGTTTTGCGCAAAATACCCAAGCCATTCTGTTGGATGAGCCAACCTCTCATTTAGACATTGGTCATCAAGTAAGTCTATTAAAAACACTGACTGAAAGAAGTCAGTCATGTCATCAAACCATCATCGCAAGCTTGCATGAGATTGGTTTGATCCATCGAGGCTTCACTCATGCACTCTTGCTCATGAATGATGGCTCTTATTTGGCTGGGTCTTTATCTGAAGTGATTAATCCGATTAATTTGGAAAAATCATTGGGTCACCCGATTGCAACTGCGCAGACAGTTGAGGGTCAAGTCGTTTACGTCCCAGCTTGATAACTTAATAAATAACTTAGCGAATAACTTAGCGAAGTCGATTGATTTCAGCGCAGATCTTTTGGGCGCCTTGCATGATTCGAGGTGATGGCCTACTGATGATGTCGCCATCTAGATCAACAAATGCTTTGTTTTTCGTCGCAGCAAGCTGTGAGAAAGAAGTCCACATCGACCAATCGCTGCTCATTTTTTGATTGTCTACTGCGGTAAAAATAATTTCTGGGTTGGCTTTGATGACAGCTTCTCTGCTGACCGTTGGGACCAAAACTTTTTCATTCGCAAATAATTGCTCGCCACCACATAGTTGAATGATGTCACTGATGATGTGATCTTTGTTGAGTGTCATCAAGGGTTGTGCCCAGACTTGATAAAACACCCTGACTTTTCTTTGACTGATATTTGTTTGTTTGTTTTCAGTATTTTTGAGTTCTGTTATTTTGAGTCTAAGAACATCAGCATTCTTTTTGGCAATCAGGTCAGTGCCCAAGGCTTTGCCAATGGTTTCAATATCAGTAGCAATATCCAATAGCTTTTTAGGTTCCACAGCAATGAATTGCACATCTTTATTGAATGTCTTTTTGATTGATTGAATCTGAGATTCAGACATTCCACCTCGCCAGTAAATGATCAAGTCTGGGCGAAGTGATTTCATTTTTTCAAGATCAATTGATCTTGCATCGCTGGTGATGGGTAATTGTTTGACTGAAGTTGGATGGTTGCTGTAAGCGCTCACGCCCACGAGGCGCTCAGATCCTCCGGCCGAATCCACAAGCTCACTCAAATGAGGTGCTAGGGTGATGATGCGTTGTGGCTTGGGTTGTGAGCCTTCTTGTTTAGCAAAGCTGTCATGACTGCTAAAACTTATTGAGATGCCAAACAGTAGTTGAGAGGCGATCAATGCTATTGAAAAGCCTTGTGAGCGCATCTTGATCAGATTTCTAGGTTATCGATGAGGCGAGTTTTACCTAATTTGGCCGCTGCCAAAACAACCAATGGCTGATTGCTAGAAAGGTCAGCATCATTGGCGCTTAACAAGTCATTTCGTTTGCGCACAGAGATGTAATCAGGAACCCATCCTCTTTTGCTTAACTTAGCGCAAGCGTCTTGTTCGATTTTCAAGATGTCTGCAGCTGTTAATTTGCCTTGCAATACTTTTTCTTGGATTTCTTTGAGCGTTTGAATCAATTGCACAGCTTCTTGGCGCTCTTCTGTTGATAAGTAACCGTTTCTGGAAGAAAGGGCTAAGCCATCGTCTGCGCGCACTGTTTCTGCTGGAACAATGTCCACTGGCAGAGCTAATTGGCGACACATTTGACGAATCACCATCAACTGTTGATAGTCTTTCTTACCAAACACTGCCACCTTCGGTTGAACGCAAGAGAATAGTTTTAAAACAACTGTGCACACGCCTTGGAAAAAGCCTGGGCGGAATTCTCCTTCAAGTATCTTGCCTAGATTCTCAGGAGGTTCAACGCGATACTCTTGAGGCTCTGGGTACAAATCTTTTTCGGTGGGTGCGAACAGTACGTACACACCTTCTTTTTCTAGCTTCTCAACGTCTGCTTCAAAGGTGCGAGGGTATTTATCAAAATCTTCATTTGGCCCAAATTGCAGACGATTCACAAAAATACTGGCAATCACTGGATCGCCGTGCTGTCTGGCTAAGCGCATTAATGAAAGATGACCTTCATGAAGATTGCCCATGGTTGGAACAAACACTGCTCGGTTTTGGCCGCGCAATTGATCACGCAAATCTTGAATGTCGCTGATGATCTTCATGGAAAAATTTCTTTAGGGGGTGATGTTAGTTAGGCGAATATGCCAAACGCACATAAATAGGGGCGTACGGTTCAGCTTGAGTGATTTCAATCAAAGACTCCCTGGAGAGCTCTAGCATCGCAATAAAGTTAACCACTACCATTGGCGCACCTTGACCAGTAGCAATCGCATCTTCAAAGAGTTCAGTGAATTCAATGAAGCGCTCACCTTGCAAGCGTCGCAAAATGCGTGTCATGAAGTCACGCACAGACAATTGCTCACGGGTGATGGTGTGATGTTGATTGAGCTTGGCTCGATACAGAACATCTCTCCAAGCGGCTTGGATGTCATTTGGATTGATATCAGGCCAAGTAACCGCCACCGTGGTGTCAACGTGACCGTTGGCTTTGTAGAAGTCGCGACCGAGCACTGGCATCTTGTCGAGTTCTTGAGCGGCCAGTTTCATGCGCTCGTATTCAAGCAAGCGTCGAACCAATTCTGCGCGAGGATCTTCTACCTCTTCATCGCTATCAGCTTTTTTCATTGGCAAGAGCATGCGTGACTTGATTTCAATCAGCATCGCGGCCATTAAAAGATATTCAGCTGCTAACTCTAGGTTGGTGTGACGAATTTGTTCAATATAGCCAAGGTACTGCTTGGTTACCTCAGCCATTGGAATATCTAGAACGTTGAAGTTCTGTTTGCGGATCAAATAGAGCAAAAGATCCAGAGGACCTTCAAAAGCCTCTAGAAAAATCTCTAAGGCATCAGGTGGAATGTATAAATCAGAGGGAAGCTGAAATAAAGGCTCCCCATAGAGTCTCGCAAAAGACTCTGACATGCCATCAGTGACATCAGGGATGGCGGTAATTAAATCACTCATTGATAGACGTACGCTTTTTGCTTCACGCGAGCTGCTTTTTGGCGCTCTTGCTCTTCTGGACTGATTGGAGCTTTATCCCATAAAAGGGCGCGTCCCTCTTGCTGAGCCTGCTCTAGCTGAGGGTTTTGAGCTTTTAACTCTTCCAAAAAATGAGTGATATTTGATTTGTATTGGGCCATAGTTTGTCAATTGTAGCGATTTAACAGATTCAACTGCCTACATTTACCTTACAGGCCTCAGCGCTGAGCTTTTTAGCTCGTTCAAAGGCCAAATCCAGGGTTTCTAGACTGTTCTCTGGGTCGATCTCATCAATGAAGCCGCTGCGTACCATCAATGATGACGGTTGGCTGTTGGCGCAACAGACCAAGAGCTGACCACCATGTTTATTCAGAGAATTATTCAAGGCTTTTAAAGCATCAATACCGCTGGTATCAATATTGATCAATTGATGCATTTCCAAAATGATCACTTTTGGTTTTAAGCGATTTGGATCTTGAGGGTTGAATAAGTCTTCAACTTTATCGACCGCCCCAAAGAATAAAGATCCATAAATGCCATAAGCCTCAACACTGTTTTTTAAATCAAATGAATCATTCAGTGGTAAATCATCTTCATGGGCGAATGATTCTGGAAGCTCCAATTTTTCAATGCGAGTCAATGATGAAATTCTGTAGATAAAGAAAATGCACGCCAAGATAAGACCAACTTGCACTGCCACGGTCAGATCAAAAATGATCGTTAAGAAAAATGTGCCCAACAAAATCAATTGGTAGGTGATGTGGAATTGTTTCAAGCGTTTGAACTCAGTGCGATCAAACATATTCCATGCAATGTAGATCAAGATGCCTGCCAAGCATGGCATAGGAATATGGCTAGCAAAAGGTGCGGCAATGATCATGATCAATAAAATCACCACCGCATGAATCACCCCTGACACGGGTGTTTTTGCTCCAGCTTTGGCATTGGTCGCTGTTCTAGCAATGGTTCCTGTCACAGGTAGTCCGCCAAAGAATGGCACCACCATGTTAGCAATGCCTTGTCCCATCAACTCTTGATTAGGATCATGTTTATCGTCACTCAAGTTATCTGCAACTCTCGCGCACAGTAAAGATTCAATCGCTCCAAGAATGGCAATCGTCAGAGTTGGTGCAAACAGTTGTTTGGCTGTTTCCCAATCAAAGGCTGGGATTTTGGGGCTCGGTATTTGATTGGGAAGCTCACCAAAGCGACTACCAATGGTCTCTACAGGGATATCCAATACGTAAACCAAAATGGTGATCGACAGAAGGGCGACGATGATGCCAGGAACAAAGCTGATGGGGTGCCAAATGCGGGCGACTAAGGCGCTGACTTTGGGCCACAGAATGATCAAAGCCAAAGTGCTCAAAGCGATCGCAAATGCAAAGAGATTGGCGGTGTTGGCGTATTGATAAAACGCATGAATTTGAGAAAAGAAATCCGCCGGTAACTTCTCAACTTGTAAACCAAAGGCATCTTTGATTTGAGATAGACCAATCAATACCGCTATGCCGCTGGTGAAGCCAATGATGATGGCCACAGGAATGAAGCGAATCAAATTGCCCACGCGAAACAAACCCATGGTGAACAACAAAACTCCGGCAAAGAATGTTGAGAGTATTAAGTTGGCAACGCCGTATCGTTCAACGATCGCGTAAACAATCACGACAAAGGCGCCGGCTGGACCGCCAATTTGAACTTTACTGCCACCAAAGACTGAAATTAAAAAACCACCAATGACTGCAGAGATCAAGCCGGCTTCAGGTTTAAGTCCTGAGGCAATCGCAAATGCAATCGCTAAGGGAAGAGCAATGACGCCAACGGTGATGCCACTGCTTAAATCGCTGATAAATGTTTGGCTGTTGTAGCCCTTAGCGGCGTTGACGATTTTAGGTCGAAAACGCGCTAGGTTCATCATTGTTGATTGGCTGCGATGAGTTTTTCTATCATGACCGGATCAATTCTCGTCATCAAGTGCTGATAAGGATTGATCGCTTGCTTTGACGATAGGGACTTGTTCACATCATCCCAAGACATCGGTGGGATGTTGAAGAAACTTTCAACGCCTGCAGCCACATTTGGCACCACGGGTTTGAGGTACAAGGTCAAACGTCTGAAGGCTTCTAAAGTGATGCTACAAATAGTTTGTAGCTCTTGTTCTTTGCTCGGATCTTTGGCGATTTCCCATGGCTTGTTGCTGTCAACAAATCCGTTGACCAAGTCAGCTAATTC
This sequence comes from Polynucleobacter sp. MWH-CaK5, assembly GCF_018687615.1. Lineage (NCBI taxonomy): Bacteria > Pseudomonadati > Pseudomonadota > Betaproteobacteria > Burkholderiales > Burkholderiaceae > Polynucleobacter > Polynucleobacter sp. MWH-CaK5. The sequence continues at coordinate 408,786 of NZ_CP061299.1, forward strand.
CATCACACGACGCAAAGCTTTCGCGTATTCACGTGTTTCGTATAGGTCAGCAATTTCATCTTTGGCATCGGCCAACTGACCGAGCAGTGGGTGACTCATCGCTGCATCATCAACGATGCCGCCAAAGCGTTTGACTAAGAATCCAGCGCTGCGACTTGCGATGTTGATGTATTTGCCTAATAAGTCACTGTTCACGCGCGCAGTGAAGTCTTGTAAGTTCAAATCCAAATCTTCCATGCTGGCATTCAGCTTGGCTGCAAAGTAATAGCGCAACCACTCTGGGTTCAAGCCACATTCAATCACGCTGTGGGCGGTGATGAAGGTGCCGCGTGACTTACTCATTTTTTCGCCATCAACCGTTAAGAAGCCGTGGGCAAAAACATTGGTAGGTGTGCGGTAGCCAGAGAAATGCAAAGTCGCAGGCCAGAACAAAGTGTGGAAATACAAAATATCTTTACCAATGAAGTGGTACTGCTCAGTGGTTGTGTCTGGTTTGGTCCATTCGTTGAAGTCCAAACCTTTTTGTTGGCATAGATTTAAAAAGCTGGCGTAGTAGCCAATTGGTGCATCTAGCCACACATAGAAATACTTGCCTGGCGCATCTGGAATCTCAAAGCCAAAGTAAGGGGCGTCTCTAGAAATATCCCAATCACCTAGTTGGCTCTCACCTGGCTCGCCGACCCATTCTTTCATTTTGTTGCGAGCTTCCACTTGCAGCGGAGTTTTAACCTGAGTCCACTCTCTGAGGAAGCTTTCGCAACGTGGATCAGATAATTTGAAGAAGTAGTGATCGGATACTTTGCGGATCGGTGTTGCGCCACTGACCACAGAGAAGGGGTTCTTTAGATCTGTGGGGGCGTAAGTCGCGCCACACTTTTCGCAAGAATCGCCATATTGATCTTTGGCGCCACACTTGGGGCACTCGCCTTTGATGAAGCGATCTGGCAAGAACATTTCTTTGACGGGGTCATAGGCTTGTTCAATGGCACGTTTCTCAATCAAGCCAGCTTCACGCAGCTTGATATAAATCTCTTCTGAAAGCGTCTTGTTTTCAGCGCTGTCTGTGGAATAGTAGTTATCAAAAGAGACTAAGAAATCATCAAAATCTCTTTTATGTTCTTTCCAAACATTGGCAATCAGCTCTTTGGGCGTGATGCCTTCTTTCTCAGCGCGCAGCATGATGGGAGTACCATGCGTATCGTCAGCGCCTACGTAATGAACTTCATGCCCGCGCATTCTTTGGAATCGAACCCAAATGTCGGTTTGAATGTATTCCACCAAATGACCAATATGTATTTGACCGTTGGCATAAGGTAGGGCTGAAGTGACTAAAATTTGGCGCATAGGCATGGATTTTAGTCTGCGGATATAGTTGAGAGCTGAAAAAACAAAAAAAGCACTAGGAGATAAGAGTGACGGTTACGGTAGAAAACATACAAAATGCGCTTAAAAGCGTTATAGATCCTAATACTGGCAAAGATTTGATTTCTTCTAAATCTGCTAAAAATATCAAGGTTGATGGCTCTGATGTGAGTTTGGATGTAGTTTTGGCCTATCCAGCCAAGAGTCAGATTGACCTTATACGAAAACTGGTTATTACCGCCTTGCGAGAGGTTCCTGGAGTTAAAAACGTCAGCACCAATGTGACCATGAGCATCGTGGCTCACACGGTTCAACGCGGCGTTAAGTTGCTTCCTAATGTAAAAAATATCATCGCCGTATCAAGCGGTAAGGGTGGCGTGGGTAAATCCACAACGGCTGTTAACTTGGCCTTGGCCTTGGCTGCAGAAGGCGCCACAGTAGGTATGTTGGATGCTGATATCTATGGCCCTAGTCAACCAATGATGTTGGGCATCACCGGTCGCCCTGAATCAATTGCTGAGAACACCATTGAGCCGATGGAAGGCCATGGCTTGCAAGCAAGTTCGATTGGTTTTTTGATTGACCCAGACAGTCCAATGGTTTGGCGTGGCCCGATGGTCACATCTGCGCTTGAGCAGTTACTTCGTCAAACCAATTGGCGTGATTTGGATTATTTGATTGTTGATATGCCACCAGGCACTGGTGATATTCAATTGACCTTGTCTCAAAAGGTGCCTGTCACAGGCGCTGTGATCGTGACAACTCCACAAGACATCGCTTTATTGGATGCTCGCAAAGGTCTCAAGATGTTTGAGAAGGTAGGCATTCCGATCATCGGCATCGTTGAAAACATGAGCATTTATGTCTGCCCTAACTGTAATCATCAAGAACACATCTTTGGTCAAGGCGGTGGTCAAAAAATGTGCGCTGACTACGGCGTTGATTTCTTGGGCAGTTTGCCTTTGAACTTGTCGATCCGTGAACAAGCTGACTCTGGTCGCCCAACGGTGGTGGCTGATCCTGATGGCGCTATTAGTGCTATCTACAAAGGAATTGCTCGCAAGATTGCGATTCAAGTGGCAGAGATGTCCAAGGACATGAGCAGCAAGTTCCCAAGCATTGTTGTGCAGAACACCTAAATCATGAAGCTAAAACTTGCCGTCGTGATGCGCAAAGACTTCTTGGATAACCCATGGCAGTCTTACCGCTGGGTTTTGGATGAAGTTGTGTATGACGTCGGCCAGTTCGCACATAAAACTCCTGACCATATTCTTTCTGATCGCCCTGCAATCTGTATGCGAAGCGATGAGAAAACGGAGCGATGGTTGTACACAGGTTTTGAAATTCAGTTGTACAAGGACGAAGCAGAAGGCTATTACTTAAATTCAACATCGACAAAGCCAGCATGGTTTGTGATGTGGCGTCTTGAAGATCATCCAGAGGGTGGTGATCCAATCGCCGTTCCTCACTTCTTGAGCATCAGCTACTACGAAGCGGGTCGTTTGCTGGATGGTGGTGAGACAGTTGAGAATGTTCCTTTGGATCCTGATACTGCAGGATGGTTGGCTAATTTTGTCGCAGAAAACTACAAGCCTGAACCTAAGAAACGTGCCCGTCCCGTTTCATTCAAGGGGGCGCACAGACCAAAGGATGAGGCGAGCTAATGGCTGGGTTTTTAAATCGTTGGTCGAAAAAGAAATTGGGCGCAGAGCCTGAGTTATCTCCTTCAGAGTTGGCTGAGAAGCAATCACTTGCGCAAGATTCAAAAGGTTTAAAAGATCCAGCATTGGGTGAGCAGTCATCCGAGAAAAATCTAGAGCCAGTGGCTGGCGCTGCCCAAGCACAGGAAGTTGCGCCAACGCTTGAAGATGTTCTCAAGCTTACCCAAGATTCTGATTTCTCCGCATACGTCAAGCCAGGCATTGATCCTGAAGTGCAAAAGGCGGCGATGGAAAAGTTATTTTCTGATCCTCGCTACAACGTCATGGATGGCTTGGACATTTACATTGATGATTATTCAAAGCCTGACCCAATTCCTCTAGAGATGCTCAAGAGAATGAATCAATCAAAAATGCTTGGTTTATTTAAAACAGCTGAAGAAAAGCTGGCGGATGAAGAGGCTGAGCGAATTGAAAGAGCCGATTATCACCAGCGTTTGAAGGTTTTGGAGGACAAGGAAGCTGCCGATGAGAAAGCCCTTGCTGATGCAAATTCGGAGACTGATGTAAGCCCTAGTGCTATAAATGCTGAAAATTCGGCAAAATCACCAGAATTGACTGATTCTCAAGAATCAACAGAAGTTCCGGTGGTGAAAGCAGAAGTTAAGACTCAAACAAAAACATAATTAGTTAATCGAACCAGGTCTAGGCCTGGTTATTGAATATAAAAAGCCAAGTGTTTTGATTAAATGGCTGAAGGTAGAGGATGACAAAGAAGACGCTCGTTTGTAGCTGTAATCAAACCATGCCCATTGATATCGTGCAGATAGCCAAAGGCATGGGTGTAGACAGTAAAAATATTTCACTCAGCAACGCCTTGTGTAGACAAGAGGTGGGCACTTTCATTTCGGCCTCTCAGGGTTCGGATGAGATTGTGTTGGCTTGTACTCAAGAAAAACGTTTGTTTGATGAGGTTGCCAGCGAACAAGAAAAGCCGCTGATTGCCCCAATTAAATTTGTGAACATCCGAGAAACTGGCGGATGGTCGGCAGATGCAAAAAATGCAATGCCAAAGATTGCTGCTTTATTGGCCATGGCCTCATTGCCAGAACCAGAGCCAGTCAATACAGTGAGCTATCAAAGTAGTGGCCGCGTATTGGTGATTGGCCCGGGGGATGCTGCCATTCAATGGGCTGAGCGCTTATCAAAAACCATGAGTGTTGGCGTGCTTTGCACCGATAAAGGTTCTTTGCCTCAGCTTCGCGAGTTTCCTGTTTATAGTGGCAAGATCAAAAACCTCAAAGGTTATCTTGGCGCATTTTCTGTTGAGTGGACTCAAGAGAATCCGATTGATCTTGAGTTGTGTACTCGCTGTGGCGCTTGTGTGGATGCTTGCCCAGAGAATGCGATCGATCTCAGTTATCAAATTGACTTGAATAAATGTAAGAGCCATCGCTCTTGCGTGAAAGCTTGTTCTGCAATTGGCGCTATTAATTTTGATCGTGTTGATACAAGCCGCACTGATTCATGGGATTTAATTTTTGATTTATCAAAAGATCCAATCTTGAAGATGAGTCAACCACCGCAAGGTTATTACGCTCCAAAATCAGATCCATTAGAGCAAGCCATCGCAGCATCTGAGTTGATGGGCATGGTGGGTGAATTTGAAAAGCCTAAGTTTTTTGCCTACAACGAAAAAGTGTGTGCTCATGGACGCAACGGCAAAGTAGGTTGCTCTGCCTGCGTTGATGTTTGTTCGACAAAGGCCATTGAATCTCAATTCAGAGATGGCAAAGGCACAGTCAAGGTCAATCCAAATCTTTGTATGGGTTGCGGCGCTTGCGCGACCGTCTGTCCATCGGGTGCGATGCGTTACAACTACCCAAGCGTTCCTTACCAAGGTCAGCAGATCAAAGTGATGGCCAAAGCTTATCAAGCTGCTGGCGCAAAATTGGCACCTAGTTTGTTATTGCACAGCAATGGCAAGGGCCAAGAGTTGATTCAATCTTTGGGTCGTCTTGCCGCCACAGATAAAGCCAACTTCAAAGGCTTGCCTGCTCATTTGATTCCGTTTGGTTTGCATCACAGTGCATCAACCGGTATGGACCTATGGTTAGGCAGTTTGGCTCATGGCTTTGGCCAGGTAGCCATTTTGTTGAGCGGTGAAGAAGCTCCTGAGTACCAGCAAGCTCTAAGCACTCAAGTGACTGTGGCTCAATCCATGCTCGAAGGTTTGGGTTATGCGAAAGACAGCATTGTTTTGTTGCAAGCTGACAATGCTCAAGCTTTAGAAAAACAAACGGCTGCTTTGTCTGCAAAGACAGCTTTGTGTCCAGCAGCAACCTTTGCATTCGCAAATGAAAAGCGTGAAACATTGGAGGCTGCTTTAGAGCATTTGATGTTGCATGGTTCAATCAAAGTCACGAATGAGAAGCCTTTGCTTTTAGCAGCTGGTTCTCCAATTGGTGGTGTGCTTGTTAATCAAGATGCTTGTACTTTGTGTATGTCTTGTGTGGGCGCCTGTCCAGAAAGTGCCTTGCGCGACAACCCAGATGCGCCACAGCTATCAATGATTGAGCGCAACTGTGTGCAATGCGGTTTGTGTGTTCAAACTTGTCCTGAAAATGCTTTGACATTAGCGCCTCGTTTGCAAACCACTGAGATAAGAAAAAAGACTGTTGTACTCAACGAAACAAAGCCGTTCCACTGCGTCAGTTGTGGCAAAGCTTTTGGTACGCTGAAAATGGTTGAGTTGATGGTTGGCAAGTTGTCCTTGCACGCCGCATTCTCAGGCGCAGCAACTGAACGTTTGAAGATGTGCAGCGACTGTCGCGTGATTGACATGATGAATAAACCTAACGATAACGATGTGGTCTGATGAGTGATATGGAAAAAAAATTAGATGAAGAAGTCACTTCTTTAAGTACTGACGGATTAGAAGAGGACGTTGCTCGCGCCGACCTTTATGGTTTATTGGCAACACTTTTCTATCAAGCCCCTGATGATGATTTGCTGCATCGTATTGCAGCATCTGCTGCCTATGGCACTGGATCAGAAGCCCCAGACACTGCAGCCTTGACTCAAGCGTGGGATGAGTTGGTCCGAGTTGCCTCATCATCTGCAGCCAAGGAGTGGGCGGATGAATATCAAGAGCTTTTCATTGGTATTGGTAAGCCAGAAGTATTTTTGTACGGCTCTTATTACCAGTCAGGCTTCATGAATGAAAAGCCACTCGTGCGCTTGCGTGATTCTTTGCAAGAGTTAGGTCTTGAAGCTGCTGAAAACATCACTGAGAGTGAAGATCACATTTCATCACTGAGTGAGGTGATGCGTTATTTGATCGCTGGAGATGATTTGGCAATTGCTAACCTTACTCAGCAGAAAAAGTTTTTTGATGAGCACTTGCGTTCTTGGGTCCAGGAATTGTGCGATGCAATAGAAGTACACCCTTTGGCCAATCATTACAAGTCAGTTGCCATGCTCGCTAAAGCCTTTTTTGAGGTAGAGGCTTATGCCATGGACATGGTTGAATAAAGTTATAAAAAATCAATATATTTTTTACTTAACCGTTTTTGCAAAAGGCTTGTTGATTCAGACTCAACAAGCCTTTTTGACTTAGGGAAACCCCTAGTCAAGTATTTGATTTGTCGTGTGCAAAAAAAATAATAAAGGTTTATAGTTAGACCATAAATGCAAGTGTTACTTTTGTAATTTAGTGGCAGATTGTTAAGAATTAATAGGAGATAGTTATGAGTGAAAACAAACACAAAGATTCGCGCAGAAAATTCTTTGTTACAGCAGGTGTTACTGCAGGTGCAGTAGCTGTTGTGTCTCAAACCCCATTGGGAACAGCGATTGCTGAGCAAGCCTCTACCATGATGGAAGATAGCAAGGGTTACAAGTTATCTGATCATGTCCGTAAATATTACAAAACTACACTCGTTTAATTTTTAAACGAGTGTTTTTTTATTTCTCTTGAATCTTTGAGGGTTTATCCATGAGTCTGATTCGTAAAACATCACAACAAGCAGTTGCTGCTTCTCGTCACTCTGCCCAAATGGTTGGCAGCTTAGCGCGCAGTTTGCAATCCGCGATCCCAATGATGGATCGTCGTACTTTCCTTAAGCGCTCAGGCGTTGGTGTGGGTGTGGGTTTAGCCGCATCTCAACTAACCTTGGTGCAAAAAGCCAAAGCTTCTGCAGGAGCAAAGGTTGACGGTAAGGGTAAGATTGAAGTTAAACGTACGGTTTGTACACACTGTTCAGTTGGCTGCGCCATTGATGCAGTAGTTGAAAACGGCGTTTGGACTCGTCAAGAGCCAGTGTTTGATTCACCAATCAACTTGGGCGCACACTGTGCCAAGGGTGCTGCGATTCGTGAACACGGTCACGGTGAGTTCCGCTTGAAGTACCCAATGAAGCTTGTGAATGGCAAGTACGAAAAAATCAGTTGGGATCAAGCGCTTGATGAAATCACAGCAAAGATGAAGAGCTTGAGAAAGACTTCAGGTCCAGATTCATTGTTCTTCATTGGTTCATCAAAGTACAACAATGAACAAGCTTACTTGCTACGTAAGTTCGTTTCTTTCTTCGGTACAAATAACACTGACCACCAAGCGCGTATCTGTCACTCAACAACAGTGGCTGGTGTAGCGAATACTTGGGGTTATGGTGCGATGACCAATAGCTATAACGATATGCAGAACTCTAAGGCTGCTATCTATATTGGTTCAAACGCTGCTGAAGCTCACCCTGTTTCTGTCTTGCATATGTTGCATGCCAAAGAGTCTGGCTGCAAGATGATCGTGGTTGATCCACGTTACACACGTACAGCAGCTAAAGCTGATCAGTATGTGCGTATTCGTTCAGGTTCAGATATTCCATTCTTGTTTGGTGTGCTTTATCACATCTTCAAAAATGGTTGGGAAGATAAGAAGTATCTTAATGACCGTGTTTATGGCATGGAAGATGTTAAGAAAGATGTTCTTGAGAAGTGGACACCAGCTAAAGTTGAAGAGGCTTGTGGTGTGCCAGAAGCTCAAGTTTTCCAAGTGGCTAAAACATTGCATGAGAACCGTCCAGGAACTATCGTATGGTGTATGGGTCAAACTCAGCACACGATTGGTAACGCGATGGTGCGTGCCTCATGTATTTTGCAGTTGGCACTAGGCAATATCGGTAAGAGTGGTGGCGGTGCAAACATTTTCCGCGGTCACGATAACGTTCAAGGTGCTACTGACGTTGGTCCTAACCCTGATTCATTGCCAGGCTACTACGGTCTAGCAGCAGGATCATGGAAACACTTTGCTGGTGTGTGGGGTGTTGATTACGAGTGGATCAAGTCTCAGTTTGCTCCAAACATGATGGAGAAATCAGGTACAACAGTTTCACGTTGGGTGGATGCTGTGCTTGAGAAAAACGATCTCATCGATCAAGACAATAATGTGAAGGGTGTGTTCTTCTGGGGTCATGCTCCAAACTCACAAACTCGCGGTCTTGATATGAAGAAAGCCATGGATAAGTTAGAGCTATTGGTTGTGGTTGATCCATACCCAAGTGCTACTGCTGCGATGGCTGCGATGCAGGTTGAAGGTGCTCAGGTTAATAAGGATCGTGCAGTTTATTTGTTGCCTGCTTGCACACAGTTTGAAACTGTTGGTTCAGTAACAGCATCTAACCGCTCAATTCAATGGCGTGAAAAAGTAATTGACCCATTGTTTGAATCAGTTCCTGACCACGTGATCATGCAAGCAATGGCCGACAAGCTTGGTTTTGGCAATGAGTTGTCAAAGAACTACAAGATGTTGAAGAGCAAGTTTGCTGGTAAAGAGTGGAAAGAACCAGAAGTTGAATCAATTTTGCGTGAAATCAACAAGTCTGTTTGGACAATTGGTTACACGGGTCACTCACCAGAGCGTTTGAAAGCTCACATGCGCATGATGCATGTCTTTGATGTGAAGACATTGAAGTCTAAGGGTGGTAAAGATCCAGTGACTGGTTACGATACAACTGGTGATTACTTCGGTTTGCCATGGCCTTGCTACGGTTCACCTGAAATGAAACACCCAGGTAGCCCAAATCTTTATGACACCAGCAAGCACGTGATGGATGGTGGCGGTAATTTCCGTGCCAACTTTGGTGTAGAAAAAGATGGCAAAACTTTATTGGCTGAGAATGGTTCTTACTCTAAGGGCGCTGACATCAAGACTGGTTACCCAGAGTTTGATCACGCACTTGTTAAGAAGCTTGGCTGGTGGGATGAGTTAACTGATGCAGAGAAAAAAGCTGCTGAAGGTAAAAACTGGAAGACGGACGTTTCTGGTGGTTTGATTCGTGTGATCATGAAGAACCACGGTTGTCATCCGTTCGGCAATGCTAAGGCACGTGCAGTAGTTTGGAACTTCCCTGATCCAATTCCACAGCACCGTGAGCCTTTGTATGGCACACGTCCAGACTTGGTTGCTAAGTACCCAACACATGATGACAAGAAAGCTTTCTGGCGTATGCCAACGCTTTACAAGTCAATTCAACAGAAGAACGTTGAAGACAAGTTGTATGAGAAGTTCCCGATCATCCTTACTTCAGGTCGTTTGGTGGAGTACGAGGGTGGTGGTGAAGAGACTCGTTCAAACCCATGGTTGGCTGAGTTGCAACAAGATAACTTTGTTGAAATCAACCCAGCGGCTGCTAACAAGCGTGGCATTCGCAATGGTGAATATGTTTGGGTTAAATCTCCTACAGGCGCAAAGATCAAAGTGAAAGCTTTGGTGACCGAGCGTGTTGCTGCAGATACAGCATTCATACCGTTCCACTTCTCTGGATGGTGGCAAGGTAAAGATATGTTGGATGCTTATCCAAAAGGTGCTGCACCGATCGTACGTGGTGAAGCTGTGAATACTGCAACAACTTATGGTTACGACAGTGTGACCATGATGCAGGAAACCAAGACAACAATTTGTCAGATTGAGAAGTTCGCTTAATAGCGGCGGAATTTAGGAGACGATAATGGCAAGAATGAAATTTATCTGCGATTCAGAGCGCTGCATTGAGTGTAATGGTTGTGTGACAGCGTGTAAGAATGAGCATGAGGTACCTTGGGGCGTTAATCGCCGTCGTGTTGTAACAATTAACGACGGTCAAATTGGCGCAGAGAAATCAATCTCAGTTGCATGTATGCATTGTTCAGATGCACCATGTATGGCTGTATGTCCAGTAGATTGCTTCTACAGAACTGATGAAGGTGTAGTGCTTCACGATAAAGATATTTGTATCGGTTGCGGCTACTGTTCATATGCATGCCCATTCGGCGCGCCACAGTTCCCAAGCGCTGGTACATTCGGCCTTCGTGGCAAGATGGACAAGTGCACATTCTGTGCTGGCGGTCCTGAGAAGAACGGTACTCAAGCAGAGTTTGAGAAGTATGGACGTAACCGTCTATCAGAAGGCAAGTTACCAGCCTGTGCTGAAATGTGTTCTACCAAAGCGTTGATTGGTGGTGATGGCGATGTGGTTGCAGATATTTTCCGCAATCGTGTTGTTAAGCGTCAATCAAATGGTAAAGCAGCTGGTGCCAACGTATTCGGTTGGGGCACTGCTTACGGTAAACCACAACAAGCTCCAGGAAAAAAATCATGATTAAAAGAATTTCTTTAACTGCAGCTTTAATCGCAACAACATTCACACTTGGGGCATGTTCTGAAGTGCCTCAAACTGTGGTTGCAGCAAAAAAAGGCGATGAAAAAGCTTATGTTGCTGCTGACAACAAATATGTTGAAAAGGGTTGGACTTCGGGTGATCAAGTTAGCTGGGAAAAACAGCTAAAAACTCGTAGCCAAGGTCAAGACGATTACGTTAAAGCTAAGTAAGTTACTCGAGTAATTTAGGAGACGGTATGAGAATTACAATAAGAAACTTACTCGCCAGCGTTGTACTTTCTGTAACAGCTTCAGTGGCATTTGCGCAGGGGGCAGCTCCTGCTGCAAAGCCACAAGTTGAATCTGTGAACATCTTGGAAGTAAATAAGGATGTTCAGGCTCAACGTGAGGCCGGTGAAAATAAACCTGGTAGCAATCAACCAATTTGGAAAAATGTTAATTCTGATGTAGCTCACACAGTTAATTTCCCGAACAAGGAAATGGGTGTGTTGATTCAGAAGTCTGGTCAGCAATGGCGCCTTATCCGTAACGGTGTGATCACTGTTTGGGGTGGTTGGTTGTTAGTGATCATGGCTGGTTTGATTACAACTGTGTTTGTGATCAAGGGTCAAATCAAATTGCACGAACCTAAGACTGGTCGCTTAATCAAGCGCTTCAGTGGTTTAGAAAGATTCTCACATTGGTTAATGGCGTTCAGCTTCTTGGCGCTTGCATTCACTGGTATCTTTATTCTTTGGGGCAAGTTCTTCTTGTTGCCAATCATGGGTGGTGCTGCTTACGGCACATTCTTGTTGGTGATGAAGAATATTCACAACTTCACAGGTCCTTTGTTCACAGTTAGCATCCTTTTATTCTTCGTCTTGTACGTTAAAGACAATATTCCGAATAAAGGCGATTTAACTTGGATAGCTTCATTTGGCGGTTTATTGTCAGGTAAGCACATCCCATCTCACCGCTTCAATGCTGGTGAAAAGATTTGGTTCTGGGGTGGTGTAACAGTTCTTGGTTTAGTTGTATCTGCATCTGGTTGGGTTTTAGACATGATTGTTCCGATTCCAGGTATCGAATACTGGCGCGGCACAATGCAGTTAGCTAACATCATTCACGGTGTTGCGGCAATTGTGATGACTGTCATGGCCATGGGTCACATTTATGTGGGCTCTATCGGCATGGAAGGTGCATTACAAGGCATGAAAACTGGTTACGTTGACGAAGCTTGGGGCAAAGAGCACCATGAACTTTGGTACGACGATGTCAAATCTGGAAAAATAAAATCATAAATCCACGAAAGAGATTCCTATGAAGAAATTATCATTACTACTCGTAACTTTGATGACATCAGGTTTGGTGATGGCTAAGTTACCTGCTCCAACTCCAGAAGCTGCAGCTGCAGCTGCTTTGGCTAAAGCTAAGGCAGATCATGCTGGAAAAGTTGGTAACTATCAGCTTTGCAAGTCACAAAATGATGTGGCCAATAAGTACAAAAAAGCCGGTGCTCCTGCCCCAGCAGCTTGTGCAAATCCTGGTCCATTTGTGGCTCCTACTGCAGCACCGGCTCCAGCCGCTGCACCAGCAGCTAAAAAGTAATCAGCTTTAAAATCCTAATCAGTAACTAAGGTATCTTAGTTACTGATTTTTTCTTTTAAAGAACTAACAGTGGTTAAATTATCCAAAGCCGTCGCCCCCTTGATCAGTGAAGTCAAAGTGATCGATGAGCAGGGCCGTGAGAAGCTCATTCATATTCCGGGTGAGCGACCGCTTACTATTTATTTGGATAAAAAAGAATTGGTCACTCTCATGACTCTTGGGGGTGCCCCAGAGGCTTTGATTTTGGGCTATTTGCGTAATCAACGCTTAGTTCCTTCCATTGATTACATTGAAAGTATTCAGGTCGACTGGGACACTGAATCAGCTGCTGTTACCACCAAGGGAAACACGGTTGATATTGAAGAAAAAACCAGCCGCAGAGTTGTGACAACGGGGTGTGGTCAAGGAACTATCTTTGGTGGAATCATGGATGACATTGACTCGATTCAGTTGCCGGAAAATGCTCAGATCACGCAACCTGCTATTCATGAAATCGTTGATCACATCAGAACCAGGTCATCAATTTATAAGCAGGCCGGCTCGGTCCATGCATGTGCGGTATTTAAAAACAATGGCAATAGTGTTGAGTTATTACACTTCATCGAAGATGTTGGTCGTCACAATGCGGTTGATTCAATCGCGGGTTTGATGTGGCTTGATGATCAGTCCGGCAATGATTTAATTTTTTATACCACTGGCAGATTAACCTCCGAGATGGTGATCAAGGGTGCTCAAATGGGCATACCATTTTTATTGTCACGCTCAGGCGTGACTGCCATGGGTTTGGAAATGGCCAACAAGGTCAATATGACATTGTTCGGACGCTGTAGTGGTCAGCATTATTTGGTTTATAGCGGCGTTAATCGTCTTAATACAAAGGAAGTAAATGTTCATACCGCGTGATGTGATTTCAGGCTTGGTGCTCTCTGGTGGTCAAGGTCGTCGAATGGGCGGTACAGACAAGGGCTTGCAGCAATTCAAAGGTGCGCCGATGGCGATGCACACGATCATGCGTTTAGAGCCTCAGGTAGATGTTGTGAAAATTAACGCGAATCGCAATTTGGCGGCTTATGAATCACTCGGTGTTTCAGTTTTGCCAGATGTGATTGGTGATTTTGCAGGCCCTTTGGCAGGTTTTCAGGCGGGCTTAGAAAACTGTGAACATCCTTATTTGGTAACAGTGCCATGTGATTCGCCAAGATTCCCGATGGACTTGGTTGAGAAACTTTCCGAAGCACTAATCATTCAGGATTTAGATTTGGCCTATGCAGCCACGATGGAGAATGGTGAACTAAGAACTCATCCGGTTTTTGCTTTGATGAAATCTTCAGTGACTGATAGCTTGTTGCCATTTTTATCAAATGGTGGAAGAAAGATTGATAAGTGGTTTGAAGCCATGAAAACAAATTACGTGGTGTTCGATGATGTTGCTGCTTTTGCCAATGTGAATACCGTGGAAGAGCTACGAGCACTTCAGGGCTAAGCTTTGAAGCGATTAATTTTGCAGCTTTGGCGCACGAGCGCTGACCAGCCCAATCTTGCAGCAACCCCCTTTTTAATGGCTAGCACTGCCGCGGCGATGAGTTTCGACGTTCAAATCCATGTAATTGGTTCGACTGTGGATTTATTCATCAAAGACAATCCTAAGAATCAGCAAATCGTGATTCCATCCAATCGACCTTTGTCTGCTTACATTGAGGATGCTATTCGTACGGGCGTAAAAATCAAGGTTTGCAGTACCGCTTTAAGAGATAGACAGCTAGAGCTTGGTGATTTGATTGAAGGGGTGAACGAGGTGATCGGTATGGTCACCATGATTGACCTTGCCACTGATTCAAATACGACCGTTTTGACTTATTAAGCCAAGGACAATTGACCGCGTCTAATAAAGAAATGGGCGGAGCATCTGAAAACAGGCAATTCAACTTAGATATGTCAAAATAGAGCTTATGACTATTAAATCTGACCGCTGGATCCGCCGCATGTGCGAAGAGCACGATATGATTTCCCCATTTGAGCCAGGCCAAGTTCGCCAGTCTCCTGAGGGGCAAAAAATCGTGAGTTATGGCACATCAAGTTATGGCTATGACATTCGTTGTGCAAACGAATTTAAGATTTTCACCAATATCAATAGCACCATCGTTGATCCAAAGAATTTTGACGATAAATCCTTCGTTGATTTCAAGGGCGATGTTTGCATCATTCCTCCCAACTCATTTGCCTTGGCGCGCACGGTTGAGTATTTCAAGATTCCAAGAAGTGTTCTGACAGTTTGTTTGGGTAAGAGCACCTACGCTCGCTGCGGCATCATTGTGAACGTGACTCCGTTTGAGCCAGAGTGGGAAGGTTATGTGACTTTGGAGTTCTCCAATACAACGCCATTGCCAGCTAAAATTTATGCAGGCGAAGGCTGTGCTCAGGTCTTGTTCTTTGAGAGCGATGAGATTTGTGAAGTGTCTTACAAGGACCGTGGTGGCAAATACCAAGGTCAGGTGGGCGTTACCCTACCAAAAACCTAAATAAGCCACATAAAGCGTGTAAAAGCCTGTAATGGCTTATTTAGTATGAGCAGTACTTAAAGCACCTAAATAGGTGCTTTTTTAATTGATTTGTCTGTCCATTCAAGGACTGAATGGCTAAACTAACCCTCTGGGGCTTATTTTTGTTGAAATAAATTCAGCGAAACATTGGTTTTATCGATATAGTCACGTTTTTAAGAAAAAACCCCCTTATTTCAGAGGGGTTGCTAGGTAGGGAGTTGATATGAAATTTCGTTTTCCTGTGGTCATCATTGATGAGGATTTCCGTACTGAAAATATTTCAGGTTCGGGTGCTCGTGCATTGGCACTTGCTATCGAAACCGAAGGTATGGAAGTTCTTGGTTTGACCAGTTATGGAGACTTAACTTCATTTGCTCAGCAAGCTGCCAGAGCCTCTTGTTTTATTCTGTCGATTGACGACGAAGAGTTTGGTGCAGGCTCAGCTGCTGAGATTGATTCAGCGCTTGAGGGTTTGCGTGCCTTTGTGATGGAAGTTCGTAAACGCAATGAAGAAATTCCAATTTTCTTGTACGGCGAAACCAGAACTTCAAGACATATTCCTAATGATGTTTTACGAGAGTTGCATGGCTTCATTCATATGAATGAAGACACGCCAGAGTTTGTGGCTCGTCACATCATTCGTGAAGCCAAGGTTTACTTGGATTCGTTGGCACCTCCATTCTTTAAAGCATTGACGCACTATGCTTCTGATGGTTCTTACTCATGGCATTGCCCAGGTCACTCAGGTGGCGTGGCTTTCTTGAAAAGCCCCGTGGGTCAGATGTTCCACCAATTCTTTGGCGAGAACATGTTGCGTGCTGACGTTTGTAATGCCGTTGATGAATTAGGCCAATTGCTAGATCACACCGGCCCTGTGGCTGCGAGTGAGCGCAATGCAGCCCGCATCTTTAATGCGGACCATTTGTTCTTTGTGACGAACGGTACTTCAACATCGAACAAAATCGTTTGGCACTCAACAGTGGCCCCTGGCGACATCGTGATTGTGGATCGTAACTGCCACAAATCAATTTTGCACGCCATCATGATGACGGGTGCTGTGCCTGTTTTCTTGATGCCAACGCGTAATCACTACGGCATCATTGGCCCAATTCCTAAAGAAGAGTTTGACTGGAAAACCATTCAGAAGAAAATTCAGAATAATCCATTCATCACTGATAAAAATGCCAAGCCACGTGTTTTAACGATCACCCAAAGTACCTATGATGGTGTTTTGTACAACGTTGAAATGATCAAAGAAATGTTGGATGGCAAAGTCGATACATTGCATTTTGATGAAGCTTGGTTGCCGCATGCAACTTTCCATGACTTCTATAAAGACATGCACGCGATTGGTAAAGATCGTCCACGTTCAAAAGAGAGCATGGTCTTCTCGACACAATCAACGCACAAGTTATTGGCAGGCCTATCTCAGGCTTCACAGATTTTGGTGCAAGACTCAGAGTCCAATAAGTTGGACAACGATTGCTTCAATGAATCATATTTGATGCACACATCCACAAGCCCTCAGTACGCCATCATTGCTTCTTGCGATGTGGCAGCGGCCATGATGGAGCCTCCAGGCGGCACAGCCTTGGTTCACGAGTCGATTGCAGAGTCTTTGGATTTCCGTCGCGCCATGCGCAAAGTGGATGAGGAGTGGGGCGCTGACTGGTGGTTCAAAGTTTGGGGCCCAGAGTATCTTGCTGAAGAAGGCATTGGCGAAAGAGATGATTGGGTGCTTCAGGCCGATGAACGTTGGCATGATTTTGGTAAGTTGGCTGCAGGCTTCAATATGCTCGATCCAATCAAGGCCACCATCATCACTCCAGGCTTGGAGATGGATGGTAGCTTTGCAGATACCGGTATTCCGGCCAGCATTGTGACCAAGTATTTGTCTGAGCACGGTGTGATTGTTGAGAAGACAGGTCTTTATTCTTTCTTCATCATGTTCACCATCGGCATCACGAAGGGCCGTTGGAATACCATGGTCACAACGTTGCAACAGTTCAAAGATGACTACGACAAGAATCAGCCTTTGTGGCGTGTTCTTCCAGAGTTTGTTGCCAAATATCCGCGTTACGAGCGCATTGGTCTTAAAGATCTGTGCCAGCAAATCCATCAAGTCTACAAAAAGAATGATGTGGCTCGCATGACCACGGAGATGTATTTGTCAGACATGATTCCTGCAATGAAGCCATCTGATGCATGGGCAAAAATGGCGCACCGTGACATTGAGCGCGTGGTCATTGATGACTTAGAGGGTCGTGTCACAGCGATGTTGGTAACACCTTACCCACCAGGTATTCCGCTGTTGATTCCAGGTGAGCGTTTTAATAAGCGCATCGTTGATTACTTACGTTTCACTCGTGACTTCAATGAGCAGTTCCCTGGCTTTGAAACCGATGTTCATGGTTTGGTCAAAGGTGACTTGAATGGTCGCAAAGAGTATTACGTTGACTGCGTTAAAGACTGATTTTTGATTGATTGAAAGATTGATCCAAGATTTGATTTAAAAACAAATTCTTCTTAGTTAAAAAATAGGCTCACTGTTAAAAGTGAGCCTATTTTTATTTGGTTTGTTACTTTATCTTTTACTTCGGGTGTTACTTTGTCTGTTACTTCAGGTTCTTGCGATAAGCTGCAATGGCTTTCTTTACTTGCTCTGGAGCGGTGCCACCCACATGGTTGCGGCTGTTGATAGATCCTTCAAGAGTCAAGACTTTGAATGCGTCCTCACCAATCAGATTGGCTTTATCTCCAAGGTCACACGCTGCTCTTAAGTCAGCCAAAGATAAGTCTGCTAAGTCGCAACCTTTGTTAGAGCATGCCTTCACAGCATGAGCAACAGCCTCATGAGCATCGCGGAAAGCCAAACCTTTTTTAACCAAGTAATCAGCTAAATCAGTAGCAGTTGCAAAACCTTGAAGTGCTGCTGCTCTCATCACATCTGCTTTGACTTGAATGTGCGGCACCATGTCAGCAAAAATACGCAAGGTATCGCGCAAAGTATCTGCTGAATCAAACAATGGCTCTTTGTCTTCTTGGTTGTCTTTGTTGTAGGCTAAAGGTTGGCCCTTCATCAAAGTTAACAAAGAAATTAGATTGCCGTTCACGCGACCAGTTTTGCCTCTTGCTAATTCTGGTACATCAGGATTCTTCTTTTGCGGCATGATTGAGCTGCCTGTGCAGAAACGATCTGGCAGATCCACAAAGCCAACCCTTGGACTCATCCAAATGATCAATTCTTCTGATAGACGTGAGATGTGTGTCATCACCAATGAAGCTGTGGCACAAAACTCAATCGCAAAGTCTCTATCTGAAACCGCATCTAAAGAGTTCTGGCAAACGCCATCAAAACCCAAGGTTTTGGCAACACGTTCACGATCAATCGGATAGCTCGTGCCTGCAAGAGCTGCAGCACCTAGAGGTAAACGATTGACACGCTTGCGGCAATCAGCCAAACGTTCAGCATCACGCGCAAACATTTCCGCATAGGCCATCACATGGTGACCAAAAGTGATAGGTTGAGCGACTTGTAAATGAGTGAAGCCAGGCATGATCGTTTCAGCATGCTTCTCAGCTAGACCAAGCAAACCTGAACGCAGGGCAGTCAGTTCAGATTGAATCTCATCAATTGCGCCACGCAACCATAAGCGAATATCTGTAGCCACTTGATCGTTTCTTGAACGACCAGTGTGAAGACGTTTACCAGCATCGCCAATGAGTTTAGTCAGGCGTGCTTCGATGTTCAGATGAACGTCTTCAAGAGCGAGTTCCCAAACAAATGAACCTGCTTCGATTTCAGAGCGTATCTCTGCCATGCCTTTTTGGATCGCCGCGAAATCTTCCGCACTGATGATTTTCTGTGCGGTCAACATTTCGGCGTGAGCCAAAGAGCCCTGGATATCGACCAAGGCCATGCGTTTATCAAAATCAACAGAAGCGGTATATCGTTGCACGAGTTCCGCCACAGGCTCTGCAAAGCGAGCCGACCAAGCTTGGTCTTTGTTGTCTAAAGAGTTCTTGTTTTTATCTAAATCTGCCATAAATATAAGTATATTGCCTCAAAGGCTTTATTCTTATGGTTATGACACAAATTTCTTATCCTAAAAAGCTGGTAATTGCCTCCCGAGAGAGCCGTTTGGCCATGTGGCAGGCTGAATATGTTCGTGATTGCTTGAAAAAGCTCTACCCAGACTGCGATGTCAGTATTTTGGGCATGACCACCCGGGGTGACCAAATTTTGGACAGAACCCTGTCCAAAGTCGGTGGTAAGGGGCTTTTTGTTAAAGAATTGGAAGTTGCCTTGGAGGAAGGGCGGGCAGATTTGGCCGTTCACTCTCTCAAGGATGTGCCGATGCAGTTACCGGTTGGCTTTGAATTGGCTTGCATCATGGAGCGTGAAGATGCCCGGGATGCCTTTGTTTCCAATGACTATGCAACTTTGGCTGATTTGCCTGCTGGGGCGGTTGTAGGAACCGCTAGCTTGCGCCGTGAGGCTTCGTTGCGTTCACGCTACCCTCATCTGAATATCCAGCCTCTGCGAGGCAATTTGGACACTCGCTTGGGTAAATTAGACAAAGGCGAGTACGCTGCCATCATTTTGGCGGCTGCTGGTCTTAAGCGCTTAGGTATGGCTGAGCGCATCCGCAGCTTATTGGCTCCTGAAGATAGTTTGCCGGCTGCTGGCCAAGGTGCTTTGGGCATTGAAATCAGAGCAGGAAGACCTGAGATGAATGATTGGCTGGCTCCTTTGAATCATGCCCCTTCAGCGATGGCTGTGACAGCGGAACGAGCTGTTTCTAGAGCTCTTGGTGGTTCTTGTGATGTTCCTTTGGCAGCCTATGCGATTTGGGAAGGTGCTGATTTTTTGTACCTTCGTTCCTTTGTGGCGAGTACAGATGGGCAAAGTATTTGCCGATCTGAAAAGAAGCTATCAATCAGTAGCATGAGTCATGCAGACAAGATGGGCTTAGAAGTTGCTGATGAGTTGATTGCCCAGGGTGCTAAAGATTTATTGCCGCCAAGAAATTAAGGCTTAAAACTCATGCCCAATATTGTTCTGACTCGCCCACTAGGACAGTCTCTAAGATTGGGAGAGTTATTGCATCGGAAGTTTCCGACGCTTGAACAAATTCAACTGCCTTTATTGGCAATTGTCCCCAATGAAAATCCAGCAGATGCCAAGCGTTTGAAGGATCTTTTACCAAGCACTGATTTAGCCGTTTTCGTGAGTCCTAATGCGGTTGAGTGTTCGATGCGCTTGTTGCAAGCGGAGTGGCCCAAAAATATTCCTATAGCGGTGGTGGGTGGTGGCAGCTTAGAGGCGCTGAGCAATCACGGCATCACGGCCCAGCATGGCTTCACAATCTACGCACCGAGCAATCCAAGTGAATGGGACTCAGAAGGATTGTGGAAGATATTGAATCAATCCCAATCATCTTGGTCTGGTAAGAACATTCTCTTTTTAAAAGGCATTGGTGGCAGAGCTTGGCTTGGTGAGCAATTTTTATTGCAAGGTGCTGAAATACACTCGATATCTACTTACAAAAGAGTTCCTCTAGCAGATGACTCGCCAGCTTGGCTGGGTTTAAAAAAATCAATCCCAAGCGATTCTATTTGCTTACTGACTTCTTCTGAAGCCGCACGACACTTTGCTCAGTTTTTAAAAGAAAACCCATCATGGGCAATGTCTTGGTTAAATGAAGCTATGATGTTGTGTACGCATGAGCGAATCGCTCAGGCATGTGCTGAACTTGGATTTGAAAATATAGATTGCTGTGCTCCAGGCGATGATTCATTGCTTGTGAAAATTGAACAATGGCACACCAATAAAAATTAGGAATTGAAATGGCTGCAGATCTCGATCAAGTGAATACCAAAACTGCTAAACAAGTCCAATCAGAAGCTTTGGGTAAAGGTTTATGGAGAGCCTTGTGGATCGCTATTGCCATTTGTCTTGTTTGGTTAGTGATCGAAGGGGGTTTTCGTCTTTATCACCGCCCAGCACAACTTGATGCCAGGGTTGTAGAGTTGGAGGCTCAGCTAGCTAAAGTATTAACCCAAGAAGCTGAAATCAATTTGGCCTTGAAGAGCTCCTTGGAGAATCAAAAAAATCTTGCTCCAGTGGCCAATCAGTTAAATCAATTATTGAGCCAAGTGGCTCAGTTGCCAATGAATGCATTGCCTGTGGCAGGGGCGCCAGCCATTGCAAGCACTGCCGGAACTCCGACTGTTGTTCAAAAAATCATGTCGGCGATTAAAGGATTGGGCGATCAGTTGATGCGCATTCAGGTGGTGGGTGATGTGAAGGATGTGGCGATGACTCCAGCTGCGCAAGATTTGATTCGTCAGCAATTGAGATTGCATTTTTTAAGTGCAAGATTGGCTTGGTTGTCTCAATTGCCCCAAGCAACGAGAGATGATTTGATTCAAGCAGAGCAATTGATTGCAAAACATTTTCAAGCGCAAGCAAGCTCAGTGGTGCAGATTCAAAAAAATATCAGTGAGCTTCGCACTGAAGTATCTAAATCAACTCCAGTGAATAAGGGTCAGTGATGATGCGCGGTGCATTGTGGTTGGCTTTCTTGTTTGCGGCTGCAGTCTTGCTGGCTTTGTTTGCCAGTGGCAATGCTGGTCATATCACCATTTATTTCCCACCTTATCGCTTAGATACTAGCCTTAATCTTTTTATTGTGGTGGTGTTAGGGGTGTTGATCGTCGGCTTATTAGCTTGGCGAACTTTTGCTGCAGTATTGGGTTTACCAAAGCAGGCTGCTTTGTATCGTCGCAAGCAGCGTGAAGCCCGTGCGATTGTTTTACTCTCTGAGGCCGTCGAAGATATCTTTGCGGGACGTTTTTCAAAAGCATTAAAAGCAGCAGAAGCTGCCAGTGTTAATCAAGCGTTATCAGAAACCGCTGCTTTATTGGCTGCTAGAGCGGCGCATCGTCTGAATCGATTTGACTTAAGAGATCAGTGGTTATCAAAAATACAGTCAGCCAATAAACAGCAAGCTCGCTTGGTAGCCATGGCTGATATGCAAATGGATTCAAATGATCCGGCGGGCGCACTGGCCACCATTGAGCAATTGCAAAAGGGTGGCGCCAGACAATTATTGGTTCAGCGAATTGCGCTTAAAGCAAATCAGCAGTTAAAGCGTTGGGAAGAAGTCTTAAGATTGAGTCATAGCTTGAGTAAGCGCGAAGCCATTCATCCAGTGTTGGCTCAAAAAACAGTGCAAGAAGCTGTGGCGAAATTGGTTCAAGAAAAATCAACTGATCATCAAGCACTTTTAGCTATTTGGAAGAATTTGCCAAAGGCTGATCGAAAAGTTTCTAGGGTTGCTCTGGTGATGGCCAAGGGATTATTGGCAGTTGGTCAGCAGGACATTGCTCGTGGCTTCATTGAAGAGTCTTTGGATGATCAGTGGGACGAGTCATTGATTGCTATTTATCCAGATTGCTTACCAACTGGATCGACGACTCTGAGCTTGGTTCAGAAGATAGAAGCTTGGATGATGAAGTACCCAAGTGAGCCTGCTCTTTCTTTGGCCTTGGCCAAAGTTTGTTTGGCTCAAAAACTATGGGGTAAAGCCAAGTCAAGTTTGCAAGGGGTGATCAAAGATCCAAAGACAAAACCTTTGCTTAAAGCCAACGCGCACATGAATATGGCAAAACTGCATGAGGCTCTAGAAGAGCCTCTTGAGGCTGCGACGCACTATCAGCTCGCTGCCCACATTTTTGCAGCTAGCTAAGGCATTTAGCTGTTTTAGTTAGCTAAGCCAGCGCAATAATCGTTCTGTGGTTTTGTTGTAAGGAGGGTGGGCCAGTTTGCTGCCCATCCAAGCTTTAATGCCGAGCAGGCCACGAACTTGAAGAGTTGGCTTGAGATGACTGAATGTGTCAAAGCCAGCTTGACCGTGATAAGCGCCCATGCCACTAGCTCCAATGCCGCCAAAAGGTATTTGTTCAATACCAGCTTGTATGAGTGTGTCATTGGCAGTCACACTGCCTGAGTGAGTCTTCGAGATCAAGTTTCTTAGTGCTTTTTTATCTTTACCAAACCAATAGATGCTCAATGGATGATCTTTTGAGTTGATGAATTCAATCACGTCTTCTTGGGATGACACGCCGATGATTGGCAAGATGGGGCCAAAAATTTCTTCTTGCATCACCAGGCTGTGAGGTGCAACTTGGGTCAGCATCACTGGGGTGAAAGGACGGTTTTCTGATTCGGGTAGAAGAGGGCTGACTTGGGCGCCTTTGCTTGTTGCATCAGAAACGAGTTGTTGCCAACGAGACAGTTGTTCTTGGTCGATTGGATGGGTCAGCTCAGAAGGATCGGTGAATAGAGTTTCAGCAGCTTTGACTAAAGCATCCTTTAGTTCTGGAATTAACTCATGCTTGATCAAAATGTAATCTGGGGCAACACAGGTTTGTCCGCCATTGATCAATTTGCCATAAATGATTCTTGTGGCGGCATCTGCTAAGTTAGCATCATGATTGATGACCACGGGTGATTTACCACCCAGTTCCAAAGTCAGCGGCGTGAGGTTCTCTGCTGCAGCTCGCATCACTCGCTTGCCAATCGCGGTTGAGCCCGTGAAAAATAAATGATCAAAGGCTAATTCTGAAAAGTCGCGAGCAACATCTTCTCCGCCGGTTGTCACGCAAAGCTCGAGAGGATGAAAGAATTCTCCGATGATGGTGGCAAGGTAGCCGGATGTCCTAGGAGAGCGCTCTGAAAGTTTGAGCCAAACTCTGTTGCCGGCAGCTATGGCTGAAATAGCAGGAATCAATGCCAGTTGAATCGGGTAATTCCAAGGGCTGATGATGCCAACCACTCCTTTGGGTTGGGCTTGTGCCCAAGCTTTGGATGGTTTTAGATGCATCGGCATAGAAATGTCGCGCGTCTTCATCCAAGACTTAAGATGTTTGATCGCGTATTTAGCTGCCTGACGCACCATAGCCAATTCAGTTAAGCGTGTTTCAACGTAGTGGCGATTGCCAAAGTCAGCATGAACCACTTTGCACAAGTTCTCTTCATATTTATCAATCATTGCCACCACACGCTCAATTCGCTCTTTGCGTTCAGCAAAACTGGGTGATGGGTCATGAGCAAAGGCTTGCTGCAAATCTTCAAGTTGTAATTGGAGAGCGTTCATGGAATTTTGGTGTTGATTGAATATGAGAAGTGAATATGAGAAGTATATGGGTAATTGATAGAACTAAGAATCAGGGATTTGACTAATACGGGTTAACTGAATGCCCCTGCTCCAAGCAGGTTAATGCTCAGAGGATTAAGATGACATCATTGAAATAGAGGATGAGCGTCATGAATCAAGAAGCAACATTGGGTGGCGGATGTTTTTGGTGTTTAGAGGCCGTTTATCAGCACGTGAAAGGTGTTCATCGTGTTGAGTCTGGTTACGCTGGTGGTAAGGCTTCTGATGCCAACTACGATGCAGTTTGCAGTGGAAGAACTGATCATGCAGAAGTGGTTCGTTTGGAATTCGATTCTTCTGTGATCAGCTTTAAGCAGTTGCTAGAAATTTTTTATGCCATTCATGATCCAACGACGCTTAATCGCCAGGGGAATGATGTGGGCTCGCAATATCGCTCAGTCATTTTTACTCATGATGAGACTCAAAAGACCACCGCTACGAACTTGGTGAAGCAATTAGAAGAATCTGGAATTTTTGGCAACGAGATTGTGACTGAAATTTCAGATTTGCCAATTTACTATCCGGCTGAAGAGTATCACCAGAATTATTTCAACTTACATCCTGATCAGGGTTATTGCGCTTTTGTGGTCAGCCCCAAGGTGGCCAAGTTCAGAGAACAATTCAAAGATCTTTTGATGTAAATCAATTAAATGTGATTAGGGAGCAAGGCGCTCAATTTTCCAGGCGTTTTGCTCGCGGGTGTAACGAATTCTGTCGTGCAAGCGAGAAGGTCTGCCTTGCCAAAACTCTGCAGCCTCAGGCTTGACCCTAAAGCCTCCCCAGTGAGGTGGGCGTGGTGGATTAAGCGCAAACTTAAGAGCATATTCTGCCGCTTTGGCAATCAATTCACCTCTTCCAGAAATCACTTTGCTTTGTGGTGAGGCCCATGCGCCAATTCTTGAGTCCAATGGTCTTGAGTGAAAGTATTCATCACTTTCTTTTTCAGAAATCTTTTCAACACTGCCCTCAATTCGAATCTGTCTTTCGAGCTCTGGCCAAAAGAATAAAAGGGCTGCGTGAGGATTGGCCAATAAAGCTTGGCCTTTGCGGCTGTCGTAATTGGTGAAAAAAACAAAGCCTTCTTGAGTCACTTCTTTGATTAAAACTATTCTGGCGCTGGGTTTGCCATTTTCATCAACCGATGCTACTGTCATAGCATTCGGTTCAGGTAATTCTGCATGCTGAGCTTGATCAAACCAAATCTTGAATTGATCAACTGGGTTGGCTTGAACATCCTCTTCAGAGAGGCTGCCTTTCATGTAGGATTTTCTGAGATCAGCTAGCTTTGTCATAAGAGAAGTATATATAGTCTTTGTTGGCTTTGCTGGATTGTGTTGGAACTAAAAGGAATGAATTGATGTCAATTGAAGTGCCAAAAGAGGTGACTCCATCAAGAAGCTTGGTCATGAATTTGCGTCAGCAGTTGATGCAGGTGATTCCTTTTTCTGAGATGAAAGCAGAGCACGTTGATTTTTTTATCAAATCAGCCAAAGAACATTACTTCGGCCCAGATGAAATCATTCTTGAACCTGCTAACGGAGAAGTAAAGCAATTATTTTTTATTCGTCAGGGCAGTGTTATTTCAAGACGAGGCATGGCGAATGAGGCTGGTGGTGCGCATGAGATTGAGGCGGGTGAATTATTTCCTGTGAGCGCAGCTGTTGCCGGTCGCGCTGTGACTGCGACCTATGCAGCCTTGGGCGATTGTTTTTGTCTGAGGATTTCTGTTGAGACCATGAAGGAGTTGGCTAACTTATCCAGCCCGTTTGCAGATTATCTAAGTCTGCGAATCTTGAAATTCTTAGAGCAGTCTCGCCAAGTTCTACAAAGAACATACGCCTCACAAATATTCTCTGAACAATCCTTAGAAACACCCCTTGGGCAATTGCCGCGCAAGAAGCCTTTGTTTGTCTCACCAGATACCCCGATCAAAGATGCTTTGACTCAAATGCATGAGCGTCGCGTTGGCTCAATTTTGGTGAGCAATCAACAAGATGGTTTATTGGGTATTTTGACTCGCTACGATATCTTGGGGCGTGTGACTATTCCGCAGATGAGTCTTGAGACGCCGATCAAAGATGTGATGACCACAGGCGTTAAAGCTTTGACCATCACTCATACAGCTCAGGACGCTGCTTTGATGATGTCCAAGTTTGGTATTCGACATGTGCCAGTGGTTGACGGCAAAGAGATTGTGAACATCATCTCTGAGAGAGATTTGTTTGCTACTCAACGTCTGTCTTTGAAAAACATCAGTACCTCTATAAGATCAGCCCCAGATTTATCGGACATGATTGTTTGCGCCAAAGACATCAGAAAGTTTGCGAAAAATTTAATTGGCCAAGGTGTTCAGGCAAGACAGCTCACAACCTTGATTAGTTACTTGAATGACGTTGTTTGCGAAAGATTGGTTGAACTCAATGCCAAAAAACATGGCTTGGATTTGAAAGAGTTCGCCTGGATTGCTTTGGGGTCGGAGGGGCGCTCAGAGCAAACGATTGCCACTGATCAAGATAATGCCCTGGTGTTTTCTGGGCAAGCCAGTGATGCAATCAGAGATAAGTATTTGAAATTCGCTCTTGATGTGAATCAAGCCCTGGATGCTTGTGGCTATCCTTTGTGTAAAGGCAATGTGATGGCAAGTAATCCAAAGATTTGCTTGAGTGAGGCTGAGTGGTTGGAACGATTTTCACACTGGATAGAGCATGGCTCACCTGAAGATCTGTTGAATGCAAGTATCTATTTTGATTTCCGCTTAGTGGCAGGTAATCCTGATTTGCTAGTAGAAATGAAAAATACCGTGATGCAAAAAGCCAAAGCCATTCCGAGATTCATTAAGTTGCTCGCTGATAACTCCTTGAACATGAAAGTGCCTATCAGTTGGCATGGCGGTATTGACACCATCAAGCTCGAAGACAAAGAATGCATTGATTTAAAACTTCATGGCACTGCCATTTTGGTTGATGCAGCCCGCATCTACTCACTAGCTCATGGCATTGGGGACACTAACACCAGAGACCGATTGATTGCCGTGGGTCTTGCTTTGAATATTCCAGAGCGTGAATACTTGGCTTGGGTGTCTGCTTTTGAGTTTTTACAAATGTTGCGTTTATCGGTGCAAATCGATTCGCATGCGATTGGTGGAAATTTCAATGCGCTCGAATTGAGTAGTTTGAATAACATTGACCGCAGAATTCTCAAAGAGTCTCTAAGAGCCACCAGAGATTTACAGCAGCGCATTGAATTAGATTACGGTCGTTAAGATGTTTTGGTTAAAACGCTTATTTGGGCAGGCTCCTGCCATCAATCAGAAACGCTGGGTTGTTTTGGACGTTGAAACCAGCGGTCTGGATCCAAGGCAGGATCATTTGCTGGCCATTGCCGCTGTGTGTATTCATTTGAACGATGATCAAAGCTTAAAAATAGATATTTTCGATAGTTTTGAAGCTGTCTTGAAGCAAGATTCAGCTTCAGATAAAGACAATATCTTGTTGCACGGCATTGGTGCTCAGGCGCAAATGACTGGTGAGGATCCGCAAGAGGTATTGCGAAACTTTGAGCGTTGGGCGGGGGATGCCCCTTTATTGGCTTTCCATGCAGCTTTTGATGAGTCGATGATTCAAAGAGCCTATCAATACCAGCTTGGACATAAGCTTAAAAATGCTTGGATTGACGTTGAGCCGCTGGTTTCAGCTTCCTACCCTGAGGTCAAGGCCAGATCCTTGGATCAGTGGATGGGGCACTTGGGAATTGAGTGTGCAGTGCGTCATCAAGCGGCTGCAGATACCTTTGCCACTGCTGAATTAATGCTTCAAATTTGGCCTAAGCTCAAGCCATTGGCGCCAACGATTGATTTGATTGAAAAATTAGCCCGAGAGTCCCGCTGGCTACCCCGAAATTAGGTTTGTAAGCCCCATAGCAAATACCTGTAAGTTTCGCTTAAGAAATTGATTTATATAAGAAAAATAGGGTAACTACTTATTCTCTCTTTACCCAAAGAAATCCATAGTACGCATGTTGATAGAAATGCCCCAATTAGGGGTGTAAATCCTTGAGGTAAGAATTTGATTCAGTTTTTGAATGTGTTGCAGTTGGTTTTGTATATCGGTGGTTTGGCTTTAGTGGGTCAAGCAATTCTTTATGCGATTGTTGGTAACAAAAGAGAAACCAATATGTTTTATCAATTGTTTGTGGTCTTGAATAAACCTTGGACATCGGTAGCCAAGTTAATTTCTCCAAAAATGGTTGCAGAGCGACACATCCCAGTAGTGGCTTTTTGTGTTGTTTCAGTTTTGTATATCGCAGTGACTTTGGCAAAAATCGAGCACTGCGTAGCGATAGGAATGGTTGGCTGTAAATGATGAAAATTGATCTTAAATGGCAATTACATAAGTGGCGCGGCATCACCTGGATCGTGTTTGGTCGCACTGCTTTAGCGATTGAGACATATGAAGACATGTTGGCTGATTACCCGAACGACACTTATGCGTTGGGTAGCTTGGCTCATCTTTACTCAGAAGCAGGTAATAAACAAGCTTCTATCAATATGTATAAAAAATTAGTGACCAAGCCAGATGCTCCTGCATTTGCTTGGTACAACCTCGGCTTTCAACAGGAAGAGATGAAGCAGGTAGCTGATGCTGAGTTTAGTTTCCGTCGTGCTCTTGAATTAGATGAAAAAATGGACTTAGCCTGGTATGGCTTGGGTCTAACTTTGATTCAACAGCAGCGCTTTGAAGAGGCAATTAAAGCCCTTAAGCGCAATACCCAATTGCAGCCTATGAGCCCTTACGCTTGGTATCAGTTAGCGCGGGTTCATATGGATCGTCAGGAACCTGAAGAGACGGTGAAGATCATTCGCCATCTCAAAGGGTTTGAGCCTAAATTTGCCGCTCAATTAGAGCGGGAGACTGGGCTTGAAGTGAAAGCTTCTTGACAAAACGCGGTTCGGTTGCAAGCCAGAGGTGAAATTCTGGTGGATCGCAAAGGGTTCCGGGGAAACCTGGTTTTAAAGTAACAACGAGGAGAAACTGTTATGCAATTAACGGAATCGCATCGCCAGTATTGGGCAAAAAACCTAAGAGTCACATCTATTTTGTTGGCTATTTGGTTTGTTGTCACTTACGTGGTTAGCTACATGGCTCGTGACCTAAGCTTTTCATTCTTTGGCTGGCCTTTCAGCTTCTGGATGGGCGCACAGGGTTCATTGGTCGTTTACGTTTTAATTATTGTCTACTATGCTCATTACATGAACAATTTAGACAAAGAGCACGGTTGTGCTGAAGAAGTGGAGGAATAAACATGGCTGGAATGACTCCTGATAGCGGTGGCAGCAGCATGTTCGAAGCTTCTTCGAACAAGGCTTTCAAACAACAACTTAACAAGGTTTACGCCTGGTACATTGGTGGTTTCTTAACATTTGTGATCTTGCTTGCAATTGCAGAACAAATGGGATTAACACGTCAATGGATTGGTTACGTATTCTTGGCAGCAACAGTATTCCTCTATGCCGGTATCGGTTTTATGAGTCGTACAAACGATGCTGCTGAGTACTATGTAGCGGGCCGACGCGTTCCTGCTATCTATAACGGTATGGCGACAGGTGCTGACTGGATGTCTGCAGCTTCCTTTATCGGTATGGCTGGTACTCTTTACTTAACAGGTTACAGCGGTCTTGCCTTCATCATGGGTTGGACAGGCGGTTACTGTTTAGTTGCTTTATTCCTTGCACCATATCTACGTAAGTTCGGTCAGTTCACTATTCCTGACTTCTTAGGTGCTCGTTATGACGGCAACATTGCTCGTTTCATCGGTATTTTTGCTGCAATCTTGTGTTCATTCACATACGTGGTTGCTCAGATTTACGGTGTGGGCTTGATCACAACACGTTTGACAGGCGTTTCATTTGAGCTAGGTATTTTCCTTGGCTTGGGTGGTATCTTGGTTTGTTCATTCTTGGGTGGTATGCGCGCTGTTACTTGGACTCAAGTAGCTCAGTACATCATCTTGATCATTGCTTACATGATTCCTGTGGTTTGGTTGTCAGTGAAACAAACTGGTTTCCCAATCCCTCAATTAGTTTACGGCTACCAGCTTGAAAAAGTGACAGCTCGTGAAGCAGAGTTGATCAAGGATCCAAAAGAGCTAGAAGTTATTGCGATTTTCAAAGAGCGTGCAGATGCTTTAGGTGCAAAACTTAAAGATATCCCAACAGCTCTAGCTGCTGATAAAGCTGCTGCAGAGAAGAAAGTAGCTGATCTAAAAGCTGCTAACGCTCCTGCTGCTGACTTGGCTGCTGCTGAAAAAGCATTGGCTGACGTGCCTAAAGACGAAGCTGCTGCAAAAGCTGCATGGACAAAAGCTCAAGCTGCTAATAATGCAAGAGCTAAGCCATTGGCTGGTATGCCACGTCACGCAGCGCAGTTTACTGGTGATCCAAATGGCGATGAAAAAGCAAAAGCTGCTTACGACACATCACGTCGTAACTTCTTGGCTTTGATTTTCTGTTTGATGGTTGGTACAGCTGCTTTGCCACACATTTTGATGCGCTTCTACACAACACCATCTGTGAAGCAAGCTCGTGAATCTGTGTCATGGTCATTGTTCTTCATCTTCTTGTTGTACTTCACAGCTCCTGCATTAGCAGTACTTGTTAAGTACGAAGTGTTCAGCGTTCTCGTTGGCACACCATTTGACAAGCTACCAGCATGGATTTCAAGCTGGGCAGCGGTTGATCCAACTTTGTTGTCAGTAACTGACATCAACAAAGACGGTATCTTCCAATTGGGTGAGATGAGAATCGGTGGCGACATCATCGTGTTAGCAACTCCAGAAATCGGTGGCTTGCCATACGTTGTTTCAGGTATGGTTGCTGCGGGTGGTTTGGCTGCTGCGTTGTCTACAGCTGACGGCTTGTTGTTGACAATTGCTAATGCTTTGTCACACGACTTGTACTACAAGATGATTAACCCGAATGCTCCAACAGCACGTCGCGTGTTGATTTCTAAAGCATTGTTGTTGGTAGTGGCTCTTGCTGCTGCTTATGTGGCTGCGCAAAAACCTGCGGACATTTTGTTCTTGGTTGGTGCTGCATTCTCATTCGCTGCTGCTGCTTTCTTCCCAGCATTGACTTTGGGTATCTTCTGGAAGCGTGCTTCTAAGTGGGGTGCTATTGTAGGTATGATCGGTGGTCTTGGTACTACTTTCTACTACATGATCACTACACAACCATGGTTGCGTGGCATATTCGGCGTAACATCACCAGTTGAACTTTGGTACGGTATCGCTCCAATTTCAGCAGGTGTGTTCGGTGTGCCTATCGGCTTTGCTTTGATTATTTTGGTTAGCTTGGTAACTCCAGCTCCAAATAAAGAAGTTCAAGAGTTGATCGACCACGTACGTTACCCAACTTTGAAGTAATCAGTTGATTCTTAATTGATGAAACATTGGTGATGCCCTTCGGGGCTCACATTGAAACCCGCCTCTCGAGGCGGGTTTTTTCTTATATAGTCATGGCTATGGATACAAATCAGAATACAAATCAAAATAGGCGCTTTGCAGGGGTTGCTCGTTTATATGGCGAGACTGGTTTGCAGGCCTTTGAGAGGGCGCATGTGCTTGTTGCTGGATTGGGTGGTGTTGGCTCTTGGGCAGTCGAAGCTCTGGCCAGAAGTGGCATTGGTGAGCTGACATTGATGGATTTTGACCATATTGCTGTGAGCAATGTGAATCGCCAGTTGCATGCGATTGAGGATAACTTCGGGAAGTCAAAATCAGAAGCCATGGCCGAGCGAGTCAGGCAGATTAATCCACTGATCAAGCTCAATATCATTGACGAGTTTTTAACGCCAGACAATTTGGATGCGTATTTGCGTAAGAACGCTGAGAACCCATATTTTGCAGTGCTTGATGCCACAGATGATGTCAAGATGAAGATTGCCTTGGCGGCCTATTGTGAGGGCAGAGATGAGCTTGGTAGGGTCAGGGTGGCTGAACAAAAAGAACAAGAAGTTACAAAACAATTAGGTAAAAAGTCTTTAACAATTCCGTTGATCATTTGCGGTGGCGCTGGTGGCAAGTTAGATCCAAGTCGTATCAAGGCAGCTGATTTGGCTAAAACAACTCAGGATCCAGTGTTGTCAAAAATTAGATATTCATTGCGCAAAGAATATGGTTTTAGTAGTGATCCTAAGAAGAAATTAGGTGTGACAGCGATTTACTCTGATGAGCCAAGGCAAGGTGTGGCCAGTGGAGGATTGTCTTGCGCAGGGTATGGTTCTGCTGTGACTGTTACGGCCACTTTTGGATTTATTGCTGCAGCTGAAGTATTAAAGCTACTGCAAAAGCAGCAGTCCAATTTGGAAAAATAATTAGTCAATAAATCGTTGGTGATCAATGAACGTTTTTCGCGATGTGAGCCAAAGACTCTTCAACCTGATCAACCAAAATAAGGCAAACGTCGCCTGCTTCAATTTGAGATAAAGCTTGGTCAATGGCTAAAAACTCGCCATGGAATTCTTGTATTTTTTTGACCTGCTTTGAAGCCATCAACCCTTCTCTCATGATGCCAATCACTTCGCCGTCTGGACGACCACGTTGGCATTGATCTTCATAGAGGATCACGTGATCGAAGTACTGTCCAAGGATTTCTGTTTGGCGTCGCAAGTCTTCATCACGACGGTCACCTGCACCACTTATAACAACCATGCGTTTCTTAGCAGGCATGTTGATAATCGTTTCTGATAGGGCTTTGATTGCATCTGGGTTGTGGCCGTAATCAGCAATCACAGTGGCACCCTGATGTTTGAATATATTAAAGCGACCAGGCACTGTTTGTGAGTCACTCACAAAGGTAGCCAATGCTTCAGCAATGGTTTCCCAAGAAATGTTCAGTGCCCATGCAGCACCAACTGCTGCTAGGACGTTTTCTACTTGAAAGCTGATGCTGCCATTGACCGTGACAGGTACTTGGTTCAAGTCAATGTGGAATTCTTTTTTACCTTCGCTTGCAACGATTTTGTTGTTTTCAACAAAAACCACGCGCTGACCTTGAGCGCGATGCTTTGCCATCACTGGGTGCTGTATATCTCTTGCGAAGAAAGTGACTTGGCCAGGGCAAGACTTTGCCATCTTGGCAACCATCGGGTCTGCTGCATTAAGAACAGCCATACCATTGCTGGCCACGTTTTGAACAATCACACGTTTAACAGCGGCTAATTCCGAAGTGGTGTTGATGTAATTCATGCCAAGGTGATCGCCTTCGCCCAAATTAGTCACAATTGCAACCTGGCAACGATCAAAGCCCAGACCCTCGCGCAAAATGCCGCCCCGTGCCGTCTCTAAAACAGCTGCATCAACGTCAGGGTGCATTAAGACATTGCGAGCGCTCTTAGGGCCGCTACAGTCGCCTGTGTCGATTCTTTTGCCATTGACATAAACGCCATCTGTGCCAGTATGGCCAACACGCAAACCTTGTTGCTCAAACATGTGGCTCATCAACTTAACCGTGGTTGTTTTACCGTTTGTGCCGGTCACTGCCACCACTGGAATTCGGCCATCATCTTCTTTACCAAACATGGTTGAAATAATGGCTTCACCAACTGGTCTACCTTTACCGTAAGAAGGATGCAAGTGCATGCGCAACCCTGGTGCGGCATTGACTTCAACAATGCCGCCACCTTGTTCTTCTAGTGGTCTATAAACGTTGTCACAAACCACGTCTACCCCACAAATATCCAAGCCAACCATTTGTGCTGCGGCAATGGCTGAAACAGCTAGGTCTGGGTGGACGTCATCAGTCACATCAGTGGCAGTGCCACCAGTGCTTAAGTTTGCATTGTTGCGCAAAGTGACGCGTAAACCTTTTGGAGGAATCGAGTCTGGAGTGAGTTGCTGATTCTTAAGAGTGGCAATCGCGATTTCATCGATGCGGATCTTGCTCAGTGAAGTGGCGTGACCATCACCCCTCAAAGGATCTTTGTTTACTTCTTCAACTAATTCGCGAACGGTATTTTTATTATTACCAATCACATAAGGCGGTTCGCGACGAGCGGCTGCTACTAGCTGGCCACCGATGATTAATAAACGATGATCATGTCCTGGCATGTAACGTTCAACAATTACTTCAGAAGAAATGGCTGAAGCTGCTTTGAAAGCAATCTCTATTTGTTCACGGTTATCAATATTGACAGCAACACCTTTGCCTTGATTGCCGTCCCGTGGCTTAACTGCTACAGGGGACTTGATTTCTAAATAAGCTTCCCATGCTTCTTCGGCAGTCGTCACGATTTTCCCCATGGGTACTGGCACGCCAGCAGCATGAAGTAAGTCTTTGGTTAACTGTTTATCTTGGGCAATTGATTCAGCAATCGCACTGGTAGTGCTTGTTTCAGCAGCTTGGATGCGGCGTTGCTTACTGCCCCAGCCAAGTTGAACCATGCTGCCTTCGGTTAAACGACGATAGGGGATGCCACGCGCAATGGCAGCTTCTACGATTGATCCAGTACTTGGGCCTAGGCGAATGTCTTCATCCAAATCTCTTAATTGCTTGAGGTACTCATCGAGGTGCGAGCCGTTATCAATCAGAGCTGAACGACATAACTTCATGGCCAAATCAAGTGCCAAACGTCCGACTTTTTCTTCGGTGTATTCAACGACGACAATATACACACCATCATCTGGTGTTGACATGGTTCTGCTGAAAGTGATCGGGCATCCTGCTTGAGCTTGTAAGTCTCTTGAGCAAACCTCTAAAGCATGAGCCAAAGAGACGGTTTCATTTTGTGTGTGTGGGCGCAATGGGCCGAGTTGTGGAAAGCGTTCACGCAAGCGAGTTTCAAAACCAGAAATATTGGTGATGATTTTTTCGTTTTCTTCGCACTTGACCAATGCCTCTAGAGAAGTGTGTTTGCCCCAAAAATTAGGACCTCTGAGAGCGCGTATGCGAATTAATTCCATGATTGACTATTGGTAAGTTTGAAGACCTGCAGCAATGATGTCTTTAGGTATGTTTAAAGACCATGCTGCAGCGACAGCAGCCAGTATGCTTTCTAGGGTATTGGTTTTGCTGCTGGCTTGTAAGAGAGGAATGCTGGCGGTGCTAATGAGTGAGTATTGATCAGTGCCCGTTGCCAAGATGATCATATTGTTTTCGGTGAACAGGGCCCGACCACCTTTTTGCAAATGTTTCTTGGTGTGTTCATTAGGTCCATATTTACTAAAGAAAATCACTTCACCATCTGATAGTTCAGCCATTTTGACGACTGCTTCATCATCGGCATTAAGAACGGTGCATCCCTTAGGTAATACAACGTCTACTTGAGTTCGTAAGACGTTATAAATTTGCTCTGGTTCAGTGATTGAGCATTCTGGCACCGTGTCTAGAGGATCAAGATTAGTCACCACACCAACAGTACAGCGATCGTATGCCAAACCTTCATTCAAAATTGTGCGGCTGTCGTTTTCAAAAACTGCGGCCTCAACCTGGCGGTTTAGCAAGATTCGATTGGCACTGATCCAGTTGGCACAATTGCCCTGGGTTTGGAGTCGATGATTGAAGAAGGCTCCCTTGCTGCAAGCTAAGCCTACTTTCATACCAGTCAATTGCATTAGGTGAGTGGTGAGTTGTGCCACCATGGTTTTGCCGCGAGAACCGGTGATGCCAACAACTGGAATTCGTCCATCCGCATTATTCGGGAAGAGGTGGTTAACGATTGCGGCACCGACTGGTTGCGGTTCACCAACACCAGGCTTAAGGTGCATGATTAAACCTGGGCCCGCATTAACTTCAACAATTGCGCCGCCTTGATCCTCAAGTGGCTTCGAAATATCTTCAGCCACGATATCAACGCCTGCAATATCTAAACCAATCACTCGTGCAGCCAAAGCGGCTTGTTCAGCAACCGATGGGTGAACCAAGTGAGTCACTTCAAAAGCCATGTTGCCTGAAGCTTGAACCAAAACATCGTGACCCGCCTTAGGGATTGAGTCCAAGGTGAAGTTTTGACGAGCAAGCTCTAGTTCTAATTTTGTATCAAATACAACAGGGCTCAACGGCAATATCTCTGCATCACCGCGGCGAGGATCGGTATTGATCTCTTCTTCAATCAATTCGCGGATGCTTCTTTTTCCATCACCCTTGGCCCAAGCTGATTCGCCTTTGGCGGCAGCCACTACTTTTTTGCCAACCACCAATAAGCGATGTTCATTGCCAGGAATGTAGCGTTCAACAATCACGCCACTGCCTTCTTTTAAGGCGTCGTCATAAGCTTTTTTAATCTGTGCTTGATCTGATAGGTTGGTGAACACACCCCTGGCGTGATTACCGTCATAAGGTTTGACCACCACAGAGCCATCGATGTCTTGAGCTGCTGCCCAAGCATCATCAGCGCTATCAACCATGCGCCCCTCAGGAACCTGAACGCCACATGAGGCTAAGAGAGATTTGGTTAAGTCTTTGTCTTTTGAAATGCCTTCAGCAATCGCGCTGGTCAAATCTGTTTCAGCTGTCCAAATTCTGCGTTGCTTATTGCCATAGCCCAATTGCACCAAATTGCCTTCAGACAATCTAGTGGCTGGAATCTTCTTTTCTCTGGCTGCATCAACGATGCAAGCGGTGCTAGGACCCAAATAAAGACTGTCGACCATGTCTTCAATTTCTTTGATGGCGGCTGGCACATCAAATGGACGATCTTCAATCGCTGCCATCACCAGGTCACGTGCGTGATAAAGCGCTTTTTCAGTGATCTTTTCATGCCAAGCACGAACCACCACTTTATAAACGCCACGCTTATTGGTCTCGCGAGCCTTGCCGAAGCCTCCTGGCATACCAGCTAGATTCTGTAGTTCGAGGGTCACGTGCTCAAGGATGTGTGCTGGCCAAGTGCCTTCTTCAAGTCTTTTGATGAAGCCGCCTCGTTCCTCGTAAGAGCAACGATGTTCAATCAGGCTCGGAAGCCAAGCCACCAGTCTGTCTGTGAAGCCAGGGAGGGTGTTCGATGGGTAGTCTTCTAGATCATGTATATCGACCCAGGCTTCTAAAACCGGGCGATAGGTCCACATGCTGGGTCCTTTAAGAACCTTTATATCTATGATTTCTATAGTTTTTTTAGTCATGTGGGGCTAAAGTGCCAAAAATACCTAATTGTACGTTGTCGTTTAACGCTTTGGGTAATCTTTGGTTGACAGAAAAAGGTAAATATTTTGATTGGCAAATTTGCGATAATTGCCGACAAATAAAGATATAAAGCCATCCTTGAACTCTACTTCTACCACCACCCCCAACGCTATTCATAGCCATCCCGATCCTTTGGAACGATTGCCCAAGGAGTGGAGCCACTCGGTGGCCCAGGCTTTGAATGCCAATGAGTCAGTAATTGCTGTTTTAGAACTGGATCTAAACGAACAGCTGCATTTTGCAAAAGGCTTGGTTTGCTTAACCAATCAAGGCTTGATTGCCAGCAAAGAACAGTCTGCATCTTGGTCAAGATGGTCTTTTTCTGAAGATCTGAAATTGCAGTTACATGATCATGCTGGCGTAGCAAATTTAGAGTTACTCAACCAATCTGGAAGATTGGCCAACTGGCGATTCACTTTGGCACAAAATCCTGTGGCCAATCGTCTGGTCCAA
Source organism: Polynucleobacter sp. MWH-CaK5 (assembly GCF_018687615.1). NCBI lineage: Bacteria > Pseudomonadati > Pseudomonadota > Betaproteobacteria > Burkholderiales > Burkholderiaceae > Polynucleobacter > Polynucleobacter sp. MWH-CaK5. The sequence goes on from NZ_CP061299.1 coordinate 446,438, forward strand.
AATTTTCAGGTTGAGTTAGCTAAGTCTTTGGGTAAGTTCAATCCTGAGCTTGCTGAAACTTCGCAGCCTTTATGCCCAACTTGTTGGGTGCCGTTGCCTCCTGATCAGGATGAGTGTCCAGCTTGTAGTTCAGAAAACTTAAAGCCACCATCAACTTGGACCTTATTGAGATTATGGCGCTTTGCTAAGCCTTATAAAGGCCAGTTGTTCGCAGGCTTCGTTTTAACGCTTGCTTCTACTGCGGCCACCTTGGTGCCACCTTATCTGACCATGCCATTAATGGATGACATTTTGTTGCCTTATCAAAATGGTCAGGCCATCGATGTCAACTTAACTTTGCTTTATTTGGGTGCCTTACTCGGGGCTGCAATTTTGGCTTGGGTGTTGGGTTGGGCTAAAACCTATATTTTGGCTTTGGTAAGTGAGCGCATCGGTGCGGATCTTCGAACCACCACTTACCAACATTTGATGAAGCTGTCCTTGGAATACTTTGGCGGCAAAAGAACCGGCGATTTGATGGCTCGTATCGGGTCAGAGTCAGATCGCATTTGTTTGTTCTTATCAATGCATCTTTTGGACTTTGCCACCGATGTCCTGATGATTTTGATGACGGCAGTGATTCTAATTTCGATCGATCCTTGGTTGGCTTTGGTGACATTGATACCTTTGCCATTTATTGGGTGGGCCATCCATGTGGTGCGAGATAAATTGCGTTACGGCTTTGAAAAAATAGACCGCATTTGGTCAGAGGTCACGAGTGTGTTGGCTGACACGATTCCAGGTGTTCGTGTCGTGAAAGCCTTTGCTCAAGAGGAGCGTGAGTCTGATCGTTTTAGATTGGCCAATGAACATAACTTGGCGGTGAATGATCGAGTGAATAAGGTCTGGGCCTTGTTCTCGCCAACGATTACTTTGTTAACGGAAATTGGATTGTTGGTGGTTTGGGCTTTTGGTATCTGGCAAATATCACACGACGCCATCACCGTTGGTATGTTGACAGCTTGCTTGGCGTACATTGGGCGCTTCTACACACGTCTAGACTCTATGAGTCGCATTGTTGCTTTCACTCAACAGGCTGCTACGGCATCTAAACGTATTTTTGATATTTTGGATCACGTATCAAGCGTTCCAGAGCCGACTCAGCCGATCAAGTTAACAAAAGTAGAAGGTCTCATAGAGTTAAATAATGTGGGCTTCAGATACGGTAATCGTTCTGTGACGCGTGGCATCAATTTAAAGATTGCTCCAGGTGAAATGATTGGCCTGGTGGGTCACAGTGGATCTGGCAAGAGTACTTTGGTGAATTTAATTTGTCGTTTTTATGACGCGGCTGAAGGCACGATTCGTCTAGATGGCGTTGATATCCGTTCAATCGCTGTGGCTGACTATCGCAGGCACATTGGCTTGGTTCTGCAAGAGCCATTTTTGTTCTTCGGCACGATCGCTGAAAACATTGCTTATGGCAAACCAAATGCAACACGGGCAGAGATCATTGCTGCTGCAAGAGCCGCTCATGCTCACGAATTTATTTTAAGACTGCCTCACGGCTATGACTCTTTGGTTGGTGAGAGAGGTCAGTCTTTATCTGGTGGTGAAAGACAGCGTATTTCGATTGCAAGAGCTTTGCTAATCGATCCTCAAATCCTGATACTGGATGAGGCAACTTCATCAGTGGATAGTACGACTGAGAAAGAAATACAAAAGGCTTTGGATAATTTGGTCAAGGGCCGAACCACAATTGCAATTGCGCACCGTTTATCAACGCTGCGCAAAGCGGATCGCTTGATTGTGTTGGATAAAGGTCAAATCATCGAGCAGGGTGGACATGATCAGCTCATGGATTTAAACGGCGTTTATCGCCGGATGTATGACACTCAAGCAAGGCAAGCGATGGATGCGGTTGACGTAGAGTTGGGGGTGAAGAATGGGTAATTCTATGAAGAACTTCACCTTATCAAGAAACACGTTTGGTCAGTTGTGCTTGCGAACTGAGAGTGGGCAGTTGCATGAACAGGTTTTGCCAGTCAAGGCTTTCCCTATCAGTCTGCCAGAAGAATGCATTGCAATCGTTGATCGTGACGGCCATGAATTAATTTGGTTGGACAACTTAAATCAAGTCAGTGCCGACAATCAGTCAATCATCAAGGAAGAGCTCGCTAACAGAGAGTTCATGCCAGTTTTGACAAGGATTGCGGGGGTTTCATCCTTTGCAACTCCTAGTACTTGGACGGTTGAGACCAGCAGGGGTGCTACTCAATTTGTTTTAAAAGGCGAAGAAGATATCCGCCGTATCAGTAAAGATACTTATTTGATTTCTGACAATCATGGTGTTCAATACCTCATAGAAGATATTCAGTTATTGGATAAACATAGTCGAAGATTGTTGGACAGATTCTTATAAAAAAATAATGACAGCCAATCAAACCAATATTCACTTTGAGTCTCGTGGGATTGAGTTTGTTGTCAAGACCACCGAAGAGTTGAGTGCACTGCAGGTCACTATGCAAAAGCATCTGGAGGCACTTAAGTTGTGGCAGCATGTTGATGCAGTGATCTTGAGTGGTAACGATACTTATCAATGTGCTTATAAGCTAAAAGAGAGTGTCAGAGAGCAATGGGCACCTGCTTGGGATACCACTCGTTTGTATTCCACCATGGGCATTGATAGCCAAAAAAATAGTGAAGATTTGAATAAAGAAATCTTGGTTGCGATGTTAATGACAACCATTCCATTCACTTTTCCTAGTTTTGATGAGTTGGTATCAGCTATCAGCATTCGTCGTTATGTCGTTAATGCAGGCTTTAAGGCGGCATTGAACTTTGATACAGAGGCAGCTGAGAGGCCAACGGATTATTGGCATTATGACGAGGAAGAAGGATTTTTATTAAATAAAGGGCAGTCCATCATTGATGGACTGATCAAAGCCACTCAGCCTGAAAAAATGCAGAATGCCTATTCATTTTCCTGTTATCGGGCCACGGAGTATGTGGTCTTGCTGAGCATTGCGCAAGAGCTTAATGATGTGAATCCTGAGTTATTGAGGAGGATGGAGTTGCGTTCTGAGAGAAGCGCTATTCGTTCGGGTGAATTTCATGAAGCGCTGCTCAAAGAATACGGCACGCTTGAAAATCCGTTCCCTATGAAATATTACGTTCCTGGAGATCGTGTCTGGTTTCGTAATCCGGATGATCGATCTTCTGATGTCGCAGGTTATGAGGGTTCGTGGGTCATTTACTTGGGGCACAACTTATTCACCAATTTTTGGAAAAGAGATCAGCCATTCAGTTTGGAAACAAAGTGTTTAGAGGTTTACCACTGGCGTGACGGCGTCTTTGTTGGTGATGATGGTGAGCCACAAATGAATGAAGATGTTGTGGAGTCTTGTGTCAAGCAATCAATGGCAGACCCATCAAAGTATCAAATGATCATTGATCGAATGATGCGTTATAGAGATCCTCAGGGTGTTTATAAAGATGGGGGATGCATCGATGCATCGAGAGAATCTCCTCGCTACGTTCGCCCATCAACATCAGATTTAAATTTTTCTGATTAATTAATTTTTAAAACTCTTCTAAATTCATCCAAATTCCTTAATTATTTGGATTACATCCTTGTAGGAATCTTCTGATTTCTTTGTAGGAAACTTCCTATTTTCTCGTAAGAAAAATTTACGGCATTTCTCTCAAGCCTTGATTCTTATTGGCTATTGAAAATTTCGCATTGTTACTTTTCTTAAATTAGATATTTCATGCATTTTTGGGCCATATACAAGTAATTGATTGCCTCCTATTCTGCCTGTTCAATTTTTTGAATGACACAGTAGAGGTGAAAAATGGTTCATGACAACCATGGTTTAAAAAGAAGTCTTCAGCCACGACATATTCGTCTAATGGCTTTGGGTTCAACAATTGGCGTTGGTTTATTTTTAGGTTCAGCCACAGCCATTCAACTGGCAGGACCATCCATCATGCTGGGCTATGTTCTAGCTGGCTTGGTGGCTTTCATAGTTCTGAGAGCACTTGGTGAAATGGCGGTGCATGAGCCTGTAGCAGGATCATTTGCGCATTACGCGGGCAAATACATTGGTCCTCTAGCGGGCTATCTGGTTGGTTGGGGATATTGGACCTACTGGATTGTGGTGGGCCTAGCTGAAGTCACGGCCGTTGGTATTTACATGATGATGTGGTTCCCAGATGTTCCTCAATGGGTGTGGGCCTTGTCTTCATTGTTGGCCATGGGTGGTATTAACTTCGTGGCAGTGAAAGTTTTCGGCGAGTTCGAGTTTTGGTTTTCTCTCATCAAGGTAGTCGCGATTGTCACGATGATTGCGATGGGCTGTGGAATGATTTTCTTTGGCCTTGGTGTGGGTGGTGAGCCGATTGGTATAGCTAACCTTTGGCAGCATGGTGGATTTTTCCCTAATGGGGTGAGTGGTTTCTTGTTATCACTTCAAATGGTTTTATTTGCCTACGTTGGCATTGAGATGATTGGCTTATCAGCAGGTGAAGCTGAAAACCCAACAAAGACCATTCCTATGGCGATTGATTCATTGGCATGGCGCATCTTGATCTTTTACGTGGGAGCCTTGTTTGTTATTTTGGCGATCTTCCCTTGGCATCAAGTTGGTCAGCAAGGCAGCCCGTTCGTTGCGATGTTTGAGAGCATCGGCTTAAGAGAAGCGGCCGGCATCATCAATTTTGTGGTGATCACAGCAGCGCTTTCTTCTTGTAATGCGGGCATATTCAGTGGTGGTCGATTGCTCTTGGGCTTATCCAAAATTGGTAATGCCCCTCAAGCATTGGGTGAAGTGTCTAAATCAGGCGTTCCCATGAAAGCCATCCTCATGACAATTCTGTTACCAACACTGGGAGTTGCCTTGAACTATTTTGTTCCTGAGAAAGCATTCCAGTGGATCACTGCAGCGGTGACTTTGATTGGCCTATTGGTTTGGATTGCCATCCTATTCACGCAAATCCAATTTAGAAAATCTTTAACTCAAGTGCAAAGAGATGCCTTGCCCTACAGGGCAATCATGTGGCCATACGGCTCATGGTTTGCGATCTTCTTTGTGATGTTTGTCATTGGCTTGATGGCTTATTCAGAGTCGACCCGCATGGCGTTTTACGTTGGTCCTCCAATTTTGATTGGATTGACATTGTTGTATTTTATTTTTGGTCTACATAAGAAAGAAAGGAGTGCATCATGATTGTTGGCGTACCTAAGGAAGTTAAGAATCACGAGTATCGAGTTGGCTTAACACCCGATCAAGTCACCGAATTAAGGCTTTGGGGTCACCAGGTGTTGGTTCAAAAAAATGCGGGTGAGGCCATTGGTTTCATGGATGAGCACTATGTCATGGCCGGGGCTCAATTGGTTGATTGCCCAAGTGACATATTTGCCGAAGCTGAGATGATTGTTAAGGTCAAAGAGCCACAGCCTGAAGAGTGCAAGATGCTTCGCTCAGGACAGGTTTTGTTCACGTATTTGCATTTAGCTCCGGACCTTCATCAAACCCAGGCTTTGGTTCAATCAAATGCTATTTGCATTGCCTATGAGACAGTGACCAGTGCTAATGGCCGATTGCCTTTGTTGGCTCCGATGAGTGAAGTGGCGGGCCGAATGTCCATCCAAGCAGCCGCCCATCATTTAGAAAAGGCCAATGGTGGTCGAGCGTTGTTATTGGCTGGAGTGCCAGGTGTGCCTGCTGCTGATGTGGTGATTTTGGGTGCTGGCGTTGTGGGCAGTGCTGCTTTACAGATGGCGGTTGGCATGGGCTCCCGTGTGACCATCATTGATAAAAACCTTGATCGCTTAAGAGAGCTGGATGCTTTATACGGCAACAGAATTCACACCTTGTATTCAAGCACAGCCAATATTGAGAGATCAGTGTTGAGTGCCGATGTGGTGATTGGCAGTGTGTTGGTTCCAGGTGGTGCTGCACCAAAGTTGGTCACAAGAAGAATGGTGTCGGCCATGAAGTCTGGATCCGTCATTGTGGATGTGGCGATTGATCAGGGTGGTTGTTTTGAGACATCTCATGCAACCACACACCAAGAACCTACTTATCAAATCGATGATGTGATTCATTATTGTGTTGCGAATATGCCTGGTGCGGTTGCTAGGACCTCAACGATGGCTTTGACCAATGCAACGGCACCATTCGTGATGGAACTGGCCAATAAGGGTGCTCAACAAGCATTGATTGAAAATGCGCATTTGATGAATGGCTTAAATGTTTATCAAGGTCATGTCACTTGTGAGGCCGTTGCTTGTGCTCATGGGCTTGATTACATGGATCCGAAAACCATGATTCATTGATGATCTTGTCCTAAGAAAAAAGCCTCTGATTCAAATGGATCAGAGGCTTTTTTGTTGGGTAGGAGTTTGTGTAATTAACTAGGATCCTTGGTGGTATTTCTGAATTAAATCCACTTCATTTTTTGAGCCAAGCACAACAGACACGCGTTGATGTAATTTTTCAGCTGGCAAAGTCATGATGCGGTCTTTGCCGTTGACTGAAGCACCACCCGCTTGCTCAATCAAAAAGCTCATAGGGTTGGCTTCATACATCAAGCGCAACTTACCTGGTTTGCTTGGATCACGTTTGTCCCATGGGTACATGAATACACCACCACGGCACAGGATGCGATGCACATCAGCCACCATTGAGGCAATCCAACGCATATTGAAGTCTTTTTTACGAGCACCTTCAGTGCCTGCAAGACATTCATCAACATAGCGTTTCACGGGTTGATCCCAGTGACGCATATTTGACATATTGATGGCAAATTCTTTGGTGTCAGGCGAGATCGTGATGTTTTCTTTGATCAGTAAAAACTCATTTGTTTCATGATCGAGCGTGAACATGTGAACACCTTGACCAGTGGTATAGACCAATGTGGTTTGTGGACCGTAGACCACATAACCTGAAGCAACTTGATCGCATCCGGCTTGAAGAAAATCTTTTTCAGTTAATTCGCCAGCAGTTTGTTTTTTCAGGATTGAGAAGATGGTGCCAATAGAAACGTTCACATCAATATTGGATGAGCCATCAAGTGGGTCAAATAGTAGTAGAAAGCTACCATTTTTATTGGCAGGGAAAATGGTTTCCATTTCTTCAGAAGCCATGCCTGCCAATGTTGAATCTAATCCACAAGCCTCTAACAATATGTCGTTAGAAATGATATCCAGTTTTTGCTGAGTTTCACCTTGAACGTTGCCACTGCCAGCAGAGCCAATGATGCCAGCTAGTGCACCTTGCTCGACCTGTTTGGCAATTAATTTGCAAGCGTTGGCAACGGATACCAACAGTGATGCTGGAATCTGAGGATTCTTAGAGCCAAGCTCTGTGATGTATTTGGTAAATGTGGTGCCTTGCGACATATGTTTTTCCTGATTAACTATTGAGTGCCTTTTCAATGACTTCAGCCACGTCTGAGGACAAGTTATCTTGCTTAGCTATCAATTCTAGTGCTGATTTCATGTGAACTTGATAATTCGGGGCAAATTGTTTCCAACGATCAAGCCCCCTGGCCAATCTTGCGGCCACTTGAGGGTTGATTTGGTTGAGTTCAATCACGTGCTTGGCCCAAAACTCATAGCTTGCCGCTTCAGGCTGATGGAAGGCTCCCGGATTATTCATGCAGAAGGCATGAATCAAGCTTCTGACTCGATTTGGGTTTTTAAGGCTGAAATCTGGATGTTGACGCAAAGCCATCACATCTTTCAGTGCTGACTGAGGATTGCTTAAATCTGATTGCCTTGTTGCTTGTAAGGCAAACCATTTATCAATGACCAAGGCATCTGATTGGAATGTTTGGTGGAAATGTTGCAAGCACTTGGCGGCATGGCTTGATGCAAAGTTAACCATCACTGCCAATGCGCCATATCTTTCCGTCATATTGTTGGCAGTTTCATATTGCTTGAGAGCAAAATCGCCTGCACTGGCATGACCAGATTCTGAGAGCATGTGAAGTGCTAGATTTTTAAGTGAGCGTTTGCCCGCACTCATCGCATCTGGATTGAATTTCCCAGGTGTTTGATGGTGCTCGTAAGCCCATAGCCAAGCCTCTTGCAAATGATGGGCCAGTTGATGGCGTAATTTGCGGCGTGATTGATGAATGGCCTGTGGATCAATGACCTTGACTTGTTCATACAAGTAACTCTCAGCTGGCAGTGTGAATATCAGATCTTTGAATGCAGGATCCAACTGATCATCTAAGAGAATTTCTTTTAGGGTGGTGAGTAACTCTGATGTGAGGGTTTCACCATTCAGAATACTTCTCATGAATAGCTTTTGTGCAGCTTCCCAGCGGTTAAACGCATCATCATCTTGGCGTAGAAGCGTTAAGAGATCGGATTCTGATTGCTCAAAGTCCAACACAATCGGTGCTGAAAAGTTTCTATTGATCGATAGGGTGGGTTTTTCTTTCAATCCTTCGACTGTGATGGTTTGAGATGTTTGAGTGAGTTCAAATAATTGCTCTTTCGATGCTTTGCTTGAATCTGAGGATGATTCAGCTCCAAGTATTTTGTAGAGCAATGGAATGTGAAACGGATCTTTTGTATCTTGCCCTGGAGTGGCTGGACAAGATTGCGTGAGTTTGACTTGGTAGGTATTGCCTACAAAGCTCTCTTCAACTTTTACCCGAGGTGTTCCAGCTTGGCTGTACCAGCGCTTGAATTGGGTCAAATCCTTTTGATTAGCATCTGACATGGCGGAAACAAAATCATCACAAGTGACCGCTTGGCCATCATGACGTTTGAAATACAAGTCCATCCCTTTGCGAAAACCATCGCGCCCCAAGAGGGTTTGTTGCATGCGGATGATTTCAGCACCTTTTTCATACACAGTGACTGTGTAGAAGTTGTTGATTTCTTGATAGCTATCCGGTCTGATCGGATGGGCCATCGGACCAGCGTCTTCTGGGAATTGCACTTGACGAAGTAAGCGCACATCTTCAATGCGCTTGACTGCTTTGCCAGAAGCACTGCCCATTTGATCGGCTGAGAATTCTTGATCTCTGAAGACAGTCAAACCCTCTTTGAGTGAGAGCTGAAACCAATCTCTGCAAGTAACGCGGTTGCCAGTCCAGTTATGGAAGTATTCGTGTGCCACAACGCTTTCAATGTTGCTGTAGTCAACATCACTGGCAGTTTCTGGATTGGCAAGAACGAATTTTGTGTTGAAAATATTCAAGCCCTTGTTTTCCATGGCTCCCATATTGAAGTCGCCAACCGCCACAATCATGAATCGATCAAGGTCTAGTTCAAGGCCAAAGCGTTGCTCGTCCCATTTGATCGATGCAATCAATGAATCCATCGCGTGTTCAGTTTTATCTAGATCCTTTGCTTCTACCCAGACTTGTAAGAGCTTCTCTTTGCCAGATTGGCTTTTGATGGTGCGTTCAATGGCTTCTAATTTGCCAGCCACCAATGCAAATAAATAAGATGGTTTTGGAAATGGATCTTGCCAAATTGCGCTGTGCCAACCATTAGGCAGTTCCTCTTCTTTAATCAGATTGCCATTGGATAACAAAACAGGAAAATCTTTTTTGATGGCACGCAAGGTCACTTGGTAAGTGGCCATGACGTCTGGTCTATCTAGGAAGTAAGTGATTTTTCTAAAACCTTCAGCCTCACATTGTGTGAAGAAGTTGCCATTAGAAACATACAGCCCCATCAGAGATGTATTTTTCTCAGGAATGTTGGCGCTGGTGATACTTAATTCAAATTGATCAGGTAGGTTGTGAATAGTCAATGTGTGGGGCGTTAATTCATAGCCACGAATAATTTCACCATTAACCCTCACGCTGATGAGTTCTTGCTCTTCGCCATGAAGCACCAAGGACTGATCGGAGTTGCCTGCTGCTCGTTGAATCATCATTCGATTCACCACCATGGTCTTGGATGGGTTCAAGGCAATATCTAAGTCGACGGTTTGAATAGTAAAAGCCGGTGCCTTGTATTCGCTTCTTAGAAAGGTGATGGGGTTTTCTGTGCGGGCCATTCAATGTCTCTCAAATAATCTTTGGTTAAATAGTTAAAGCAATTCAATTGTTATTTTTGTTGATTAAAACTTCACAAATAATGTGATCACGCCAATACCGATGAAGATGACTGCGGCAATGCCATGCACCCATTTGATCGGTAGAGCTTTCGTGAATTTTTTACCCAGCCACACGGCAGGCGCATTCGCGAGCATCATGCCAACGGTCGTGCCCATCACCACGGCTAGCAAATCATCATAGCGTGCACCTAAGGCCACTGTGGCAACTTGGGTTTTATCGCCCATTTCAGCAATAAAAAATAGTGAAGTGGTGATCGTAAAGACTTTCCAAGAGCTGCTGGTTGGAGGAGCTTCTTCATCACCATCTAGCTTGTCTGGGATTAAAAGCCACAAACCTAGGGCGATAAAACCACCGCCCAGAATCCATTTCATGACTTCTGGGCTAATCCATGCAGAGATGGCGCTGCCCAAAAATGCGGCTAAAGCATGATTGAGGAGGGTGGCAATGAAGATGCCCCAAATGATGGCCCAGTGATGATCTTTGTATCTGGCAGACAACATGAGGGATAAAAGCTGGGTTTTATCGCCAATTTCGGCAAGGGCAACAATACTGGTTGCCAAGAAAAAGTAATTTAAATCCATTTAAAAACAATAGGTTAGTCGATTAATTCTATTTTAGTTAAAAACTATTAGAAAAATTAATAAATACAATTTAACTATCGAGTTGTTTTAGACATAAACTACGTCTGTCTAGTTAGATTGCTGTGTGTATTTGGATGACCAAAGCCATATAGCTATCGTAACCGACTTAGTATTTAAATCTATCGATAGGAGTAAAAAATGCCAACATTAAAAGGTAGTAAAACAGAACAGAGCTTAAAAGAAGCTTTTGCTGGTGAGTCAATGGCTAACCGCCGTTACTTGTATTTCGCGAACATGTGCGATATCGCTGGTGAGAACGACACAGCAGCATTGTTCCGTTCAACAGCTGAAGGTGAAACTGGTCACGCCCACGGTCATATGGAATTCTTGATCGAAGGCGGTGCAGGCGAGCCAGGTACAGGTCTTCCAGGCCGTACACCAAAAGAAGCTCTAGAAGCTGCTGTTCATGGTGAAACACACGAGTACACAGATATGTACCCTGGTATGGCTAAGACAGCCCGTGACGAAGGATTCGACGAGATCGCTGATTGGTTCGAAACTTTGGCAAAGGCTGAGCGTTCACACGCTAACCGTTACCAGAAGGCTTTGGATACATTAGGCGCGTAATTCGCTGATGTACTAAAGGCTTTTTAAGGATTCCTGGGATGCAAATCTCGGGAATCTCATAAAGAGTCTTAAGTGAAGTAAAAAAATTAAATTAACAAGTAAGCACACAAAATTAAAAATATAGAAGGTGAATAGTATGAGTCAGAGAGAAGGTAACTTAGAAGCCCCAACAAGACACGCCCTTGATTGGAAAAACCCTGATTTTTACAATGAAGAATCTCTAAACACTGAATTAGAGCGCGTATTTGATATTTGCCACGGCTGCCGTCGCTGCGTGAGCTTGTGCGGTTCATTCCCAACATTATTTGATTTGGTCGATGCCACTGAAGATGGTGAAGTTCATGGTGTTGATAAGAAAGATTACGACAAAGTAGTTGATCAGTGCTACTTGTGCGACCTTTGCTACATGACCAAGTGCCCATACACACCGCCACACGTTTGGAATCTTGATTTCCCACACTTGATGTTGCGTGCAAAAGCAATCAAACACAAGAAGGGTGAAACAACTTTCCGTGACAACCTATTGTCATCAACTGACAAGATGGGCAGCTTCGCTGGTATTCCAATTGTGACTAAAGCTGTTAATGCAGTGAATAGTACAAAAGTGATGCGCTCTGTGATGGAAACAACATTGGGTGTTGATAAGGATGCATGGATTCCTGAATATGCTCCACAAACATTCAAGCAAGTGGCTAAAGAGTCTGCAGCATGGCCAGTAAAAGCTGGTGAGAAAACACCTGGTAAGGTTGCTGTGTATTCAACATGCTTTATCAATTACAACGAACCAGGCATTGGCCAAGATTTGTTGAAGTTGTTGGCTCACAACGAAATCCCTTACAAGTTGGTTGAAAAAGAAGCTTGTTGCGGTATGCCAAAGTTAGAGATGGGTGACCTAGAGTCTGTTGCTAAAAACAAAGACATCAATATTCCACAATTGGCTAAATTGGCAAAAGAGGGATATGCAATTGTGACTCCAATCCCATCATGCACATTGATGTTCAAACAAGAGTTGCCTTTGATGTTCCCTGATGAAGCTGACGTTCAGTTGGTCAAGGAAGCCATGTGGGATCCGTTTGAGTACCTAGTGGCACGTAACAAAGATGGTTTATTGAAGAATGATTTCAAAGTTGAGTTGGGTAAAGTGAGTTACCACGTACCGTGCCACTTGCGTGTACAAAACGTGGGTAAGAAAACACTAGAAACTCTTCAAATGATTCCTGGTACAGAAGTGAATGTGGTTGAGCGTTGCTCAGGTCATGCTGGTACTTGGGGTGTGAAGAAAGAGTTCCACAAGACTGCTATGAAGATTGGTAAGCCAGTATTTAAAAACATGGCAAGCACTGAGCCAGATTTCATCAGCTCAGACTGTCAGTTAGCTGGACACCACATTGAACAAGGTATGGAAGAGGGCGGGATGAAGAAGTCACAAATGGCTCATCCAATTTCTCTTTTAGCTAAGGCATACGGCCTTTAATTGAATCGTTAGGAGTAGTTAGATGGAGATGACAATGGGTAAGATCAAGCGTGAAGATTTGCTATCGCTAGAAGCGTATTACAAAGCACGCCCTGAAATGCGTCTTAAGGCAATTGCTGAGCGTAAAAAGAGAACAGTGATTTTGGGTGAGCATCTCAATATGATTTTTGAGAACAAGTATTTGATGCAATACCAAATTCAAGAAATGCTTCGCGTTGAGAAAATCTTCGAAGATGAAGGTATTCAAGATGAGATGGAAACATACAATGCCTTGGTTCCTGACGGCACTAATTTTAAAGTGACCATGAAGCTAGAGTACGTGAATGAGGCTGATCGCAAGGTTGCTTTGGCTAAATTGATTGGTATCGAGCACCGTGTGTTCGTTGAGGTAGAAGGTCAGCCTCGTGTTTATGCAATCGCCAACGAAGATTTGGATCGTACAACAGCTGATAAAACTTCATCTGTTCATTTCTTAAGACTTGAATTAACTCAAGACATGATCAAGTCTTTGAAGGCTGGCGCTCAATTGAAGGTGGGTTGTGATCACAAGGAATACCCAGCTCATGTTGAATCTTTGCCTCCTGAGACTTTGGCTTCATTGATTGAAGATTTAGTTTAAGGAACGTGTTTGGCTTTAAAGGCCAGATAGTTAGTGAGATAAAAAAATGCCGCTGATGCGGCATTTTTTATTGGTGCTGGGATCATTGTTTCCAGCCTATTTCCAACCCAGTTCTCTAGCAATGAACTTTTTGGCTTGCTCTGTTTGTGGGTTTTTAAAAAAGTCTTCTGTATTGCAGGCTTCAAGGCATTCGCCTTGATTTAAGAAAATAACTTGATTCGCAAGAGCTTGAACTTGTCCTAGATGATGTGATGTGAAGATGACGCCGCATCCATCATCTGCCATTTGCTGAATGATGGCCTCTACCTGTTCGGTTGTGCTCGGGTCCAAATTGGCGGTTGGTTCATCCAAAAGAATCATCTTAGGGCGTTGACACTTGGCTCTGGCCAAACTCAAGCGTTGTCTCTCGCCAGCTGAAAGCTTTAAAGCAGATTGGTTTTTAAGATGCGTGAGTCCTACCAAAGCCAATGCTTCATCAATATCACTTTCGGTGATTTTGTGTTTGCCAAGACTGTCTTTAACAATCGCCATATTGGTTCTGACGCTGGCCTTAATAAGGGGCGTGTGATGCAGTACCAAAGCTGACTGAAGCTCTACCCAGCCAGGTTGATAAATGCCTGAATCTGCTTCTATTGCGCCATGTAAAAGTTTTAGCAGGGTTGTTTTGCCCGAACCATTGGGGCCGATCACTGCTGTGATGCCTTGTCTTGGAATTTTGGCTGAAATAGAGAGAATCTTGCGTTCATCACGATGAATCACAATATCTTTTAAGTCAATCATCAAGTCTTTATCCATAGCGGCGCTCAGCAAAAGATTTGATGACGGAGGTCAATAAATTCGCGAACAGCACTATTCCCAATAGAACCATGCCTAAGGCAAGAGCAAGGGGTAAATCACCTTTGCTGGTTTCTAATGCGATTGCAGTGGTCATGGTGCGTGTCACGCGATCAATATTGCCGCCCACGATCATCACAGCACCAACTTCAGAAATTGCTCTAGCGAAACCAGCAAGCAGAGCAATAGACAAAGAGAAGCGACAGTCCCAGACCAACCATTTAAGCTTTGCAGCGATAGGGAGTCGCAAGGCTGACATGGTTTCACCATGAATTCGCCAGCCATCCTCAATGATTTGGCGGGTGAGGGCAGCAATCAGTGGAGTGGTCAAAACAGACTGGGCCAAGATCATGCCTTTGGGGCTAAAGAGCCAATTTAAATCACCCAATGGGCCAGTTCTAGAAAGAAGTAAGTAAATAGCAACACCCACAATGACAGTGGGCACGCCCATGAGGCTATTTAAGATGACGATGACAATTTGCCGACCTGGAAAATTTTGTATTGCAACGAGGGCGCCAAGAGGCATACCTAAAACGCAGCCAATCACAAGAGCTGTGACGCTGACGTGCAAAGAAACAATCACAATTTCTAATAAATTGGAATCGAGTGTTTCTAAGAGGGAAAAAGCATCATGGAAGGCCGATAACATGGCGATAGCTTAATGGTTTTTTCGACCTCGTGTTGAAACGAGGTCGAAAGATATGACTATGTCAGATGAAGTTTATTAAGAGCTGCTAATAAACCTTATTTTTTGGCGTTAGGAAAAAAGCTTTGTTGGCCTTCAACCTTATAGCTGGCGATGGTTTGTTGTCCTTCGCTAGAGATGATCCAGTCAATAAATGCCTGGCCCTCAGCCTTTTTAACGTGAGGATGTTTGCTTGGGTTAACCAACATCACACCATATTGATTAAAAAGCTTTGGGTCGCCTTCAACAACAATGGCCAAGTCGCCTCTATTTTTAAATGTGAGCCAAGTGGCACGATCTGAAAGAATGTAACCATTCATGCCTGAGGCTGTGTTTAAAGCTGGACCCATGCCTGAGCCAGTTTCTTTATACCAAGACTCTGTCGCTGAAACCGTTACACCAGCACCTTTCCAATAGCGAAGTTCTGCAGCATGGGTGCCACTCTTGTCGCCACGAGAGATAAAGGTGGATTTAGCGCTTGAAATTTTTTGAAGAGCGGCTTGGATATCCTTGCCTTTGGTCTTTGCTGGGTCAGCTTTAGGGCCAATCAAAACAAAATCGTTGTACATGACTTCAATGCGTTTTTCAGCAAAACCTTCAGCGACAAACTTCTCTTCAGCTACTTTGTCGTGCACAAAAACCACGTCTGCGTCACCGCGACGGCCAATGTCCAATGCTTGGCCGGTGCCTACAGCAACTACCTTGACTTGAATGCCTGTTTTTTTCTCAAAGACAGGAAGTAGATGCTTAAAAAGACCTGATTGCTCTGTTGATGTCGTTGATGACACCACAATGCTCTTTTGAGCATGGCTCATCCCAATAGTGGAAAAAGCCAATACAGCTAAAGCGCTCATTTTTAAAATATTACGTCGATTCATCTTGTCTCCTTTATTAATATGGCTATATCATCAACAATCATTTAAACAATATCAATATGTAATTAGTTTCATATGCAAATTAAGATTAAGCCCAGTGTTTTTATTCATAAAAAACATAAAGTTCATACTGAACCAGTCGATTTGAGCTGGGTCGCTGGATTGCTAAGAGGCGTTCAAGATGGGCGCTCTTTGCAGTCAGCTGCTGAAATCATGGAGATGTCTTATAGAACCCTTTGGAATCGTCTAAAAGCAGCGGAGAAGGAGTTGGATTGCCGTCTTTTGATGAGTGTTAAAGGGCATGGCTCAACTTTGACCGAAGCTGCCAAAACTCTATTGTCTATTGTCGATGAGGTGGAAAAAGAATTTTCTGGGGTGAGTAAAGAGCAAGAAAAAAGATTGCAGCTTCACCTGGAGAATTTAAACAATGATGACCATAAGAAATGGTTACTTTGTGCAAGTAATGACCCCATCCTTGAAGACTCTGCTCAAGGAATTAATGCTTTTGAACTGCGAACCATGGGTTCAGGCCAAGCTCTTGAGAGATTATTATCAGGTGATGCTGATTTGGCTGGTTTTCATGTGCCAGACGATGACAGCATTTCTGCGGTTCGCAAGCGCTTATCCTCTGAAGGCATTCAGGCATACCCAGTCATGAGGCGCAGTCAAGGATTGATCGTTGCTAAAGGTAATCCTCTGGGTATCAAACAATTAAAGGATCTGGCACGACCTGAGATTCGTTTTATCAATCGTCAACGAGGTGCAGGTACCCGATTAATGCTAGATAAGCTCTTGGATGCCCAGGGCCTTCCGGCACAAAAAATCAAAGGGTATCAGCGTGAAGAGTTCACTCACAGCGCCATTGCAACGGCTATTTTGGCTGGCACTGCGGATGTGGGGGTAGGACTTAAAAGTGTTGCTATTGAGTATGGGTTGAGCTTTATTCCCTTGGGCGATGAGACTTATTTCTTGGCCATGTCACCCAGCTTGATTAAGCGCAGTGCGGTGAGTGAGCTCATCCGAAAAATACGTTCGGCAGCCGAGGAAAAGGCTGGGTATCAATCTGTGAAGCTCAGGCAAAAGAATAAGTAGTGAGTAAGTGGTAAATAAGTAGTTGCAAAAATTGATAAATATCAATTTTTAAGATTTTTAATAAATCATATAAAATCTTCGCTTATGGGAAATTCATTTAAACGCCACTTGTCACATTGGATCGCAGTCTTTGCGATTCTGATGAGCTCTGTGGCGCCTACGATTTCTCAAGCTGTGTCACTAGCTCAAAGTGGCCAGGGCATATCTATTGAGGTGTGTACTACCACAGGCATCCAAATGACACAGGTTATTGACGTCAGTGATGCCAGTAATGCCGATGAATCAACTCAGGCAAATGGCCATTGCCCTTTGTGTGTGGTTCATGGCAACTTCGCACTTCCATTAAATCACGAGCTTTCATTTGCAAAGCCTGTGAACAGTAATATTTATCCTCAGCTTTTCTATCAGTCACCTAAGCCTTTATTTGCTTGGGTTGCGCTGCCCTCCAGAGCACCTCCCCCACTCGTTTGATTCTTAAGGTCGGCAACTAATTTTTAGTTGCTCGGTATTGGAATGCGCACGTGCATTCAAAACAGATTCAATGCGAGTTCATCATGGAAAAAACCATACGTTTTAAGGCGGGAGATTTAATCTACTCATCAGGTCAGCTGGGACCTGCATATCAAGTGACATCAGGCACGATTCGTTTGGATCATGCCCATAAGAGTCATAAATCAGTTTTAGCAAATTTGGCTATCGCCGATGATTTGGTGGGTGCCGAGGTATTGCTTCGCAAACCTTACGCATTTCAGGCATATGCGCTGACTGATTGCGAATTAACAGTTTGGCAGCAGCCAACAGACTCATTGGCAGAAGCATTGGCAGAGCAACTGATTAAATCAAGTTTGCGTCAGTCTGATGTTGTTTCTTTGCGTTGCGGCTTGGCCATGGAAAGAATCATGAAATTCATTCAATTGGTCAGTTACAAAGGTCAAGCAGGCACTTCAAGCAATATCGCTTTACCGCCTTTAAAAGAAACTGCCGACATCACTGATTTAACTATTGAGACCGTGTGTCGTTGCATTGCAAGCCTCAGAAAGCAGGGCGTTCTTGTGCCTGTTCAAGGCGTGAGAGGCAATGTCAGAAATCAATTCACTTTCTCTAATCAATCTTTTGTGGCCATGGCTGCTTGATGATTGTTAGGGATCGCCGCAATAAATAATTTTTTACATAAGGAAAGCTATGAAGTTCGTTAAATTAACTCCAATCGCAATGGTTGCATCCATGATGATGACCAATGCTTTTTCAACAGAATCTGTATTAAATGATGTAGTCGTAACCGCATCGCCCATGACAACTCCTGTAACAGTCGAAATGGATCCTAAAGTTCCTCGTCAACCTTTACCAGCACATGATGGCGCTGACTTTTTTAAATCAGTGCCTGGTTTTAGCGTTATGCGTAAAGCTGGTACGGATGGAGAGTTAAGTTTCAGGGGTATGGGCGGTTCACGCGTCAATATTTTGGTGGATGACCAAAATATTTTTGGCGGTTGTAGTGCGCGTATGGATGCCCCAACCGCTTATATATTCCCAGAGGTGTATGACAAGGTAACAGTTGTGAAGGGTCCTCAGACAGTTTTGTATCCAGGGCATGGTTCGGCAGCGACTATTCGTTTTGAGAAAGAGCCAAAAACTTATAGCAAACCTGGTTACGATGTTCATGCCTCGGGATTGGTAGGAAGCTTTGGGCGTCATGATGAAGTAGTTGATGCAACAGCAGGCGATAAAGGATATTTTATAAATTTTTCTGGGTCAAATTCACATTCACAAGATTACAAAGACGGTAATGGCAATAAAGTACATTCTCAATACTCACGTTACAGTGCATCTACAACTTTGGGATTAACGCCTGATGACAATAAGCGTTTTGAACTAACAGCTTTAAGAAGCAATGGTTATGCGGATTATGCTGATAGAACAGTGGATGGAAAAGAGTTTTTAAGAGAAAACATTACTTTTAAATCTGAGATTAAAAATGTTTCAAATTTGATTGAAAAGATAGATTTTCAAATTTCTGATAACTATGTGGATCACACGATGCAAAGAGATGGTTTTATGAGTGGTGTAGCAATGACCGTCCGCCACAACACCAATGCTGCAAGAGTTTCATCCGTACTTAATTTGGCTGATACTCTAAAGGCTCAATTGGGTGCTGATTATTCAATTTCAACTCATTCAAATAACGGTATGACTGGTTTACCAGTGTTTTCAGACGATGCTGAATTAGAAAGTCATGCGGTTTTTGGGGAAATAACTAAGAAACTTTCTGATAAGGATTCGGTCATTGGCGGCGTTCGTTTGGAGCATTGGAGGGCCTATGATAATCAGACGAATAGTTCCACTAAGGGTGCTTCAAGATCAGATAGTTTAGCTAGTGGCTTTGCTCGATATGAGAGCGCATTGAGCTCAATCCCTAACGCTAAAGGATATGTTGGCCTCGGTCGTTCAGAGAGAATGCCTGATTATTGGGAATTAATTTCTAATTCTTCAGGTCAGCAATTTTTAACGCTGAATACTGAAAAAACTAATCAATTAGATTTTGGGGTAATTCAAAAAACTGACTCTAGTTTGATGTCCGCTTCATTGTTCTACAACAAAATTAAAGACTATGTGATGGTTGCGTATAGCAATAACTCGGCAACTGGGGTAAGTAACGTAGATGCTACAACTTACGGCGGTGAATTATCTGTAATTCAATATGTGATGCCTAAGTGGAAGCTTGGTACCAGCGTAGCTTATACACATGGAAAAAACGACACTTCTAATACCACTCTTGCTCAAGTTGCTCCATTAGAAGGGAGAATTTCTCTCAACTATGAGGATGGTAAATATACTCACGGCGGTGTTTTAAGATTGGTTGCGGCCAAAGATAAATACGATGCAAACAACGGCGGTATTGCAGGTTACGACATCGGTAAAACGGGTGGTTTTGGCGTATTTTCTCTAAATACAACATATAAACGTGATAAGCGAACCACTTTATCAGCAGGTATTGATAACTTGTTTGATAAAACCTATGCTGAATTTATCAGCAGAACCGGTACAGTAAGTGGCGTAACAGGTATGGGGTATGTTCCTAATACTCGTGTCAACGAACCTGGTCGAACAGCTTGGTTAAAAGCAACAATTGCACTTGATTGATAAAATATTTACAACTTAGGAGAAGTAAATGAAAAAAGTACTTAGTTCTGTATTCGTTGCAACAGCCTTTATTGCAACATCAGTATTCGCAAGTGGTAACGAAGTCAAAGTGGGTAACTTGAAGATTGAGAACCCTCAGGCAAGAGCAACTGTGCCTGCTCAAAAAATGAGCGGTGGTTTCTTGAAGATTGAAAACAAGGGTGGCGCTGATAAGTTGTTGTCAGCATCTTCTCCTGCCTCTAAGAGCATGGAACTACACACCATGAGCATGGATGGCAACGTCATGAAAATGCGTGAAGTCAAAGCCATTGACATTCCTGCAAATGGCACAGTTGAATTGAAACCAGGTGGTTTGCATTTGATGTTCATTGATCTAAAGAGCCAGTTGAAGCCTGGTCTGTCTGTACCTGTCAAACTCAAGTTTGAAAAAGCAGGAGAGGTTGAGGTTAAGTTTAAAGTCGGTGGTTTCCCAGCGCATGGCGAACCAGGACATGATCACTCAAAGCATCACTAATTCAGCAGCACAAGAAAAAAGCCGCATTCGTCTGAATGCGGCTTTTTTATTTCTTAAGTTAATTGATATTAATCTAACTTAATTTAACTATTAGATGAACTATTAATTAGTCTTCTAAGTTTCTATCAGTCACAGCACCTTTACTTGCAGAGCTGGCAAGGCGTGCGTACTTGGCTAAAACACCGCGTGTGTAGCGTGGCTTAGGTTGCTTCCAAGCAGCGCGACGTTTAGCAATCTCTTCATCGCTCACATTTAATTGAATCAATTGTGTGTGCGCATCGATCGTGATTGAGTCACCTTCTTGAATCAGAGCAATTGTGCCGCCCACGTAAGCTTCAGGAGCAACGTGACCAACCACCATGCCCCAAGTGCCGCCTGAGAAGCGACCGTCGGTGATAAGGCCAACTGACTCACCCAAACCTTGACCCACTAGGGCTGAGGTAGGGGCTAGCATTTCGCGCATACCAGGACCACCTTTAGGACCTTCGTAACGAATTACCATCACATCGCCAGCCACAATCTTGTTGGCCATGATGGCTGTCATAGCGTCATCTTCTGAATCAAACACTCTTGCTGGGCCAGTGATGCTTGGGTTCTTAAGACCAGTGATCTTCGCCACGCAACCTTCAGGAGAGATATTGCCTTTAAGAATAGCAAGGTGACCTTGAGCGTAAATCGGATTAGCCAAAGTCTTGATCACGTCTTGGTCAGCGCGAGGTACTGAAGGAACATCTTTCAATGTCTCAGCAATCGTTTTGCCAGTAATTGTCATGCAGTCACCATGCAACAAACCGCCATCCAACAAAATCTTCATGATTTGTGGAATGCCACCAGCTTGGTGCAAATCAGTAGCCAAATACTTACCAGATGGTTTCATATCAGCGATCACTGGAACGCGGCGACGCACACGCTCAAAGTCATCAATCGTCCAATCCACTTCAGCTGCACTGGCAATCGCTAAGAAGTGCAATACAGCGTTTGTTGAGCCACCAACGGCCATGATCACGCTCACAGCGTTTTCAATTGATTTTTTCGTGATGATGTCACGTGGCTTTAGATCATTTCTGATGGCTTCAATCAGTACGCGTGCAGATTCAGCAGCACTGTCCACTTTTTCTTGATCCACGTTTGACATGGTTGATGAGTATGGCAAGCTCATACCCAAAGCTTCAAAAGAAGAGCTCATGGTGTTGGCTGTGTACATACCGCCGCATGAGCCGCTACCTGGGCAAGCGTTTTGCTCAACGCCTTTGAAATCTTCTTCATTTAAACGACCGGCTGTGAATTCGCCCACGGCTTCAAATGCTGAAACGATGTTTAATTCTTTGCCTTTGTAGTGGCCGGCTTTGATGGTGCCGCCATACACATAAATACTTGGTACATTGGTGCGGGCCATCGCCATCATGCCGCCTGGCATATTCTTGTCGCAACCACCGACCACAACAACGCCATCTTGCCAAAGGCCGTTCACGCAAGTTTCGATTGAGTCAGCAATCACCTCGCGAGATACCAATGAGTACTTCATACCCTCTGTACCCATGCCCATGCCATCAGAGATGGTTGGTGTACCAAAAATTTGAGAGTTGCCGCCACCAGCTTCAATAGCTGCTACAGCAGCATCAGCGATGCGTTGTAAACCACTATTACATGGAGTGATGGTTGAGTGACCATTGGCCACGCCAATCATAGGCTTGTTATCAAAATCAGAATCTTTGTAGCCCATTGCGTAATACATAGAACGGTTGGGCGCACGTGCAACACCTTCAGTGATCATTCTTGAGCGCTCATTCATGCGCTTAGGCTTTTTTTGCTCTGACATACAGTATCTCCAAGGGCTAATTTTTAGCAATTTTGTGTGTAAACCGCTATTTTGCCTTTTTTCCAGACCGAACTCACGTTAAAGGGATAAAGCCTTCAAAATACAGGGTAAAGTTGAGTGTATTAATCAAGATTAGCCATAAAAGCAGAAAGAAATGAATGTCAGTCGAGCAAGCGAATAATTGGGATGCCATTGTTATTGGTGGTGGTGCGGCTGGTTTATTTTGTGCAGGCGTGGCTGGTCAATTAGGGCAGAAAGTCCTGGTTTTGGACCATGCTGAAGTTTTGGGTGAAAAAATCAGGATCAGTGGTGGTGGTCGTTGTAATTTCACGAACATGAATAGCTCGCCAGCCAACTTTCTTTCAATGAACCCTAATTTTGTTAAAAGTGCTTTATCCAGATATAAATCAAGTGACTTCATAGAACTGGTCAAGAGCTACAACATTCCATTTCATGAAAAGCACAAGGGTCAATTATTTTGTGACGTCTCTGCCAAGCAAATCATCGATCTTTTATTTGAAGAATGTAAAAAGGGTGGTGTGGTCATTAAAAACCCAGTGACAGTGACTAGCATTAAAAAGATTGACCAAGAGGAAGGTGCAACTCAAGAAAGCTATCCATGGTCAGTCGAGACATCTGCCGGGATTGAGAAAGCCAAGGCTATTGTGATGGCGACTGGTGGGCTGCCTGTGCCAGCCATCGGTGCCACTGACTATGCCCTTGATGTGGCCAAGCAATTCAATATGCCTGTGGTCAATGTCAGACCTGCTTTAGTTCCTTTGTCTTTCACTTCTGATGAGTTTGCTAATTTAAGTGAGTTATCGGGCTTGAGCGTTCCAGTGAAGGTGAAGTCTGGAACAAAGTCTCAGCGTTATGGAACGTGCCAATTTGATGAGGATTTATTACTCACGCACAAGGGGCTTTCTGGCCCTGCGATTCTTCAGGGCAGTAGTTATTGGCATGAGGGAGAAGCCATTCATATCAACTGGTTCAATGATGTTGATATTGATGAACTGTTTGAGGATGATGTTAACCGTTTGAAACTCACTGAAAACATTTTGGGTGCTGTGTTGCCACAACGCTTGGCCAAAGCATTTGCCGAGCAAAAGAATTTGATGGGGCGCAAGTGGGCTGAAGTTGGTAAGAAAGATCGTCAAGCTTTAAAAGACCTGTTGACCAATTGGGCGGTCAAACCTGCGGGCACCTTGGGCTGGAAAAAGGCCGAAGTGATGTTGGGTGGCGTTGATACAAAAGCCTTAGATGGTCAAACCATGATGTCTAAAGAGAATTCTGGTTTGTACTTTATCGGAGAGTGTGTGGATGTGACTGGTCATTTAGGCGGACACAACTTTCAGTGGGCATGGGCCAGTGGCTTTGTCTGCGCACACTCATTAGCAAGGAAATAAATCACCTTTTTGGGGAATGATCACATTTTCCCAATGTAATTCTTGTTTGATCACTGCTGCAAAATTTGAGCTTGCGTGAGATTCACCATGAATCACAAACACTTTAGCTGGGGCAGATTTAAATCCCTTAAGCCATCTCAACAAGCCTGCCTGATCAGCGTGAGCTGATAAGCCACCAATGGTGTGTACAGAGGCTTTAACAAACACTTCTTTGCCAAGCACTTTCACAGGATTTACTTTGTCGACCAAACGTCTTCCTAAGGTTCCCATGGCCTGAAAGCCTGTGATGACGATGGCATTTTGACTTTGCGGTAAGTTCCAGTTCAAGTGATGAACCACTCTGCCAGCTTCACACATGCCGCTGGCAGAAATAATGATGGCGCCACCTTTGATTCGGTTCAAGGCCTTTGACTCTTCTACATCCGCCACAAATTTAAGATCGACAGCTTGATGATTCTTAGAAAACCACTCCAAGGTATCTTGAGCTTGTTCATCGAGTTCATCAAAATACTTTTCAGTGAGATGAGTGGCTGCTGTGGCCATTGGGGAGTCTAGCCAAATGTTGAGGTGGGGCAAACGCTTTTGGCGAACCAGCTCAATCAACATCAAAAGTATTTCTTGGGCGCGACCCACGGCAAAGGCAGGCATCACAATATTGCCACCATGTTTCATGGTTTCTGAGATAACCGATACCAGCTCATCTTTGGTGTCATTTAGGGTGCGATGCAAGCGATCGCCATAGGTTGATTCAACTAATAGGATATCGGCAGATTCAATTAAATCAGGGTCTGGCATCAAAGGCTGACCAAACATACCCAAATCACCTGAAGCCACAACTCGTTTCTTTTTATCCTCTTGTTCAACATCAATCACTGCGATGGCTGAGCCCAAAATATGACCAGCATTTCTGAAGTGAGCTTGAATGCCATCGATGGGCTCAAATACTTGCCCATAGTCATAGGCTTTTAATTGGGCGAGACATTCGTTGGCTTGTTTGACGCTGTACAGTACCTGAGGTAAGTCACCGCGCCATTTGCCTAATTTTTGTTTTCTTTCGGCTCGCTCAAAATCACTTTCTTGAATGTGCGCACTGTCGAGCAGCAGAATCTTTAATAATGCTTGAGTTGCTTTGGTGCAATAGATGGTGCCTTTGAATCCCTCTGCACATAAGCGGGGAAGTAGACCGCTGTGATCGATGTGGGCATGAGTCAAAATCACAAAGTCAAGATCTGCTGGATTAAAAGGAAGGGCTTCTAAGTTTTTTTCATCAGCATCTCTGCCACCTTGAAACATCCCGTAATCAATCATGAAGCAAAACTTTTTGCCCTTGATTTCACCTTCAAGGTAATGGCGAGATCCAGTGACTTCTCCTGCTGCTCCGAAAAACTTGATGTGCATTCTTTTCCTATGGCCTGTTTGGCTTAATTGCTCAATTGCCTAATGATTGCTTGAGGGTTGTTACGATCGAATCAATGTCATTGATCACTACAGCGCCTTTGAGATGATCGCCATTCAAAAACCCATGTTCATCTGCCTGCTTTAAGAAAGACAATAACTGGTCGTAATAGTTACCCCAATTGGCAATGATGATTGGTTTATTGTGAGCTCCAACTTGTAGACCAGTCCAAACTTCAAATAACTCATCAAGAGTGCCAAGACCACCGGGCAAAATTAAAAAAGCATCTGATCTTTCCATCATCATGCGTTTTCTTTCGATGATGTCATCGACCACATGCAATTCAGTCAGTTGTTGTTGAATTGGTTCTCGTGAGGTCAGGCCTTTGGGGATGATTCCAATCACTGAGCCATTGGCTTCAATCGCGGCTTTGGCAACTGCACCCATCAGACCTAAACGGCCACCACCAAAGACAATGCCAAATCCTGCATAACTGAGTTCTCTACCGACTTCTGCAGTTTTAGCAATCATGTCTAAATTATTGCCGTCGCGTGAGCCGCAAAATATACAAATGTTTTTCTTCATGCCTCAAGGATAATCTACTTCGAACACCATTTTGAGTATAGGGGTGTCTCAGAGTAAGATTTAGGTATTGGTCATGTTGCCAATCAATATTCAAGGGTATTAAATGCTTTCATCCATTTTGGCAATCAGTGCAGGAGCTTCATTGGGAGCGGTTTTGCGCTGGCTGTTAGGCTTAGGCTTGAATGCTGTTTGGGCAACCATGCCATTGGGTACTTTGGCGGCTAACTTGATAGGTGCCTACTTGGTTGGTTTCTTGATGAGCCTCTTGGAGGCGCATGCAGGATTGTCAGCCGAATGGAAACTGTTTTTGATCACAGGTTTTCTAGGTGGTTTGACCACCTTCTCAACCTTCAGCGCGGAAGTGGTGGCTATTTTGCAATCAGGCGCCTATGTGCGTGCATTTGCCACTGTTTCACTTCACCTCCTTGGCTCGTTAGCTTTGACCATTTTGGGCATGGCTAGTTACCAATGGTTGAAATAATTATTTTAAAAACTCTAAGGACAAAAGAATGATTTTAGAAATTGTTGATATCAGTATCGATCCAGCTAAAAAAGCTGATTTTGAAAAAGCAGTGGCAGTGGGTGTTGCTGATGCAATTGCTCCAGCAAAAGGCTTTTGTGGCTACAAATTAAATGCTGGGATTGAAAAGCCAGGTCGTTATATTTTGATGATTTACTGGACTACCCTTGAAAATCACACGGTTGACTTTAGAGAGTCAGAAGCGTTTACGCGTTGGAGAGGTCATGTGGGACCATTTTTCTTGAGCCCACCAAATGTTGAGCACTTCACTTTGGCGCACAAGTCTTAATTGTTGTCTCAAATTATTGAGTTGAAGACTTAGGCTTTCTGAATGAGAGTTGTGATTTTGTGTGTCATTTGAACATCACACATATCCAACTCTCCGTAAATAGGCATCGCATTACTTGGGTCTGGCGCAGCTGCTAAAGGAATATGTCCTTCAGTGGCAAGTAGGCCAGAAGTTGGGTCGATGCCAACCCATCCAGCTCCTGGAATAAAGACTTCACACCAAGCATGAAGCTCCGCAACATTTTCTTGGCTTTCCGCAGGACTGTTTAAATTGTGCCAATCTGCGTTCGCCTCAATCAGATAACCTGAAACAAAGCGTGCAGCAATGCCCATGTGGCGGCATAACTGCACCAATAACCAAGTAGAGTCTCTGCAAGATCCAGAATTTAGTTGAAGCGTTTCTTCGATCGATTGAACGCCTGGTTCATGCCTAATCATATAGCGCACCCTATTGAAAACAAGTTGATTGAGGTAAACAACATATTCAATCGTGCGTCTTTTTTCTTGTGGGATGGTTTTGATGAATTCTTGAAGCAATGGTCCAGAAGGCTCAGTCTCTAAATATGGAGATAGACCAGCCATCAGGTTCGCATCGTATTTAAAAGGGTGGTGTTCAGCTGATGGTTCAACAAAAAAATCAAATGGGTTGATTGTTTGTAAGTCTGCCGTTAATTCAACATTGATTTCAAATGAATTGGTTTTTTCGGTAAACACCAATCTGGCCACGTGATTGGAAAAAGGATCTTGCTGCCAGTTAATGAAGTAAGTCGATGGCTTGATATTTAACTGATATGAGCTGATAGGTGTCCTGCAGTGAGGGGCAGGTCTCAGTTTGATCAATTGGGGTCCCAATTGAACTGTCTGGCTGTATTGGTAATGGGTGACGTGCTTTAGAGATACTTTCATGTTCATTCAATTATCAATGCAAGTCTTATGCCAAAGTCAGTCAGTTAATAAAAAAGGGCTTAAAAGAGTTAAGCCCCTTTAAGCCCTATCAGAATACCAGTCAATTGATGATCAGGCTTCCATGATTGGGATTTGCTCAATCTTAGATGCATTTTCTTGCTCAACATAACGCGCAATGAAGGCACCATTGCTGTTCATTGGAAGTTTTGCCCAAACTGTATAGCCTGCGCCCGGTACTACGCGCATCGGCTCACCTTTTTGACTGAAAATTTCTTCAATTACAAAGTCGGTATTGCCGCTTGGCTGAATGATTTCTAATTTATCGCCAACAGAGAAGCGGTTTTTCACTTCAATCTTGACCAATTGTTTTTCATTATCAACATCAATCACGTTGCCAACATAAAGGCTGCGACCTGAGAGTGAGAAGCCGCGCAAATAATTTTGCTGGTCTTTGTCTGGGTGACGGACATAGAAGCCATCGGTATAGCCGCGATTGGCCAAACCTTCTAGGTGACCCATCAACACTGGATTAAATGGACGGCCAGCCACAGCATCGTCAATTGCAGAGCGATAGGCTTGAGCTGTTCTTGCCACGTAGTAAGGGGATTTGGTTCTGCCTTCAATCTTGAAAGAGTCAATGCCCATTTCTGTGAGGCGTTGAACGTGTTCAATCGCACGCAAATCTTTTGAGTTCAAAATGTATGTGCCGTGCATGTCTTCTTCGATCGGCATCCATTCGCCTGGGCGATTGCCTTCTTCTAGAAGGTAGATGTCACCAGTCGCATCTTCATCAGCTTTGGCTACTTTGTAGTCCCAGCGACATGAGTTGGTGCATGTGCCTTGGTTAGGGTCGCGGTGGTTGAAGTAACCAGACAATAAGCAACGACCAGAGTAAGCAATGCACAAAGCGCCGTGAATGAATACTTCAACTTCCATTTCTGGGCAATCTTGACGAACTGCTTCGATTTCATCAAGAGACAGTTCTCTTGAGAGGATCACTCGGCTCACGCCGACTGAACGCCAAAACTTTGCAGCATGACCATTCACTGTGTTCGCTTGAACTGATAAATGGATTGGCATGTCTGGCCAGTTTTCTCTGACCAACATGATCAAACCAGGATCTGACATGATCAATGCATCTGGTTTAAGAGCAATCACAGGCTCCATGTCTTTGACATAGGTGCGTGTTTTTGCGCCATGAGGGAAGATGTTTGAAACCAGGTAAAAGTTCTTACCTTGAGCGTGAGCTGTCTCAATGCCTTCGCGCAAAACTTCAATGTTGCCAAAGTCATTATTGCGAACACGCAATGAGTATCTTGGCTGACCAGCATAAACAGCCGTCGCACCGAAGTCGAAGGCGGTATTGAGCATGGTCAGGCTACCAGCAGGAGCTAAAAGTTCAGGTGTTTTCATAGGGCGTATTTTAGGCGTTTTCAGGGCTTTTTGCCCGTTAAGCCAGTCTTTTGCCTAGGGGTATTTCAGATTGTGAGCAAAACAAGCGCTCAATCTGCTCAAAATACTTAAAAAAGAAGATAAAAGGCTTGGATCGATAGCTCTGAGCTATCTAGAATTTCTCATTGGGCCCCAAGTGGCGCCATTGGCCAACAGGGAGATTGCCCAGAGGTATTTGTCCAATACGAATGCGTTTTAGACCAATCACTTTTAAGCCAACCAATTCGCACATGCGACGAATTTGACGTTTTTTGCCTTCACGTAAAACAAAGCGCAATTGATCGGTGTTTTGCCAACTGACTTTGGCTGGCTTCAAAGCTTCATCATCGAGTTTCAAGCCATGATTGAGCAGTCGTAAACCTTCTGCAGTCAAAGTGCCTTCGACTCGTACCAAATATTCTTTTTCGATTGGGCTGTTTTCACCAATCAAAAGTTTTGCAATGCGACCATCTTGAGTGAGCACCAGTAAGCCGCTTGAGTCGATGTCCAAACGACCAGCAGGTGCTAGACCGCGGGTATTGAATTTGCCAGGAAGATTGGCTGACAACTGATGCACAAATTGATTTTCTGGTGTGATCAGAGAAGCAGCAGGTTTGTACTCTCTGTCTTCATCAAAGTGAGAGATATACCCAACTGGTTTATTGAGAATGATGGTGTAGCGACGAGCTTGTTGTGCAATCGCTGCTTTCTTTAATTCGATTTTTTGATTTGGAAAGGCTCTTGCGCCCAATTCGCTGACAACTTCGCCATCCACCAATACCAAGCCTTGCTCGATATAGTTATCAGCTTCGCGTCTTGAGCAAATTCCTTGCTCAGACATTAGTTTTGAAATGCGTACTTTTTCCACAGGGGTGATTATCGCTTACTTGCTGAGTCGTAGCCAAAATGATGGATGTCATCCAGATCATTAAGGCTGCGGAGTTTGACTGTTCTCTTTGAATGATTCAGTTAAGGCCACTTGAAGTTTGGTGTGAATCTTTATGAGTTGTTTGCGCAGCAAGTAAATCACTGTGCCCATCAGAATGGCTAAGATGAATAACATGCCCATCGGAGGCAAGATGCTTGAGCTCAGGGCGGACACCAAAACCATCAAAGAAACGATCGCTAAAACTGGCATCAATTGGGTGAAGAGCATTTGAGTGGCGATGGTGTCTTCAGACGAATGGTGGTTTGAGTGAAGCCTTGCATCAGCCAATAGCATGCCAAGCGCCTCTAGTTTTTTATAAATGGCAAACAAGAATGGCGCTGATAGCAGTAAGCTGGTGGCCCACATGAAGGCTTGTTGATAAATCTCAGTGAACCAAATCAAGTGGCCTGTGTCCACATAGCCATTGATAAAGGCAAATACTTTGGTGGCTGATAAGAACAGGGTGATGACCACACAAGCATTCACAAAAACGTGGAATGTGATTCTTCTGACAAAAGGCCTGATATCTGAACGCATTTGATCATCCGAGCGAATTTGACCAAGCCATTCTGAATATTGCACGAAGACATTTTTAATTGGATTGGGAATACGTTTGCCCATCCAATCACTCATTGGATCCGACCCTTTGATCAAGTAGGGGGTGAAAAGAGTGGTGATTGTTGAGACTGCCACCACGATTGGGTACAAGAAGTCGCTGGTCACGTTCAGTGTTAAACCAAGCGATGCAATGATGAATGAGAACTCTCCAATTTGAGCTTTACCCATGCCAACGCGCATCGATGTTCTGCCATCGTGGCCCGTCACAAAGGTGCCCATGCTGCATGAAACAACTTTGATGGCTATCACGGCAAAGCTGATGAGTGCAATCGGAAGGGCGTATTTCAAAATAACACCAGGATCTAAGAGAAGACCGATGGTCACGAAGAAAATGGCAATGAACATGTCTTTGACTGGTTCAATCAACTTTTCAATTGAATGAATATGGCGAGACTCTGCCATGATGGCGCCAATTAAGAATGCGCCCAAAGCAACGCTGTACTCCATCTTGATCACTAACAGACAAAAGCCAAAGCAAAGACCTAGCACTGTGACCAAGAGCATTTCTTTGCGATGAAACTTTGCCACCACATTCAATAGGCGAGGGATGAGCAAGATGCCAGCCGCCAAAGAAATGGTCATGAACAAAATCAGTTCACCAATGGTCATGGCCGCATCAACCGCCGCTAATTGACCGGTTGTGGCAATACCAGTGAGCATCACGATCAAGCTGATGGCTGCAATATCTTCAACAATCAAAATGCCATAAATGAGGTGGGCAAACTTTTCTTTCTTTAAGCCCAGTTCTTCAAGGGCTTTAACGGTGATGGTGGTTGAAGAGATCGCCATCATCGCGCCCAAGAAGATGGAGTCCATGGACGACCAATTAAAGAAGCGTCCAATTTCATAGCCAGCCCAAATGAGCAGCACAATTTGTGCAATGGCCGCCACAAAAGCAGTGGCCCCCACTTTGGCAAGCTTTCTCAAGCTAAATTCAAGGCCCAAGCCAAACATCAAGAAGACAACGCCAAGCTCCCCAAGGGTTTTAATCGTCTTCTCGTCAGAAATAAATGGAACAGCGGTCGTATATGGCCCGATAATGAGGCCCGCAATGATGTAACCCAAAACAACCGGTTGTTTTAGGTAATGGAAGATCACCGTGACCACGCCGGCAGTCAGCATGATGACTGCCAAGTCCTTGATGAAATCTACTCCATGCATATGATTGGTCTCTTTTTAAATTTAACCGCGATAATGTGATTATGGCTTTAATTGTTTTAAATGATGCAAAACTGGCTTTTGGCCACGTAGACCTGCTGGCGGGCACCCAATTTTCACTCGAATCCAGTGAACGGATTGGCTTAATTGGTCGAAACGGCACCGGCAAGTCATCCTTGCTCAAGATTTTAGCGGGTTTAGAAAAACTTGATGATGGCAGTTTGCAATACCAACAGGGCCTAAGAATGGCCTACGTTGCTCAGGAGCCAGTCTTTGATCCTGCTGAGACAGTCTTTCACGCAGTTTCTCAGGGGGTGGCTGAGGTCAAGGCTCTCAGAGAAGAATATGAGGAGCTCAGCGTCGCTGAGTGGAATGATGATTCCCATCATCGTTTGGATGAAATCCAATCTCAACTAGAGTCAATGAGCGGTTGGAATTGGGAGCAGCGCGTTCATGAAACCTTGGATCGTTTGCATTTGGATCCAGATGTTGCAATCGGTTCTCTATCAGGCGGTAATCGCAAGCGTGTGGCTTTGGCCCAAGCATTGGTGGCAGTGCCTGATGTTCTCTTCTTGGATGAGCCTACGAACCATCTTGATCTAGATTCAATCACTTGGTTAGAAGAGTTATTAAAAGCTTTCAAAGGTTCAGTGGTCTTGATCACCCATGACCGTGCCTTTTTGGATGCTGTGAGTACTCAAATCGTTGAGCTTGATCGAGGTATCTTAAGAAGCTATCCAGGTAACTTCACAGCATATGAAACTTTAAAAGAGCAAGAAATAGCTTCCGAGGCATTGGCCAATGCCCGAGCTGACAAATTGTTAGCCCAAGAAGAGGTTTGGATCCGTAAGGGGGTTGAAGCTCGCAGAACCCGAAGTGTTGGTCGTATTGCGCGTCTTGAAAAGCTGAGAGAAATACGAGCTGCACGAAGAGATGCCATGGGGCAGATCAAGTTATCAGTTGCTTCTGGTAATCGCAGTGGAAAGATCGTCGCTGATTTAGAAAACGTCAGCAAATCTTATGATCGACCGATTGTTAAAGACTTCACTGCCACCATCTTGCGTGGCGACAAGGTTGGCTTATTAGGTCCTAACGGAGCTGGTAAAACAACATTGCTTAAATTAATCCTTGGATCGATTCAGCCGGACAGCGGTACGGCCACAATGGGATCTCAAATTGATATTGCCTACTTTGATCAAATGCGCGAAGGTCTTGATCTGAATGCAACCCTGGAGGACTACATCAGTCCCGGCAGTGAATGGATTGAAATCAATGGCGCGCGCAAGCACGTTAAAAGTTATTTGAATGATTTCTTGTTCTCTCCAGAAAGAGCAAATTCACCTGTGAGTACTTTATCTGGTGGTGAGCGCAATCGACTCTTATTGGCCCGATTATTTGCCAGACCAGCTAACGTTCTGGTTCTTGATGAGCCGACCAACGATTTAGACATAGATACTCTGGAGCTCTTAGAGCAACTGCTACAAGATTACAAAGGCACTGTTTTCTTAGTCAGTCATGACAGGGCCTTTTTAGATAACGTCGTCACTTCAATCATTGCTTACGAGGGAGATGGCTTTTGGCGTGAATACGAGGGTGGCTATGAAGATTGGAAGATTCAGAAGAAGCGCTCAGAAGAATATCGAAGCAATCAAGCTGGCAGCACTGAGTCAACCAAATCTAAACCTTCTGCACCTGAGCCAACCAAAGAAACACCAAAGCCTCAAAAATCAACAGTACAAAAGTTAAATAGCAAAGAGCGAGCTGAGCTTGAGGCTATTCCTTTACAAATTGATGATCTTGAAAAAGAGCAAGCAAGTATCAGTGAAAGTTTGGGGGATCCAGAGATCTATAAAAATAGACCGGCTGATGTGATTTCTTTACAAGAAAATTTGAAAATCATTGAGAGCAAGTTAAGTTCACTGATGTCTCGTTGGGAAGATCTCTTGGAGCGTTCGAGTTCTTAAAGCGCTTAAGTACTTGAAGCTATCACGCTCTTGATTTACTAGGCATCAGTGAAGTGCGCCGTAGATAGCTGCTGCAAGAAGTGCAGCAGTTCCCAATAGAGTGCTGATCACACTGCGCTTATTTTTAGGATTCTTCTTTCCAAAATCGTATTGAAATTTTTCTGAATCAATATTCCCCAAGGGGGCGCCGAATTGATCAAGACTTATTTCAACAGAGTCGATCATTTCTGCAGGACCACAAATCATGAACTGTGCAGACTTCACATTGATTTGATGGGTGTTCAGTATTTTTTCAAGTGTGGTTGCATCCAGGACGCCCGTTAGACCCTGCCAATCCTTGCTTGGCTCAGATACTAGTTGAACCACTTCCAGGTTCCTGAACGATTCAAGATGAATCATCTCTTTGAGATTGACTGCTTGCTCCGCCACTCGATTGCCGTAAATCAATAAGATTTTCTTAGCCAAGACTTTTGGGTCTTGATCGCGCTCTATCTGGCGCAAGACGCTGATCATGGGCGCTATGCCAACCCCACCTGCAATCATCACCAGTTGATCATGCTCAACTGAAAGGGCCTCTGCACCAAAATTGCCATAAGGGGCATCGATGAATATTTTCTGACCAACTTGAAGTTGGCTGATTTGGTGGGTGAAGTCACCCACATCTTTGATCAAGAAGCTGATCTCAGAAGAGTCTTGTCTTGAGTAAGATGAGATGGAAAATGGATTCTCGGGCATGGGTGAGCTGCTGCCAATTTTTAGCCAAGCAAATTGACCACCTTGATAGTTGATCTTCTTTTCTTTGGAATGCTTGATCACCAGTTCCCAAATTTTTAAAGAAACTTGCTTGATTGATGTGACCTCATGAGCATTTTTATTTTGCACAAGAGGTTTAACGATGTAAGTCCAAGCAAGGCTCACTAGAGCAAGCCCCAACATGAACTGCCAATAAGATTTCATCCAATCTTCTTGGGCGTACCTGCCAGCATCAATGGTATGAAAAAAGCCAACGCCAGCAATGATGATCGCCAAGATCACATGACTCAATCTCCAAGCCTCGTAGCTGAGATCAGAACTTTTTCTCATGATTGCTAGGCCTACAAGGCAAATCAATGCAAACAAACTCAACATCCCTGTTAAACCTGAGGTGAGGGTTAAGCCAAGAAAATCTTGATGAGATGAGCTTGTCATCCAGATTGGTTGACTCGGGAGCGTGTACATGAAGGGGTGAAGCAATAAAAATACCAAAGCAGTTCTGGCAAATAATTGATGCACTTGTAAGACCCAATCAACGCCTAAGATTCTTGATAGCGATTTCACTCGTCCAGAGAGCCAAAACTCAATCAGAACTAT
Organism: Polynucleobacter sp. MWH-CaK5; assembly: GCF_018687615.1. Taxonomy (NCBI): domain Bacteria; kingdom Pseudomonadati; phylum Pseudomonadota; class Betaproteobacteria; order Burkholderiales; family Burkholderiaceae; genus Polynucleobacter; species Polynucleobacter sp. MWH-CaK5. The sequence continues at coordinate 481,320 of NZ_CP061299.1, forward strand.
GTTGAAGCCAATCATGGCGAAGCTTGAGGAAAGTTCATCAAGCCACGGTCTATTTGGCAGGTTGAGCATCATGGAGATACCCAGAGGTATTAGAACAATACTTAGGTAAATCAGTAAGCTGATGCAGCTCAACACATTTATGGTCATATTCCCATTATGATTGCGTACGAAAGTTATTTCTAGCAAAAATGATAAATTTAGAAAAATAAGAATACCAATCACTTAATCAATCACACACTGGTCGCCATGAGAACATTTTTAGCCGCACCCCCTGTTTCAGCATTTGCCATGGTCATGGGTTTATCTGGCTTATCTTTGACTTGGTCAAAGTTTTCTCATGTGGTTCAAATTGAGTTCGCTCAGCATGTTTCTCTTGCTTTTGGTTTATTGGCCATTGGCGTATTTTTGGTGCTTGCGCTCGGCTTACTCCGCAAGCAATTGCAGACCCCTGAAAAATTAGTCGAAGAGTGGAACCATCCTGTTAAGTCTTCATTCTTTGGCGCTATTTCAGTGGGTGTTTGTTTGTTGGCGGCAGTGATTGTTCCTTATTCATTTGAAGTGGCTGAGATTGTTTGGCTTTTGGGTGCAGGCTTACATTTAATTGCTTTGTTGGCTGTTGTTAACGCCTGGGTTCACCGTGAAAGTTTGCAAGCGGCTCACGCATGCCCCGTTTGGTTTATTCCAGCAGTGGGTAATGTGGTGATTCCTTTGGCTGGTGTGAAGCTGGGCTATTTTGAAATCTCATGGTTCTTTTTTGGCGTTGGTCTGATCTTTTGGGTGGTTCTTTTATCGTTGGTGATGCACCGTTTGATGTTTGTTCAACCGCCGTTGCCTGATCGTTTAAAACCAACCATGGCCATCTTTTTGGCCCCGCCAACAGTTGCTTTCTCATCATGGCTTTTGTTGACTCAAAGAACAGTAGAGCAGGGCCTTGATCCTTTTGCGCATATCTTGATCGCGATTGGATTTTTCTTTGCTTTCTTTTTGATCACGCAATTTAAAAAGTTTGCAAAACTACCTTTCTTTATGTCTTGGTGGGCCTATTCATTCCCATCAGCATCATTCACTGTGGCGGCATTTAACTATGCCTTGTTTGTGCCTGCCGCCATATATCTTGCTTATATTGCTTTAGCTTTTACAACCGTTTTGATTGTGGGTCTGTTCATCAGAACTTTGATGGCGATACACATGAAAGATCCTCACTGGGTTGATTGATCTTTCCCATACTGTCATTGTTGAGAATCATTCTCATGTAAGATGATGTTTGCAGTTCACTCATTTCGCACAAGCCAGCCGTTAATTCTCCTTTAGCAAGCCAGTGCCTATTTTTATAGGAGGGCTTATGTGCAGTACGTTTCACGATATTCGTAAAAGCTTTGCTTCGTTAAGAGTTGAAAAGAAACATCGCCATCGAGAAATCGCATCATTTCTAAATATCACAGAGCTTGAGTTGGTAGATTCTCATGTTGGAGTCACTAAGCTGGAATCAATCAAGACATCTCCCCATTTGGCCAGAGCCATTCGTTTAAAGCCATTGTGGCCAAACATCATTCAAGACATACAAGGCTTTGGCGAAGTCATGAGTCTGACCAGAAACGCTCACGCAGTTCATGAAAACTTAGCGTTTTATAAGCACACCTCTTCAAGTGATGGTGTGGGCATGGTGCTCTCTGACGAGCTCGCAATTCGTTTGATGTTTGAGCGGTGGGAGTATGGCTATCTTTTTGAAGAATGTAAATCCAATGCTCTACAGCGAAGCATTCAATTCTTTAATGAATTTGGAGAATCAGTTCATAAGGTATTTCTTTTGCCACACAGTCATCACTGGTATTTCGATGATCTTGCTAAAAAATGGGCTGACTCAAATCAAGATCCTGGGGTCAATGTTCAAGAGAAATCAGAGCATGATCAGTATCTAAGTAAAGGTGCTTTGGCCGAGATGATTGAGGGGCGCTACGCCGATCAAAATGAGTTGATAGGGTTTGATGAGGCGCAATTCTTATTGAGCTCTGTGGTGCAAGCCAAGCTGCCATTGATCATCGTTGTGGGAAACGATGGGGTGGAGCAATCTCATGATGGGGTGTTGGATGAAGTTCGAGAGCACAAAGAATGGTTGCATTTAAGTAATCAGCAATTCAATTGTCATTTGAATTTAAAGCGGATACCTAAAATTTTCATCAATCATCAATCTAGTCCATGCTTGATTGAGATGCTAGATGACAGAGGTCTTCCTGCGGCTTTGATTTCTCTTTCTGCCAAAGCCACTCTGGCTGATATAGAGGCTTGGGAGGATGTTCTGGAGCAAGCCAAAGTAAAGGAAAGGGCAACGGAAATGAGTCTTTTGGAATAAATGAGCGTCTTTTGGGTAAAAGGAATAAAATACAAAGACTGATATGCGTATATCGGGGCCGACATGGTTTCGACGTGGATTGCAAAGCATTGAGGGCATACCGAGGACCCGTCATCTCGTAAAACAATGGGAATGCAACAACTGCAAACGACGAACGTTTCGCACTAGCCGCTTAATTGCGGTTGCCCCTGAACTGATTCTCTCTTGGGTCAGCTAACGCAAGTTAGATCAGGGTCATTTACAAGAGATAAGGTTACATAATGTCACGATGTGTAACTCGAAAATTTAGTGAATCGCTAGTTTGTAACGTGTTGGTCCGTGACAGGCTGGTTAAACTAAATGACACAACTAAGTATGTAGAACTCTATGTGGAGGATTTACGGACGCGGGTTCGATCCCCGCCGGCTCCACCAATTAAAAAGCCTCATTTTCGGATGAGGCTTTTTTCTTTTATGGGGATATTGTGTATTTAAATTGATCGCGATTGGTGTCACAATCAGCTCAATTCAACCCCATTTTTTCATGAAGTTAAAAATATTCATCGTCTCTTTATTTGTATTAACTCAAGCACCGTTGGTGGCTGCTCAGGCTAATGGCGGTTTGATTTTTGAGTGCGGTGCAGAGAGGCTGACCCAATTAAAAAGTCAACTGAAGACCTATCAACAAGAATTGGGTGTCGATCCATCTGTCTATGAGGTTCATGAGAGTGGTGCTCGTCTTCGTTTGAGTTTGAAAGCCCCATCTATTTATGGAACCTTGTATTTACGTTGGGATCCCAAATACAACATCACTGAAGAGCGCATTTCTTTGCCAGATGCAAAAGGATTGACAGAGATTGAGACCGTTTCCAAAAAAGAAATTCTTTTGGCTCTGATGCACCAGGGAAGAGAAACAGTCTTTGCTGGAAATGCTTGTCACATTGATGCCCTTAAAGAGCACGTCCAAATTAGACAAATGATTGTGGCTTGGTCTGAGCATCTTCATTGGAGTTTTCCGGATGGATCTTCTGCCCAATGGAATCAGCAGTATTGGGATCGGGGTAATTTAAAACCAGGAGTTTCGCTGGATAAGGCCATGAGAGATTTTTTCATTCAGCAGGACAAGTGCTCAATTGGATGTTACACAGCCACCAAGATTGTCATTATTCAGGGAATCTTAGATTATTTTCGAAGAGTTAAAAAAGATGATGCGATGGCCGATGCCATCATTAAAAGACTTAAATCAGATGATGATGTTTTAGTTGGCATTGAGCCTGGTGCTATGTGGTCTTTTCAAAAGCCGATCAGTCCAGAAGAGCAAAAGCGTTTAGGCAAGCTTTTAAAAATTCAAACTCGGGTGGCACCTATGAATTTTGTGCCTGGAGATTGGGTTTACTTTGTGAATAATGATCCTAAATCATCTGATGTGGATGGTTATGAGGGATCTAACTCTATTTATATGGGCAGAGCTTCGTTCGATGATTTTTACAATGACAACGAGCATCATTATTTGTACAACGAAAAAATTCAGAATATCTATAACTGGCGCAATGGTGTATTCAGTCGTTCGCGTCACTTTCAGCGCATGCAAACACTTTCAGCAGAGCAACTTCATCAGTTTGGATTGAGTCCAGAGGAGGGCGGTTTCTTAGTCAAGAACCGCGCCATCCCCTACTTCTTTGGATTTGAGGCTTTTTAGGCCATGGGCTGATTTAAGCGCCCAATCTCCAAAGAGAAGTTACTTCAGCCGCTCTGGCGCGATACAAAGGATCTTGAGTGTCTAGCGCTTTGATGTGAGTTGGTCTGACATCATTGCGACCCAATACTTTTAATCCTGCTGCTTCAATCCATGACAACAACTCTGCACGTGTTCTTAAGCCTAAGTGCTCTGCTAGATCTGACAAAATTAACCATCCTTCACCATCTGGTGTGAGGTGATCTTTTAAGCCAGCTAAAAATCCTTTGAGCATTTGACTGTCTGGATCGTAAACCGCATATTCAATCGGTGAGCTCGGTCTTGCTGGCACCCATGGAGGGTTACAAATAATCAAGGGAGCCTGGCCTTCAGGGAAAAGATTGGTTTGCATCAGTTTCACTTGCTTACCAATGCCCAAACCTTCGATGTTCTCTGTGGCACATTCAATCGCACGTTCATCTTGGTCTGTTGCCACAATCTTTTGAATGCCACGTTTGGCCAACACTGCTGCTAGAACGCCTGTTCCTGTACCAATATCAAAAGCCAATGATTGCTTATTGATAGATGCGGGGAAAGGCGCTTTTTCTAATAAGCCGATGTACTCTGAGCGAACTGGTGCAAATACCCCGTAATGAGGGTGGATGCGCCCATCACCTAAATCTTTAAGGGCATCGAGTGCCATACCGTTCTTGCGCCACTCCAATGAGCCAATGAATCCCAGTAAATCTCTTAAAGACATCACGTAGGGCTCCGTAACAGAACCATAGACTGCCAAGCAAGCTTGACTCACATCCGGAGCTCTTCTGAGTCCAATGGTGTGATCAGGTTCGACTTGTATCAAAAGCATGCCGAGTGTTCGGCTTCTTTGTGACTGAGTGAGTCGGTGCTTGTGAAAAATTTCTGACATCGGCACTGCGAGGGGGATCACGCCTTCTTGCTTGTTCTTTGAAGACTTTAGATTGCGGATACTCTTCTTGGAAGGCTTATCTGCGCGGCGAGTCATCGCTTGAAGTAATTGCTTGGCATTTTGAAAGTCACCTCGCCAAATAATGCCTGTGCCTTCACAAGCTACACGGTAGGCTTCATCAGCGGTGAGTGTGTCGTCAGCGATGATCAGCTTTTTAGGTGGCGGAGTACCTTTTTCAGAGCGCCAGCGACAGGTGTGTGTGGTTTCGCCCTCATCCCAACTGATGGGTGGGTGAGCAGTTTCGTGAGAGATGGTTTTATGCATAATGGTGTCCCATCAATATTTGCTTGGCCAAGATATCAATTCCTTTGGCAGATAAGTCTGCAGTGTTATAGCTTGTGGCTGTTTCGTAATTCACATAATTGGAATTCTGTGAGCGACGGTAGAGGGCATCATAGTGCTGTTCTAGTAATTCACTCACCAATGTGGGCCACTGACCCTCTTCGGCCAGTGATTTCCAGTGAGCTAAAGTTTCTTTACTGTGCAAGTCCTTGAGGTAATCAATGGTGCTGATTAAATGCTGGGGGTCTTGAACAAAGTAATCGTAGTCTGAAATCAAGAATTCAACCCTGGCTTCAATGCTTGCCTCAATCTTGATGCAAGGACTTTTGCGCATGGTTTCCAATAAAACATCGGGCACGTGTAGGCTGCCAATTTTTCGACTTTCAGCTTCGACAAAAACGATCTTGCTTGTGTCAAATTTCTCCAAAGATTGAATCAGTTTCGTCTCAAACATTTTTTGACTTGGCTGAGGGATGTTGGGGATGTTCCCGAGAACTGAGCCCTTGTGAATCGCCAGTTGCTCTAAATCTAAAACCTGCGCGCCCAATTGATTCAGTTTTTCTAGAACACGGCTCTTGGCGCTACCAGTTTGGCCAGTGATCACCATGAAGCTGAATTGCTGAGGCAGGGTGTTGAGTTTGGTGACCACTTCTTTGCGGTAAGACTTGTACCCGCCATCCAAGATTTGAGCATTCCAACCAATTTGTCGGAGGATGTGCGTCATCGAGCCACTGCGTTTGCCGCCACGCCAACAGTAAATCAGAGGATTCCAGTTTTTAGGTTTCTCTTTAAATTCAGTTTCAATATATGAAGCAATTGTTTTTGCAATCAATGCTGCACCAACTTTCTTAGCTTCAAAGGGTGATGCTTGTTTGTACATGGTTCCAACCACGATGCGCTCTTCATTCGATAACACTGGACAGTTGATGGCGCCAGGAATGTGATCTTCTGCATATTCCGCAGGCGTGCGCACATCGATGATTTCATCGAAGCTTGAGCGCTCAAGGATGTCGGCGGTTATGGAGGATTTCATGAGTGATAAAGCACATAAGACAATTGAATGGGCTCAATTTTCCCATGGTATTGAGTAACAGTCTTAAATTATTGATTTATTTATAAAACAAATAGTCTGAAGCCTGCGAATAAAAGGCATAGACCAATGATTTGCATGATGGACCAGCGTCTCATCAATAAGAGATAAAGCGAGATTACCGTGATGCCAATGGAGAGTAGAGCAGGGGTTTGTGCAAAACCTTGAGGCCAATACACATGAATCATGAAGAAGCTACCCAGATGAAGAATCATGCCAACAACTGCTGCCGTGATGAATTTCAAGATTTGATTGAGCTTGTTATATTGTTTACTTGCCTCTACCAAAGGGGCGCCTAGCAAAATGAACATGAACGATGGCAAGAAAGTGAACCACGTTGCCACGATTGCTCCGAGAGCGCCTGCCCAAAATAGATTTTCAATGCCTAGCAACTCTTGTTTGAAGGAGCCCAAGAATCCTATGAATGCCACAATCATGATCAATGGACCAGGGGTGATTTCACCCAAAGCCAAGCCATCCAGAATTTGTGTTGATGTGAGCCATTGAAATTGTTCAACACTTGCTTGATGAACATAAGGTAACACGGCGTAAGCGCCACCAAAGGTCAAGAAGGCTGCTTTGGTAAAGAACCATGACATTTGGGTGTAGGTGTTGCTCCAGCCAAAGAGGCTGATCAGTAATGCAAAAGGTATTAACCAGAGAAGTAGGCCGAATAAACCAATTTTAAAAAATGCTGGATGACTTGGGTTGATTTGAGTGGCTTCAGAAACTTCGGTGGAGGTCTCTGGTCTTACTTTGTGATGAATGTATCCAGCCAAACTGGCACCAAGTATGACCAATGGGAAGGGAATGTTAAATACAAGTAAAGCTATAAAAGTAATCAAACAAACAGTTGTTAATGAAACGTTTGTGAGAGTTTTCTTGCCCATCTTGTAGGCGGCAAAAAAGATGATGGCGATCACGGCTGGTTTGATGGTGTCAAATAGAGTGATGAGCCATGCTTGCTGACCATAAATCAAATAGACCCAAGACAAGCCAATGAATAGAAGCAAAGAGGGCAGGATGAATAAAACGCCAGCGATGATTCCGCCCCAAGTGCGATGCATCACCCAGCCTAAGTAAGTAGCTAATTGCTGAGCCTCAGGGCCGGGCAAGAGCATGCAATAGTTCAAGGCATGAAGAAAATTATCTTCAGAAATCCATTTCTTTCTCTCGACCAATTCTTGATGCATGGTGGCAACTTGACCAGCGGGTCCGCCAAAACTGATGAAGCCAAGTTTGAGCCAAAACCAAAAGGCTTCTTTTAAGCTGGGAGTTGAAATAGAAATAGCGTGATTATTTGATGATTTGTTTTGAGTTGATTGAGATGGGTTCATGCTCAATCAACTGGCCAATAAGATGGCGCTTAATTCTGATGGGTGGTGGATGATGTGATCGGCACCCCATTCACTGAAGTGCTCATCACATCCACAATAGCCGTAAGCTGCAGCCACTGTTTTCATGCCGGCTGCTTTACCGGCTTCAATGTCTCTGAGGTCATCGCCCACATAAATGCAATTCAGTGGGTTCACCGAACAAATTTCTGCTGCTTTAAGAATCGGGGCAGGGTGTGGTTTTGCAAATGGGGTGGTGTCTCCACCGATGATGGCTTGACTACGTTTAGCTAAATTCATCAAATTCAGTAACGGGTGAGTCAAGCGCTCAGACTTGTTGGTCACAATGCCCCAGGTGATGGCGTGATTCTCAAGATCATCCAACACGTCTGACACCCCATCAAATAACTTGGTGTGTACGCAAATATCTTTTTCGTAGTTTGCTAAAAACTCAAGCCGAAGTTCTTCAAATTCTGGATGATCTTTATCGTATCCAAAAGCGCCAAAAATTAAGCCCCGAGCTCCTGCAGATGCGCGTGGGCGCAAAACTTCGTAAGGTAGGGGGTCTAAATTTCTTTTGATGCGCAGCAGATTGGCTGCTGCAACTAAGTCAGGTGCCGTATCAGCCAAGGTTCCATCTAAATCAAAAAAGACCCCTTCATACAGAGGCTTCTTAATTACATTTGATGGAGATGCTGAATTCGACATTAATTACTTTTCGTTGTTGCGATCATGTAATTAACATCAGTATCACGACCCAATGAATAAACTTCTGTGAATGGGTTGTAGGTCATGCCCATCAATTCAGTCATTTCTAAGTTGGCTTGACGCACAAACTGACTGAGTTCTGAAGGCTTGATGAATTTCTTGTAATCGTGAGTACCTTTAGGTAACAAGCGAAGGACATATTCAGCGCCAATGATGGCGAATAAATAAGACTTTGGATTGCGATTCAAAGTGCTGAAGAAAACATGCCCACCAGGCTTCACCAGAGTTGAGCAAGCTTGAATAATGCTCATTGGATCTGGTACGTGCTCAAGCATTTCCATGCATGTCACTACGTCATATTGGCCAGCTTCTCTTTGCGCCAAATCTTCGGCGCTGATCAATTCATAGTCAACCGCAACAGAGGTTTCTAGGCTGTGGAGTTCTGCGACCTGCAAAGCTTTTTTAGATAGATCGATGCCCTTGGTCTTTGCACCCATTTTGGCCATCGATTCGGCCAAAATGCCGCCGCCACAACCAACATCTAGAACTTTCTTGCCTTCTAGGGGAATGTGTTGATTGATCCAATCTAAGCGAAGAGGGTTGATGGCGTGCAAGGGCTTGAATTCGCTGGTAGGGTCCCACCAGCGATGAGCTAAAGCACTGAATTTATCTATTTCGGTTTGGTCTGCGTTCATGGCTCTATTCTAATCAAGTGACTAGAAGTTTGTTGAAAGCTTTGGTCAGCAGACTCTATGGACCGATGTGAAGAAAATGTGGACGTAAAAAAACCCGGCAGAACCGGGTTTTTAAGTAAAACTAAACTAAATTAGTTCTTACGTGTACCGATGGCTTCGATTTGAACGCGACGGTTCTTAGCGCGACCTTCTTTTGTCTTGTTATCAGCAACTGGCTGTGACTCGCCTTTGCCTTCAACGTAGATACGCTTAGCTTCAATACCTTTGCTTACCAAGTATTTCTTAACTGCTTCAGCGCGACGGATAGACAACTTCTGGTTGTATGCATCTGTACCGATTGAGTCTGTGTGACCAACAGCAACGATCACTTCAAGAGTCAAGCTCTTTACTTTGCCAGCCAAGCTGTCCAAGCTTGCTTTAGCAGCAGGCTTAAGTACTGATTTATCAAAATCAAACAATGCGTCAGCGTTCAAAGTAACCTTAGCGGCTGCTTTTGGAGCAGCTTTAGCAGCAATTGCGCCATCGCAACCTGGAGCAGCAGTCGCTGGAGTCCAGTTAGCATTGCGCCAGCAAAGTTCATTTGTACCGTTTTTCCAAACGATGCCTGTGCTGTTTACCCAGTTATCAACTGATTTTTGAGCAAAAGCGCTTGAGCTGATAGCGATACCAGCGATTGCAAGTAGTTGTAGTAGTTTTTTCATTTTTATTCCTCAAATTATCTGTGTGGAGGCCGATCCAAATTGGATACCCAGCATTTTAGCACTATAAATCATATAAATAACAGTCTGTGAGTGATAAAATCGCCTGATGGAAATTACACAAAATAACGCCGCTAAAGAGACACTCCCAATATCACTAGAAGACGAGATGCGTCGGTCCTATTTGGACTATGCCATGAGCGTCATTGTGGGCCGAGCTTTGCCCGATGTGAGGGATGGGTTAAAGCCTGTTCACCGTCGTGTTTTGTTCGCGATGCATGAGTTAAATAACGACTGGAACAGGGCTTACAAGAAGTCTGCTCGTATCGTCGGTGACGTGATCGGTAAGTACCACCCACACGGTGACTCAGCTGTTTACGACACCATTGTTCGAATGGCGCAGGACTTCTCCTTGCGTTACATGCTGGTGGATGGTCAGGGTAACTTCGGTTCTGTGGACGGCGATAACGCTGCGGCGATGCGTTACACGGAAATCCGTTTGGCGAAGATAGCCCATCAGCTATTAGACGATTTAGATAAAGAAACTGTTGATTTCGGACCGAACTATGACGGTAGCGAAAAAGAGCCATTAATTCTTCCAGCAAAAATACCTAATTTATTGATCAACGGATCATCAGGTATTGCTGTGGGTATGGCCACCAACATTCCTCCGCACAACTTAGATGAAGTTGTGTCTGCTTGTTTGCATTTACTCAATCATCCAGAGTGCACGATTGATGATTTGATGGAAATCATTCCAGCTCCTGATTTCCCAACAGCTGGAATCATCTACGGTATCCAAGGTGTTAAAGATGGTTACCGAACTGGTCGTGGTCGCGTGGTGATGCGTGCCAAGACTCACTTTGAAGACATGGAGCGCGGTTCACGTCAGGCGATCATCGTTGACGAATTACCGTACCAAGTTAATAAGAAGACTTTGCTTGAGCGCATCGCTGAACTCATTACTGAGAAAAAGGTTGAGGGTATTTCAGATATTCGTGATGAATCTGATAAATCCGGTATGCGCGTTGTGATTGAGCTAAAGCGCGGTGAAGTGCCTGAAGTTGTTCTAAACAACTTATATAAATACACGCAGTTGCAAGATACATTCGGTATGAACATGGTGGCTTTGGTGGATAACCAGCCACGCTTGTTGAACTTGAAGCAAATGTTAGATTGCTTCTTGTCACACCGCAGAGAAGTGGTGACTCGTCGAACTGTTTTCGAACTTCGCAAAGCGCGTGAACGTGGTCACGTTCTCGAAGGTTTGGCTGTTGCTCTTGCCAATATTGATGAATTCATCAAAATCATCAAGGCAGCACCAACTCCTCCTGAAGCTAAACGTGAATTGCTATTGAAGTCTTGGGACTCTGAAGTTGTGCGTGAGATGTTGGCGCGTGCAGAAAAAGACGCGCCTGGTGGCCGTAATTCATTCCGTCCTGAAGATTTGGATCCAGCTGCTGGTATGCAGGCTGATGGTTTGTATCGTTTATCAGAAGGTCAGGCTCAAGAGATTCTACAAATGCGCTTACAGCGCTTAACAGGTCTTGAGCAAGACAAGATTGTTGGCGAGTACAAAGAAGTGATGCTTGAGATTGCTAATTTATTAGACATCTTGGCTAAGCCAGAACGCATCACAGTGATCATCACTGAAGAACTCCAAGCGGTTCAAGCTGAGTTTGGTCAAGCGGGTAATGACACAGGTCGTCGTTCACGCATTGAGATGAATGCGACTGAGTTGTTCACAGAAGATTTGATCACTCCACAAGATTTGGTTGTTACTTTGTCACATGGCGGCTATATGAAGAGCCAGCCTTTGTCTGAATACCGTGCGCAAAAACGCGGTGGTCGTGGCAAGCAAGCGGCTGCAACCAAAGACGAAGACTGGATTGATACCTTGTTCGTTGCCAATACCCATGACACGATTTTGTGTTTCTCAGACCGCGGCCGTATGTACTGGTTGAAGGTGTGGGAAGTTCCACAAGGTGGTCGTGCATCACGCGGTAAACCAATTGTGAACATCTTCCCATTGGTTGAAGGTGAAAAAATCACAGTGATTCTTCCAATCAAAGCCTACGAAGATGACAAGTACGTGTTCATGTCAACTCGCAAAGGCGTGGTGAAGAAATCACGTTTATCAGATTTCTCTAATCCACGTAAGGCCGGCATCATTGCTGTTGACTTGGATGAAGGCGATCATTTGGTAGGTGCTGCGATCACAGACGGTCGTCACGATGTGATGTTGTTCTCTGATGCTGGTAAGGCGGTTCGTTTTGATGAGAACGATGTACGACCAATGGGTCGTACAGCTCGTGGTGTTCGCGGTATGAATTTGGATGCTTCACATGAAGTGATCGCCATGTTGGTGGCGCCTGCTGAAGTTGAAGGCCAAACAAATGCTGTTGATGAGAATGGTGCTCCATTACCAGGCAGCGTGCTAACTGCAACTGCTAACGGTTACGGTAAGCGCACACCAATCGCAGAGTACACCCGTCATGGTCGCGGTACAAAGGGCATGATTGCAATCCAAACCAGTGAGCGCAACGGTAAAGTTGTTGCAGCTGTTTTGGTGTCAGAACAAGATCAAATCATGTTGATCACAACGGGTGGTGTGTTGGTTCGCACGCGCGTTGCTGAGATTCGTGAAATGGGTCGTGCAACACAAGGTGTGACTTTGATCAACGTTGATGAGGGTACCCAGTTGTCAGGTTTACAGCGCATTGCTGAAAGCGATGATGACGAAGGTGACGATGAATCAGCCGATGAAACAGTGGATGGTGTAGCGACTCAAGAAGATGAGGGCGGGGAGCCGGACAATGTTTGATCGCCGCGTTTTTAACTTCGCACCAGGGCCAGCAACGCTTCCTGAAGAAGTTTTAAAACAGGCCGCTGATGAAATGCTCAACTGGAATGGTTTGGGCATGGGTGTGATGGAAGTCAGTCATCGTGGCAAGCCGTTCATGGCTTGTTACGAAGAGACTTTGTCAGACCTTCGTGAGTTGATGAATATCCCTGATAACTACGCTGTGCTGTTTTTGCAAGGCGGTGCTATCGGTGAGAACGCAGCGATTCCAATGAACTTGATGCCTTTGGCGAAAAATGATCCCAAGGCAGATTTCATTGTGACTGGTATCTGGACAGAAAAATCTGTCAAAGAAGCCGCTAAATATGGTCAAGCCCATGTGGCTGCATCAAGTGCAGACAATGGCTTTACCTCTATCCCAGACCAAGCAACTTGGCAGTTATCAGACGATGCTGCTTACGTACACATTTGTTCTAACGAAACTGTGGGTGGTGTTGAGTTTCAACATGTTCCTAAAGTGAATAAGCCTTTGGTCGCTGATGTCTCTAGCAATATTTTGTCGAGAGTTTTCGATATCAACGATTTTGGTGTTTTGTTTGGCGGCGCGCAAAAAAATATTGGCCCAGCTGGATTGAGCATCGTGATTGTGCGCAAAGATTTATTGGGTCATGCAATGCCTATCACGCCAATGGTGTGGGATTGGGCGAAGCAGGCTGAAAACGATTCAATGCTGAATACGCCACCAACTTATAGTATTTATTTGGCTGGTTTGGTGTTCAAATGGTTAAAGCGCCAGGGTGGTGTTGCAGCCATGGAAAAGCAAAATATTGCTAAATCAAATTTGCTTTACGGTGCGATTGATTCAAGCAGTTTGTTCACCTCAAAAGTGGATGCAAACTGTCGCTCACGCATGAACGTTACTTTTTATCTAAAAGATGAGAAGTTAAATGACGCTTTTGTAGAAGGTGCTGCTAAGCAAGGTTTGATGAATATCAAAGGTCACAAGAGTGTTGGCGGAATGCGCGCCAGTATTTATAACGCTATGCCAATGGCTGGTGTGCAAGCATTGGTTGAGTACATGAAGGAGTTTGAACGTGGCTGCTGATGATAAAGATTTAGCTCCTTTGCGCGCTCGGATTGATTCTATAGACCAGCAGCTTTTAGAGTTGCTGGCGGCTCGTGCCGAAGCTGCTCAAGCAGTTGGCAAAATCAAGCATGATGTGAATGCCCCAGTTTTTCGTCCAGAACGTGAGCGTCAAGTCATTGATGGTTTGATTGCAAAAAATAAAAGTCCTTTAGCGGCTGATGGCATCACTTATATTTGGCGAGAAATCATGTCCGCATGCCGAGCCTTGGAAGCCCCAGTTCGCGTTGCTTATTTAGGGCCTGCTGGTACGTTTTCAGAGCAAGCTGCGTTCGCTCAGTTTGGACAGTCGATCAGCAAAGTTCCTTGCTCAAGCATCGATGAGGTGTTTCGTGCAGTGGATGCTGGCGCAGCTGATTTCGGTGTTGCGCCCGTTGAGAATTCATCCGAGGGCGCCATTTCAAGAACATTGGATTTGTTACTAGACACTGATTTAAAGATCACTGGTGAAGTGGCTTTGGCCATCAAACATCATTTATTGACCAAATCAGGAAATTTGGATGGTGTGACACGTGTGATGGCTCACCCTCAAGCTTTGGCACAGTGCCAGCGTTGGTTATCAAGCAATGCCCCTAAATTAGATCGTCAAGCGATGAGCAGTAATGGGGAGGCAGCCAAGCTAGCAGCTCAAGATCCAACGGTTGCTGCCATTGCTGGTGATTCAGCTCAGCAACAGTATGGCTTGCAAGCAGTGCAAAGTCAGATTCAGGATGACCCACATAACCGCACACGTTTTGTGATTGTGAGCCACGGCTCATGTCAGCCATCAGGTAAAGACCAGACTTCAGTCATTCTTTCCGTTAACAATAAACCTGGTGCTGTGCATCAGTTATTGGCACCTATGGCAAAGCATGGCGTTTCAATGAATCGCCTTGAGTCACGTCCAGCGAGACGCGGCACTTGGGAGTATTTCTTCTACATCGATATGGATGGTCATGCCAATGACCCAAAGGTTGCTGCAGCATTGTCTGAGTTACAGGCTGAAGCAGCGTTTTTCAAGAACCTAGGGTCTTACCCACGCAGTCATTAATTAAGAGAGATTGATCATGGCCAACGACGTTGGACAAAGCGCCGAGCAATTGATTGGGCTTAAGCACGTAAGAGACATTGCTCCTTATGTTGGTGGTAAACCCATCAGTGAAGTTGCTCGTGAATTTGGTCTTGATGAAAACAAGATTGTTAAGTTAGCTTCTAATGAAAATCCTTTGGGTATGCCAGAGTCAGCAAAGAAGGCGATGGCAAAAGCGGCTGAAGATTTAGGTCGTTATCCAGATTCCAATGGCTTTGAATTAAAAAATGCCTTGGCAACAAAACTAAGTGTGCCTGTTGAGTGGATCACTCTGGGCAATGGCAGTAATGACATCTTGGAGTTAACTGCCAGAGCCGTTGCGCAAGAAGGCGATGAAGTTGTTTTCTCAAAGCATGCCTTTGCGGTATACCCATTAGCTACTCAAGCGGTTGGTGCAAAAGCGATTGAAGTTGCAGCAACAGCTGATTTTGGCCATGACTTGCCGGCAATGTTAAAAGCCATCACCGCTAAAACTCGCTTGGTGTTTGTGGCCAACCCAAACAATCCTACTGGAACATTTTTAAAAGCTTCTGAGATTGAAGCTTTTTTACAAAAAGTGCCAGAGCATGTGGTGGTCGTGATTGATGAGGCTTACAACGAATTTTTAACGCCAGAACAGCAATACGATGCGATTGCTTGGGTCAGAAAATATCCGAATGTGATTGTTTCAAGAAGTTTTTCAAAGGCCTATGGATTGGCTGGTCTGAGAATTGGCTATGGCATTGCACAAAACAACATCACTGATTTATTGAATCGAATTCGTCAGCCCTTCAACGTCAACAGCTTGGCTCAGGCGGCTGCGATTGCGGCATTGGCTGACAGCGCATTTTTAAAGAAATGCTATGACCTGAATTGTGCCGGTTATGCGCAGCTGACCAAGGCATTTGATTCAATGGGCTTGTCCTATATTCCATCATCAGGCAATTTTGTTTTGGTGAAAGTGGGCGATGAGCCTAATGCTGGTGCTAAAGTTAATTTAGAGCTTTTAAAAGCGGGTGTGATTGTGCGTCCTGTGGGTAATTACGGTTTGCCTCAATGGTTGCGCATTTCTATTGGATTGCCTGAGGAGAATCAGGTATTCATCGAAGCGCTCAAGAAAATACTTGGGCGATGACCATGACTCAAAATACTTCAGTAGTAAAACCTTTAACTCTAGGCATTGTTGGAGTTGGTTTGATTGGTGCTTCAATTGGTTTGGCACACAAACAAGCCAAAACCTTTGATAAGGTTTTAGGTGTTGGTCGTTCTGAAGCAAATTTGAATGAGGCCATCAAGCTTGGAGCAATTGATCAAGCAGTGAGTCTTGAACAGTGCGCGAAAGAAGCGGACGTGATCGTGGTGTGCGTGCCTGTTGCGCAAACCTTCAGCATCCTTCATGCGATCGAGCCTCATCTCAAACAAAATGCATTGATCACTGATGCTGGTAGCACCAAGACCGATGTGATCATGGCAGCTAAAACTGCTTTGGGTGACAAGGTGGCGCAATTTATTCCAGCTCATCCAATCGCGGGTGGAGCGCAACATGGTGCGAGTGCTGCCAAAACAGATTTGTATCAAGGTAAAGAAGTGATCATTTGCCCATTGCAAGAAAATGCACCAGGTGCAGTGGATGCAATTAATGAGTTTTGGTTAGGGACTGGTGCTAGTACGCACCGCATGTCTTCTTTGCAGCATGACGCTGTCTTTGCAGCCATTTCTCATTTGCCCCATGTTTTATCTTTTGCCTTGATGTTGCAGGTGGCTAATTCAGAAGATGCGAATGTCAAATTAGGTCATGCTGGTGCTGGTTTTAGAGATTTCACAAGAATTGCGGCTTCAAGCCCTGAAATGTGGCGCGACATCAGTTTGGCCAATAAGAAGGCATTATTAAAAGAGCTGGATCAGTATCTCAATCTGACCAAGCAATTAAGAGATTTGATTGCCAAGGAAGACAGCGATGCTTTATTGAAAGCTTTTACGCGCGCCAGTGCTGAACGCCAAAAGTGGGAAGGTCGTTGATGAGTTCTGGTGTGATTGAATTTGTTGAATTAGGTCCATACATCAAGGCTGAAGGAACGGTGGCTTTACCTGGTTCAAAAAGTATTTCTAATCGAGTCTTACTTTTGTCAGCTCTGGCATCTGGAACAACTCGCTTAAAAGGATTATTGGACGCTGATGACACGCAAGTGATGCGTGCCGCATTGAAAACCTTAGGTATCAAGATTGATGAGACCGATGGTGATTGCGTGGTTCAAGGTTGCTCAGGCCGCTTGCCAAATCAAGAAGCAGATTTATTCATGGGTAATGCGGGTACTGCGATTCGACCTTTGACCGCTGCTTTGGCTATTCTGGGCGGTGACTACCGTTTACATGGCGTGCCGCGCATGCATGAAAGACCGATTGGTGATTTGGTCGATGGTTTGCGAATGGTGGGTGCTCAAGTTGCTTATGAGCAACAAGAAGGGTATCCCCCACTGAAGATCTCTAAAGGAACGATACGTACCAATGAATTAATCAAAGTCCGTGGTGATGTTTCTAGCCAGTTCTTAACAGCCTTGTTGATGTCCTTGCCACTCGTTGCTAAAAATGAAATTTGTATCGAGGTGATGGGTGAGTTGATCTCAAAACCTTACATTGATATCACCTTGAAGTTGATGAATCGATTTGGCGTTGATGTGCGTAATGACAATTGGCAGAAATTCTATATTCCAGCCAATGATGGTCAACCGTACTCCAGCCCAGGCACGCTGTATGTTGAAGGAGATGCTTCTTCAGCATCTTATTTCTTGGCGGCTGGTGCCATTGCACAGGGTCCTGTCAGAGTCACTGGTGTTGGTAGAAACAGTATTCAAGGCGATGTGGCTTTTGCTGAGGCGCTCAATCAAATGGGTGCCAATGTGATGGCGGGTGATGACTGGATTGAGGTCAGAGGAGTCGATACACCCAGTGGAAAGTTGCAAGGCATTGAGCTCAATTGTTTGGCAATACCTGATGCGGCGATGACTTTGGCTGTGGCAGCTTTGTTTGCTGAAGGATCGACCAAGCTAACAGGTATTGCAAGCTGGAAAGTCAAAGAGACTGATCGCATTGCTGCGATGGCCAATGAGTTACGAAAAGTTGGGGCAATTGTTGATGCTGGTGATGATTACATTCAAATCATTCCGCCAAAAAACTGGCAGTCTCCAGCTCAAGGCATTGATACCTATGATGACCATCGCATGGCGATGTGTTTTTCTTTGGCTACTCTCGGGCCTTTGCGAATCAGGATCAATGATCCTGCTTGCGTGGCAAAAACATTCCCAGAGTATTTCAAAGAATTTTCTCAAATTGCACAATCAATTTAATTGAATCAATCATGAAAACCGAACATGACTTTGAATGCGACGTCATCGTTATTGGTGCAGGAGTGATTGGTCTGGCGGTCGCCAGAAAACTTCAAATGGAAGGTCGTGAGGTCATTCTTTTAGAAAGGAATGATGCTTTTGGCATGGAAACCAGCTCCAGAAATTCTGAGGTGATCCATGCAGGTATTTATTACCCGGCAGGTTCTTTGAAGGCACTTCATTGTGTGCAAGGCAAACAAATGTTGTATGCCTATGCGAAAGAAAGATCAATTCCTCATCAACAAATTGGCAAGTTGATTGTGGCCAGTCGTGAAGAAGAGTTGGCCAAGCTAGATGGTTATATTAAGGCGGCCCAAGTGAATGGTGTGCATGACTTGCGTCATGTCAGTAAGGCTGAGTTAAATGAGTTAGAGCCAGAGGTTCATGCTCATGGCGCTGTGTTATCTCCAAGCACTGGCATCATCGACAGTCATGCTTTGATGCTTTCACTGTTAGGTGATTTTGAAAATGCTGGTGGAAATTTTATTGTTAATTCACCGGTTGATTCTGGACGCGCTGTATCGAACGGCATTCAAATTCAATTGGGTGACGCTGATCAAAGTTTGATATTGGCTAAAACCGTCATCAATGCTGCTGGTTTATATGCCTGTGATGTTGCACGCTCAATCGAAGGGATTCGAGAGTCGGCAATTCCTAAACCTTACTATGCGATTGGCCATTACTTCACGATGAGTGGCAAGAGTCCATTCAAGCATTTGATTTATCCAGTGGCCGGTCATGGGTACCTGGGTGTTCATGTCACTTTAGATATGGGCGGCCAAGTTCGATTTGGACCTGACATTGAGTGGATTGATTCAGTGGACTACGCCTTTGATGATTCTCGTCGCCAACGTTTCATCGATGCAGTCGCTCGCTATTACCCAGCAGTACTTAATAAAGAAGTGAACCCTTCGTATACCGGAATTCGTCCAAAAATCAGCGGGCCCCAAGATCCATCGGCTGACTTTTTGATACAAACTGAGCAAGAACATGGTGTTCCAGGATTGATTAATTTGCTTGGTATGGAATCCCCAGGTCTCACTTCTTGCCTATCAATCGCTGATTTTGTGGCTAAATTGCAGCATTGATCATTTCACATTAAGAAATATTTATACTCATTAAAAGCCTTCCCCCAGGCTTAAAAACCTAAAAATCATCAAAAATGACCCAAAACACCAATACATTAATCCCCGTGATCGCAATCGATGGACCAACTGCCTCTGGTAAGGGAACGGTTGCTCAATTAGTGGCTGAGCACTTGGGATATCACTATTTGGACAGTGGGGCGCTCTATCGTTTGGTTGGTTTGGCCAGCTTCAAGGTGGGTGTTTCAACAGCCTCTGAGCCTGATTTAATCCCCATTGCTGAAAATTTAAATGTTAATTTTCAAGGAGATAGAGTGTTTCTTGCCGGTGAGGATGTCACGGATCAAATACGCCAGGAAGAGATGGGTAAGCGTGCTTCCGAGGTTGCTGTTCATACCGGCGTCAGAAATGCGTTGATCTCAAGGCAGCGAGCTTTTAGGCAAAAACCAGGGTTGGTGGCGGATGGTAGAGACATGGCGAGCGTCATTTTTACGGATGCGGCCACCAAAGTCTTTTTAACTGCCAGCGCTGAGGCGAGGGCTGATAGACGCTATAAACAATTGATAGCTAAGGGCTTTTCTGCTAATATTCAGGTCCTTTTGCAGGATTTACGTGAACGGGATGCGCGCGATGCAAATCGCAGCAATTCGCCACTAAAGGCTGTTGAAGGGGCTCATCACCTCGACACCACGTCAATGACGATCGAAGAGGCGGTGAATCAAGTTCTGAAGTGGCATCAAGCTTCTTAAAAAGCTCGAGGTCACCAAGGAAAACAAGGAGCCAGTCCTTGCCACGCGAGTACTGGTATGTGCAATCTAACCCGTCGAGTCTTTTGACGGCTTTATAGTGAAAACTCATGTCTGAATCTTTTGCAGCTCTATTTGAAGAATCCCTAGCCCGCTCTAATATGAAGGCTGGTCAAGTTATTTCCGCTGAAGTTGTGCGTATTGATCACAACTTTGTGGTGGTAAATGCCGGTTTGAAATCTGAAGCTTTTATCTCTGTTGAGGAATTCCTTAACGATCAAGGTGAAGTTGAAGTTCAACCAGGCGATTTTGTTTCTGTAGCGATTGACGCTTTAGAAAACGGTTACGGCGACACAGTGTTGTCACGTGACAAAGCGAAGCGTTTAGCTTCTTGGTTGAACCTAGAGAAGGCCTTGGAACAAGGCGAACTCGTTACTGGCGCTGTAACAGGCAAAGTAAAAGGTGGTTTGACTGTGATGGTGAACGGTATTCGTGCCTTCTTGCCAGGTTCTTTGTTGGATACACGTCCTATCAAGGACACGTCTCCATACGAAGGCAAAACAATGGAATTCAAAGTTATTAAGCTTGATCGCAAGCGTAATAACGTGGTGTTATCTCGTCGCGCAGTGGTTGAAGCTAGCCAAGGTGAAGAGCGCGCTAAGTTGCTTCAAAATCTTAAAGAAGGTACTGTTGTTCAAGGTATCGTTAAGAACATCACTGACTACGGCGCGTTCGTGGATCTTGGTGGTGTTGACGGCTTGTTACACATCACTGACTTGGCATGGCGTCGTGTTCGTCACCCGAGCGAGATGTTGACTGTTGGTCAAGAAGTAACAGCAAAAATTCTTAAGTACGATCAAGATAAAAACCGTGTGTCATTGGGCATCAAGCAATTAGGCGATGATCCATGGGTAGGTATCGCACGTCGTTACCCACCAAACACACGTTTGTTCGGTAAGGTAACTAACTTGACTGACTACGGTTCATTCGTTGAGATTGAAACTGGTATCGAAGGTTTGGTACACGTTTCTGAAATGGATTGGACAAATAAGAACGTTGCGCCAAGCAAAGTTGTTCAGTTGGGCGTTGAAGTTGAAGTGATGGTTCTTGATATTGATGAAGACAAGCGCCGTATCAGCTTGGGTATGAAGCAATGCAAACCAAATCCATGGGATGAATTTGCTCGTGCACACCAAAAAGGTGAGAAGTTAACTGGCGCGATCAAGTCAATCACTGACTTTGGCGTGTTCATTGGCTTGCCAGGTGGTATCGATGGTCTAGTTCACTTATCAGATTTGTCATGGCAAGAGACTGGCGAAGAAGCTGTTCGCAAGTACAAAAAAGGTGACGAAGTTGAGACAGTTGTTTTGGCTATCGACGTTGAGAAAGAGCGCATCTCATTGGGCATCAAACAGATGTCAGGTGACCCATTCAACAACTACACATCTACTAGCGACAAAGGCAGCATCGTTGACGGTACTGTGAAGAGTGTTGATGCTAAAGGTGCTGTGATTTTGTTGGCTGATGAAGTTGAAGGCTATTTGCGCGCTTCAGAAATCTCAACAGATCGCGTTGAAGATGCCCGTAACTTGCTAAAAGAAGGTGACGCTGTGAATGCAATGATCATCAATATTGACCGTAAGTCACGCAGTATCAATTTATCTATCAAAGCTAAAGACAGCGCTGATCAGCAACAAGCCATGAGCAAGTTGCAGAGCGACGGTAATGCAGGTACCACGAACCTTGGTGCATTGCTAAAAGCTAAGATGGACAATCAGGGTAGCTAAAACTACTTTGGTGTAATGTATCGGGAAATCCCCGCTCTTTTTAAGGGTGGGGATTCTCAAAACCAATAAAAAAGAATATTGTTGAGTTATGGACGATTTAGAACGCAGTGATTCATCCACAATCACCCGATCAGAATTGGTAGAGCGATTGGCTCAGGCATTCCCACAGCTATTGCCGCGGGATGTAGAGTTGGCCGTTAAAACATTGCTTGACACGATGTCACAAGCATTGGCTGAAGGTAAGCGAATCGAGTTGCGCGGCTTCGGTAGTTTTGTGATGCACCACCGTCCACCACGTCAAGGACGAAACCCTAAATCTGGTGAAGCTGTCATGGTTCCTGCTAAGCATGTGCCACACTTTAAGCCAGGCAAAGAGTTGCGTGAGAGGGTTGATTTCCCTAAGAAAGACGACTCTAAAGAATGACCGCTTTTCTGAATGCCGCATTCAGAGCATTGCGGATCATTGGCAGAATCCTTATTTTCATATTTTTAGTATTGCTAGCAATAGGCAATACCCATCAAGTTAATTTTCACCTCATCCCGGGTATCCAATGGGACCTTCCGTTGATACTGGTTTTATTCATCGCATTCATAACGGGCATCTTGCTGACCTTGCTCAGTGGTTTGACGATTCGCCGTTCACAACAAGATCGTAGATAAATCGTGTTGCAGATAGAAACCTGGTGGTTATTCGCTCTCCCAATTGTTTTTGCTTTGGGCTGGGTGGGTGCGCGCTGGGACATGCGTTTAGAGAAGCGTGAAAATGAAATTGAACGTTTGGCTCAGCAGAAGTCAACCTTCAAAGGTTTGAATCTTTTGCTCAATGAAGAGCCTGACAAAGCCATTGATGCCCTGGTTCAAATTGCACAATTAGATCCTGAGACCACTGAATTGCACTTCGCATTGGGAAGTCTGTTTAGAAGAAGGGGTGAAACTGAGCGCGCTATTCGTGTTCATCAACACTTGGCAAACAGAGATGATTTGCCATCAAGGCATCGTGACCATGCGGCTTATGAATTGGGACGTGACTTTTTAAGAGCTGGTTTATTAGATCGCGCAGAGACTTCTTTGAATCGCGTGAGTCCGCAGAGTAAGTTCGGTATTCCTGCTAAAGAAAGTCTTCTTGAAATGTACCAAGTCGAAAAGGACTGGGCTAAAGCCATCGTGGCTTCTCAAGAGTTAGAGTCATTGCAAAACAAGGGTCGCGAAAAAGAAATTGCTCACTTTCATTGTGAATTAGCCGATGAAGCCTTGCGTCGACAAGATCTTGCTACTGCTTCTAAGCACATTGCTTTGGCGATGCAAACGTCTCCTAATCATCCACGCGCGATCATTTTGCAAGGCGATTGCTTGGTGGCGCAGAATCAAGCAACTCAAGCCATTGAGGTTTGGTCGCAGATTGCAAAAAATCATCCGGCATATTTGCATTTATTGGCCAATCGCTGGATCAAAGTGCATCAACTACTTGGCAAGGTTGAAGAGGGTCTTCAAGTCCTCGTAGACGCTTTAGAGACACAAGCTGGTGGAGAGTTGTTAGACATCACTTTCAAGCATGTGATGACCTTGCGTGGCGTACCCCAGGCTGAAACTTTGATGACAGAAGTGATGCGCCACACACCAAGTTTGAGTGCTATGGCCTTAAGAGCTCAGGCTCGTTTGACCATGGCTGAAGTGGCACAAGATACTAAAGCAGCCCAAGAATTCAAGGCATCCTTGGACTTGTTGAAACAAAGAACCAATACGCTGGCTCGCTATACCTGCGGGAATTGTGGATTCAGGGCCAAACGTTTTTATTGGCAGTGCCCAGGATGCAATCATTGGGAAGCTTATTCTCCAAGACGTGGTGAAGGATCTGCTCCTTCTGGCCCATCGATGTAAGCCTGATATATTGACCTAATAAAAACAATTTAAACATTCAAAATATTTAAAAGAAGATTAATCGCCATGGACATTCAACTTTCTTCATCAGATATTCAAGCATTCAAAAAGGCCCGCCTATTGATTGTGGGTGATGTCATGTTGGATCGTTATTGGTTTGGTGATACTGAAAGAATTTCTCCAGAAGCTCCAGTACCAGTTGTTTTAGTGAGCAAAGAAGATGAGCGTTTGGGTGGTGCTGCTAACGTTGCCAGAAATGCCGCAAGTGTAGGTGCTCAAATTTCAATATTGGGTGTTGTTGGCGATGATGAGCCTGGTAAAGTGGTTGAGCGCTTGTTACAAGAGCAAGGTGTTAAAAGTTATTTGCAGCGCGATCCCAGCTTAAGAACTACGGTCAAATTAAGAGTGGTTGCTCGTCAACAACAGTTGATTCGTTTGGATTTTGAAAAAGCTCCGACCCATGAGGCTTTGTTGAGTAAATTAGAGCAATTCCAATCTTTGCTAAATGAAGTGGATGCAGTGATCTTCTCTGATTACGGTAAGGGCGGATTAACTCATGTCACCCAAATGATTGCTGCTGCAAAGGCAGCTGGTAAGTTTGTGCTTGTGGATCCTAAAGGCGATGATTACAGCAAATACCAGTCGGCCTCAATGATCACACCTAATCGGTCAGAACTTCGTGAAGTTGTTGGACGTTGGAAGGATGAAGCTGATTTAACCCAAAAAGCACAATCATTAAGAGAAAAGCTAAAACTTGAGGCTTTACTTTTGACCAGGTCTGAAGAGGGTATGAGCTTGTTCACAGCCAAGGGCGTTGAGTATGTCAAGGCTCAAGCCAGGGAAGTATTTGATGTCTCAGGTGCTGGAGATACAGTGATCGCGACTATGGCGGTAGCCTTGGCCGCAGGTTGGGCGCCTGCTAAGGCCATGGCTTTAGCAAATAAAGCCGGTGGTATCGTGGTGGGTAAACTAGGTACTGCAACTGTTTCATTAGAGGAATTGCAATGACATACATTGTGACTGGCGCAGCAGGATTTGTTGGCGCAAATATTATTCAAGGTTTTAATGCCCGAGGCATTAAAAATATCATTGCTGTTGATGAGCTAAATCCAGCTGATAAATACCGCAATTTGGCTGATTTAGAGATTGCTGATTATTTCGATAAATCTGAATTTTTGTCAGCTTTTTCCAAGGGTCATTTTGGTAAGGTCACAGCCGTGTTTCATGAGGGTGCTTGTTCAGACACCATGGAAACTGATGGCCAATACATGATGGCGAATAACTACCGTTATTCAATTGATCTATTGGACATTTGCACCGAACATCACGTACCTTTTTTATATGCATCATCTGCAGCCACCTATGGTGGTTCTGATGTGTTTAAAGAGGATCGCCAATTTGAGAAGCCATTGAACGTTTACGGCTATTCCAAGTTTTTGTTTGATCAGGTAGTTCGTCAGCGTTTACAAGACGAAGCCACAACCGCTCAAGTGGTTGGGTTCAGATACTTTAATGTTTATGGACCTAGAGAATCACACAAGGGTCGCATGGCTTCAGTTGCTTTTCATCATTACCATCAATTCATGGAATCCAATTTGGTTAAATTGTTCGGTGAATATGATGGCTACAAAGAAGGTGAGCAAAAGAGAGACTTTGTTTCTGTAGAAGATGTGGTCAAGGTGAATTTATTTTTCCATGATCACCCAGAAAAAAGTGGCATATTTAATTTAGGCACCGGACGTGCACAACCATTCAATGATGTGGCCAAATCAGTGATCAACTCTTTGAGAAAAATCCATGGGCACGCCGAACTCTCTTTGTCTGATTTGGTTGATGAAAGATTGCTTGAGTATGTTCCTTTCCCGGAAGCTCTGAAAGGCAAGTACCAGTCATTCACCCAAGCTGATTTAACAAATTTGAGAGCTGCAGGCTACAAAGACGACTTCCTAACGGTTGAGCAGGGCGTCAGCAAATACATGGCATGGTTGTCAGAAAATTCTGATTTTCTTGCACAGCCCATGTAAGCATTAAAAAAACGTCAACCACCGGTTGGTCGACTCGTTATGAAAAAGCTCCATCAATCGATGGGGCTTTTTCTTTAAAGGAGTCTGAATGTTTTCAAAAGTATTACAACCAATTATCAATTTCATCATGGCAGCTTTTGTGGGCCTGTTTTTATTCAGCGGTCATGCCTTGGCAAAGGTGGAAATTAATTCAGCCGATCAGGCAGCCCTGGAGTCTGTTCGAGGTTTGGGCCCATCGAAAGCAAAGGCTATTTTGCTTGAGCGAAAAAAGAATGGGCCATTCAAGGATTCGGCTGATTTACATACCAGGGTCAAAGGTATTGGTGAGAAAACCGTTGAACGCTTGATGCAAAATGGTTTAACGATCAACAATAAAACTGTTGCTGCACCAAATAAAGACAAGTCCAAGAACAGCGCCAAAGAAGCCTCTTCTAAAAGATCTTCAGATAAAGAAAAAGAAGGCGCCAAGAAAGCGAAGTCAGAAAAAGCCAGTTCAGAAAAACCAGCGAAGCAAAGTAGAAAAGCTAAAGAAGACACAAAGCAAGGCAAGCAAAATAATCAGAGAGGTAAAGAAGCTTCCTAAGCCCATAAGCTTATAAGGAATTGGCATATGA
The DNA here is from genome assembly GCF_018687615.1 of Polynucleobacter sp. MWH-CaK5. Classification (NCBI taxonomy): domain Bacteria; kingdom Pseudomonadati; phylum Pseudomonadota; class Betaproteobacteria; order Burkholderiales; family Burkholderiaceae; genus Polynucleobacter; species Polynucleobacter sp. MWH-CaK5. The sequence goes on from NZ_CP061299.1 coordinate 507,630, forward strand.
CCTTGTTCAAAATACATTAAGATAGGGGTCATATGTCTACTTCACGTCCAAACTATCCGACCATTGCCCAAACTGTTGGCCATACACCATTGGTGCGTTTACAGCGCATACCTGGAGCAGGCAATGCAGAACGAAACAACGTTATTTTGGGCAAGTTAGAGGGTAATAATCCAGCTGGATCGGTCAAGGATCGACCAGCTTTATCCATGTTCATGCGCGCTGAAGAGCGTGGGGATATCAGTCCTGGCGATACCCTGATTGAAGCAACCAGTGGTAACACTGGTATTGCCTTGGCTATGGTTGCAGCCATCCTGGGTTACAAGATGATTTTGGTGATGCCTGAGAATCAAAGTATTGAGCGCCGTCAAAGCATGGCAGCTTATGGCGCTGAATTGATTCTGACTCCGGCCACAGGTGGCATGGAGTATGCAAGAGATTACGCTGAGCAACTACAAAAAGATGGCAAGGGGAAAATCCTTGATCAGTTTGGCAATAAAGATAATCCCAAGGCTCATATTGAATCAACAGGTCCTGAGATTTGGGAAGATACCCAAGGTCAAGTGACGCACTTTGTTTCAGCGATGGGTACCACAGGAACAATCACTGGTGTTTCGGTCTATCTCAAAAAGAAGAACGCAAATATTCAAATCATCGGGGCTCAGCCAGAAGACGGTTCTCAAATACCTGGTATTCGTAAGTGGTCTCCTGAATACATTCCTAAAATCTATGCTGATGCAAAGGTTGATCGCATTGAATACGTGAGTCAAGCTGCGGCTGAAGACATGGCCCGTCGATTGGCAAGAGAAGAAGGTATCTTTTGCGGTATCTCGGCAGCAGGAGCTTTGGTAGTAGCTTTGAGGGTTGCGGAGAGAATTGAAAACGCCACGATCGTTTTCATTGTCTGTGATCGCGGTGACCGTTATTTATCAACAGGCGTTTTTCCAGCTTAACTAAATTTGCTTTAGCCTTAAGCGTTTAATTGACTTTATCTGCTGACTGACTTGTTGCTTGATTTGCTGCCAGACGTGCCTGTTGAATTACTTTTTTTCGCAGCTTTGTTAGGTTTCTTTTTCGTCTTCTTAGCAACATCATTGGCCGGTTTAGGATCATCTAAAGCTTCAGCAAACTCCGCGACTGATTGAGCATAAAAGAAGCTGCGGTTGTAATCGCAGATGGCTAAGAAGTTACGCAGACCAATCACGTAGCGAACATCGGTGCCGCCATTATTGGCAGGGCTTGGTAAGTCAACGATCAAGCTTGGTGTGTTTGCAGGTAGCGAGCTTTGTTTCATTAAGCCTTGATTGATCAGATCGCCTAATTGAAGCTTTGCTTTTGGTTCGCCATCAGCCAAACGTGTGGCATTGTCTTGTGCGGTTTGAGTGCTCTCAATCTCAAGATAAATAGGCTCGTCTTGAACCCAGCCATGCACTTTTAAGAAGTTGGCAACGCTGGCAATCGCGTCTTGTGGCGAATTTCTTAAATCGATCTTGCCATCTTTATTGCCATCCACAGCAAAGCGCCTAATGCTGCCCGGCATGAACTGAGGTAAACCAATGGCGCCTGCATATGATCCAGTTTGGTTTAAGCAAGCTTTGAATGGTTTTTCTTGGCGGTTCTCTGCCCAACAAAGCAAGATTAAGTCTTCTAACTGATTCTTGAATAAAGTTTCTCTGGCTATTTTGTTAGGGGTGTTGGGGTAGTCGAATCCAAGGGTGCTGAGAGAGTCTCGAACAGAGAAGCTTCCCATGTGGCGACCATAAATTGTTTCAACGCCGATGATGGCAACAATGATCTCTGCTGGAACACCAGTCTCTTTTTCAGTTTTTTCAATGAAAGAACGATGGGTTGACCAAAACTTTTGACCAGCAGCTAAGCGCCTAGGTTCAACAAATCTGCTGCGATAGACTTTCCAGTTCTTTTGAAAGCCTGGAGGTGGTGGCATCACCAATTTCTTAATGGAGGGAATTGCTTTTGTATCTTCAAAAGCACGCTTTAGATCACTCATCGGAATTTGATGATTTTTAGACACCATCTCTAAAAAAGCTTGCAAGGAGTCAGGGTTGATGGACTCTGCTTGGCTCATGATTTCCGCTGAGCTGTTGTTCTGATTTGGTGTGGCTGATTGGCTGGAGTTTCCGCCGTTGAGATTGGCGCAAGATGCTAAAAAGATGGCCGAGGCTCCTCCAAGTATCAGCTTGGAAAATCTGTGTGTGAGTGATGTGGTGTTATTCAAATCGGATATGTCTTTGGTGCTTTAAGGTAAAGGGTTATTAGTAGCATTAAAACAGTATTTTATGACTCTAATCAATCGGTACTTTCCTCATAATTCCAGAAATCCTTAGCTAACATGCCCTCATGAGCCTAAAGCTCACTTTTCAGTGTGAGAACTTTTTAGGCATATTAAAATAAGCGCATTAGATAAGTTATTAAGCAAACCCAGTCGGTAAATCAAAATAGTTTTAATTTTTGAAATGATTGGACTTTTGTTAACAATAAAAAATAAGAGTTTTTATGAAAATTTTGGTGGCTGTTAAACGTGTCGTTGATTACAACGTCAAAGTACGAGTCAAATCTGATCAATCAGGCGTTGATATTGCAAACGTCAAAATGAGCATGAACCCATTTGATGAAATTGCGGTTGAAGAAGCTGTCCGTCTTAAAGAGGCGGGCCTTGCAACCGAAATCGTTGCAGTTTCTTGTGGCTTAACTCAATCTCAAGAAACCATTCGTACGGCCATGGCCATCGGCGCTGACAGAGGCATCTTGGTTGAAACAGATGCCGAGCTACAGCCTTTGGCAGTCGCTAAATTATTAAAGGCCATCGTTGATAAAGAGCAGCCTGATTTAATTATCTTGGGCAAGCAAGCGATTGACGATGACAGCAATCAAACGGGCCAAATGTTGGCCGCTTTATTAAATATCTCTCAAGCAACCTTTGCTTCAAAAGTTCAGCTTGCTGATGGTAAGGCAGTCGTTACTCGTGAGGTGGATGGCGGTTTAGAAACTATTTCAATTAAGTTGCCTGCTGTGATTACCACAGATTTACGTTTGAACGAGCCTCGCTACGTCACATTGCCTAACATCATGAAAGCGAAAAAGAAGCCACTGGATATTTTTAAGCCAGAGGATTTATCTGTTGATGTTGCGCCGCGCATCACAACCATCAAAGTATCAGAACCGCCAGCGCGTAGTGCTGGGGTGATGGTTCCAGACATCAAAACGTTGGTGGATAAACTTAAAAATGAAGCAAAGGTGATCTAAATGACTATTTTGTTAATAGCAGAACACGACAACCTTTCTCTAAAGGCTGCAACTCTTAATACCGTCGCTGCAGCTCTTGCATGCGGTGGTGATGTGCATGTTTTAGTTGCTGGACATCAAGCCGATGCCGCGGCTCAATCAGCATCATTGGTTTCTGGGGTAACAAAGGTCATTCATGTGGATGCGCCGCATCTACAACATCAGCTGGGTGAAAACTTGGCCGAGCAAATTTTGGCTCTGACTTCAGGCTCTGCTTACTCTCATATCTTGGCACCAGCCACGGCGATTGGTAAAAATACTTTGCCAAGAGTGGCAGCAAAATTAGATGTGGCTCAAGTATCTGATATCACCAGGGTGATCAGCGCTGATACTTTTGAGAGACCTATTTATGCAGGTAATGCCATCGCCACAGTTCAATCTCGCGATGCTATTAAGGTGATCACTGTGCGAACCACTGGATTTGATCCAGTCGCCAATACTGGTGGAAATGCTGCGATTGAAAAAATCACTGCCGTTGCTGATTCAGCAATCTCTGCATTTGTTTCTAAAGAAATTAATCAATCTGATCGTCCAGAGTTGTCCGCCGCAAAAGTGGTGGTGTCTGGTGGACGTGGTTTAGGTTCAGCAGAAAAGTACCAAGAATTGCTTGAGCCTTTGGCTGACAAATTGGGTGCTGCTTTAGGCGCATCTAGAGCAGCTGTTGATGCTGGTTATGTGCCCAATGATTATCAAGTAGGACAAACTGGAAAAATCGTAGCGCCGCAGCTTTACATTGCTGTTGGTATTTCAGGAGCTATTCAGCACTTGGCCGGCATGAAAGATTCTAAGGTGATTGTTGCGATCAACAAAGATGCTGATGCTGCTATTTTCAGTGTCGCTGATTATGGCCTTGTGGCTGATTTGTTCACAGCAGTGCCGGAGCTGATCAAAGAATTGGGTTGATCATTTGGCTGATCGAAGTTCCGATCGAAGTATTAAGCAAAGAGTGAGGTTCACTCACTCTTTGTTTTTATCTCTTTACTGAGATATCTTTTTGGCGGCTTCGAATTGACTGAGGAAGTGTTGTTCGAAGGCAATCGCTAAACCAATCATCAAAATGGCTGCGCCAATCATCAAAGAAGCAATCACACACAAAATAACCAACCAGCCTGAAGAGCTTTTTTGCCCACTGTTGGCATTGAACTGAGCATCCCATCTTTCATCAGGCCGCAAACCAAAGACGATGGTGGTTAGCCAACTCGCTTCTAATGCAATAAATCCAGCAGCGGCCAAAATCCAACCCAAGGCAGAAGACATGTCACTGGCCCCTAATAACTTCCAGCCCAAGATGCCTGCAAACAAACTGACCATTTGCAACCAAGCCCATGGACTGCCAAGACCTTTTAGATAGAAGACGTTGAAACCAGTGCCTGGAAAGAAAAGACCCAAGGCGCAAAAGAGAAGTTTATTTTTATGCATGGACTTATTGTATTGATTTAATTGGCCAGCGTTAAAGCCTCTGTATTAAATCCCCTTTATTAAATCCCTTATTTTTTAAGTGAAAAACTCAAAACTTCATTGTCACGGGTCATGATCAAGAGTCGATCACCATCACGCACCATGCTTCGGTAGTTACTTAAATAACTTAAAAATTTATATTCCAATTCGGAAGTAGCAGGATCGCAGGCTTTGCGGGTGCTGGCTATTTTTTCTAAGACGAACCCTTTGTCTCCTAGTTGAACTTGAGCGGTGTAGAGGTTGCAACCGGAGTAACCACTGACAGATTTACCATCAGGTGAGAAGTTAATGCTCACAGGGGTCTTATTTTCACCATGTGGAATTGATCTTTGACGGGTTTTTCCATCATTAGGGCTGGTGTAATGCCATCTGATCAAGCTCCATTGGCTGGCTTGGACATCTTGAATGGCTGGAGCGTTCACGGCGTTACAAGGGGGCATGACTTGGGCGCAGGCACCCAAAAATAAGCTGGAACTGGCCAAGAGTGTCAAAAACAGGGTCGATGGTCTTAAATTAGTCATGCTTACCTTTAAATTTTGGTCTTCTGGGCAATTCTGCGATAGAATACGTGGTTTATTTCAGCATTGTAAGGAAATCACATGGTCGTCATTCGACTCGCACGTGGCGGTTCTAAAAATCGTCCATTCTTTAGCATCGTAGCTACTGACAAACGCAATCGCCGTGACTCGAACTTTATCGAGCGCATCGGTTATTACAATCCTAGCGCAGTAGAAACTGAACAAGGTTTCCGCGTTGCTCAGGATCGTTTGACATATTGGCAAGGCGTTGGTGCTCAGTTGTCACCAACAGTAGCACGTTTACTTAAGGGTGCTCCTAAGGCCTAAGTAAGTCTTGGTTGATGGAGGCTCTCATGAGTACTGCAATGAAAAGTACTGCAACGAGTTCTCCATCTGACCTAGTTCTTGTCGGGCATGTGCTCGACGCTCAAGGGATCAGAGGTTTGGTGAAAATCAAGCCTTATTCAAAAGAGCCCTTAGCTTTATTCTCAGCGCCGCTAGTTTGGTTATCTAAGCCTCCAGCCTTGGCGGACTTGGCTCGACCTATGGCAGTTAAAACTGCTAAAGAACACAGTGGGCAAATCCTTCTCGGACTAGAAGACATCAATGATCGTGATCAAGCCCTTGCCATCAAAGGCATGGCGGTTTACGTCAGTCGTGCTGACTTTCCTGAAGAGGAAGACGATAGTTTTTATTGGGTAGACCTGATTGGTTTGCCTGTGATCAATGAGCAAGGCCAAAAATTGGGCTTGGTGGTTGATCTGATGGACAACGGCGCACAATCTATTTTGTGTGTACGCCTTGAAGGACAAAAAGAAGATCGATTGATCCCATTCATTGAATCCGTCATTAAATCAGTCAACAAAGATGCCAATGATCCAGAACGTCAAATCGTTGTGGATTGGCAACTGGACTGGTGATTTCTTTATCTGATGAAGCCATGCGTTTTGACCTTGTAACCATCTTTCCTGAAATGTTCTCTGCATTGACCTCTTGGGGGATCACGGGCAGAGCTTTTGAGCAGGGTTTGGCCAGCATTCACACATGGAACCCAAGAGACTTCACACAAGACGCCAGACGAACTGTTGACGATAGGGCATATGGTGGTGGCCCTGGCATGGTCATGATGGCAAAACCCTTGGATGATGCGCTGGATGCTGTGGCAAAAGATCAGGAAAAATCGGCTAAAAAAGGCCCGGTGATCTTGTTGTCTCCTCAAGGTGAGCGATTTACTCAGAAAAAAGCCAAATATATTAAGGATTTAGGCGTTGTGACCCTCTTATGTGGGCGTTACGAGGCCATTGACCAGCGTTTGGTGGAGCGCCGCGTGGACGAAGAGCTCAGTTTGGGTGATTTTGTGGTTTCTGGAGGTGAAATACCTGCCATGGCGGTGATGGACGCTGTGATCCGTTTAATCCCTGGAGCCCTTGGAGATGCTGATTCTGTCGCCCAAGATAGCTTTATGGAGGGGCTTTTGGACTGTTTTCACTACACCAGGCCCGAAAATTATGAAAATTTATTGGTTCCGGACGTGCTTTTAGGCGGACATCACGCTAAAATAGCGGATTACCGTCGGAAACAATCTTTGGAGCTGACGTTAAAGCGACGACCTGATTTAATTATTCAGGCACGTCAGCAAGGCTTGTTGAGTTCTGCAGATGAAGCTTTTTTAGCCTCATTGCAAAAATAAGACAGGGTTTTAAACCGCATCCTCTACCAAGTCCGTTTATTCGGAATACAACGTTGGTACGATGCTATAGGAGTTGTAATGAACATTATTGAATCAATTGAGCAAGAAGAGATTGCTCGTCTAACAGCCAACAAAACGCTACCTGCGTTTGCACCTGGCGATACAGTTGTTGTAAGCGTTAACGTGGTTGAAGGTACTCGTAAACGTGTGCAGGCTTACGAAGGTGTTGTGATTGCTAAACGCAATCGTGGTTTGAACTCAAGCTTCATCGTTCGCAAGATTTCATCTGGCGAAGGTATTGAGCGTACATTCCAAACTTACTCACCATTGATCGCTAGCATTGAAGTTAAGCGTCGCGGTGATGTACGTCGTGCTAAGTTGTACTACTTGCGTGATCGTTCTGGTAAATCAGCACGTATCAAAGAGAAGCTACAAGCTCGCACAAAAGAAGTTGTGGCTGAGTAATCAGTTTCAACTTTTATACAAAGGCAGCTTAGGCTGCCTTTGTGCTTTTTAGAGCGCTAAAAAATATCTGGCTTCAGATAAACTAGACCTCATGTCACGTTCAGCAGATCATTCACCTAAAACCATGGCGACTTCTCAAGCTATTTTTGATCCGCGAGAAGTACCGATTGTGTCTAGGGACAGTCATATGCCTGCCATTGAGCAAGCTTTATTGAAACCCGATGCATTGCGCTTGAGGTTTACCCAGGAGAAGCACTGGGAAGCTGAGGTGACCGATGAAAACCGAGCAGCCTTGGCCAGAGAAGGATCGGTCAGAGCAGGTCGTGGAGATGCTCTAACGCCTGCTGCAGTGTTGATTCCACTGATCATGTATGAGAATGAATTAAAAATTCTCCTCACACAAAGAACAGCCCATTTGCATGATCATCCTGGGCAAATTAGTTTTCCTGGAGGACGTTCAGACCCTCAAGATGGCTCAGCCACAGAGACTGCTTTGCGTGAAGCAGAAGAAGAGATTGGGCTGCCAGCCAGCAGAGTTGAAATACTCGGTTCATTGCCCCATTACTTGACTATCACAGGCTATCAGGTGACCCCTGTGGTGAGCCTAGTCGACGCAGGACATTCTTATACGGCCGATGAGTTTGAAGTGGCTGATATTTTTGAGGTGCCGATGGAGTATTTGATGAACCCACATCATCATGAGCAACGGATGTGGGAAAGCCCACAGGGCTATCGTCGTTTTTATGCAATGCCCTATGAAAATAAGTTCATTTGGGGAGCAACTGCGGGTATGCTACGGAATCTTTATCACTTTTTAAAAGCATGACATTTTTCTCATTACTCTTCGCGCTCATTGCTGAGCAATACAAGCCAGTTGAAAAAAATCACTGGGTTCATCGCATCACCCATGGTTGGTTAGACTTTATTGTCAAAAATATCGACACTGGCGCAGAGCGCAGTGGCCGTTTGGCCTGTGTGGCGGCTATGATTCCTCCGGTTGTTTTGGTATTAGCCATCCACATTCTTTTGCTAGCCACTCAACCGATGTTGGCGTTTGTTTGGAATGTTTTGATTGTTTATTTATTTTTAGGATTTAGACAGTTCAGCCATCCATTCACTGCCATTCATGAAGCCTTACTTGAGCGTGATTTAGACACTGCGCGACAACTGCTGGCCGAGTGGCAGGGCGCAGGTCTTAATACGGAAACCATGAGCGAATCAGAAGTGATTCGTTTGACTCTTGAGCAAGCCATCATTGGCGCTCATCGTCATGTCTTTGGACCAATCTTTTGGTTCATGTTGCCTTTTGGCCCTGCAGGAGTTGTTTTATATCGCTTAAGTGAGACGGCAGCCCAACGTTGGCCTGCTCAAGCAAGTAGTTCTTTGGCAAGCGCTGCCAGAAGTTTGTTCCAGATCATTGATTGGATCCCTGTGCGTTTGACTGCGATTGGCTTTGCGATTGTGGGCAATTTTGAAGACGCGATTTACGGCTGGCGCTTTCATTTACGCAAGTGGAGCAATGAACTTGAGGCCATCATTTTGGCTGCGGGCGCCGGTGCATTGGGTGTTCGTTTAGGTGCACCACTACCTGAGCCAGACAGTGACGAAGCTTTGCGCATGGCTGAGTCAGGCGAGCCGCCTATTTATGATTTGGGGATTGAAGCTTCTTTGCGCAGTCTGCGTTCTGCCGTTGGTTTGGTTTGGCGCGCAGTGATTCTTTGGCTAACGCTAATTGCTTTGATGACTATTTCAGTTTGGCTTGGATAGTATCTGCATTGTGAGATTCATGGCGCAGTTGACGGAATAAATCCACTCGCTGCGCTGAAATTGTTCCAGCATCTACAGCAGCTCTGACAACGCAGCCAGGCTCATCACCATGGCTGCAGTTATGAAACTTGCATTTCCCTAGCAAGGGTCTGAACTCAATAAAAGCATGTTGAAGCTCGCTCTCTGAGAGATGAGCTAAACCAAACTCCTGAAACCCTGGTGAGTCGATCAGTGCGCCAGTAAAAGAGTTGGTAGAAGTGCTTTCTTTAGCGGGTGGTAAATCGTAATACCGACAAGCTGTGGTGGTGTGTTTGCCACTGTCTAACTTCTTGGAATGCTCTTGAGTCTGGGCGGCGGCATCAGGAATTAAAGCATTCAATAGGGTGGATTTACCCATGCCTGATTGACCAACCAATACTGATACACGACCCTGAACATGCGGTAGTAAAGCTTCTACTGATGCGGGATCATGTTTCACCGACATTTCGTGAACAGGGTATCCCATCGCAATGTACGGCTCGAGCATCTTGCGTGCAGCCGGTAATTTGTTAGGAAGATCGCATTTATTAAGAATGATTCGAGGAATGATGCCTGCAGTTTCAGCAGCGATCACTGCGCGACCTAAAAGGTCTGGAGAGAATCCTGGTTCAGTGGCAAGTACGATCAAGATCTGATCGACATTGCTCGCAATTGATTTACTCTTGTAAGCATCTGAGCGGTACAAAAGATTTTTACGCTCAACAATTTTTTCAATCACTGCTTGCTCAGGGCCAGTCTCTTGAACTTCTAAGATGTCCCCAACGGCACCTAAATGTTGTTTGCCGCGGGAGGTGACTTGATATAAAGCTTGTGGATTGATATCTGCTTCACCCTCTATTGCTCTAGCCAAATAATGTCGGCCATAGGATGCAACTAGGAGGGCTTTGAATGATTTCATCAAACTATCTTACTGCCATGCTTTGCAAATGAGCAATGCGCAAAGGAGCTGGTGGGTGAGAATCATAAAACTTTGAATACAGTGGATCAGGTGTGAGCGTTGCTGCATTGTCTTGATACAACTTGACCAAGGCGGTGATCAGATCATTGGCGGATGATTTTTCAGCAGCAAAAGCATCAGCCTCATATTCGTGTTTGCGAGAGCCCATGCTGTTGATTGGCGTTAAGAAGAAGCCAAATACAGGCAAGACCAAGCTGAACAATGCCAATGCCAAACCAGCGTTATAGCCATTCATATCAGGAGTTATTCCGAGGCTCAAGTAGAACCAAGCTTTGGTTGAGATCCATCCCAATAAGGCGAGCACTAAAAAGCTCAAGGCGAATGACTGAATCAAACGCTTGCGAATATGTTGGCGTTTGAAGTGTCCTAATTCGTGAGCTAAGACCGCTTCAATTTCTTGTGGGTTCAAACGTTCAATCAAAGTATCAAAAAATACAATTCGTTTCGCTTTGCCCATACCCGTGAAGTATGCGTTGCCATGAGCACTGCGCTTACTGCCATCCATGATGAAAAGACCTTGGCTGGTGAAGTCACAACGCTTGAGTAGGTCTTCGATGCGATCTTTTAATGGACCATCTTCGAGTGGTTTAAATTTATTGAATAGAGGGGCAATGAAAGTGGGGAATAACCACAATAACAATGCATTGAAGCCCACCCATACAAACCAAGTCCAGACCCACCAATACTGACCGGCTTCAGTCATCAGTGTTAGAACAATCCACAAGAGTGGGAGACCTATGGCAAGACCCAACAAAATACCCTTCAGCATATCTGCGAAGAATAAGCCTGGAGTCATTCTATTAAAGCCAAATTTTTCTTCGATGCCGAACTGACGGTGCCATGAAAATGGTAAATCAATGATGCCTGTGATCAAGCTGATTGAAATCAATAATGCGATTTGCTGAGGAACACCAGGCCCCAATAAATCCAAAGTGAAGTTGTGCAGTTGTTGTAGACCACCCAGCAGGGTGAAGCCAATCAAAATAGCAACAGATAAAGCAATTTCAAATAAACCAAGACGTAATTTGGTCATGGTGTAATCGGCTGCTTTGCGATGATCGGTGAGTGTCACTTTGCTAGCAAATTCTGCTGGGACCTCATCGCGATGCAATGCAATGTGTCGCATATGGCGCGAGGCCAAATAGTAACGAGTTGCAACACTGAGGGCCAAGCCCAAAAGAAAGATCAAAGTGAATGTCATGAGTTTGCTAAAAATGTTGAGAATCTACTAAAAGATTCTAAATAATGAAGCTATTTTTACACAACTATGACGTCAGGTATTAAAGGGCCTACCGGTATTGCTGGCATTAGAAGCTGGCTGCTATGCCGATTGAAGTACCTTTAACATTTTGACCAAATTGGAATCGGAACATCAAGCGAATTCTTGTCAGGATTGGTTCTGATTCACGTCGATCTAGTTCAATGCCCGTACCAACAGATGTCAGTGAATTAAAGCCAAGCGATCCACGCATATCACCTAAAAATTGGGTGTGAGCCAATTCAAGTACATGGCGAATCGGGATGTCAAAAAAACTCATCGATGTGGGCGTTCGACTGCGAGACCACAAACTTAAGCTTTGGGAGTCAGAGTGGCCTCTGACTGCAGCTGAACTGTCGAAACTGTTTAATGGAATATAGGTGAAGCGAGCCTCAAAATCGATTTCTCGCTCAGGTTTGTAGTCTTCGTAATCCAACATCAATGAGCCGCCGGCGCCATACACATTCATGCGACCCCTGTTTAAAAAATCAAAGTTCTTGCCGGTTCGATCTTCAAGTGCTCGATTAAAGATGGATGCGTCACTTTCTAGATGACCGAGTGTTACATTGAATATCGGGCGGAAACGCAATTCTTTCGTGACATTAAAGTCCCAGCCAATGCCACCTGTTCCAGAAACGCTGTTCCAACGAACGGGGAGTAGGGTTGGTGACTCAGCAGTGCCAGCATTAAAAGATGGGTCGTATCGATTGATTGCAACGGTACCTTCCAAGTAAAGCGGTACTTGTTCACTGATTCTGTCGCCACCACCAAAAGAAATCATTTTTAAGGCAGGATTGTTGGTTGCTTTATCTGTGATGGACAGAGAGCCCGTGGTGACGTCAGGCGTCAAAGAGTAGCCCATGATCACATCATTGAGTTGGCTTTTTTCTGTAAATCTTCGGTAAAGCTCAAAACAGTTTGTGCGCCAGCAAAGCAAGCATGCGCTGCTCCACAGATGATGAGGGCTTTTAAGCTAGCAAGGATGAGGCTGTGATGGCGCAAAGTCATTGGTTGAAGTAACAATCAGAAATACTCGTGATGAAGTATTTTAACTTCTGGCAACTAAGTTATTTTTCTAAAAATTAAAGCCTACGCCAAAGCTAAAGCCACCCAGTTTAGTTTTTTGTAAAGGCTCGCCTGCTTTCATATCGTAATAGAGGGCGCGATAGCCAAGCATCACATCTCCCCAAGGGTAGGCTTTTCCAATGCCAATCAGTGCTTGCCATGTCATGTCAGTCTTACCCTCTTGACCTCCCATATCGAAATAAAAGGGTGTGTACCAGTCTGTTGCTTGAATTCTTGAGCGACCTTTAATGCCGATGACAGGATCTGTTGCGCGCGCTCTTTTAGATAGGGATATGCCATCTCGATCAGTTGCTTGAAAATCAATGTGCCAATCCGCTTTGACATTCACTGTTCTAATGCCTGCCAAGGTATCTATAGATAATTGCGGCTCATGCAACACGTTATAAGAAACTGCGCCAGTGAAGGTTGTTAATTTGATGGTAGCTGTTGAAGAGTTAGATAGGACTCCCTGGCCTCGCACATGTTCATCAGTTAACTCTGCATGTGCCGCATCTGCGAGAAACCCCCAGTTACCATAACGAGCTTGCCCAGAAATCATCGCGGCACCAGATAGATGCTTAAGAACGTCACCTGCCGTTATGTCTGAAGATGAATTTGTTTCTGGAAGTGGGGCTTCAGTGCTTATGCCTGGTAACCATGCATAAGGTGTCAGGGAGAATTTCCACTCATTGGTGATAGGTGCAATTGGGTTGGTGCTGTCTTTGCTTTGAGCATTTACTGCGAAGGAGAGGCTGGCGCATAGACCAAGACAAGCAGTTTTGATATATTTAATTTTCATGAAATTAAGCGTGATTTTGTTGGGCAAATTAAAGCATAGCGAGCGAAATACACCATTAGCTCTGAGGTGAATGCCTGGTATTGATCACTGAGTTAATCCTTGGAATTCTTAAAATGGGACAATCGCCCCACAGGTGTAATAATCACCAAAATACTGTTTTATTGAGAGATATTCTTGTTTTGCATGAAATCTCATGAAACTCAATAAAATCAAATGATTGACAGTAATGATCCGCAGTACAAATAACAGGAATCAGTAAAGACAAATGAGCACAACCAGAAAAAACGATCGCTTGGTGTGGGTAGATATGGAGATGTCGGGTCTTCAGCCAGAAACAGACCATATTTTAGAAATTGCCATGATCGTGACAGACGGGGATTTGAACATTGTTGCTGAAGGACCTGTTTTGGTGGTTCACCAAGAGGATGCTGTTTTGGATCGCATGGATGCTTGGAACAAAGGCACTCATGGTAAATCTGGTTTGATTGATAAAGTGAAGGCGTCTACCTTGACTGAAGCCGATGTTGAAGCAGAGTGCTTGGCGTTTTTAAAGCAACATGTGAAATCAAGTATTTCTCCGATGTGCGGTAATACCATTCATCAAGATCGTCGCTTCATGAATCGCTACATGCCTAAGTTGGAGGCTTATTTTCATTATCGAAACATCGATGTTTCAACAATTAAAGAATTATGTAAGCGCTGGCAACCTGAAATCGCTAAAGGCTTCTCAAAGCAACAAGCGCACACTGCCTTGGCTGACATCATTGAATCAGTAGAAGAGTTGCGCTATTACAGAGAAAAGCTATTCATTCCAACCGTTGGTGATGAGCCAATCGTTGAGGGTAACTAATAAGCCATAAAAACAATTCAATAAAAGAAAACCATGCTCGCTCAAGACGCCAATATGTTTTTAAGAATCGCCGCCATCATCACGCCAGTGGTGTTGATCATTTTGGTGGGTTGGTTGTATGGTCGCAAAGCTCACCCTGATATGTCAGGCATCAATCGCGCAACGCTGGATGTGATTGCACCACTCTTAGTTGTTTCTGCGTTTGTGAGCAAAGACTTTGAATTATTAGATCAGTGGAGCTTGTTGCTGTGTGGTGTTGCTGTGGTTTTAGGTTCAGGCATTTTGGCCTGGCCGATTGCCAAGATATCTGGCATGGATCCTAAAACATTTGTGCCTCCGATGATGTTCAATAACTGCGGCAACATGGGTTTACCTTTGGCCGTGTTTGCTTTTGGTAGCGCTGGACTTGCTCCGGCTGTGGCATTGTTTGCGATTTCTAATCTGATGCACTTCACTTTAGGAGTCAAGCTGGTGAACCCTAGAGCATCAGTGAAAGGTGTTTTTGCAAATCCGATGGTGATCGCCACCATACTGGGTGTCTTCCTTTCGAGCACCAAACATCTTTACACCTTGCCAGAGCCTTTGTATCAATCAATCAAATTATTGGGTGATGCCACAGTGCCCTTGATGTTGTTCTCTTTGGGTGTGCGCATGAAGGATGCCAATCTGAAGCATTGGCGTGAAGGATTCTTAGGCGCTGCGATTTGTCCAATTGTGGGTTTGACTGTCGCATTGATCATTGCACCCTTTGTTGAAATGACTGATCTTCAAAGAGGGCTTTTGTTTGTATTTGCTAGTTTGCCGCCAGCGGTTTTGAATTTCTTGGTGGCTGATCGCAACAAACAAGATCCTGAACTTGTTGCCTCGATTGTTTTGCTCGGCAACTTATCAGCCATGATCTTCGTGCCTATCGGCTTGTACCTTGGCTTGAGATAAGAAGCAAGAAGCAAGAAGCAAGAAGCTCAAGCCAAGTCAAATTTGCTTACTGCGTTAAATTATTTTGCTCTGATTGCTGATTTAGGGCGGAATGCTTTGATCACAGTTTCATTGGTCTCTACATAAGGGCCGCCGATCAAATCAATGCAGTAAGGCACGGCTGCAAAAATACCTGGAACGATTGATTTGCCATCGGCATCCTTCAAGCCTTCCAAGGTTTCTTGAATTGCTTTTGGTTGTCCCGGTAGATTGATGATCAAAGCTGCATGGTTCTCGATTTCTCGAAGGGCGACGACCTGCCTAGACAAAATGGCTGTAGGAACGAATTTAAGGCTGATTTGGCGCATTTGTTCGGCAAAGCCTGGCATCTCTCTACTCGCAACTGCCAACGTTGCCTCGGGCGTCACATCTCTTCTAGAAGGCCCTGTGCCTCCAGTAGTTAAAACCAAGTCGCAACCAACCTCATCCACGAGTTCTTTGATCGTTTTAGAAATCAATTCTTTTTCATCAGGAATCAAGCGAGACTCCATGTGCCAAGGGGAGGTCAGGGCTTTAGCAAACCAAGATTCAAGGGCTGGAATGCCTTCATCTTGATAAACCCCGCTGCTGGCACGGTCTGAAATTGAAATCAAGCCAATCCAAATTTCATCTGGATGTTGGCGTTTTGTATTTTTAGTATTGGTATTTTTTGCACTCATACGTCAATTCTAGCTATGATTGCGGAATGTTTTCACATTCACCCACACAATTACAAGAATTAGTCTCTTATTTATTGGCTGAAGCCAAGGCTTTGGGGGCTACAGATGCCGCCGCAGAGCTTTCTGAGGGTAGTGGCTTATCGGTCTCGGTGCGCAAAGGCAATATCGAAACCATTGAACAAAATCTTGATAAGCAAGCTGGTGTCACGGTGTTCATTGGTCAAAGACGCGGCAATGCTGGTACCAGTGATTTTTCAAAAGAATCTCTCAAGGCCAGTGTTCGAGCCGCTTTTCACATTGCGCAGCACACGGCCGAAGATGATTGTGCTGGATTGGCTGAAGCCGATCTACTAGAAAAAAATCCCAAAGATTTGGATCTTTACCATCCTTGGAACATCAATACTGCCCAGGCTGTAGAAATTGCCAGAGATGCTGAGCGTGGTGCTTTTGCTGTGAGTAAAAATATCACCAACAGTGATGGTGCTACTGTGTCTGCACAGCAGTCACATTTCATGTTGGGTACGAGCAATGGTTTCATGGGTGGCTATGCCATCTCTCGTCATTACATTGCCTGCACTCCTATCGCCAGTGCAACAAGCAAAAAAGGCGCTGCCATGCAGCGTGATGATTGGCACACAACGGCTCGTGCTCCAGAAGATATGGCCAAACCAGGGGACGTTGGGGCTTATGCTGCCAAAAGAGCTTTGGCAAGATTGGGTGCACGCTCGATCTCGACCAGAAATTGCCCAGTTTTATTTGAGGCACCATTAGCAGTTGGTTTGGTGGGTGCTTACGTGCAGGCCACGTCTGGAGGAGCTTTATACAGAAAGTCCAGCTTCTTGCAAGACAGCTTGGGTAAAACCATTTTTCCTAAACACATTGATCTATTAGAAGAGCCACACATTCCTCGTTTAACAGGCAGTGCACCATTTGATGAAGAGGGCGTTAGAACACGTTCGCGCAAAGTGATTGATGCAGGTGCTGTGCAGGGATACTTCTTGTCTACTTACTCTGCCAGAAAGTTGGGCATGCAAACCACTGGTAATGCAGGTGGTTCTCATCAACTGCAATTCAAAAGCCGCTTAACAAAAGCATCTGATGACTTACCAGCCATGTTGAAGAAAATGGGCACTGGTTTATTGGTCACTGATTTGATGGGTCAGGGTGTTAACTATGTGAACGGTGATTACTCACGCGGTGCTTTTGGATATTGGGTTGAGAATGGTGTGATCGTTCATCCCGTTGAGGAAATCACGATTGCCGGCAACCTCAAAGACATGTTCAAGCAAATCGTCGCTATTGGTGCAGATACTTTGGTGCGTGGCACCAAAGAGACTGGCTCAATACTGATTGAAAATATGACGGTGGGTGGTCGTTAATTCAGCAATCAATTGCTTGCTAAATTTAACTAAGCAAGCTGACTGACTTCTTGAGTGAATTCTTAAAGCTTGCTGGTGTAAGTCACAAAGGCGTACGTCAAAGTGCCATTGTTGTGTTCTTCTCTTGAGACCTCTTCCCAGAGCATGTCGTCGACATCAGGGAAAAATGCATCGCCATCAATCTCGATATCCACTTCAGTGATGATGAGTTTATCGACATACATCAACGCTTCATCATAAATTTGTGCGCCACCGATGATGAAGGCTTTCTCAACACCAGAGCAGGCATCAATCGCATCCTCTAAAGATGTGAATGTTTCTGCACCTTCGGCTTTGAATTCTGGATTGCGGCTCACAACAATATTGCGTCTGCCAGGCAATGGGCGACCCAAGGATACCCAAGTGTTGCGACCCATGATGATGGGGCAACCCAAGGTGGTATTTTTAAAGTGCTTGAGATCTTCTGGTAAATGCCAAGGCAGTGTGTTGTTCACACCGATCACGCCATTTTTGGCGCGCGCAACAATGATGGCTAATTCCACAACAATCCTTTGATTAAATGGCTACAGGAGCTTTGATGGGGTCGTGGTGTTGATAACCAACGAGCTCAAAGTCTTCGTATTCGTAGTCAAAAATAGAAGCAGGTTTGCGTCGAATGTTTAATTTTGGCAAAGGCAATGGTTGACGCGATAACTGAAGATTCACTTGTTCCATGTGATTCGAGTACAAATGGCAATCGCCACCTGTCCAAATAAATTCACCGGGCGTTAAGCCTGCTTGCTGAGCAATCATGTGCGTCAACAAGGCATAGCTGGCAATATTAAAAGGCACGCCCAAGAAAATATCGGCGCTGCGCTGATAGAGCTGACAAGATAACTTACCGTCAGCCACATAAAACTGAAAGAAAGCATGGCAAGGTGGTAAAGCCATGCGAGGGATTTCAGCAACGTTCCAAGCTGAAACAATTAAACGACGTGAATCAGGGTTATTTTTAATCTGATCCATCAACTGACTGATTTGATCAACGTGTTCGCCATTTGGTGCTGGCCATGAACGCCACTGATAGCCATAAATTGGACCGAGTTCGCCATCTTCTTTGGCCCACTCATCCCAAATACTCACACCACGTTCTTTTAACCAGTTGTTGTTGGTGCTGCCTTGCAAAAACCAAAGCAGTTCAATGATGATTGATTTGAGGTGTAACTTTTTAGTCGTTACAACAGGAAATCCCTCTTGCAAATCAAAACGCATTTGATGGCCGAATACTGAAACAGTGCCCGTGCCAGTGCGGTCTGATTTGTGGGTTCCTTTAGCCAAAACATGGCTCATGAGATCTAGATATTGCTGCATATCAGAATTCTACTACTTGCTAAAAGTAACCACGTGATCGGCCACTAATTTAATGCCGATTTTTTCGCCAATCGCATGATTATGGTGACTTGGGACCATGGTCAGCAGGCGTTGTCCAGAGTCAAGTTCAACTGTGTACAAAAAGTCTCCACCACGAAAGGCTTTGGTGATCACTTCGGCTTGAAGCGGGCTGTCATCATCGTGAACAATGTCGTCGGCACGCAGAAGCACATCCACTTCTTCATTCGGCAAGCCGTAGCTTGCTTGAGGGAGTGGTAGCAAGCCCAATTCAATTTCTACTGAAGGACCTGGTTTGGTAACCCCAGGCACAAAGACGCCGTAACCCACAAAGTCAGCCACAAAACGAGTGGCAGGGCGGTGATAGAGGTTGTAGGCGCTGTCCCATTGGACTAGGCGACCATCGACCATCACGCCCACATCATCGGCAATTGCAAAAGCTTCAAATTGATCATGCGTGACCAACAACGCTGTTGTGCCGTTGGCTTTGAGAATGTCTCGGACTTCTCCTGCCAAGCGCTCACGCAAATCCACATCTAAATTGGAGAATGGTTCATCCAAAAGTAATAACTCTGGTTCTGGGGCCATGGCACGAGCCAAAGCCACACGTTGCTGTTGACCACCGGACAGTTCATGTGGATAGCGATATCCAACATTATTTAGACCAACACGCTCTAGCCATTCCTCTGCTTTGTGCAAGGCTTCTTTTTGGCTTAAATCTCTTAGACCAAAGGCCACGTTCTGAGCATTGGTTAGGTGAGGAAACAGGGCGTAGTCTTGAAAAACCACGCCAACTCGCCTTTTTTCTGGGGCGATTGAGAAGTCTTTTGAGCTAACAATTTGCTTATCAAGTGTGATCGTGCCATTTTGGATGGGCTCAAAACCACAAATTGCTCTTAAAACTGTGGATTTACCGCACCCTGAAGGCCCAAGTAAGCAGCCAATCTTGCCATGATCCAAATGCATGCTCAAGCCTTGTACGACATGGTTCCAGCTACCAGATTTCTCACCTGGATAACCCACATCAATGGCCTCAATATTTAAATGAATTGGTTGCGTATCGATAATCATTCTTATAATTATCCCATCTTGCGACCACGAATAACACCCATACTCTTATCTTTGGTATTGGCTTTGCCAATATTGGGGATTTTTGCCGCGCTGCTGAGCCCTCAGTCCAGCAGTGGTGACGTGCTTGCACACCTTTTAAGCACAGTCTTGCCAGGGTATGCCTGGACCACCTTGGTGCTGGCTTTAGGGGTGACCGTTGGGGTTGCCAGTATGGGCATCATCACAGCCTGGTTGGTGGCCACCTGTGAGTTTCCGGGTAAAAGAATCTTCGAATGGGCCTTGATTTTGCCTCTGGCGATGCCAACTTACGTGATGGCTTATGCCTACACTGATTTCTTCCAATTCTCAGGCCCTATTCAAACATTGTTAAGAGACTTGTTGGGCGTTGATCGATTGCCTTGGTTCCCTGAGCCAAGATCTCTGTGGGGCGCCATTTGTGTGTTGAGCTTGGCCTTGTACCCATATGTTTATCTTTTATGCCGCACAGCTTTTTTAGAGCGCAGCCCTCGTTTAATTGAAGCAGCGCGAACACTGGGTGCTGGACCTTGGGGAGCTTTTTGGCAAGTCGCTTTACCGATGGCAAGACCAGCCACCATGGCAGGTGTTGCTTTGGCATTGATGGAAGCAGTGGCTGATTACGGTGCCATGTCTTACTTCGGTGTGCAAACCATGACCACTGGTATCTACAGAGCTTGGTTGAGCATGGGTGATCGCATGGCAGCCGTGCAATTATCTGCAGCCTTGTTGGGCATCATTTTTTTACTGCTACTGTTAGAACATGCCAGTCGTCGAAAAATGCGCTTTGCTGCCAGTGGCCAACGCTTTAGGCAAATCAAACCTTGGCGTCTGCAAGGAAAATTGGCTGCTTGGGCAAGTTTGGCGTGTTTATTGCCTTTGTTGTTTGGTTTTATTTTGCCAGTCATCATCATGGCGTATTTAGCACTTTCAAGTGGCGAGAGTTTGAACGAACGTTATTGGAATTGGTTGGGTAATACCATCACCTTGTCCACGCTCACTGCGATTTGTGCTGTTGTGATTGCCGTTTGGTTGGCTTACAGCGCAAGACTTGCTAAGGGTGGATTGCAACAAATGGTGAATCGCATGGTCAGCTTAGGGTATGCCGTGCCTGGAGCTGTTTTAGCCGTTGGTATTTTGGTCTTGTTGGGGCAGCTTGATATTGCTTGGTTGATTTCTGGGTCGGTGGTGGTTTTGGTTTATGCGTATTTGACTCGCTTTTTATCTTCCAGTTTGCAAACAGTTGAAGCTGGCTTGAGCAAAATCACGCCGAGCATGGATGCCAGTGCCATGAGTTTAGGATCTGGCCGCTGGGAGTTATTGAGAAAAATTCATTTACCACTGTTGCGCCGCAGTTTATTAACAGCGGGCTTGCTTGTATTTGTCGATGTGATGAAAGAGTTGCCGGCAACTTTGGTGTTGCGACCATTTAACTTTGACACCTTGGCTGTTGTGACTTATCAGTTAGCATCTGATGAGCGTTTGGCTGAAGCAGCTTGGCCGGCTTTGACGATTGTGTTGGCAGGTCTTCTGCCGGTGATCATTCTATCGAGAGCAATGTCTAAAGACTAAGCTTGTGGCGTGACGCCAAGAATTTCATGAAGTTTGGGTGATGTGGTTGTGTATTGCAGGTGTATTACTTGTCCTGGGTAAATGTGAGCAGCGCATCCATAAGCAGCCAAGGTTGCTTCATGAAAACCACAAACAATTAATTTCTTTTTTCCAGGGTATGTGTTGATATCGCCCACCGCAAAAATACCAGCAGTGCTGCTTTGAAATTTTTCTGTGTCTACCAATACCTGTTTATTTTCTAAATCGATGCCCCAATCAGCAATGGGTCCTAACTTTGGTGATATACCAAGTAAAGGAAGAAGGGCATCTAAAGACAGGTGATGCGTTTGCCCATCAAAGTCTGCGACTTCTAGGCTGATTATTTTTTCATCACTTGCTTTGAAGTTGGTGACCTGTCCTACTTGAACCTTGATCAAGCCTTCGGCGCACAATGTTTGAAAGCGCTGAATCAAGGATTCATCAGCTTTAAAAACATCGCGTCTATGAACCAAGGTGACGCTTTTAGCAGTTCCAGCTAATGCAACAGCGGCCTCTAGGGCAGCAGTTTCCCCGCCATTGATCACAACATCTTGCTGGGCAAATTGCTTGGCTTGCTTGAATTTATAAAATACTTGGGTGTCTTCATGTGCATCGATGCCAGGCAATGCTAATTTGCGTGCTTTGAATGCACCCACACCTGCAGAAACAATGATGACCTTACTGATGAATGTTTCTTGAGATGTTTGCACATCAAAACGACCATCGGCGCGTTTTTGTACCAGAGTGACTTCTTGATTGAAGTGGGCGGGTGTTTGTAGAACTTTGATTTGCTCTTGCAAGCGATCAATCAATTCTTGACCAGTGCAAAAAGGAATTCCAGGAATATCGTAAATAGGTTTGTCAGCGTAGAGTTCAACACACTGACCACCGGCCTGAGGCAGGGCATCAATCAAATGAGCTTTGATGCCCAATAGGCCTAACTGAAATACTTGATAAAGACCAACCGGTCCTGCGCCGATAACAATTGCATCTGTTTCAATCGTTGCTTGTTTATCTGACACAGGATCTTTCTAAAAAGTACTTTAGCGAACTAACTCGCTTAATTTGTTTTTCTTATCTTTCCAGTCATCGGCATCAGCCAAACCTTCTTTTGACTTTGTGATCGATGGCCATTTAGCTGCAAGTTCAAGATTGAGCTTGATATAAGCTTGTTGATCGCCTGGTACATCATCTTCGGCATAAATGGCATTGACTGGACATTCTGGAACGCAGACTGCGCAATCGATACACTCATCAGGATCAATGACTAAGAAGTTAGGACCCTCACGGAAACAATCCACTGGGCAAACATCAACGCAATCGGTGTACTTACAACGAATACAGGCTTCAGTTACAACATAAGTCATGGCATCAATCTCAAAGAAGATGAAAACCGATATTTTATCTTAGACGGGGAAAAATATTGCAGATAGCCTTATTCTTAGGCGTGTCATCGTCATTTCTATGTGATTTAAATCAATGACATACAATAAAGAAAATCAATAAAACGTATAAAAATAGGAGACAAATATGTCACAAAATGCACAAAAACCGAAGATTTTGGTGGCACGCGCCATTTTTCCAGATCTTTTGGCTGAATTAGAGAAGGTGGCCATCGTTCAATCTAATCAAGAAGACCATCTTTGGAATGCGGCTGATTTGAAAGCTGCTTTGGCCGATAAGGATGCAGCGATTGTGTCAGGCGGTGAGCGCGTTGATGCAGACATTCTGAAAGCTTCTCCAAATTTAAAAATTGTTTCAAATATTGCAGTCGGTTACAACAACTTAGACATGCCAGCATTCAAAGCGGCCAATGTGATGGCCACCAATACACCAGATGTGTTGACAGACACCACAGCTGATTTTGGTTTTACTTTGATGATGGCAACAGCGCGTCGCGTCACTGAAAGTGAGCAATGGTTAAGAGCCGGGCATTGGGCTAAGTTCTCAATTTGTGATGCGCCACTATCCATGGACATTCATCACTCGACTTTGGGCATCATGGGCATGGGTCGCATTGGTCAAGCAATTGCCAAACGCGCACGCGGTTTCAATATGAATGTGACTTACTTTAATCGTTCACGTTTGTCTGAAGATTTAGAAAAAGAATGCGGTGCAACTTATGTTGATCGTGAGACTTTGCTCAAGCAATCTGACCACATTATTTTGGTCATGCCTTACACCCCAGAAAACCATCATCTCTTTGGTGAAAAAGAATTGAATTTAATGAAGCCGACTGCAACCCTTGTGAACATTGCGCGTGGCGGCATTGTTGATGAGCTGGCTCTTGCCAAGGCTCTTAAAGAAAATAGAATTTTTGGCGCAGGCTTGGATGTGTTCGAGGGTGAACCGAAAGTGATTCCAGAGCTATTGGCATTGAAGAATGTGGTGTTAGCTCCGCACATGGCAAGCGCCACAGAGAAAACCAGAAGAGCGATGATTCAGTTGGCGATCAAAAATTGTTTGGCTGGTTTGAATGGTCAGACACCACCAAATTTATTGAAAGCTTGAAGCTAGAACGATTTCAATCGAAGAGATTTCAATCAAGTAGATTAAAAAATTAATCTTGAGCGCTTGGTGTTTTGGTGTCATTGATGGTGGTTTCTTTAACAGCCACCTCGATGCCACCAAATCTATCAGCCACCCAGTTGTAAACTTTGCATGCTAACCACAGCAAACCAAAGCCAACCAAAGCATTCAGAATCAATGCTGAAATCACTGTGAAACCAGGCAATTCACCATCTCTTACAAAAGCAACAAAGAGAGCCAACAAAACAATCGGTACTGAAAAACTCAAATACACCAACACCAATGTCTTGGCCGTATGAAGAGGGTCGACATACACAATTTCTCTTTTGGTGTATTTGGTGCTTGGCATTTTATTTTTCGGTGAAAAGTGAATAGTGGTTGAATTGCACGCAATTCTATACCAAATCTTAAATTAATGTTGCGTTGCAATAAGGCTACTTCACAGCTTTTTGTGCTTTAAAACCCTTGCTTCAAAGTCTTTACTATGGGTTTTGTTTAAACCAAGCCCTCAAACAAAACCACCCCAACCGTATCGCCCGCTTGGATGTTTTCTTGATCGTGGGCCAAAACAATGAAGCAATCTGCTTCACTCATTGAGCGCAGAACCCCTGATCCTTGCGCACCTGTGATGCGAACCGTTCTATTGCCGGTGGCATCGGTAGATAAGATGCCACGTTGGAATTCTGTGCGACCTGGTCGTTTGCGGATTGCTTCGACCGTTTTTGCTTGCATCATCGGTGGCGCTACTTGAGTTGCACCACTCATGGCTAATAAAGCATTTCTGACAAATTGATAGAAGGTCACCATTACGGCCACGGGGTTGCCCGGTAAACCAAATAAAACCGCGCGATGTTGATCGCCTTGAATTGAACCGAAAGCCATTGGTCTGCCTGGACGCATGGCAATCTTCCAAAAGCTCACGTCCCCCAGTTCGCGCATGATCTGCTTGGTGTAATCTGCTTCACCAACCGAGACACCGCCAGAAGTGATCACAGCATCACAAGTTGCTGCCGCTTTGCTGAAGGTGGCACGCATCGCATCTGGATCATCTTTCACAACACCAAGATCATGAAGCTCAACATTCAAGCGACTCAACATACCAAAGAGTGTGTAGCGGTTGCTGTCGTATACGCAGCCATCATCCAATGGTTGACCAATCGAGCGAAGCTCATCACCAGTTGAAAAGAATCCAACCTTGAGGCGGCGCTTGACTGTCACAGAGCCAATGCCTAAAGAAGCAATCAATCCTAAATCAGAGGGTCTGATGATCTTCCCAGCACACAAGGCTGCTTGACCAATCGATAAGTCCTCACCTTTTAAGCGACGGTTATCGCCTGCTCTGATCACAGAAGATTGAAACTGAATCTGGTCGCCATCAACTTTGACTAATTCTTGAGGAATGGTGGTGTCACAGCCAGCAGGCATCACGGCACCTGTCATGATGCGAACGCATTGACCTTGAGTGACCACGCCTTCAAATGCATTACCAGCAAAGCCTTTGCCGATCATCGTTAAAGAGGTCACACCATCTTTAACAATCGATGCGCCGCTAAAAGCATAGCCATCCATGGCTGAATTATCAGCAGAGGGCACATTGATCGGGGAGATGATGTCATTGGCTAGAACACGTCCCAATGAGTCATAGATGGAGACTGTTTCTGTTTCAAGGGCCAATGAAGCTGGTCTGACAAAGTCATCAACGATTTTTTTTGCGACTTCAACCCGCAGTGATTCTGGGTCATAGTCAGACATGCAGGTGACTACTGAATTAAGTGTGGGTAATGAGCTCATCTAAATATTTATTGTTTTAGCTGATGAAAATACTTAGCCACCGATGTAAGACATCTCAACTTTGCGCTTACCTTCCATTTCTGGAGAGCCGCGCAGTTCAGAATATCGATCGGTGCGATGAGACCAAACCTGCGCAATGGCATTGCTGATCTCTAAATCTGATTTACCAGCACGAAGCAAGGCCTTTAGATCATGACCTTCGGTGGCAAATAAACATAAATACATTTTTCCCTCAGTGGATAAGCGAGCTCTTGAGCAATCTTTGCAAAAGGCTTGAGTCACACTGGAAATCACGCCAACTTCACCAGATCCATCAACATAGCGCCAGCGCTCAGCGACTTCACCTGGGTAATTAGGATCGATGTTGGTCAATGGAAACGTTTCATGAATCTTGGCAATCACATCAGCAGAAGGTAGAACTTCTGTCATATCCCAACCATTAGATGCGCCCACGTCCATGAACTCAATGAAACGCAAAATCACATCACTGCCTTTGAAGTACTTCGCCATTGGAATGATCTCGTGATCATTCGTTCCCTTTTTTACAACCATGTTGACTTTGATATTTTTAAAGCCAACTTCACGAGCTGCTTCAATGCCATCTAAAACATCGCCCACTGGAAAGCCAACATCATTCATCTGCTGAAAAGTTGTATCGTCTAAGCCATCTAGACTGATGGTCATTCTGGTCAAGCCAGCATCTTTCAAAGCTTGCGCTTTTTTACGCAATAAGCTGCCATTGGTGGTCAGAGTTAAATCCAATGGTTGACCACTCAATGTTTTGAGAGAGGCCAGCATTTCAATCAGTTTTTCAATGTGTTTGCGAAGCAGGGGTTCGCCACCGGTTAAGCGGATTTTTTCAACACCATGCTCAATGTAGATTTTGGCCAAACGAACGATCTCTTCAAAGCTTAATAGATCCCCATGAGATAAATAGGGGTAATCTTTATCAAAGACCTCTTTGGGCATGCAATAAGTGCACCGAAAGTTACAGCGGTCGGTGACTGAAATTCTTAAATCATGAAGGCGTCGCCCACGGGTGTCGGCTAGCAGGCCATTAGGATTCAACAGCTGTTCCGGGATAACCGGAACATGGCTGTCTATTTTTCTTTGGCGCTCATCAATGAGGGGTATGACTCTTTCTGACATAACCCTCATTGTAGAACTAAGTTCACTTTTCGATGGTTTGTTCTTTTCCGCCAGTTTCTACTAGAACCATAGGGCCAGTTGAAACTTCAACAGGTGGCTTTGGCTCACGTGGCGGGTGTGAGATCACTGGCTCAGCAGCAATTTGCACACGAACTTCTTCTAATTTCTGGTTGTCTGTGTTAACCCATACCATTCCAGCAGACTCAATCACTGAAGTCAGTTCAGACGTTTTTAATGGCTGAAACTCAACTTTTGGCAATGGAGCAGGTGCTGGAGTTGTTGCGGCTACTGGAGCTTCAACAGAAACAGCTGCTGGTGCAACTACTGCAGGTGCAACAACGGCTGGTGCTGGAGATGCTTCAGCCACAACTGCTGGTGCTGTTGGAGCAACTGGAGCAGGACTTGAAGTCTCAGTATTCATTGAAGCATTAACTTCAGATGAAGTCACTGCTGCAGCGACTGCAGCCACTGCAACTGTTGCTGCTAGATCTGAGCCATCAACGTTCGTATCTTGAGTGTTCTCTGGACGGTCTGCGCGATCGCGACTGCGGTTACGGCCACGACGGTTGCGACCACGACGACGCTCATCACCTTCACCAGCTTCTGCATTCTGCGGAACTTCAGCATGAGTTAACAAATCTTTTGCTTGATCTGCTTTCGCATCTTGATTGGCTTCAGGTTTATTTTGACGCTGTTGATTGCGGCCATTGCGTTGATTTGGTTGACGCGCTTCTTTGTTGTCAGCCTTCTCTTCACCATCGCGTGGCGTTTGATTGCGCTCGCCCGCTTCATTCTTGTTGCGGTTATTGCGATTACGGTTATTGCGGTTGCGGTTATTGCGATCACCATTTCTATCACTGGCTTCACCACGACCGCGGCCGTTGTTTGGACGCTTCTCAGTAGACTTAACTTCTTCTTTGGCGCCAAATAGTTTCTTGATGAAACCAATCAAACCACCAGAGGATTGCTTTTCACCAGCCACTTTGCGCTCTGCGCGTGGAACGCTGGCAGGAGCAGGTTGGCTTGGTCTCACACCTTTAACTGCCGCTTCTTGACGTGGCTTGGCTTCTTCAGCTTTGCGATTCAAGATCGTGTCAGACTCAAGTTCTTTGCTGGCTTCATCGGCCATGGCGTAACTTGCTTTTGGATCATCTAAACGAGGATCGTCATGGCGTAAACGCTCAAGCTTGTAGTGAGGTGTTTCTAAGTGTTTGTTTGGCAAGAGCAAGACGTTCACTTTGAAACGACTTTCAATCTTGATCACTTCAGCACGTTTCTCGTTGAGCAAGAATGCCGCAACGTCCACAGGTACTTGACAGTGAATCGCAGCAGTGTTTTCTTTCATCGCTTCTTCTTGAATGATGCGAAGAACTTGCAGAGCTGAAGACTCAGTGTCACGGATGTGACCTGTGCCATTACAACGTGGGCAAGTAACGTTACTGCTTTCTGATAGCGCAGGGCGCAAGCGTTGGCGTGATAGTTCTAAAAGACCAAAGCGTGAGATTTTGCCCATTTGAACGCGAGCACGGTCGTGACGCAAAGCGTCTTTCAAGCGTTGCTCAACATCCTTTTGATTCTTCGAAGACTCCATGTCGATGAAGTCGATCACAATCAAACCACCCAAGTCGCGCAAACGCATTTGGCGAGCCAATTCGTCTGCAGCTTCTAAGTTTGTTCTAGCAGCTGTTTCTTCAATGTCTGAACCACGGGT
This sequence comes from Polynucleobacter sp. MWH-CaK5, assembly GCF_018687615.1. Taxonomy (NCBI): domain Bacteria; kingdom Pseudomonadati; phylum Pseudomonadota; class Betaproteobacteria; order Burkholderiales; family Burkholderiaceae; genus Polynucleobacter; species Polynucleobacter sp. MWH-CaK5. The sequence goes on from NZ_CP061299.1 coordinate 536,034, forward strand.
TGAGCGAGCAGAGTTCACGTCCACAGAAACCAAGGCTTCTGTGTGGTCGATCACAATCGCTCCACCAGATGGCAGGGTCACTGTACGAGAGTAAGCGGTTTCAATTTGGTGCTCAATTTGAAAGCGTGAGAACAAAGGCACATCGTCTTGGTAACGTTTGACGCGTGACATGTTGTCAGGCATCACCACAGACATGAAAGAGCTGGCTTGTTCGTAAATTTCATCGGTATCGATGAGGATTTCACCGATATCTGGCTGGAAGTAGTCTCTGATGGCTCGGATCACCAAGCTAGACTCTAAGTAAATCAATAGAGGAGCTTGATTGCCGTTAGCAGCTTCATCGATCGCTGTCCAAAGCTGCATCAAATAGCTCAAATCCCACTGTAATTCTTCGGCACTTCTGCCAATTCCAGCAGTTCTGGCAATGATGCTCATGCCATCTGGAACTGTTAATTGGCTCATGGCTTCGCGCAATTCATTGCGGTCTTCGCCTTCAATACGACGAGAAACGCCACCACCTCTTGGATTATTTGGCATTAGAACCAAATAACGACCTGCTAAAGAGATAAAGCTGGTTAAAGCAGCGCCTTTATTGCCACGCTCTTCTTTTTCCACCTGAACGATGATTTCTTGTCCTTCGCGCAAAGCATCTTTGATGCCTGCTGAGCGAACGTCAATACCGTCCTTGAAATAAGCTCTTGAAACCTCTTTGAAAGGCAAAAAGCCGTGACGCTCTTCACCGTAGTTCACAAAGCAAGCTTCTAAAGAGGGTTCAATGCGTGTGATCACGCCTTTGTAGATATTGCCTTTACGTTGTTCACGTCCAGTTGTCTCAATATCAATGTCGATCAGTTTTTGACCATCAACAATGGCTACGCGCAGCTCTTCTTGCTGGGTAGCGTTAAATAACATTCGTTTCATTTAAATCTCCGTCCTGCAGCCAGGCAGCCATCGCGGTGAGCGAAACGGAATTGAAGGGATTGCGCGAGGCAATCTCTGTGATGTCAAACTTCACTACACTCGCTGACTTATTCTTCTTTGCGGGTCAGCGTGCGCTTAAATTCTTTTATCTGTTTCGCAGTTCGCGGCACTATGCCAGCCAACTTTGCGTCTCATTACATCAGGGGAGAGGCGAACCCTGGAAATATTTTTGGCTATTTCAAACCCAGCTTGGGGCGCTACCATGCAAACAATAAATTTGATGTTGCGCAGCAAGATAGGTCATTATATGTCATATGAACAGTAATTCGGTAACCCAACACATTGTTTTATTTGAGGAAGCTGGCCAAAGGCTAGATAATTTCCTGTTTCGCATGGCAAAAGGGGTGCCAAAGACCCATATTTACCGAATTATTCGCTCTGGCGAGGTCCGGGTGAATAAAAAAAGAGCTGATGCCAGCCAAAAAATCCAAGAAGGGGATGTTTTACGCCTGCCTCCATTGCGCGTTTCTGAGGTAAAAGCCCCTACAAATGACTTCATTTCGAAGAAGATAAATGCAGAAATAACAATTTTGCATGAAGATGACAGCATTTTAGTGGTAGATAAGCCCTCGGGGATTGCTGTGCACGGTGGTTCAGGGGTCTCTTTGGGCTTGATTGAGGCCATGAGGGCCCAAAGACCAGACGCGAAGTTCTTAGAGTTAGTCCACCGCTTGGATCGAGATACCTCGGGTATTTTGATGTTGGCCAAGAAACGCAGTGCTTTGGTCCACCTTCACGAGCAAATACGTGAGGGGAAGATGGAAAAGCGCTACTTATTAATAGTGCATGGTCAATTGCCAGTCAGTAGTAAATCAATTCCACTCAAATACCCATTACTTAAATACTTGCTGCCCAACGGCGAGCGTCGAGTCAGAGTTGCCACGGATGGTGGTCAGCCAAGCCATACCAATATCCGGGTCAAGGCTAATTATCGTGATGGCCTATGCAGTTTGGTCGAAGCTCAGCTTAAAACGGGTCGTACCCATCAAATCCGGGTGCATTTACAAACCTATGGTCACCCTATTTTGGGTGACGACAAGTACGGTGACCAAGAATTAGATAAAGTATTGAAACCGAAGAGACTATTGCTGCACGCAAGACATTTATCATTCATTCATCCTAAAACAGAAGAAAAGATGACTTTCGAGGCTGATATCCCCGAAGCATTTGAAAAAATGGAGACAACATGAAACTAGCCGCTTACCAATATCAATCAGAACAATACGTGGGGGTTATTTCTCAAGATTTGCAAACAGTCACGCCTTACCAGTTGAGCAAAGAAGAAGCTGCGCGCGGCGCATTAGCCATCATTGAGTTGATGGCTGAAGAAAAACCTTTGCCTGCTTTGGGTTCTGCTGTTGCGCTAAAGGATGTTTGTTTATTGGCCCCAATTCCTAAGCCAAAGAGAAATATTTTTTGTGTGGGCAAAAACTATTTAGATCACGTCAAAGAAATCAAAGACAGTAAATTGGGTGAGGCGCAGGGTGCCATGGCTAACTTGCCGAAGAACCCGGTGGTGTTCAGTAAAGTGCCTGAGTCTGTGATCGGCCCCAAGGTTGGCATTGATAGTCATCCTCACGCAACCGAGGAAATGGATTACGAAGCTGAGCTAGCAGTGGTGATTGCTAAAAAAGGCAAAACCATCAGTCAAGCTGATGCGATGAAATATATCTGGGGATACACCATCATCAATGACATCAGTGCTCGCGACGTTCAAGCCAAGCATGTGCAATTTCATTTGGGTAAAAGTTTTGATACTTTCTGTCCGATGGGTCCATGGTTGGTTTCTGCAGATGAACTCGATTCTTCCAAAGCATCCATCAAGTGTTGGGTGAATGGCGAATTAAGACAAGATGCCACGACTGAATTGTTGATCTTTAATATACCAACCATCATCGAGGCAATTTCAAAAGGCATGACCTTGTATCCGGGTGATGTGATTGCGACTGGTACTCCTAGTGGCGTAGGGATGGGATTTAAGCCTCCTCGCTTTTTGAAGAAGGGTGATACCGTCAAGATAGAAATTGATGGCATTGGCACTTTAGAAAACCCAGTGATTTAAGGGTATTGATGTCGCTTCGTTATGAATTAATTGTTTGGGATTGGGATGGAACCTTGATGGACTCCACACCCACCATCGTGCGTTGTATTCAAAGTGCTTGCAGAGATTTATCTTTACCAGTGCCTGATGATTCGATGGCAAGTTTTGTGATTGGCTTGGGCATTCAAGAATCATTGCGCAAAGCTTGCCCAACTGTTTCAGTTGATGATCATTACAAATTAATTGATCGTTTTAGATTTCATTACTTAAGCAAAGATCATGAATTAAGTTTGTTTGAGGGCGCCAAAGATTTGTTGCATCAATTAAAAGATCGAGGGCATCTGTTGGCGGTCGCAACAGGCAAAAGTCGCAAGGGCTTGGATCGCTCTTTGGGTTTTCATCAATTAGAAAAGGTGTTTGCAGATTCACGCACACCCGATGAGTCAAGATCTAAGCCTCACCCTGCGATGTTGTTGGAGTTGTCTGAATCGCTGATGGTGCCGATGGACAAAGTACTCATGATTGGTGACACAACCCATGACCTAGGTATGGCCAATGCGGCAGGAGCTGATGCGGTAGGAGTGACTTATGGCGCACATCCAGAACACGTTTTGAAAACGGAAAATCCTTTGGCTTGTGTCAAGAATGTTCAGGAATTATCTGAGTGGTTAGCAAGTAACGCATAAAAAGATTAAGCTCTTGTATGTGCCAATCAAATTCACTGTATTAGTTGAATTGAATTAGTTAGATTAATTAAGAAAGTAAGTCATGTCTGATGAAAAAGTCTGGGAAAAACAGGCCTTAGAACATTTGTTATTAGAGAACCTCAAGGAACAGCGTCGTGGTCGTCGCTGGAGAACAGCTGTGCGCATGATGACATTGCTTGTTTTTGTCGGCGTTGCGATCAATTTGTTTGATATTGATTTGGGTGGCAAATCAAATCTAGGTAAGCACACGGCTTTGGTTGATTTGCAGGGCGAGATCGCGCCTGATACAAAAGCCAGCGCTGATGCAATCAATGCTTCATTACAAGCGGCTTTTGAAAACTCTGAGAGCGTTGGTGTGATTTTGCGCGTCAACAGTCCCGGTGGTTCTCCAGTTCAGTCCGGCATCATCCATGATGAAATGTTGCGCTTGCGCGCCAAGTACCCTGAAAAATCATTGCACGTGGTGGTTGAAGAAATTTGCGCATCAGGCGGATACTACGTCGCATCTGCTGCAGAAAATATTTATGTTGATAAAGCCAGTTTGGTGGGCTCTATCGGCGTGATCATGAATGGCTTTGGAGTCACTGGTTTGATGGAGAAGCTCGGGATCGAGCGTCGTGCTATCACTGCTGGAAAAAATAAAGCTTTGCTAGACCCATTCAGCAAACAAGATCCAAAGCAAAAAGAATTTGTTCAAGGGATGATCGGTGAAGTGCATGAGCAATTCATCAAGGTGGTGCGCGATGGGCGTGGGGATCGTTTAAAAGAAACTCCTGATATGTTCACCGGTTTGGTATGGAATGGCGCCAAGAGTGTTGAGTTAGGTTTGAGTGATGGCTTGGGCAGTGTCGATGGAGTGGCGCGCGATGTGTTCAAAGCGTCAACGATTGTTGACTACACCATGAAAGATAATTTGGCTGAGCGAGTGGCCAAGCGTTTCGGCGCCGCAATGGGCGAGGGCGCTACCAGGGTATTGATGTACGGCGGTCAGTTGCGCTGACCTCAGTCAAGACTAAGCCAGAATCAAAAAAACAGCTGGTCGTTGATGAAGAGCTTGGAGTAATCCAGGCTCTTTTTTTATCTGCGCTTGCCAAGCACTCACAGTTTTAGAAATCACCAGAGCATTGGGCAAACTCAAATCTGCTGCTACACACATTTGGGTATTGCCTTGCAATGACTGCAGCATTGCTTCAATCATGGCTGCGTTGCGATAAGGAGTTTCAATCCACAATTGAGTCTGGTGCTTTCTCTTAGACTCTTGCTCTAATTGTTTGAGTGCAGCAGTTCTTTCTGGTTCTTTCACGGCAATGTAACCATGAAAAGCAAAGCTTTGACCATTCATGCCAGATGACATCAATGCTAACAATAAAGAATTCGGACCAATCAAGGCTCTCACTGGAATGCCCATTTGATGAGCGGTATTCACAACATCAGATCCTGGGTCAGCAATTGCTGGAAGACCCGCTTCAGACATCAAGCCCATGTCGTGGCCCTCGAGTAATGGCGCCAGCATTGCTTTTAAATTGGTGGATCCATGAGAGGCATCTTTTCCGGGACCACGCCATTCGGTCATCTGCATTTCTTGGATGGGGCAGATTAATGGTGATTGTGTGCCAATAGCCTTTAATAAAGCTCTGGCAGTTTTTGCGTTTTCAACAATCCAGTAGCGAAGCTGGGAAGCTTGCTCGATTGTGTCGCGAGGCAAGACATGCTTGAGCTGAGATTCGCGATCATCATCTCCCAGGGTATTTGGAATTAAATAAAGAGTGCCTGACATTTTTATTTTTTATTGATTTAGAGGAATAGAAAAGCCTGCGTCACGCAAGAGAGTGCAAACCGTTATCAGGGGTAAACCTATCAGGGCGGTTGGGTCATCACTTCGGACATGTTCTAAAAGACAAATACCGAGGCCTTCTGATTTAGCGCTGCCAGCACAATCGTAGGGAGTCTCTGCCAAAAGATAAGCTTCCAAAACAGCATCGTCGAGTTCTCTGAATTTAACTTCGGTGATGGCGTTCACTGTTTTTGCGGATCCTGCGTGAGCCACGCAAACAGCTGTGTGAAATTTGACTGTTTGGCCGCGCAACTTTTGTAGTTGTGCCATTGCATTTGCATGGTCACCTGGTTTGCCCATGGCAGCACCATTTAAATCAACTACTTGATCTGAGCCAATCACGTAGGCCGATGGATTTGAGAGTGACACTGCCAAAGCTTTGGCTTGAGCCAAACGAATGGCCATCAATTCTGGGGTTTCTTTGGGTAAGGGTGCCTCATCCACTTCTGGAGAGATGGTTTCAAATGACAAACCCAGGCGGCCCAGCAATTCTTTTCTGTACTTAGAGGTGGATGCCAAGATCAATCTTTTGCTTTGATTGGCAGAATTCTTGGATAAATTGCTTGGGTTCGGGGCGGCACTCATTTATGCTTTCGGTATGAATTCAAAAAATATGACACCCCACATTTTGCCGAATAATGCCAAGGACCTTCAATCCATCGATATGCGGTCTGGGCAGACTTACATCGGCCAGGGGGTGCTAGAACTATCTCACTTTCCTCGATTGTTACAGGAAATGACGGTTGAGGCTAATTTCCAGCCTTCAGGCCTTCATTGGGAGATGAGTACTTGGTTTGAGGAGCGTTTGGGAACAATTCCTATGCAATACATGCACTTACGTCTAGCGCTTGATTTGCCTCTGACCTGCCAAGCCTGTTTGCAGCCTTATATGGAGTCTTTGGACTCAGACCGTGATTACATCCTTTTTGAGACTGAAGAAGAGGCTGAAGCCTGGGATTTTGATGAGGAAAATCAAGATGCTGAGGATGCTTTGGTGTCCTCTGAGACCTTTAATCTATTGGAAACCATTGAGGAAGAGCTGCTTTTGAACCTGCCTTTGATCGCCAAACACCCCTTGGGCGATTGCAAGCCAGAAGACCTCCAAAAAGTGACTAAAACACTTAAATCGGGGTCAGAAGAGATCATCATTAAGAAGCCCAATCCGTTTGCAATCCTAGAAAAGCTCAAGAAATAATGACTTTATGCTAGAATCTCGGATTCGTTTAGGAGTAAAAACATGGCTGTTCAACAGAATAAAAAATCACCGTCAAAGCGTGGCATGCACCGTGCTCACGACTTCTTGTCTGCACCTTCATTGGCAGTTGAGCCAACGACTGGTGAAGCTCACTTACGTCACCACATTAGCCCAAATGGCTACTACCGTGGTCGTAAAGTTGTTAAGACTAAGAACGACTAATTTCCTCACTGGAAAAGATCAAGCGGCACTTCCAGTGGCCGCTTTTTTCTTAAATAACAATTTTTCATGAGCGTCACGCTAGCAGTTGATGCGATGGGTGGAGACCACGGTCTAGTGGTCACAGTACCCGCCAGCACAGGCCTTCTGGCAGAGTTGCCAGATTTACATATAAGACTCGTCGGTAACGCTGATTTAATCAATCAAGCGTTAGCTCAAGTTCCCTCTGAAATAAAGAGTCGGATCACGGTCGTCCATGCTTCTGAAGTTGTCACGATGGATGATTCCATCGAGGTGGCTTTGCGTAAGAAAAAAGACTCATCGATGCGTGTGACTGCTGAGCAAGTCAAAGAAGGCTTGGCACAAGCCGCTATTTCAGCAGGCAATACGGGCGCCTTGATGGCGATCTCTCGTTATGTTTTAAAAACCTTGGATGGTATTGATCGTCCTGCGATTGCCGCAGTGATGCCTAATCAATTGGGCCGAGGCACGATTGTTTTAGATTTAGGCGCCAATGCTGATTGTGAAGCGATTCACTTATTGCAATTCGCACAGATGGCCGATGTGATGGCCAGAGCCGTGGATGGCATTGCCAACCCTACGATTGGTCTTTTGAACATTGGCGAAGAAGTGATCAAAGGTAATCAAGTGGTCAAAGAGGCTGGTGAGTTATTGCGCCAAAGCAGCTTGAACTTCTATGGCAACGTGGAAGGCAATGACATATTTAAAGGCACGACCAATATTGTGGTGTGTGATGGTTTTGTTGGAAACGTGGCGCTAAAAACCAGTGAAGGTTTGGCGTACATGATTTCTGGATTGATCAAAGAAGAATTTAGTCGTAATTGGATCAGTCGTTTGATGGCTTTGGCAGCAATGCCAGTTTTATTGCGTTTCAAAAAGCGTGTGGATCATCGTAATTACAATGGTGCAGTGCTCTTAGGTTTGCGTGGCTTGGTTTTAAAAAGCCATGGCTCAGCCGATAAAAAAGCATTCACAACTGCTTTGCGCAGAGCGTATGAAGGTGCTAAAAATAATATGGTTGGAAAAGTCGCTGATGCATTCATGGTGACGCATGCAACAAACTCTAGTAATGAGACCGTGGCATAAGGATTCAATTCAATGACTCAACTGACACAGCGATACGCAAAGATACTAGGCACAGGCAGCTACTTGCCAGCCAACAAGGTGACCAATGCCCAGATCACTGAAAAACTTGCCAAAGATGGCATTGAAACCAGCGATGAATGGATTTTTTCAAGAAGCGGTATCAGTGCACGTCATTTCGCTGCGCCTGATCAGCTCACGAGCGACCTTGCTTTGGAAGCTTCTAAAAAAGCGATTGAAGCAGCTGGCATTACTGCGAATGACATCGATTTAATTATTTTGGCCACATCAACGCCTGATAATTTAGGTGGCTTTCCAAGCACTGCGTGTGTGCTTCAAGATAAATTAGGTATCACCAATCAATGCGCAGCATTTGACGTTCAAGCTGTTTGTTCAGGTTTTGCATACTCTTTGGCAGTGGCTGATAGTTTTATTCGCAGCGGCATGCATAAAAAAGTATTGATCGTTGGTGCAGAAACATTCTCAAGAATTTTAGATTTCAAAGATCGCGGTACATGCGTGCTCTTCGGCGATGGAGCTGGAGCAGTGGTGGTGGGTGCGAGTGATGAGCCAGGTATTTTGGCTGCTGCTATGCACGCCGACGGGAGTCATCGTGACATCTTGTGCGTGCCAGGAAGAACTGAGCACGGTGCTTTAGAAGGTTCTGCCTTTTTGAAGATGGACGGTCAAGCAGTATTTAAATTGGCCGTCAAAGTTTTAGAGCAAGTCGCACAAGAAGTTCTAACAGCTGCCAAACTAACACCTGCAGACATTGATTGGTTGATTCCTCACCAAGCCAATATTCGTATCATGGAAGGCACTGCCAAAAAATTAGGTATTGCCTTGGATCACGTGGTTGTGACTGTTCAAGATCATGGCAACACATCGGCTGCATCAATTCCATTGGCACTCGATACAGCGATTCGTGCAGGTCAAATCAAGCGTGGACAAAACCTTCTGATGGAAGGTGTGGGTGGTGGTTTCACCTGGGCCGCTGCAGTCGTTAAATATTGATCGTGATCACCTCAATTAATTACATAAGTTCAATCACTTAAAAAAATATCACAGGAATTTTCATGAAATTTGCATTTGTATTTCCAGGTCAAGGTTCTCAAGCAGTCGGCATGCTAAATGCATGGGGCGACAACGCTGAAGTCAAAAGAACTTTGGATGAGGCTTCAGAAGCTTTGGGTGAAGACATTGCAAAATTAATTTCAGAAGGTCCTGCTGAGGCACTTTCTTTAACGACCAATACACAGCCCGTGATGTTGACTGCAGGCGTTGCTTGTTATCGCGCGTGGATTGCTGCAGGTGGTCCTGCTGCATCAGTGATGGCTGGCCATAGCTTGGGTGAGTATGGTGCTTTGGTTGCTTCAGGGGTGATTGAATTCAAAGATGCTGTGCCCATGGTGAGATTCCGTGCGCAAGCGATGCAAGATGCCGTGCCAGTTGGAACAGGTGGCATGGCCGCTATATTAGGTTTGGATGATGATGCCGTTCGTAAAGCATGTGCTGATGCGCAAGCAGCCACTGGTGAAGTGGTTGAGGCTGTGAACTACAACGCTCCAGCGCAGGTCGTGATCGCTGGTTCAAAAGCAGGTGTAGAAAAAGCTTGTGAGCTTGCCAAAGAAGCTGGCGCAAAACGTGCTCTGCCTTTGCCTGTGTCTGCACCGTTTCATTCATCATTACTCAAGCCGGCATCTCAAAAATTAGAGACTTACTTGGCTGATAAAACATTCAAGGTGCCAAACATTGATGTGATCAATAACGTCGATGTGAGTGTCTTAAAAGATCCTGCAGCCATTAAGAATGCCTTGGTTAGACAAGCAGCAGCTCCAGTGCGTTGGGTTGAGACTGTTCAAGCAATTGCAGCCCTTGGCATCACTCACGTGGTTGAGTGCGGTCCTGGAAAAGTATTAACAGGTATGACCAAGCGTATTAATGGTGATTTAAATGGTTTGGCTGTTTATGACCCTGCCACGATGGCTGAAGTCATGGCTGTCATTAAAGCGTAAAGATTAGAGATTAAAAATCAACGATCAGAGTTATCTATCTGATAAAGCATTGAACTTAGTTTGGGAGAAATTGTGAGCACATTAACTGGACAAATTGCCTTGGTCACTGGCGCATCTCGCGGTATTGGCCGTGCCATTGCCATGGAATTGGCAAAGCAGGGCGCTGTGGTGATTGGCACTGCAACAAGTGAATCAGGCGCTAAAGACATTGATGCGGCATTAAAACCAACCGGTGGTGCTGGTGCAGTTTTGAACGTGAACGATGCGGCTGCTTGTGAAGCACTGATCGATAGTATTGTTAAAGAACGTGGCGCTTTGAATATTTTGGTGAATAACGCTGGTATTACCCAAGATAACTTGGCGATGCGCATGAAAGACGAAGAATGGTCATCGGTGATTGATACCAATTTAAGCGCTGTTTTCCGCTTGGCCAGAGGTGTTTTACGCCCAATGATGAAGGCCAAAGGCGGTCGAATCATCAACATCACCTCCGTGGTGGGTAGCAGCGGTAATCCAGGTCAGGCCAATTATGCTGCTGCAAAAGCAGGTGTGGCTGGTATGAGCCGAGCTTTGGCCCGAGAAATCGGAAGCCGAAATATCACCGTTAACTGCGTGGCGCCAGGCTTTATTGACACAGATATGACCAAAGCCCTCTCAGAAGACCAACAAAATTCACTAAAAGCGAATATCCCCCTCCAACGCCTTGGAACACCCGAAGATATTGCCCATGCGGTAGCATTTTTGGCGTCTCCAGGGGCTGGATACATCACGGGAACAACACTTCATGTGAATGGCGGACTGTATTTGAGCTAATTTGGTCAAATAAGCTGATAAAATCTCTTTTCAATATTTTTACAACAACCCTTGGGGGATTAAATGGATAACATCGAACAACGCGTTAAGAAAATCGTAGCCGAGCAATTGGGCAAAGACGAAGCAGAAATCAAGAATGAATCTTCTTTCGTTAATGACTTGGGCGCAGATTCTCTCGACACAGTTGAATTAGTAATGGCATTGGAAGATGAATTCGGCATCGAAATTCCTGATGAAGAAGCCGAGAAAATCACGACTGTGCAATTGGCTATCGATTTCGCTAAGTCCAAGCAAGGCTAATTAGCTGTGAGCCAGAATAAAGGGCAACGCCGGGTAGTTATTACCGGACTAGGCTTGGTTTCACCAGTGGGTAATACCGTTGGTGATGCTTGGGAAAATTTATTGGCGGGGCGCAGTGGTATTGCCACCATCACTAAATTTGATCACTCTGGCTTAGGCGTGCATTTTGCCGGCGAAGTAAAGGGCTTCAATATTGAAGACTATATTTCTGCTAAAGAAGCTCGCCATATGGATACTTTTATCCACTATGGCATTGCTGCCGGTACGCAAGCCTTTAAAGACTCTGGTTTAGAAGTTACAGAAGCCAATTCTGAAAGAATTGGCGTTTTGGTGGGTTCAGGCATTGGTGGTTTGCCAATGATTGAAGAAACCCACACTGAATATACTAATCGCGGCGCTCGCCGTATTTCACCGTTCTTTGTGCCAGGTTCAATCATTAATATGATTTCTGGCCATTTGAGCATTAATTTGAATCTCAAAGGTCCTAACGTTGCTGCTGTCACTGCCTGTACAACAGGTTTGCACAGTATTGGCTTGGCTGCCCGTTTGATTCAATATGGTGATGCGGATGTGATGATTGCTGGTGGTGCTGAATCTACGATTTCTCCTTTGGGAGTCGGTGGTTTTGCTGCAGCCAGAGCGCTATCAACTAGAAATGATGATCCAGCGACTGCTTCTCGTCCTTGGGACAAAGACCGTGACGGTTTTGTTCTAGGTGAGGGGTCTGGCGTGATGATCCTCGAAGAATATGAACATGCCAAAGCTCGCGGCGCAAAGATTTATGCTGAATTAGCCGGTTTTGGTATGAGTGGTGACGCTTATCACATGACTGCTCCAAACATGGATGGTCCGCGTCGTTGCATGGTCAATGCATTGAAAGATGCTGGAGTTAATCCTGATCAAGTGAACTATGTGAACGCCCACGGTACTTCAACACCATTGGGTGATAAAAACGAAACAGATGCCCTCAAAGCAGCTTTGGGCGAAGCTTCAAAGAAGGTGGTTGTGAACTCAACCAAATCAATGACCGGTCACTTATTGGGTGGTGCTGGTGGTTTAGAGTCTGTTTTCACTGTTTTGGCTTTGCATCATCAAAAATCTCCGCCGACTATTAACATCTTCAATCAAGATCCAGAGTGCGATTTGGACTACTGTGCCAACACTGCTAGAGATATGAAGATCGATGTGGCCGTTAAAAACAACTTTGGCTTTGGTGGCACCAACGGCACCATTGTTTTCCGCCGTATTTAAAAGACTCAATGAATAGTCCAGATATTGCTGGGTTATCCATCAAATAAAGCCTCCTAACTCTGTTGGAGGCTTTATTGCTTTAAGACCATTGAAAATAGACTAAAAATACTCATATAGAAGCTCATTAATAACCATGCTCAGATAGTATTTAAAGGCTTTCCTGCAAATACTTCCTGAATGCTCTAAAGTATCAAGACCATGAAAAAAATCATTTCTGCTTTAACTCTGTCTGTGGCAGCAAGTTCTTTGCTAGTTTTGCCAACTTATGCCCAAAATAATTCTGGGAAAGCCGCTCCGGTGGCGAGCACAACGAGCTCGCCAGCCGCCGCAAGTGCTGTGCGTTCATATCCAGACTTTGTTGATTTGGTTGAAAAAGCCAATCCTGCTGTGGTGAATATCCGCACGACAGAAAAAGTGAATGTTCGTCAAGCTTCAGGCATTCCTGGCATGCCTGGTTTAGATGAAGAGCAGGCTGAGTTTTTTCGCCGCTTCTTTGGTATTCCTTTGCCAACACCAAAGCAACCAGGCCCGAACAATCGTAAACCTCAGCAAGAAGAGCAAAACCGTGGCGTTGGTTCTGGCTTCATCATTGAGAGCAATGGTTTCATTTTGACGAATGCACATGTGGTTGAAGGTGCAACAACAATTTATGTGACCTTGACCGATAAGCGCGAATTCAAAGCCAAATTGATCGGTGCTGATAAGCGTACTGATGTGGCTTTGGTAAAAATTGAAGCAACTGGTTTGCCACGATTAACCATCGGCGACTCTTCAAAGGTGCGTGTTGGTGAATGGGTGCTTGCGATTGGTTCACCGTTTGGTTTGGAAAATACAGTGACCGCAGGCATCGTGTCTGCCAAGAGTCGTGATACAGGTGATTACTTACCATTCATTCAAACTGATGTGGCTGTGAACCCAGGTAACTCTGGTGGTCCGCTATTGAACACTCGTGGTGAAGTGGTGGGCATTAACTCACAGATCTTTTCACGCTCTGGTGGATACATGGGTATTTCTTTCGCGATCCCGATGGATGAGGCGATGCGCGTTTCGAATCAATTAAAGGCCAGCGGCAAAGTCAGTCGTGGTCGTATTGGTGTGGCAATTGCAGAGGTCAGCAAAGAGGTTGCAGAGAGCTTAGGATTGCCAAGAGCACGTGGCGCCTTGATTCGTAACATCGAAGTGGGTGCGCCAGCGGACAAAGCAGGGCTTGAGCCTGGCGATGTTATTTTGAGTTTTGGGGATAAACCAATTGAAAAATCATCGGACTTGCCAAGAATTGTTGGAGATACAAAACCAGGCACGACTTCACCAATCATGGTGTGGCGCAAGGGTGCTCAAAAAGAATTCAATATCACTGTCGCTGATTTAGAGCCTACTCCAAAGACAGCTGCTAAAAAAGCTGAACCAGAAGAAGCGACCTCCACTAAGAATGCATTTGGAGTGGCTGTGATTGATTTATCTGAAGCTAAGAAAAAAGAGTTATCACTCAAAGCCGGTGTTGAAATTACTGCGATGGCTGAAGATGGTGTCTTATCAAAAGCGGGCGCAAGAGTGGGTGATGTGATTGTTCGTTTAAGTGATGTGGACATCATCGCTGCCAAGCAATTTGAGATTGCCATGAAGGCCGTGGCAAAAAACAATAGATCCGTGGCAGTATTTATTCGCAGAGGCGATAGCACCTTGGTGATTCCTGTCAAACCAGGAAAATAAACCTAAAACGATTGTTTTAGATCAGATAACCCTTTAGTTTTAATCACCTTTATTGGAAATCGGGGGGAGACCCCCGTTCCGACTACAATAGAGGTTAGAGGCGTCTTATTGCAGTGCAATATGGTGTTGCATTGCGGCAAGCCGTTTTAAGGAATCCATGGACCATATACGTAACTTTTCTATCATTGCCCATATCGACCACGGAAAGTCGACCCTAGCAGACCGAATTATTCAGCTATGTGGTGGCCTTTCAGATCGCGAAATGGAAGCTCAAGTCCTTGATTCTATGGACATTGAGAAAGAGCGCGGCATCACAATCAAGGCCCAAACCGCGGCTTTGAGCTACAAAGCCCGCGACGGTAAAATTTATAACCTCAACTTGATTGATACCCCAGGACACGTCGACTTCTCTTATGAGGTCAGCCGATCATTGTCTGCTTGTGAAGGTGCTTTGTTGGTAGTTGATGCCAGCCAGGGAGTTGAGGCTCAAACAGTGGCCAACTGTTACACAGCCATCGAATTGGGTGTGGAAGTTGTGCCTGTTTTAAACAAAATTGATTTGCCTCAGGCAGATCCTGATCGCGCCAAACAAGAAATCGAAGATGTGATTGGTATCGATGCCACCGATGCTGTGTCTTGTTCAGCAAAAACTGGTTTGGGCGTCCAGGATGTTCTTGAAGATTTAATTAAAAAAGTACCACCACCAAAAGGTGATGCGACTGCACCTCTCCAAGCATTGATCGTTGATTCGTGGTTTGATAACTACGTGGGTGTGGTGATGTTGGTGCGTGTGATCAATGGCACACTCAAACCAAAGGATAAAGTTTTGTTGATGGCTTCAGGTACTCAACATTTGGTTGAGCACGTTGGAGTCTTCACACCAAAGTCAGTGGATCGCCCTGACTTATCTGCTGGACAAGTGGGTTTCATCATTGCTGGTATCAAAGAGTTGAAAGCTGCCAAGGTGGGTGACACAGTCACGCACGCGCCAGGTCAACAAAATAGAACTCCAGCATCTGCACCTTTGCCAGGCTTCAAAGAAGTTCAACCTCAGGTGTTTGCAGGTTTGTACCCGGTTGAATCAAATCAATACGATGCCTTGCGTGAATCTTTAGAAAAATTAAAGTTAAACGATGCGGCTTTGATGTACGAACCAGAGGTATCTCAAGCCCTTGGCTTTGGTTTCCGTTGTGGCTTCTTGGGTTTATTGCACATGGAGATTGTGCAAGAGCGTTTAGAGCGTGAGTTCAACATGGAACTCATCACGACTGCCCCAACCGTGGTTTACGAAGTAGACCTCAAAGATGGTTCAAAGATCGTGGTGGATAACCCATCAAAAATGCCAGACCCAAGTCGCATTGAAGTGATCATGGAACCAATCGTGGTCGTGAACTTGTTCATGCCGCAAGAGTATGTTGGCGCAGTCATCACCTTGTGTACAGGTAAGCGTGGCATCCAGATGGATATGCAGTATGTGGGCCGTCAAGTGAAGTTAACTTATGAGATGCCGATGGCTGAAATCGTGCTCGATTTCTTTGATCGCTTAAAGTCAATTTCTCGCGGTTACGCATCAATGGACTATGAGTTCAAGGAATACCGTGCATCTGATGTGGTCAAGGTAGATATCTTGATCAACAGTGAAAAAGTCGATGCTCTATCGATCATCGTTCACAGAAGTAACAGTCAATACCGTGGCCGTGAAGTTGTCGCCAAGATGCGCGAGATCATTCCTCGTCAGATGTTTGATGTGGCGATTCAGGCGGCGATTGGCAGCGGCATCATTGCTCGTGAAAACGTGAAGGCCTTGCGTAAAAACGTGTTGGCCAAGTGTTACGGTGGTGACATCACTCGTAAGAAGAAATTATTAGAGAAGCAAAAAGAAGGTAAGCGCCGCATGAAGCAGGTGGGCAGTGTGGAAATTCCACAAGAAGCCTTCTTGGCCATCTTGCAAGTGGAGGATAAATAATGAACTTCGCTTTGATACTTTTGATTTTGTCACTTGTGACGGGTATTGCCTGGGCTGCTGATAAGTTGGTGTTTGCTCCAAAAAGAAAAGCGGCAGGTATTGATCGCATGCCTTTGTGGGTGGAGTACACGGCCAGCTTTTTCCCTGTTATTTTTGCCGTATTCTTTTTGCGCTCATTCTTGTTTGAGCCTTTCAAGATTCCATCAGGTTCGATGATTCCTACCTTGATGATTGGTGATTTTATTTTGGTAAATAAATTCACTTATGGTGTTCGTTTGCCAGTCATCAATAAAAAAGTGATTGAGATGAATTCGCCAGAGCGCGGTGATGTCGCTGTTTTTCGCTTTCCTAAAGATGAATCAGTTGATTACATCAAACGTGTGATTGGTTTGCCAGGGGATGTGATTTCTTACCAGGGTAAGCGCTTGACCATCAACGGCCAAGAGTTTCTGTCTGAAGCCAAACCTGATTATCTCGATCCCGAAAGTATGATTTATGCAAAATTCTTTAAGGAGACATTCCCTAAAGAATTCGGCGGCCATTCTTACAATGTTTTAAATCATCCTGAGCGTCCTGCTGGTGTCTTCATACAAGATCGTTTTCCTTATGCGGAGAACTGCACTTACACCATGACTGGTGTGACTTGTACAGTGCCAAAAGGTCATTACTTTGTGATGGGTGATAACCGAGATAATTCAGCAGACTCCCGCTTTTGGGGCTTTGTTCCTGAAAATAATTTGGTTGGTAAAGCCTTCTTTGTTTGGATGAATTTAGGCGACCTTAAACGCATTGGGCGTTTTGAGTGAGTAAGGTAGCCAAGAGCGATATGACTCCTCGCGCACCTCTAGACATCAAACTCTTGCAGGAGCGTTTGGGTTATACGTTTCAAAAGCCTGATTTATTGATGCAGGCTTTGACTCATCGCAGTCACAGCAAAAAGAACAATGAGCGCTTGGAGTTTTTAGGTGACTCAGTCTTGAACTGCACCGTTGCTGAGATGCTGTATGAGCGTTACAGTGATTTGGATGAGGGTGATTTATCCAGAGTTCGCGCTAATTTGGTCAAGCAACAAGCCTTGTATGAAATCGCTCAAGCTTTGCAACTCTCTGACTGCCTTCGTTTAGGTGAGGGTGAGCTCAAGAGTGGTGGCTTTAAGCGCCCATCGATTCTGGCAGATAGTTTTGAAGCGATTGTGGGAGCCATCTTTTTGGATTCTGGCTTTGAGGCCTCTAAAAAAGTATTGAGAAAGTGGTATTCGCAAATTTTGGAGCATGTGGATCCAAGAACCTTGGGTAAAGATGACAAGACTCTCTTGCAGGAATACCTTCAAGGGCATCAATTACCGTTGCCTATCTACACGGTCGTTGCAACCACGGGCGTGGCCCATAATCAACAGTTTGAAGTTGAGTGCTCCATTCCAAGTTTGAAGGTCACTCTCAACGGTAAGGGTGCGTCTCGTAGAGCCGCTGAGCAAGCGGCTGCCAAGTTATCTTTAGAGGCTGCCCAAAAGATTGTTTCTCAATCTGGCAGAAAGCCTAAAAAGACAAAAGCAACAAAAAAGAAAGCATCTTTAGTCACGGCTAAAGATCCTACAGATGATCAACTGAATTTGAAGTTGAAATCAGAGTAAAGTAAAAATCAAGGAATAGTCGATGTCATTTCGATGTGGAACCGTAGCACTTGTAGGTCGCCCAAACGTAGGTAAGTCAACCTTGCTCAATGCATTGGTGGGTCAAAAAGTCAGTATCACCTCACGCAAAGCTCAAACAACACGTCATCGCATTTTGGGTGTTAACACCACTGAGACAGCGCAATATGTTTTGGTTGATACACCGGGGTTCCAGACAAAATATAACAACGCCATGAACAAAGTGATGAACCGCACGGTGAAAACCACCATGGCGGATGTGGACGTGATTCTTTTTGTGGTGGAATCAGGTTACTGGAGCAAGGCGGACGAACAGGTGCTTGAGATATTGCCTAAAAATATCCCAGTGGTTTTGTTGGCTAACAAATTAGATGTATTTGCTTCAAGAGCAGATGCCCCAGAAGATCGCGATCAAAAGCTATTTACCTTCATGCGTGAGATGAGTGAGAAGTTTGAGTTCTCAGAAATCATTCCCATGACAGCCAAAAATACCGATGATGTGAAGCGTTTGTTAGGATTATTAGAGCCGTACTTGCCTGAGCAAGAAGCGATTTACGAGCCTGATATGTTGACGGATCGCAGTGAGAAATTCTTGGCTGCTGAGATTTTGAGAGAAAAAGTATTTCGTCACACAGGCGATGAGTTGCCCTATGCCAGCGCTGTGATCATCGACCAATTCAAGATGGATGGAACGATGCGTCGCATTGCTGCCACGATTTTGGTAGACCGCGATAGTCACAAAGCCATGGTGATCGGTGAAAAAGGTGCAAAGTTGAAGCGCATCTCCACTGAGGCTCGCCAAGACATGGAAAAGCTTTTTGATGGCAAAGTGTTTTTAGAAACTTGGGTCAAGGTCAAGAGTGGTTGGGCAGATGATCGTGTGATTCTGCGTGAGCAGGGCATAGAGTAATCCACCATCATGTCGACTCGCGTCAACGATGAACCTGCCTTTGTACTTCACAGTATTCCGTACAAAGAAACCAGTTTAATTCTTGATGTATTCACGCGCTCATATGGGCGCATGGCTTTGATTGCCAAGGGCGCAAAGCGCCCTCATTCTGTCTTGCGACCAGTCTTACAGCGCTTTCAACCTTTGGCTGTCTCTTGGAGCGGTAAAAGTGAGCTGCGCACCATGACCAAAGCAGAGTGGTTGGGTGGTGTTCCTCCATTGGTGGGCGATGCTTTGTTGTGTGGCTTTTATCTCAATGAACTTTTGGTTAAATTCATTGCCAGAGAAGACTCTTATGAAGACTTATACGAAGAGTACGCCAAAACAGTTCATTTGCTTGGGCAAGATCCTAAAGAGCTTGAACCTATCTTGCGCCCCTTTGAATTAAGTTTATTAAAGGAAGCGGGCTTTGCCGCGGCTTTGAATTTTTGTATTGATACTCAAACTACTCCTGAAGAAGATGAGCACTACGTTTATCAGCCAGAGAGAGGTATTCGCAAGCTTCAAGCTGATGACCCAGGACATTGGCCTGTGATGACAGGCAAACATCTGCTCTGTATGAATGATAAAAACTATCAAGATCCAGAAACCCTGATTCAAAGTAAAGCGCTCACACGATTCTTGTTAGGTCTGCACTTGCCCGATCAATCCATGATGACGCGGCAGATCTTGATTGATTTGAAAAAAATCTAAATTTCTGTATAATGACTAGTCATCTAACTAGTCATATGGGGTTTAGGATGAAAAATAACTGGCAAGTTCAGGATGCTAAAGCCAAATTTAGCGAGTTTTTGAATGCATGCTTGAGTCAGGGGCCTCAAATTGTCACTCGTCGTGGCGAGGAGGCAGCTGTTCTTGTACCAATAGAAGTTTGGAATCAACTAAAAGATAATGCTCGACCAACATTAAAGTCATTGCTGTTGGCTGGTGGTCCCGGAGTTGACTTAGATTTACCTGAGAGAGGAAGGTCTAAGCGCCGTCCAATTGTTAAACTTTAAAAGATTATTCATGTACTTACTTGATACAAATGTTATTTCTGAATTTAGGCGCACAAAACCACATGGTGCTGTTCTGTCTTGGTTAACTAATACGTCTGATTCTGAGTTATTTATCTCTGCAGTGAGTATTGGTGAGATTCAATCTGGAATTGAAAAAACCCGTGAGCAAGATTTAGTTAAGGCAAAAATTTTAGAGGAATGGTTAAATCAAATAGCTGGCCTGTATAGTGTTTTGCCAATGGATGGAAATGTTTTTCGAGTGTGGGCTCAATTAATGCATAGACAATCTGATACTGTGATTGAAGATGCGATGATTGCAGCTACAGCATTAACTCATCGTTTAACAGTAGTTACTAGAAATGTTAAAGACTTCAAAAGATTTAATGTTGATATCCTAAATCCTTTTAAGATTTAGACAATAATTTATTGAATGGTTCATAAATGCTAAAACCTAAAAACATCATCGATCTAGGTATCAACATTGACCACGTTGCCACGCTCAGAAATGCGCGAGGCACGCACTATCCGGATCCTCTCAAGGCTGCTCAATTAGCAGAAGAGTATGGCGCTGATTTGATCACATTGCATTTAAGAGAAGATCGTCGCCATATCAAGGATGCTGATTTGATCGCTATGCGCCCCTTGATTAAGACTCGCATGAACTTAGAGTGCGCTGTCACGCCTGAGATGATTGAGATTGCTTGTCAGGTCAAACCTCATGATGTTTGTTTGGTTCCAGAAAAGCGTCAAGAGGTGACAACTGAAGGTGGTTTAGATGTCATTGGCAATTTTGACAACGTTAAAAGTTCTACCCAACGCCTATTGCAAGCTGGCATCACTGTTTCAATTTTCATTGACCCTGATGAGCAGCAAATCACGAAAGCCAAAGAAACTGGTGCCACAGTGATTGAATTGCACACAGGTAAATATGCTGACACTTCTGGAGCTGAGCAAGCCAAAGAGTGGGAGCGTATCAAGACAGCGGCCAAATTTGCATATTCAATTGGTTTAAAAGTTAATGCAGGCCATGGTTTGCATGAAGGTAATGTTGAGGCAATTGCTGAAATATTAGAAATTGCAGAACTGAACATTGGGCATGCGATTGTGGCTGAGGCTGTCTTTAAAGGTTGGAAGGCTGCGATCCAAGACATGAGAACTCTTATGCTAAATGCCCGCCAACGTGCCATGAACCAGAAGCATTGATCCTAGATATTAAATAACGATAACCATCATGATCGCAGGCATTGGAACAGACCTATTAAAGATTGATCGCCTGAAAGCGGCTTATCAGCGCACCAATGGCCGCTTGGCTGAGCGCATTCTTGGACCTGATGAAATGCAGGTCTTCAAAGGACGTTTGGCTCGCAATGAATCCAGAGGCATGGCTTACTTAGCAACGCGTTTTGCTGCCAAAGAAGCTTTCTCAAAAGCCATTGGTTTGGGTATGCGCAGCCCGATGTCTTGGCGAGCCATGCAAACCTTGAATGATCCGAGTGGCAAGCCCATCATCAAGTGTTCTGGTCGCTTACAAACATTCATGGAAGAGAAGTTCTTCACAGCTCAAGTCAGCATCACCGATGAAGTTGATATGGCCATGGCCTTTGTGATTGTGATTTATGGAACCCCTGTTGTCTCTGGTGTGACTGATCCAAAAGATCTTTCTGGCTCTTGATCTTGTAATGACAAAATTGATCAAATAAATAAGCAAATAAACAAATAAACAAATAAATAAATCATTCATCTAAAACTATATGAGCAAATTAAATTCATTCAAAGCAGGCCCCATCGTTCTTGATGTTCTTGGCAAAACTCTTAGCAAAGAAGATATTCGCCGCATTGCTCATCCTAAAACTGGCGGTGTGATTTTATTTGGACGTAATTATCAAGACAGAGCCCAGTTAACTGCTTTAACCAAATCCATCAAGGCGATTCGCAGTGATGTGATGATCAGCATTGATCATGAGGGTGGTCGTGTGCAGCGTTGCAGAACCGATGGCTTTACACATTTGCCTGCTATGAAAAAGTTGGGTGATATTTGGGTGAACTTCGGCAAGAAAGCCACCGCAGAGCACGCTTTAAAGGCCATGGAGGCTGCAACAGCAGCTGGCTATGTGTTGGCAACAGAATTAAGAGCTTGTGGCGTGGATTTTAGTTTCACACCTGTGTTGGATTTGGACTTTGGTCGCAGTGGTGTGATTGGTGATCGTTCGTTTCATCGTGACCCACAAATTGCAGCCACACTGGCTAAGAGCTTGAATCATGGTTTGCAATTGGCGGGCATGGCGAACTGCGGCAAACATTTTCCAGGACATGGTTTTGCCGAAGCAGATTCGCATGTGGCCATTCCTGTCGATGAGCGTTCTTTGAAGCAAATCATGAGTGATGATGCAAAACCTTATGAGTACTTAGGTCTTGGTTTGGCATCAGTGATGCCAGCTCACGTCATTTATCCGAAGGTTGATAAAAATCCAGCAGGCTTTTCTAAGATTTGGTTACAAGATATCTTAAGAAAGCAGTTACAGTTCACTGGTGTGATTTTTAGTGATGATCTATCGATGGAAGGTGCTTCAGTAGCTGGAAGCGTGGTCAAAGGCGCTAAGCTAGCTCTTCAAGCAGGGTGTGATCAAGTGTTGATTTGTAATCGCCCGGATTTGGCAGATCAGTTGCTCAATGAACTGACCTATGATGAAAAAGCGTATCAAGTGTCACGCGCAAGGGTTCAGAAATTGATGCCAACATCTGTTGCGATGTCTTGGGCGGAGTTACAAGCCAGTCCGGATTACCTAAGAGCAAAGCAACTTCTTAAACAGCTGAAATTGATTGCTTAAGGGATTAAGCGGGCCTGACTCTAGCGGTCAATGATTCGGCGCCGCCACGATCTTCTAATTCAGATAGACGCAAGGCTTCATGCTCGAATTCAATGATGCCGGAGGTGAGGCGGTTGCGATCCAATGAGATCACATACGTCCAAACCAAACTGCGGTCTTTTCTTTTAAATACGTCGACTATTTTTTTCATAGTTAGGCTTAATAAAGCTCCTTTTAAACTACCAATAAATTAACACAAACTACTAGATATAGTTATAAGTGTTTCCCATAACCCTAGCTATTGTGAAACTTACACCCTAGATTGACATTTAAGCCATTTTTAATATATATTAATATATATTGTTGTTGAATAAATTAATAAGTACTTAAAAAGGAAGGCAAAAATGTCAGAACAAGTCCAAAACAAGGGTGGGGAGTCCTCTGGTTGGAGTCCTTATCTAGCTGGAGCATTGGTGGGGCTCTTGGCAATCATTTCGGTTTACCTCACCACGACTTTGATGGGTAAGTCTAACTATCTAGGAGCTTCAACAACGTTTGTGAGAGCGGCTGGTTTGTTATTCCAAAGTGTGGATCCAGCTCACGTTGCTGAAAATGCTTACTACCTCAAAGAAAAAGTGAAGGTGGATTGGCAGTTCATGATGATCATCGGTATTTTCTTTGGTGCCTTGATTTCTTCATTGATGGATAAAAGTTTCAAGTTAGAAGCAGTTCCACCAACATGGGAAAAACGTTTCGGTGCGTCGGTTGGTAAGCGCGCCATTTTTTCATTCTTGGGTGGCATTGTTGCAATGATTGGCGCACGCATGGCCGATGGTTGTCCAAGTGGTCACGGATTGAGCGGCATGATGCAGCTTTCCATGAGTTCATTCATCGCCTTGGCTTTCTTCTTTGGTGCCGGTGCTTTAGTTGCTAACTTGATGTACAGAAAGGGGCAATAACATGTCTACAGAACAAATATTAGGATTGGTGACAGGTATCTTTTTTGGCTTCTTATTGCAAAAAGGCCGTGTACTTCGTTACGACAAACAAGTGGGTGCAATGCTGTTTAAAGACATGACGATTTTTAAGTTCATGTTGTCAGCAATCATCGTGGGTATGTTTGGTATTTTGGCCATGCATGACATGGGCATCATCAAACTCAGCCATAAAGCCATGAACGTCGGTGCTATTTTGGTGGGCGGCTCATTGTTTGGTATTGGTTGGGCAGTGATGGGCTTTTGCCCAGGCACATCGGTTGGTGCGATTGGTGAAGGCCGTTGGCACTCTGTATTTGGTGCGATTGGCATGATTGTGGGTGCTGGTATTTATGCTGAGTTATTCCCATTCTTTAAATCCACCGTTTTATCTTGGGCTGATTTTGGCAAGATTGGTTTGCCTGAAGTATTGGGTATCAATCACTGGGTGATTGCTGTGATTTTCACGATCATCACTTTGATCATGTTCAGATGGTTTGAGAAAAAAGGCATCTAAGCACATCAGCTTTAAAAAATAAAAGCCACTGCATGGGTGACAATCTATGCGGTGGCTTTTTATTTTCTTGCACTCTTTTGGCTCATGAAAACAAATCTTCTCGTTGAGTTATCCACAGAAAATGTTGATAACTACTGTTGAATTCAACTGAAACCTTCTCGATTCAAGATGCTAGGTTGTTTGCTTAAAAATTAATCAATATGCACCAAAGAAAAAACCACTCCGCAGAGTGGTTTTATTCTGATTTTTTACACATTCAATCAATTGGATTGAATGCCTAACAACATCAATTAGTTAGCGCGGCTGCGGTATTCGCCAGTGCGTGTATCGATCTCGATCTTGTCACCTTCGCTGCAGAACAATGGAACTTGTAGTTCGTAGCCTGTAGCAATCTTTGCATTCTTCAATACACGGCCTGAGCTTGTGTCGCCCTTAACAGCTGGCTCTGTGTAAGTGATTTCACGAATAACAATGGTTGGCAATTCAACAGACAATGCTTTACCTTCGTAAAAAACTACTTCAACTGGCATCGCATCTTCTAAGTAATTCAAGGCGTCACCCATGTTGTCTTTTTCAACTTCATACTGGTTGAATTCTGTGTCCATGAATGCATACATTGGATCTGCGAAGTAAGAGTATGTGCACTCTTTGCGCTCCAAGATCACAACTTCAAATTTGTCATCAGCTTTAAAAATGCCTTCGTTAGGTGCTTCGGTGATCAAGTTCTTGAACTTCATCTTCACCACTGCAGCATTACGACCTGAACGGCTGTATTCTGATTTCTGAATCACCAAAGGTTGGCCATTCAACATTACAACGTTACCTACGCGGAGTTCTTGAGCAATTTTCATCGCGATATTTCCTGAGATTTCACAAAGTCTAAGATTTTACCCTCTAAATGACCTAAAGCTACTAACTTATCGGCCCAGTCCTTGGAATGCTGGGTCAAAGCATTTAAATGAGGCCACCAGCCTTCAGCGGGAGCCCATTTCATGGCTGACATGCCAAAAGCTCTCAATTCGGGGGAGGCGCCTTCAAAATAACGGTCTAAAAACGCTTCTAATTTGATTTCATGAGCCAAATCAGACTGCGGATAGATGTCCCAAATGAATGGTTTGCCTGCCCATTGGGCGCGAACAAAAGAATCTTCTCCACGGACCAAGTTCATGTCGCAAATAGATAGTAGGTAATCGTAGTCCTCTTGAGGGATGAAGGGCAGTTGAATTAACTTCACTGCCGAACCTTCTAAAGAAAATACTTTTTGTGTTGCAGCTGACACATTTTGATCTGCACACAAAAACACGTCGACCTGATCACCATGAGCAAAGGCAGTTTGGTTTACTGAGCTGAGCCATGCATCCAAAGGCGCTTGTTTGTAATTGAAAACAGATATTTTTTTAGATGCAGGTCGACATGACTGAAGCACCAAAGCCAAAGAGTTGGGCGGTGATGTCTTTTTATCAGAAGTAACTTCGTGCCAATCACCTAAGAGCACACCACCTGTTTTAGGGGTGAAGCCTGGGAAATAAAAATACTTGTTAAGCCCATTGTTTTGTGGCGATGGCATCAAGTGCATGTCGTCTGCCCAAGTTTCTGCCGTGAGGTATTCAAGATTGATCCAAATCGGTGCCTGATTAGACGCCTTTTGAACCATGGCCTCAATATAGGGTTGCGGTAAGTGACAGGCAAAGGCCTCAATCACCACATCACCCACTGAAGCTAAAACAGCTGGTGATTCAGCAGCGGACCAAGGTAAGACCTCGATGCCTAAACTTGCCCCATGAGCCACGGCATCTCCATGGGCGATCACATTTAAAACATTTAAATCATCGCAAAATAAACGAATACGACTATCATCACATTCAACAGAACTTACAGTATTAACAGATGAGGACGATAATCGTGACAAGGCCCTGGCCAGACGCCAGCAAACACCAGCATCACCATAGTTATCGACGATTTGACAAAAGATATCCCAACGCATGTCGAATGAGACCCCTGAATCCCTCTTAAATGATGTTAAAAAATTACCTGGTTTGCCAGGTGTTTATCGCTTTTTCGATGAAGCAGGACAAATCTTATACGTTGGCAAGGCCAAAGACTTAAAAAAGCGCGTCAACAGTTATTTTCAGCGCAATCTGTCATCGCCGCGCATTGAGCGCATGGTCACCAGAATTCGTTCATTAGAGACCACAGTTACTCGCACAGAAACCGAAGCTTTGATTCTAGAGAACAATCTGATCAAAGAACTGTCACCGCCATTCAACATCTTATTCAGAGATGATAAGTCTTACCCGTATGTGATGCTCTCTGGTCATCAGTATCCACGTTTGGCTTATTACCGTGGCCGGGTGGATAAGCGCCATCAGTATTACGGACCGTTTCCGAATTCATGGGCGGTTAGAAACAGCATTCAGATTCTGCAAAAAGTGTTTCAAATAAGAACCTGTGAAGACACTATTTTTAAAAATAGAAGCAGACCTTGTTTATTGCATCAGATCCATCGGTGCAGTGCGCCTTGCGTGGGCAGAATCACCGAGCAAAATTATGCTCAAGACATCCAAAAGGCTGTTCAATTTTTAGAGGGTGATCACGCCAGTGTCATGGCCGAGTTCGAGCAGGCGATGCAGTCCTACAGTGACAACATGCAGTTTGAACAAGCTGCCATGATGCGCGACCGAATCGCTGATTTGTCACAAGTGCTACAACAACAATCCATGGACACTGTGGCTGATGGTGAAGGCGATGTTGATATCTTGGCCATTGCGATGAAGGGTGGCTTGGCTTGTATTAATTTGGCCATGGTGCGAGGTGGTCGTCATTTGGGTGATAGAGCTTACTTTCCAAAAATGGGGCGCTTCAAAGAAGATGCCATGCCCAATAGTGATGAAGTCATGCAAGCATTCATCACCCAACACTATTTGAGTGATGACGCTGAATCTTTGAAGCTCATTCCTAAAGTCATGGTCATTCAAGACTTCAGTGATTCTCCAGAAAATGATGAGTTACAAGAGCTTCTAAATTCCAAAGCCAATAAAAAGGTACAGATCCTCAAGCAACCGCAAGGTCAACGCAAGCATTGGTTGATCATGGCGCAGAACAATGCTGAATTGGCTTTGACGAAACGACTCACAGAAGCTGGTGGGCAAGAAACCAGAACGCGATCATTGATTGAGGTGCTCAACCTTGATCTTGAAAATGCTGAAGATTTGCGCATTGAATGTTTTGACATCAGCCACACCTCAGGTGAAGCCACTCAAGCCAGTTGTGTGGTTTATCAAAAGCACGACATGCAAAGTGGCGAGTACCGCCGCTTTAATATCAATGACATCATTCCAGGTGATGACTATGCGGCGATGCGCCAAGTGCTTCACAGGCGTTATGCCAACTTTCAAGAAATACCTCCTGAGAAACAGCCTCACATTGTTTTAGTCGATGGTGGTAAAGGGCAGGTCAGTATGGCCAAGGAAGTCTTTGATGAATTGGGTTTGGATATTCACATGATTGTCGGCATTGCCAAAGGTGAGGGTAGGAAAGTTGGTTTAGAAACTCTCATCTTTGCTGATCAACGTGAACCCATGACCCTCGGCTTAGAAAGTCCTGCACTTTTGCTCACTGCTCAAATCAGGGATGAGGCTCATCGTTTTGCTATTACTGGCATGAGGGCCAAGAGACAGAAAACCAGAAACGTCTCGCGCCTAGAAGAGATTGAAGGCATAGGGGCTAAGAGACGTCAAAAACTTTTGGCTCGATTCGGTGGACTAAAAGGCGTCACCAGTGCCACCATTGAAGAGCTTCAGCAAGTGGAAGGTATTTCAAAGGCCTTGGCTGAGATTATTTATAAACAATTGCACTGATGCATCACTGATTTACAAAACTGCTTCAAGTCCTTTTCTTTCTAGTAAGTGAAGTAGTTTTAGTGATGAGCCACTCGGATGCTTTTCTCCAATTTCCCATTTTTGAACTGTAGACAAGCTGGTATTTAAAACTGCTGCCAGTACGGATTGACTCAGATGCAATTGGCTTCTGAGTTTACGAATCTTTTTGCTGTCATAGTCAGGTATTGGCTGCAGGCACAGCAAATTGTATTTATGCATTTTTCTTTTATCTATAAAGCCTAATTCATGTAAGTCATTTGCTGTTTCATGAACGGCGGCCAAGATGTCTGTTTTAGCCTTCACTTTACGGACCATGGCAAATCTCCTCTAATTTTCCTGCTGCAATAACTTCTTTGATCTGGGATTGATAACTTGTTTACTATATCACTTAGTCATATAGTAGTTAGAAGGGTTATTTTTGGATGAGGTAAATCTTATTGAATAGCGCTTCAAAGTATCTCAAGCATAAGAAATTCCTTTATCCTAGCGTCATGCCCTTTAATTTACCGATCTTCCTCACTTGGTTACGCGTTGCGACCATACCTTTGGTGGTTGGTATCTTTTACTTGCCTGAATCTTGGTTGAGTATTGATGAGAAAAACCTGTGGGCAACTATTTTCTTTGTGGGTGCAGCCATCACAGATTGGTTAGATGGTTATTTGGCTCGTAAGTGGGGTCAGGTATCTGCTTTTGGCGCATTCTTAGATCCAGTCGCAGACAAACTCATGGTGGCCGCAGCTCTTTTAGTACTTCTTAACTTTGATCGTGTAGAAGTTTGGGTGGCATTGGTCATCATTGGTCGCGAAATCACAATCTCAGCTTTAAGAGAGTGGATGGCTCAAATTGGCGCATCGAAGAGTGTGGCCGTGCACTTTGTGGGTAAGCTCAAAACAGCTGCCCAACTGATAGCGATTCCATTCTTGCTCTTTAACGACACATTGTTCAATCTATTCCATACCAAAACGATTGGTAAGCCTTTGATTTGGATTGCTGCTGTTCTGACAGTTTGGTCGATGTTCTATTACCTACAGAAGGCTTGGCCGATGATCAAGGCCAAAGCGGACCTTTGATCAATTAATGATTAAAAGTCAGTAAAAACAACGACTTTGATATGGGTAGTAGCCATAGCCTAAGAAAGATAAAAAGCCCATTTATTTGACATGGGCTGAAATTATGGTAAAGTAACGGTCTTGTTGTTATGCGGGATTAGCTCAGTTGGTAGAGCGATACCTTGCCAAGGTATAGGTCGAGAGTTCGAGCCTCTTATCCCGCTCCAAATTACGAGGGAAGCTTAACCAGCTTCCCTTTTTAATTTAACAACTCATCCCCGGCGGGATGGCAGAGTGGTTATGCAGCGGCCTGCAAAGCCGTGTACCCCAGTTCGATTCTGGGTTCCGCCTCCAAAAACAATTAAATTGTTCAAATATTTTTGTGACTTTTTTTAATTAAGTTGAAAACCTTATAGCCATAGCGCCAAGAACAATCATAAAAATACTTAGTAAACGTCGGCTGTTGATTTTTTCATTTAAAAACCAAGCTCCAAATAAGATAGCAAAAAGAACAGATGTTTCTCTAAGTGCGGCGATTGCAGCAACAGGCGCTACAGTCATGGCCCACAATGCGATAGAGTAAGAGGTGATTGATGCGGAAGCACCCCCAAGTGCATAAATCCACCGCTTTTTTGCATATTCAAAGGCCACTTTCTTTTTAAGTAAAAATACCCAAGCACAAAACAACCAACCATCAATGGCAAATAAGGATGCAATATATTGAATGGGATTTTCAGAGATTCTTATGCCAGCTGCATCTGCTAGGGTGTAGGATGCAATCAAAATTGCATTAAGCATCGCGATTAGGATTGCATGCTTGTGTCGCATCAAGCCTGCTGAAATCCCAATTAATATAACTCCTACGCAAATTAAAAAAACGCCAGACCATCCCCAAATACTCATAGTGCTTTCGGGGATAATAAAATAAGATCCAATAGCCACAAACAAAGGGGCAGTTCCTCTCATGAGGGGGTAGGCAAGACCCAATTCCCCATGGTGATAAGCGTTGGCTAACGTGAAGTAGTATCCCAAATGTATCAACACTGAGATAAGTAAAAATGGCCAGCACTCCTGAGGAGGTGCTCCAAAATAAAACGCAATTGGCATTGCAATAATTGAGCAAAATAAATGTATTAAGCCGGTTTCTAAAGTTTTATCGGTACTTGATTTTACGGAAACATTCCATCCCGCATGAAGCATTGCACCAGCAAGAACTAATAAAATAAGTTGCCAAGTCATGGTAATGAGCCATTATCTATTTTTAATTTTGAAACTATTTCTAAAAATGCTTTTACAAGTCGAGCATCCTTTCTTTCTTTGAGACAAACGACATGAGCATGCGTATAGATTGATGCGTCAGAAAATGGAATTTTACAAATATCAGGATCAGGAATGTACTCAAATTCTGAAACTACACTAACCCCAATTCCCTTAATGACTGCTTCGCGAATTGCTTCTCGACTTCCAATTTCCATCATAATTTTTGGATACACTTTCTTTTTTCGACATAATTCGTCAAAAGCTTTTCTAGTGGTTGAACCATCCTCTCTCAAGATCATAGGCTCATTGTTAAGTTCGTTAAGCTTGATTGTTTTTTTATTGGCAAATCGATGATGCTTGTTGACAAAAAGAACAATGGGGTTTGTGCTGTAGGGCGTTGATAGAAAAGTGGGATCATCTGTGAAGTGTGCCAGCACGGCAATGTCCGCATCATAGTTTTTAACCATATTTAGAACGGACTCAGAGTTACCAACTTGCACTCTGACTTTAATGTCAGGAAATTTTTTATTGAAGCTGGTTAGCATCTCAGTGACATGAAAAGGTCCTACTGCGCTGATAGTTAGTTGACCAGTTTTTAAATCACCTGCATCTTTCAAAAAGTGAATGGCTTCATCTTCAATAGCAAATATTTTTTGAGTTAGGGTAAATAATTTATCTCCGAGTGGAGTAAGTTTTACTGAATGCCCCTTTCTAACAAACAGCTCAATTCCATAAGATTCCTCAAGAAATCTAACCTGAGTAGTTACTGTGGGTTGGCTGATATGTAGTAATTTTGACCCTCCAGTAAAACCACCAGCCTTTGCTACCGCATGGAATGACCGTAATTGTGTCAATCTCATCAAATTTCCTTTTTAAATGCTGTTGTGCACCAATTTCAGTATAGATTTTTTGAATACCTTTGTACTAATAAATGAATTTGTCCTATATATTTTTACCTTATAGAGTTCAGCAGTGGCAAGAAAAATTTGAAATAAATTTGGTGTGGCTTTGTTTACTCAATCTAGGAGAAGGATTATGAAAGTCAGAAATTTGTTTTACAAGACACTTTTTAGTTTTTTAACTGCAGGGTTCTTAGTCAGCCCTCTTGTTGTTCATGCGCAACAAAAAGAAATAACAATCGGACTGATACCATCCGAAGATTCCCGGGCAATGATTGCGCAAAGTAAAGCCATGATGGATAAATTATCTGCTGCCCTTGGAATGCCGGTAAAGCCATTTGTTGCTGCTGATTACAACGGAGTCATTGAAGCGCTTCGGTCTAAGAGATTAGACGTAGCATATTTAGGACCTTTTTCTTATGTTCTAGGTGCAACTATTGCTCCAATAGAAGCTTTTGCTGTAGCTGAAACAAAGAAAGCTGGTAGAACTTCTTATCAAAGCGTCATCATTGCTCATAAAGATAGTGGCATTAAATCGCTTGATGACCTGAAAGGTAAAACCTTTGCTTTTGTTGATCCAAGTTCAACTTCAGGCCATTTATTTCCTAAAGCTGGATTAATTAAATCAGGATTTAATCCTGATAAAAATCTTGGCAGAGTGATTTTTTCAGGATCTCATGATTCAAGTGCTATTGCAGTTCAAAATAAGAAAATTGATGCAGCAGCCGTTGCCGATCGAATTCTAGATGCCGCAATTTCAAAGGGAATAGTCAAAAAAGAAGATATTGTGATTGTCTGGAAATCAGATCCAATTCCAGAGTCACCAACGGTATGGAGAAAAGATCTTTCACCAGAATTGAAAAATAAAATTCAGGCGGCATTCCTGGAAGTTAAGGATATTCCTTGGTCAGATCAGGGAACACTTAACGGATTTCATCCAACCAATGATGCTGCTTACGACATTATTCGTGATACAGCCAAAATTTTAAATCTTGATTTGAAGAAAATGAAATGATTGAAATTAAAGGCTTAAATAAAAATTTTGGAGATTTTGCAGCGCTTTCTGATATCAATTTATCGGTAGCTCAAGGTGAATTCTTGGTTATTCTAGGGCCTTCTGGGGCAGGTAAGTCTACTTTACTACGTTGCATTAATAGGCTCACAGAACCCAGCAGCGGAAAAATCATAGTTTGCGGACAGGAATCATCCTCCGATTCTGCAGGTTTAAGAAAGCTAAGATGTAATGTTGCAATGATTTTTCAGCATTACAACGTGGTACCTCGTTTAATGGTCTTGAAAAATGTTTTAACTGGAAGGCTTGGTTCTATGCCATCTTTTCTTTCCTTGTTTCAAATTTTTCCTAAAAAAGATGTAGAGATAGCAAGGCAATGCTTAAAAAGGGTTGAATTATTAGATAAGGCTAGACTCAGAACCGATACATTGTCAGGTGGGCAAAAGCAACGTGTTGGCATTGCGCGAGCTCTAGCACAAAATCCTAAAGTCATTTTGGCTGATGAACCAGTAGCTAGTCTAGATCCAAAAACATCAAGAACAGTTCTTAATTATTTAAAACAGGCAAGTAGCGATTTGGGCATTGCAGTTATTTGCAATCTACATCAAGTTGATTATGCAAAAGAGTTTGCTCAAAGAATTGTGGGTGTTTCTGCTGGAAGGATAGTCTATGACGGGCCACCTGAGGAGTTAACAGATGAAATACTCCAAATCATTTATCCAGATGGTGACACATCAGTTGAATCACCACTTAACGACTGAGATTGTGCAAAATTTAAAAGGATAAAAAATGAAATTTGGAAGATATAACTTACTGCTTAATCCGCCTGCAGGACGTATGGGTTGGGGTATTTATTTGATTATTGCGCCCTTGGTAATTGTTGTTCTGGGATGGGCTGCTGATGGCAGCAAATTAAGTCTAGCTGAGCTAATTAAAGGTGGGCCTTGGGTTGTTGATTTTTTGACAAGAATGCTACCCCCCTAATTGGGGATTTGCTGAAAAGTTAGTAACGCCGGCTCTGGAGACTATTCAAATTGCAATTTGGGGTACTTTGTTGTCGATAATTTTGGCCACACCCCTATGTTTTATGGCAGCCAGAAACATAGCTCCCAATACTTTTATTTTTCATTTCGTAAGGCAAATTTTTAATATATCTCGAGGTATTAATGAAATTATTTTGGCATTAATTTTTGTGGCTGCAGTAGGTCTTGGCCCATTTGCTGGAGTCATTGCACTCGCTATTCATGGCGCAGGTATGCTGGGTAAATTTTTTGCAGAATCAATTGAGGAGATTGATCAAGGTCCTATTGAGGCTCTTAGATCTACTGGAGCTGGGCCATTACAAGTAATTATTTTTGGTGTTATTCCTCAGGTAATTACTGCGTGGATTGCAGTATGCCTTTATAGATTTGAAACTAATTTACGTCAAGCAACCGTTCTTGGAATGGTTGGCGCTGGAGGGATTGGTTTTGAATTGGTTGGCAGCATGAAATTATTCCAGTATCAAGATACTGCAATGTGCATTGTCGTCATTATTGCAATGGTAATGATTGCTGATTTAACTTCTAATAAATTACGTCATTTGATTCAACAGGGCAATCGAAAATAATAAGGTTTTTATGAGTCGTCAATATCACAATCCAGTAAAAATTTATTTTGGTATCGGAGAGTTACAGAATCTAAAAGCGATTCTTAATGGCAGGAAAGCCTATTTAGTAATTTTTCCAGAAGCCAGAAATCTAGGCTTACTTGAGAAAATACAAAAAATTCTAGGAGATCTGTTAATTGGAATTGAAGAGAATGTATTTCCTAATCCAGATGTTTCTAATCTTAAAGAAGGTTATCATAAATTTTGGGCAAATTATTCTGATGCCAATGTTATTTTGGCAGTTGGCGGTGGAAGCGTGATTGACACAGCAAAATCATTAATGGTTGGAACAAAAAATAAATGTTTTGATGACCTTGTTAATTTGTTATCTAAGGGAAGTTCTTTTGAACCGTATGAAGTAAGACCGCTTATTGCTATTCCAACAACTGCCGGTACAGGCAGTGAAGTGACTCCTTGGGCCACTATTTGGGATAAAGAAAATAGTAAAAAATATTCATTGCATTTGCATGAAACATGGCCCGAAGCTGCGATCATAGATCCACAGCTCATGCTTAGCTTACCTGGGGGTGTCACTTTGCAAAGTGGCTTAGATGCTCTATCTCATGCCCTTGAAGCTATTTGGAATAGAAATGCTAATCCGATATCTGATACTTTTGGAGTTTCAGCTGCAAGGGATGTAATTAAAGTTTTACCAAAGTTAATGCTTGATTTAAGTAATGTTCATCTGCGAACAGACATGGCTCTTGCCGCTCTAAAGGCTGGAATGGCATTTTCAAATACTAAGACCGCTTTAGCGCATTCTATTTCATATGACATGACCTTGAATCATGGATTGCCTCATGGTATTGCATGCTCATTTACGTTGCCAATGGTCTTAAGTAAGGCAATTGGCCACAGCTCTGATAGAGATTTAGTTCTTAGTCAAATTTTTGACTGCTCGATTCAAAAAGCACCAGAAAAGCTACTTAATTTTCTGCACGAACTTGGAGTGAAAACAGAATTTCATGATTATGGAGTCTCCGCATTAGAGGCCAATCTAATGATCAATAAAGCATTGGAAGGTGTTCGCGGGAAAAATTTTATTGGTGCAATTTAGTGAGATTTTTATTAATAACTAACTTTTTAACAAGAATTAATTGAGGAAAATCATGAAGAATCCAATTGAAGTAAACGGAAGGGTGTATCAATGGATGCAGGAGCCTTTAGTTGTTGTATGTATAGATGGATGTGAGTTTGACTATTTAGCGGAGGTTGTGAAGACTGGTAAAGCCCCCTTTTTGAAAAGTATTTTAAAAGATGGGTATGCATTTAAGGGGGATTGCGTAGTCCCATCATTCACAAATCCAAATAATCTCTCAATTGTCACAGGTCAACCTCCGAGTGTTCATGGTATCTGCGGTAATTTCTTTTTTGATCCCGATTTAAAACAAGAAGTAATGATGAATGAGGTTAAGTATTTGCGAGCTGAAACTGTGTTGGCAAAGTTTTCTCAACAAGGCGCAAAGGTTGCTGTTATTACTGCAAAAGATAAGCTACGAAAATTACTTGGTCATCAAATAGTTAATGGAATTTGTTTCTCATCTGAAAAGGCTGATCAATGTACGGTTGAAGAAAATGGCATTTCAAATGTTCTTGAAATGGTTGGTCTTCCGCTTCCTTCGGTATACAGCGCAGATTTATCAGAATTTGTTTTTGCGGCGGGCGTTAAGATCATGGAATCATCTCGCCCAGAGTTGATGTACTTATCAACTACTGACTATATTCAACATAAGTATGCGCCAGGTACTGATGGGGCTAATAATTTTTATATCATGATGGATCGTTATTTATCTCAATTAGATGCTTTAGGTGTGACTATTGCAATTACAGCTGATCATGGAATGAATGCAAAAACAAAATCAGACGGCACGCCTAATGTGATTTATTTGCAAGACTTAGCTGACCATGTTGTTGGACAAGGCAATGCGAGAGTTATTTTACCAATTACGGATCCATATGTTGTTCATCATGGTGCATTAGGTTCCTACGCTACGATTTATATAGATAAAGTTCATCAAGAAAAGTTGATAAACAATCTCAATTCAAAGGCAGGCATATTTAAAGTTTTAAATAATGCGGAAGCCTGCGCTGAATTTGAACTTCCTAATGACCGAGTGGGTGATCTAGTTATCGTCTCTGACAAAAATGTTGTTCTAGGTACTTCGGAGTCGAGACATGATTTATCTGGTCTTGATGCTCCTTTGCGGTCTCATGGCGGGATTTCTGAGCAAACGATTCCTTTGTTATTTAATCGTCGACTCAATAAGCAGCCTTCAAAGCGCATGAGAAATTTTGATATTTTAGATCTTTCTTTAAATTGTTTGGATGCGCGTAGCTAACTACTTTTGGTTAACTTAATTTAATTGGATTATAGGTATGAATATGTCTGTGGTTGAAGAGGCTATGCGCA
This sequence comes from Polynucleobacter sp. MWH-CaK5, assembly GCF_018687615.1. Lineage (NCBI taxonomy): Bacteria > Pseudomonadati > Pseudomonadota > Betaproteobacteria > Burkholderiales > Burkholderiaceae > Polynucleobacter > Polynucleobacter sp. MWH-CaK5. Next base: position 572,219 of record NZ_CP061299.1, read on the forward strand.
TTGAAGGAAAAAAAATTATTGGAAAACAATTAATTAATGTTTTTAATCCCTTTGATAATTCTTTAGTTGGAACTGTTGCCAAAGCATCGTTAGATGATATTAACAGGGCCATTAAGTTTGCAAAATCATATAAATGCACACTAACAAGATTTGAAAGAGCTGAAATCTTAAAGTCCGCAGCAAAATTACTTGCGGAAAGAAAAGAAGAGGCTTCAAATTTAATTACTCTTGAATCTGGTTTGTGTAAAAAAGACTCCTTATATGAAATTGGTCGTGTATCAGATGTATTAAATTTTTCTGCATCGGAGGCCCTTAAGGATGATGGTCAAGCATTCTGGTGTGATTTAACTCCGCATGGAAAAAAAAGGAGAGTTTTTACACAGAGAGACCCTCTGTTGGGCGTAATTACTGCAATCACACCGTTTAATCATCCAATGAATCAAGTGGCTCATAAGGTAGCTCCATCAATTGCTTCTGGTAACCGAATGGTATTAAAGCCATCTGAAAAAACTCCTCTTGCGGCATATTTTTTGGCTGATATATTGTATGAATCAGGATTACCTCCTGAAATGTTACAGGTATTAAATGGTGATCCATCTGAAATAGCGAATCGATTAATTACACATCCTGATGTTGATTTAATTACATTTACGGGTGGTGTTGAGATTGGTAAAAAAATTGCTAGCATTGCCGGATACAAAAGGTTAATTCTTGAGCTTGGCGGAAACGATCCTTTGATTGTTATGGAAGATGCTGATTTAGATGAGGCATCTTCGTTAGCTGTTAATGGATCATATAAAAATTCAGGTCAAAGATGTACTGCCGTTAAAAGAATTATGGTTCATGAATCTGTTGCTGATGAGTTTGTTCATCTTTTGGTTGAAAAATCTAAATCATGGTCATATGGCAATCCCATGGATTTAAATGTAGATATGGGAACAGTTATTGATGAGGATGCCGCGATCCTTTTTGAATCAAGAGTTAATGAGGCAGTTAAGTCCGGAGCTGTTTTACTTCTTGGCAATCATCGCAGTGGAGCCTTGTATTCACCCACAGTTTTAGATAGAGTAAAGCCTGAGATGGACATAGTTAAATTTGAAACCTTTGGTCCTGTATCCCCCGTGATCCGCTTTAAAACAATTGATGAGGCTATTCATTTGGTTAACAGTACTGCTTTTGGTCTCTCCTCAGCAGTTTGTACAAATCGCCTTGATTACATCACAAAGTTTATTTCTGAATTACAGGTTGGTTCTGTGAATATTCGTGAAGTTCCAGGATATCGTTTGGAGTTAACTCCGTTTGGTGGAATCAAGGATTCCGGCCTAGGTTACAAAGAGGGTGTGCAAGAAGCGATTAAGAGTTTTACCAATATTAAAACTTTCAGCTTGCCTTGGTAGATTTATTGCAGATTATTGAGAATCATTTTAAAAATCATGGGGTACTCAAAATAGCCTAGATTTTCTATTATTATTTTCGTTTTATGTGGACTTGGGTATAGCTTTTTGAACTGTCGGTTTTCCCGACATTTGTCATGGCTCCAAGTGTCGATGCCGTTCGACATCCAGTACATTCCATTTGATGCCAAGTTCGAGTCTGTAAATTGGACATCGAACTTTAGGCATGGTTAGACCTTGTAAAAAATACTGTTATAAATCATCACGATATCTGCAAAGCCGTGTACCCCAGTTCGATTCTGGGTTCCGCCTCCAGTTTTCTCAAACACCCACTTCAAAGTAGACTCAAGCTAAACTACGAACCTCAAAAGTTTGTAATTGATTAAGCTCATCCACCTATTGATAGTCCAAAAAATGAAACTAAAACTAACTAGCCAATTACTTCTGATTGATTTGGTATTGCAGTTATTGCCGGTCGCCTACTTTGCTTTTAGTTCACCATCATTTGCGGAAAATAGTCTAAACGGTCCATTGGTCCAGGCAGCTTTTTACTTATTCATCATTTGGAAAATATCTAGCGGAAGTAACGCGGCCAGATATCTATTCTTGGCTTACACGCTTGTGATTTTCTTGCCATTGAGCGTGCTGTTCTTGATGCAGAGTAGCAGTGTTGGTATGGCTCTACTTGTATTGATTCAAATAGCTATCAAGGCTTATTGCGTGTACCAACTATTTTTCACGCCAACAAAGTTGGCTTTCAACAAAGTTGAAGAAGAAAGTGAATTTCCTAAATTCTGATGATCAGCATTTCTGCTGATCATTAAATTTCACTTAGTTACTTGATCAGTTGCTCAAAGGCGCTGATCAGTGACTCTGGTTCTTGGGCGCCTTGTAGTAAATATTCTTCATTAAGAATCAGTGACGGCACTGACTGAATCCCCAAGTTCTTATAAAACTCTTCTTCAGCTTTAACTTCTGCAGTGAACTCATCACTGGCTAATATTTCAGCAGCTCTGTCTTTATCCAGTCCTGCTCGTACCACAGCGTCTAAAACATTCTTTTCATCATCAAGGCTAACAGCTAGAACAAAATAAGTATTGAGCAGCTCTTTTTTCAGAGTCGCTTGTTTCTCAAGATCACATTCATTGGCAGCCCAATAGAGCAAGCGGTGACTATTGAAGGTGTTGTAAACACGTTTGCGACCATCTGGATGGAACTTGAACCCAGCTTCAAGAGCTCTGGCTCTGATCCGTGCTTGATTGGTTTTCACCTGTTCAAGACTCAAGCCATACTTTTGAGTTAAATGTTCCATGGCATCTTGGCCACCAGGAGGCATATGAGGATTCAGCTGAAAAGCACGAAAGTGAACTTTAAAATCTACCACAATCTCTAACTGAGCCATGGCCTGGGATAAGTTGCCGAAACCAACGGCGCACCAAGGGCAGGCGATGTCGGAAACAAAGTCGATGGTGATAATTGGTTTCATGAAAAATTAGATATGTAGGAACATTTATACATTCTACTGATGATTCGTAATCATTACCTTCACTACATCTATAGCAAATCCCTCTTTTTATACTTTTTTTGTTCAATTAATGGCAATTCCTCGCTGAATAGCCGTTTTGTTAAGACTCTCTTAATCTTGATTTTTTAGATTATTAACATTGAAGTGAGGTGCGTTATGAAAAATAGCTTAATTAAGAAAACTTTATGGATTTTATTGGGTGCTTGTTGCACAAGTACGTGGGCATTGGATGCAACTACGCTAGAAAAGCAATATGCGGCCCAAGCCAATCAGGCACCATCTGTTTCGAGAGGTGAGCAGTTCTTTCAGTCCAAACATGGCAAGGAATGGAGTTGTGCGTCTTGTCACAAATCTCCACCCACTAGCGATGGGCTTCATGCTTCTACAAATAAATCAATAGCTCCTTTAGCCCCGGCTTTCAATGCCAAAAGATTCACGGATGAAGCCAAGGTCAATAAATGGTTCAAAAGAAACTGTAATGATGTCTTGGGAAGAGAGTGCACAGTTGTAGAAAAAGCAGACGTCATGGCTTATCTAAATTCCTTGAAGAAATAATCAGAGCCCACCATGAAAAAAACTTATCAACAATTAGCCACATTCATTTTGATTACTTTCTCTTCAACTCTTTGGGCAGATGGAAACATGCTGCCATTAAAAATCCCAGAAAAAGTGACCACAGAGTGTGCTAGTTGCCACATGCTGTATGCCCCAGGTTTTTTACCCAAAGAATCTTGGCTCAGAATCATGGGGGGTCTTGATAAACACTATGGTACGGATGCTTCATTAGATCCTCAGTCTGTAAAAGAAGTTTCTCAATGGTTGGTGCAATACTCAGGAACATACAAGCGTGTCAATGGTGCACCTCCCAATGATCGTGTCACTGAAGCTGCTTGGTTTGTCAAAAAGCACAGAAAGATATCAGAGCAAACCTGGAAAAGAGCCAGCATCAAAAGTAAGGCTAACTGTATGGCTTGTCATACAACTGCCGACAAAGGGCAGTATGACGATGAGTTTGTAAAGGTGCCTCAATGATTCATCAATTATCAAAAAGAATGATGTCTTGGGATGCCGCAGTCATGGTGTCTCATTGGCTCTTAGCCATATGTTTTCTGGGGGCCGTTATTACTCAAGACAGTGAAAAGTTTCGCTTAGCTCATGTCACCATGGGATACACCATGTTTGGCTTGGTTGTTTTTCGTCTTATCTGGGGAATTATTGGCGGGAAGTACGCCAGATTTAGCACTATTTTTCCAAGACTTAAAAAAGTCATGACTTATCTTCGCTCTTTATTCACTTCTCAGCCAGAAAAGTTCATTGGGTTTCATGCCGTTGGTTTTTTAACTGCTTATATCCTATTGGCGGTCATATTGATGGTGACCATCAGTGGCTATTTGGTCTATGAAGAGATTGGGCCTGATTTATTTGAAGATCTTCATGAAACCTTGGGTAATTTACTCATGGCCATTGTTGCGATTCATGTGGGCGGTGTATTAATTCATGCCGTATTAGAGAAAATCAAAGCTAAAGTCTCACTTCAATCAAACGCCTTACCTTCTCGAGTAAGGCCCTACAAATGGATGGCTGGAATCATTTTGATGGCCGTGACATATTTCTGGATGACGCAAATCAGACTTTAAATTGAGGGTGGCTAAGACCATGCGCTAATTTGCATGGTCTTAAACTACAATCAAATGCTGTTTTCACTCCTTTAGAAATCACAGCCAATAAAAGTGCCTGCAAACAATAGCTTTGAATGTCGTGTTCTCGATAGCATTCATCTGGTCTCAAAAGAGAGTTGGAATCATCTTTTGGGGAAAGACGCGACGCCTTTTTTGCGCCATGAGTTTTTAAGTGCCCTAGAAGATTGCGCTTGTGTGGGTGGCAACACTGGTTGGCAAATAGCGCATCTGGCCATTTACGATGCTAGTGATAAAAGCCCCATCGGTTTGATGCCGCTGTATCTAAAAAGCCATTCTTACGGTGAATACGTTTTTGATTGGTCTTGGGCTGAAGCCTACCAACAGCATGGGCTGGCGTACTACCCTAAAGCTCTTTGTGCCATACCATTCACGCCAGTCAGGGGTGCGCGCCTACTGGTTGGTGAGAGTGATCGTGCGGATGCAATAAAAATTCAGCTGGTCGAGCAATTAAAACAATTGTTGGTGCAAAACGACATCTCGTCAGCGCATGTTTTATTTGCTGATCAAGACACTCAAGAGCTTCTGTTGAAGCAAGGTTTTATGGCCAGAGATGCTGTCCAGTTTCATTGGAAGAACCATGCTTATCAAAGCATGGATGACTTCTTGAGTCAGCTCAATATGAAGCGCCGTAAAAATATTCGAAGCGAACGTTCTCAGGTGCAAAAATCAGGCATATCGTTCCGGCATATTGATGGCCCGGATGCTGCTGAAGAAGATTGGGCATTTTTCTACCGTTGCTACGCAAACACGTATTACGAACACCGCTCATCACCTTATTTGAGTGAATCATTTTTTCAAATGCTGGCCCAATCCATGCCTGAAAATCTTCATCTGATTGTGGCGCATAGAAATGAGCAAGCAATTGCCGCCTCTTTGCTCTTCGTTGATCATTCGGGAAGTACTAAAACTGCTTATGGTCGATATTGGGGTGCATTGGAGCATGTGCCTTGCCTACATTTTGAAACAGCCTACTACCAAGCGATTGAATATTGCATCAGTCATGGTATTGATGTTTTCGAAGGAGGGGCTCAGGGTCAGCACAAAATGGCCAGGGGGTTCATGCCCGTCAAGATGCAATCTGCGCACTGGATCAAAGACCCTGAGTTCTCAAAAGCAGTTGAGCGTTTTCTGGCTCGAGAGAGCAGTGGGATTGAAAACTACATTGATGAACTGGCTGAACACTCTCCGCTTAAAGCAAGTGGCGTGACTCTATAAATATTTGCTAAAGTATGATGATGTTCAAACAATATTCCATGCATCGATTGAGTCAGCAAATTGCTTTGCTGGGATTGGTCTTGCTAAGTGGTTGTGCCTCTTTGACGCCACAGCAGATCACTGAACGTGTCGATGCCATGAGTGACTTTCAGCTTTGCTTAGGAGCGCAAACAGGTCTGGATAGCAGAGCGTTTGATTTAAATGATGTGATTGTTACTGCTGCTAAAGATCGTATCGCGCAGCGCAAGCTCGATTGTTCTAGCAAGCATGATGAGATCGTGCGCTTTTTGGTGACATCTCTTAAGCAAGAACAGAAATACCGAGAAATCTATTTCCCTAGATCGGGTTTTTGGCGTTTTTAAAATATCAATAAGTTAAGCCGTCAAACTCATGAACACCTTAGGTAGCTGTTCTGGTAACTTTTCGAGTTGATCAATGATGGTGTATTTCTTTCCAAAAATATCTGCTACATACTCATCAGCTTGAGGATCTAAGTTGATACAGTAGGTATAAATGCCTTCATTGCTTAATTCTTTCACTGACTGTCGTGCATCTGCAATCAGTATGTTTTCATCTTTTACATCTATGTCAGACGGTTTTCCATCTGTTAAAACCAATAATAATTTTTTGTCTGCTGTTTGTTGATTTAAATAATGGGCTGCATGACGCATGGCAGCCCCCATCCGGGTTGAGTAGGATGCTTCCATAGCTGCAATTCTAGCTTTTACATCATCGTTCCATTGCTCACTAAAGCCCTTAATATGCATATAGTTCACATCATGCCGCGTATTTGAATTAAATCCAGCAATCGCAAATGGATCGCCTAGCTGTTGAATTGACCATGCCAGCAGAGAAACTGCTTCTTGACTAAGTTCTAAAATTGTTTGACCTGAGCCATGTACTTTTTCATTCAAAGATTCGGATAAATCCAATAGCACCATCACAGCAATATTTCGACCATTGCTTTTATGGCTCATGTTGATCCTTGAGTCAGGTTGTGTACCTGTCTTTAAATCAATCAATGATCGTATGGCTATGTCTAAATCTAATTCGCTTCCTTCTTCTTGGTAGCGTACCCGAGTTTTATCTTGAGGCTTTAATAAATCTAATAACTTTTTTAAGCGTTTAGCTAAATCACGATGTTTTTCTAGTAAACGATCGACATCTATAGATGCTCCAGAAGGATGTAGGCGCTCATATAAACTCACCCAGTCTGGCCGATAAGTTTGGGAGCTCTCATCCCATTCTGGGTAATGTCGGGGTGGTAAATGATGAATCTCCTCACTCTCAACGGAAGATGATTTCTTATCAAACATCTCTTCATCATCACTCAACTCATAAAAATTCCACATGTGACGATTGTCATCTCGGTAATCGACTTCGGTATTCTCAAAATAAACATTAGGTAATTGATCGCTTTGAAGTCGAGTTTTTGCAACAAAAGATAACGCTAAATTTGAGATTTCGGCGGTACTAGATTGGCCTTGTTGCATCAGTGTTAAAAACTTTTCTCTGTATTCAGTAATTGCTGGGCAATCAAAAAAATTATCAGTGCTATCTTTACACTCAGTGCGATGATTCATGATGGCCCAAGATAGAGTGGCTAAACGATGGCGAATGCAAGACTCTTTGCTTGAATCGCAAGCGCCTTGATCTGGATTTGGGTGTAAGGCTCTAAAAATACTTCTAATTCCTGGATACCGTTGCATCACCAAATAATCAATGCGGCAATCTTCAAAAAACTCAATAGCCATGCGCTGAAGCGGACTAAAGTTATCTGCAAAGATAGCTTGAGTCCAAAGACGATGTCCAGCCATGTGTGCTAAAGCAGCACGATAACGATTAATGCCACTGACTCCTGCGCGTGCAACATATACATCTGGAAGGCGGATGCCTTGATCGTCAAAATAAGGGCTTAGCTGCTTTGTTTCCTCTAGACTTGTCGAAAATGGGATTAAGTAATCGCTGTCTTCCCAAAGACCTAATAGGTATAAATCTAACTCTTTGATGTGGTCTACCAATAGCGTGCCGTACCGTTCTCGTTGCACAACAGCTAAGCTATCGGCTGAACGAAGACTAAAAAACTCTTTTTGTTGTTCTGGGTGATGATGATAATTTTTAATCCCATAGTTGACCCAATGTTTCAATCCTTCAATCGAGAGAACTTCGAGTAGACGAGGGGATGAGTTAAAAAACTCAGGAAGGCTTGGGCTGGCATAGGTCTTGTGGATGCCATGAATCGATGTGCTGGTACGATTCATATGGTCAATGGTGATTTCCAAATAATCTTTTAATTGATCTTCAGATGGCAATCTTCTAGTAATCGCCGCCAGTGATTGCAATAAATTATTAATGGCTTTGCTGTTGGGAGACTTCCAAATCAGCTTGATGCAATCCATCACCTTCGATAAAGATCTTTCGCCAATGATTGCGGCAACCTGAGGCCATTCTTGTAAAAATATCAACAATGGTTCTGGGCCGCGCCCCATTTTCCCTAAAAATCTTCCGGCCTCAATATAAGCATTGATTCCCGTATCACTTAGAATGGTTTTGGCTTCTACTACGCAATCATGAAATACATCATCCACCTGTGGAAAGCGACAATCCAAAGCTTCCCGAAATTTCTCAAGTTCATTCGAACAGATGCTTGGGAATGGCTGGATTGAAGAAGATATCGTCATAATATTGCCAGAAATGATTAAGCAAATATGGCTTCAATGGCATGTATTAAAGTCGAGCTAATATCAGCATCATCAGTCACGGGACGAACCAGTGACATTTTGCAAGCATCATGAGGATTGATTCCTTGCTTGATCAATGTTGCTGCATATACCAATAAACGAGTGGAGATGCCTTCATCTAAACCATGACCTTTGAGCTTTCTGGCTGTGCGCGCCAGTTGCACTAATTTTCTAGAGGTTGCTTCATCTAAGTTTGTCTCTTTTGACAGAATTGCCGTTTCAGTGTCTGCGTCAGGGTAATCAAAATCAAACCCTACAAATCGTTGTTTGGTTGATTGCTTCAAATCCTTCATCAAGCTCTGGTAGCCAGGGTTGTACGAAATCACCAATTGAAAATCTGGGTGAGCAGCAATTAATTCGCCCCGTTTATCTAAGGGTAGTTGGCGGCGATGATCGGTGAGCGGGTGGATGACTACAGTGGTATCTTGTCTTGCCTCGACCACTTCATCTAAATAACAAATAGCTCCCATGCGAACCGCCATGGTTAACGGTCCATCTAACCAACGCGTGCCATTTGACTCTAATAAATAACGGCCCAATAAATCAGAGGCAGTCATATCTTCATTGCACGCTACAGTAATTAATGGTTTGCCTAGCTTCCAAGCCATATACTCCACAAATCTTGATTTTCCACATCCAGTGGGACCTTTGACCATGACAGGTAAACGTGCTTGGTAGGCTGCTTCATACAACGCAATCTCATTGGCTTGCGGTTGATAGAACGGCTCTTCTGTAATGATGTAGTTTTGATTTTCTGGCATATAAATACCTTCTACTAGATAAAAAGCCTCCCAATTGGGAGGCTTTTGGGTTGAGACATACAGTGAATAAACCTCTTACTTGTGAACGCCCAATTTCTCGCGCCAGCCTGGATAAATTTTGTCTGCATCCGCTGGGAAAGACTCAAATGCGCGCGCAAATTCTTTATGTTCTTTTGCATACTCAATTGGATCGGCGCCTGATTTCCAGCATTCATAAGACTGACGAAGAGAAATGGCACCTGCTGCTGGAGAGTCAATGTGGCCATATGATCCGCCGCCGGCTGTATTAATCACGTTGCCGTGGCCCAGGTTCTCAAAGAACGCTGGTAAACGCAAAGCATTCATACCGCCAGAAATAATTGGAGTGGTTGGTTTCATGCCATACCATTTTTGGAAGTAAACAGGACCTTGCGCCTCATCGCGCTCAATCATATAAGCGATGATGCGATCATCATTTTCACCTTCCATCTTGCCAAAGCCCATCGTGCCAACGTGGATGCCTGAGGCTCCTTGAAGACGGGACATCTTAGCCAAGACAAAAGCTGTATAGCCACGTTTAGCTGATGGGGAGGTGACGGCACCGTGACCTGCGCGGTGGTAGTGAAGATATTGATTTGGATATTGGCGGCGTGCAGTTGTCACCATGCCAGGACCACCAACGTAACCGTCAACTAGAAACGCGACCTTGTCTGCATCTGGGCCAAATGTTTCAAGAATGTAATCCGCACGAGCACACATTTCAAAATGGTCATCCGCTGTGATGTTTGCGGAGAATAATTTAGCTTGACCAGTTTCATCTTGTGCACGTTTCATGGCATCAACCACTAATGGCATTACTTTTTTCAATGGGCAGAACACTTGATTGCCTTGTGGCTCATCATTTTTGATGAAATCACCACCAAGCCAGAATTGATAGGCTGCTTTAGCAAATGGCTCAGGACGTAAACCTAATTTTGGTTTGATGATTGTTCCAGCGATATAGCCACCATCTTTGATTGGGCGGCCAAGAATACGCCACATATCAGAAATATCTTTTGCCGGACCATCAAATAATTGAATCACGCGCTCAGGAACGTAGAAGTCATGGATCTTTGCATGCTCAATATCACCCATGCCTTGGTTGTTTCCAATTGCAAGCGTTAGGAATGACACCAACATCATGCGACCGTCTGTGATATTTCTATCAAAAAGTTCGATTGGATATGCAATGCGCATATCTTCTGTGGCTTCATCGATGTAATACACCAAAGCATCGACGCCACGTGTGAAGTCATCGGTGGTGCTTACTTCAACGTTTGTTCCAGTTGATGATTCAGCTGCAAAATGGGCGGCTGCTTCAAGATAGCCATAACCGGCTTTAGGTTTCATTTTGTAAGCAACCAAAATATGATTGCCGTTTTTAATCAGATCCTCTTCCTTGAGGCTTAAGTCTGCATAACGGTTTGATTGATCCATTGCTCTACTCCATTGGTTTGGTTTGTCAGCGAGTTTCTTGGCTCGTTGACGTCACTATACGAATGAAATAGCATAAGTAATATTCATTTATTTTTCTTAACATATAAGAAAAAACTTATGATAAATCTTGGTCTAAGCCCAAACCTCAATTCGTGGACCTGCCTGCTCAATCACAAACTCCTTAAAGGCTAAGGCAGCGGGGGGCAGTTTCTTTTGGGCGCGATGAGTAATGTACCAGTGACCAATATGGGGTAGCCCCATAATATCTAACAGCACAATATGACCTGAAGCTAATTCATGGCGAACGGTTCTCAGAGATAAAAAGCTTAAGCCCATGCCTGCCATAACAGCTTGCTTGATGGTTTCATTGCTCGGCATTTCCATCGCAATTTTCAGTTGCACGCCATGCTGTTGAAACATTCTTTCCATTGCCTGGCGGGTTCCTGAGCCGATTTCTCGCACAACAAACTCTTGGTTTGCTAAGTCTGAGAATTTAGCTTGCTTGCGTCGCGATAAAGGGTGGGTAGGACCCGAAACAATCGCCATCGGATTGGTTGCAAAGGGCGTTGCAATGCAATCCATTTCCTTTGGAACGCGTCCCATGATCACCAAATCAACTTCGTTTCTTGCAAGCATCGCCAAAATACTCTCGCGGTTATCAATTTTTAATGTAACTTTGATGCCAGGCAACATTTTCCGGAACTCAACTAAGAGCATCGGTACGAAATATTTGGTGGTACTCACAATACCCAAAGATATATGACCTTGACCTAAATTCAAGTGGCTTGCCATGACAGCTTCTAAGTCTTTTAACTCTGAGATTGCTGCTTGTGCCCGCTCTAAAAACTCCAAGCCAGCGCTGGTCAATTGAATATTGCGACCTATCGGTTCAAGCAACGGTAAGCCAAATGCATCTTCTAATTGCTTGATTTGCATCGAAATAGCGGGTTGAGTCACAAATAGGTTTTCAGCTGCTTTGGAGATTGATTTCTCCTTGGCAACTTCAATGAAAGTTTGTATTTGCTTAATGGTGTACGGACGCATGCCTAATTATCAGTCAAAGCTTATGAATAAGTAAAGATTTGTGATTGGATTTTATGTGTCTATATGGCTACATTAAATCCATAAATTAAATATGGGTATAGGGAAATATTATGCATTTAGGGAGAACCACATTATCAAAGTTTTTGATTCAGCAACTTCAGGCTGAAGGTAAAAGTGACTTGGCCGCATTGTTGGTCGATGTGGCTGCTGCTGTCAAAGCAATTTCAGCAATGACAGCGAAAGGGGATTTGGCAGGTATTTTGGGTAGTTTAGAAACTCAAAACATCCAAGGTGAGACTCAAAAAAAATTAGATGTTTTATCTGATCAGGCATTTATCAATACCTTTCAGTTAGGTGGTTTGATCGCGGGTTTGGCTTCAGAAGAAAACGATGATCCCATCACTGTTACTGATCCAGACAAAAAAGGCCCTTTCTTAGCAGTTTTTGATCCACTCGATGGTTCCTCAAACATTGATGTGAACGTTTCTGTGGGTTCAATCTTTTCAATTTTGGAAGCACCTAAAGGTCGTGATCCAGTGATGGCCGACTACTTGCAACCAGGCACCAAACAGTTAGCAGCAGGTTATGCCATTTATGGTCCATCGACCATGTTGGTGATCACAGTGGGTAAAGGCACCCATGGATTTACTTTGGATCGTGAAGTTGGTAACTTTATTTTGACTCACGCCAATATTGAGATTCCTGCTGATACCGGCGAATTTGCGATTAACACCAGTAATGAACGTTTTTGGGAGCCACCGATTCAGCGCTATGTTGCTGAATGCAAAGCCGGCAAAACTGACATCCGTGGTCGAGACTTCAATATGCGTTGGATCGCATCCATGGTGGCCGATGTGCATCGCATCTTGATGCGTGGCGGTGTGTTCATGTACCCACGCGATACCAAAGATGTGAGCAAGCCAGGTCGTCTGCGCTTGATGTATGAAGCCAATCCTATGAGCTTTGTGATTGAACAAGCCAAAGGCTTGGCCTCCACAGGTCGTCAACGCATCATGGAAGTGACGCCAGAAAATATTCATCAACGTATTCCTGTGGTGGTGGGCTCACGCAACGAAGTTGAGCGCATTGAAAAGTATCACCACGAATACGACACCGGTGCGGATCAGAAATATTCCTCACCTTTGTTTGGTGACCGCTCCCTATACCGTTAATCCGTTAGAAATAAATCTGGAGAGAAAAAATGTCTGTTAAATACCCAATTGTTGCTGTGACAGGTTCATCAGGTGCTGGCACAACAACGGTGATGAAAAGCTTCCAACATATTTTTAGACGTGATGGCATTAAAGCCCAGGTGCTTGAGGGTGATTCAATGCATCGCTATGATCGCATGTCTATGCGTGAGCAAATGAAAAAAGAGTTGGAGAAGGGTAACAATCACTTTAGTCATTTTGGTCCAGAAGCCAACTTACTGAAAGAGCTTGAAGGTATTTTTCAAACTTTTGGCGAAACAGGTAAAGGTAAATACCGTAAATACATTCACGATGCTGCTGAAGGTGCAGAGTTCAAACAAGATCCGGGCACTTTTACTCCATGGAAAGACATGGAGCCAGGCGCTGATCTATTGTTCTACGAAGGTTTGCATGGTGCTTATGTGGGTGAAGAAGCCAACGTGGCGAAACACGTTGACCTATTAGTGGGCGTGGTGCCCATCATCAACTTGGAATGGATTCAGAAATTACACCGCGATCAAAATATGCGCGGCTATTCTCAAGATGCGGTGGTTGACACCATTCTTCGCAGAATGCCTGACTACATGAAACACATTTGTCCACAGTTCTCAAAAACACATGTGAACTTCCAGCGTGTGCCAACCGTTGACACATCTAATCCATTCATTGCTAAAGACATCCCAAGTGCGGATGAGAGCATGGTAGTGATTCGTTTTGCTAATCCAAAGGGCATTGATTTCCCATACCTCATTTCAATGTTGGATGGCTCAATGATGACTCGTCCAAATACCTTGGTGATACCAGGTGGAAAAATGGGCTTGGCCATGCAATTGATTTTTACGCCGATGATTTTGCGCTTGATGGACATGAAGCGTCGCATTTAAGTTCGTGTCAAAAAGTAAATAAAGCAATATTAACAAAGCCAATTAACACTGAAAGAAACAACATGACTGCAACTAAAACCACTGATAGACAGCTTGCCAATGCTGTGCGTTTCTTGGCCATTGATGCTGTAGAAAAAGCCAAGTCAGGTCATCCTGGCGCACCGATGGGCATGGCTGACATCGCAGAGGTTTTATGGCGTCAATACCTTAATCACAATCCAGGCAATCCTAGTTGGTTTAACCGCGATCGTTTTGTCTTGTCGAATGGTCACGGATCAATGTTGCTTTACGCGTTGTTACATTTGACAGGTTATCCGGTAACGATTGATGACTTAAAGCAATTCAGACAATTGCACAGTAAAACAGCTGGTCATCCAGAGGTTGGCATCACTCCGGGAGTAGAGACAACCACTGGTCCATTGGGTCAAGGCATTGCTAACGCAGTGGGTATGGCCATGGCAGAAAAATTACTGGCACAGCGCTTTAACCAACCTGGCCATGAAATCATTGATCATCGCACTTGGGTATTTTTAGGCGATGGTTGCTTGATGGAAGGCGTGAGCCACGAAGCTTGCTCATTGGCCGGTGTGTGGGGCTTGAATAAGCTCACCTGTTTTTATGATGACAATGACATTTCAATTGATGGTCATGTGGGTGGTTGGTTCAGAGATGACACCGCAGCACGTTTCAAATCATATGGCTGGAATGTGATTGGACCGATTGATGGTCATGACAGCGCTCAAATCAAAAAAGCAATTGATCAATCGCTTCAGTCTGATCGTCCGACGATGATCATTTGTAAAACGACTATTGGTTGGGGTTCTCCAAACATGGCTGGCACACATGATGTTCATGGTGCTGCTTTGGGTGCCAAAGAAGTTGAGGCTACACGTGCGGCATTGAACTGGCCACACGCTCCTTTTGAAATTCCAGACGACATCAAAAAATCATGGAATGGCATCACTAAAGGGGTGACATTAGAAACTGCATGGGAAAAATTATTCTCAAGCTATGCCTCAGCTTATCCAGAAAAAGCCAAGGAATTAAAGCGCACTATTCGACAAGAATTACCAACTAACTGGGAGCAAACTAAAGCCTCATTGTTGTCTTTGATGAAATCTATTGAAGCTCCGACAGCCACCAGAAAATCTTCACAACAGTCTCTGGATGTATTGGTAGCAGGTATTCCTGAATTACTCGGCGGTTCCGCTGACTTAACAGGTTCAAATTTAACTGCTGGCAAAACCAGCAAGTCTTGGCATCAGAACCCAGATGACGCAGCCAACTATATTTCTTATGGTGTGCGTGAATTTGGTATGAGCGCCATCATGAATGGTATTTGCTTGCACAAAGGATTGATTCCTTATGGTGGTACTTTTGCTGTTTTCTCAGACTACTCTCGCAATGCGATTCGCATGAGTGCCTTGATGAAGCAGCGAGTGATTTACGTGTTGACACATGACTCAATAGGTTTGGGTGAGGATGGTCCAACGCATCAACCGGTTGAACATTTAAGTAGTTTGCGTGTGATTCCTGATCTTAATTTATGGAGACCATGCGATGGTTTAGAAACTGCTATTTCTTGGATTCATTCAATTGAACGCCAAGATGGTCCATCCGCGATGTTCTTGTCTCGTCAAAACTTACCGCAATACGCCGCTGATCCACAGCGTGAAGAAGGTATTCGCAAAGGCGGTTATGTTTTGTCACCTGCCAATGGTAAGCCAGAGGCTGTTTTAATCGCCACTGGTTCTGAAGTTTCTTTGGCGATGGAAGCGCAACAAAAATTACGTGCCATGGGCAAAGAGGTGAGTGTGGTGTCCATGCCGTGCACTACTTTATTTGACCAACAGGATCAAGCTTGGAAAGACTCAGTTTTGCCACCGAAAGTTAGACGATTGGCGATTGAAGCAGGTCATGCTGATTTCTGGAGAAAGTACGTTGGCTTGGAAGGCGATGTGGTTGGTATCAATCGTTTTGGCGAATCAGCCCCAGCACCTTCAGTTTATAGCTACTTGGGTGTGACGGCGGATCGTTTGGCATCACTCGTATAAGTCGCTTGTAAAAATTAATTATTGAATATAAGGAATCACCATGGCCTTAGTGATGTATGACTTAGACGGTACTCTGTTAGACACTGCCACAGAAATTACACAGGCAGTTAATCTGACTTTGTTGGATTTTGAGTGCCGAGGTGTGGATGAGAGTGATGTACGTCGCTGGATTGGTCATGGTACAGGTTGGTTGATGCAACAAGCCTGGGCTGCTTCAGCTGGTCAAAAAAATGAGCCATGGGAAAAGGTCATGGAGCGTTTCATTGTGCACTATCAAGAAACCGCCGGTACATCAAGTACGCCATTTCCTAAGGTAATTGAGACGCTAGAGAAAGTAAAAAGTATTGGTGTGAAACAAGCAATTGTGACCAATAAAGAAACTCGTTTTACCGATCGAGTATTGGCTGCTCATGATTTAAAGAAATACTTTGACATGATCATCTGTGGCGACACTTTGCCGGTGAAAAAGCCTCATCCTGGCGTGATTGAACATTGTTTAAATGAATTGCATACCTCAGTGGGTCACAGTTTATTTATTGGCGATTCAGAAATTGACGTTGCTACAGCAAAAGCTGCTGGCGTGATTTGTTGGGCCGTACCTTATGGTTATAACCACGGTCGCCCGATCAGCATGGCTGATCCAGATCGCTTGGTGCCAGATATTTCAGATGTGCCAAATTATTTCAGGGGAATTTGATGAATTTCTTGAGAATGTCTGATGTGTCGTTGGCTGGAAAAAAAGTATTTATCCGGGCTGACTTAAACGTACCGCAAAATGATGCCGGCGTGATCATGGATGACACACGTATTCGTGCATCGATTCCTGCGATTCAATATGCCCTTGATCAAGGTGCTGCTGTGATGGTGACATCTCATTTGGGTCGTCCAGTGGAGGGTGAGTTTTCTCCTGAAGATACTCTGGGCCCGATTGCCTTAAGAATTGCCGACCTCTTGGGTAGAAAAGTTCCTTTGGTTTCAAATTGGGTGGAAGGTGGCGTCAAAGTTGGACCAGGTGAAGTGGTGCTTTTAGAAAACTGCCGCATCAACAAAGGTGAAAAGAAAAATGATGACGAGTTGGCCAAGAAAATTGCCAGCTTGTGTGATGTTTATGTGAATGATGCATTTGGTACAGCTCACCGTGCCGAAGCCACTACGCATGGCGTAGCAAAATATGCCAAGGTTGCCTGTGCAGGCCCCTTGATGGCTGCTGAATTAGATGCTTTAGGTAAAGCTTTGTTGAGCCCACAAAAACCATTGGTGGCGATTGTTGCTGGCTCAAAGGTGTCAACGAAATTGACCATCCTAAAAACATTGGCCAACAAAGTAGATCAATTGATTGTGGGCGGTGGCATTGCCAATACTTTCTTATTGGCCAAAGGTCTACCCATTGGTAAGTCATTGGCTGAGCCTGATTTGGTGAATGAAGCCAGAGAAATCATGGCCATGATGGAAGCTCGCGGTGCTGAAGTGCCAATTCCAACAGATGTGATTGTCGCCAATGAATTCTCAGCCCAAGCACGTGCCAATAAAGTCATGGTTGATCAGGTTCAAAACGATGACATGATTTTAGACATTGGGCCTAGAACTGCTGCCAAGTTAGCCATGATCATTTCAAATGCTGGCACCATTGTGTGGAACGGACCAATGGGTGTATTTGAAATCGAACAATTTGGAGGCGGCACCAAAATGTTAGCAGCTGCTATTGCTCACTCACCAGCATTCACGATTGGTGGCGGTGGTGACACATTGGCAGCCATTTCTAAATATGACATCAGTAATCAAATTGACTATATCTCTACTGGTGGTGGAGCCTTCTTGGAATTTTTAGAAGGTAAAACCTTGCCAGCAGTCGAGATACTCACTCAGCGCGCTACTAAATAATAAAACCCACACTATCTATTAAGGAACCAACATGGCCCTCATTTCACTTAGACAATTACTCGATCACGCTGCAGAGAACCAATATGGTTTGGCAGCTTTCAACGTGAACAACATGGAACAAATCCATGCCATCATGCAAGCTGCTGATGAGTTAGACAGCCCAGTGATTTTGCAAGCTTCTGCAGGCGCTCGTAAATATGCAGGTGAGTCATTCTTGCGTTTGATGGTTCAAGCAGCCACAGAGCAATATCCGCACATACCTGTATGTTTACATCAAGACCACGGTTCATCTCCTGCGGTTTGCCAAATGTCGATTCGCAGCGGATTTTCAAGTGTGATGATGGATGGTTCTTTGCGTGAAGATGCAAAAACACCAGCGACCTATGAATACAACGTTGATGTGACCAAGAGAGTAGTAGAAATGGCACACGCCGTGGGTGTTTCTGTAGAAGGTGAGTTGGGTTGCTTGGGCTCATTAGAGACAGGCACGGCCGGCGAGGAAGATGGCGTTGGCGCTGAAGGTGTTTTGGATCATTCTCAGTTATTGACAGATCCGGATGAGGCTGCTGAATTTGTTAAAGAAACCCAAGTAGATGCTTTGGCGATCGCGATTGGTACCAGCCATGGCGCTTATAAATTCAGTCGCCCTCCGACAGGCGATATCTTAGCAATTGATCGTATCAAAGCGATTCATAAACGCATTCCTAATACCCACTTAGTGATGCATGGTTCATCAAGTGTGCCGCAAGAATGGTTGGCGACCATTCGTCAATACGGTGGCGATATCAAAGAAACCTATGGTGTGCCTGTTGAAGAAATCGTTGAAGGTATTAAAAATGGCGTTCGTAAAGTCAATATTGACACAGACATTCGTTTGGCGATGACGGGTGCGATGCGCAAACTCATGGCAGAAAAGCCAGAAGAGTTTGATCCACGAGCTTTCTTTAAAGTGGCAACAGCTGCAGCCCGCGGTATCTGTCACGATCGTTTCATTTCATTTGGTAGCGCTGGTCAGGCGTCAAAAATTAAGACAGTTGCATTAGATACGATGGCAATCAAATACACCAAAGGCGATTTAGAGGCAGTTATCAAATGACCTTTTCTTGCATGATTAAAGACGGCAACATCGGCAAAAGTTTGGTTAACTTAAGAAACTACGATGTTGTCCTATTTGATTTGGATGGCACGATTGCTGAAACTGAAGCTATCGGCCATTTGCCTGCATTCAATTGTGCATTTTCAAGACATGATATGGAATGGGTCTGGAGTGGGGATCAATACAAAGACCTTTTAAAGGTTGCCGGTGGCTTTGAGCGTCTTAAAGCTCATCGTGCCGTTCTTGAATCTTCTGGAAAAACCAAACAGTATTACAACGACGCTTTTTTAAAACAAGTGCATCAAACAAAAAATGAGATTTATGCACGTTTAATCGACACAGGGATTGTTCAGCCGCGAGCTGGATTCTTTGAATTAATTAAAAAAATATGGAATCTCAATCGTCAGTGGGGGGTTGTCACAACCACCAGCCAATCAAACTGGGACAGTTTATGGAAAGCTTCGATTGAGAGTCGCATTGATTTACATCCAAAGATCATCGTTTGTGGGGAAAAAGTAAAGAATAAGAAACCCGATCCAGAAGCATATTTATTGGCGGCCGATCAACTCAAGATTCATCCAACAAAATGTTTGGTGATTGAGGATTCAGACAATGGTGCGCGAGCTGCACATGCAGCAGGAATGGATTTCATCGGGGTGAAAAGTCACTTTTTTGCTGATGATGAATTTCGTCACGCCAAAATGATTGTTCCTGAATTGAGCAATATTGAATTTGAGTTGAGTAACCTGTATTAACGCAGAGTCATAAAACTAAAACGAAATTAGTTAAAAAATAAATAACAAAGAAGTAACAAAGAAGTAACAAAAAACTAAATAAGATATTAATAGTCATTGAATGAGGGATGTATGCTGAAGATTGCAATTAACGGTTATGGTCGTATTGGTCGCATGGTGGTTCGCGCGATTTATGAAGAGAAGCGCGATGACATCAAGGTCGTAGCGATCAATGGTTTGGGTGGTATTGATATCAATGCCCACTTGACCCAATATGACTCAGCCCACGGTCGCTTCCCAGGAACCGTGGTGGTCGATGGTGATCACATGGTGATCAATGGTGACCGCATCAAGATTTTTTCAACGCGCAATCCTTTAGAAACCAATTGGGGTGATTTAGGTGTTGATGTTGTTTTAGAGTGCTCTGGTGCTTTTACTTCAAAAGAAAAAGCCATGGTGCATATTCAGCAGGGTGCTAAGAAGGTGATTATTTCTGCACCAGGCGGTAAAGATGTGGATGCTACGATTGTTTATGGTGTGAACCATCAAGTGCTTAAAGCAACTGATCAGGTCATTTCCAATGCCAGCTGTACGACCAACTGCTTGGCTCCGATTGTTAAGCCTTTATTAGACTCCATTGGTATTGAATCAGGTTTGATGACCACGATTCACTCATATACCAATGACCAAGTGCTAACCGATGTATATCACAGCGATATGCGCCGTGCCCGTTCAGCAACGATGAGCATGATTCCAACAAAAACAGGTGCTGCCGCTGCTGTCGGCTTGGTATTGCCAGAGTTGCAAGGTAAGTTTGATGGTTTCGCGATGCGTGTACCAACAATCAACGTATCCGTGGTTGATTTGACATTCACGCCAAGCAAAGCCACAACAGTGGAAGAAGTGAATCAGTTGATCAAGATGGCGAGCGAAAGCGGCCCATTGAAAGGCATCTTGGGTTACAACACTTTGCCTTTGGTATCCGTTGATTTTAATCATGATCCACGTCCAAGTATCTTTGATAGCACTCAAACCCGCGTTTCTCAAGATGGTAAGCTGGTCAAGATATTATCTTGGTATGACAACGAATGGGGATACAGCTGTCAGATGTTGAGGGCAACCAAAGCACTGATGTCTGTTTAATTAATTTGGATAGTAAAGACCAGCCACTGATTGAAGACATCCGACTTTTGGGTCGGATTTTAGGTGATACGATTCGAACCCAAGAGGGCAAAGATGCCTTTGAGAAAGTTGAATATGTTCGTCGCTTGAGCGTTGCTTATCGCCGTGATGCCAATGAGTTGGCTGGTAAAAAATTAGAAAAGTATCTTAAGAAACTTAAATCAGATGATGCGGTCTCGGTCATACGTGCATTTAGTTATTTTTCACATTTGGCTAATATTGCTGAAGACTTGCATCGTATTCGGCGCCGCAAGGCCCGTGAGCAAGAGGGTTGGATAGGTCTTAAAGGCCAGGATGGCTCACTTGAAAAAAGTCTATTCTTATTAAAGAAGCAAGGACTCAAAGCCAAAGAGATCAAGGAAGCCATTGATGGTTTCCATATTTCGCCTGTATTGACAGCCCACCCCACGGAAGTTCAGCGCGCTAGTTTATTGGATGCTGAAAGAGATATCTTGGACTTGCTGGCTCATCGTGAGTTTTTGACGCACCCAAGAGATCTGCTCAGCAATGAAAAGCTCTTGCGTGCCAAGGTTTCACAGTTGTGGCAAACGCGTTTATTGCGTTTTTCTACTTTGACTGTGCAGAATGAAATCGATAACGTCTTATCCTACTACCCGCGCACTCTCTTAACTGCTGTGCCGCGCTTGTATGAAGATATTGAAGATTTATTGAATACAGATCAAATTGCTCCAATTCTGAAAATGGGGCACTGGATTGGTGGTGATCGAGACGGCAATCCCTATGTGACCAAAGACACCATGACTTATGCGCTTAAAAGGCAGAGTCAGGTGATTTTCAAGTATTACCTCAATGAATTAGAGTTGCTGGGCAAAGAACTGTCTATGTCGACGCGTTTGGTGCATGTGAGTCCAGAGCTCCAGCAATTAGCAGATCAGTCAGGTGATACGCAAGAGCATCGCATGGATGAGCCTTACCGCAGAGCTTTGATTGGTATTTATCGACGTTTGATGGCAAGTACCTCGCGCTTATCTCAACAGACTGTTGCCGAATTTACTTCGGCGGCGCGCTTGGGTGAGGGGCGGCCTTACAGCACAGTTGATGAGTTCATTCATGATTTGGTGACCATTAAAAATTCTTTACTCGATCATCATGGTGATTTGATTGTTCATTTGAGATTAAAGCAATTAATCCGAGTGGCAACCGTCTTTGGATTTCATTTGGCCACTTTGGATCTTCGCCAAAGCTCTGACAAGCATGAGATTGCCGTTGCTGAGTTGCTGGCAAAATCAAAAATTGAAAAAGATTACTCAAGCTTGTCAGAAGAGGATAAGCGCGCTTGTTTGATCAAGGTCTTGTCTGATCCTCGCCCCTTAAAATTGCCTAATACAGAGTATTCGAATCAGACACAAACTGAATTGGATGTTTTTGCAGCAGCCAAAACTATCATTCAAGCGTATGGTCGAGATGCGATCAAGCAACACATCATTAGTCATACAGAATCTGTCAGCGATTTATTAGAACTCCTGGTTTTGCAGAAAGAAGCATCGTTGCTCGAAGGCTCCTTGAGTAAAGGACGTCTAGCATTAATCCCTGTGCCTTTGTTTGAAACCATTCATGACTTGCAGCAAGCTGCTTTGATCATGAAGGAGTTCTATGAGTTGCCTCATATTGCCGCTTTGATTGAGCGCAGCGGACAGGTTCAAGAAATCATGTTGGGCTATTCGGATAGTAATAAAGATGGCGGTTACTTGACCAGTAATTGGTCTTTATACCAAGCCACTGAAGAATTAGTTCTACTTTTCAAACAATATCAAGGCATCAAACTGAGGTTGTTCCATGGTCGTGGTGGTACGGTTGGTCGTGGTGGTGGCCCCAGTTATGAAGCGGTTCTTTCCCAAGCCCCAGGATCAGTGGCAGGTCAAATTCGTTTGACAGAGCAGGGTGAGGTGATTGCCAGCAAATATTCTCATCAAGACATGGCCACACGAAATTTGGAAGCTTTATTTTCGGCAACCTTAGAGGCCACGCTGATTAAAAGCAAACATCGCATTCCTGAAACTTTTAAATCCATTGCTCAGCAATTGTCGGCTTCGAGTAATCGCGCTTATAAGCAATTGGTTTATGAAAACAAAGGCTTTGCTGATAATTTTTTCGCCATCACACCTATCAGTGAGATTGCGCACTTAAATTTAGGATCAAGACCTGCTTCACGCACCGGTAGTCGTCGCATTGAAGACTTGCGTGCGATTCCTTGGAGTTTTTCTTGGGGTCAAAGTCGCATCATGTTGCCGGCTTGGTATGGATTTGGTTCGGCGATTGCTGAATTTTTATCTAGCAATAAAGTTAAAAATCGTCAGCAGCTAAGAAAAATGTATGCCGAGTGGCCATTCTTTAAATCATTGTTATCCAATATGGATATGGTGATGGCTAAAGCTGATATGGGTATTGCTAAGCGTTACATGACGCTCAATCCAGATTGGCGCGTTGGCAAAAAAATTGCTGAAGAAATTGAACAAGAATGGCACCTCACTGTTCAAGCACTAGAAATCATCACTCAAGAAAAACAACGCTTGAGTAATAACCCAAGTTTGGCAAGATCAATCAAGCATCGCTTTCCTTACATTGATCCACTGAATCACTTGCAAGTAGAACTTATCCGACGTTGGAGAAATGGTCAGCAAGATGACCGAACTCGTTTGGGTATTCATTTAAGTATCAATGGTATTTCTGCTGGATTAAGAAATACAGGTTAAGAAACATTCGTTATTAAAACAATCACAAGGATCCCATCATGAATCAGTACCTCATTGCCCCATCTATCTTGTCAGCAGACTTTGCTCGCTTAGGCGAAGAAGTTAGCAATGTCCTGGCTGCTGGAGCTGATTGGATCCACTTTGACGTGATGGACAACCATTACGTGCCCAATCTCACGATTGGTCCTTTGGTATGTGAGGCGATTCGCTCACATGCTGTGAAAAATGGTCAGCCAGCCTGTATTGATGTTCACTTGATGGTTGAGCCAGTCGATCGCATCGTTCCGGACTTTGCCAAAGCAGGTGCTAATTTGATCAGCTTTCACCCAGAAGCCAGCTCTCATGTTGATAGAACTTTGGGTCTTATCAAAGACAGCGGTTGTCAAGCAGGCTTGGTGTTCAATCCAGCCACTTCTTTGCATCACCTAGACTATGTGATGGATAAGTTAGATTTAGTTCTATTGATGTCAGTCAACCCAGGCTTTGGTGGTCAATCTTTTATTCCAAGTACTTTGGATAAATTGCGTGAAGCCAGAGCCAAGCTACAAGCGTATAAAGCTAAAACAGGTCGCAAGATTCGCTTAGAAGTTGATGGCGGCGTGAAAGTCGACAACATCCGTGAAATTGCTGCCGCTGGTGCTGATACGTTTGTTGCTGGCTCTGCCATTTTTGGCAAACCTGATTACAAAGCGATCATCGACAAGATGCGTGAGGAACTTGCAAAAGTTGCATAAGAAATCAATTCATTTTTTGATTTGATGACTCTTGGAGGTGCGTTGGTAAAAATCATGAGGCTTGGATTGCACCCAAGCAATGAATTTTTGCATCTCCGCTTTTTCTTTGATGGCTTCGGCCGTATTCAATTCTCTGGCTAACTGCGTTTCTGTGAACAAAGCGTGTATTTGCCTGTGGCAAATACGATGCAAATACTCAGTTGCTTTTCCACCTTTTGATTTTGGAACAAAGTGATGCGCATCTTTTTGCGAGCTTGGGATTGGGCGATCGCAAATAGGGCAGACAAGTTCAGTGACCGAAATTTCTTTCGGAAACGTGTCAGCCAGTAGTTTTTGACGGATTTTCCCCAACATGATGGGGTCTATCTTAATGTTGGAATAACAAATTTGCTGAATCCGATTAAATTCATATATACTGTATAAATATACAGTACTATTATGACTCAATCGATCAATCAACTTCTTCATCAAACCAGCTTGAGCCAAGTTCCTCAAGGCTTGTTGGCTGATTTATCGGTGAATGAGACGCCACTCATCATGCACCCATTATCAGCAGGATTTCCAAGTCCTGCGGCTGATTATGCGGCTGATGGATTGGATTTGAATAGCTATCTGATACAGAATAAGCCAGCCACTTTCATGTTTACTGTGAGAGGTGAATCAATGATTGTGGCTGGCATCCATCATGACGATAAGGTGGTCGTTGATCGAGCCTTAAAGCCGAAACACAAAGACATTGTGGTGGCGGTGGTCAATGGTGAGTACACGATCAAGCGTTTGTACAAATACAAAGGACTCATTGAATTGCGTCCAGAAAACCCTGACTACCCCAACATCACATTCAGTGAAGGCCATGAGCTACAAATATGGGGTGTGGTCATTGGGGTGGTCAGACGTTATTCAAGTAGTTCATCTCGAGTTTGATCATGAGCTCCGCCAGTCAACATTCCACCCATGCACCATTGTTTGCTTTGGTGGATGTGAATAATTTCTATGTGTCTTGCGAAAGAGTCTTTGCCCCTCAGTTAGAAAAAACACCCATGGTGGTGCTGTCCAACAATGATGGTTGTGCAGTGGCACGCAGTGCTGAAGTCAAAGCCTTGGGTGTCAAAATGGGAACGCCTTGGTTTCAGATGAAAGACTTGGCCAAGCAGCATGGCATCCTGGCTTGTTCATCCAATTACACTCTGTATCACGACATGAGTCAGCGCGTGGTGGAGATACTGCGACAGTTCACGCCCAAGCTGGAGGTCTACAGCGTGGATGAAAGCTTTTTGCAAATCGAATCTGTTTTAAATGCTCACGAATCTCCCACTCATTTAGGTGCTGAGATCAAGCAGCGTATCAAGCAGTGGACTGGTTTGCCAGTGTGTGTGGGCATTGCGCCGAGTAAAACATTGGCCAAGTTTGCTAACCACTTGGCTAAAAAAAATCCATCGTTCAATGGCGTTTGTGATTTAAGCAATATGCCAAAACAAGAACTCTATCAATGGATGAGTGAGGTATCTGCTGCTGAAGTGTGGGGCATTGGTCGTAAGATCGCCAAACGTTTAGAGGGCATGGGCATACACACAGTGCTGGACCTTGTTCAGATTTCGCCACAAATGATGAGATTGCAATTTGGGGTGGTGATTGAAAGACTTTGTTACGAATTACGTGGACTCTCTTGCTTGGCTCTCGAGGAGGTGGCGCCACCCAAGCAACAAATCATTGCTTCTAGAAGTTTTGGCAAATTAGTGTTGAGCTTAGATGAGTTGGCTGAATCAGTTGCGACACACACAGCCAGGGCTGCTGAAAAATTAAGAGAACAAGAGTCATTGACCAGTTCAATCAGTATCTTTGTTCAGACCAATGTGTTCATGAGAAATGAGCCACAGTACAGTCAAAGCATTCAAATACCTTTGGCGCATCCAACGGATGACACCTTGGTGTTGACTGAAATGGCCATCAAAGGACTGAAAGAAATTTATAAAAAAGGCTTCAGATATAAAAAGGCTGGCGTGATGTTAGGTTTGATGACTGATAAGCCATTACTTCAGTCTTCATTGTTTGAAGATCATCAGGCCAAAGGAAAGTCCGTGCGCCTCATGAAAACGCTAGATTCAATTAATGCGCGTTATGGAAGTAAATCTTTGCGTGTTGCTGCTACAGGCACAGATGAATCTTGGAAAATGAAGTCAGAGAATGTTTCGCCTAAGTACACCAGTCATTGGGATCAATTACCCTTTGTCAATTAGGGGGATATGGGCCCTCAGCTAAATGTCACCACTTCTGCTAAATTAAATTTTTAAATTTAAAGCGAACATCATGAAATTCTCCCTGGGTCACATTGCTACTTTATGTAAATACACGGGCATCAGTTTTATTGCTGGAGCGGTGACTCATGGCGCATTCAGCGAACAACGATCAATGATCACTGCTGCTATTGGTGTTGCTATTTATTTGATTGCTGGTGTTTTAGAGAAAATCTCAAATCCTCAAACAAGCAACACATGGACTAATTTATTGGCCATCGGTGTGATTGCATCTGTGGGCCTAGGTTTTTTTACAGGTGGCCTTCAGCATTTCCCAGATTCTCCAGATAGAAGCTTATGGGTTGTACCTGTTGGATTCTTAATGAGTTTGATCGCAGTGTATTGGATGGAGGGAAGACCCCATACAAAGATCAAAGGAGTTCTTATCTACGGCAGCATCAGTGTCATCATTGTCACAATCGCTTCCATCTATGCAGCCAATTACTTCAAAACTCATTCATCTGCAGGTGGACATGCTCATGGTGCCGCTGAAGTATCTTCAGAAAAAGATACAAGCAAAGAGCACGATCATTCAACTCATAAGCATTGATACAGCATCTGGATAGCATCAATGCTTGTGTAACTCATGGGCTTCTTAAATCAGGGAGCCTGAGTAATCAATTCAGGTTTGACCACCCGAATTCTTTCGTCAACGTAATAGCCACCGTATTCGGTGTAGCGCAAATAAACAGTTGAGCATTCTGGGCATTGATCGACTGTGCATCGATTGTATGGATGAAAGCCAACAGCAATCGGAGCGTTCTCTGACCAAATGGTGGTGCCATTAGGGTGGTGCTCATCCCAAATTTCTTCTGCATCAGGATGCTGGAGTGTGCCGACTGTCTTCAAGCTATAACGATCAAAGGTACTCAGAATTGTTTCCCAACAAGAGAAATCATGTGAAGCACAATTTGAGCACTGCTGATCATGTTGTTCTGAGGTCAGAGCCAATAATTCTTGAGCATTTAAAACTGGAATCATTGGTTTTCATTTCTTAATGAGTGCAATGCATAAATGGCTGGAATTGCATAAATGAAACAATAGGCAGCAGGGCCCCAAGTCCATGCATTGATCTCAAGTAGCCAGGCTGTGACCATTGGTGCTGTACCGGCAAATAGAGCAACTGCCAAGCTATAACCAATCGCAAACACTGAGCAACGTTGTTCAGGTTTGACCAAGCGACTGATCAGAATGCCTTGAGCACCAAACAGCAACATCACTGGCGCCACGATCAAAGATTGACCAATCGCTAGACCTACAACCCCACCGAATTGAGAAGCCAGTATCGCAGGAATACACAAAATGGCACCGGCCCAAGTGGCATACCAAGTGATCTTGATTCTGCCAATCTTATCGGCCAACCAGCCACCTAGAACAACCAAAGGAATGCCCACAAATTGAATCGCAGTCGCCACCGTGTTGGCTGATTGCATCGAGCCACCATGTTTGGCGGCGTAATCAACAAAATAAACAAACTGAACATAAAACAGCACATTCGAAAAAGAAATAAGAGCTGCAATTTGTACTAAGACTTTCCAACCTTGTGCCACTTCTTTTAAGCGCAGGGCAATTAAAGCAAATAATTCTTTAAAGCTAAGCTTGTGTTGGATGGCAGTCTCAAGGGTCTCAGGCATATGAGCTCTTAGCTTCCAGCCAGCAATCGCCACCAAGGCTCCTAAAAGAAAGGGTAGGCGCCAAGCCCAATCGTTCACAGCACTTTCGCCAAACACAAAAGCGGTGAGGGCTGCTATTAAAGAGCCTAAGAAAAATCCCAGTAATGCTCCTGCGTGAGCAATACCAGACATCAAACCTTCTTTACCTTGCGGAGATGCTTCGGCTGCATACACCATGCTGCCGGTGTATTCACCACCAATCGAAAAGCCCTGGGTCATGCGAAGAAACAGAAGTGCATACGCAGCGATGGCACCCACCTGAGCATAGCTTGGTAGCAATGCCACCATGAAACTGGCCACACCCATGATCATGATGCTCCAGATCATCATTTTTCTTCTGCCGAGCAGGTCTCCAACTGGACCCAAAATCAAACTGCCAATCGGTCTTGCTAAATAACCAATGGCAAAAATGCCAAATGAAGCAACTGTTTGCAGAGTGGGATCGCTGGCTGGGAAGAAGACCTTGCCAAGAGCTGTTGCGAAATAACCATAAATGGCAAAGTCAAACCATTCCAACATATTGCCAGTAGCTCCAGCAAAAGCCGCGGAATAACGTTTAGGAATAATGGCCATGATTACCCATCAATATAAGTGATGTATTTATTCTATTAGACGACTGCGGAATCCAGGGGAAAAACTAAGACTGGCTTTGGCCAGTCATTTCTTCAATTAACTCTTTCACTAAATCAAGGCGAATTTGTGCGTTATCAATGCTCAACAGATGGTGCTTTTGTGCTGGTGATAGCGGCAAGATTTCGCACCAGCGATTTGCCACCCACCCACATTGCTCCAAATCATAAGGTTGGCTGAATGGCATTTGATCTTCACGCACACCTTTTTTCTGCAAAGATGCAATGATGGCGCCTAAGTTATCGGCCAGTGTTTTGTGCTCAGCTTGGATTGGGTGATTGGCATCTTCAGATAAAAATTCGACTTCGCCCATCCACAAGCCATTTTTCTCTTGTTGACTTTGATGTACTTTAAATCGTCTTGTGCCGCGACATTTGATGAAAAACAATGAAGGCTGTGGCGCATCAAAATAAGTGATATCTACCAAAGTACCTGTCGGGAAGAAGACCGTGGGTTTGTCACTGGGATCCACAACCTCTTTACCTTCGTCCAAAGTAACAATGCCAAAGTTAGTTGAATTGGCCACACAGTCTTTGACCATGTCCAAATAACGAATCTCAAAAATCTTCAAGTCCAATGCGCCAGAGGGGTAAAGCGTCTGGCCAAGAGGAAATAAAGGAATGGTGGTGAGTTTGGTTAACATGAATCCATTGTATTAAAGACTGAAACAAATTGCTGATCGCAATCCTGTTTTAGTATCATGGTCATGACTCCCGAATCCTTAGAAAAATTGATCAGCATGAAAATGCCTTTTGGTAAGCATGCCGGGAAATTGCTTTGTGATTTACCAGCCAACTATTTGTCATGGTTTGCTCGCGAAGGATTTCCGCGAGGCGAGATAGGGGAGTTGTTACATTTGATGCACGAAATTGATCACAATAACTTGCGGCATTTGCTCACCCAATTAAAAAAGTAACCCTTTCATTGCCAGGTAAGAATTACCTTTAAATAAATCAGCTATTTCTGACGGGTTACTTCCTGCAAATTCAGATCGACTGAATTCATCATGGTTTCTTTTAGGAGAAAACGAGATGGAGATGATCATCAGAAACATTGTTAAAAAATCACCGAGCAAACGAAGCAAAAAAGCATCAAGCAGAAGAAGCTCTGGTGTTATATCTAAAAGTATCAAGTTAGCAAAAAGTGCGAGCTATGGTTTGGGTAAATTAGCCACCTTGGTTTTCATCGGCAGACTATAAGGTCATGTCATGAGCCAGGCGATGTGCGAGTTATTGGTTGATAAATTGATTAATTCTGATGAGTTAGGTGAAATCACGGAAACCATTCAGGTGGGGGTAGAGTCAGGGCAAGGTATTTGGCAACTCTTGATGGATAACCCCATCGTTTTTGGAATGGTGATGGGAGGTGGCGTGGCCACCTACATCAGAAAATGGTTCTTCAAGCGTTATAGAGGTGTCTCGCGCTGATATTCACATGCCTTTTTAGCTCTCCAGACAAACCTCTCCGGGCTTATAGCCTAATGTTGGCCGCATGCAGACATGAATGTCATAGCCAAATTGAGCAATTGCGTGAAGCAACCTAAAAGTATTGATCTTTTTTAGATCGCCTTTGTATAGGGCCAGAGTCTCTTTGATGGGGAATTGAATCTTCTCTGCCAATATTTTTGGATTTGTTAATTTATCGAACTTTATTTTTCTGTAGAGGTCTTCAAATAACAAAGCCTTGAAGTCATCCTCTCTTTTAATTAGTTCAATTAAGCGAATATCAACGATTTTTAAGTTTTCTTTAGGCTTGTTACTGGATTTAATATCGGAGTCCTTGATGCCATGCTGTCCATCATGATGACAAGTAAGGGTAAAAATATGGGACTGTGATGATTCTGATGTGGGTTGATCTTGTAGATAAATAGACATGGACACTCTCGAGTAAATTGAACTAAGAGCTTGCCTGAAATTTTATTTTTTTAAAATCAGAAAAGGTTGATTTGTTTGTAAGAAATTTCCTACAAATAACTCATGAAGACTGTGTAAGTCTCTGCCTTACATGATCAAGTAGACCATCGCAAGCATTCTCGACCAAATCAAGAACTTCTTCAAAGCCTTCGCTACCCTTGTAATAGGGATCTGGAACAACGCTGGCCTGATTAACTTTGCAAAACTCGGTTAAGCGTCGGATCTTATGTTTTTTATTCGGAGGGCAGCGCTGTTCTGTCAGCGCATAGTTTTCCCAATCCATCACGAGCAATAAATCATAGTGATCAAAATCTCGATCATCGAGTTGTCTCGCTGCCAAATCTGATAAGTCATAGCCACGCTTGAGTGCATGTGTTTGAGAGCGAGCATCTGGTGCCTCGCCTACATGGTAGGCATGGGTTCCCGCAGAGTCTACTGTCACTTGATGAGATAGGCCTGACTCTTCAATGTATTGACGAAATACCCCATGGGCTGTTGGGCTTCTGCAAATGTTGCCCATGCACACAAAGAGAATATTCATCGAACTCATCAAAACAAATCCTTTTGCGACTCTTTGCGCAATAAAAAATGATTCTGTTGCTGGATGCTCATTTCTCTGCGACCAGGCGTGACGATGATGGCATCACCAGCTTTGATGCTGCCGCCTTTGTGAACTTTAAGATACCAACCGGAGCGAGTGGATTGAATCATTGCTTTGGATGCACCTTTATAGCCCATGCGCGCATTGAATTTAAAGCAGGGCTCTCTTAATTTGACAACCTCTAGTTCAACATCACCAATCTGCCAGTTATCACCGACCCAAACCGCATCTTCAGAGAATCCTTCAATACTGAGATTTTCGCCAACAAAACCAAAACCAATTGGGTTGGTCCTTTTTGCTTCTCTGCTGAGTAGTTCATTCCAGAAAGGGTAGTGTTCACTTGGGTAGGCATAGATGGCTTTCTCTAGCCCGCCATGCACACTGAAGTCAGCTTGTTCATCGCCATCTAAACCAACGGTTCTGACTTTGATGCTGATGGGCTTATCTAAAGAACTGACAATCTCTTTTTTGATGCCTGAATTGACCACGCGATGATCGGGATGGTCAATGCCAAACAATGGAGCAATCTTGCCTGTGGAAATTGAAATGATGCGCATGCCATAATTAAATCACTGAATTGATAATTAGGTCATTTATGCCTCGTTTTGCCGCCAATCTCTCCTTGCTCTATGCACACCTGCCTTTCTTGGAGCGGATCAAGGCTGCAAAAGATGATGGCTTTGAAGCCATTGAATGCCAATTTCCATATCAAGAGAATTCAGGCGCGGCCCTAAAAGACATTGCAGCGTCTATGGCGCAGCTTGAGTTACCCATGGTGCTGCATAACTTGCGCGGTGGTGATTGGGCTAAGGGGGATCGAGGCTTGGCATGTCATCCAGCCAGGGTCGATGAATTTAGGAGCGGTATTCCTGATGCTATTGCCCATGCTCAACAGTTGGGAGTTAAACAATTAAATTGTTTGGCAGGAATATTGCCTGAGGGTGTGAGTATCAATGAAGCTCAAAAAAATTTTGTGGAAAATTTAACTTATGCAGCAGAAGAGTTAAAAAAAGCTAATCTCAAATTATTGATTGAACCCATCAACACATTTGATATGCCGGGGTTTTTCTTATCCAGCAGTCAACATGCTTTAGAAACTATCATGGCGGTTCCATCGAACAATCTTTATCTTCAATACGATGCCTATCATGCCCATCGCATGGGTGAAGATATTTTGGATATAGAAGATCTGATGCCTTTTATTGAGCATATTCAAATTGCAGATCATCCTGGCCGCCATGAACCTGGCACAGGGGAAATCAATTACGCTGATTTCTTCATGCTTTTGGATGATTTAGCTTATGAAGGTTGGGTTGGTTGCGAATACAAAGAACTGCACCAGGCGAATTTTCTAAAAGCTTGATGGCGCTGCTTCATTGCGACAAATAAGGCTTTGCCCACAAGTGGGGCATTCAGAGGATAATGAATATCCAAGAATTTATTGAGCCATTACTAAGCCATACCTATCAATTTCTGACATGCTATTAGACCCACCACAATCATCGCTGGCCTCTGTGCCAACAGCTATTCAAGATAATGGCTATGTCGTTTTATCTCCTGAGCAGTTTTTCGAACTCTCACAACATCATTTGACTGAGTGGCAAGACTTATCTTCCACTTGGAAAAACTTGCCAGCCGATGCGTATTTAAAAGATGGTGGTCGTTATCGTCAAAGAAGGCATGCCAGTTTTGTGATTCAAAACAATGCGGTCACATTGGCTCCTCATCGTGCCCACTGGCAACCGGTGTCATATAACGCATTGCATGGTGGCATTGATCGTTGGTTTGAGCCATGTGAAGAAACGTTTGCCAATTCAGCGGCACTCAAAGACTTTTTATTGAACTTGGCTCTTCAGTTTGATCAGACACAAAAAAATCTTGATGTATCCAAGCCTTGGTTCATTGAGGTTCATCAATTCAGAATTGATACAACTGATGGTATTGGCCGACCAACACCCGAGGGTGCTCATCGCGATGGTGTTGAGTACGTGGCTGTTTTGATGCTTGGACGTCACGGTATCAAAGGTGGTGAAACCAGGGTATTTGAATCGAATGGCCCGCAAGGTCAGCGCTTTACTTTACAAAAGCCTTTTAGTTTGTTGCTGCTCGACGATGCTCGTGTGGTTCATGAAACCACACCAATTCAACCAATCGATCCTAAAGCCTTAGAGCAAGGATGGCGAGATACCTTGGTGGTCACCTACAGACGTGGTGGCTTTCAAGACAGCCCCAGTTCTTAATCTGGAGGATCCTTGCCTCAAGGGTGAGGATGGTTGATCAGTTGATGAGACAGGTACTGACCTGATTGATTGACTTTCACCAACACCATGCTGCCAGAGCTTAATGATTGTCCTGCAAAGGCTTGGATATTCACTTGATGCGTGACCATGATCACCGGTTTGCGCGGTGATACTTTTAAGAGTTGTGCAATTTTGTTTTGAGTTAAGCGTGTTTGCTCTTGACGACTGCCACGATTTTCAAAGAATGATCCAAGGCCTGCCTCAACTTGAATAGCGCCTTTATTTAAAAGAGCGGCAGTGTCTTTGCAGCGACACCAAGGACTGCTAAAAACTTGCGCACTCTCAATGCCTTGAGTGGTCAACCATTGCCCAATCATCTTGGCTTGAGTCTTACCAGTGGCGCCTAGATTTCTTTGAGTGCTGCAATCATTCAAGTTATATCCGTCAGGGTCGCTATAGCCTGGCGCATCAGCATGACGCATCATCAAAACATAAGAACCAGTTTCTAGATCTTCTTTTAAGCCAGCATGAGTTAATTGACTGGCTGCCAAGAGAAAGCAGCTGAGTAATAAACAACTTAGTCGAATTTGCCAACCTTGCCAACTTTGAGAAATACTTTTCATAGCAATCACTTTCTTTTTATTTCTTTAGCTTCTTTTTCTAAGCGTTTTTTGTTTTCAGCTGCAATGCTCAAGTCAGGTTTCAAAACTGAGGTATGAACAATTTTGCTCGGGTTCATGGTCAAGGGTACATATTCTTGTTTAGCCCATGCGTTTGCGTAGCTAGAGTAATGACGATTATTGACCCAACCTGATTGCCCGGTTTGGTAAATAAATTGAGACTGATCTAAATTGGATAAGTCATAGATGGCACGCATACTCGCTGCTTTGTTCACTGTGAATGGGTTGCTAGCATTGCCTAAGTCCATGAAACCCAAATTCACTGTGAATGCATCGCCTGGAGTGGGGCGGGTGATCTCAAATTTATTTTTCAATAAAGATACTTTGCTGAATGGACGATGTTCTGAAACAGCCACGTGCACCTCACCCCATTTCCAAGATTGAGGTGATCCACCCATGCGCTTGCTCAAATCTTCTAAGGCTAGAGTGAAGGCCTCATCGATGATGCTTTCACAGGTTTCAACTTCTGGGGTGCTTGGTTTGTCACACCAAAATGCTGCTTGAGTATTGCCTGCTTGATGCATCTTCATGATGTGATGAAGGCCCGAGCGAAAATCTCTTTTGCCATATTCAATTGCGAAGCTTTTGCCAAGCTTGTCTGCGAACATCAAACGTGTTGACTGATGAGCCCAGGCGTTATAGATGGTCGCGCCTGCACTATCAACACTCATCTTGCCGTCAAAGTTTGCAATGATGTTTTTTGCATCACTGGCATATTTATGAGTTGAATTAGCAGCTTGCAACAAGGGAATTAAATCGACTGCAGACAATGAAAGAGCATCAGCTTGAATGGCTTTCATGCTGGCCACATCATGTTGATCGGTGGCATTGATCAATTGTTCAATGCGTTGATGGCGGTAAGGCATGTGCCAATCTGTGGTCAAAGGATGTGGATCGTTAGCAGTGTGTACGCGTTGATTGGCGGTGGCGATGAATGAGCTTGAAGGATTGGTTTCTTTGGGTAAATCATCTTTACCAAAATAAGGTCCCCAATCGTATTGAGCATCCCAGCCAAGGGCTGGTGCTGTTCCAAACAGGCCTTTACCTTTTGTTCTTTTGGGGGCCACACCTGCAGCGCGGTAAGCAATCTGACCATCTTTATCAGCCATCACCACGTTTTGCATAGGGGAGTGATAATTTTTCAGCGCACTCTTGAACTCTTCCAAGTTTTGCGCTTCATTCATTTGGAATCCTGCCTTTAAGGTTTGATTTCCAACTTCTAGTGCAGTCCAACGCAGGGAGATGGCAAATTTATCTGTGTTGATCAAATCTTGCGCGCGTTGATAAGCATCTGAGATAACAGGGCCATGCCTGGTTTCTCGGCTTAAAAACTTCAGAGGCTCTTGGCCTTTGATGGCAATCGTTTCTTCTCGAAGTACAAAATTTTCAAAACCTTTGGGTGTTTTGTATTGCCCCGGATTATTTGGATCCAAGGCTTCAATGTACAAATCTTGTACATCAGGATCCGTATTAGTGAAACTCCATGCCACCTGGGTGTTGTGACCCAGAACCACGCCAGGTATGCCTGGCAAAGTGGCTCCAATGACATTTAATTTCGGTGCTTGAATATGAGCAAAGTACCAAATAGCGGGAGTGGTTAAACCCAAATGAGGATCATTGGCTAGTAAGGGTTTACCGCTGACAGTTTTATTACCTGCAATCGCCCAATTGTTGGATCCAATGCCTTCTGAACCACCTGGTAAAAAGTTTAAAAAGTCTTTTTCTTTTTTATCTTCTTTTTGAGCATGTTCTTGTCGAGAGTCAGTGCCTGAAGATTTAGTCTTCGCCGCTGGTTTTTCTTTGAACAAACCTAAATCGCGATACATCTTGGCGAAATCAACCGAAGTGGCTGGTGCTTCGCCCGGATAGGGCGGTAAGGCCTGCCAAATATGTTCAGTGCTCATGGTGGCTGACATCTCAAGGCGCAAAAACTCTTTATGCCAATTGCCCCCAAGATCCAAGGCCATCATCAATGACCAAGCCACAGAATCAGCCGGACCCCAATTTCCAGGCTTGACCCCTAGGATCATGAACTCAGGTGGTAGTGCCCAGCCAAGGCGAGCAAAACCCTCATTCACGCCATCGACATAAGCTTGGATGTGGCGTTTATATTCAATGGGGTAATTTTCATATTGCTTTTCAGCGGCGCGACGTATTCCTAGAGTGCGTATGAATTTATCAATCGCTACGGTGTCTTTGCCAAGGATTTCAGACAATTTTCCAGAGGCTAGGCGGCGGTTGAATTCCATTTGCCAAGGTCTCTCAGTGGCATGCAGAAAGCCCAGGGTGTGCCATGCATCCTCTTGGCTGGCTGCCAAGACGTGGGGCAGGGCGTGCTCATCAAATTTAATGGTGACCGGAGCGCTGATCCCAGGGGTGATTAGCTCCGCATCTAACTGATCTTTGGTCGACAAGAAGTACACCACCATGGCGCTGAGAGCGGAAATCAGTAAAAGTACCAAAATTAGCAGTAGGCGGCGCCAAAAAATTCCTCGGCGGGGTCTTTGATTTGAAGCTCCAAGATACATATTAGGTAAAACCCCTAGCAAAAATAACGTTTATATAGGTGCGTATTTTTTCACAGAGTGCTAAATTAATCTCATCTTGCGAAATATATTCTCAAGGTTGGTAGATCTGTTCATAAAAGAGGAGACTTAAATGTCAGAAAAGAAAGTTCAATCACGTCGTAAATTTATGGCCACGTCAACAGCTGCTGCTGCTGGCGCTGGTGCACTTGGCTTCCCAATGATTGCAAAAGCGCAAACAGTTAACTTGCGCTTCCAATCAACATGGCCTACTAAAGATATTTTCCATGAGTACGCTACAGACTTCTGTGACAAGATCAACAAGATGTCTTCAGGTCGCTTGAAGATTGAATTGTTGCCAGCTGGTGCTGTTGTACCTGCTTTCAACTTGTTGGACGCTGTAAGTAAAGGTACTTTGGATGGTGGCCACGGTGTGGTTGCTTACTGGTACGGTAAGAGCCCAGCGTTAGCGCTATGGGGATCAGGTCCAGCTTTCGGTATGGATGCCAACATGGTTCTTGCATGGCACGAATACGGCGGTGGTAAGGCGATGTTGGAAAGCATCTACAAATCATTGAACATGGACGTTGTGTCATACCTATATGGCCCAATGCCAACACAGCCACTCGGTTGGTTCAAGAAGCCAGTGACTAAAGCTGCAGACATGAAGGGTCTAAAGTACCGTACGGTTGGTCTTTCAATTGACATTTTCAAAGACATGGAAGTTTCAGTGAACGCCTTGCCAGGTGGCGAGATCGTTCCAGCGATGGACCGTGGTCTATTGGATGCTGCTGAATTCAACAATGCTTCTTCAGACCGTCTATTGGGCTTCCCAGACGTTTCTAAAGTATGTATGTTGCAATCATTCCACCAAGCTTCAGAGCAGTTCGAAATTCTTTTCAACAAGAAGAAATTGGACTCTATGCCTGCAGAATTGCGTGCGATGATCAACGTAGCGGTACAAGCTTCTTCAGCAGAAATGAGCTGGAAAGCCATCGATCGTTACTCAAAAGACTACATCGACATGCAACAGAAGCAAGGTGTTAAGTTCTACAAGACACCTGACCCAATCTTGCGTGCTCAATTAACTGCTTGGGACAAGATCATTGCTGCTAAATCAACAGAAAATGCTGATTTCAAGCGTGTTCTTGAGTCTATGCGTACATTTGCTCAGCGTGCTTGCCGCTGGCAGAACGATACAAGCGTTGATTACAAGATGGCTTACAACCATTACTTTGGACCTAAGAAGAAGTCTTAATCCTTTGTTTTGATGTAAGATAAGCACCCACCTGGTTATACTGGGTGGGTGTTTGTTGTTTAGTACCTATAAAAATAATTCGAGAGACATATGCAAAAATTTTTATTGTCTGTAGATCGTTTATCTACCAGGGCTGGTCAGATTTCAGCCTTTGCGGTGGTTTTGTTAACTGCCATGATTTGCTGGGAAGTGGTCTCAAGATACATTTTCAATAGCCCTAATGACTGGGTTTTTGATATTTCTTACATGCTTTACGGCGTTTTGTTCATGATGGCAGGTGCTTATACCTTGTCAAAAAATGGCCACGTGCGCGGTGACGTTCTTTATGGTTTTTTCCAGCCAAGAACGCAAGCAGCCTTAGATTTATTGTTGTATTTCGTGTTCTTCATTCCAGGCATCATCGCTTTGGTTTACGCTGGAGTGAACTTTGCTGCTGATTCACTTGCAATCAATGAGCACACCACTCAAACGGCCAATGGCCCTCCTTTGTATCCGTACAAGATGATCATTCCGATCGCTGGTGGTTTGTTGTTGATCCAGGGGTTTGCAGAAATCATTCGTTGCATCATTTGTCTCAAAACTGGCGAATGGCCAAAGCGTGAGCATGATGTGGAAGAAGTGGACGTTGATAAATTAAAAGCCATGGTCAGCCATGAAGATGAAAAGAAGGGCGCTTAACCATGCGTAAGGAACTTTATTTCGGTTTTAGCATCATGGCTGCCATTGTTGTTGGCACAGTGATTGCAATGCCATCATTATCAGAAATGACCAACGGTCATTTAGGTTTATTAATGCTCAGTTTGGTGGTGGTTGCCATCATGATGGGTTTCCCAACAGCCTTTACCTTGATGGGTATGGGCATGATTTTCGCTTTGTTCTCATACCTTAACCAAGGTGAAGGTACTGGGCAGGCAATCGATAGAACTTTAACTTTGATGGTTCAGCGTGCCTTCTCGGTCATGACCAGCGACGTTTTGATCTCCATCCCTTTGTTTGTGTTCATGGGCTATTTGGTTGAACGCGCTAATTTGATTGAGAAGCTTTTCAAGAGTTTGCATTTGGCCTTGGCTAGATTGCCGGGTGCTCTAGCTGTAGCAACATTGGTGACATGCGCTATCTTCGCGACAGCAACAGGTATTGTTGGTGCTGTGGTTACTTTGATGGGCTTGTTAGCTTTGCCATCAATGTTAAAAGCTGGTTATAGCGTTAAGTTATCTGCTGGTGCGATCACAGCTGGTGGTTGCTTGGGTATTTTGATTCCTCCATCAGTGATGTTGATTGTGTATGGTGCAACAGCTGGTGTGTCAGTGGTTAAGTTGTACGCTGGTGCTTTCTTCCCAGGTTTGATGCTAGCTTCTTTGTACATTGGTTACGTGATCATTGTGGCCAAAATCAAACCTGAGCTTGCTCCTCCAATGCCTGAAGAAGATCGTCGTGTTCCATTAACACCTCCTTCAGAAATTTTTGCTAAATACAGTCAGAGAGCATTGCCTGGATTGTTGGCAGTGATGAAGGGCCGTGCTGCAAGCAATATGAGCTTGGGTGAGTTGTTCAAGCAGTTCGTGATCATCATTGGACCATTGGTTTTCTTCGCGGTTGTGATGACTGCGATGTACGGCTCTGCCACTAAACCAGTTGAAGTATTTTCTACAAACGTAGAAATGGTCAGTGATGGCGGCATGATCAGCTTGGAATCTGCTGAAGAATCAAGTCAGCCTGAGGCAGAAGGCGTTGCTTTGCCACCAGGTGCTGAAGAAGAGAAGGTAGCTGCTAAAGCTGCTCCTAATTCACAAAACCTTTCATCATCAGGCATGTCAGAATTACCTTCAGGTGATGCTGTTGCTGCTGAGCGTGCTCCTGTTCCAATGTGGTACTGGATCACCTTGGGTGTTGGCTTATTGATTGGCGCCTTGTTCTATTACACATTGACCCTTAAGCGACTAGAAATTTTCAAAATGTTATTGGGATCATTCTTCCCATTGGCAGCTCTTATTTTGATTGTTTTGGGTGCGATCGTATTTGGCTTGGCAACGCCAACCGAAGCAGCTGCACTAGGTTCATTCGGTGGTTTTGTTTTAGCATGGGCTTATAAGCAACTGAATATGGAAGTTGTGAAAGAGTCTGTGTTCTTGACAGCCAAAACAAGCGCGATGGTTTGTTGGTTATTCGTGGGCTCATCGATCTTCTCAGCAGCGTTTGCTTTGCTGGGTGGTCAAGAGTTGATTGAGAAATGGGTTTTAAGTCTTGGACTAACAACAGTTGAATTCTTGATCCTTTCGCAAGTCATTATTTTCTTGTTGGGTTGGCCACTAGAGTGGACAGAGATCATTGTGATTTTTATGCCGATCTTTATTCCATTATTGAGTCACTTCCAAGTTGATCCATTGTTCTTTGGTTTATTGGTTGCTTTGAACCTTCAAACTGCGTTCTTGTCACCACCAGTGGCGATGGCGGCTTTCTACCTCAAAGGTGTGGCGCCTCCTCATGTGACGCTAAATCAGATCTTTGCAGGCATGATGCCGTTCATGGCGATTCAGGTTGTGGCGATTGTGTTGCTATACACATTCCCTGCAATCGGTATGTGGTTGCCAGGCGTGCTCTATAAGTAAACAAGAGCACCACTGCAAGTTGTATCAAATCAACAAACCCCGCTTTTTGCGGGGTTTGTTTTTAATGTATGTAAAATGCTGACTTCGTTACAAAATAACGAATAAGTAGATGTGATGTTGAAGTGATTTAGAAGTAAAGCAGATGTAAAAAATTACAACTATTTACGTCTACAATGACAAAAGTACTATGCCCGAGTGACGAAATAGGTAGACGTAAGGGATTTAAAATCCCTCGGCTTAAACAGCCGTGCCGGTTCGATTCCGGCCTCGGGCACCAGGCTTCTTAACAGCTAGGTGCTTTTGATGACAACAGTAAAAACAAATTTATCGTTTCAAAGAATGACCGCTAAAACTCGGCAGAGGGTGGCGGTTTTTTTATGCCTGAGCCTTTTGGCGACTGTGTCATGGTGGCAGAGCGTTCAGGCGGAACCTCAGCCTGCCGAAATCTTGGCCATTTACTTCACGCCACCTGCTGGCGCAGCCTCAGGTTTGATCAAGCAAATTGATGGCTCTAAAAAATCAATCAAAGTCATGGCTTATGGCTTCACAGCCACAAACCTTGCAGAGGCCCTTGTGAGAGCTAAACGCAGAGGGGTTGATGTCGGGCTCATCCAAGATGAAAAAAGCGCCCAAAACAACCGTGAGACCTTACCAATCCTATTGGCAGCTGGCATTGACGTGCGCAGTGATGGTAAGCACGCGATACAGCACAATAAAGTGATGTTGATCGACGATGACATCGTGATCACAGGCAGTTATAACTTCACCAATTCGGCGGAAAAACGCAACGCTGAGAACATCATGATCGTGCGCTCAAGTTATGCTGCCAAAAGATACGCTGACAATTGGAAGACTCACTGGGAACATTCTGAAAAAGTCACTGACTTACCACCTCAGAAATCAAAGCGCTAATCCAGACTTATTATGAAGATGCGCAAAAAATCAGAGTTACCCACCAAGGTCTGTTTAACTTGTGGCCGACCTTTTACTTGGCGCAAAAAGTGGGAAAAAGTTTGGGAAGAAGTGAAATATTGCTCAGACCGCTGTCGAGCAAAGAAGTGATTCTGTTAATACAATCACTGACATGAAGAAACCTATCATCGCACCAGC
Source organism: Polynucleobacter sp. MWH-CaK5 (assembly GCF_018687615.1). Lineage (NCBI taxonomy): Bacteria > Pseudomonadati > Pseudomonadota > Betaproteobacteria > Burkholderiales > Burkholderiaceae > Polynucleobacter > Polynucleobacter sp. MWH-CaK5. Next base: position 614,056 of record NZ_CP061299.1, read on the forward strand.
AGATGTATCGCGCATCATTGAAATGGCTTGGGAGGATCGCACGCCATTCGATGCCATCATGCAAACCTATGGTTTAAATGAATCTCGGGTGATTGATTTGATGCGCCAAGAAATGAAGCCCAGTTCGTTTCGGATGTGGCGTAAACGCGTCACAGGGCGGGGTACCAAACATGCTGCTTTGCGAAGCGGGGAAGTGAAACGGGCTTACTGCCCAACTCAGTACAAACCTAGATAAACATTTGAATCAAACTTCAAATCAAAGTTTAGTTAGGCTCTGTCACAAATCCTAATTTTGTTAATCCTGAACGTTTCGCAGTTGATAAAACTTGCGCCACTGATTCATAACGAACATTTTTATCCGCTTTGAGTTGCACTTCAGGTTGTGGCGACTTCTTCGCTGCTGTTTGAGCGTAAATCGACAAGGTATTTAGATCGATGGGAGAGTTGTTCCAAAATACTTGGCCATTCGCGGCAATGCTGAGATTGATTGATTCAGGTTTAACGTCATTGCGTTGACTGCTGGCTTGTGGCAAGTCTACTTTGACGGCATGCTGCATCACCGGAATCGTGATCATGAAAACAATCAATAACACCAACATCACATCCACCAAAGGTGTCATATTGATTTCAGCCATCGGTGGGCTGTCATCTTCTCCGATTGGTTCGTTACCAAAGGCCATGATTAATCCTGAGAGCTGATGCGAGTATTGCCAGAACTACCAACTGTGGCACCAGTGATGAAGTAGGCATACAAGTCATTACCAAAGCGATTGAGTTCAGCAATTAACACTTTATTGATGCGGCTGATGGCGTTGTAGCCCAATACTGCTGGAATCGCCACTGCCAAGCCCAAGGCTGTCATGATCAAGGCTTCACCAATTGGGCCAGCCACTTGGTCAATCGTGGCAGTGCCTGAGGTGCCAATACCCACCAAGGCATGGTAAATACCCCATACAGTGCCAAACAAGCCAATGAAGGGTGCTGTGGCGCCTGTTGAAGCCAAGAATGTCAAACCTTGTTGAAGGCCACCCACAGATTTATCAATACTGATTTTCAAGCAACGTGTGAGCCAATCAGACGCATTGATCGTTTGATTCAGTTCGCTGCGTGCACCTGATTGTTGATTGTGATGTTGCATCGCCTCTTGGGCACTGTTAGCAAGATCGCCATAGGGATTTTGGTCTGTGCTCATTTGACCAAGAGCCACATCAAATGATGGTGCATGCCAAAAACATTCAACTTCTTTGGCCATTTTTTTAACTTTATAAAGTGCTAAAACTTTGGTCAAAATGATGACCCAAGAAACAATCGACATCACCAACAAAATGATTGCAACGGTTCTGGTGACAGCGTCGCCTTGTGCCCACATATTGGCAAGGCCAAAAGTTTGATTCATTCAATTACTCCAAACGGAAAATATAAGGTTGTATAGCCGTTACTTTAATCGCTTTACCAAATTCTATAAAGGGTTTGCAACGCACGCGCATGCCTGCATCGAGTGCAGCTTGATCTAAGCGATGAATGCCACTGCTTTGTGCAAGGGCTACTTTTTCAACAGCGCCAGATTCATTGATGAATAAACGCACCAATGTTTTACCTTCTTCACCCATGCGTCTCGATAGGTTTGGGTAAAAGGGCTCTGGAACGCTGCATTGAGCTTGGCTGATGGAAACTGTTTTGGGGTCACCGGTGCTGCTGCCACCTAAGCTAGAAGCTGGTAATGAGGATTCTTGGTTTGGTGGTGTGAAGCTGCCCGTGGTTGTAGTGATGGGGGTGGGAGTGGCTTCCACTTTCTTTTTTTCAACTGGTTTGACTGGGGTTGGTCGAGGCACCGTTGATTTTTCTTTTTGAGGATTTGCATCCAATAAATTAGCAACAACTGTATCACCCATGTTTGACGCAGATTTTGTTCGATCCATCCCTGACTGAAATCCAACAATCAGTAATAAATGCATGAACACCACAAATGCAGCGATCTTATTTGCAAGGATCCAAGTTCTTAGGCTCTGCATGATGATCTAAAACAGGGCTAAGAGATAAAGACTGTGGATGTTTGAACGCTGTGTTGCTCAAAGGCCGCAGGAATTAGTTGCTTGGCATTAGCCGATAGGGCTTCAGCATCCAATGTGGAATACAAATGAATGATTCTTGGTGGAGCTGATTGCAACAGATGATGCTCTTCTAATTTACGACACAGTTGTTTAACCACAGCCTCGCTGGTATCGATAATTTCAACTTCAGGGCCAAGGATTTTTTTAATCAAAGGCGCTAAAAAAGGGTAGTGGGTACAACCCAAAACCAAAGTATCAATTTGAGCTGCTTGCATCGGTGCTAAGTGCTCGCGCAACAAGGCTTCTGTTTCTGCTGTATCCAAGGCTCCAGACTCAATCAATGGCACTAAGCCTAAACCAGCTTGAGTGATTAATTTGCAATCGTGATCAAGACCTTCTAAGCCGTCTAAGAGCGCTTTGAATTTGTCACTTTTTAAAGTGTTCTGAGTCGCCAAAACACCGATCTTATGATTTTGACTTTTATGAACGGCTGGCTTCACCCCAGGCTCAATGCCAATGATCGGGATTGCAGGCATTTCATGTCGGATGTGGGCAATGGCTTCAGCAGTGGCCGTATTGCAAGCAATGATGAGTGCCTGGCATCCTTCGCGCACTAACCAGTGACACAAGTCCAAGCTTCTGGCTGCGACCCAGTCACTGGATTTCTCACCGTAAGGTGCGTTGGCTGAGTCAGCTAAATAAACGTAATGGTGCGAGGGCGCTTGGCGCAGGGCTTCGCTCAGGACGGTCAAACCACCGATGCCTGAATCAAAAACCCCAATCGTCGCCAAGCTTGCTCGCTATCCTAAAAGAGTCGACTTAAGCTTGAGCGACTGGAATTTTTCCAATCTTCGCTTGCCACTCTTTAGGGCCTGTGTTGTGCACAGAAGTACCGGTTGAATCAACCGCCACTGTCACAGGCATATCTTGAATGGTGAATTCGTAAATAGCTTCCATGCCTAAATCAGCAAAGCCAACCACTTTCGATTCTTTGATTGCTTTTGATACCAAGTAAGCAGCGCCACCAACAGCCATTAAATAAGCAGATTTGTGTTTCTTGATTGCTTCAATTGCTACTGGGCCACGTTCTGCTTTACCCACCATTGAGATCAAGCCAGTTTCAGCCAGCATCATCTCGGTGAACTTGTCCATGCGCGTTGCTGTTGTTGGACCTGCAGGGCCAACCACTTCATTGCGCACTGGATCCACAGGACCCACGTAATAGATCACACGATTCTTGAAGTCGACTGGTAGCTTTTCGCCTTTGGCCAACATGTCGGCAATGCGCTTGTGAGCAGCGTCACGACCCGTCAACATCTTGCCGTTTAACAAGAGAGTTTGGCCTGGTTTCCAGCTGGCCACTTCCTCTGGTGTGAGTGTGTCTAGGTTAACGCGGGTTGATTTTTCTGTGTTCGGTGTCCAAGCAACATCAGGCCATTCTGAAATTGATGGAGGCGTTAATACAGCTGGGCCATCGCCGTGCAAATGGAAGTGCACGTGGCGTGTCGCTGCACAGTTAGGAATCATCGCCACAGGCAATGAAGCGGCATGTGTTGGGTAATCCATGATCTTCACATCAAGCACTGTTGTTAAACCACCCAAGCCTTGCGCGCCAATGCCAAGAGCATTGACCTTGTCCATGATCTCTAAACGTAATTCTTCAATACGAGTTTTTGGACCGCGGGCAATTAATTCATGAATATCTACTGGAGCCATCAAAGACTCTTTGGCTAAAAGCATGGCTTTTTCTGGTGTGCCGCCAATGCCGATACCTAGAATGCCAGGAGGGCACCAACCAGCACCCATGGTCGGCACAGTTTTAACCACCCAATCAACGATTGAGTCAGATGGGTTCAACATCACCATCTTGCTCTTGTTTTCTGAGCCACCACCTTTGGCCGCACAAATCACTTCAACGCCATCACCTTCAACGATTTCATAATGAATCACAGCTGGTGTGTTGTCTTTAGAGTTAGTACGCTTGCCAGCTGGATCTAATAAAACTGATGCGCGTAATTTGTTGTCTGGATGGTTGTACGCACGGCGCACACCCTCATTGACCATTTCTGAAACGCTCATTTTGGCGTCCCATTTAACGTTCATGCCAACCTTCAAAAATACCACTGCAATACCAGTGTCTTGGCACATAGGACGCTTGCCTTCAGCGCACATACGGCTATTGGTCAAAATTTGGGCAATCGCATCCTTGGCAGCCGGGCTTTCCTCGCGCTCATAGGCTTTGCCTAGGGCCGTGATGTAATCCAAAGGGTGGTAGTAAGAAATGTACTGAAAACCATCAGCGATGCTCTGAATAAAGTCGTCTTGGCGAATTGCACTCATAATTTTTTTATAAAGGTTTGAAAGATAGCTATTTTACCTAGGGAAAGTGGCACTTTACAGATATCGTTTATATGTTTATCTTAAGTGTTTGAGGAAATAGGGCTGATATCCCTGTGGCCCCTAGGGGTAACCCTGATGAGGGCTAAAGTTTATGGCAGTTGTCAGTCAATTGTCAGTCCGCAAGCCTAATCTCGAAAATTGTCTAAAACACTGCCTAGAAAGTAGGAGAAAAGTATGTCCGGTATGGAACAAATGTTGGTAGAAAATCGTGTGTTTAACCCACCAAAAGCATTTGCTAAACAAGCAGCCATCACAAGCATGGATCAATACAAAGCGATGTGCAAAGCTTTTGATAAAGATTTCAATGGTACTTGGGCACGTTTGGCAAAAGAAAACTTATTTTGGAAGAAGCCATTCACCAAAGTTTTGGATGAATCAAAGGCTCCTTTTTACAAGTGGTTCGAAGATGGTTTAACGAATGCTTCATATAACTGTATCGATCGCAATATCAAAAATGGCATGGCTAAGAAAACTGCCATCATTTTTGAAGCAGACGGCGGTGAAGTTTCAAAAGTAACTTATCAAGAATTGCATGACCGTGTAGCAACGTTTGCTAATGGTTTGAAAAAACTAGGCATCAAAAAAGGTGACCGCGTTGTTATCTATATGTCGATGTCAATTGAAGGTGTTGTGGCGATGCAAGCTTGTGCTCGTATCGGTGCGACCCACTCAGTGGTGTTCGGCGGATTCTCAGCCAAATCATTGCAAGAGCGTATTGTGGACGTGGGCGCCGTGGCTTTGATCACAGCAGACCAACAATTACGCGGCGGTAAAGCATTGCCATTGAAGACCATCGCTGATGAAGCTTTGGATTTGGGTGGTTGCGAGAAGCTCAAGCACGTGATTGTTTACAAGCGCACTGGTGGCGATGTGCCAATGAAGGCTGGTCGCGACAAGTGGATGCATGACGTTTCTGCTGGTCAACCTAAAGTATGTGAGCCAGAGTGGGTGAGCGCAGAGCATCCTTTGTTCGTTCTTTACACATCAGGTTCAACAGGTAAGCCAAAAGGCGTTCAGCACTCAACAGGTGGTTACTTGTTGTGGGCGATGTTGACAATGAAGTGGACATTCGATTTGCGCGACAGTGATGTGTTCTGGTGTACGGCTGATATCGGTTGGGTCACAGGACACAGCTATATCGCTTATGGTCCTTTGGCATGCGGTGGTACACAAATCGTTTTCGAAGGTGTGCCTACTTATCCAAACGCCGGTCGTTTCTGGGAAATGATTCAGCGTCACAAGGTATCTATTTTCTACACAGCCCCTACAGCGATTCGTTCATTGATCAAGGCTTCTGATACAGATCCTACAGTTCATCCGAAGAAATACAACTTGAAGAGCTTGCGTATCTTGGGTTCTGTCGGTGAGCCAATCAATCCTGAAGCATGGATGTGGTACTACAAGAATATTGGTGGCGAGAAGTGTCCGATTGTGGATACCTTCTGGCAAACAGAAACTGGTGGTCACATGATCACGCCATTGCCAGGTGCAACCCCATTGGTTCCTGGTTCATGCACATTGCCATTGCCAGGCATCATGGCAGCGATTGTGGATGAGGCTGGTGGTGATATGCCTAATGGCCAAGGTGGTATTTTGGTTGTGAAGCGCCCATGGCCTTCAATGATTCGTAACATTTGGGGTGACCCAGAGCGCTTTAAGAAGAGCTACTTCCCGGAAGAGTTGGGTGGTACTTTGTACTTGGCGGGTGACGGCGCGATCCGTAACAAAGACACTGGTTACTTCACGATCACAGGTCGTATCGATGACGTGTTGAACGTTTCAGGTCACCGCATGGGCACGATGGAAATCGAATCATGCTTGGTTGCTAATCCATTGGTGGCTGAGGCTGCCGTGGTTGGTCGTCCAGACGACATGACTGGTGAAGCGATTGTGGCCTTCGTGGTGCTTAAAGGTAAGCGCCCAACAGGTGACGATGCGAAAAAGATTGCAACAGACTTGCGTAACTGGGTAGGTAAAGAGATTGGCCCAATCGCCAAGCCAAAAGAAATTCGTTTTGGTGATAACTTACCTAAGACACGTTCAGGCAAGATCATGCGTCGTTTATTGCGTGTTTTGGCAAAAGGTGAAGAAATCACTCAAGACACTTCAACGCTTGAAAATCCAGCGATCTTGGAGCAGCTCAAGCACGCTATTTAAGTTTCCTTGACTAGCATCATCTTGTAGTAATTAAGGCCGGTTACCTAACAGTACCGGCCTATTTTCTTAGGTCTGAGTCATAATCTGCATATGGAGATTCGGTCTGAATCAAAAAAGATAGGTTTTTACTACTTGCTGTTCACGGCAGGTTTTTTGCTATTTGTTTACTTCTTAGGTTTGCTTGAGCAGACCAGTGGCTCAGGTATTTGGCTGGGCTATGTTTTCTTATTTGTAACCATTGCTATTTATGCCAGCATTGGACTCATTTCCCGCACCTCTGATATCGGTGATTACTATGTCGCTGGCCGCAAGATACCCGCCATTTTTAACGGTATGGCAACCGCTGCAGATTGGATGAGTGCTGCCACCTTCATTGGCTTGGTCGGTATTTTGTTCAGCTCTGGATATAAGGGTCTCGCATTCATTGTTGGTTGGACGGGTGGCTTTTGTTTGGTGGCGATGTTAATAGCCCCATACATTCGTAAGTTTGGCTCCTACACCATCCCAGATTTCTTATCGATACGCTACAGTCAAGGCAAAGAGGGTGGCAGTAAAGCCGTCAGAGTTGTGGCGGTTGGTGCAACCATCATTTGTTCATTTGTTTATTTGGTGGCTCAAATTCAAGGCGTTGGTTTGATTGTCAATCGTTTCATTGGCGTTGAATTTGGGGTGGGCGTCTTCTTTGGTTTGGCAGGTATCTTGGTCTGCTCTTTCTTGGGTGGAATGCGAGCAGTGACCTGGACTCAGGTGGCTCAGTACATCATTTTCATGATTGCCTTGCTCTTGCCATTGAGCATGATCTCCTACAAAAAGCACAATTCAATTTTTCCTCAGGCAAGCTATGGCAAAGTACTTGAGGAAATTGAGTTTCACGAAAAAGACTTCGAAGTTACTGCAGAAGAGAAGAAGGTTCGTGATTACTATTTAAAGCAATCAATGCTTTTAGACAAAAAAATAAAAGCATTACCAGACTCCTATTTTGAAGGCAAAAAAGAAGCTGAGAGGAAGTTGCAAGAAGCGCGTACCAGCCAGATTCCTCTCAAAGAATTGAAGGCCCTTGAAAAGAGATTCAATGAGTTCCCCAAAGATCCTGGCAGTGCTTATGAGCTTTGGCAGACTCAGAAAAAAGATGCCCAGCTCAAAAGTCAAACGGCCATTCCATCGATGGACCCATCATCCAGTAAGGGTGTGGGCGATTCCAGCCTCGATCAGTTGAATTTTGTTCTTCTTATTTTTTGCTTGATGTTTGGTACGGCCAGCCTGCCTCATATCTTGACGCGTTATTACACGACCACCGGCGTATCAGCAACGCGCTATTCAGTTTTTTGGACTTTGCTATTTGTTGCCTTGTTCTATTTCAGTGTTCCAGCTATGGCAGCGATGGTGAAGTTGGAGCTATTTAAAAATTTGGTGGGGATTTCCTATGCGGATTTACCGAGCTGGATTTTGAATTGGCGAAAATTAGATCCGCCAGTTTTATCAATCATTGATATCAATGGAGATGGCTTCGTTCAGTGGGCAGAACTTTCAATTTCTCCGGACATGATCATCTTGGCTGCCCCAGAGATTATGGGATTGCCTTATGTGATTTCTGGTTTGGTTGCTGCAGGAGCTTTGGCAGCCGCTTTATCAACAGCCGATGGCTTGTTATTGACCATTGCGAATGCGATTTCACATGATGTCTACTATCACCTGGTCAACAAAAGCGCTTCTCATCAGCGACGCGTCACGGTAGCAAAAATTGTTCTATTGGGTGTTGCCTTATTTGCGGCCTACGTCACATCACTGCGGCCTGGAGATATTTTGTTCTTGGTCGGCGCTGCTTTTTCATTGGCAGCGTCCAGCTTTTTTGCGGTGTTGATTTTGGCTGTTTTCTCAAAGAGAATTAATCAATGGGGAGCGATTGCCGGCATGCTCACAGGATTCTTTGTGAGTGGTACATATATCGCACTGAATTACCCCTTTGTGTCACGTATCACTGGCGTGTTTGGGGAGCGTTGGTTTGGTATTGACCCAATTGCATCTGGTGCGTTTGGTATCCCTGCAAGTTTTATAGCTGCATTCGTGGTCTCATATTTGACTAAAGAGAATCCGCCTGTGATTAATCGTTTGGTGGATTACTTGCGCGAGGCTCGGTCTTCGGTTTAAGCAACTTATTTTTTAGGGAATAGCTTTTCCCAGCCATCCGTACCAAGCTTTTCCATGGTTTGCATATTGGTTTCAAAAATAGCTTCAGCTTCTGGAAATGCTTTCACTGCTTCGTCGATGCTGTCCTCGCGAATCAAATGCAGGGTCGGGTAAGGGGAGCGGTTGGTGAAATTTGTGATGTCATCAATGTCGGTGCCTGCAAATTGGTATTGAGGATGAAAGCTCGCAATCTGTAACTCCCCATCCAAATCCAAGTCTTCTAATAATTGATCCGCTAATTCTAGAAAATCGTTGTAATCAAGAAAATCATTCAATACATCTGGATGAATCAATAAAGTCGTGTCTGTTTTTTCGCGAGAAACCTCAGCTAAAAATTCCAACTCTTGAGCCAGGTCTTCTAATAATCCCTCGACGGTTGTGGCTTCACTCACCACATACTTGATTTGCTCTTTGACGTGCACCGCTTTAGCAAAAGGGCAAAGGTTCAAACCAATCACGGCTTTGATTAGCCAATCCTGAGTTTCTTGAATAATTTTGCTGGCATTTTGGGACATAGTTTCCAATTTCTTTGACAGATTGTGTATCGTATAGCCTTATGATTCGTATTACAGAACTGCGTTTGCCCATTGAGCATGCTCCAGAGGAGCTTGAAGCCGCTATCTTAAAGCGTTTGGGCATCTCTTCTAAAGATTTAGTTGATTTTATAGTTTTTAAGCGCAGTTATGACGCTCGTAAAAATATTGCCTTGGCCTTCATTTACACCATTGATGTTTCTGTAAAAAATGAAGAGGCTATTCTGACTAAGTTCGGGCATGATCAACATGTGCGACCCTCTCCTGACACCAGTTATCACTTTGTGGCTCAGGCAAACAGTCAGTCAGACAATTCATTATCAGAACGACCTGTGGTGATTGGCTTTGGGCCCTGTGGCATTTTTGCTGCTTTAGTTTTGGCTCAAATGGGGTTTAAACCCATTGTTCTTGAGCGTGGCAAACAAGTGCGAGAACGCACCCAAGACACCTGGGGTTTGTGGCGTAAAAATGTTCTCAACCCAGAATCCAATGTTCAGTTTGGTGAAGGCGGTGCAGGCACATTCTCGGATGGAAAGCTTTACAGTCAAATCAAGGACCCTAAGTTTTATGGTCGTAAGGTGATTCAAGAATTCATCAAAGCGGGTGCACCTGAAGAAATTGCATACGTTGCAAAGCCGCACATTGGCACCTTCCGCTTGGTGGGTGTTGTTGAAAAGATGCGCCAAGAAATCATCAGCCTGGGTGGTGAAGTGCGTTTTCAACAAAAAGTCACAGGCTTTGAGATCAAAGATGGTGAGATGGCAGGCATTAATTTGGAGAGTGGTGAAAAATTGGCCGCTCGTCATGTGATCATCGCGCTTGGTCACAGTGCGCGCGATACTTTCAAGGCATTACATGAGGCTGGTGTTTATATTGAACCTAAACCTTTCTCAGTTGGCTTTAGGATCGAGCATCCGCAATCATTGATTGATCGAGCTAGACTCGGACCGCACGCAGGCAATCCTTTGATTGGAGCAGCCGATTACAAGTTGGTACACCATGCCAAAAATGGTCGAGCGGTTTATAGCTTTTGTATGTGCCCTGGTGGAACTGTTGTGGCCGCCACTTCAGAAGAGAACAGGGTAGTCACCAATGGCATGAGTCAATACTCTCGTAATGAGCGCAATGCTAATGCAGGTATTGTGGTGAACGTTGACCCCGAGGATTACGGTGGTAGTGCTGAGAACCCCTTGGCAGGCATTGATTTTCAAAGAGCGCTTGAGTCCAAGGCTTTTGAGCTGGGTGGCAGGAACTACGAGGCACCTGGTCAATTGGTGGGTGACTTTATTGCTGGTCAGACATCGACTGAGTTTGGCAAAGTCATTCCGTCTTATAAGCCAGGTGTTCATCTAACTGATTTGGCGCAGGCGTTGCCTGATTTTGTGATTGAAGCGATGCGAGAGGCTTTGCCTGCATTTGAGAAAAAGATCAAAGGCTTTGCCATGCACGATGCTGTTTTAACTGGCGTAGAAACCAGAACTTCCTCACCTTTGAGGATTACCAGAGGAAGCAATTACCAGAGCTTGAACGTCAGGGGCTTGTACCCGGCTGGTGAGGGTGCAGGTTATGCCGGCGGTATTTTGTCAGCAGGCGTAGACGGCATCAAAGTTGCCGAAGCCTTGGCCTTGGATTTGGTCAAGCAACAATCCTAAGGCTATCTTTTACTAAATCTTCTCTTTCTGAGTTTATTCAAGGCGTAGATGCCATAAGCAATGATTGGTGCCGATGCGCCACCAATCAACTCTGCAGGCACCATGAAGCCCAGTTCCTTTACGCCTTTGGCCATATAGATGATCAAGCTGACCGCATAATAAGTTAATACTAGTACGGACAAGCCTTCGACTGTTTCTTGCAAGCGAAGTTGTAATTTGGCGCGACGGTCCATGCTAGCCAATAGTTCTTGTGTTTGACTTTCATTGACGTATTCGATGCGCGTTCTCAAAATTTGAGTGGTGCGTGAAATACGATCGGACAACTCACGCAAGCGACGTTGAGTCCATGAGCAGGTGCTCATCGCTGGAGCAAAACGGCGATCCATGAATTCAGACAAGGTTTGCACACCCGGTAAAGAGGTCTCATTCAACTCCGTCAAATTCTTTTCTACCAATTGACTGTATGCCTCTGCGGCAGTAAAGCGTAGACCATGCTCTGAAATCCATTCTTCAATTTTCGAGGCCAAGGCCGAAATTCGCTCTAAAAACTCACCGTCTTGATGGTGGCTTGAGTCATCTTGACCTCGTGCCATTGAAATTTGTTTTGATAATTCAGATAACTCAGCTTCGGCATTGCGCAAAGGTCCGGATAAGCTTTTAGCAACAGGGAATGCCAACATCGAAGCCATGCGGTAAATCTCAACTTCAGTGATGCGACGTGCCACACGACCTGCTTGACGAGAGCCCATGCCTACATGAGGCACCAAATATGAAATATAACCATCCTCATTGACTTGTAAATCAGTCCAGATTTGAGCTTTTTGAGTGCTAAGAATCGTACTGCCCAGGATGGTGCTTCCCGGGAATAAGTTAGATACTTCAGTTGCACCTGAAAATAATGGTCGATCTTCAAAGGCAATATCAATCGCTGAAATCCTAAGGCCTCCCGCCTCATGAATAGGGGGGACATTCAAGCTAGCAAGAAGTTGATTCACATCAGCTTCAATCTTTTCACGTGTCAGCATCGGTGCATCATTGATGAGCTCTGCTTGCTGGACGATTGCTGAGATTGAAGAGAACTCACCGTGAAGTTCCCATTTGATAATGACGCGATGAGGAGCTGGCTTTAATTCAATGATTCGAAAAGTTTGACCATGGTTGGGGTCAATTGCTTGCTTCGATTGTGCGCTGAGTGAGTTCACCCAATCCATTTGCTTTTGGCGATCTGTGCCACTGAGCATAAAAGCTTGATTAAGGATGCGATCCCTTGGCCAAAGAGCCACTGGTGGGCGGGCATGAACCTCTTCGTGAAGAACCGTTCTTAGTGGATGATCGTATGAACGCATGCCCAATCTCTTTGCAATGAAAATAATAGACGTAATACTATCATTCGGAGCTTGTGAAGCCGACTTTCTTTGTCCTTAAAAACAATAAAACCTTCCGGGGGAAGGCTTTGTGAGTCTATGAACTGCTTGGATGCTTCAATCACTCAATGAGAGAAGGGTATCTTATTGGGTGATTGATGTCTTAGTGACTTCTAGATTGCCCAGCTGCTCTTTGATTTGCTTTTAAGCCACCTTTAGCTTTCCATTCTTCAAAGCCACCTTGCAAGATTCGTAAATTGTCATAACCTGCCATGCGCAAGGCAAAACCTGCTTGTGCAGATAAGCTGCCTGTGTTGCAGTAAATCAGAACTGACTTGTTCTTGGGGATTTCATTACGCTTATTCAATACTTGGCGCCACTCGATGTTCACGGCGCCTGGAATATGGCTTTTATCAAATTGGCCTTTGTCGCGAGCATCAATGATGAACATCTTTTTATATTCCTCTTCTGGAATTTGCTCAGCAAAAATGACGCCACCACCATAGTCAACAAAATCAAGATAACCAGCCATTTCATCGATCACGATGGCTTTGTTATCGGCTATGGCCAATGAAGTGTTGAAGACAATAAACAGGGTAAAAATAAATTTAAACATGATGATCAAAAATATATGGAATTTTTTAGAATAAATATTGAGGGCAAATAATTAGTGAGCAAAAAAAATGGCTGGTGGATACCAGCCATCTTCATAAGAACAGCTTGGCTAATTACTTAGCGCCGTCCAAAATCCATTTAACAACTGTCTTAGCATCAGCTTCGCTGATAGCAGCGTTGCCTGGCATTGGGATTGGACCCCAAACACCTGAACCACCAACTTTTACTTTCTTAGCTAATTTGTCAACAGCGTCAGCCTGACCTTTGTATTTAGCAGCGATGTCTTTGTATGAAGGGCCAACTACTTTTTTGTCTACAGCGTGGCAACCCATACAAGCATTTTTGCTGGCGATTTCTTTTGATGCAAATGCTGGTGCAGACACCATCAATGCAGATGCTACTAATGCGCTAATCAATTTCATGTGTTCTCTCCAAGTGATTACAAAACTACCTAACTAAATGAAATTATAAAAATGACTGTTCAAAAAGTTAAGAGGGTATTAATACTTAGCTGTTAGCAAAAACCACTAAGTGATTAGCACCTAAGTTGTTATTTTAGCCAAACATTTTACTTTTCGCAGATTTATATTTTCTGCATTGATATGGCCCTAATAAAGAGGGTTTTAATGACCTTAAGGTTTGATTTAAATCATGTTTTGTATGCCCAGTAACAGTAAGATGTGGGCTAGGAGATTTTATGAACAATATCAATCGTTGGTTTCTTGGCTTTGCTGCTTTGATGGGCGCAACAGCAGTCATGGCGGGAGCATTTGCGGCTCACGGCATTCAAAAAGTGATTCAAAACCCATACTTGATCCAGGTGTTTCAAACAGCTGTTTTGTATCAAATGTTTCACACGCTGGCTTTGCTCGGGGTGGTGGCTTTGATGATCCAGGGAAAGCCTAATAGAGCCCTCAGTATTGCTGGGGTCCTCATGATTGTAGGAACCGTGCTTTTTTCAGGCAGTCTTTATGTCCTTGCCTTGGCTTCTTGGGCAGTTGGCATGATCACTCCCGTGGGTGGTTTCTTCTTAATTGCTGCTTGGTTTACATTGGGCGCAGCAGCAATTACTTATAAAAAATAATTAATTAAAGAGTTCCATAAATTCATCCCAAATCATGGGGGAATTAACAAACTTTATTGATTTATGCTAGATTAGAACCATGAGAGTTGCTACCAAAGGTCGTTACGCTGTTATTGCAATGGTTGATCTAGCGAATTTTTTCGCATCCGATCAGCCTAGCCAAACTTTGGCTTCAATTAGCTCAAGACAAAAAGTATCTTTGAGTTATTTGGAGCAGTTATTTGCCAAGCTGCGTCATGCTGGCTTGGTTGATAGCATGAGGGGTCCTGGCGGCGGCTATACCTTGGCCAGAAATCCAAAAGATATCTCTGTGGGCCAAATCATTTTGGCAGTGGATGGCATCATGCCTGAGCAGCAAGATCAACAATTGGCTTGCCACGCACTATGGGATACCTTGCATCATGAAATGCTGGGTTACATGAACTCCGTTTCACTCTTTTCTCTTTTAGATCCTGAAACAGCTAAACAAATTGCGGCTGGTGTTAAATCAGGCAAGACCCAGTTTGAAGCTGTTGCAAGTACTTCATTGAAGAAAAAGGCTGGTAAAGCAGTCGCTAAAGCACCTGTTCTGAAAAAGAAAGCCAAGCCTGGCCCGGTGGTGAGCTCAGTATTTAACTGGGGATCTTATTTACTCAAGAAGAAGAAAACAGCTTGACGATTGCTGTTTCCTTTTTCGTTTGACCAAGTACTACCTTCCAATTTTTACGTGCAAGCAGGTTTTCTCTTTCCTGTGTAACATCATCAGAGCTTAATCAAGGGTGTTATGAAAGAAATCGAAGTCAAAGTCGCTTGGCAGGGTCAAAGTGATTGCCAAAATTGCTCAATACGAAGTTCAGTCTTATTCGCTGAATTAAATGAGGATGACTTTGCCAAGATTCATGCTCCCATAGATGATTTCCATTTTGAGGCTGGCGCAAAAATATACGAGCAATCTGCCCAAGGCCAGCATGTCTATACCTTGCGCAAAGGCTTTATCAAGTTGTTACATCTTAATGAGGATGGCACAGAGAGAATTGTTCGCCTGATCAAGCAAGGTGATTTGTTTGGTATGGAAGCCCTGTTATCAGCTCCTCATGAAAATGCCGCAATCGCTTTGACTCCTGTGCACCTTTGCCGCTTACCGGCAAGCTTAATACTTAGTTTGGGTGAAGAGTCTCCACGTTTACACCGTCAGATGATGAAGAAGTGGGGCGAGGCATTGTCTCAATCTGAAACTTGGTTTTCACAGCTTAATACTGGACGAGCTGATTTGCGGATTGGCCGATTTTTATTGGCTTTGGCCAAAGAAGAGAATGGCCTAACGCGTTCACCTTTATTCAAGCGCGAAGACATGGGCTTAATGATGGATATCAAGTTGGAGACTGTGAGTCGATCTTTAGCAAGTTTGAGCGAAAAAAATCTCATCACAGAAGTCTCACGATCTTACGTCAACATTCCCGACCTAGAGAAACTCAAGAAATTCTGTCAGCAGGGTGCTTGAGCTAAAAATTTCAGCTCAAGATTCCAATCAAGACCCTTGCCAACGAGGCGGTCTTTTTTCACCAAACGCTTGAACACCTTCCTTGAAATCAGAGCTGCCATAGCAGGCTTTGATTAAATCATCGCAATCAGGTAATTGATGTTGATGGATTCGGCTGATCGTCAACTTGGATGAGCGAATAGTTAAGGGTGCCAAATGCATGACTTTTTCAGCCATGGTTCTGGCAATTGATTCAAGTTCTGTACCATCCGCCACAGTGTGAATGTAGCCAGAAGAGAGCAATTCATCAACCTTGATTAGTTCTGCCAATATCAACATTCGTTTGAGTGTTGGGATCCCTAAGTGGGCCGTCAATCTTGCAATATTGGTTGGCGATAAACAGTTGCCCACTGTTTTGGCAATCGGTGCGCCAAAGCGTGCACTTGGATCGGCAATTCTAAAATCACAAGCGGTCGCAATTGCGAGGCCACCACCAACAGCCAAGCCATCGATGATGGCAATGGTTGGCATCGGAAGTTGTTCTAGGGCATCAATGTGAAGATCAATCAATGCTTCGTAGTCAATGCCATCCTGACCATCTTTGAATGATTTGAATTGTTCAATGTCAGTGCCTGACACAAACGACTGCCCACCAACTCCTCGGAAAATCACTGCTTTGATGGTTTTGTCAGTGTGAAGTTTTTCACAAATGGTTTTTAGGTCGCCATACATCGACCAGGTCATCGCATTTCTGGCAGCAGGGCGATCAAAAGATACCCAGGCAATCGCACCATCAATCTTTAGATGAACTTTTCCTGATGCGTCCGGGTTAACTGTATTTGTATCGCTCACGAATCATTGCTCCACTGAAAACGCGCCGTCTTGTTCAAACACTTTGATTTGATCAGCGGTAAATCCTGCCTCTTTTAGAACTTCATGCGTGTGCTCACCGAGCAAAGGAGGGTGGCGACGAACTTGTTGAGGTGTGCCTTGCATCTTCACAGCAAAACCAATATTAGGAACTTTGCCTTCTAATGGATGATCAATTTCTATCTTCATTTGACGATGTTGGCCGTGCTCGCTGGCAAAGGCTCTAGGGTAGTCCAAGATTGGACCTGCTGGAATACCTTTGGCCAGTAATTCATCGATCCAAACATTGGCGTCTTTGGCAGCAAAAGACTTCTCTAGTTCATCGATGATGTATTCACGATTGGCTAAACGATTGGAAATTGTTTTGCAGAGATCATCATTGAATAAATCATCGCGCTCCAAGATCTCACATAATTTTTGCCAAAGCTTGTTATTCGTTGCGCCCATCACAAAGTATTCATTCTTTGCTTTGACGGCTTGGTAGGGTGCGCTCATACGATTAGCGGTGCCCAAAGCAACAGGAGGTTTGCCGGTGCCCCAATACTCAGCGGTATCCCAAATTGAGAAAGCCAAAGCTGAGTCAAACAATGAGGCGTCAATGTATTGACCTTGCCCTGTATTCTTAGCGCCAATGTAGGCTGACAAAATGCCATAAGTCGCAAATAGTGCGCAACCGATATCGGCCACTGGCACACCCGCTTTAACAGGTCGGCCATCACCATGACCCGTCATGGCCATCACGCCTGACATTGCTTGAGCCATCAAGTCAAATCCTGGGCGATCTGCCCAAGGACCGCTTTGACCAAAGCCAGAGATGCTGGCATAAACCAAGCGAGGATTAATTTTGCTTAAAACTTCGTAAGAAACACCTAATTTTTTCATGACCCCTGGTCGATAGTTTTCAACCAAGATGTCGGCATCTTTGACTAATTCAAAAAGAATTTTTTTGCCTGCATCAGATTTCAAATTGATCGTGATGCTGCGTTTATTGCGATTCATATTTAAAAAGCCCATGCTATCTGGGCCTTTCATTTTGAATCCCATTGCGCCCCGTGTTTGATCCCCAGAACCTGGAGGTTCTATTTTGATTACATCAGCCCCCATGTCTGCCAATAGCATGCAGGTGTATGGGCCAGCCATTACTTGGCTGATATCTAGAACTTTCACGCCCACCAGGGGCAGTGGGCGTGAAGTTACTCCAGTTTGGGGTGATGTCATTACTCAGCCTTTACGTTCAACTCTTTAACAAGTTTTGAGTACTTGGTGAGTTCAGCTTTTAAGAATGCTGAGAACTCATCTGGTGTTTGAGGACCAGCTGTTTGCAAACCTTGTGCATCCAAAGTTGTTTTGTTCTTTGGGTCGTTCATAGCAGCACGAACCGCAGCATCAATTTTTGCAACCATATCTTTAGGCATATTTTTTGGACCCATCACTGAGTACCAGTTAGTCACTTCAAAACCTTTGATGCCTACTTCTTCAAATGTTGGAACATCTGGAAGAATTGACAAACGCTTCGGTGTTGAAATAGCCAAAGGCTTTAACTTACCAGCGCGAATGTGTGGCAATACTGGTGGCAAAGTATCAAAGTTCATGTTGATCTGACCAGCCATCAAGTCAACAATCGCTTGACCACTGCCTTTGTATGGCACGTGATTCATTTGAACTTTAGCAATCTTTGAGAACAAAGCGCCAGCCAAGTGCTGTGTGCTACCGATACCTGATGAACCGTAAGTCATTTGACCTGGATTGTTTTTTGCCAAGCTAATAAGCTCTGGAATATTTTTTGCAGGAATTGATGGATGTAACACTAGTACGTTAGGTACATAGCCAACATAAGTGATTGGTGTGAAATCTGTACCAGCATTAAATGGCACTTTTGGCAAAACAAATGGAGCGATCGCATTTGAATTTGAGTGACCCATCAACAATGTGTAGCCGTCTGCTGGAGACTTCGCCACAACGTCTGCACCAATCGTACCAGCAGCGCCAGCTCTGTTTTCAATGATGATGTTTTGGCCTAAGATTTCGCTCATTTTTGGTGCTAATGCTCGCGCCACAATGTCTGTGCCGCCACCTGGAGCAAAGCCTACTACCAAACGAATTGGTTTATTTGGCCAAGCTGCTTGAGCTAAAACTGGGGATGCCAGTACTGAAGTTGTTAATGCGGCCACGGCTGTGGCAATGATTTTACGTCTTGTGTTCATGATCTCTCCTCGTTGAACAATGATTACTACAGTTCTAAAAACTTACCCTTACTTCTAGTTACATCAAACTACAAATACATAAGTACAAAAAATTAAAACTTTTACAGCAATACAAAATCAAACAAACACTAAAAATCTACTTCAAATGCATTTCCAAAATTCGTGCTACGTGCAATGCTTCTCTGTCAGCACCATCTTTAATTTGATGGCGGCAGCTTGAGCCGTCAGCCAAAACAATCGCATCAGGCGCTTGGCGAATCGCAGGGAGTAATTGCAACTCAGCCATTTGCAAAGAAACTTGATGATGTTCACTTTCATAACCAAAGCTACCGGCCATGCCGCAGCATGAAGACTCAATCAACTGTGGTTGAGCCTGCGGAATCATTTTGAGTAATGTGATGATTGGTTTAACGGCATCGAATGACTTTTGGTGGCAGTGACCGTGCAACAAGATTTGTTGCTCACAAGCTTTTAGTTCTGGAGCAAAGCGACCAGCATTTGCTTCTGAAACTAAAAACTCTTCAAATGTCTGACTGCCTTTGGCCAATGTTTTGGCTGAATCATCAAAACCCATTACCAAAAACTCATCGCGCAAAGTCAAAATGCAAGAAGGCTCTAAGCCAATGATCGGAATATCCTTCTCTGTGTAGCGCGAGAAAGCATCCAATAATTCTTGTGCGCTGGCACGAGCCTCATCCACCATGCCACTGGCCAAATAAGTTCTGCCGCAGCAATAGTGACCTTGCTTTTTCTGAGGAATGTGAACGGTATAGCCGCTGGCCTCAAGAACATTGACCGCTGCTTTGATATTTTCTGTTTCAAAGCAACCGTTGAATGTGTCTGCCCACAAAACCACAGGTTTGGCGCTGGCGAACAATGCTTCTTCGGTGTTGCCGATCATTGAGCGCCAAGCTGTGTCACGACGCCAAGTTGGCAAACTGCGTTTGGCTGATATCTGTGTGAGCTTTTCACCTAAAAAGGCCAGGCCAGGAATCTTATTCCTTAAGTTCAACATAAATGCCAAACCAGGGATGGCTGCAATGTGATGAGAGTAGCGTGGTAAATGAGCAATCAAGCGATCTCTGAGAGTCCAGCCATGCGATTTTTTGTAATGGCTCAAATACTCAATCTTCATTTTTGCCATATCAACGCCAGTAGGGCACTCTCGCTTGCATCCTTTACAGCTGACGCATAAATCAAAAGCTTCTTTGACATCTTCTGATAAGAAGGCATCTTTACCTAATTGATTCGATAGGGCTAGGCGCAATGTATTGGCGCGACCTCTGGTCAAGTGTTTCTCATCACGGGTCACTCGATAGCTAGGGCACATCGTGCCAGCATCAAACTTGCGGCAATGACCATTGTTGTTACACATCTCAACAGCTTTTGCAAAACCACCACTAGGATCGCCGCCTGTTCCAGGTGCTGTTGTTTTTTCAGTCACTGGATCATTTTGCACATCCCAGTTTGACCAGTCCAAAGAGGTCTTGAGTGGAATCACACGGTATGTTTGAGGAAATCTGAACAAAGACTCATCATCCATTTTTGGAGGGTTGATGATCTTGCCTGGATTAAACAAATTATTTGGGTCAAAAGCGTGTTTGATTTCGCCGAGTGCTTCCGTTAACTTGGGACCAAATTGCCACTGGATCCACTCACCGCGACAGATGCCATCGCCGTGTTCGCCACTGAAGGCACCTTTATAGCGTTTGACCAATGCAGCTGCTTCTTCAGCAATCGCACGCATCTTCTGTGCGCCACCGCGACGCATGTCTAGTATCGGGCGAACGTGCAGGGTACCCACAGACGCATGGGCATACCATGTGCCGCGCGAGCCATACTTTGAGAACACTTCGGTGAGATCTTGGGTGTACTCAGCCAGGCTCTCCAAAGGAACAGCGCAGTCTTCAATGAAGCTCACTGGTTTGCCATCGCCTTTTAAGCTCATCATGATGTTCAAACCAGCTTTGCGAACTTCCCATAAATTCTTTTGAGACTCCGCGTTAATCATCTCTACCACGCAACCAGGGTGGCCTAAGTCAGCCATCAAGGTGACCAAGTCTTTAACTTTTTGTTCAAGAGGGGTGAGTTCTTCACCAGAGAACTCCACCAATAAAATAGCTTCAGGAGTTTTTCCTGCGACATCAATCAAAGCAGTTTCAATCACTGATTTAAATGCAGGGTTGCTGCGTGATAAATCAATCATGGTGCGATCGACCAATTCAACAGCGGATGGCTTTAATTTAACAATGTGCTGTGCGCTGTCCATCGCTTCATAGAAGCTGGTGAAGTTAACCACGCCCAAGGTTTTATGTTTTGGTAGTGGCGATAGTGCAAGGCGCAATTGTTTGTAATAGGCCAAGCTGCCTTCGCTGCCGATCAAGAGGTGAGCTAAATTCACCTGACCGTCTTGTGTGTAAGGGCGCTCACTTTGATTATTGAATATATCTAAGTTGTAACCTGCAACTCGGCGCATCACTTTGGGCCACTTCGCTTCAATCTCTGCTTGATGCTGGTGTGCCAATGATTGAACAAATTGACCAAGCTCTAAGGCTTTGCCACTGGCATTTTTCATTAAACCAAATGAAGCTTCTTGACCATCGGCCAACCAAGCATCAACGCCTAAGACGTTGTGAACCATGTTGCCGTAGGCAATTGATCGACTGCCGCAAGAGTTGTTACCGGCCATGCCGCCAATGGTTGCTTGTGCAGCGGTTGAGACATCAACCGGATACCAAACTTGGTGTTTTTTGAGGGCTGCGTTCAGGTGGTCCAGCACAATGCCCGGCTGAACATCCACATACCCTTGCTCAAGATTGATATCTAAAATATTTCTGAAGTATTTGGTGTTATCAATCACCAATGCAGGACCTGTTGTTTGACCACATTGACTGGTGCCGCCACCGCGAGGCAAAACAGGAATACCAAGATCAGCAGCAATTTGAATTGCTGCAACAATGTCTTGTGCAGTTTTTGGCACAAAGACTGCCACTGGCATAGTTTGGTAAATAGATGCATCGGTGGCATAGCGCCCACGACTGGCCACATCAGTCATCACCTCGCCAGACGTTTCAGATTCAAGCCGCTTGGCTAGAAACTTGGTGTCAATCATGACTTCTTTGTATGCGAGTGGTTTGTTCATGCTTTGATGCTCATGCTTTGACTGAGTGAGATAAGTTTTCTGAATCCATCAACTGAATCACCACATCACGTTTGTTCATCACGTGATTCATCATGACTCGCTTCATGCGCGCACCGTCTCGCGCCTTAAGTGCATCAATCATCTCTTGGTGTTCGCCCACAGCTTTTTCCCATTTCACTTCATCTTGGTTTGAGCGAAAGCGCAAAGCCTCAATGCGCGCATTGACTTGAACAAACAATTGACTCAAGACAGGGTTGGCTGCTGCTGTGTTGATAGCGTTATGTATTTTTAAATTTAATCTGTAGTAGCTCGATAAATCACGGCGAGCATAAGAGGCCATCATTTCATAATGCATGGCCTCAAGTTCTGACAGGGCAGCATCGGTGATGTTTTGAGCTGCTAATTCGCCAGAGAAACCTTCAAGATTAGCAATCACATCAAATGTATTGATCACATCCTCTTTGCTTAATTGAACGGCAATTGCGCCACGGTTGGCGATCAGTTCAACCAAGCCATCTGCTGCTAAACGCCTGATCGCTTCACGAATTGGGGTGCGAGACACATTGAGTTGCTCGGCCAGTTCACGCTCATTCAATTTGCTGCCAGGGGCAATTGCACCCTCAACCAATAAGCTACGCAGTTTCTGGAAGGTGATTTCGTGCAAATTTTGCGAATTTAGTTGAATTACGGATGCCATCAATAAAACCTATTTTTGTATACACATTTAATATAACCGATAGGGATTTTAAAAAGAAGGGCAAAAAACCCATTATTTACCTAGTATTTACCACTATAGGGAAAGTCATGAGCAATATTTTTTGCATACAAAAATGCAATTTCTCAAAAAATGACTTACACTTTCATCACGACTAACAAAAATACCGAGTGAGACCAAACATGCTAAAACTTGATAATCATTCCTCTGGACGCCACTTTTTGCACATTCCAGGCCCAAGTCCTGCGCCGGCACGTGTATTAAGAGCAATCAGCTTTCAAACCATCGACCATCGTGGTCCTGAGTTTGGTCAGTTGGGTCTGAAGTTATTGGCGGACATGCAGAAGATTTTCAAGACCAAGCATCCTGTGATCATTTACCCATCATCTGGAACGGGTGCATGGGAAGCAGCTTTGGTAAATACTTTGTCAGCCGGTGACCACGTGTTGATGTATGAAACTGGTCAATTCGCGACTTTGTGGCAAAAGTTGGCTGATCGTTTGGGCATCAAAACAGAATTCTTAGGTAAGCCAGGTGCAGAAGGTTGGCGCTATGGTGTTGATGCAGCCATGATTGAAGAGCGCTTGAAGGCTGATACTTCACACCAAATCAAAGCGGTGTGTGTGGTTCACAACGAAACATCCACTGGTGTGACTTCAAATATTGCAGCAGTCAGAAAAGCCATCGATGCAGCCAAGCATCCTGCTTTGTTGATGGTGGATACGATTTCAGGTTTGGCTTCAGCTGATTACCGCCATGATGAGTGGGGCGTTGATGTGACTGTGAGTGGTTCACAAAAAGGTTTGATGTTGCCACCAGGTTTGGGTTTCAATGCCTTGTCACCTAAAGCATTAGAAGCAAATAAAACAGCTAATTTGCCAAAAGCATTTTGGGCATGGGACGAGATTCTAGAGTCCAATAAAACTGGCTATTGGCCAACCACACCGTCTACTAATTTGTTGTACGGTTTGCATGAAGCCTTGGACATGATTTTGACTGAAGGTCTAGACAATGTATTTGCCCGCCATCAACGTTTGGCCAAAGCATGTCGTGCAGCGGTTGAGGCATGGGGCTTAGAGGTTCAATGTAAAGACCCAGCCGTTTATTCACCGGTATTGACTGGTGTGGTCACGCCTGAAGGTGTGGATGCTGACAAGTTAAGAAAATTGATTCACGAAAGATACAACCTTTCATTGGGCACAGGTCTTGGCAAAGTCAAAGGCAAGATGTTCCGCATTGGCCACTTGGGTGACTGTAATGAATTGGCCTTGTTGGGCGCTTTGAGTGGTTGCGAAATGGGTATGAAAGCATTTGGCATCAAGTTAAAAGGTAGTGGAGTTGTGGCAGCACAAGACTTATTGCTTTAAAAGATTGGGGATGGAGGAGACATGAAACAAAAACCATACCTCACCAAAGCAGACGTTGATGTGTTGTTGCAAGCAGCGAATGATTTTGCAGATAAAAACCAATTCGCTGTTTCCATTGCGGTTGTGGATGACGGCGGTCATCTATTAGGTTTTACGAGAAGAGATGACTGTCCGGCTGTCTCAGCTTCAATCGCTCAAGAAAAAGCCCGATCTTCAGCTTTGGGCAGAAAAGAAAGCAAAGCCTACGAAGACATGATCAATGGTGGGCGCATTGCCTATTTATCAGTACCTGTCTTGCAGGGAATGTTAGAAGGTGGCGTGAACATTGTTCATGATGGTCACACGATTGGGGCGATTGGCGTTTCTGGCGTTAAATCGAACCAAGATGCTGAAGTGGCCAAAGCAGGCATTGCTGCGTGGCAAGCCCAGCACTGATCCAAATCAAATAAAGTCTTATCTTTCGGTCAAACTGAGCCTCAACTCAGGTAAGAACCGCCGAAGAAAGCACTGAAGCGTTTAAAATACTAGGCTATTAGAAACATCGAAGAAACCTAGAGCAAAAAACCATGGCCAGTTACAACACCGAAACAGTTCTGAGCGTTAAGCATTGGAACGACACATTATTTAGCTTCACCACCACCAGAAATAAAAGCCTGCGCTTTCGCAATGGTCATTTCTTGATGATTGGCTTAGAAGTTGAAGGCAAGCCTTTGGTGAGAGCCTACAGTGTGGCGAGTGCCAACTACGAAGAGCACCTTGAGTTTTTAAGTATCAAAGTTGAAAACGGCCCATTAACTTCACGTCTACAAAATATCAAAGTAGGAGATCCTATTTTGGTGAGTGAAAAGTCTGTTGGTACTTTGGTGATTGATGATTTGAATCCTGGTAAGAATCTGTACTTGTTCAGCACTGGCACAGGTTTAGCGCCATTCATGAGCATCATCCGCGACCCTGACACTTATGAACGCTTTGAAAAAGTGGTGTTGATCCATGGTGTGCGTTTGGTCAGCGAGTTGGCTTATGAAGATTACATCAAGAACGAATTACCGAATGACGAATTCTTGGGTGAGATGGTTCGTGAAAAATTGATTTATTACCCAACAGTCACAAGAGAAGCATTCAAGCACACAGGTCGTTTAACCACTGCGATTGAAAATGGTCAATTGTTCAAGGACATTGGTTTGCCACCATTGGATCCGGCGAATGATCGCGGCATGATTTGTGGCAGCCCATCCATGCTCAAAGAGATTTCAGAAATGCTTGATGCCAAAGGTTTCAAGGTGTCACCAAGCCTTGGTCAATTGGGTGACTACGTTTACGAGAGAGCGTTTGTGGAAAAGTAAAAATATCTTTTCTAGAAAAAATAAAATGCCCTCATTTGAATTAAATCGAGGGCATTTTTATTGATACTTGTCTTATATATTCCTATTTAACTCATTTATGCTGCACTGCGAGTTGACCCGTTTATTTTGTTTAAGTATGCTGATTTTCAGTAGTTAAACAAACCGAATGAGGGATATATGCGAAACAATGACGATAAGCAGTATCTAGGTAGTTTTGGACGAAGAAAAATTATGCGTGCTGGCACATATTCAATTGCCGCACTTGCCTCAGGAGGTTTGTTTGGATCGCGTATAGCGATTGCAAAACCTTTGGGCACTAAAGTTCCTGAAGTTGATCGCTTGGCAGTTAGAGTGGTGACGGATTCTTATCATCACGCATTTGAACGATCGACCAAGATTGGTTCTCTTGAAATTCAAAGATTTGGTTTCAGTGTTACTAAAGAGCCACCCAAGCGTACCTTGCAAAATGAATGGGGTCTCGCTTGGCACATCGAATCTCAACAGGGCAATGAGACCAAGCAAGTATTGTTTGACTTTGCCTACACATCAGAAACACTTTTAAATAATATGGGATTATTAGGCATTGATCCATCTAAGCTTGATGCCATCGTTCTGAGTCACGGCCATTACGATCACTTTGGCGGTATGGTTGGATTTCTGCAGGCCACCAAAGGAAAGTTAAAAAAAGACTTACCTTTCTATCTGGGCGGAGAGGAATGTTTTTGCACACGTGAGTTGAATGTGCCGGGTAACCCTGGAAACTTCGGCGCAATGGATCGTGAGGCAATTAAACAAGCTGGTTTGGTTGTTACCTTTGCAGGTAAGCCTTCGATATTGGCTTCGCATGGTTTTACAACTGGCTTTATTCCAGCGGAAAGTTTTGAGAAGGTTTTATCGCCAACTCGGATGTCTGTTGGAATTCAGTTGGGATTAGGTTGTGCACCTGAGAAAGTGAATCCAGCGAAAAAGACTGCCACATCTGTTCCTGATGATTTTGAACATGAGCAAACCACCATTTACAACGTTAAAGGCAAAGGTTTGGTGATCATGACGTCCTGTGGTCACCGTGGTGTAGTTAATACTGTGAAAGCTGCGATCAAGGTGTCAGGCATTAACAAAGTTCATGCCATCATGGGTGGATTCCACTTGGCTCCTCATGCTCCTGAGTATTTACAGCAAACCGTGGCCAGTCTCAAGGAATTTAATCCAGACTTTTTAATACCGATGCACTGTAGTGGAGAAGCATTTATCTCAATGGCGGCGGCTGAGTTTGGACCTAAATTTATTCGTTCTTCGAACGGCTCACGTTATATTTTTAACGCTTAAGTAGCACTTTGTAAAAAACCTCAAAAGTGTGTTGATGCACTTTTGAGGTTTTTTCTTTTATAACTGGCGGAGAAAGCGGGATTCGAACCCGCGGTAGGCTATGAACCTACGCACGCTTTCCAGGCGTGTGACTTAAACCACTCATCCATCTCTCCGTGCAAGAGCGTCATTATACGCCCCTGTGTTTTTAATGGATGGCTTACTCAGCCTCGGCCATACCGCCTACAACGTGGCTAAAGCCTCCGTCTACGTAGGTGATTTCGCCAGTGATGCCGCCTGCTAGGTCAGACATCAAGAATGCAGCAGCATTGCCAACGTCTTCAATGGTTACGTTGCGACGCAAAGGAGCATTCGCTTCAACGAAATCCAAAATCTTGCCAAAACCTTTGATGCCTGAAGCAGCCAAAGTCTTGATTGGGCCAGCAGAGATGCCGTTACAACGAACACCTTTAGGACCTACTGAATTGGCTAAGTAACGCACGCTGGCTTCAAGTGATGCTTTTGCCAAGCCCATGGTGTTGTAGTTAGGCACCACCATTTGTGAGCCAAGGTAAGTCAAAGTCAATAAAGCTGACTTGTCGTTCAACATTGGTAGCGCAGCTTTGGCCATTGCAGGGAAGCTATAAGCTGAGATGTCATGAGCAATCTTGAAAGACTCTCTTGAAAGACCGTCTAAGAAGTCACCAGCGATGGCTTCGCGTGGGGCAAAGCCAATGGAATGGATCAAACCGTCGAATTTGGGCCATGTGGCTGATAAATCGGCAAAAAGCTTGTCAATTTGCTCATCACTACCCACATCGCAGTCAAAAATCAGGGTGCTATTGAATTCAGAAGCAAATTCAGTGATTCGGTCTTTAAAACGATCGCCCACGTAGGTGAAGGCTAATTCTGCGCCTTCGCGGTGGCAAGCCTTGGCAATGCCATAAGCGATTGAACGGTTAGAAAGTAGACCTGTTAGGACGATTTTTTTACCGGTTAAGAAACCCATTTTTGCTTCCTTTTTTCTTTTTGCTGAATTTGTGAATGTCTAATTACAATTGTCACACATGCAGATGATTAGACCCTTACTTTTACCCCTCATTTTAAGCTTGTCAGTTTTGACGGGGTGGAGTGTCTCAACAGCTGCCTTGGCCGCTCACGGCTTTGCCCAGTATGGCGACTTGCAATATCCCCCTGGCTTTAAGCATTTTTCATATGTGAATTCAAATGCTCCCCAGGGTGGAACTTTGTATCTTCCTAATCCTGATCGCAGGACCAGTTTCGACAAATTTAACCCTTTTTCAATGAAGGGTGTTGCTGCACCAGGCGTTGCTCAATTGATGTTTGAAAGCTTGTTGATTGGTAGTGCTGATGAGGTGGCTTCTTCTTATGGGCTTTTGGCAGAAGATGTCAGTTTGGCTAAAGATCAATTGAGTGTGACTTTTCGCTTAAACCCATTGGCCCGCTTTAATGACAATTCTCCGGTATTGGCCAAAGACGTCAAATACTCTTTTGACACTCTGATGAGTAAATTGG
Source organism: Polynucleobacter sp. MWH-CaK5 (assembly GCF_018687615.1). Lineage (NCBI taxonomy): Bacteria > Pseudomonadati > Pseudomonadota > Betaproteobacteria > Burkholderiales > Burkholderiaceae > Polynucleobacter > Polynucleobacter sp. MWH-CaK5. Next base: position 642,040 of record NZ_CP061299.1, read on the forward strand.
CCAGCCCGCAATTCAGAACAGTTTATGCGGATGTCAAACAAGCTGTGATCCTGTCTGAGCGAGTGATTCGTTTTGACTTTCATCGTAAAAATACCGAGTTGCCACTGTTGGTTGGATCAATGCCTATCTTCTCTGAAAAATGGGGCAAGGATGCACACGGTGCCGGAAAACCATTCAATCAATTCACTTTTGAAAAACCAATTGGCAGTGGCCCATACTTGATCGAGAGTTATGACATTGGTAAAAACATCGTGTTCAAGAAAAACCCAGAGTATTGGGGCGCCAAACTGAATGTCCGCGTTGGCTTTTTTAACTTTGAAAAAGTTTCTTATCGTTTATACAAAGATGACACGGCAAGGATAGAAGCTTTCAAAGCAGGTGAGTTCGACACATTGGTTGAGTACCGAGCCAAGAACTGGGCCAAGAGTTATGTTGGACCTAAGTTCAGGGATGGCACTTTAAAAAAACAACATTTCCAGCATCGCAACGGAGCGGGGATGCAAGGCTTTGTGATGAATACGCGTCATCCGATATTTAAAGATCAGCGTGTTCGTCAAGCTTTGACCTTGGCATTGGATTTTGAGTGGATGAACCGTCAACTCTTTTATGGTCAATACCACCGCATTGACAGTTACTTCTCGAACAGTGAGTTGGGCGCCTCTTTTGAGGCCGGTGGTTTGCCAAGCGCCCAAGAGCGAAAATTATTAGAGCCTTTGCAAAAAGCCTATCCTCAGCATTTCCCAAAGAATGCATTGGGCCCAATGCTCTTGCCTGTGAGCACTGAGGAACCTTCAAGCTTGCGCCAAAACCTCAGAAAAGCCAGAGAGTTACTCGCACAAGCTGGTTGGGTCTACAAGGATGGCGCTTTAAGAAATGTCCAAGGACAAGCATTTCGTTTTGAGTTCATGGACGATGGTGGTGCCATGTCTCGTTTGGTGTCTGCGTATGTGCGCAATCTTGAAAAGCTTGGTATGAAGGTGGATATTAGAACCACTGATTACGCTTTATATCAAAAACGTCTAGAAGAATTTGATTTTCAAATGACCAGCATGAAGTTCCCTGATTCGCAAAGTCCTGGTAATGAATTGTGGGATCGTTATGGCAGTCAATCTGCCACTACCAAGGGATCCGACAATATTCTTGGGGTGCAATCTCCCGTGGTTGATGCGTTGATCTCATCGATTGTGAAAGCGCAGACCAGAAAAGATCTGATCACGGCCACCAGAGCTTTGGACAGAGTATTGACTCACAGCTATTACATCGTGCCGCATTGGTACAGTGCCACGCATCGAGTGGCATATAAATCAGATATGGGGTTTTCAATCCCGCCGAATTATTTCGCAGCTGAATCATGGATTCTTTCCACCTGGTGGCGCAATCCTCCGTCAAATTCTCAAGCAGGAGCTGGGCGATGAACAGTGCTTTGTGGAGATACATTGCTCGAAGAATCTTATTGATGATTCCAACACTGTTGGGCGTCATCACTTTGACATTTGCAGTAATTCAATTTGTACCAGGCGGTCCTGTTGAGCAAATGATGTTAGAGCTCAAAGGTCGGGGTGATGCCAGCGTTGCTGCGGTTGAATCATCAGGTGGTGGTAACTTTTATCGAGGTCGCCAAGGCATTGATGAAGAGCGTCTGAAAGAAATCAAAGCGCTGTATGGATTTGATCAGCCTCTTTGGGAGCGTTACGTCAATATGTTGGGTCGCTTTGCCATGTTTGATTTGGGCCAGAGTTATTACCAACACAAAAGTGTGGGAGATCTTGTTTTGTCAAAAATGCCTGTCTCGATCAGTTTGGGGCTTTGGACATTTTTGATCACGTATCTGATATCAATTCCATTGGGTATTAAAAAAGCGGTGCGTGCTGGTACTCGTTTTGATACGGCAACCAGTGTGGTGATTTTGATTGGCTACGCCATCCCAGGATTTGTATTGGGTGTTCTATTACTGGTTCTGTTCGGCGGCGGTAGTTTCTTCCAGCTATTTCCTCTAAGAGGTTTGACTTCAGATAACTGGGCAGAGCTCAGCTTGATTGGCAAAGTCATGGATTACTTTTGGCATTTGGTTTTGCCGATCACTGCATCCGTGTTGGGTAATTTTGCCGTGATCACCATGCTCACCAAAAACTCTTTTTTAGAAGAGATACGCAAGCAATATGTGATCACTGCCAGAGCCAAAGGTTTGAGTGAAGACAAGGTGCTTTGGAAGCATGTCTTCCGTAATGCGATGATTCCTTTGGTCACAGGTTTCCCTTCCGCGTTCATTGGAGCCTTCTTCACGGGTTCACTGTTGATTGAAACTTTATTCTCTCTAGATGGCTTGGGACTCTTATCTTATGAAGCGGTCATGAAAAGAGACTATCCAGTGGTTTTAGGTACTTTGTATTTATTTACCTTGATTGGTTTATTCACCAAATTAATTTCTGACATTGCTTATGTCTTGGTCGATCCCCGTATTCAGTTTGATAGTCAATCGGGAGGGCGCTCATGAAAAAGGGATGGCTTCACCAATTGAAAGAAAGTGATCAGTGGGCTAGATTCAAGGCCAATCGTTTGGGCTACTGGAGTTTGTGGATCTTCACCAGTTTGTTCGTCTTGAGTTTATTTGCCGAGTTGATTGCCAATGATCGACCCATCTTGGTCAGCTACCAAGGGAGCTTGTATGCCCCGATTGTGAAGGATTATCCGGAAACCACTTTTGGTGGAGATTTCCCAACACCCACTGATTACCTAGATCCTGACATTAAAAAAACATTCAGCAAAAAAGGTAATTGGGCGATTTACCCCTTGATCACTTATCGCTACGACACACTCAATTACTTTGCCAAGGAACCAAACCCAGCTTCTCCATCGCGAGACAATTTATTGGGAACTGATGATCGAGGCAGAGACGTGGTAGCGAGGTTGATTTACGGTTTTCGTTTATCAGTCTTGTTTGGTTTGTGTCTCACCATCATCGGTGTGGCCATTGGCGTATTGACTGGCGCAGTGATGGGCTACTTTGGCGGCAAAGTGGATTTGGTTTCTCAGCGCATCATTGAGGTTTGGAGTTCCATGCCTGAGCTCTATTTGCTGATCATTTTTGCATCGATCTTTGCGCCGAGCGTTGGTTTACTGATCATCTTGTTGTCTCTTTTTGGATGGATGGGTTTATCGGATTATGTCCGTGCAGAGTTCTTGAAAAATAGATCTTTGGAATATGTCAGAGCAGCTCAAGCGCTCGGTTTATCCAGTCAACAAATCATGTGGCGCCACATTCTGCCAAACAGCTTAACGCCCGTGATCACATTTTTACCATTCCGCATGAGTGGCGCCATTTTGGCTTTGACGAGTTTGGACTTTTTAGGTTTGGGTGTTCCTGCAGATCAGGCCAGCTTGGGTGAGTTGTTAGCCCAAGGCAAAGCCAACTTAGATGCTTGGTGGATTTCTTTATCGACCTTTTTGGTATTGGCGGGTACTTTGATGCTATTGACGTTCATGGGTGATGCCATGCGTGATGCCTTTGACACGCGCCGTGCGAAAGCAGTGAAGGTGGCAGCATGAGTCAACAGGATTTCAATTTGATTGATATCAAGCAGCTGAATTTGAGCTTTGGGCGAAAAACCGTCATCAGCAACTTCAGTTTAAAAATCAATGCGGGTGAAAGAATCGCCATTGTTGGAGAGTCAGGTTCCGGTAAAACCTTGACCGGTCTATCGATCATGGGTCTTTTGCCTGAAGGCGCGAACATCACTGGTGAAATCAATTGCCAAATTAATCAGAAGTCGCAAAACTTATTGGCATTGAGTGAAGCTGAAATGCGCAGTATTCGTGGCAAAGACATTGCCATGATTTTTCAAGAACCCATGACTGCTTTGAACCCACTTTACACAGTGGGCAACCAGATCATGGAGGCGGTCCAGTGTCATGAACCTACTCTGAGCAATTCTATTTGCCAGCAGCGCGCCATTGAACTTCTTGAAAGAACAGGGATCCCTCAGGCCGCAGAGCGTTTTTCATATTACCCACACCAACTCTCAGGCGGTCAACGTCAGCGCGCGATGATTGCGATGGCCTTGGCTTGTAAACCAAGACTGTTGATTGCGGATGAACCAACCACAGCATTAGATCCTAGCTTGCGGATTCAAATCTTGGATTTATTAAAGGATTTGCAAGAAGACGCGAAGTCACATGGTGGTATGGCTGTGATTTTGATCACTCATGATTTGAATATGGTGCGTCATTTTGCTAACCGTGTGGCGGTGATGTATCAAGGCAAGTTATTGGAGTGCAAATCAACCGAAGAAGTTTTTAGCCATCCGGATCATCCCTACACTAATAGTTTGGTCAACAGTAAGCCAGTGCGTAACGTCTTACCTGTGGTGCCGATTGCGCCAGTGTTGCTCAAAGCAGAGCAGGTCAGCGTTGCTTATCCTCAGGCAGGCAAGGGCACTTTTGGTGGAAACTTCGGCCGAGGTATTGCGCAATTCATCAGAGGTTTTCATTTTTCTGATTTATGGAAGCGTGAATACCAACAAGTCGTTAAAGATGTGAGCCTTGAATTGCGCCAAGGTGAAACCTTGGGTTTGATTGGCGAATCAGGTTCGGGTAAATCAACTTTGGCCATGGCTCTTTTAGATTTGTTGGGCCAAACGGGTGCCAAAGTATCTGGTCAGGTTGAAGTCTTGGGGCATGATTGGCTCAAGTTAAATACAACTGAGCGCAGTCGTCTAAGAGCTTCGTTTCAGGTGATCTTCCAAGATCCTTTTGGCTCATTGTCACCGCGCATGACTGTTGGACAAATCGTTGGTGAGGGCTTGTCTTTGCATCAGGCAGATTTATCAGCTGATGCGAGAAAAGCAAAGGTCATCGATGTTTTAAAAGAGGTTGGTTTGGATCGGACGGCTTACAGCAGGTATCCCCATGAATTCTCTGGTGGCCAAAGACAAAGAATCGCGATTGCTCGGGCACTGATCTTAAAGCCCCAAATACTGGTTTTAGATGAACCAACATCGGCTTTGGATGTCACTATTCAGAAACAAATATTGGCCTTACTTTCAGATTTACAGCACAAATACAATATGGCTTATCTATTGATCAGCCACGACCTTGAGGTGGTGGAAGCCATGTCTCACCGAGTCATTACCTTGAAAAAAGGTAAACAAATCAAGCATCAAGAGCTATAAACCAGGATTTGGTTGTAAGCTATTGTTCAGGTTATAATTGAGCTTCATGTCAAAAATACACCGCAAACTCCTTGCCGCCGTGGTTTTACTGGGTTCCCTTCAAGTGGGGCCGGTATTTTCTCAGTCTTTGACTGAAGAAGAGCCATTGCCCAAGACATTTGCTTCATCAGTCTCATCAGTTTCAACAGCTGTTGTTGATAAAACAGAGTCATTGATCAATAACGCCATGCAGTTGATTGGTGTGCGTTATCGCTGGGGTGGTAATACGCCTCAAAGCGGTTTGGATTGCAGTGGTTTTGTGCGTTATGTATTTAACGACACCTTCGGTTTTTTATTGCCTCGCAAATCAGCTCAAATGAGCAAAGTTGGTTTAGAGATTGGCAAAGAAGAGTTGCGTCCAGGTGATTTGGTCTTCTTTAACACCATGCGCCATGCTTTTTCTCATGTAGGTATCTACGTTGGTGACAATAAATTCATTCATGCGCCATCGAGAGGTAAATCCATTCGTGTGGATGACATGACCAAGGTTTATTGGGAAAAGCGCTATAACGGTGCACGTCGTGTTGAGAACACCAATGGCTTTGATGTGATGTCAGAAGAGCAGCGTCAACAGTTATTGATCGACTTCCAAGAGCGCTTGGATAAAACTGGTCGTCTTTAATTCTTTCTTAGATTTTCAGTAAGTTCTTTATTTGCGATATCTGTCTCATCGCAGATTCCTCACCGGCCAAAATAGCGGCATTCCTCGATTTAAAGTCAGTGCCTCTCATGCCTTTTAGTTCTGGCTGAATCACCACGTGAGCAAGATCTAATTCAAAAGTATTGATGCTTTTACTCATGATCGACGTTGTGTGTAAAAGAATGCCCAAGCTTCCAGAGCTGTCTTGAGAGCTTGGTTCGGTTGATATGTTGACCGCAATCACAATATCAGCACCCATTTGTTTGGCATATCTCACTGGCACAGGGGATACCAAACCACCATCCACGTACTCGCGACCTTGAATGATGGTGGGTTGGAAAACTCCCGGAATGCTACAAGATGCTCGAACAGCTTGACCCGTATCGCCTCGCTGGAACAAAACCCCGTTACCTGTTTGTAAATCAGTGCCAACAATGCCTAGAGGCATTGCTAAATTTTCAATCGTTTGATTTTTTACCAAGCGATTCACCATGGCTTGAAGTGCATCACCTTTGATCATTCCACCAAATCGACCGGAGAAGGGGAGTGCCCAATCCGTGATGGCTGCTTCGTCTAGTGACAAAGCAATTTTTTGCAATTCAGTGCCTCGATATCCTGATGCGTATAAAGCTGCGATCACGCTGCCAGCGCTGGTACCAACCACTAGATTCGGAAATATGCCTTGAGATTCAAGTGCTTTGATGACACCGATGTGAGCAAAGCCTCTCGCAGCTCCACCACCCAAAGCCAGGCCAATAACTGGTTTTTTAGGCTTAATCGTAGAGCAGGACGTCAAACCTCCGATTCCAAGAGCACCTAAACTGATCAGGGTCAAAAAGCTGCGTCGAGAATTGTGATAATATAGATGATAATCATTCTCAATTGTATTTAAATCATTATCTGGATCGGAGTTCTTATTCATATGTTGTCGACTAAAAAATCTCTATTGGCGATTGTTTCTTCTTTTGGCTTAATTACTGGCCTAACGACTGTAACACCAGCATTATCTCAGCCATCTCAGATTTTGAACTTATATTCTGCGCGTCATTACCAGACTGATGAAGCTTTGTATGCTGAATTCACCAAACAAACAGGCATCAAGATCAATCGCATTGAGGCAGATGACAACGCGCTTTTAGAGCGTTTGCGCAGTGAGGGTAAAAATAGTCCAGCAGATGTGATCCTATTGGTTGATGCAGCAAGACTTTGGCGCGCTGAAATTGAAGGCTTTTTCCAGCCTATTCAGTCAAAAGTATTGGATACAAGGATTCCTAAAAACTTCCGCTCGAATGACATTGGTCAGGGCAGTCAGTGGTTTGGTTTCTCAAGCAGAGCTCGCGTGATTGTTTATAACAAAGCCAGCATGAACCCAAAAGATGTTGATACCTATGAAAAATTAGCTGACCCAGTGAATAAAGGCAAGGTTTGCACTCGTTCAGGTTCTCATCCTTATATGTTGTCATTGATTGGTGCGATGTATGAACGTCAAGGCGAAGTAAAAACAGAAGCTTGGGCTAAAGGCATGGTGGCAAATATGGCTCGAGCACCAAAGGGTGGTGATACTGATCAAATCAAAGCAGTTGCTTCAGGTGAGTGTGGTGTGGCGTTGACCAACTCCTACTATTTGGCGCGCTTGATGCGTTCTACAAAACCAGCCGATCTGCAGATTGTGGCAAAAGTTGGTTTGATTTGGCCAAACCAAGCAAGCTCTGGTGTTCACATGAATATTGCTGGTGGTGCTGTGGCGAGTTACGCCCCAAATAAAGCAGCTGCAATTAAATTCCTTGAGTATTTATCGAGTGATTCTGCTCAGCAATACTTTGCTAATGGCAACAATGAGTGGCCAGTAGTGAAGTCTGTAAAAACCAGCAATGAAGCACTAAATAAGTTGGGAAGCTTTAAACAAGAGAATATTTCGATTGCATCTATTGGTAAAAATCAAATTTATGCACAAAAAATATTGGACAGAGTGTCCTATAAGTAAAAAGAAAGCCTAGAATCTCAGGCTGAGATGAATACTAAGCCTGAGACCCCACTTTCAATCGGTGACTGCTATCACTGCGGCGGCGATCTAACCAGCGAAAACCACTATGAGGCAACGCTTGGTGGATCGCCTCGTTATTTTTGTTGTGCGGGTTGTTTGGCGATTGCGCAAACAATTCATGGTCAGGGTTTAGAAGCCTTTTACGCACGACGCATTCCGCTGGGTCTTAAGCCTGATGATCTTGGCCAATTAACGGATCAAGTTCCTGATGCTCTTTTAGCCTACGACGACCCAGTCTTGATGGATCGATTTACGCGAGCTTCATCAGAATATGCGGGCGAAGTTGAAACCACCTTGCGTTTGGAGAAGATTCGCTGCGCTGCCTGTGTCTGGTTGAATGAGCAACATTTGAAAAGATTGTTTGGAGTCAAGGACGTACAAATCAATTATGTGACTCAGCGTGCCACGGTCAGATTTAATCCTAAGGAAGTGAATCTATCGACATTGCTTCATTCGGTTGAGCAAATTGGTTACGAAGCCTGGCCTTTTGAACCTTCGATGAGTGCTGATCTGGCTAAAAAAGAACGCCGTCATTTATTGATGCGATTGGGCGTTGCTGTGTTGGGGATGATGCAAGTCATGATGTATGCCTGGCCGACATACACAGGTGCTGATGATCTTCTTGTCGAGCAAGAGTTGTTATTGGGTTGGACGAGTTGGGCTTTGACTGTTCCAGTAGTTCTTTATTCTGCAGGCCCTATGTTCGTGGTTGCTTGGCACAGCATTAGAAATTTTCCAAAGACGGGCATGTTGGGTATGGATGTGCCTGTATCGCTTGCAGTTGCATTGGCTTTCATAGCAGGCACCATCAGTTTGGTCTTCGGTGTTGGTGAAAGTTATTTTGATTCCATCACCATGTTCATTGCATTTTTACTGGGAGCAAGATATTTAGAATTGTTGGCCAGACAAGACGCACAGGGTGGCGCAGAAGCTTTGGCAAAACAATTGCCTGCCACTTGCGATCGATTTGAAGATTATGCAAATTCTGAAGTTATTAAATCAGTACCGGTGGTCAGGTGTGTGATTGGTGATGTATTGCGTATTGCACCCGGCGATGTGATTCCAGTCGATGGTGTTCTGCTCTCAGGTGAGGCAAGTTTGAACGAAGCGATTCTCTCCGGAGAATCTCGACCAGTGTCTAAAGAAGTTGGTGATGTTCTGTATGCAGGAAGTCACAACATTGTGAGTCCGATTGTGATGCGCATCACGGCTTTGGGTCAGGGCACAAGAATCGCAGGCATTGCTTCACTGCTTGATAAGGCTCTCTTAGCAAAACCTCAAGTAGTTGGCTTAGCAGAAAAGTGGGCTGGTTATTTTGTTGTGTTCTTGATGGCAGCAGCGGGGCTGACTGCAATTGCTTGGTATTTCTTAGACCCTCTTAAAGCTTGGGAAACTGCTGTAGCTGTGTTGGTGGCAAGTTGTCCATGCGCTTTATCTTTGGCCACGCCTGCTGCGATGGCTGCGGCTCAAGGCGCTATTACAAAATTAGGTTTACTGGTGGTCAGAGGTCATGTCATGGAGACTTTGGCCAAGGCAACAGATTTAGTGATTGATAAAACTGGCACTCTCACCACAGGCCATCCTGAATTAAAAGCTATTTTGTCTTTGCGTTCTGGTTATACCGAGCAACAAGTGTTGGCAATTGCTGCGGCCATGGAGTCTGGGCAAAAGCATCCTTTGGCTTTGGCAATTTTAGAAGCTGCACAAAAACGAGACATTCAGCCGGTCATCTTAAGCGAAGCGCCAGTGAGTGAATTGGGCAAGGGTTTGCGTTCAGGTGTTTATCAATTAGGTGCTCGTCAGTGGTTAAGTCTTGAGCCTATTCTGGTGTCCCAAGAAAACGAACAAGCCAGCTTGGTGTATTTAAAAGATGATCAAGGATTGTTGGCAGTGTTTGCTTTGTTGGATACGCCAAGACCAGGCGCTATGGAATTTATCAAGCAAGTTCAGGCAAGAGGTATTCAGGTTCACCTGTTATCAGGTGATGATCCGCAAACTGTTGCATGGTGGGCTCGCTACTTTGGTATTGATCATCATCAGGGTGGGGCCTTGCCCGAAAATAAGTTTTCATTCAGTGAAGCGCTGCAAAAAGAAGGTAAGGTAGTGTGGGCTGTTGGCGATGGTGTGAACGATGCGCCATTTTTAGCGAAGGCCAATGTCTCCGTTGCTGTTGGTAGTGGCGCACCTTTGGCGCAAGCTGGAGCTGATGCTGTGTTGACCACCGAATCATTAAAACCTTTATCGCAAGCTTTAGATCTTGCAGATAAAACCAAAATCATCATGCGCCAAAATTTAATTTGGGCTTTTGTTTATAACGTGGTTGCCATACCGATTGCAATGATGGGCTTGGTCAATCCATGGATCGCAGGAATAGGGATGAGCTTATCCTCTTTAGCGGTCACATTGAATGCTTGGCGTTTAAGAAAAACTCGCTAATAAGCCCTATGAAAATTAATGAGCTAGACTAGTTATATGGAAAGTCTTTATTTACTCATCCCAATGTCTTTGGTTGTGATTGCTGTGATTGTTCTGATTTTGTATTGGGCAGTTAAGGGCGGCCAATTTGAAGACTTAGAAGGTCCAGGCCATTCAATTTTGATGGATGATGATGTTTCACCCAATCGTGTCGTAGACAAAACATCCACAAGCACTTCAGTTAATCAAAAAGATTAATCTTTAGTCCCAAAACTTGACCTACATCAAGGTCATTCCTCCCTTCGATTTTTATAATCGCGACAGGATCAATCGGCTTTTAGGCTAGTAAGGGAGAAACCATGGGGTTAACCGTGGGTAACACACAAGACAACTTTAACTACAAAGTTGTTCGCCAATTCGCTTTGGTAACAGTGCTTTGGGGCATTGTGGGCATGTTGGTAGGGGTCATTTTGGCGGCACAGCTAATTTGGCCAGATATCACCATGAATATTTCTTGGTTGAGCTATGGTCGTTTGCGCCCATTGCACACCAATGCGGTGATTTTTGCCTTTGGTGGTAGCGCATTGTTCGCAACTTCCTACTACATCGTGCAACGTACCTGTCAGGTTCGTTTGTTCTCAGATAAGTTGGCAGCCTTCACATTTTGGGGTTGGCAAGCAGTGATTGTTGCTGCAGCGATTTCATTGCCATTGGGCATGTCAACGTCCAAAGAATATGCTGAATTAGAGTGGCCGATTGACGTTTTGATCACTTTGGTTTGGGTTGCTTACGCTGTGGTGTTCTTTGGCACAGTGATCAAGCGCAAAACAAAGCATATTTATGTGTCTAACTGGTTCTTTGGTGCTTACATTCTGACGATTGCCATGTTGCACATTTTCAATAACTTGGAAATGCCAGCAAGTCTATTCAAGTCTTACTCTGCTTATTCAGGTGCACAAGATGCGATGGTTCAGTGGTGGTATGGCCACAATGCCGTTGGTTTCTTCTTAACAACAAGCTTCTTAGGCATGATGTATTACTTTATTCCTAAGCAAGCAGAGCGTCCAATCTATTCATATCGTTTGTCTATTGTTCACTTCTGGGCATTGAACTTCACGTATATGTGGGCAGGTCCTCACCATTTACAACACACAGCCTTGCCTGACTGGACTCAATCTTTAGGCATGGTGTTCTCATTGATCTTGTTGGCACCTTCATGGGGCGGCATGATCAACGGCATCATGACTTTGTCTGGCGCTTGGCACAAATTGCGCCGTGACCCAATCTTGAAGTTCTTGATCACCGCCTTGTCTTTCTACGGTATGTCTACGTTTGAAGGTTCAATGATGTCTATTAAGACTGTGAATAGCTTGTCTCACTACACAGACTGGACCATTGGCCACGTGCACTCAGGTGCATTGGGTTGGGTAGCGATGATCACGATTGGTTCTATGTATTACTTGATTCCACGTTTGGTGGGTCAAAAAGAAATGCACAGCACCAAATTAATTGAATTGCATTTCTGGATTTCTACAATTGGCGTGGTTCTTTACATCGCCGCGATGTGGATTGCTGGAGTGATGCAAGGTTTGATGTGGAGAGCCTTCCAACCAGACGGTACTTTGACTTACAGCTTTGTTGAATCTGTAAAAGCAACTTATCCGTTCTATGCAATTCGTTTATTGGGTGGCGTATGTTTCTTGTCAGGTATGTTTGTGATGGCCTACAACGTGTTGAAGACAATTCGACACAAAGAGTTTGTAGATGCGCCAATTCCAACAAGTAACTTGGCAGCTGCCCACTAAGCCAAAGGAGAGATCACTATGTCTGATAATAAAAAATTCTTCTCTCACAACACGCTCGAAACTAATGCGGGTTGGTTGATTGTGATGACTGTGGTGGTTGTGGCCATTGCTGGTTTGGTACAGATCGTGCCATTGTTTTTCCAGCACTCAACGACCAAGCCTGCTGAAGGCGTAACGCCTTACTCTGCACTTCGCTTAGCAGGTCGCGATGTGTACCAAAGAGAAGGTTGTGTTGGTTGTCATTCACAACACATTCGTACTTTGCGTTCAGAAACTGAGCGTTATGGTCCTTACTCTGTTGCAGGTGAGTCTGTATTTGATCGCCCATTCTTGTGGGGTTCAAAGAGAACTGGTCCTGATTTAGCTCGTGTGGGCGGACGCTATTCAGATGATTGGCACCGCATTCATTTGCGCAATCCTCGTGACGTGGTGCCTGAATCCAATATGCCTGGATACCCATGGTTGGCAAAAGCACCTGCGAGCAATGTGGGTGATATCTCTGCACACATGAGAGCCATGAGCCGTTTGGGTGTTCCGTACACAGAAGAAGAAATTGCGAATGGACCAAAAGAGCTTGAAGGCAAGACTGAAGAAGATGCATTGGTTGCTTACTTGCAAGGTTTGGGAACCAATCGCCGTGCGGTTGACCCAGTTAAAACAACGGCAGCTCAGTAATTTCAAATAAGAGATAGCAATGGAAAACATCGTGCCGTATCTATCAGCCACATCAACCGTCTTGGGTTTGGTGTTTTTTGTGGGCATCGTTTGGTGGGCATGGTCTGCCAATCGACGTGCTGCAAATGATGAATCGGCACAGTTACCGTTTGATCTCCCAGATGAATATAAGAAAGATGATAAGAAGGATCAATCATGAGTGATTTTTTCAGTAGTGGGTGGGGCATTTATATTGCGCTCGTAACGGGCGTGGGCATCATTTGGTGTCTGTATTTATTATTTTCTCAACGTAAAACCAATGTAACGTATGAGGCTGATGGTTCTGTGGCCGATACAGGGCACGTTTGGGATGATGATTTGCGCGAGTTAAATAATCCATTGCCACGTTGGTGGATGTGGATGTTCGTGTTGTCATGTGTATTTGCCATCGTGTACTTGGTTTTGTATCCAGGTATGGGTACTTATGAAGGTGCTTTGGGATACACAACACGTTCTGCTCATGATTCATCTGTTGTTCAAGCGAATCAACAGTTAAAGCCTATCTATGCGAAATATATGGACATGGATGCCAAGCAAGTGGCTGCTGATCCAGCTGCTCGTGAAATGGGTCAACGTCTTTTCTTGAACCATTGTGCTCAATGTCATGGATCTGATGCTGGTGGCTCTAAAGGCTTCCCTAATTTGGCAGACACTGATTGGTTATATGGTGGCGACACTCAAGACATCAAACAAACATTGGTTGCTGGTCGTGCTGGTGTGATGCCTGCCTTTGCTCACCTAGAAAGCACTCAAGTTTCAGATGTGGCTAACTATGTGCGTAACTTATCTGGTTTGGCCGCTGATCAAATCAAAGTGGGTCGTGGCTCTGAGGTTTACAAAGCCAATTGCGCAGCATGTCATGGTGCTGAAGGCAAGGGCATGGCTGCCATGGGTGCTCCTAACCTGACTGATAAAGTTTGGTTATATGGTGGCTCAGAGGCCAGCATCGTTGAAACAGTTTTAAAAGGACGCAACGGTATGATGCCAGCTCATGACACTATTTTGACCCCAGAAAAAATTCATTTGCTAACAGCTTATGTTTGGGGTTTATCGAACGTTAAAGATAAAGTCAGCAAATAATGTCAAATGACTTCCTAGCGGATGAGAGTGGCTCACAGAACACAGTTGAGCTATCTCTCTACGAAGTAAGACGTAAAATTTACCCCCGCTCAGTGAGTGGGGTTTTTGCCAAGTGGCGCTTAATATTAGTTCTTGCGACACAAATATTGTTTTATGGCTTACCTTGGGTGCAGTGGAATGACCGTCAAGCGGTTTTATTCGACTTGGTATCTCGTAAGTTTTACATCTTCGGTTTGGTTCTTTGGCCGCAAGATATTATTTATCTGACTCTTTTGCTGATCCTTTCAGCATTAGCACTTTTCTTATTCACAGCGGTTGCTGGTCGTTTGTTCTGTGGATACGCTTGCCCGCAAACGGTCTACACAGAAATATTCATGTGGATAGAGCGCAAGATTGAAGGCGATCGTTTTGCACGCATTCGTTTAGATGGTCAAGAGTGGCCTTGGAACTTCACTAAATGGCGCATCAAAATAACCAAACATTTCTTGTGGATTTTGATTGCTCTTTGGACTGGATTTACTTTTGTTGGTTATTTCACACCAATCAAGGTATTGAGTGCTGAACTGATTGCATTCACCTTAGGCCCTTGGCAGGCATTCTGGTTATTGTTCTATAGCTTTGCCACTTGGGGAAATGCTGGCTTCATGCGTGAGCAAGTTTGTAAATACATGTGTCCATACGCACGCTTCCAAAGTGTGATGGTTGATAAAGACACATTTGTTGTTACTTATGACAAAACGCGTGGTGATCCACGAGGTAGTCGAGCAAAAGCTGCTAACCACAAAGAGCTTGGTTTAGGTGATTGTGTTGATTGCAGTATCTGCGTTCAAGTATGCCCAACAGGCATTGATATTCGTGATGGCTTGCAATACATGTGTATTGGTTGTGGCGCGTGTATAGATGCCTGCGATCAAGTGATGGACAAGGTTGGTTACGATAAAGGTTTGATTCGTTACACGTCTGAACGAGCCATGCTTGAGCACATGGACAACAAGAAGGCAAGACATTACATTTTTAGACCACGTGTACTGGTTTATATCGGGATCATGTCTGTGTTGTTGATCGCATTTGCAAGCTCAGTGTTTCTGCGTAATCCTTTGAGGGTTGATGTGATGCGTGACCGGGGTGCTTTGGCTCGTGAAATTGAAGGCACCAAGATAGAGAACGTTTATCGCCTCCAAATCATGAACTCTTCTGAAAACCAAATGAATGTTCGAATTGTTGCGACTGGTTTACCAGGCATGCAAATTTTGAGTTCTCAGGGTAAAGAAATTACTGAAGTTGTTGTGAATCCATCAAGCAATCTGTTGATACCAGTGAAGGTCAGAGTAGCTATTGAAGACGTTAAAACGGGCACTCATCCAATTAGTTTTGATATCGAAGCAAATGAAAATGGACCTAACGCCTCTAATACTTTAAGAGTTCGTGGCGAGAAGTCTAGTTTTATTGTGCCAAGGTAAGAATAGGAGACTGTATGTCAAAAGAATTAGATACAAAACCATGGTGGAAGCAGTTGTGGCCATGGTTGATCATCAGTGGTCCAGCGATTGGTGCAGTTGGTGCTGCCATCACTATTTGGTTTGCGTTCACTCAGGACGTTGATCAGACGATTCGTGAAGGCGTTGTTAAACAAGGTTTAAAGATAGAGCAGGTGACCAAATGAAGTGCCGTTTATGGATGTGGATTTTGTGGCCATCTTTCTTGGTGGGTGGAATTGCCGAAGGGATATTTTTTACTTTGGTGCAGCCAGAGGATTTGGTATTTTTAGATCAACCAATCACGGCTTCTAAAGAGGCTGTTTATACGATTGGTTTTTTCATTTTTTGGTTATTGTGTGCTCTATCAAGTGCACTGACCATTTATATCTTGCCTGGATCAGTGTGTGATCTGAATGAAAAAGCAGATGGTGGATTGCTGTAAATAGTTAAGTAATCAAATTGATTTAATAAAAAAGCAGCTTTAAAGCTGCTTTTTTACTGAGTTAAAAGATGTTGGAATATTTGTTGATTGATTAAGTGTGAGCGGCGCAATGAATGGCGCTTGATTTACCGGTCAACTCGAGTAGGCCATTCATATCAATCAATTTGATATGACGTTGTTTGATTTGAATGAGGCCTGATTCACTGAAGCGTGAGAACAAACGGCTCACTGTCTCTAACTGAATACCCAAATAACTACCAATTTCTTCACGGCTCATGCGCAAGTGATATTCGCTGGGCGAATAACCTCTGGCTGCAAGACGATCTGAGAAGTTCAATAGGAAGCTCGCCAGGCGCTCTTCAGCTCGAAGACTGCCCAATGAAAGAAGGTGACGTTGATCTTGAGTTAATTCTTTACTCAAGATGCGATGAAATTGTTGTTGAAGTGATGGAATTTGTCTTGCTAAAGTTTCAAATTCGTTGAATTTAACAACGCAAGCCTCGCTGTCTTCGAGAGCGATTGCATTTGATTGGTATTGATTGTTACCAATACCATCTAAGCCAAGCATTTCACCTGGTAAATGGAAGCCTGTGATTTGTTCGCGACCATCAGGAAGTGCGTATTCTGTTTTTAGAGAACCAAATTTAATGCCATAAACAGCACTCAAGGTGTCACCTTGGCGGTAAAGAGCATCACCTTTTTTTAAACGGACTCTCTCAGTGACCAATGAATCGATCCTATCAACTTCTTCAACGCTTAAGCCAACTGGAAGACAAAACTGTCCTAAAACGCAAGTTGAGCATTTGTTGGCAGGGTTTGTGGTGGCGATAGGATTCATCATTGTTTACTTTATATGAATATAACTAGTTTGCTTTACATCAATGCAGCTTAAGTAGACATTGGTACTATTCTATAACTTCGCATTCAACAATACCACTTAGGAATTTTCGGTAAGTATGGTCACATCCACGTTATTTCTGACGATATTTATCGGGGCCTTGGTCAGTGGTTGGCATTGCGCTTTGATGTGCGGTGGCATTGCTGCTGGTCTAGAACGAGCCAAGCAAAATCCTTCAGCAGACGGAAATGCAGCTACTTTGCGTTTTATTTCCAGAAAACAACTCATTTATGAGCAGTTATTGACTCATATGGGCAGAATCACCAGCTACGTCTTATTAGGTGTTTTGGCTGGAACTTTGGGTTTTCCATTGTGGCAGCAAGGTTGGTTACCAGTTCAACGAGCATTATTTGCGGTAGCGGCGCTGATTTTTCTATTCCAGGGCTTTCTTATTTTGACTAAAAATAAGTCCAAATCCTCTTCGTGGGAGGTGTGGCTCAACACCAAAACAGCTACTTTATGGTCAAAACTATCAAAATCACTTCAAAAGCCAGGTCATAAACCACATTTTTTGGTGGGTCTCGTGTGGGGTTTGGTTCCCTGTGGCTTGATTTATAGCATCTTGCCTTTGGCCTTTTTATCTGGGGATGGCGTCTCAGGAGGCTTATTAATGTTGGCTTTTGGCTTGGGAACATTGCCCAATCTTTTGCTCATCACTGGTTTTTCAGCACGCTTGGCAGCGTGGGGGCATCAGGCTTGGACGCGCTATATGGCTGCGGGCTTGATGATTTTTACAGGACTATTTGGTCTTTACAGGGCCTTCACCTTGCCTGATGCGCTTCTCAAAGGTGGTTTTTGCATTGGCTAGAGTTTGAATTACAATAGCTCCCTAGTTGGTTAAATAATAATGATGTGATTTCTGGTATCTCTTAGCCAGACATCCTTAACCCAAATATAAACAGATTCCCTTTTTAAATTTATGACTCCTGAACAGCTCAAGCTGGTGCTTGAAACTGCACTCTTATGTGCAGATGAACCCATGACAATGAACGATTTGCGTCGTTTGTTTTTAGAAGAACTTTCTGCAGAGGAGTTGAATGAGGCTTTATCTCAGATTCAGGCAGATTGGGCAGAAAAGGGCATGGAGCTTTTAGAGCTTGCGACGGGCTGGCGTTTTCAAAGTCGTTTGTCGATGCGTGAGTATTTGGATCGCTTGACGCCTGAGAAGCCACCGAAGTACTCAAGAGCTGTGATGGAAACTTTGGCCATCATCGCTTATCGTCAACCAGTGACGAGAGGTGAGATTGAAGAGATTCGTGGCGTGACTGTGAGCTCAAATGTGGTGAAACAGTTAGAAGATCGCGGTTGGATTGAAGTAGTGGGTCATAAAGACACCGTCGGACGTCCTGGTCTATACGCCACAACGCGCCAATTTTTAAATGATTTAAGTTTGACCACTTTGCAAGAATTGCCAATGCTCGATGATGCTTCAGCTCAAGCTGAGTCTGTGGCTCAGCGAGTGATGGAGTTTGAGGGTGAACCAACAGTTGCTCCTGAAGGCGCTTCAGACGTGACTGATGTAGCTGACACATCAAACGACCAAGTGTCGACACCAACTGAAGTAAGTGATGCTGAAGTTGATGCTAACGATACGCAAACCAATAACGAAAAAACTAATGACTAGTCCTGAATTTGAATCTGAACAGCCCGCCAAAGTGGATGGGCAAGAGGCTGGTGAAACTAGCGAGACTCGACCAAAAAGAACCAGTCGCAGTCCATACAACAAGACGCGCAGCAGACGTCCACGCGATGAAAATGCGCCCGCCGGTGATCAGCCTGCAAATGACAATCAAGTGACTGAAGCCGGTGCTGGTGACCAACCAGCAGTGGAGGGTGAGCAAGCAGCAAGATCTCCTCGCGGTCAGCGTCCTCCAAGAGGTGATCGTGGTGATAGGTCTGCCAGAGGCCCAAGAAATAAAGGTAATAACGGTGACAGAGGTGACAGAACAAATCATCCTTCACGTCATCAAGAAGCCAAAGCCAGTCCGGTCAGCGAAGAAAGCCAAGCTTTATTTGCATCCGTGGTTTCTGGGGAGTTTGATGCCACATTGGACACGCCAGAAGTTGAAACAGAAGTGACTCATGACATGGTCGCTCAAACATTGGCTGAATTAGAGACCGAGTCTCATTCATCTGAATCAGAAACAAAAGAAGCTCAAGCTGAAGAAGATGCAATGCCAGGCTTGCAGTTCTCTAGTGTTGATGAACTGCCATTAAGTTTGCGTGATGAAGTTTGGTCTGATCTTGATGATGTCGATGAGGAAGGTTTCGACGAAGACACTGTTAAGTTGCACAAGGTTCTAGCTGATGCTGGTATGGGCTCTCGCCGTGACATGGAAGACCTGATCATTCAGGGTCGTGTTTCTGTAAACAGTATGCCGGCGCACATTGGCCAACGTGTTGGACCAACGGATCAAGTCAAAATCAATGGCAAGATGGTTCATCGCAAGATTCAAACAAAACCACCGCGCGTGATTCTTTATCACAAGCCGGCGGGTGAGATTGTTAGTCAATCAGATCCAGAAGGTCGTCCAACCGTATTTGATCGCTTGCCAAAAGCTAAGCAAGGTCGTTGGATTGCAGTGGGTCGTTTGGACTTTAATACTGAAGGCTTGTTGTTATTCACAACTTCAGGTGAGTTAGCGAATCGTTTGATGCACCCTCGTTATGGTGTTGAGCGTGAATACGCAGCACGTATTTTGGGTGACTTAGAGCCAGAGCAAGAAAAGCTTTTAAAAACAGGTATCAATTTAGATGACGGTGTTGCTAAATTCTTGCGCTTAGTCAGTGGTGGCGGAGAAGGTGCTAATCGTTGGTATCACGTGGCATTAACAGAAGGTCGTAACCGTGAGGTTCGCCGCATGTTTGAGGCGGTTGGCCACATTGTGTCTCGTTTGATTCGAACACGCTATGGCTTGTTTGTTTTGCCTCCAAGATTGCGTCGTGGTCGCTGGGAAGAAGTTCCATCAGATCAAATTGTGCAGCTCATGAGAATGGCTGGCTTGAAAGTTCCTCAGGGCATGGGTGAAAAATCTCGCCGTGATCCACGCGAGGGCGGCAACCGTGCCCCACGTGAACACAGTGGCGGTCAACCTGATCCAATGCAAACCTCAGTGTCTTACTGGGGATCTAAGGACGCATTAAGACAAGCATCCAACACCAACCGCTTTGCTCAAGGTCATGCAGATGATCGTGGCGGCAGATACAAGGGCAGCAATGGTGGTGGAAGAGGTAAACCAGGTCAGGGTGGTAAGCCTGGTCAAGGAAAGCCAGGTCAAGGCGGTCGCTCAGGAGGTTTTGGGCAGCGTCGTGACGAGGATAGTCAAGCTGGCGTGCACCACGGTAGTGCATTTGGCAGTGGCGCTGATAAACCTCGTTCTGGTCAAAAATTCGGTAAAAAAGGTCCAGGTCAGGGCGGTTCTCGCTCCGGTCAGGGGCAAAATCGCTCTCCAGGTGGTAAACCTGGGGGTAAATTTGGTAAAAAGTTCTCAAAACCGAGCTAAATTGTCAGTAAAGCTAGGGGATATCCCTTGGCAGGACTGGCAAGTTCTTATATAATTCAACTGTTTAGTAGTTCCGGCTAAAGTTGCGTTCAACGTAGGTCGGGCATGTTCTTTTTGTTTAGGAATATGGGCTATATGCCCATTTTTTTTTGGTGAAAGAAAACGTAACAGTCGATGGCGAACGAACAAGTTCTGATTGCTGACGCTCTTAAGAGCCTGGGGTACCTACTCGTTGATATCGAACGAGAAGGTCGTGGCTTATTGCGCGTCACAATTGAAAACGTTGATTATGAGCGTCCGATTGATATTACTGATTGTGAAAAAGTAAGCCGTCATCTGAATTACAGCTTGCCTGTAGATAACGTTAACTACGATCGATTGGAAGTTTCTTCACCAGGCTTGGACCGACCTGTAAAAACAGTAGCTGACCATGTCCGATTCATGGGCTTGGAAGCAAACGTTAAATTACGCGTCGCACATGCTGGCCGAAAGAATTATGTAGGTGTTTTGCAGGGCTTGATCAGTGGTGACGCTGATTCTGTTGATGCCAAGTTGGGTCTGTTAATTAAAAACACAGATGGCAGCGAGGCAATGTTTGAATTTACTCTGGCCGAGGTTGAAAAAACTCGGTTGGTTCCCGTAGTTGATTTCAAAGGAAGAAAATCATGAGTCGTGAAGTCCTCATGCTAGCTGACGCTTTAGCACGCGAGAAAAACGTTGAACGAGATATCGTATTCGAAGCACTTGAGATGGCCTTGGCCTCTGCAAGTAAGAAACGTTACGAAGAAGATGTGGATATTCGCGTTGCCATTGATCGCAACACTGGCGAATATGAAACATATCGTCGTTGGTTGGTGGTGCCTGATGAGGCCGGTCTGCAAGAGCCAGACAAAGAGATTCTTTCTTTTGAAGCCAAAGAACAAATTGCTGACATTGAAATCGGTGACTTCATTGAAGAGCAAGTTGAGTCTGTTGCTTTTGGTCGTATCGGTGCGCAAACAGCTAAGCAAGTGATCTTGCAGCGCATTCGTGATGCTGAGCGTGAGCAGATTTTGAATGACTACTTAGAGCGTGGCGAAAACGTCATGACTGGTACTGTGAAGCGTGCTGACAAAAATGGTTTGATCATTGAGTCTGGCCGTGTTGAAGCCTTATTGCGTCGCGATCAAATGATTCCAAAAGAAAACTTGCGCAGCGGTGACCGCGTGCGTGGTTTCATTTTGAAAGTAGACCGTGAAGCTCGCGGTCCACAAATTGAGTTATCAAGAACAGCTCCAGATTTCTTGATCAAATTATTTGAGAATGAAGTTCCTGAAATGGAACAAGGTTTATTAGAGATCAAGGGCGCCGCTCGTGATCCTGGTATCCGTGCAAAGATTGCAGTGGTTGCCCACGACAAGCGCATTGACCCAATTGGTACTTGCGTTGGTGTGCGTGGCACACGTGTGACAGCGGTTCGTAATGAAGTTGCTGGCGAAGCAGTGGATATCGTTTTGTGGTCTGAAGATCCAGCGCAATTTGTAATTGGTGCTTTAGCGCCTGCTCAAGTTCAATCAATCATGGTGGACGAAGAGAAGCATGCGATGGACGTGGTTGTTGATGAAGAAAACTTGGCGATCGCCATTGGCCGCAGTGGTCAAAACGTTCGCTTGGCCAGTGAATTAACTGGATGGCACATCAACATCATGACTCCTGAAGAGTCTGCTCAGAAGACTGAAGAAGAATCAGAAAAAGTACGCGCTTTGTTCATGGATAAGTTGGACGTGGACCAAGAAGTTGCGGATATTTTGATTGAAGAAGGCTTCAATAGTTTGGAAGAAGTTGCATACGTGCCTTTGTCAGAAATGCTAGAAATTGATGCATTTGATGAAGATACGGTAAATGAATTGCGTACTCGCGCACGTGACTCGTTGTTAACGATGGAGTTGGCAAAAGAAGAGCGTGTTGAAGAGGTATCGCAAGATCTACGTAGCTTAGAAGGTATGACTACGAATCTTGTTGCCAAATTGGCGGAAGGTAATGTCCATACCCGTGATGACCTAGCGGAATTGGCTGTTGATGAGTTAGTGGAAATGACTGGCATCAACGAAGAAGACGCAAAAGCTCTCATTATGAAAGCTCGTGCACACTGGTTTAACTGATTCATAAGGGGTTCGCATGGCGACCACGACCGTAGAAGATTTGGCAAAAGAACTGAAGCGCACTCCAGCAGCATTGCTGGAGCAGCTTCAGGCTGCCGGAATTAATAAAACAGCAGCGGAAGATAAGCTGACTGAAAAAGATAAAACGAAATTGCTTGAGCATTTACAAGTGGCTCATGGTTCGGATACTGCTGCACGCAAAAAAATTACATTAACTAAGCGTGAAACAACTGAGATTCGCCAAGCAGACTCTGCTGGTAAAACTCGCACTGTTCAAGTTGAGGTTCGTAAAAAGCGCGTATTGGTCAAGCGTGATGAATCTGCTGCAGAAGAGCCAGCACCAGAGGTTGAAAAGCCAGCCAAGGTTTCAGTGGAAGCTGCACCAGCTAGCATTTTGGATGATGCTGAGTTAGCAAAGCGTGAAGCTGAAGCCAAGCGTCAAGCTGAGTTATTGGCTCGTCAAGAAGCTGATATGCAAGCTGAGATGGATCGCAAAGCTCGCGAAGAATCTGAAAAGGCTGAAGCAAAAACAAAAGCTGCTAAGGCTGATAAAAAAGAAAAAACAAGCGCTGAAGAAGAAAAAACTAAAGCTGAAAACGAAGAAAAAGAAAAGGTAGCCGCTACTGCAGCTGCCAAAGTTCGTGATGATGAATTGGAAAGCATTCGCGTGCGTCGCGCCAAGGCTGAAGCTGAAGCTTTAGCGATTCGTGACATGATGAATGCGCCAGCCAGAGTTCTTAAGGCTGCCAAACCACCAGAAGAAGAAAAGAAGGGCACTCTTCACAAGCCAGTCAAGGCTGAGGGTGCAGATGACAAGAAAAAAGATAAAGTTAAGCCAGGTGCTAAAACGATCAAATCAACCGAGTCATCTTCGACTTGGAATGAGGATGGTAAGAAGCGCGCTGGCGGATTAAAAACTCGTGGTGACACAACCGGTGGATCAGGTAACTGGCGCACAGGTGGTGGCAGAAGAAAAAATCAACAGCAAGCATCTGATGTGCCAACTAACTTTGTTGCGCCAACTGAACCAGTGGTGAGAGATGTTCATGTTCCAGAAACAATCACTGTTTCTGAATTGGCTCACAAGATGTCAGTAAAAGCAGCTGAAGTAATTAAGTTGTTGATGGGTATGGGCCAAATGGTTACCATCAACCAAGTTTTAGACCAAGACACAGCGATGATCATCGTTGAAGAGATGGGTCACAAAGCTTTTGCTGCTAAGTTAGATGAGCCAGATACAGATCTATCAACTGAAGCGCATGATGCTGAGTTGATCACAAGACCACCAGTGGTTACTGTGATGGGTCACGTTGACCACGGTAAAACATCTTTGTTGGACTCTATTCGCCGCGCCAAGGTTGCATCAGGTGAAGCGGGTGGTATCACCCAGCACATTGGTGCTTATCACGTAGAAACTCCACGTGGCATGATCACATTCTTGGACACGCCGGGTCACGAAGCCTTTACGGCAATGCGTGCTCGTGGTGCTCAAGCGACTGACATTGTTATTTTGGTGGTGGCTGCAGATGACGGCGTGATGCCGCAAACCAAAGAAGCGATTGCCCATGCTAAGGCAGCGGGTGTGCCATTGGTTGTTGCAATCAACAAAATTGATAAACCAGATGCCAATCCAGATCGCGTCAAGCAAGAGTTGGTCGCTGAAAGTGTTGTGCCTGAGGAGTACGGTGGTGATTCACCGTTCATTCATGTTTCAGCAAAAGCTGGCACAGGTATTGATGAACTTTTAGAAAACGTTTTATTGCAAGCTGAAGTTCTTGAGCTAAAAGCTCCTAAGGATGCAGCTGCCAAGGGTCTTGTGATTGAGGCGCGCCTTGATAAAGGTAAGGGTCCAGTTGCAACTATCTTGGTTCAATCAGGCACATTGCGTCGTGGCGATATGATTTTGGCGGGTTCATCTTTTGGTCGTGTACGTGCCATGTTGGATGAAAACGGTAAGCCTTGTAATGAGGCAGGCCCATCGATCCCAGTTGAGATTCAAGGTCTATCAGAAGTCCCAGCAGCCGGTGAAGAGGTGATTGCAGTTGCTGATGAGCGCAAAGCTCGTGAGATCGCTTTGTTCCGTCAAGGCAAGTTCCGTGATGTGAAGTTGGCGAAACAGCAAGCTGTGAAACTTGAAAGCATGTTTGAAAACATGGGTGAAGGCAGTGTTGAAGCTAAGAGCTTGCCAATCATCATCAAAGCAGACGTTCAAGGTTCTCAAGAAGCTTTGTCACAGTCATTGCAGAAGCTTTCAACTGCCGAAGTCAAGGTGGTGATTGTTCACGCAGCGGTTGGTGGCATCACTGAAACTGATATCAACTTGGCCGTAGCTTCTAAAGCGGTTGTGATTGGATTTAATTCTCGTGCTGATGCATTGGCTCGTAAGTTGGCAGAAGCCAATGGCGTAGACATTCGTTACTACAACATCATCTACGATGCTGTTGATGAAGTGAAGGCTGCGATGAGCGGTATGTTGACGCCAGAGAAGAAAGAAGAAATCACTGGTTTGGTTGAGATTCGCCAAGTGATCCAAGTATCTAAGGTTGGTTCTGTTGCTGGTTGTATGGTTCTTGAAGGTATCGTCAAGCGATCATCACGCGCACGTTTGTTGCGC
Organism: Polynucleobacter sp. MWH-CaK5; assembly: GCF_018687615.1. Lineage (NCBI taxonomy): Bacteria > Pseudomonadati > Pseudomonadota > Betaproteobacteria > Burkholderiales > Burkholderiaceae > Polynucleobacter > Polynucleobacter sp. MWH-CaK5. Next base: position 667,021 of record NZ_CP061299.1, read on the forward strand.
AACAACGTGGTAGTTTGGACTGGCGAATTGGATTCATTGAAGCGTTTCAAAGATGACGTCAAAGAGGTGAAGGGTGGTTTTGAGTGCGGTTTATCACTTAAGAATCACAACGACATCCATGAAGGCGATCAACTAGAGATATTTGAAGTTACAGAAGTGGCAAGAACACTTTAATAGCTTTATACAACAAACATGCCCGTAAAAAATCATCGCAATCAACGTGTGGCCGACCAAATCCAAAGGGATTTGGCCGAGCTCATTCCGCGCGAGATTCGTGATCCGAAAGTCGGCTTGATCACATTGCAGGCAGTTGAGCTAACAACCGATATGGCGCACGCAAAAATCTTCTTCACAGTTCTTGGAGCTGAGCCGGAGAATGCGTTGGCAGCTTTGCGTGAAAAAGCTGGTTACTTACATTCATTGCTGTTCAAGCGTTTGCACATTCACACAGTCCCGACTTTGCATTTTCATCATGATGAATCTGTGGCTCGTGGCGTTGAAATGTCACGTTTAATAGATCAAGCTCTGCGCGACGATAAGGCTTAATCATGCCCCAAGGTATTCACGGGGTGGTTCTTCTGGATAAGCCAGAAGGAATCAGCTCACAAACTGCAGTCACGATTGTCAAGCGAGCATTTGATGCGGACAAGGCTGGGCATACGGGTACTTTGGATCCTATGGCCACTGGTTTGTTGCCGGTGTGTTTGGGTGAAGCAACAAAATATTCACAAGATTTATTGGATGCAGATAAAACTTATTTAGCAACCATCAAGTTCGGTGAGAAAACCTCTACAGGTGATGCAGAGGGTGAAGTGATTGAAGTTAAAGAAGCTAATTTTGATGTGACGGATGCCTATCTTTTGCAAGAAAAATTAGCTGAAGTGGCATTGAAGTTCACGGGTGAAATTGCACAGATTCCTCCGATGTATTCAGCCTTGAAGCGTGATGGTAAGCCTTTGTATGAATATGCCCGCGCAGGTGAGACATTGGAGCGAGAAGCAAGGATGATCACGATTCATTCATTGAAATGGGTGGATGTGTCATGGCCAGTGGCTCAATTAGAAGTTTCATGCAGCAAAGGAACGTATGTCAGAACCTTGGCTGAGGATATTGGTGATTATTTAGGTGCCGGTGCTCATTTGATTGGCTTGCGCCGCGAAAAGGTGGGCCATTTGAGTTTGGGTCATGGTGTTACTTTAGAAACCGTCAAAAATAATCATCAAGAAAACAATATCAAGCCTGAGTATTTACTGCCAGTAGATGCTCTCGTACAAGACCTCAACTCATTGGGGCTTACAAATGAAGAGGCAGATCGCTTGCGTCTTGGGCAAAGAGTCCCAGTCAGTAAAGCGGGTAGTAATGAAGAGTTAATGAGGATTTATCGCGGCACGATTGAATCTTGTAATTTTATGGGTACCGCAGACTGGCGCAAGGGTGTATTGCACCCACGTCGTTTGATTGCCCAAGCAGCAGCAGTAACGAATTTAACCAATTGAAAAAAGTGAAAGCAGAACCATGAGTAATATTCGCGCCTTAAGAAACATCGCCATCATTGCCCACGTTGACCACGGTAAAACAACCTTGGTGGATCAACTACTTCGTCAATCAGGCACATTCCGTGACAACCAACAGGTTGCTGAACGTGTGATGGACTCAAATGATATTGAAAAAGAACGTGGTATCACGATCTTGTCTAAAAACTGTGCGGTGGAGTATGAAGGTACTCACATTAACATCGTTGACACCCCAGGACACGCTGACTTCGGTGGTGAAGTTGAGCGCGTTCTATCGATGGTTGATGGTGTGTTGCTATTGGTTGATGCTGTTGAAGGCCCAATGCCACAAACACGTTTCGTGACAAAGAAAGCTTTGGCACTTGGCTTGAAGCCAATCGTGGTGGTTAACAAAGTAGACCGTCCAGGTGCGCGTATTGATTATGTTGTGAATGCAACATTTGAACTATTTGATAAATTGGGTGCAACTGAAGAGCAGTTGGACTTCCCAGTTGTTTACGCATCAGGTTTGGCTGGTTACGCAGGTTTGACACCTGAAGTGCGTGAAGGAACCATGGCTCCTTTGTTTGAAACGGTCTTGAAATATGTGCCGATTCGTGACGAAGATCCAGAAGGTCCTTTGCAATTCCAAATTTCTTCAATTGATTACAACAGCTATGTTGGAAAAATTGGTGTGGGTCGTATCAGCCGCGGTACTGTTAAAGCTGGTCAATCAGTTATTTGCCAAAACGGTCCAGATGGCACGCCATTCAATGGTCGTGTAAACCAGGTATTGAAGTTCCAAGGTCTTGAGCGTGTTCAGGTGGATCAAGCCGCTTCTGGCGATATCGTTTTGATCAACGGTATTGAAGATTTGGCGATTGGTACAACAGTGTGCGCACCAGATAAAGTTGATCCATTGCCGATGTTGAAAGTGGATGAACCAACTCTAACGATGAACTTCATGGTTAACACCAGCCCATTGGCTGGACGTGAAGGTAAATTCATTACCAGCCGTCAGATTCGTGATCGTTTGCAACGCGAGTTAAAGTCAAACATGGCTTTGCGCGTGAGCGATACAGATGATGACACTGTGTTTGAAGTTTCAGGTCGCGGTGAATTGCATTTGACTATTTTGATTGAAAACATGCGTCGTGAAGGTTACGAGCTTGCAGTTTCTCGTCCTCGCGTGGTTTTCCATGAAGAGAATGGCGTCAAAACTGAGCCGTATGAAAACTTAACGGTGGACGTTGAAGACACTACTCAGGGTGGTGTGATGGAAGAGTTGGGTAAACGTAAGGGTGAATTGCAAGACATGGTGTCTGACGGTAAAGGTCGTACACGTCTTGAGTACAGAATCCCAGCGCGTGGCTTGATCGGTTTCCAGGGCGACTTCTTAACGATGACTCGCGGAACTGGTTTGATGAGCCACACATTTGATGCTTACGGTCCAATGAAAGAGGGCATGGTTGGCGAGCGTCACAATGGCGTATTAATTTCTCAAGACGATGGTGAAGCAGTTGCTTATGCTTTGTGGAAGTTGCAAGATCGCGGCCGCATGTTTGTGGTTCCTGGTGATGCACTTTACGAAGGTATGGTGATTGGTATTCACAGCCGTGACAATGATTTGATCGTTAACCCAATCAAGGGTAAGCAATTAACCAACGTTCGTGCTTCAGGTACTGATGAAGCTGTGCGTCTTGTGCCAGCGATTCAAATGTCTTTGGAGTATGCGGTTGAATTCATTGCAGAAGACGAGTTGGTTGAAGTCACACCTAAGAGCATCCGTATCCGTAAGCGCTACTTGAAAGAGCATGAGCGTAAGAAGGCAAGTCGCGAAACAGCGGCTTAATGGAACGCCATTGAACCTAGGTAAGATCAATAAAGCCGCAACCATCAAGTTGCGGCTTTATGGTTTCTGAAATAGCAAAAAATACCAACTATCATGGACATTAAAAACGGCGTTGGCCCTAGTAAAGTATTTATTAAAAATACTGAAAAAGCCCATGTCTATTTAATTGATTTTTTAGTTGAAAAATTCTCTCAGATTCCAAAAGAAGAATGGCTTAAGAGAATGGATCAAGGCCTCGTTCTGGATGAGGAGGGCATCCCTCAGTCTGCGAGCGATCAGTGTCGAATCAATACATTCATCTACTATTACCGAAGTATTGAAGTAGAGGAATCAATTCCGTTTCAGGAGTTAATTGTTTATGAAGATGATCATTTACTCATTGCTGATAAACCTCATTTCTTACCTGTTACCCCAGCAGGGCATTACTTACAAGAAACACTGCTCGTTCGCCTAAAAAATAAAACAGGCATTAAAGACTTAACCCCAATCCATAGAATCGATCGTGAGACTGCTGGCTTGGTGGCATTCTCAAAAAGGGCCCAAGATCGTAATCTCTATCAAGTTTTATTCAGAGAGCGTCAAATTAAAAAGACTTATGAAGCGATTGCGCCTTATCAAGAACATCTGAAGGATCAATTCCCAATCGAGCGTGTGAGCAGAATTGAAGAGTCTGATATTTTTATTCAGATGCAAGAAGTTTCTGGAGAATCTAATTCAGACACGGTCATTCAATTATTGGAGGTGAGCAAGCCGTGGGCCAGATATCAGCTTGAACTTGGTACTGGTAAGAAGCATCAATTAAGGGTTCATATGAATGCTTTGGGGATGCCAATCAAACATGACAAGATTTATCCGAACATCATTGCACAACCGAAAGTGGGTAAAGACTTCTCAGAGCCATTGCAACTTTTAGCCAAACAACTGAGTTTTAAGGATCCTGTGACTCAGTTAGAACATGAGTTTCAGAGCTCGTTTGTACTTTCTCTATAAAATCACGTGATGTCGAATAACACCAAACGCATAGCCGTTGCCCCGATGATGGATTGGACTGATCGTCAGTGCCGAACATTCCATCGAAGCCTCACCAAAGAAGCTGTTCTTTATAGCGAAATGGTGACCACTGGTGCTTTGATTCATGGCGATGTTCCAAGACACCTTGATTTTGATGAAGTGCAGCACCCGGTTGTTTTGCAGTTGGGTGGCAGTGAGCCACAAGACTTGGCAACTTCAGCAAAGTTGGCTCAGCAGTGGGGCTATGACGAAGTTGATTTGAACTGTGGCTGTCCATCAGAAAGAGTTCAACGAGGATCATTTGGTGCTTGCTTGATGGCTGAGCCAGACTTAGTGGCGGATTGTGTGAAGGCCATGGTGGATGCTGTTGATATGCCCATCACTGTGAAGCACCGCATTGGCTTGAATGAAATGAACGTTCAAGATAATCAAGCAGACTATCAGTTCACTTTGGATTTCATTTGTAAAGTGGCTCAGGCAGGGGCTAGTCAGGTGACTATCCATGCCCGCAATGCAATTTTGAAAGGTCTTTCTCCAAAGGAGAATCGAACCATTCCTCCATTGCGTTACGAGATTGCCAAACAATTGCGCATAGATGCGCAAAAGCACTTTCCTCATTTAAAAGTTTTGCTGAATGGCGGCTTAGAAAATAATGGAGATATTGCGCGCTATTGGAATGACTTTGATGGATTCATGATTGGCCGAGCCGCCTATCACACGCCTGGAATGATGTTGGACTGGGATGAAATGTTATCAACCGAGGGCCAGGCTTTTGGCCACTTCTTTGGGGTGGATCAATGGAATCGCATCACTGAAGAATTGATCGGTCAATGTACACGCTGGCTCAAGCATTGTGAAGCCACTCAGCAAGTCTTCCATTTGGCGGCCATTACCCGTCATATTCTGGGTTTGGCTCACGGCAAGGGTGGTTCAAGGCAATGGCGTAGGAAGTTGTCGGACTATCGTTTATTGAGCGCGGTCAAGACGGAGCAAGACATTCGCGCCTTTTTTGAGGACGCCAATCGGGAGCTCAGAATGTATGTTGAACATGACGATCAGGACAGGTTATAATCTTACTTCTCTACGGTGGCTGTAGCTCAGTTGGTAGAGTCCAGGATTGTGATTCCTGTTGTCGTGGGTTCGAGCCCCATCAGCCACCCCAAATTCAAAAAGCCCCTGTGGAATATAACCATCGGGGCTTTTTCATTAAATTCAATTAAGATACCCAATAGATTTCTAATGAGGCTGCCATGAAACTTTCTAAATATGTCCCTGTGATTATTTTTTCAACGCTTTTGCCAAGTATTGTCATGGCTAATGGCGAAGCTACTTATAAGCAAGTGTGTATGTCTTGCCACTCATCCGGTGTGGCTGGAGCGCCTAAAGTTGGTGATAAAGCCAAGTGGGCTCCCTTGATCAAAGAAGGGCAGGCGATTTTGACTGCGCACGGCTATGTTGGGGTGAGAGGTATGCCAGCCAAAGGTGGTAAGCCTGATTTGAGCGTTGATCATTTTGCAAAAGCCTTGGTGTATATGGTTAACCAATCAGGCGGTACCTGGAAAGATCCTGATGCTAAAACTTTAAAAGCAATTGATCTGGAAATTGAAGCGCGCAAAAAAGAATTAGCAAAGAAAAAGTAAAACAAGGTCTTTAAGTATTACCAAACAAGAAAGGGCTTCACTGATTTGAAGCCCTTTTTTATGGTCTGATGAGTGGTGCGCTTTTAAAGTTCTAAGGATTCTGATGGAAGTAAATCATCAGGCTAATTAATATGGCTGCGATGGATATTTGACTGATGATTGTTCGGTGAGTCAGTTTATGAGCAATCCGATTTTCAAGATTTTCCATTTCTCGAGCAATATCTTTTCTGAGTTCTCTAAGGCCGTTCAATAGATGATTGGTCTGTGTTCTTAGATCTTTAATTTCACCCCTTACTTCTTTGATATCGCTTTTTAATTCGTTGCGTACTTGATGTAACTCCTCTTTTGTTGCTAGATCTGTTTGATTTTTTGATAAATCATTCATTGCATGGCTGAGACTACAGGCCTGAGCGTTGTTAAAGCCATTGGCTTCAAAAGTCTCTTTGAGTTTTAGGGTGTCGATCATAGGGTCTCCTTTGTTGCTAAGGTAATAATTTATGTTATTTATAAGTAAATGACAAATCAACAAAAATGATGGTGACTAAGTTGTGAGGTTATTAAACGCTGAATAGTGTTGCGTTCATGAGAAAATCTCTTTGTGAAAACTTTTTTTAACATCTTGGCCCACGGCTTTTTATGGATCTTGACGATCGTTCCTTATCGTTGGACGGTGGCTATTGGTCATGCCTTAGGATCTATCGCGCCTTTATTCTCAAAGTCACGCGTCAAGATTGTGAATGCCAATCTAAAAGCTTGCTTTCCCAACTTGAGTCAAGAAGAGAGGGATGTATTAGCAAAGAATCACTGGCGTTTGTTGGGTAGAAGTTTTGCTGAACGCGGCCGTCTTTGGTTGGGAAGTGCTGAATCAATCAATCAATTTGTGACTGTGTATCCCGAGGTGGATATGAACGATGGTAAGCCACGTTTGTATGTCAGCATGCACATGGCAGGCATCGAGGCTGGTTTGATTGCAATCACCATGCACCTCAAAAAAATCAAAGCAGCACCGGGTATCACTTTGTATGTCTTTATGAAAAACGATTACTTTGAGCCGCGCATAAAAAAATGGCGCGAACGTTTTGGTGCAAAGATGTTACTCAGAGAAAGTCATGGTCGTGAGTTGATCCGTGAGGCACGCAAAGGCACCTTCGTATGTTTATCTCCTGACATGGATTTGGGTCGAAGAGATTCTGAGTTTGTGCCATTTTTTGGCGTATCAACCAACACAGTGTTGTCTGTTTCAAAAATGGCCAAGCTAGCAGGTGCTGAAGTGTGTCCAATCTTCACGACCTTGCGCGCAGATCAATCAGGTTATGACTGTCACGTCGGTAAGCCTTGGCCAAACTTTCCAAGCGATGATCCTGTGGCAGACACAGTTCGCATGAATCAGTATTTTGAAGAAGTGATTAAGCCAAGAATTCCAGAGTACTACTGGATACACAAGCGCTTTAAGAATAGACCTGAGGGTGAGCCGTCTATTTATTGAAAATTATTTAATGAGTTCTTAATAAATAATTTCAAGATGTGATCAAAGACCGCCTGGTCTGATCAAACCAACAGCAAGACCTTCAATCGTGATTTCGTGACGACGTGGGTCAACAATGATATTTTCAAAATCAGGATTTTCAGCAATCAATTCAATTTTGATTCCGTGGGGACCTTTGGATTGTGACCAACGCTTCACAGTCACTTCGTCATCGAGACGCGCAACAACCACTTCACCATTTCTGGCTTCAGTGGTTTTCTTAACCGCCAAATAGTCACCATCCAAAATGCCTGCATCTCGCATACTCATACCGCGAACTTGCAAAAGATAATCTGCACCTTTATCAAATAAAGATGGATCACAAGGAATTTGTTTTTGAATATGTTCAACTGCCAAAATAGGGGAGCCAGCAGCAACTCGACCAATCAATGGCAAAGTGAGTTGTTGTAATGCGGCCAAAGGCAAATTCATTTGCTTGGGTAGTTTGATGCCACGTGATGTGCCTGGTGTTAACTCAACGTATCCTTTGCGAGCTAAGGCACGCAAATGCTCTTCAGCCGCATTCGCTGAAGCAAAGCCTAGTCGGGTCGCAATTTCAGCACGTGTCGGTGGAAGCCCACTTTTAGAAATGGCATCGGTGATCAAACCAAGGATTTCCTCTTGGCGGGCTGTTAACTTCGGTTTTGCTGTAATTGCATCCATGCTGTGATTCTATACAGTGATTTCATAACTTGCAATACCCATTGATAATGTTTTTTATGAGTACGCAATATTTATTACTTTTGGGCACAGGTGGAACCATCGCAGGTTTGGCCATGGATGCTCAAAAACCTCTCAATTACGTAGCCGGCCAGTTGCCGGTTGAAGGTCTTTTGGAAAAGGTTCAAGAAAGTCTTGAGTTTGGTGAGGTGCGCACGGTTCAGGTAGCCAATATCGACAGTCGAAATATGACTGAAGAGCTTTTAATCAAGCTTGGTTGGGCTGTTAAGGCGGGGCTGGAGAACGATGAGGTTTCAGGGATTGTGATCACCCATGGCACTGATACCATGGAAGAAACAGGTGTTTTTCTACATGCCACCCTGGGTAAGCTGGCCAGTCACTATAAAAAAGCAGTGGTTTTGACTGGCGCCATGCTGCCAGCCAATGCTGACCACTCCGATGGGCAAACCAACTTAAAGTCAGCCTTGTACCTGGCCAAAGAGGCTCGTGGCCTCCAACAGTTCGGAATTCTGGCCGTGATGGCAGGAAAACCTTGCTTGGCAAGAGATTTGTCTAAGCAGCATACGCATGCCCTGGATGCCCTGGTGGTCAATGCCCGTGAGTTAGATGGCCCGATTCATAAAAGGCAGGCAGACCTTCAGTTACCTGCCCAAGCATCATGGCCCTGGGTGGAGATTGTGACCAGTCATGCCGGCGCCTCAGGCAAGTTGGTTGATTTGTTGGTTGCTCAAGGTGTGCAAGGCATTGTGGTGGCAGGAACAGGGCAAGGCAGCGTAAATAAAGTCTTAGCTGATCAGCTGATTCAGGCAGCTTTGAACGGTGTAGCGGTCATTAGATCCTCAAGGGTAGGTGCAGGAGCTGTATTTTCTGAGATTCCAGAGCCTGATACGGCTTGGAACTGGCTGTCTTCCAGGGATTTGAACCCTGCCAAGTCCAGAATTGCCCTCCAGTTGGCACTTTTGGAGGCAAATTCCCGTAAAACTGACGATTGGCAGAGTATTTTTGCTACAATCTAAGGCTGTAGTTTTTTTACCTTGTCACACTGGTCAATTACCTAAACAGAGGTAGTTGAGACGCCCAGGTGACTTTTATCCATAAGGAGTAATTAATGCGTCATTACGAAATCGTTTTTATCGTCCATCCGGACCAAAGCGAGCAAGTACCTGCCATGGTTGAAAAGTACACAAGTACTATTACAACTCAAGGTGGCAAAGTTCACCGCGTTGAAGACTGGGGTCGTCGTCAGATGGCTTACATGATCGACAAACTTGCTAAAGCTCACTACGTTTGCATGAACATCGAGTGCGGTCAAACGACTCTTGATGAACTTGAGCACGGCTTTAAGTTCAACGATGCTGTATTGCGTCACTTGGTTATCAAGACAAAGAAAGCTGAAACAGAGCCTTCAATCATGATGAAGCAAGTTGAACGTGAAGAAGCTCGTAAAGCTCTTCAAGCAACGGAGGCGCCTGCTGCCTAATAGGCACTGAGCGGGTTTGGGTTGAATCATTTCATCCTAACAGCCGCCCTTGTCGCTCGGGAAGCTCTTAGATATACCCCTGCTGGAGTCCCTGTGATTGAATGCCTACTAGAACATAGTGGCGAAGTTCAAGAAGCAGGACATGCAAGGTTAATCAAAATGAGTCTTGAAGCGATGGCCATCGGAACAGTGCATCAAAAACTGGATCAGATGGAGTTGGGGAGGTTGGCTAGATTTGAGGGATTCTTAACTCATAAAAGCCTGCGCAGTCAGCGACTCGTCTTTCATATCACGCATATTGAATTGTAAAAAGGAAACATCATGGCATTTGTAAAAAAAGGTGATGACCGCAAGAACAAGCGTCCAGCACAAAACCCATTATTTAAACGTAAGCGTTTTTGCCGCTTCACAGCTGCAAACGTTGACCAAATTGATTACAAAGATGTAGACACACTACGTGACTTCATCGGCGAAAACGGCAAGATCACTCCTGCTCGTTTGACTGGTACAAAAGCTTTGTATCAACGCCAATTAGAGACAGCTATCAAGCGCGCTCGTTTTTTAGCCTTGATGCCTTTCACTGACCAACATAAGAAATAATCAGGAGTCACTATGCAAATTATTCTCCTAGAAAAAGTAGCTAACCTCGGTAACTTGGGCGACGTTGTTCGCGTTAAAGACGGTTTCGCACGTAACTTTTTGATCCCACAACGCATGGCTCGCCGTGCTACAGCTGCAGCGATTGCTGAGTTTGAATCTAAGCGCGCTGAATTAGAGAAGCTAGCTGCTGAGAAATTGGCTGCTGCTCAAGCTGTTGGCGCTAAGTTGGGTGGTCTTGTTCTTGAAATCAGACAAAAAGCTGGCGTTGATGGCCGTTTGTTTGGTTCAGTAACAAACCATGACGTTGCTGACGCTTTGAAAGCCAAAGGTTTCACGATTGAGAAAGCTTCAGTTCGTATGCCTACAGGTCCATTGAAGATTGTTGGTGACCATCCGTTATCAGTTGCTGTTCACACAGACGTAGTTGTTGAAATTACTGTCCAAGTGATTGGCGAGCAAGCTTAATTCATCTTTAATTGTTTGATATCTCTCTGATATCATCAGTTCATGGTTGATTTAGCTGTACAAGCTTTAAAAGTACCTCCGCATTCCGTCGAGGCCGAGCAATCGGTACTCGGCGGTTTGCTTTTGGACAACTCCGCCTGGGATCGGGTGGGGGATATCCTCACGGAAAAAGATTTCTACCGTCCTGATCATGGTTTGATTTATCGCGTCATTGGCAAGTTGGCCAGTGAAGGCATGCCAGCAGACGTGATCACGGTCGCAGAGGCCATGAAAACCCAAGGTGGTGGTGAGTCGATTGGTATTGATTACCTCAATGCCTTGGCTCAATCAACGCCCAGTGCCTCAAATATTCGTGGTTACGCTGAAATTGTGCGTGACCGCAGCGTTCTACGTCGCTTAATTCAAACTTCAGACCAAATCGCTGGCACTGCATTCACTCCCGAAGGTCGTTCAGTTAGAACCATCTTGGATGAGGCTGAATCCAGAATCTTGGCGATTGGCGAAGAGGGTAACCGCGGCAAAACAGATTATTTTGAAATTGCCCCATTGTTGACTGAAGTGGTGAGCCGCATTGATGAACTCTATCACCGTCAAGGTTCAACCGATGTGACAGGTGTGGCAACGAGCTTTGTGGATTTAGATCGTCAAACCAGTGGCCTACAAAAGGGTGACTTGATCATTGTGGCCGGTCGTCCATCGATGGGTAAAACCAGTTTCGCGGTCAATATTGCTGAGAACGTTGCCCTCAAAGAAGGTTTGCCTGTATTGATTTTCTCTATGGAGATGGGCGCCTCACAGTTAGCCTCCCGTATTTTGGGTTCTGTTGGTCGTATTGACCAATCACGCATGAGAACTGGTAAGTTGTCTGAAGATGAGTGGCCAAAGATCACTGAAGCCATTTCTCGTTTGAATGAAGCCAGCATAATGATTGATGAGACTGGTGCATTGAGCAGTCTTGAGCTTCGCGCCCGAGCCAGACGTATTGCCCGCAAATGCGGCACACTCGGTTTGATCGTGGTGGATTACCTTCAATTGATGAGTGGTAACAGTGGTGGCGGTAGTTCTGAAAACCGCGCGACTGAAATTTCAGAAATCTCCAGATCTCTAAAATCATTGGCCAAAGAGTTGCAGTGCCCAGTGATTGCTTTATCTCAGTTAAACCGTGGTCTAGAACAGCGTCCAAACAAACGCCCAATCATGTCTGATTTGCGTGAATCTGGTGCTATTGAGCAAGATGCCGACGTTATTTTGTTTATTTATCGTGATGAGGTTTATCACGCAGATACAACAACGGATAAGGGCATTGCTGAAATCATTTGCGCCAAGCAGCGTAATGGTCCGATTGGCACCGTGAAGCTCAGCTGGCAGGGTCAATTCACTAAGTTTGATAACTTGGCATTGGGTCAAGGCCAGTCATCTGGCGGATACGAACCCTTCTAACTCTTTTTCTGGTTCACCGAATCAAATAGACTAAAATGATGACACTTTTGTGTCATGTCATATAAGGATGTTTATGCTCGGTCGATTCATGCCTAAAGAAGAGAATTTCTTCGAGTTATTCAACGAACATATTGCGCTTTGCGTTCAGGGGTCTAAAGACCTTTATAAGCTCATCAATGACTTACCAAATGCCCCAGAGCACGCTCGTGCGATTCAGGCATCTGAGAAAAAAGCGGACAAAATTACCCACGAAACCATTGATTTGCTTCATAAGACCTTCATTACTCCATTGGATCGCGATGAAATCCATAAGTTGATTACCACGATGGATGATATTTTGGACTTGATGGAAGATGTGGCTGAAGTTATTCAGCTATACGATGTAACTCAAGTTACTCCAGAGGCTGTTGAATTAGCCCGAATTTGTGAAGCCTGTTGCGAAAGAGTTAATGCTGCAGTAACCAAGCTGCATGACATGAAAAACGCCAAGGATATTTTGCGAATTTCGACTGAAATTGACATGCTTGAGTCTGATGCTGACCGGGTGATGCGTTCTGCGTTATCTAAATTATTCCGCGAGGAAAATGATTTCAAACGCTTGATGAAGTTAAAAGCGGTTTATGAGTTACTTGAAACCATCACTGATAAATGTGAGGATGTGGCGAACATCCTTGAAGGCATTGTTCTGGAAAACGCGTAATGACTCCAGTGGAAATGAGTATTTGGGTTGTAGCCTTATTAGTGGGCTTGGCCTTGCTATTCGATTTTATGAATGGCTTCCATGATGCTGCTAATTCAATTGCCACAGTTGTATCGACTGGGGTTTTAAAGCCACAGCATGCAGTTGCTATGGCCGCATTTTTTAACTTCATTGCTATCTTGGTGTTTCAGCTAAAGGTTGCTGCCACGGTAGGCAAGGGCACGATTGATCCATCGATTGTTGACCACTATGTGATCTTTGGGGCTTTAGTTGGAGCAATTGCCTGGAACATCATCACTTGGTGGGGCGGTATTCCTTCAAGCTCATCTCACGCTTTGATTGGTGGCTTGGTCGGTGCGGCATTAGCAAAGTCTGGTCCAACAGCATTAATCACTGCTGGCGTGCTTAAAACCGTTGCATTTATCTTAGTTTCTCCTTTGATGGGTTTTATATTGGGATCCTTGTTGATGCTCCTGTTCTCCTGGCTCTGCTTCAGAATGTCACCAGCCCACGTTGATCGCTGGTTCAGGAGATTACAGTTGGTCTCTGCATCAATGTACAGCTTGGGTCATGGCGGTAATGATGCTCAAAAAACCATCGGTATTATTTGGTTACTGTTGTTAACTGGTGGGTACATGTCAACAACTGATTCATCACCTCCAACTTGGGTGATTGTTTCTTGTTATGTAGCGATTGGTTTAGGTACTTTGTTTGGTGGCTGGCGCATTGTTAAAACCATGGGTCAAAAAATCACCAAGTTAAAACCATTTGGGGGATTCTGTGCTGAAACTGGTGGCGCTATGACCTTGTTCATGGCCGGTGCCTTAGGTATTCCAGTATCAACCACGCACACCATCACTGGCGCAATTGTTGGTGTTGGTTCTGCCCGCCGTATGTCATCTGTTCGTTGGGGATTGGCTGGCAGCATTGTTTGGGCTTGGGTTTTGACAATTCCAGCATCAGGCTTGATGGCTGCTGCGGCATGGTGGATTGGTAAGCAAATTCTCTAAGATATAACGCGAAAAAATGCCCCAATAAAAAAGCCTGATTGATGATCAGGCTTTTTTAATTAATGAGATCAATTACTTCTGCACAACGCGCCTGGCCTCGGTATATCTGTTGGACCAGTAAGGCGATGTGATTTTCTCTAAGCGCACAGTGCCACCTTTGGATGGGGCATGCACAAAGCGTCCTTTGCCGACGTAAATGCCAACATGCGAGTGCGGACCACCTTGGGTATTAAAAAATACCAAATCGCCTGGGGCAGGGGTTTGGTTGCCCAATGATTGACCAACTTTGCCAATTTCATCGGTTGTTCGCGGCATTTGTTTGTTGGCGGCATTCTTATAAACATAAGCAATTAAGCCGCTGCAATCAAAACCACTTTTAGGGGTGTTGCCACCGTAACGATAAGGAACACCAACCAAACCAATCGCCGCAATCGAAATATCTTCAAGGCCAGCGCTGACTTCTTTATCAAAATCAGGCAGTGATGAAAATCTCGGCAAGCTTGCGCACGCAGTCAAAATGCTGCAGCTGCCAAATATCAATAAGCTTCTTTTGCTTTGTTCAAAGCACAATGAAAAAGAAGGCGAGAACTTCCTCGCCTTCTTAAGCCATGATTGATTAAAGAGCGTCTGCTGCATGATCCGCAAGACGTGAACGCTCTCCGCGTGCCAAGGTCACATGACCGCTGTGACGCCAACCTTTGAAACGATCCACCACATAAGTTAAGCCTGATGAACCTTCTGTGAGGTAAGGTGTATCAATCTGAGCGATGTTACCCAAGCAAACGATCTTGGTTCCTGGGCCAGCACGAGTTACCAAGGTCTTCATTTGTTTAGGCGTTAAGTTTTGCGCTTCATCAATGATCAAAAACTTACTCACAAATGTGCGACCACGCATAAAGTTCATGCTCTTCACTTTGATTCTGGAGCGGATCAATTCTTGGGTTGCTGCTCGACCCCATTCGCCAGCGCCATCTTCATTGCGATGAAGCACTTCCAAGTTGTCATCAAATGCACCCATCCATGGCTGCATCTTTTCTTCCTCAGTACCTGGTAAGAATCCAATGTCTTCGCCAACTGGTACTGTGGCTCGGGTGATGATGATTTCGTTGTAGCGCTTGCTATCCAAGACTTGCTCAAGGGCTGCAGCCAGGGCCAATAGAGTCTTACCAGTACCAGCTTGACCCAATAAAGTAACAAAATCAATATCAGGGTTCATGAGCAAGTTCATCGCAAAATTCTGTTCGCGATTACGTGCGGTGATGCTCCAAACATTGTTCTTTTGGTGAGAGAAATCACGCAAGGTTTGAAGGAGTGCAGTTCTTCCTTGTACTTCTCTGACTTGGGCATAAAAGGGAGTGCCGCCATCAGAGTTTTCTTGATAGACAAACTGATTGACCATCATGTGAGCAACGGTTGGGCCAGTGACTCGATAGAACATTGTTCCTGACTTGGCATCACTCCAGCTCTCCATATCTTTGCCATGCTTTGGCCAAAAATCTACAGGCAACTGAAGTATTCCTGCGTACATCAAGTCACGGTCTTCAAGCACTTGGTCGTTGAAGTAATCTTCTGCAGGCAAGCCCAAAGCGCGGGCTTTGATACGCATATTGATATCTTTTGATACCAACACCACTTGTCGATCTTTACGGCTTTGCTGAAGCTCTCGCACAACGCCTAGGATCATGTTGTCTGCTTTACCGGTTGGTAGACCATCGGGCAGGGTGATACTGTTAAGTTGAGTCTGGAAGTACAGGCTACCTGTGGCATCTTTATTGCCTAATTTATTTAGAGGAATACCTTCCTCTAGAACACCACTGGTGTTAGCTACTAATTGATCAAGTGAGCGACTCACGGTTCGGGCATTGCGAGCAACTTCACTCATACCCTTTTTGTGGTTATCCAACTCTTCAAGCGTCATCATTGGCAGATAAACATCGTGCTCTTCGAAGCGGAACAGGGCTGAAGGGTCATGCATCAACACGTTTGTATCAAGAACAAACAGGCGGATGATGCCATCATCAGGTATTTTTCTAAGGCGTGTTGCGCTCTTGGCTGTTGGAGCAGATGATTTCTTGTTAGATTTACTTGGAGCGCGCATTTTTTCAATGGCAATGTCTGCCAATGATTGCGAGTCATCCGCTTCTAGGTCTAGGCTGACTGAGCTTTCTACTAATTCTGTTACTTCATCTACTTCTTCAATTTCAATTCTTTTTGGACGTTTCTTTAACTCTGCTTTTGGTTGACGGCTGATGTTTACTTTATCTGCTGCTTGAGTGGGGATTGGTGGCAGAGGCATTCCGGAGGTCTCCTAAAAAAGAAAAAACCGCCTACCTGGTGGTTGGGCGGTTGATAAGGTAAATGTAGTTTTGTGCATCTAAGTGATAACTTATCCTAGTTTTTGTGACATTGCAATCATAAATCGATGGCAGCCTTTAAAACATCTTGAACGTGTCCAGGAATCTTGAGTCCACGCCATTCGTGACGCAAAACACCTTCTTCATCAATTAGGAATGTGCTGCGCTCGATGCCGCGAACTTGCTTGCCGTACATGTTCTTCATTTTCATGACGCCAAACATTTGGCAAAGAGTTTCTTCGGTGTCTGCCAGTAACTCAAAAGGTAGTTCAATCTTTCTTTTGAAGTTCTCGTGTGACTTGAGGTTATCTCTAGAGATGCCGACAATCAAGGTGTTGGCTTTTGTGAAATCATCAATCGCATCTCTGAACTCCATTGATTCAACGGTACAACCAGGGGTTGAATCTTTTGGATAGAAATACATGACCACTTTGCGACCCTGACAAGCGGTTGGAGTGAAAACCAGACCGCTGGTTGCTGGAATCTCAAAGTAGGGGATTGGTTTACCAAGTGCTACGCTCATTCAGTCTCCAGATTTTTTATTTATGCTGCTTTTAAGCATATTTATATCAGACTTATGTAAAAAGTCGATTTTTTTAATCACTTTTCAATCAGTAAAGCAGCCACAACTTTGCGACCCTCAGCCATGAGGACGTTATATGTACGGCAAGCAGCCTGCAAATCCATGGTTTCTAGGCCAATATTGCGGGCAATCAAGGGGGCTATCAGCGCTGCCTGAGGGAATCGGATCCGTTGGCCGCTGCCGAAAATGACCACTGCAGGGTCAAGTTTGGCAATTTGTTCAAAATCCTCGGTTTTGATGTCCTCAAAACGAGTGCAAGACCATTCAATCACGGGGCTTTCAGGCGATAAAAGCAAGGATTGGGTGTAACGCTGGGCGTTGATTTCGATGTAATCAGGGCCGTATGCTGAAACTGTATTCAAAGAGGGCTGCTTATCCGGTTGTAGTTTCACGTTAAATCGCCTCAGGCTCTGTCATAATTACAAAATTATAGATAAATTAAGACGTTATAGTATTCCTATACGTCCCTAAGTGATTATTGTGAAAGAAATTAAGAAATCCTCCAAATTAAACAACGTTTGTTACGACATACGTGGCCCCGTTCTTGAGCTCGCTCAGCAGATGGAGGAAGAGGGTCAAAAGATCATTAAGTTGAACATCGGTAACGTGGGTGTTTTTGGCTTTGATCCTCCTGAAGAGATTCAGTTGGACATGATCCGTAATCTGCCTAATTCAGCTGCTTACTCAGATTCCAAGGGAATTTTTTCAGCTCGCAAAGCGATCATGCATTACTGCCAAGAAAAAGGCATTCAAGGCGTGACCCTGGATGACATTTATACAGGCAACGGCGCTTCAGAATTAATTGTTTTAGCCATGAATGCTTTGTTAAACGTTGGCGATGAAGTTTTGGTGCCAGCACCTGACTATCCTCTATGGACAGCAGCGGTGAGTCTTTCAGGCGGAACACCTAAGCATTACTTGTGTGATGAGGCTCAAGATTGGTCTCCAGACATTGCAGACATCAAAGCAAAAATCACGCCTAAGACCAAAGCGATTGTGGTGATCAACCCAAATAATCCAACGGGTGCTTTGTATGGTGATGACGTTCTAAAAGAGGTCATTGCTTTGGCCCGTGAACATGGCTTGATCATTTTTGCTGATGAGATTTACGACAAGACTTTATTTGATGGTGAAAAGCACACATCCATTGGTGCCTTATCAACTGATGTAGTGACGGTTACCTTCAATGGTTTATCAAAGAATTACCGCGCATGCGGCTACCGCTCTGGTTGGATGGTGGTGTCAGGGGATAAGAGCGGTGCTAAAGATTACATCGAAGGCTTGAACATGCTTTCATCCATGCGCTTGTGCGCTAACGTCCCTGGTCAAAACGCCATTCAAACAGCTTTGGGTGGATATCAAAGCATTGATGACTTGGTGGCAGAGGGTGGTCGTTTGCGCCGTCAACGAGATCTTGCTTGGGAGTTGGTCACAAAAATACCGGGTGTTACTTGTGTGAAGCCAAAAGCAGCTTTGTATTTGTTCCCTAAGTTGGATCCTGAAATGTATCCAATCGAGAATGATCAAGAATTCATTGCAACCTTGTTGCGTGAAGAGAAGGTTTTGTTGGTCCAGGGCAGTGGCTTTAATTGGCCAAAGCCAGATCACTTCAGAATTGTTTTCTTGCCGCACGAAGATGTCTTGCGTGAAGCGATTTCAAGGCTTGCTAAGTTCTTGGAGCGTTATCGCCAAAAATACGGCAAAAAATAAGCTGATTTCTTCCAGGTATCAGCAGTAACAAATTAGCAGTCATAAGATTTTATTTTCACCTTTAATTTAGTAAGAGTTTTTAGTTATGAAACCTATTCAAGTTGGCCTTCTAGGCATCGGTACTGTTGGTGGCGGCGTGTTCAATGTGCTTGATCGCAATCAAGAGGAAATCACTCGTCGTGCTGGTCGTGGCATCAAGATTCACACGGTTGCTGACCTTGATACCAAACGCGCTGAAGAATTGGTCAAAGGCCGCGCAAAAGTTGTTGGTGATGCCAAGCAAGTTGTGAATGATCCTGAAATTGACGTTGTGGTTGAGTTGATCGGTGGTTACGGCATCGCTAAAGAATTGGTATTGGCAGCTATCAACAACGGCAAGCACGTTGTGACGGCCAATAAAGCATTGTTAGCGGTTCATGGCAATGAAATTTTTGCAGCTGCGCAAGCCAAGGGCGTAACCGTTAACTTTGAAGCGGCCGTTGCTGGCGGCATTCCAATCATCAAGGCTTTGCGTGAAGGTTTGACGGCCAACCGTATCGAATGGATTGCGGGCATCATCAACGGAACTACCAATTTCATTTTGTCTGAGATGCGCGACAAAGGCTTGGACTTTGATGTTGTTCTAAAAGAAGCTCAACGTTTAGGTTATGCCGAGGCAGATCCTACTTTTGATATTGAAGGTGTTGATGCGGCTCACAAGGCCACCATCATGAGTGCGATTGCCTTTGGTATTCCGATGCAGTTTGATAAGGCTCACGTTGAAGGCATCACCAAACTCTCAGCAATCGATATTAAATATGCTGAGCAATTGGGTTATCGCATCAAACTATTGGGCATCACCAAAAAAACCAAAGATGGTATTGAATTGCGCGTTCACCCAACCTTGATTCCAACCAAACGTTTGATTGCCAACGTTGAAGGCGCTATGAATGCAGTTCAAGTGATGGGTGATGCTGTAGGAACAACTCTTTACTACGGTAAGGGTGCGGGCGCAGAGCCAACGGCTTCTGCTGTGATTGCAGACTTGGTCGATGTGGCCCGTTTACAAACAGCTGATCCTGAGCACCGTGTGCCACATTTGGCATTCCAACCTGGTTCGATGGTCAATACGACCATCATGCCGATGGGTGAAATCACAACCAGCTACTACTTACGCTTGCGTGTTGCAGACGTAACAGGAGTTTTGGCTGACATCACTCGTATTTTGGCGGACAACAGTATTTCAATTGATGCCATGTTGCAACGTGAGGCAGGCGATGGTGAAAACCAAACCGATCTAATCATGTTGACGCATGAGACAAAAGAGAAAAATATCTTGGCAGCTATTGCCAAGGTTGAAGCTTTGAAAACTGTTGAAGGTTCAGTCACAAAAATTCGTTTAGAAAACTTAAGTTAATTAAATTACGCAATGCACTACATTTCAACCCGTGGTCATAACGCCCATCAAACATTTTCAGAAATCCTTCTAGGTGGCTTAGCCGCAGACGGAGGTTTGTATTTACCAGTTAAATACCCTCAGGTCACGCCTGCTCAATTAGATGCATGGCGAGGATTGTCTTACGCTGATTTGGCATTTGAGGTTTTAAGTCTCTATTGCGATGACATCCCTCAAGAAGACCTCAGAGCTTTGGTTAGAAAGACTTATACGGCTGAGGTTTATTGCAATGGTCGTACTGATGATTCGGCAAAAGACGTTACACCGATTCATTGGTTAGGTGATGAGCAGGGTACTCGCTTAGGTTTATTGAGTTTGTCGAATGGTCCAACGCTTGCATTCAAAGACATGGCGATGCAGCTTTTAGGTAACTTGTTTGAGTACACCTTGAATAAGCAAGGACAAGAGTTGAATATTCTGGGTGCCACTTCAGGTGACACTGGTAGTGCTGCTGAGTATGCGATGCGTGGTAAAAAAGGTGTGCGCGTTTTCATGCTCTCACCAAAAGGAAAGATGAGTGCTTTCCAGGTTGCGCAGATGTACTCCTTGCAAGATGAGAACATTTACAACATTGCGATTGATGGTGTTTTTGATGATGCTCAAGACATTGTTAAAGCAGTCAGCAATGATCATGAATTCAAAGCCCGCCAAAAAATTGGCACGGTTAATTCAATCAATTGGGCTCGTGTGGTGGCTCAAGTGGTTTATTACTTCCAAGGCTATTTGTTGGCCACCAAAAACAGCACAGAGAAAGTTTCATTCTGTGTACCTTCAGGTAACTTCGGCAACGTTTGCGCAGGTCATATCGCTCGTATGATGGGCTTGCCAATTGAAAAGTTGGTAGTAGCAACTAATGAGAATGACGTTTTGGATGAGTTCTTTAAAACTGGTGTTTATAGAGCGCGTAAATCTGCTGAGACATTCCACACCACCAGCCCATCGATGGATATTTCCAAAGCAAGTAATTTTGAACGCTTCATCTATGACTTGATGGGACGTGACGCTGCAAAAACTGCGCAAATGTTCAAGGATGTTGAAACCAAAGGTGGTTTTGATTTGTCACAAGACCCTGTGTATAAAAATATCGCTCAATATGGTTTTGTTTCAGGCAAGAGCACGCATCTCAATCGTCTAGACACAATCAGAGACATTCATGCGAAATACAGTGTCTTGATTGATACGCACACAGCTGATGGTGTGAAGGTTGCCCGTGAATATCTGCAGACCAATGTGCCCATGTTGGTTTTAGAAACAGCGCTTCCAATCAAGTTTGCCGAGACAATCGAAGAAGCGATTGGCAGAACGCCTGATCGCCCAGCATCATTCATTGGCATTGAAAACAAGCCGCAGCGTGTGGTTGATATGCCAGCAGATGTGCATCAAGTAAAAGACTTTGTTGCTGCCCACACGGGTTTGTGATTGATGAGCCAAGCCCAGAATCAACAAAACGCTTCAATGGCATCTTCTTTAAGGGCCAACCCTACACCTGTGGTTGGTTTTGTTGCTTACTCTGGCACTGGTAAAACAACATTGATTGAGCAGTTGATCACATTTCTGACTCAACGAGCTTATAAAGTAGCGGTCATTAAACACACGCATCATCACTTTGATATTGATAAGCCTGGTAAGGATTCTTATCGTCACCGAGAGGCTGGTGCCGCTGAAGTTTTGATGGTGTCTGATCAAAGATGGGTGTTGATGCATGAGCTCAGGCAAGCTGCTGAGCCCACCATTGAGGAACAGTTAAGCAAGTTATCTCCTTGCGACCTCGTCATCGTTGAAGGGTTTAAGAACGCAAATATTCCAAAAATTGAGTTGTGGCGTTTTGAGCACGATGAGTGCGCATCCAATCCAGTGAAAGCCAATCAAGATCAATTTATTCAAGCCATTGCTTACCCAGGTGGCATGGATGCTGTGCACAAGCCAGATCTAACCAGAGACATCCCAGTGCTTGATTTGAATGACATTGAGCAAGTGGCTCAGCAAGTCCTTTCAATGGCTGGTGTTTTAGCAAAATAAGCCTAAAACCATTAGACTAAGCCCATGTCGCAAGCCATGAACAAACCTCCTATGAAAACTGCTGCTGAGGCCCTTGAGCATCTATTGTCTCAAGCAAAGCCAATGGCAGAGGTTGAAGTGGTGAGCACTCAAGATGCTTTGGGAAGAATTTTGGCCACGGATATCCTCAGTCAAGTCGATGTTCCTCCGATGAACAACACCCAGATGGATGGTTATGCCGTTCGTGTGGCGGATATTCAAGCAGCGGGGCAAAGTTTTATTGTTTCTCAACGCATTCCTGCTGGTCATGTGGGCACAGAGCTCAAGTCTGGCACGATCGCCAGAATTTTCACGGGTGCCACCATTCCACCTGGTGCAGATGCGGTGGTGATGCAGGAAGATTGTCTGGTCAATGGGGACCAGGTCACTATTCAAGAAGTTCCTAAGCAAGGTCAATGGATTCGCTTGCAAGGTGAAGATTTAAAAGCAGGGGGCGTGGCCTTGAGCAAGGGAACTTATCTCAGAGCTCAGGAGTTGGGTGTTGCTGCCTCTGCTGGATACCATCAGTTAACAGTGACCAAGAAAATCAAAGTAGCGGCTTTTTTTACCGGGGATGAATTAACTCTCCCAGGTCAGCCACTAAAGCCTGGTGCTATTTACAACTCTAACAGAGATACTCTGTTGGCATGCATTCGTTCTCTGGGCTGTGAAGCAACAGACTTGGGTATCGTGCCTGATACCTTGGAAGCGACTCGAGATGCTTTGCGTCGTGCCAGTAAAGATCATGATTTGATCATCACTTCTGGTGGTGTGTCAGTCGGTGAAGAAGATCATATCAAGCCAGCGGTGACTGCTGAGGGTCGTCTTGATATGTGGCAAATTGCCATCAAGCCAGGTAAACCATTGGCATTCGGTGCGGTTAAAAAGCAGGGTGCTGATCGCTTGGAAACTTGGTTCATGGGATTGCCCGGTAACCCAGTTTCTAGTTTTGTCACATTTCTATTATTTGTTCGTCCTTTCATTGCCAAGTTGCAGGGAAGATCTCATGCAAATCCACCAGTGATCATGATGCGAGCTGACTTTGATTGGCCCAAGGCTGATCGTCGCAATGAGTTTTTACGGGTGCGCATCAATGCCCAGGGCGGCTTAGATTTATTCCCGAATCAAAGCTCAGGTGTTTTAACCAGCGCTTCATGGGCGGATGGTTTGGTCGATAATCCGCCACTTCAAGCCATCAAGCCTGGTGATATGGTGAAGTACATCCCTTTTTCAGGAATGATTTAAGCTATTGCTATGAAAATAACGATTAAATTCTTCGCCTCTTTGCGTGAGACCTTGAAAACATCTGAAGAGCAGTTTGATGTTCCTGCATCCGTTAAAACTTTGACGGAATTGCGTCATCATTTGATGGGCAGGGGTGAGTCATGGTCTGAAGCATTGGCCGAAGGTAAAGCGGTGCGCATGGCTTTGAATCATCAAATGGTGGAGGGTGATACAGCACTGATTGATCAGGCTGAAGTAGCTTTCTTCCCTCCAGTGACGGGCGGATAAACATGCCAGTTCGCATTCAAACTGAAGATTTTGATTTATCACAAGAGATCAAACAATTAAGAGCTGGTGATGCACGCGTTGGAGCAGTGGCTTCATTTGTTGGTACTGTGCGAGATCGCAACGATGGTTCTGAAGTCGCTGCGATGACTTTAGAGCACTACCCAGGTATGACTGAAAAGTCTCTTGAGGAAATCATTGAAAAAGCCAAAGCACGTTGGGATATTTTTGATGTTTTGATCATTCATCGAGTGGGTCCTTTGAATATTGAAGATCAAATCGTTTTAACGGCTGTGACCAGTGCTCACCGTGGTGAAGCTTTTGCCGCTTGTGAATATGTCATGGACTACCTCAAGACTTTGGCGCCATTTTGGAAAAAAGAAGATACCCCTGAAGGAGCTCGCTGGGTGGATGCACGCCTGAGCGATGATGAAGCTCTGAAGAAGTGGCAGTAATAGCAATTCTTCTAAACACTCAAACAAACTACATCAAGCGTTTAAATGGCGGCAAGCCCGCTAGTATTTTTTTGCCATAAGGTTTGGTTTTCAATCGTTTATCTAAAACGATGATGGTGGCGTGGTCAGTTTCAGTTCTGATGCCACGTCCCACCCATTGTTGCAACTTCAAAGCCACCGCAGGAACGCTGATTTCGTAAAAAGGATTGCCTTGATTCTTTTCAAGCCATTCTGATTTGGCTTCTTCAACCGGTGAATCGGGTGGTGCAAATGGTAATTTGGTGATCAAGACGGTCTCACATAATTTTCCAGGAAGATCCAAGCCTTCACCAAAGCTCTGCATGCCAAATAAGATGCTGCGATGACCATCCTTGATGCGTGACTCATGCTGGCTAATCAATTTATTGCGAGGCATATCACCCTGCATCAAGACATCTTGTAAAAAATCATCAGGCAAGTCTTCGTGAACTTGTTTCATTTGCTTTTTGGATGTGAACAATACCAAGGCGCCATGCTTCAAATCTTTTAGCTGCTTTGGAATTTCATCAGAAAGTTCATCCGTGTGTCCTTGGGCGTTCGCAGTGGGGCAGTTGATCATTTCTGGAACGATGAAAGTGCCTTGCTGCTCGTAATTGAACGGGGATTCTGCTTCTAATGTATTTGTCTTTGGAAACCAGTTCAAGCCACTTTGATTTAAGAAGTATTGAAAGTCACCCATGGTTCTCAGTGTTGCAGAGGTTAGGACGGCCGCGGAACTGGTGGACCACAATGTCTGAGCTAAATTTTGAGCGGCACTGATAGGAGAGGCGTGAAGCTTGAAGTCAAAGGTAGAACCTAGGTCTTGCCACTCCACCCATTTGGCGATTGGAGGGTTGGCATCTGCTTGCATCAAATGCCAAGTGTTCGATAGATTTTCAGTTTTAGATTGATAACTGCCGATTTCTAAAATTGCAGGGCTGAAGGAATCTTTATCTATGCTGTTATTTCTTTGATCGTTGAGTTGTTGCAAAATTTTACCGATCCGATTATTCAGCGAGATCGCCAGTGGCCCAATGGTTTCTGCATAACTTGAGAATTCAGGGCTTAGTTCGCCATTTTTAAAGCGATGGATCGCTTGCTCATGAGTCACAAAGTTGGCCAACCTCAATGAGTTGATCATTTGCTTGGTGTGCATGA
Organism: Polynucleobacter sp. MWH-CaK5; assembly: GCF_018687615.1. NCBI lineage: Bacteria > Pseudomonadati > Pseudomonadota > Betaproteobacteria > Burkholderiales > Burkholderiaceae > Polynucleobacter > Polynucleobacter sp. MWH-CaK5. The sequence goes on from NZ_CP061299.1 coordinate 692,177, forward strand.
TCAAGTCTTCAACATGAGCATGAACCTCTTCCACAGTTTTTCCTGAAGAGTCTGGCAAAAGAGCGTCTGCGCGCAAAACTGCGGCCATGATTTTTTCTAACCATCTGGTGCTGGCAATTAATCCTACAGATGAAGCAAAGTGCTTGATACCAACTTGAGGAAGATTATGGGCTTCATCAAAGATATAAAGCGTTTCTGATGGATCTGGAAGAATCTTTGAGCCCGAGGCAATCGTTGAAATCACCAAATCATGGTTGGCGATGATCACATCTGCTTTGACCAAATCACGTCTGGCATTGAAATAAGGGCAGACATTGAAGCGTTGGCAATGCCTGCCCAAGCAAGAGCTTCTTTCTGCAGCAATTCTGGGCCACATGCTGTCAGTGATTTCTGGTGGAGCAGTATCTTTGTCGCCATTCCATGAGCCATCATTTAAGCTAATCAGGGCATCTGCAAAACTATCTTTATCTTGTTCTTTTGGTGGACCGTCCCAGTTGGCGTCTTCAAAAAGAGCTGTTTGCTTGGTTTTGCCGCTGACTTGTTCTAAGCGGATATTGCACACATAACGACTACGACCTTTGGCCAGGGCATATTCAAAAGAGATGGGTGATAAATCTGCCAAATTAGGCAAATCTTTTTGCATTAGCTGCTCTTGCAGTGCGACTGTCCCGGTACTGATGATCACGCGCTTGTTGAGTAGCTTGCTGAAGACAATGGCTGGAATCAGATAGCCAAGTGTTTTACCCACGCCGGTTTTGCCTTCAACCACCAATATATTGTCACCATCTCGGACGTCTTTAGGGCTTTTGGCTTGGCTCAAGGTTTGAGCAATGTGGGCAAACATTTGTTCTTGGCCCACTCGAGTCTTAAAGCCTGGCCAATTTGCTTGAACGGCTTGGTAAAACTCTTGGATTTTTTCCTGGATGTCTTTGAGGTTCTCGTTACTCACGCAAAAAATCCTGGTTTGAGGTTTTTAGGGAGTTTTTTGATCTGGCTTTCAGCTTTGGAGGCCTCAGAACGATTTTCAAAAGCCTGCTGGGCAATCAATCTGACGGGGCTTCTACCACGGGTATATTTGGCGCCAGTGCCGTTGTTATGAGCGTTGATACGGTTCTCCAGGTCATTGGTGATGCCAGCGTAGTAGCTTCCATCAGAACATTCCAAGAGATATAAACACCATGACATCCCTCTATGATAAAGCCAGCAATTTATTTGATCTAAATCACTTGAAATTTAGGCATATGTACCCACATACTGAACATAGATAATGGGAGATATCCATGAGATTAGATAAATTAACCAGTAAATTCCAAGAAGCTCTGGGCGAAGCCCAAAGCCTGGCTTTGAACGCTGATAACCAATACATCGAGTCCGAGCATGTCCTATTGGCGATGTTGCAGCAATCTGATAGCACCGCTAAATCACTCATTAACCGAACCGGTGGTAACGCCCTTGCTTTGGAAAAGGCATGCCAAGCTTTGCTTGCTAAGTTACCTCAAGTGCAGGGCACGGGGGGTGATGTTCAAATTGGCCGCTCTTTGGCTGCACATTTGAACTTAACTGAAAAGGAAGCTACCAAGCGTGGCGATGATTTCATTGCAGGCGAACTTTTCTTATTGGTCTTAAGTGACGATAAGGATGACCTTGGTAAGGCGATCAAGGCTGCTGGTATTACCCGTAAAACTTTAGAAGCTGCCATTGAGGCAGTTCGTGGAGGACAGTCTGTGAATAGTGCTGATGCTGAAAATCAACGTGAAGCTTTAAAAAAATACACCCTCGATTTAACTGAGCGTGCGCGCTTGGGTAAATTAGATCCTGTCATTGGTCGCGATGATGAAATTCGTCGCGCGATTCAGATTTTGCAACGCCGTACTAAAAACAACCCAGTTTTGATTGGTGAGCCGGGCGTGGGTAAGACAGCGATTGTTGAAGGCTTGGCCCAAAGAATCATTGATGGGGAAGTGCCTGAAACTTTAAAAAATAAACGCGTTTTAGTTTTAGATATGGCCTTACTATTGGCTGGTGCCAAATACCGCGGAGAATTTGAAGAGCGTCTTAAAGCTGTTTTGAGTGATGTTGCCAAAGATGAAGGACAGACGATTGTTTTCATCGATGAAATACACACCATGGTTGGCGCAGGCAAATCTGAAGGTGCCATGGATGCAGGCAATATGCTGAAGCCTGCCTTGGCTCGTGGAGAGTTGCATTGCATTGGTGCCACAACATTGGATGAGTATCGCAAATACATTGAAAAAGATGCAGCATTAGAGCGTCGCTTCCAGAAAGTCATGGTTGGTGAGCCAAGTGTTGAAGACACGATCGCTATCTTGCGTGGCTTACAAGAAAAATATGAGTTGCATCACGGTGTAGAAATCACAGATCCTGCAATTGTTGCAGCTGCTGAGTTATCTCATCGATACATCACCGATCGCTTCTTGCCAGATAAAGCCATTGATTTGATTGATGAGGCCGCATCTCGCATCAGAATGGAAATTGATTCAAAGCCAGAGGTCATGGATAAGTTAGATCGTCGCTTGATTCAATTGAAGATTGAACGTGAGGCGGTGAAGAAAGAAAAAGATGAAGCTTCTCAAAAGCGTTTGGCGCTGATCGAAGAAGAGATCAAGCGTTTGGGCAAAGAGTACGCAGACCTTGAAGAAATCTGGAAAGCAGAAAAGGGCGCTGCTCAGGGCACTGCTTCAATCAAAGAAGAGATTGATAAAGTTAAATCTGAAATCGTCAAATTACAACGTGATGGCAAGTTAGAAAAAGTTGCTGAACTGCAGTATGGCAAGTTGCCAGAACTGGAAGGTAAATTGAAATCAGCTGCTGTTGCTGAGGCCAAGGGTTCTACTTCTAAACACAAATTATTGCGCACTCAAGTGGGCGCTGAGGAAATCGCTGAGGTGGTCTCAAGAGCCACAGGTATTCCTGTATCAAAAATGATGCAAGGTGAGCGTGACAAGTTATTGCAAATGGAAGACTACTTGCACAATCGAGTGATTGGTCAAGAAGAAGCTATTACAGCTGTTTCTGATGCTATTCGCCGCTCACGCGCTGGCCTATCTGATGAAGGCAAGCCTTATGGCTCATTCTTGTTCTTGGGCCCAACAGGTGTTGGTAAGACAGAGCTTTGTAAAGCGCTGGCTGAGTTCTTATTTGACAGTGATGAGCATTTGATTCGCATTGACATGAGTGAATTCATGGAAAAGCACAGTGTGGCTCGTTTGATTGGTGCGCCTCCAGGATATGTGGGTTACGAAGAGGGTGGTTATTTAACTGAACTCGTTCGTCGCAAACCTTATAGCGTCATCTTGTTGGATGAGGTTGAGAAGGCTCACCCTGATGTGTTCAACGTCTTGTTGCAGGTCTTGGACGATGGTCGCATGACGGATGGACAAGGTCGTACTGTGGACTTTAAAAATACTGTGATCGTGATGACCAGCAATTTAGGTTCGCAAATGATTCAGTCAATGAGTGGCCAGCCACAAGAGAAACTCAAAGAAGCTGTGATGGGCGATGTGAAAGAGCATTTCCGACCTGAGTTTTTAAATCGTATAGATGAAATGGTTGTGTTCCATGGCTTAGACCAAAAGAACATTGCTGCGATTGCCAAGATTCAGTTGCAACGCTTGCGTGATCGTTTGGCGAAGATGGACATGTTGCTAGAGGTCAGTGACGCTGCACTTGCACGGGTATCTGAGGCCGGTTATGACCCAGTCTTTGGGGCAAGACCGCTGAAGAGGGCGATTCAACAATACATTGAAAACCCAGTGGCTCGATTGATTCTGGAAGGCAAGTTTGGTCCTAAAGCCATTGTTCCAGTAGACGTTGATAAAAATGGGGCATTCATGTTTGATCGGGTTGTCCATTAAGCTAACCCCAGGCTCTAAGCAAAATCTAGCAGCCTGATTCAATCAGTAGTAACATCGGCCAATGACTATTCGCAGAGACGCGGAGGTTATTGGCCTTGTCAGTGTGGCCCATGGCACCTCCCATTTTTATCACTTAATTCTTGCGCCATTATTTCCATGGTTGAAAGTTGAATTCGGGCTCAGTTACGCTGAGCTTGGATTCTTGATGACCATGTTCTTCATCGTCTCAACCATCATGCAAGCTGCTGCTGGTTTTTGGGTTGATCATTCAGGCCCTTTAAAAGTTCTTTTCTTCGGTGTTGCCATGTTGGCTATTTCAGCCATTGTCTTGTCCTTTTCAAGTGGCTATTGGAGCTTGTTATTTGGTGCTTGCTTAGCAGGTCTTGGCAACGGTGTATTTCATCCGGCTGATTACACCTTGATCAATCGTCGAGTTTCACCAGAGCGAGTCGCTCATGCTTATTCAATGCATGGAGTTTCAGGGGCTCTTGGTTGGGCTGCTTCGCCAGCAGTACTGGTAGCCGTCACCACCTTTGCTGGTTGGCGCCAAGCCTTGTTGGTTGCGTCAGCGATTGCCTTTGTGATGTTGGCTGTTCTCTACTGGAGACGTCATGTCTTGATGGGCTCTCAAGAACAGCGTGATCTTGAAGAGACCGCCAGAAAAAATTCATCCGCACTGTCTTTTGATTATTTGAAGTTGCCGATGGTGTGGATGTGTTGGGGATTTTTCTTTTTAAGTGCTTTGGCTTTGAGTGGCGTGCAAAGTTTCGCGCCAACGGCCATGCAGTTGCTTTATGACTTACCCATTGCATTGACCACTACCGCGTATTCATCTTATATGTTGGCCAGTGCTGGTGGTATGTTCCTTGGTGGCTTTGTGGCAACTCGAGCACGCTTCCCAGAGAGAGTCATCGCGATTGGTTTTATTTTAGGTAGTTCTATTTCAGTTCTGATTGCCATGACTGTGGTGTCAGGTTCGACCATGATGAGTTTGTTCACCGTGATGGGTTTTTGCGTGGGCATTGCTGGACCATCAAGAGACTTGATGATTCGTTCAGCGACTCCGAAAGAGGCTTCTGGCCGGGTCTTTGGCACTGTTTATTCAGGTCTTGATTCAGGTTTGGCGATTGGTCCATTGATGTTTGGTTTATTGATGGACTGGAAGTTGGTGCCAGGAGTTTTCATCTTGATTGCTGCATTTTTAATGATGGCCTTGCTCACTGCCTACCGGGTAGGTGAAAATAATCGCTCTGTAGAATTAAAAAACGCTTAAAGATATTTTTGGAGAGAGCCATGAGTTTTGCCACCACTGATCTATGTGATGCTAATGAAGATTTGATTGCAACTGGAGTCCTGCGTGTTTGTGCACCCGGTTTTCGTGCATTTGGTGGCTTATCTAAGTTCAAGGGTCCAGCAGTCACTCTCAAGGTGTTTGAAGACAATACCTGGGTCAGAACTATCCTAGATGAGCCTGGTCAGGGAAGGGTATTGGTCATCGACGGTGGTGGCTCTATGCGTTGCGCCTTGGTTGGCGGTAATTTAGGTGTATTGGCAGAGAAAAATAACTGGGCAGGCATTCTGGTCAATGGCTGCGTGCGTGACACATTGGAGCTGGCCCAAGCCAAAGTGGGCATCAATGCGTTGGCCGTTCATCCGCAGAAAAGCGTCAAACGCAATGTGGGTGAGCGTGACCTGACCATTGATATGGCAGGCACAACGGTCAAACCTGGCGACATGATTTATGTGGATCAGGATGGGGTATTGGTTGCAGACAGACCCCTTGATTAACTGATTTATGTAAATTTGCTAAGTGTTGCATGTCATTGCAACTGATGATTTAGCATTCCACAATATAAAATACATCTCCTAAGTCATTAATTTAATTGGGATATATATTCTTTGTCCTAGTCAAATTAATCCTTGCAATCTTGTTCACAAGTACATACACTCTTATATAAGACATAAGACACAGCAATTTATATCTATATGTCTTATGGGCACATATTTTTGTTATTTAACGGGAGAGAAACATGTCAACACGTCAACAAGAAATCGATGCATTGCAAAAAGATTGGGATACAAACCCACGTTGGAAAGGTATCAAGCGCGGTTACACAGCAGCTGATGTAGTTCGTCTACGCGGTTCATTCCAGATTGAGCACACATTGGCTCGTCGTGGCGCTGAAAAACTATGGAACTTGGTTAACAACGAGCCGTACGTTAACTGTTTAGGTGCTTTGACTGGTGGTCAAGCAATGCAACAGGTTAAAGCTGGCGTTAAGGCAATCTACTTGTCAGGCTGGCAAGTTGCTGCTGATAACAACACATACTCATCAATGTATCCTGATCAATCTTTGTATCCAGTTGATTCAGTACCTAAGGTTGTTGAGCGTATCAACAATACTTTCCGTCGTGCTGATGAAATCCAGTACTCAAAAGGTATTGAAAAAGGTGACAAGGGTCACATTGATTGTTTCGCTCCTATCGTTGCTGATGCTGAAGCTGGTTTCGGTGGTGTATTGAACGCATTTGAATTGATGAAGGCCATGATCAAGGCTGGTGCTGCTGGTGTTCACTGGGAAGACCAATTGGCTTCAGTGAAGAAGTGTGGTCACATGGGCGGTAAAGTGTTGGTTCCAACACAAGAAGCTTGCCAAAAGTTGATCGCTGCTCGTATGGCTGCTGACGTTTGTGGCGTACCAACATTGGTGATCGCTCGTACAGATGCTGAAGCTGCTGACTTGTTGACATCAGACTACGATGAAAACGATAAGCCATTCTTGACTGGTGAGCGCACTGCTGAAGGTTTCTACAAGACTAAGAAGGGTATCGATCAAGCGATTTCACGTGCGATTGCTTATGCTGAATACGCTGACTTGGTATGGTGTGAGACTGGTACACCTGATCTTGAATTTGCTCGCAAGTTTGCTGAAGCAGTTCACGCTAAGCACCCAGGCAAGATGTTGGCATACAACTGCTCACCATCATTTAACTGGAAGAAGAACTTGGACGACGCAACAATTGCTAAGTTCCAACGTGAGCTTGGTGCGATGGGTTACAAATATCAATTCATCACATTGGCTGGTATCCACTCTATGTGGTACAACATGTTTGACTTGGCTCAAGACTACGTTGCACGCGGTATGTCTGCTTATGTTGAAAAAGTTCAAGAGCCTGAGTTCGCAGCTCGTGATCGTGGTTACACATTCGTATCACACCAGCAAGAAGTTGGTACTGGTTACTTCGACGAAGTAACAACAGTGATTCAAGGTGGTGCTTCATCTGTAACAGCCTTAACTGGTTCTACAGAAGAAGAGCAGTTCCACTAAGCAAGTCATTGATTTGGGCGTATCCCGCCTGAGTTGATAGCCCGGCCAAAAGCCGGGCTTTTTTATTGCCTAAAATCTTTTTTATGACTTATTGGGATAGTCTGTTTGAGCTTCCCAAGAAGCTTCAATGAAAGCTGGTAATTTCATGCATTCATCAAATACTTGTTGAATCTTTGTGAAGTTACTTAGATCGCAGTTGCTTGCTTTGGCATTCATGATCTGCGGAATCAAGCACACATCAGCCATACTGATGTCATCACCAAGACAGAATTTTCCTTGGCGTGCTTGTGTTGATAATGTCTTTTCTACGCCAGCGAGTCCAACTTCAAGCCAGTGTTTAGTCCATGAGCTTTTTTGATCGTCGCTTAGCTTTAATTCTTTGTGCAAGTATTTCATTACCCGCAAATTATTCAAAGGATGAATGTCGCAAGCAATGTCCATGCTCAAGGCTCTGACCCAAGCTCGCTCCTCAATATTCTTTGGCAACAAGGCGGGTGTTGGATGAACTTCCTCTAAGAACTCAATGATGGCCAGTGATTGGCGCAGAACATGAGAGTCATGCTCTAAAACGGGGACCAGATCCTGGGGGTTTTTGGCTGAGTAGCTTGGCAGGTGCTGTTCGCCGCCTTGCTTTAAAAGGTCCACAGGGATGACCTCATGGCTTAGGTTTTTAAGATTGAGCGCAATTCTGACTCTAAAAGCCGCTGAGCTTCGCCAATAGCTAAATAATTTGATATCCATGAGTCATTCATTGTTTAAGTTTTACTCAGTTTATATCTAGAAAAGGTTTTCGTCTTTATCTGAATTAAGCGAAAATAAGACCATGAATACAAATTGTCCTTTGTGCACCTCTGATGGTGGTGAGCTAATCTGGAAAAATCACGAGTTACGTGTCATTTTGGCCAATGAGCCAGAGTTACCTGGCTTTTGTCGTGTGATTTGGAATGAGCACGTCGCTGAGATGAGTGATTTGAGTCTCGATCAGCGCGGTCGTTTATTGCACATCATGTTCTTAATTGAAAAGACGATGCTGGAGGTCATGCAGCCCAATAAAGTGAACCTCGCTGCTTTAGGCAATATGGTGCCTCATCTTCATTGGCACATCATTCCTAGATTCAAAGAAGATGTGTTTTTTCCAGGATCTGCTTGGTCTGAGAAACAAAGAGAAAGCAATGCTGCGCATCTTCAAAAGCAGTTAGTCAAAGTTCCTGTGATGGTCAAGCGTTTGCAAGATCTTCTAGGCCACGCTTAAGGTTGATAGGTTTCAATGAATCCACAAAAACGCTTGGCTTTTTTTGAGGCACTGAAAAGCAACAATCCGAAGCCGACCACGGAACTTGAGTACACCACGCCTTTTGAATTATTAGCAGCTGTTTTATTGTCAGCTCAAGCAACAGATGTATCAGTCAATAAAGGTACCAGGGTTCTTTTTCCAGTAGCGAATACTCCTGAAGCAATTCATGCTCTTGGTGTTGATGGCTTGATACCTTACATTCAGCACATTGGGTTATTCAAAACCAAAGCCAAGCATTTGATAGAAACCTGTCGCCTCTTGATCGAGCGTCACGGAGGAGTGGTTCCTGAAGATAGGGAAGCTCTAGAAGCGTTGCCAGGGGTTGGCAGAAAAACAGCCAATGTCATTTTAAATACGGCGTTTGGTCATCCGACCATGGCAGTTGATACGCATATCTTCAGGGTGTCTAACAGAACTGGATTAGCGCCAGGCAAAGATGTCTTGGCTGTTGAGATGGCATTGTTAAAGCGAGTGCCTAAGGATTATCTGATTGATGCTCATCATTGGTTGATTTTGCATGGCCGCTACACCTGCAAAGCTAGAAGCCCTGATTGTGCAAAATGCATTGTTGAGCCATTATGCTCATTCAAAGAAAAGAATTTCTCGATATGAGTTTGTTTAATCCCAGCAAAGAAGAAGTCAGGCAGTTTTTTTGTGAGGCCTGGGCCAAGCAGCAGCGCTCTGGCATTCTCACGCCCATGGAATCCATCGCCGCCAGATGGATGGTGGAGCATCCTGAGTATCACGGCATCTTGAGTGATCTTGAATCTGCCAAAGAGGCTGAGTACACCCCTGAAAAAGGACAAACCAATCCTTTCTTACACCTATCCATGCACATGTCGATTACTGAGCAGGTGCAAATTGATCAGCCACCTGGTATTCGTGAAGCCAGCAAGCAATTGTCGATCAAATTAGATTCTGAGCATGAGGCTCAGCACAAGATCATGGAATGTTTGGGGCAGGTTCTTTGGAATGCTCAAAGAGATGGAACTCCACCAGATATGGTGGTTTATGTTGAAGCCATTAAAAAATTACTTTAGTGTTGCCCGTCTAGCAAGTCAGGTGTTTAGCTAGATGACTGAAGTTTTTCTTGAGCTCTGGCCATGGCAGCCGCAATGATGGCACGCTTGCGTTCAATCTCAGATTTCTCATCTTCAGTTTTGGCATTTTCAAGATCAAGAGCCTTGGATTTATTTTTAGCCTTGAGAGCCAAGCGGCGGATATTGTCTAGTTCTTCACGTTCCAATCTCTTTTCACGAGACTCATAACGATTTCTAGCTAGATCAGCTAGCTCCTGACTCCAGGCATCCCAGCCAGTTGCTTTTCCGGTGACAGGAACCATGGTGATGCAATCAACTGGGCAGGGTGGAATGCAGAGATCACATCCAGTACACCATTCATCAATCACCACGTGCATTTGCTTTGATGCTCCGACGATGGCATCAACTGGGCAGGCCTGAATGCAAAGCGTACAACCAATGCATGCCTTTGACTCAATCAGAGCGATTGAACGAGGGCGCTCTTCGCCATTGTGAGGATTGAGTTCTAAAACTTCTTTGTTAAGTATTTTTGCTAAACGCGCAATGCCTTCTTGTCCGCCGGGTGGGCACTGATTGTGTGGCGCTTCGCCACTAGACATGGCTTTTGCATAAGCCCTGCAGTCAGGGTAGCCACATTTGGTGCATTGAGTTTGAGGAAGTGCGGCTAATAGACGATCCGATAGGTCATCAAGACCGTCTATGGCTTTATGCATTCTTTGCAGCAGGTTTTCTAGCGGCTACTTTTTTAACAGCAGGTTTCTTGACTGCTTTTTGCACAACAGCTTTACTTCCCTTGATGGCGTGTTTGCGAATGAATTGTCCTACTTCTGGGTAGACCATTTCACGCCAGCGACGTCCAGAGAAAATACCGTAGTGACCAGCACCTTTGACTTCGTAGTGCTGTTTTTTACTATCAGGAATATTTTTACATAAGCCGTGAGCAGCTTTTGTTTGACCACTACCTGAGATGTCATCCAACTCGCCTTCGATGGTCAAAAGGGCTGTGCCTTTGATGTCTTGCGGCTTAACTAACTTGCCGCCAACAAACCATTTACCAGTTGGTAAAGAGTGGTCTTGGAAAACTGTTTTGATGGTGTCTAGGTAGTAAGCTGCATCCATGTCCAACACAGCGTTGTATTCATCATAGAACTTGATATGGGCTTGAGCATCTTGCTTATCGCCCTTGACCAAGTCTTGGAAATAATCCCAATGAGACTGAACGTGGCGATCTGGGTTCATTGCAACAAAGCCGGTGTGCTGAAGGAAGCCTGGGTACACACGACGTCCTGCACCAGCATGTGGGGGTGGTACTGTGAACACCACATTGTTTTCAAACCATTCATATGATTTGTTAGTAGCGGTTGAGTTCACCATGGTTGGGCTCTTGCGAGCATCAATCGGACCACCCATCATCGTCATGGTTCTTGGTGTTACTTCACCATTCGAAGCCATCAATGAGATAGCGCCTAATACCGGTACTGTTGGTTGGCAAACGGATAGAACGTTCAAATCTTTTGCGCCAATCTCACGGATAAAGTCTTGGATGTAATGAACGTAGTCATCCAAAGAGAAGCTGCCATCTTCAAGAGGAACTAAGCGAGCATCGACCCAATCAGTGATGTAAACCTTGTGATCTTGTAGCAATGTACGAACTGTGTCGCGCAAGAGTGTGGAGTGGTGACCTGATAAAGGCGCCACGATTAAAACCACTGGATCTTGCTTGAGTTTTTTAATGACATTGACGTCATCAGAAAAGCGTTTAAAGCGAACTAATTTACAAAATGGTTTATCAACCACGGTAAATTCGTTGATGGCAACATTCTTGCCATGCGCCATCACTGTTTTAATTTTGAATTCTGGCTTCTCGTATTCTTTACCTAAACGGTATAGAAGCTCATATCCAGCAGCGATTCTGGTGGCTGATGGAAGAAGTGAGAGTGGATTGCTGGGATTAACAAAGGTCTTTGCTGTTGCCTGAGCCCATGCTGTCAAAGGTTGAAGCAAGGCTTTTTGGAACTCTTGATATTGATACAGCATCAGTTAATCTCCCGAAATCTAAAAATGTCCAAAACGGAGTTAAGGACTGGTGTGCCATTAGGCACTTTTTACATTAGCTAGATTATCCCTAAAAATATCAATTTGTGCAATGCAACATTTTGATGCTGGGAGCACCAAAATGTTGTCTAAGACATTGATTTAAAACGATTATAAAACTGAGGCAATCGCTTTGGCCACGCCATCAATATTCTTGCTATTGAGGGCTGCAACGCAGATACGACCAGTAGAAACAGCATAAATGCCGTATTCCTCACGTAGACGATCCACCTGATCTGATGTCAAACCAGAGTAGGAGAACATGCCTCTTTGGTCGTTAACGAAGCCAAAATCACGTTTTGCACCAGCTTGGGCCAATTTGGTCACCAAAGAATTGCGCATTAATTTGATGCGATCGCGCATTTCTGCCAACTCTTGCTCCCACATGGCGCATAGTTCTGGGGTATTTAGGACCGTAGCAACCACCGTACCACCATGAATTGCTGGGTTGGAGTAGTTAGTGCGAATCACACGCTTTAACTGTGACATCACGCGTGTGGACTCATCTTTGCTCTCAGTAACAATCGATAGGGCACCAACGCGCTCACCGTACAAAGAGAAAGACTTTGAGAATGAGCTAGAAACAAAGAAGCAAAGGCCTGATTCAGCAAATAGGCGAACCGCAGCACCATCTTCATCAATATTGTCTGCAAAACCTTGATAAGCCATGTCCAAGAAAGGAATCAATTGCTTGGCTTTGCAAATTTGCACAATTTGCTTCCATTGATCCACAGACATGTCCGCGCCCGTTGGGTTATGGCAGCAGGCGTGCAATAAAACCACTGATTTGGCTGGAAGAGCCTCTAAAGACTTAACCATGCCTGTAAAGTTCACGCCACGTGTTTCAGGGTCGTAATAGGTATAGTTTTGAACAGGGAAGCCAGCGTTTTCAAAGATGCCGCGATGATTTTCCCAGCTTGGATCGCTGATAGCCACCACAGCATTAGGCTCTAAGCGCTTGATAAAGTCAGCGCCAATCTTGAGGGCACCTGTACCGCCAACTGCCTGGGCAGTTACGACACGACCAGAGGTCAAAATCGCAGAATCTTTACCAAACAAGAGGTTTTGTACCCCTTGGTTATAAGCTGCAATACCTTCAATGGCTAAATAGCCACGGGCGGCAGATTTTTCCATCATGATCTTTTCTGCAGCCTGTACGGCACGCAATAATGGGATCTTTCCATCATCGGTGAAATACACGCCAACCCCAAGGTTTACCTTGGTTGCACGGCTGTCAGAGTTATAGGCTTCATTGAGGCCAAGAATGGGGTCACGGGGGGCAAGTTCGACGTTTGAAAAGAGGCTCATAGTATGAAATATGTCAGAAAGTTCAAGCAAGCCTAGAATGATAGCCGAGATGCCAAAAAAGACAGAAAAAAAATCAGAAATTCAGACTGAAAGCCCTCCAGAAAACATCATTCGTTTTCCGGGTTCCCCCTTCCTGCTTCACCAGCCATTTCCACCCGCTGGAGATCAGCCTGAGGCCATTGCTCAGTTGGTGGAGGGGATTGAGGATGGCTTGATTTACCAAACTCTTTTGGGTGTTACTGGTTCAGGTAAGACCTACACCATGGCCAATACGATTGCGCGCTTGGGTCGTCCGGCCATTATTTTTGCTCCTAATAAAACACTCGCAGCTCAGCTATACAGTGAGTTCAGAGAATTTTTTCCGCAAAATGCCGTTGAGTATTTTGTTAGTTACTACGACTATTACCAGCCTGAAGCGTATGTACCGACCAGAGATCTTTTCATTGAAAAAGATTCTTCGATCAATGAGCACATTGAGCAAATGCGATTGTCAGCCACCAAGAGTCTTTTAGAAAGACGTGACACGATCATCGTTTCAACTGTTTCTGCCATTTACGGTATTGGTAATCCGGGTGATTACCATCAAATGGTTTTGACTGTTCGTCAGGGAGATAAGTTAACTCAGCGCGACATCGTGACACGCTTGATAGCGATGCAGTACGAGCGCAATGACGTAGATTTTTCAAGGGGTACCTTCCGAGTTCGAGGCGATACCATCGACGTGTTCCCAGCGGAACACAATGAGCTGGCGGTGCGGATTGATTTGTTTGATGACACGGTGGACAGTCTTCAATTTTTTGATCCATTGACCGGCAGAATTCGTCAACGCATTCCACGCTTCACGATTTATCCAGGCTCGCACTATGTGACCCCTCGTGAAACTGTCTTGCGAGCGATTGAAACCATCAAAGCAGAATTGCGTGAACGGTTGGATTTCTACATCAAAGAAGGTAAGTTGGTGGAAGCTCAGCGTTTAGAGCAGCGCACACGTTTTGATCTTGAAATGTTATCTGAGTTGGGTTTCTGTAAAGGCATTGAAAACTACTCAAGACATTTGTCGGGCGCCAAGCCAGGCGAAGCACCGCCAACATTGGTTGATTACTTGCCGCCAGATGCGCTGATGTTCTTAGATGAGAGCCACGTTCTGATAGGTCAATTGAACGGTATGTATAACGGCGATAAAGCTCGTAAATCAACCTTGGTTGATTATGGCTTTCGCTTGCCATCAGCGATGGATAACAGGCCGTTGAAATTTGAAGAGTTTGAGACGAAGATGAGGCAAGTAATTTTTGTCTCAGCCACTCCGGCTGCCTATGAAGAGCAGCATGCCGATAAAGTGGTCGAGCAGGTTGTCAGGCCGACCGGTCTTGTGGATCCTTTGATTGATGTAAGACCGGCTTCCACTCAAGTTGATGATGTGCTGAGCGAGATACATGCACGCATCAAAGTGGGTGAGCGCGTGTTGATCACGACTTTAACGAAACGCATGTCAGAGCAGTTGACTGATTTCATGTCAGATAACGGTATCAAGGTGCGCTACTTACACTCTGATATTGATACTGTTGAGCGTGTAGAAATATTAAGAGATTTACGTCTGGGTGTTTTCGATGTATTGATTGGTATCAACCTCTTGCGCGAGGGCTTGGATATTCCAGAAGTTTCTTTGGTGGCGATTTTGGATGCTGACAAAGAAGGCTTCTTGCGTTCAGAAAGAAGTTTGATCCAAACGATTGGTCGAGCGGCCAGAAACGTGAACGGTAAAGCGATTTTGTACGCTGACAAGATGACCGATTCAATGAAAAAGGCCATCGGTGAAACTGAGCGCCGAAGAGCCAAGCAAACTGAGTTCAATCAATTGCATGGCATCACGCCTAAAGGGGTTGTGAAGCGAATCAAAGATATCATTGATGGCGTTTATGACGTTGATGAGAAGCGTCAAGAGCTAAAATATGAACAAGAAAAAGCTCACTATGAAGATATGAGCGAAAAGCAGTTGGCCAAAGAAATAAAGCAGCTAGAAAAGATGATGGTTGATCACGCAAAGAACCTTGAGTTTGAGAAGGCTGCGCAAACAAGAGATCAGCTATTGAAGTTGAAGGCGATGGTTTTTGGCGCTGAGTTACACGACACAATTCAATTGAATGGAAATTAGGCATGTTTGGGTTTAAAGATTTTCGCCGTTTGTGGGCGCGCTGGAAAGAATCAAGGGATGCCTCGCAAGCATTAGATACTTTATTGCTCGTACCAGATGACACCGCTGACTTGGCTGATCGGAATCGCTGGGTAGTTGAATTGGCCTACTGGTTGCGCCGCACAGAAAAATCAACAAAAAATAAACCAACTACAACGTTAGAGGGTCATCCAGAGCATGCGCGCTTAAGATCATTTTTAAAGATCCTTGAGCAACGACCAGATGTCAAATTAAAGATTGCAAAGTTGATACGCAGTGTTTTGCGAGACAACGATGCGCTTTCATTGCTTTGTGACACAGGGGTTGCGACCAAGCCTAGTTTTTGGGGGGAGATCACTGAGCGTTTGCGCAATCATTTGATTTCGCCGCCACCGAATAAACCAGAGCTCACAGTTTTATTTGCTCTTGGCTTTGTTGGGCCTCATGACGCCTCTTGGGTTCATGATTTAGATGAAGATTTATTGCATTCACTCTATGAGTTAACTCATTATCAAGAAGATAAGTCTGATGGCAATAACTTGTTCAAAGACATGTCTGAAGCCATCATGATCTTGATCAGTTACATCAGTTCTGCTGGTTTGAGTTATTCAGTTAGATCAAGACTTCGTGGGGTCAGTGGTCAGGATTCACCTTTTTATCGCTTAGGTAAACTGGCTGAAGACATTCTCAAAGCAGGACCTCACTTAAATGAGCCTACTTATCAAGCAACATTAAAAGAATTTCACGATGTATTGAATGCTTGTTACATTGCCTGCGATGATGTTTATGCTCATCTTGATGAGAATGGCGTTTCTGTAGAAACAGTCTTTCAAGTTGAGACCATGCGCTTGCGTTTAGCAAGAGTAGAAACATTGTTAGAGGCTTGGCTTCATCGTGATCAGACACAATTATTTGCCAAGTTAACAGCAGATTTGATTCTGACTGTTCAAGGTCATCGCAGTATCAAGCGCCTTGCAGAACAAACATTTGCTTTGTTATCAAGAAAAATGGTTGAGAGAAGTGCTGAGACTGGTGACCATTACATTGCGGGTAGTCGAAAAGAATATTTTTCAATGCTCAAAAAATCTTTGGGCGGTGGCGCGATTGTTGCTGGCACGGTTTATTTGAAGTTTCTGATCACCAACCTTGGCTTGGTTCGTTTCTTTGAAAATATTCTTTTGACAGTTAACTATGCTGGTAGCTTTTTATTAATTCAATTTGCTAATTTCACTTTGGCCACCAAGCAGCCGGCCATGACAGCGCCTGCTCTGGCGCAGTTATTAGACGACGTTAAAAGCAAAGAAGGTCTAGATCGTTTTGTTGATCGAGCCATGGCTTTGATGAGATCTCAGGCGGCATCTATTTTTGGTAACTTGGCAATGGTTGTTCCTGTAGTGATCGCCATTCAGGTGGCCATCATCTTGTTGATGGGGCATGCAACCATGAACCCAAGCAAGGCCACTCATATTTTCGATACTGTTTCACCATTCAGTGGAGCATTTTTATTTGCTGCTTTCACGGGTGTACTTTTATGGCTTTCAAGCGTGATTGCTGGTCTGATCGATAACTGGTTTGTTTTGCATCGCATTCAAGATGTGATTCGTTACAACCGCAGAATCACGATGGTGTTTGGTGACATCAGAGCTGCAAGGTGGGGGCAGTGGTGGAGAGACAATATTTCAATTGTTGCGGCTAACGTTTCCTTGGGCTTTTTATTAATCTACGGTCCAACCTTTTTAGGATTCCTAGGGATTGGCATGGAAATCCGACACATCACACTTTCTGCTGGACAGTTTGCAGCTGCTGCCACAGCCCTTGGATGGAAAACATTCTTGATGTCTGGCTTCTGGTTGGGTATTTTTGGTGTTTTATTGATCGGTGCCTTCAATGTACTGGTCAGCTTTTCTTTGGCTTTCAACATGGCTTTGCGTTCAAGAGATTTGCCAACTTTGGATAGAAGGCGCCTTTATGTGGCCGTCAGAAGAAGAATCAAGGCTGATTTCAAGTCTTTGCTATTCCCACCTAAATAATTGATTTTTATGATTTATTTATCTGGTGGCTTAGCATTAACTAGTACTTGAGCAGTTTAATTGGGTATCTGATAAACTTGAGCACAAGAGTCAGGTATTAAACGTTTCAACAACCCAATATTGATGAGGTAAGAGATGAGACTAACAACCAAAGGACGTTTCGCTGTCACTGCAATGATTGATTTAGCCCTGCGCGAATCTCATGGACCAGTAACGCTTGCCGGCATTAGCCAAAGGCAACATATTTCATTGTCATATTTAGAGCAGCTGTTTGGCAAATTACGCCGCTTTGATATTGTTGAAAGTACCCGTGGGCCAGGTGGTGGATATACCTTGGCGCGCAGAGCAGACCAGGTCACAGTGGCTGACATCATCATTGCTGTTGATGAGCCATTGGATGCAACGCAGTGCGGCGGCAAAGGTAATTGCCGTGGTGAAGATGCCGGTCATGGTCGTTGTATGACGCATGATTTATGGACCAGCTTGAATCAAAAGATGGTTGAGTACTTGAGCTCAGTGTCATTGGCTGACTTGGTCAAGCAACAAGAAGGCAGAGTCCGTGTTGGGGACATTCGTGAGAGCAAGATAAAAATTGAAGCTCCAAGAGCCTCTAAGACATCTGCTGCAAGCGCCAAAAAAGAAGTTGAAGCTAAGAAAAAGCCATTGGCAAATTCAGTATTCACTTTTGCCCAGCAAATTAATTGATATTAGATGTATTCACAGAATAACTAAAAAGATATTGAGATAAAAGGAAACAAACATGTCATCACCTAAACCAGTACCTATGTTTAGTCCAGAGCACTTCCCAATTTACATGGACTACTCAGCCACAACACCAATCGACCCAAGAGTGGTCGATGTGATGATTCCTTATCTTCGCGAACAGTTCGGTAACCCAGCATCACGCAGTCATGCTTATGGTTGGAGTGCGGAAGAAGCTGTTGAGAATGCTCGCGCAGAAGTTGCAAAATTGGTGGGTGCAGATCCGAGAGAAATCGTTTGGACCAGTGGCGCTACTGAAAGTAATAACTTGGCTATCAAGGGTGCAGCTCACTTCTACAAAGAAAAAGGCAAGCACATCATTACAGTTAAAACAGAGCACAAGGCAGTGTTAGACACTTGTCGTGAGTTAGAGCGTGAAGGTTATGAAGTTACTTACCTTGATGTATTACCAAATGGTTTGATTGATTTTGAAAAATTCAAAGCGGCTGTTCGCCCAGACACCATCGTTGTTTCTGTGATGTTTGTGAACAATGAAATTGGCGTGATTCAAGATATTGCCAAGATCGGTGAGTTCTGTCGCGAGAAGGGCATTGTGTTTCACGTAGATGCAGCCCAAGCCACAGGCAAGGTTGCGATTGATTTGCAAACCCTCAAAGTTGACTTGATGAGCTTTTGTGCTCACAAAACATACGGACCAAAGGGCGTGGGCGCTTTATTTGTACGCCGTAAACCACGTATTCGTATCGAAGCTCAAATGCATGGTGGTGGTCATGAGCGCGGCATGCGTTCAGGTACTTTGCCAACACATCAATTGGTCGGCATGGGTGAATGCTTCCGCATTGCTCGTGAAGAAATGACCACTGAAAACGAACGCATTCGTATGCTAAGAGATCGTTTGTGGAATGGCTTAAACCAAATCGAAGAGGTGTACCTCAACGGTGATATGGATCAGCGCATTCCGCATAACTTGAACATCAGCTTCAATTATGTTGAAGGTGAATCCATGATCATGGCTTTGAAAGACATTGCCGTGTCATCAGGCTCTGCATGTACTTCAGCATCATTGGAGCCATCTTATGTATTGAGATCATTGGGTCGCAATGATGAATTGGCACACAGCTCAATTCGCTTCACGATCGGTCGCTTTACAACAGTAGAAGATGTTGATTTCACGATTGAATTGGTGAAAGGCAAAATCGCAAAATTAAGAGATTTGTCACCGTTATGGGAAATGTATAAAGATGGTATTGATTTAAATACGATCCAATGGGCTGCACATTAATTTTTATTGATCAATCAATAGTATTTAAAGATAACTGAGAAAGTAACTGAGGAAATAAAATGGCATACAGTGAAAAAGTAATTGAGCATTATGAAAATCCACGCAACGTTGGATCCTTTGAAAAAGGTGATGACCACGTGGGCACAGGCATGGTCGGCGCACCAGCTTGCGGCGATGTGATGAAGTTACAAATCCGCGTGAATGATCAAGGCATCATTGAAGATGCTAAGTTCAAAACTTATGGTTGTGGTTCAGCGATTGCCTCATCTTCTTTGGTAACAGAGTGGGTCAAAGGTAAGACTTTGGATCAAGCGCTTGAAATCAAGAACGCTGCGATTGCTGAAGAATTGGCTTTGCCACCGGTAAAAATTCACTGCTCTATCTTGGCTGAAGACGCCATCAAAGCAGCAGTGGCTGACTACAAAGAAAAGCACGCTAAATAATCATGGCCATTACTCTGACAGAGAAAGCTGCTAAGCACATCACGCGTTATATCGAGCGTCGTGGCAAAGGCGTTGGCTTGCGTCTTGGGGTGAGAACAACTGGTTGTTCAGGGCTTGCTTATCAACTTGAGTATGTTGATGAAATTTTGCCTGAAGACACCATGTTTGAATCTCTAGGGGTCAAGGTATATGTTGATCCTAAGAGTTTGGCTTATTTGGATGGCACAGAGCTTGATTATGTGCGCGAAGGCCTGAACGAGGGATTTAAGTTCCAAAATCCTAATGTAAAAGATGAGTGTGGTTGTGGCGAATCTTTCAGGGTTTGATGATTACTTTTCCTTATTTCAGCTAAAGCCACAATTTAAGATTGATAGGCAGGCTTTGGAGTCTGCTTATTTGACTGTGCAACAGAAGGTTCATCCTGATATGCATGCTCAGGCCAGTGATTCTGATAAGCGCGTCTCAATGCAGTTATCAGCTTTGGCTAACTCAGCCTACCGAACGCTCATGAACCCCATTCAAAGGGGTTTGTACATGTGTTCAAGAAATGGGGTTGATCCTCAGTTAGAAACAAATACTGCGATGCCTGCTCAATTTTTGATGCAGCAGATGGAGTGGCGAGAGACTTTGGATGATGTCAGAGATCAGCCTTCTAAATTGGATGAGTTGTACAAAGAAGTAGAACAAACAAGAGTGAATTTATTAAAAGAAGTAGAGCTTGCGATTGATGAGGCCAATGATTTTGACTTGGCAGCAAAGCAATTACGAGCTTTATTGTTCATTGATAAATTCGGTGCAGAACTAGAAGACGCAATATCAGCATAAACAATAAATAAAAATATGGCCTTATTACAAATTGCCGAACCTGGTCAATCACTTGCTCCTCATCAGCGCCGCATCGCTGTTGGTATAGATTTAGGAACAACCAATTCATTGGTTGCCGCCATGAAAAATGCTCTGCCTGAGGTTTTGGGTGATGAGCAGGGAAGAAAGTTATTGCCTTCAGTGATTCGTTACTTGCCAGGTGGAACCACTCAAGCAGGCTACCAAGCATTACAAAATGCCAATGGCGACCCAAAAAATACCATTATTTCAGTGAAGCGTTTCATGGGCAGAGGTCTTTCTGATATCGAGCATGCTCAAACAATGCCCTATGAATTTATTGATGCTCCTGGGATGCTCAAGATCAAAACGGTCTCTGGTGAAAAAAGCCCAGTTGAAGTTTCTGCAGAAATCTTAGCCAGATTACGTCAACGTGCCGAAGACTCTTTCGATGATGAAATCGTTGGCGCCGTGATCACTGTGCCAGCTTACTTTGATGATGCTCAACGTCAAGCCACCAAAGATGCCGCTAAATTAGCCGGAATTGAGGTTTTACGACTCTTGAATGAGCCAACCGCTGCTGCTATTGCCTACGGCTTGGATAACGCCTCCGAGGGCTTGTATGCTGTGTATGACTTGGGTGGTGGAACATTTGATATTTCGATTTTGCGTTTAAGCAAAGGTGTTTTTGAGGTGCTATCCACAGGTGGAGACTCTGCCTTGGGTGGTGATGACTTCGATCATCGTTTGTATTGCTGGGTTCTAGAGCAAGCAAAGTTACAGTTGTTGTCTGATAAAGATACCCGCTTATTACTCACAGCATCCAAAGAAGTTAAAGAGCAGTTGAGTAAAAACCCATTGGCGCGTGTGCATGCGACTCTGAGTGACGGCACAACGATCAACGTTGGCATCAGTCAGGCTCAGTTCTTTGAGTTAACCCAACACTTGGTTAACAAAACTTTAATGGCTGCTAAGAAGGCCCTTAGAGACGCTGGTTTGACTGCGGAAGAAATCAAGGGTGTGGTCATGGTTGGTGGCGCCACTCGCATGCCTCATGTTCAAAGAGCAGTGGGTGAGCTATTTGGTCAGACACCGTTGACTAATTTAGACCCCGATCAAGTGGTTGCAATGGGTGCTGCTATGCAAGCTGATTTATTGGCAGGCAATCAACAAAAGGGAGATGAGTGGTTGCTCTTGGATGTGATTCCTCTCTCCTTGGGTGTTGAAACCATGGGCGGCTTGGTTGAAAAAATCATCCCACGCAATACCCCGATTCCAGTTGCAAGAGCTCAAGATTTCACGACCTTCAGAGATGGTCAGACGGCTTTGGCTGTTCACGTTTTACAGGGTGAGCGCGAAGTCGTTGATCACTGCCGATCACTGGCTAAGTTTGAGCTCAGAGACATTCCTCCGATGGCCGCAGGTGCAGCCAGAATTCGAGTCACGTATCAAGTGGATGCGGATGGCTTATTGTCTGTAACTGCCAGAGAGCAGCATTCAGGGGTTGAGGCTAACATCAATGTGAAGCCTTCTTACGGTCTTTCTGATGTGGATATCACCACCATGCTTCAAGATGGCTTTAGTCATGCTGCTGATGATGTGCAAGACAGAGCTCTTCGTGAAGAATTGGTGGATGCGAAGCGTTTGATTGAAGCGGTAGACGCTGCTTTGGCTGAAGATCAGCACTTGCTTGATGAAGATGAGCTAGACATCATCAGTCGCAAGTTAAAAGCTCTTAAGGACTTGATTGAGTCAGCAAAAGACACTCAGGTATTGAGACGTTCAGTGGAGTCATTGTCAAAAGCAACCGATGATTTTGCTGCTCGCAGAATGAATGAAAGTATCAAAAAAGCGTTGTCTGGTAAAAAGATAGAAGAAATTTAATAGGAATTAAAAATGCCACAAATTGTTGTTCTTCCTCATGCTGATTATTGTCCTGAAGGTGCTGTACTAGAGGCTTCTCCTGGTGCCACTATTTGTGAAGCATTATTAGAAAATGATATTGAGATCGAGCATGCATGTGAGATGTCATGTGCTTGTACAACTTGCCATGTGATTGTGCGTGAAGGCATGGCCAGCTTGAATCCTTCCGATGAAGCTGAAGATGATTTACTTGATCGTGCCTGGGGCTTGTGTCCTCAATCACGCTTATCTTGCCAAGCGGTGGTTGCTCAGCAAAATTTGGTCATTGAGATACCGAAGTACTCAATCAACCATGCCAAAGAAAATCATTGATCTTCGGTATGAGAGATTGAAGTAAAGAGAAGCTGAAGCATCAGATGTAAAAAAGGGACCCTTGGGTCCCTTTTTAATTTCGCTTCTTATGTTTAATCTTCTTTTCTCAAGTGCGGGAAAAGAATCACGTCTCTGATGTTTGGTGAGTCAGTGATCAACATCATCAAGCGATCGATACCAATGCCGCAGCCACCAGTTGGAGGCATGCCGTACTCTAAGGCGCGAATGAAGTCTGCATCAAAGTACATCGCTTCCTCGTCGCCAGCTTCTTTTTGAGCAACTTGCGCATGAAAGCGAGCGGCTTGATCTTCTGCATCATTTAACTCAGAGAAGCCATTGGCAATCTCACGGCCAGTAATGAATAACTCAAAGCGCTCTGTGATGCCTGGTCTTGTGTCGGATTCTCTGGCCAATGGGCTGACTTCAATAGGGTAGTCAATAATGTAAGTTGGTTCCCATAGATGCTCTTCAGCAGTAGCTTCAAACAAAGCCAATTGAAGAGCTCCAAGGCCAGCATTTTTAAGAGTTGGTCCATTGATGTCTTCGCCAGACTTTTTAAGTTCTTGACGGACAAATTCTTTATCTTCCAATTGAGCAGCGGTGTACTGTTTTTTCGATAAAGGCGCGTATTTAAGAATTGCTTCAGCAATGGTTAAGCGTTGAAATGGCTTTGATAAATCTAACGGTTTACCTTGGTAAGTCAAATTCGCAGTGCCCTGAGCATCAATCGCTGCTGCTCTGATGAGCTCTTCGGTGAAGGTCATGAGCCACTTGTAGTCTGTGTAGGCTGCATAGAACTCCATCATCGTGAATTCTGGATTGTGTCTTGGGCTGACACCTTCATTGCGGAAGTTTCTGTTAACTTCAAAAACACGTTCAAAACCACCAACCACCAAACGCTTCAAATAAAGCTCTGGAGCTATGCGCAGATACATTTCCATGTCTAAGGCATTGTGATGGGTGATAAATGGTTTTGCAGCTGCGCCACCTGGGATTGGGTGAAGCATCGGTGTTTCAACTTCCATGAATCCCGCATCTTGCATGTGATGACGTATTGAAGACATCGCTTTGCTGCGAGCCAAGAAGGTTTGGCGTGTTTCTGGAGAAACGATCAAATCAACATAACGTTGACGGTATTTCATTTCCTGATCTGAAAGGCCGTGGAATTTATCAGGAAGAGGGCGCAATGATTTTGATAAAAGACGCAAATCTTTTACCAGGATCGATAGTTCGCCTTTATTGGTTTTGAAGATGACGCCTTCAGCAGCGATGAAGTCACCCATGTCCCAATGCTTAAAGGCATTGTGCGCATCAGCACTTGCATCAGCATCATTGATGTAAAACTGAATTTGACCTGTGCGATCTTGAACAGTCGCAAAACTGGCTTTACCCATCACACGCTTGAGCATCATTCGACCAGCCACTTTGACCGTGATGTTTTTCTCAGCTAAATGCTCTTTGCTGATTTCACCATAGTGCTCGTGTAAGTCGGCAGCATGATGTGTGGGTACAAAATCGTTGGGGAATGCCACACCATTTTTGCGCAATTGAGCTAATTTTTCGCGACGTTCTGCAATGATGTGATTTTCATCGACGATGGGCGTTTGTTCTTCTTGACTCATGATGTTTTCGCTAACAATTGAATGGTGATTAAATAATGTTGATGGTTAAACGCCTTGCTTTAAGCTGGCTTCAATGAATGGATCTAAGTCGCCGTCTAAAACTTTTTGCGTATTGGATATTTCTACGTTGGTTCGAAGATCTTTAATACGGCTTTGATCTAGAACATACGATCTGATCTGGTGACCCCAGCCCACATCGCTCTTGGTGGCTTCTAGCTTGTCTTGCTCTGCTTGGCGTTTACGTAACTCATGTTCATAAAGGCGAGACTTCAACATAGACATGGCTTCCGCACGGTTTTTATGTTGGCTTCGATCGTTTTGACACTGCACCACAATACCGGTTGGTACGTGAGTCAAACGAACCGCTGAGTCTGTTTTGTTGATGTGCTGTCCGCCAGCGCCTGAGGCACGGTAGGTATCCGTACGAATATCCGCAGGATTGATGTCAATCTCAATAGAGTCATCAACTTCTGGGTAAACGAACACACTCGTGAATGAGGTATGACGTCCATTGGCTGAGTCAAATGGTGATTTGCGCACCAGGCGATGCACGCCAGTCTCTGTTCTTAAATGGCCGTATGCGTATTCACCATCAATTTTGATCGTGGCGCTTTTAATGCCAGCCACATCACCGTCTGAGACTTCTAGCACTTCAGCTTTAAAACCTTTGCGCTCACAGTAACGAAGGTATTGGCGCAACAACATGCTGGCCCAGTCGCAAGCCTCAGTTCCGCCGGCTCCTGATTGAATATCAATGAAGCATGAGCTCGGATCCATTGGATTGCTGAACATGCGTCGGAACTCAAGTCCTTCGACTTGTTGGCGCATGCCATCTGTATCGGCTTGAATCGATAGAATTGTTTCGAAGTCACCTTCCTCTTTGGCCATTTCAAATAATTCTTGGCTTGAGGTGATGTTGTCCGTCAGAAAATTAATAGTGCCTACGACACCATCTAAAAGCTTTTTTTCTTTGCCCAGGGCTTGGGCTTGCTTAGGATCATCCCAAATTTTGGGATCTTCAAGGGTTTGATTAACTTCGACTAAACGTTCTGCTTTGTTGTCGACGTCAAAGATACCTCCGAAGCTCAATCGTACGAGTACGCAGGTCTTCGAGGGTGTTGCTGATGAGATTTAATTGTTCGGCTTCCATGGTCGGCAATTATAAAGGGTCATCGAGAGCTTCTATGTGTAATTGAGCTCTGGCAACCCCCTGATAATGGTCCGTAACGACTCGATAAGCCAATCTGGCAGGGTTTGGCAGGGTCGCATTTCTGGAAAACCAAATGCCGTTGAAGGCTTTGGGATGACTTGAACCATTGGAATTAATGGCTTTTAACTGAACTCGGAGGTGTTTTTCTTGAATCAGGGTTTGAGTTAGCACTTCAAACTCACCAACAAATACTGGGGCAGGAAATCCTTGGCCCCAAACTTCATTGGCAAGCATGGTGCCAAGTTCTGGGTCAATGAATTCTGGGTCGAGCTTGCCATCGTGAGCCAGTTGTCGTTGGAGTACTTCTGGTGTCATCAAGCTTTGAGCCACTTCTTCAAAGCAAGCTTTGAATTCCTCAAAAGAATCTTCTTCAATCGTCAATCCCGCAGCCATGGCATGACCGCCAAACTTCAAAATAAGATCTGGATGCTTTTTAGAAACCAAATCCAAGGCATCTCTCAAATGAAATCCTTGGATGGATCTGCCTGAGCCCTTGAGAACGGCTTGTCCAGATTCTTCTCCTGGAGCAAAAATCAGGGTGGGGCGGTGGAATTTTTCTTTCAATCTTGATGCAACGATGCCAATCACGCCTTGATGCCATGTTTCATTGGCCATGCACAGGGTGGCCTGGTCACCAACTTGTATATCTACTAAGCTGGCCAATGCAGTTTCTTGCATACCCGCTTCAATGGTTCGGCGTTCGCGATTCATGCGATCAAGTTCGTGAGCTAATTTCAATGCTTCCTCTGGCGATTCAGAAAGCAAACATTGAATACCCAATGACATGTCAGCCAATCGGCCGGCAGCATTTAAGCGAGGACCCAAGGTGAATCCAAGATCAAATGAGCTCGCACGATTGGGGTCTTTCCCAGCAGCGATGTAAAGAGCCCGAATACCCGCTTGCATTTGCCCACTTTTAATTCTTTTGATGCCATTGGCAACCAAGATGCGATTATTTCTATCCAGAGATGCAACGTCCGCAACAGTGCCAAGCGCCACTAAATCTAAAAGGTTTTCAAGGCGTGGTTGAGTTTCTGCCGAGAAGGCACCACGAGCACGAAACTCAGCGCGCAATGCAATCAATAAATAAAACATCACACCAACCCCGGCAAGCGCTTTACTTGGGAAAGTGCAATCAGGTTGATTGGGGTTCACAATCCAAGCGGCTTTTGGTAATTGATCGGCAGGTAAGTGATGATCTGTGACCAAGACTTCAATACCTAATTGTTTTGCTCTTTCAACACCGGCAACGCTGGCGATGCCGTTATCAACGGTGATCAAAATATCTGGTTTATCAGGAAGACCGGAAACCAAATCGACGACCTCCGGTGTCAAGCCATACCCCAAGGTGAAACGATTAGGAACAAAGTAATCAATATTGATGTTCCAGGGTGCACCCAAAGCTCTTAAACCTTTGAGGCCGACGGCGCACGCTGTTGCTCCATCGCAATCATAGTCAGCAACAATCAGTAATTTTTTACCTGCTTCAATCGCATCAGCTAAGTATTTCGCTGCTAATTCACAATTTTTAAGCTGTGCAGGTGGGATCAGGTTCTTGAGTTCGAGTAAAAGTTCTTCTGGTTTTTCAACGCCTCGAGCAGCAAACAATTTTGCCAATACTGGGTGAGTGCCACTTTGCTCAAGCCAAGCGGCACTTTTTTCTGAATATTGGCGCTCTTTGAATTGAATGGTCATGAGCGAAGCATATCCTGAAGTGATCCGACGACTGGTTTTTTCCAAAGGGCAAAACCTTTTTTAGGCAGTTGTTCAATGGTGATTGTTCGAGATCTTTCTTGACCTTCTGGAAAGTCGATCAATTCAATTGCTTTAATCTCATGATTGATCAATGCTTCATTTGCCTTTTGCCAAACAGTGCTCAACTCCGGGTCAGAGGCTGATAGCAATGAGATCGTGTTGGCCAAACTCAATTCATTCAGTGAAGTGGTGTGGGGCTTGTTCAGGTGAGATGCGAGCAAGTTCAGGCATCCATCAGAACTATGCCACTGCTTGGCGTCTAAGAGCCTCTCGTTGGGTTTGATATCAGTCAGCGTGCCATTGCCGCTGATCCACACAGAGTTAATGCTGAGCATGCCTTCAGCTTGTCTGGCTTCATTGACTGGGTGGTTGAACCAAATCATCTGAATCTCGTTTTGCCATTTGCGCCATTGTCGAGCCACACCTTCTTGGCTTGTATCGGATGGCATCCAATGATCAATATTGCGACCCTCTGCTTGAGAAGTGCTGACAGTTGATAAGGTTTGAAGTGCTGAAGATTCAATGAACCATTTATGAGGCTTGCTTCGATGAGTGATAGAACTCATTTCTGCAAAAATATCTTTCACTGATTCAAATAGGTCATCAGCTTCTGATGCTTTGATATCTAATATTTGAGTGCTCGTTAAAACCAAGTGATCTCTGGCGGCATGAATATGAATGGGTTCAATGCGAGCAATACATATATTTGGGTCAACAGTAACTCCATGCGATTGGAGTTCCAATGGCGCACTGGCATTCTGCTTACCCAGTAAAAACTTCTCATAGGGCAGGCCACGGTCAAAAGATTCTTGATCTTGGCTATCGGCAATAACGAGGGTGTATTTCATAACCTTGATTTTAGGTGGCATTTAGACCTTCTGTCCAAGAGCAAGCTAAACTCTTTCATATGAATATTTGGCCGATTGAACTCGAAATTGCATGGCGCTATACCAACGCCAGGAGAAAAGGCGGAAAAAACAAGGAAACAGGCTCTAAAGACGGGTTTTTGTCATTTATATCGTCTGTATCAATGTTGGGTATTGCCTTGGGTGTGGCGGCTCTGATTGTGGTTCTATCGGTCATGAACGGCTTCCAAAAGGAAGTTCGTGATCGGATGCTGTCTGTTTTATCTCATGTAGAGATTCATGCCCCGACAGGTTTGGGTGAATGGCAGCCTTTATTAGCCAAAGTTCAAGAAAATAAACGTGTGACAGGTGCTGCACCGATGATCATGTCTCAAGCATTGATCAGCCGAAGTGATGTGATGCGCGGAGTGGCACTTCGAGGCATTGATCCTGAATTAGAAGGAAAAGTATCTGATATTCCAAAACACTTTATTCAAGGACAAATCAGTGGTTTAAAGCCTGGTGAATTTGGTTTGGCTTTGGGAGCGGAGTTAGCTGGAATCTTAGGCGTGCAATTGGGTGACCGCATCACCATCATGGTCCCTGAAGGCGATATCAATCCTGCAGGCATGACGCCACGGATGAGAGCCTTTAAGTTGATTGGCATCATCGATAGCGGTCATTATGAATTTGATAGTACTTTGGCCGTGGTTCATTGGAAAGATGCGGCCGCTTTATTGCGATTGGATGGTCCATCAGGTTTGCGTCTGAAATTAGATGATATGCAGCAAGCCGCAAAA
This sequence comes from Polynucleobacter sp. MWH-CaK5, assembly GCF_018687615.1. Lineage (NCBI taxonomy): Bacteria > Pseudomonadati > Pseudomonadota > Betaproteobacteria > Burkholderiales > Burkholderiaceae > Polynucleobacter > Polynucleobacter sp. MWH-CaK5. The sequence goes on from NZ_CP061299.1 coordinate 721,054, forward strand.
GTGGCCGATCAACTTTCTATGCAACTGCCTGGTTTGTGGGTCAAAGATTGGACAAGACAAAATAAAAATTGGTTTGCCGCTGTTCAAACTGAAAAACGCATGATGTTCATCATTCTCACCTTGATCATTGCAGTGGCCGCATTTAACTTGGTCTCAACACTGGTGATGACTGTGACTGATAAGCGAGGGGATATCGCCATTCTTCGCACCATGGGTGCCAGTGCTGGAATGATTCAAAGAATTTTCTTTGCTCAAGGCTTCATGATTGGTGCCATTGGCACTTTGGGTGGAATCATCTTGGGCTTGCTGATTTCATTGAACATCGATGTGATTGTGCCTAGCTTGGAAGCAATCTTCCGTGTTCAATTTTTACCTCGTGACATTTACTTTATTTCTAGCTTACCTTCCGATGTGAGAAGCAGTGACGTGATCACGGTGGGTTTGATGGCATTCATTCTTTCTCTTTTGGCAACTCTTTATCCAAGTTGGAGAGCAGCCAAAATTCAACCGGCTCAGGCCTTGCGTTATGAGTGAGGGACTGAATATGAACATGGCATTAGTAGCTAAAAATATTTCCAAAACTTATGGAGAGGGTGACTTGGCTGTTCAAGTCCTTCATGACATCAGTTTGGAGCTTGCAGTTGGTGAAAAATTAGCCATTGTTGGAGCCTCGGGATCTGGCAAGAGTACTTTGTTACACCTGTTGGGTGGCTTGGACCATGCCAGTCAAGGTGAAGTCATTTTGGCTGGTCAGTCTTTGGCTCGTCTCTCTGAAGCTGACCTGAATAAGTTGCGCAATCAACATTTAGGATTCATTTACCAATTCCACCATCTCTTGGCTGAGTTCAGTGCATTGGATAACGTGGCCATGCCATTGCGTATCAGAGGCATCGATAATGATGAAGCCAGAGTTGTTGCCAAAGAGATGCTTGCGAAAGTAGGTTTATCCCATCGAGTTGATCATCGACCAGCTGCGCTGTCAGGTGGAGAGCGTCAGCGTGTCGCAGTTGCTAGAGCGTTGGTCACCACCCCAAGCTGCGTTTTGGCTGATGAGCCTACCGGAAACTTGGATGCTGAAACCGCAGACACTGTATTTGATTTGATGTTGGAGATTGCCAAAAGTCAGGGCACTGCATTTGTGATTGTGACCCATGATCCATTGCGTGCAGCAAGATGTGATCGTGTTTTACGTTTGGACCATGGCGTATTGAAGGCTCATTAACGTGGCCTTGTGTTTAGATACCCATTGCCATCTTGATGCCGATGAGTTTGGGCTTGATCGTGATGCCGTGATTCAGCGTGCAGCGCAAGCGGGGGTCAGCGGCGTGTTGTTACCCGCCGTGCGAGCAAAAGATCATTTATCTGTAAAAAATCTAACTCATCAAGCTGCTCAACTCATGCCGGCAAGTTGTTATACCTTGGGCATTCATCCGATCTTCACCCCTGAGGCAAAAGAATCAGATTTGGATGTTTTAAGACGTGCAGTGATTGAAGCCTTGGACGACCCTCGTTTTGTTGGAATCGGAGAGATTGGCTTGGATTATTTTTTGCCTGATCTTGATGCCAACCATCAGTCATTCTTTTTTGAAAAACAACTCGATCTTGCCGAAGAATTTAATCTGCCAGTAATTTTGCATGTGCGTCGTTCTCAAGACGCTATTTTGAAAGCTTTGAGACCGAGAAAAATCATCGGTGGTATTGCCCATGCATTCAATGGCAGCTTTCAGCAGGCAGAGCAGTTCATCAAGTTAAATTTTGTGATGGGTTTTGGCGGTGCGATGACATTCCCCAGAGCTCTACAAATTAGACGCTTGGCCAAGGAGTTGCCTTTCGAGAGTCTGGTTCTTGAAACGGATGCACCAGACATTCCTCCTGCTTGGTTGGCAAAACAAGTAAGCCATCGTAATGAGCCTGCTGAGTTGGTGGAAATTTCATCAGTTCTTGCAGAGATCCGTTCTTCGTCGATCAGTCAAACTCAATCTATCTGTGCCAATAACGCTTTGCGCGTGATTCCTCGCTGGGCAACATTGCTTGCTCAGTTGCCTCTCTCTAAAGACTAGATAACTTGCGCTTTTTATTAACGGCATTCATTGCCGGGGAATCTCTTTTACTTTTTTTGCCGCAGTTGCCCAAGGGCGATGTGTGGGTGAAGCTCAGTCTATTGATTGGTTGCTTGCTAATTTCAATCCATCTGATCAGTTATTTAAAGATGACTGCCATGCCCAAAGTAAGACTTTGTTTATGGGTGCTTGTTTTATTTTTATTGGGTTTTTCTTGGTCTGCTTATCTAACTCATACACGCTTGAGCAATGATTTACCTTCAGAGTTAGAGGGTGTTCCATTGTTGGTGACTGGAGTGATTGATGGCTTGCCTCATCAAGGTGATCAGTCATTGAGATTTTCATTAAAAGTTGAAGAGGCGATTCATGAAGATGAATTAATCAAGATTGATCTAAAAGATTTTCCGAATCGACTTTCATTAGGCTGGTATCCGGGTTGGCGAGGCGAGGGAGTCTTGCCTGATCTAAAGCCGGGGGAGCGCTGGCGTTTGCCGGTTGTCCTTAAAAGAGCTCATGGCCTCATGAATCCTCACGGATTTGATTTTGAGCGTTGGATGTTTCAACAAGACCTAGGAGCAACTGGTTCTGTGAAGGCGAATGCAAAGGGTTTGCCAAGATCCTGGAAACCAAGTCTCTTAGCTGACTTCCATTTGAGCTTTACAACTTTTGTTGAATTAACTCGTTGGCATTTGCGTGAACGCATCAAGCGATCAGCTCCTGAAGAGGCTCCCTATGTTGGGGTATTGATTGCTTTGGTGATGGGTGAGCAAAATGCAATTCCTCAAGATGATTGGCGTGTCTTCAATGCAACTGGCATTGGCCACTTGATTTCTATTTCTGGTTTACACGTCACGATGTTGGCTGGTATGGGTGCTGCCTTGGCCAATCGTTTGTGGCGTCGTCGTTCACTGCCCATGTTGTGCGCAACTCAAAAAGTATCTGCATTGAGCGGTTTCCTTGTGGCATTGATCTATACCTGGCTGGCAGGTTTTCAGATTCCTGCTCAAAGAACCATGTACATGGTGGGGGTGGTGGCCATCGCTCTTTGGACGGGGCGAATCACGCGAGCATTTGATATTTGGTGGTGGGCTTTATTTGTAGTGCTCTTCTTAGATCCCTGGGCTGCCTATACACCTGGCTTTTGGCTTTCATTCGGTGCTGTGGCAGCGATTTTGTTTGCCATGCCTGGCCAAGATGGCCTGTCTGAATATGGTTACAGTCGTTCTCAAAAATGGTGGCAGTCATTCAAGGAAGCTACTCGCGTACAAGCTGTTGTCACGATTGCTTTATTGCCTTTAACTCTTTATTGGTTTTCGCAGTTCTCAGTGGTTTCTCCTTTGGCCAATGCATTTGCTATTCCATTGGTGAGTTTTATTGTTACCCCTTTTGCGATGCTGGGTGCTGTTTTGCCTTCGCCCATCAGTGATGGATCTTTATGGATCGCGCACTCATGTATGGAATTCGTGGCTTGGTTTTTAAAACCAATGTCATCATGGTTTTGGTCTGTTGCTTACTTGCCGCAACCAAGCATTTTATTTTTTGTGATTTCTACTGCCGGAATTATTTATGCTATCCGTCCTGGCCCATTGGCATTGACTTATAAAAGTCGGCTGATGGGGTTGTGCTGTTGCTTGCCTTTACTGTGGCCTAAGATTCCTGATGTGGCTCATGGCGACTTTAAGGTCACAGTTTTAGATATTGGGCAGGGCACTGCTGTTTTAGTTGAAACGCACAGCAAACGTTTGCTTTATGACACTGGTCCAAAAACATCCCCTCAATCAGATGCTGGAGAAAGAAACGTTTTGCCATTTCTGAGAGGTGAGGGTATTTCATTCATCGATCGAATGGTCATCAGTCATAAAGACACTGATCATGTTGGCGGCGCCTTGAGTCTGATGAAAAGTATCACCTTTGGTGATTTATTGGGAACCTTGCCGGAATGGCATTTTTTGGTCGATAAGGCCAAGAATTCTCAGATACCAGCTTTGCCATGCCAAGCTGGTCAGAGCTGGGCTTGGGATGGGGTTTTATTCAAGGTTTGGCATCCAGGTCCTGAGATGACATTTGCCAGTGTTCATCATTCTGGAAAACCTAATGCAATAAGTTGTGTCATTGAGGTGACCAATGGGCATTACTCATTTTGGCTCACTGGGGATGTTGAGCGAGGGGGCGAGGCAATCATTGCTAATGAGTACAAGCCCTCCAATGAATTGACATCTATTTTGCTCATGCCGCACCACGGCAGTGCGACTTCTTCATCCCCAGTATTTCTTGATGCGATCAAGCCGCATTGGGCTGTTGCTCAAGCGGGTTACCGTAATCGATACCGTCATCCCAATAAGAAAGTAATGGAGAGATACATTGAACGTGAGATTCCAATGCTTGAAACTATTCATACGGGGGCTCAAATCTGGGAATTCAAAGGAAAAGACTGGTCTAGAAAAGACTGGCGTGAGATTCAGCGCAGATCTTGGCATCAGTAATAAGCAAAGACCCAGTCTGGTAAAGGCTTTCTAGCCTAAAAAGATGTTTTAGGACGAAATTTCGAGCATTCTTTCTGGGTATCGCTATAATTGCGTATTACCCACTAAGCATATTCGATGACTAAATTCATCTTTGTTACTGGTGGTGTGGTTTCTTCCCTCGGGAAGGGTATCGCAGCCGCCTCCTTAGCCGCCATTCTTGAATCGCGCGGCCTAAAAGTCACCCTCTTAAAATTAGACCCATATATCAACGTCGACCCCGGTACGATGAGTCCTTTCCAGCACGGAGAAGTATTCGTTACGGAAGATGGCGCTGAAACCGACCTTGATTTGGGCCATTATGAGAGATTTGTATCTGCCAAGATGCGCAAGAGCAATAACTTCACCACTGGTCAGATTTACGAGTCTGTGATTCGTAAAGAGCGCCGTGGCGAATATCTAGGTAAGACTGTGCAGGTGATTCCGCACATCACCAATGAAATCCAGAGTTTCGTTGAGCGTGGCGCTAAAGCCAGTCATGATGGCCATGCAGATGTGGCTATTTGTGAAATTGGTGGCACGGTGGGTGACATTGAGTCTTTACCGTTTTTAGAAGCTGCTCGCCAAATGAGCTTGAGATTGCCTCAGGGTGATACTGCCTTTGTGCATTTAACTTTGGTACCTTACATTGCAAGTGCAGGTGAGTTGAAAACCAAGCCAACCCAGCACTCAGTTCAAAAGTTAAGAGAAATCGGCATCATGCCAACAGCGTTGTTATGCCGTGCAGATAGACCGATCCCTGAAGATGAGAGAGCCAAGATTTCTTTGTTTGCGAATATGCGCGAACAAGCAGTTATCTCAGTTTGGGACGTTGATACGATTTACAAGATTCCACAAATGCTCCACGAGCAGGGTTTGGATGAGTTGATTTGTCATGAATTACGCATTGATGCTAAGCCTGCCAATTTATCTGTTTGGAATGGTTTGGTTCACAGCCTTGAAAATCCGAAGCATGAAGTAACGATTGGCATGGTTGGTAAGTATGTTGACTTAACAGAGTCTTATAAGTCATTGATTGAGGCCTTGCGTCACGCTGGTATTCACAATGAAACAAAAGTTGGTATTCGTTATATCGACTCTGAGAATTTAGATGGTGGCGATGTTTCAAGCCTTGCTGGTTTAGATGCTATTTTGGTGCCTGGTGGTTTTGGCAAGAGGGGCACTGAAGGAAAGATTGCAGCCATCAAGCACGCTCGTGAGAACAAGATCCCTTACCTTGGTATTTGTTTAGGTATGCAGTTGGCCGTGATTGAGTTTGCTCGTCATGTGGCTGGTTTGAAGGGCGCTAACAGTACTGAATTTGAGCCGAACGGTCCTCATCCGGTTGTGGCATTGATCACTGAGTGGATGGACCGCGAAGGTCGTGTTGAAAAACGTGATGAAGCTTCAGATCTGGGTGGCACTATGCGCTTGGGTTCACAGCGTTGTCCAGTTAAAGCAAATACTTTGGCTGAAAAGATTTATGGCTCAGAAGTTAATGAGCGTCATCGCCATCGTTTTGAAGTGAACAATGTGTACGTTCCTAAACTAGAGTCTGCTGGCATGATTATTTCTGCAAGAACTCCTAATGAGTCTTTGCCAGAAATGATGGAATTGCCAAGTAGCATGCACCCATGGTTCTTCGGTGTGCAGTTCCATCCGGAGTTCACGTCAACTCCAAGGGATGGCCACCCATTGTTCTCTGCATTCATTAAAGCAGCCTTAACCCAAAAGGGTATTGCAGTTTGATCTGCACAGTATTAAAGAATTAAGGAGTTAGCCATGAAACTATGCGATTTTGAAATTGGTCTTGATAAGCGTTTCTTTTTAATCGCTGGCACGTGCGTGATTGAATCTGAGCAAATGGCCATGGACACAGCAGGTCAGCTAAAAGAAATCACGAGTGCTTTAGGCATTCCATTTATTTACAAATCATCTTTTGATAAAGCCAATCGCTCTTCAGGAACTTCATTCCGTGGCCTTGGCATGGAAAAAGGTCTTGAGATTCTGGCCAAAGTTAAAAAAGAAATTGGCGTGAACATTTTGACTGATATTCATGAAGTTGATGAGATCAAACCTGTGGCTGCGGTTGTTGATGTATTACAAACACCAGCGTTTTTGTGTCGTCAAACTGATTTCATTCGTGCTTGCGCTCAAAGCGGTAAACCAGTGAACATCAAGAAAGGCCAATTCTTAGCCCCAGGCGACATGAAGAACGTGATTGATAAAGCCAGAGCTGCTGCTAAAGAAGTTGGTTTGTCAGAAGACATGTTCATGGCATGCGAGCGCGGCGCGTCTTTTGGTTACAACAATTTAGTGTCTGATATGCGCAGCCTTGCCATCATGCGCGAAACCAATGCTCCGATTGTTTTTGATGCCACGCACTCTGTGCAGTTACCTGGCGGTCAAGGCACCAGCAGTGGTGGTCAACGTGAGATGGTTCCTGTTCTAGCTAGAGCAGCTGTAGCAGTTGGTGTGAGCGGTTTGTTCATGGAAACTCACCCAAATCCTGCTAAAGCCCTATCAGATGGACCGAATGCAGTGCCGTTGAACCGCATGAAAGAATTACTCGCCACTTTGGTGGCTTTGGATGACGTTGTTAAAAATGGCAACGTTTACTTAGAAAAAGATTTCAAATAATTTGTTAAGGGAAAAGTCATGAGTGCAATCGTTGACATCATTGGACGTGAAATATTAGATTCAAGAGGCAATCCTACTGTTGAGTGTGATGTATTGCTTGAGTCTGGAGTGATGGGCCGTGCTGCGGTACCTTCAGGTGCATCAACTGGTTCACGTGAGGCTGTTGAGTTGCGTGATGATGAGCCAGGTCGCTACCTTGGAAAGGGTGTTCTAAAAGCTGTTGAAAATATCAATACTGAAATCGCTGAAGCAGTGATGGGTCTTGATGCCAGTGAGCAGGCCTTCCTTGATCGCACTTTGATTGATTTAGACGGTACTGACAATAAATCACGTTTAGGCGCTAATGCAACGTTGGCTGTTTCTATGGCTGTTGCCCGTGCAGCTGCTGAAGAAGCTGGTCTGCCTTTATACAGATATTTTGGTGGTTCAGGTGCTATGCAATTGCCGGTACCAATGATGAACATTGTGAACGGTGGTTCACACGCCAACAACAGTTTGGATATTCAAGAGTTCATGATCGTGCCTGTGAGCATGACGAGCTTTCGTGAAGCCGTGCGTTGTGGCGCAGAGGTTTTCCATGCCTTAAAGAAAATCATTCATGACCAAGGCATGTCTACATCTGTTGGTGATGAGGGTGGTTTTGCACCTAACTTCAAGAGCAATGAAGAGTGTTTGAACACGATTCTTCAGGCGATTGAAAAAGCTGGTTACAAGCCAGGTGAAGATGTTTTATTGGCTTTAGATTGCGCTGCCAGTGAGTTCTACAAAGATGGCAAATACGACTTATCTGGTGAAGGTCTGCAGCTGACTTCAGTAGAGTTTGCTAACTACCTTGCCAACTTGGTTGATAAATATCCGATCGTTTCAATTGAAGACGGTATGCACGAGGGTGACTGGGAAGGTTGGGCAATCTTGACTGAGAAGTTAGGCAAGAAAATCCAATTGGTGGGTGACGATTTATTTGTAACCAACACCAAGATCCTTAAAGAAGGTATTGAGAAGAACATTGCTAATTCAATTTTGATCAAAGTGAACCAAATTGGTACTTTGACAGAAACTTTTGCAGCGATTGAAATGGCTAAGCGTGCTGGTTACACAGCTGTGATCTCTCATCGTTCAGGTGAGACAGAAGACAGCACGATTGCTGATATCGCGGTTGGTACAAATGCAGGCCAAATCAAAACTGGTTCATTGTCACGTTCTGATCGTATTGCCAAGTACAACCAATTGATTCGTATTGAAGAAGACTTGGGGGATATTGCAACGTATCCTGGCAAGTCAACTTTCTATAACTTACGCAAGTAATTTTAGAAACCCATACCGGAATAGAGAGCCCAGATGCGCATCGTTGTATACGGCATGTTGGCTCTCTTGGTGATCATTCAGTACCCATTGTGGTTAGGCAAGGGCGGTTGGCTGAGAGTTTATGAGCTTGACCGCCAAGTATCTAAACAAATGGAAAAAAATGATGCGCTTGCAGCACGTAATGCCAAGCTGTCAGGTGAAGTCAAAGACCTCAAAGATGGTACCAAAGCGATTGAAGAGCGCGCTCGCGCAGAGCATGGCATGAGCAAAGAGGGCGAGGTCTTTGTGCAGGTGGTTCCTGGTAAAAAGCCAGCGAATGACCCTGCTAAGGATGAGGCTTCAAAAGCCAAGTAATATTTTTTCGTACAATTACTTATGATTAATATAAATAATTGGAGCAAGCAATGACTACAAAAATTTTAGTTTTTAACTTTGAAGGTTATTTAGGCAGTTGCCAATTTGAGCCTGACTCAAAAACTTATCATGGCAGGATTTTGGGCATTAAAGATTTAGTTACGTATGAGGCCTTAAATAGCGATGATTTGTATGAAGAATTCATTGCATCAGTAAATGACTATTTAGAGACTAGCCTTGAACTCAACAGATTGCCTCAAGAGTCACAGATTCATTGACTGAAAATAACTAATCTGAAATCACTTTTCATACAAATTAGCAAGCTAAAAAACTCCCTAAGCACCACCTAATTAGCTGAAGTCTCTTGAGTAGTACCCTTGTTCAATCCCTGTAATGTTTTTCATTACATGTAATGTTATGCATTACAATATAAATTATCAAAATAAATGATTCAATCTTTTAAGCATGGTGGCCTACGTCTATTTTTTGTTAATGGGTCGTTGAGAGGTATCCCCGCCGCTTACTCAGGAAAGATTTCTCGTTTATTGGATAGCTTAGATGCTGCATTGCTACCTGAAGATATGAATGTGATTGGTTTTAGATTCCATGCGCTCAAAGGAACAAAAAAGGGTGTCTATTCGGTTAGTGTTTCAGGTAATTGGAGAATCACATTTAAATTTGATGTGAATGGCCCATTTAACGTTAATTTAGAGGATTATCATTAATGAAGAGCATTAGAAATCCATCTCGTAAGCCAACTCACCCGGGAGCTGTTTTGCGGGAAGATGTCATGCCTGAGCTGGGTATCACTCAGGCTTCTTTCGCTAGTTATTTGAGGGTAAGTCGCCTGACAGTATCGGAGATCCTCAATGAAAAGCGAGGTATCAGCCCTGAAATGGCAATGCGAATATCAGCAGTTGTTGGTGGAAGCCCAGAAATGTGGCTTCGCATGCAGGAAGCTTTAGATTTATGGATGGTTGCGCAAAAGTTTAAGAAGAATCCTAAAACAGCACCCAGACCCTTAAAGCAAATGCTACTTGTAGCCTAATGCTTTGAGCTTGGAGCTTGTTTTACTGCATCAACAATCGTCGGGCTGGCAAAGATCTGTTTGCAATCAACAGCATCAAAAATATAAATCTGACCACAGAAATCACAATTGGTTTCAACCGCATCTTTTTCTAAAAGAATGCTGTTCACTTCTTCTTCGCCAAGCATTTTGAGCATGTCGGCGACCTTGATGCGAGAGCAGCGGCATCCAAACTTAATCGGTCTTTCATCAAAACTTCTCACTCCATGATGGGCTGACTCATCAAGGTACAAGCGATTCATCAATACCTTGGGTTCAAGACTCAAGAGTTCTTCATTGGTGACTGTGTCTGAGAGCATCTGTAGTCTGGACCAACCTTCAGCAGCCATCTCGTCATCCATCTTTAGTTGGCCACCCATATTAGGCAATCTCTGTAGCAATAAGCCCCCACAGGACTCTTCGTCGCTGGCTAACCACAAGCGGGTCTCTAACTGCTCAGAGTCTCGCATGTACAAAGTGATCGCTTGGGCAATGCTTTTGACTGGCTCTCCATCGTCACTCAAAGCTACGATGCCTTGGTAGGGGTTTTGACCTGGTTTGCGATCAGCGGGATCTAATGTGATCACCAATCGACCTTGACCATCGGGATTAATCAAATCTGACAAATTGGCATCATCGGGAAGACTGGATAGATCAATGTCCTCATTCAACTTCGCGGTTGCTCGAATCACCAAATGTTCATTGCACTCTAAAACCAATAAACGAACTGCGCCATTCCCCTGAGCTTGAATGATCATGCTGCCATTGAACTTAAGAGTTCCGCACAAAAGTACGCCAGCAGCCACCAAGTCACCCAAAAGCTTTTTAACGGCGGGTGGGTAGTCTTTGCGGGCCAAAATGGCTTGCCAAGAATCTCTGATATTGACGATTTCGCCGCGCACAGGCGCACCATCAAAAACAAAGACTTGGAGAGAATCTGGGGAGTATTTATCTGTCATAACGTATATTGTAGAAACTTTATGAAATGACGCACTGTGTTTTCAAATAAACATCCATTTTTAACCGCTTTATCCCTTGCCTTGGGCTCTGCCATTGCTTTGGGATTGGCGCGCTTCTCTTATGGGCTTCTATTGCCTGTTATGAGAGAAGATTTGGACTGGTCTTACTTGGTCGCTGGCACCATGAACACGGCCAATGCCTTGGGTTACTTCATTGGAGCCCTCAGTTCTCCAGCCATGATGAGGCGCATGTCGGTGCATCACTTCTTCATATCCTCAGCAATCATCACGGGTGTCTTTTTGTTTCTTTCTGGCTGCACAGATCAAACCAGCTTGCTTTTTATCTATCGTGTGATTGCGGGCATTGCTAGTGCCTGGATCTTTGTCGCAGGAGGCGTGCTGATTTCTCAATTGGGCACCATTCACGCTAATAAATCAGGTTTGATGTTGGGTATCTTCTACGCAGGGCCTGGACTTGGTATTGTCTTATCCAGCGTGATCCTCCCGTTCTTTAATGATTGGGGCGTAAAAATATCTTGGGATCACTCTTGGCAGTTATCTTGGTATGCCTTGGGTATCTTGTGTCTGATATTTACTTTGATATTGGTTAAACCAATCAGCTCAATCCCGGCCATTCCGCCAAAGCCAAGTGGAGATTCTGGAACGCCTCTTAAGTCGTATGTACCAGCATTGATGGGCTATTTTATGTTTGGCGTGGGCTATATTGGTTATATGACTTTTGTGGTCGCATTGCTCAAGCAATTGGGTTTGAGTAGCTCAACGCTCAATATCTTTTATGCCATCTTGGGATTTTCTGTCATGGCATCTTCTCGTTTATGGGCGCAGATGTTGGATCGCTTCAAAGGCGGCCAATCTTTGGCTATTTTGAACACGCTTCTTGGTATAGCCAGTTTGATTCCTGCATTGATTGCAATCTATGACATTCCTTTGAGTAATTTGATCTTATTGAGCATCTTTGGATCAGGCGTTTTGTTCGGGGCAGTTTTTCTTTCTGCGGTTGCATCGACCACAGCCTTTGTGAAACACAATATGCCAGCTTCTGACTGGGTTGGAGGCATCACCGCCTTCACCAGTATCTTTGCCGCTGGCCAAATCATTGGCCCAACCATCGCGGGTTGGATTTCTGATGGGCAGGGTGGTTTAGCGCGAGGATTGCTTTTCTCTGGCTTGGCTTTGCTTCTTGGTGGTTTGATCGCCACAAGGCAGAAGCCATTAAGCAATTCTGCTGAAAAATAAGCCTTTTATCTCGCCAATGAGATAATCATGTTTATGACAGTTAGAACACGATTTGCACCAAGCCCAACTGGCTTTATTCACCTAGGTAACCTTCGAAGCGCTTTGTATCCGTGGGCTTTTGCTCGCAAGATGAAAGGCGACTTCATATTGCGTATTGAAGATACCGATCAAGAACGTTCAAGCCAAGAAGCTGTTGATGTGATCATCGAAGGCATGAGTTGGTTGGGTCTTGATATTGATGAAGGCCCGATCTATCAAATGCAACGCATGGATCGCTATCGCGAAGTCATTGCGCAAATGCTCAAAGATGGTTTGGCTTACCCTTGCTACATGAGTGAGGAAGAGCTCAATGCCTTGCGTGAGCAGCAAATGGCCAATAAAGAGAAGCCACGCTATAACGGTTTTTGGCGTCCTGATGCTGGCAAGCAACTGCCAACACCGCCAGCAGATATCAAGCCAGTGATTCGCTTTAAAAACCCCATCGGTGGCAGCGTTGTGTGGGAGGATGCGGTCAAGGGTCGTATTGAGATCAGTAATGATGAGTTAGATGATTTGGTCATTGCCCGTCCTGATGGCACGCCTACTTATAACTTCTGCGTGGTTGTTGATGACTTAGATATGAAGATCACTCATGTGATTCGTGGTGATGATCACGTTAACAACACCCCAAGACAAATTAACATTCTTCAAGCACTTGGCGGATCATTGCCAATTTATGCTCACTTGCCAACCGTGTTAAACGATCAAGGCGAGAAAATGAGTAAACGTAATGGCGCTATGAGCGTGCGTGATTACGAGCGTGATGGTTATATGCCAGAAGCTGTTCTTAATTATTTGGCACGCCTTGGTTGGTCTCATGGAGATGCAGAGGTATTCACCAAAGAACAGTTCGTTGAATGGTTTGATTTGGATCATTTGGGTAAATCGCCAGCCCAACACAATCCTGAAAAATTACTTTGGTTAAATCATCAGTACATTCAGCAAGCTGATGCGGCTGATTTGGCCAAGCGTGCATTGCCGTTTGTTGAAAAATTGGGCATTAAAACTGATGTTGGCCCTGATTTTGTGGGGGTGGTTAACATCCTCAAAGATCGGGCAAATACCCTGATTGAGCTGGCTGAAGGCGCTAGATTGTTCTATATGGACAGGCCTAATCATTCCGCAGCTGATCGACAAGCCAATATCCCTGAATCTGTCCATCCGGTCATCAGTGATCTGATTGCTGAGCTAGAAGCTGGGGATGGCTCAAAAGCAGCTGTTTCAGGCGCTTTTAAAGCTGTTTTGGCCAAACATGGCCTAAAAATGCCAGCTTTGGCCATGCCAGTGCGTTATGCCATGTTTGCCACGACCCAAACTCCAGCCATTGATGCAGTTATCTCTTTGATTGGTATAGAAGAAACAAAACAGCGCTTGCAAAGCGGGATAAAAATAGGCTAGAATTACGGTCTTGATTGCTTGAGCTTACTTTTTTAAGATCATCTAATTAAGGGGCTATAGCTCAGCTGGGAGAGCGCTTGCATGGCATGCAAGAGGTCAGCGGTTCGATCCCGCTTAGCTCCACCAGTAAGCTTAGATCGAAATGTAGTGAAGTAGTGAAATTGCAGTACCGTAAGTCCAGGGTCCCCATCGTCTAGAGGCCTAGGACACCACCCTTTCACGGTGGGTACCGGGGTTCGAATCCCCGTGGGGACGCCAAGTTTTTGGAGCGGTAGTTCAGTTGGTTAGAATACCGGCCTGTCACGCCGGGGGTCGCGGGTTCGAGTCCCGTCCGCTCCGCCAACAAAAAAGCCCTTGTTTTTAAACAAGGGCTTTTTTTATTTCTTTCGCCTTTTAACTTTTTGCACTACTCAAATCAATTACTTGCTACTGCTACTTCTTCTGGCAAATTGACCTGGTTTTTGAGTGTTCATCTTGCGATGAGTTTTCTTCGGGGCAGTGATGGTTGAATCTGATGGCTTCACCTGACCGCTGCGCTTGGTTTGATTGGCACCTCTTGGTGAAGCAGCATTGTGTCTGGCTTGCCCATGTCTTGCTTGACCAGATTTTTGCTGGGCTTGCTGACTTCGTAATTGGATAGGTTGAGCCACTGCGTTAGGGTCTGGTTCAAAACCAGGAACAACTTCTCTTGGCAAACTTTGTTTGATCAAGCGCTCAATGTCTTTCAGCATATCGTGCTCATCAACACAGACGAGTGACACAGCAACACCATTAGAACCAGCTCTGCCAGTTCGACCAATGCGGTGAACATAATCTTCAGGCACATTCGGTAAGTCGTAATTGACCACGTGGGGCAATTGGTCAATATCAATGCCTCGCGCAGCAATGTCGGTTGCTACCAAAGTGATGATCTTGCCAGCTTTAAAGTCTGCCAATGCTTTGGTTCTTGCGGTTTGACTCTTATTGCCGTGGATTGCCATGGCACTGATGCCATTACTTTCTAATTGCAGAACCAATTTATTAGCGCCATGCTTGGTGCGCGTGAAAACCAAAACTTGCTTCCAGTCATTGGACTTGATGAGATGCGCTAGCAGTGGGTGTTTGTTGCCACGATCCACTGGGTGCATTAATTGTGTGATGGCTTCATTGGTGCTGTTGCTTCTTGCTACTTCAATCAATGAAGGAGAGTTCAATAAATCATTAGCAAGCGCTTTGATCTCTGTAGAGAAGGTGGCAGAAAACAATAAGTTTTGACGTTGCTTAGGAAGTGCAGCAAGGATTTTCTTGATATCTCGTAAGAATCCCATATCCAACATTCTGTCGGCTTCATCAAGAATTAATATCTCTACGTGCTGTAAAGAAATCGCGCCTTGACCCATCAGGTCTAAAAGACGTCCTGGTGTTGCCACCAAAATATCTAAGCCAGCTTGAATAGATTTAATTTGTGGATTTGCTCCAACGCCACCAAAAATAACCGCTGATTTGAGCTGCGTGTATTTGCCATAAGTTTGAACAGAGGCATGTACTTGCGCAGCAAGTTCACGAGTTGGAGTCAGTATCAAGCCACGCACTTGTCGGCGACGGCTGGTTTGATTCACAGGAGAAGTTAAGAGGCGCTGTAATACTGGTAGCGTGAAGCCTGCAGTTTTACCAGTGCCAGTTTGAGCAGCTGCTAATAAATCTCCACCATTGAGAATGGCTGGGATTGATTGAGCTTGAATAGGGGTTGGCGTTGTATAGCCATGTTCGTTAATTGCTTTAAGGATAAGTTCAGATAAACCAAGATCTTTGAATTGCATAGGTACCAATAGAGTGATGACCTGTGCTCAGCAAAAAGTAATTTTTGGAAGGTCAATGAATGAACTGCTTAAGAAGAAATGTAGAGCGCAGTTATGAATGCTTACTGATGCTATTTTAGTTCATTGCGCCTTGAATGTCCTATTTATCTTCACTTTGGGGCGATCTCATCAGTTAAAATAGCGCATTCCTTGGATATTCACCGATTATTTCTGGTGAACCATGAAATTATCAATTAACAACCCAGCAGTAGCTGGTATGACTGCTGAAAAATGATCACCTTAAACAATGTATCCCTGCGTCGTGGCGCTAAATTATTGCTTGATAAAGCAACGGTCACGCTCAATCCGGGGGAGAAGGTTGGTTTGGTCGGGCGTAATGGCGCTGGTAAATCAACTTTGTTTGCATTATTGAATGGCACCTTGCATGAAGATGGCGGTGACTTTTCTATTCCTAAAGTATGGCGCATGGCCCAAGTGGCTCAAAACATGCCAGAAACTGAAGAGTCTGCCACTGAGTTCGTGATTGCTGGCGACACTCGCCTGATTGAATTAAGACAAGCGCTAGAAGCTGCAGAATTAGCAGAAGATGGTATGGCCATGGCGCATGCTCACGTTGACTTGGCAGATGCTGGTGAACATGACGCAACATCCAGGGCGCAGGCACTGATTCTTGGTTTGGGTTTTAAGGTCAGTGAACTTGATCAGCCAGTGAACAGTTTTTCTGGTGGTTGGCGCATGCGTTTGCAATTAGCACGTGCATTGATGTGCCCATCGGATTTATTGTTGCTTGATGAGCCAACCAATCACTTGGACTTAGATGCTTTGGTGTGGTTGGAAGCATGGTTGAAGCGCTATGCCGGTACCATGATTGTGATTTCTCATGATAGAGAATTTTTGGATGCCGTGACCAATGTTACCTTGCATATTGAGCATGCCAAATTGAATCGTTACGGTGGCAATTACAGTTCGTTCGAACTCATGCGTGCTCAACAATTAGAGTTGCAACAAGCATCCTTCTCAAAGCAACAAGAAAAAATTGCCCACCTACAAAAGTTCATCACACGCTTTAAAGCCAAAGCGAGTAAAGCCAAGCAAGCGCAGAGTAGAGTCAAAGCTCTTGAGCGCATGGAGAAAATTGCTCCTGTGTTGGCTGATGCTGAGTTCACTTTTGAATTCAAAGAACCACAAAATTTACCGAACCCTATGTTGGCCATCAGCGATGCAAGCTTTGGTTATCAGGTTGATGGTTTTAATAAAGTCATCATCAAAGATGTCAATAAATCAGTCTTAGCTGGTCAAAGGATTGGTATCTTGGGGGCAAACGGCCAAGGTAAATCGACCTTGGTTAAAACCATTGCCAGAACCATGCCTCAACTTGCAGGCACAGTGACTGAGGGCAAGGGTTTGAACATTGGTTACTTTGCTCAGCAAGAGTTAGATGTTTTAAGGTCTGATGACAATCCTTTAGAGCACATGATTCGCTTAGCCAAAGACTTGGGTCCAAATGCTGCTGAATCTGGTCGTGAGCAAGATTTGCGTAACTTCTTAGGCACGTTTAACTTTGCTGGTGATATGGTCAAGCAAGCAGTCGGAACCATGAGCGGTGGTGAGAAGGCTCGCTTGGTTTTGGCGATGATTGTTTGGCAGCGACCTAATTTACTTTTGCTAGACGAGCCAACCAATCACTTGGATCTTGCAACCCGTGAAGCTTTATCAATGGCCTTGAATGAGTTTGAAGGCACTGTGATGTTAGTCAGCCATGATCGCGCCTTGCTGAGAGCCGTTTGTGATGAGTTTTGGTTGGTGGGTCGTGGAGAAATCAAGCCATTTGATGGTGACTTGGATGATTACCAACGCTACTTGCTTGAAGAGTCTAAGAGACTGAGAGAAGAAGCCAAGGTAGAAGAGGCTAAAGTTATTTCTGGGGGTGTCTCTGCGAGTGTTTCTGAAGTTGCTAAGCCGGCTGTCAATATTGCCGTGGAGCCAGTAAAAAAACCAGTGGTTCAAACCAGTGAGCAAAGAAAATTAGAATCTGCCAAACGCCAAGAGATCAATGCCCGCACCAAGCCTTTGAAAAAGCAAATTGATCAAGCTGAAAAATCAATGGCGCAGCTTCAAGCAGAGAAGACTCAATTAGAGTCAAAGTTATTAGAGCCAGTGTCTCCGCAAGAAATTGCGGATATTGGTAAGAAGCTCAAAGTGATCAACGATGAGTTAACTGCGCTTGAAGAAAAATGGCTGGGATGGACTTCTGAGATAGAAGCCATTGAATCTCAAGTATCTTAAATTAGAAAAACTTGGTGTATCTTAAAAAGATGCGGTGCTTATCTTCAAGTGCTGCATTGTTGTCAATGTCTTGACCATATTGCAAGGTGAAGCGGCCAATAGATGAGTTTCTGATAGCGCTGAGTTGATAGCGATGTGATTTGATAGAGTTATTTCGAGCTCCGCCATTAAAAATAGTTTCTCCGCCTTCAGAATAGAAATAAGCAGCAGCAAAACTATATTGCTTGTTCAAGTGGTAAAGAAAACCTGTTTGTGCGCTATATAAAGCTTTTTGCTCCAAAGTGCCAACTGTGTTTGATAGGCGACCCGCATCATTTTTTCCGAACCACAATGTATCAAACGCACTCATCCAATCTAAGTCGGGAGCGATTCTGGTTTGATAGGCAATTTGACCTGCCCATCGATAACGATTCTCGCCCATATTGATGTCTCGACCACTCGAATAACTACCAGTTGGTGTGATCAAATATCCCGCAACTCCCACATAGGTCTTAGATGCTCTATCAACATAGGGCCAGTAGGCAAAAACCAGAGTGGTGTCAATCATGCCGTTATCAGCAGGAAGAGAAGCATAGGCCCCAGATGGATCATTTCTGCCAGTGCCTGTGTGAAGATAGAACAAGGCAGGTTGCTTATTGACTTCAAAAGCTTGGGTATAACGAAATTGCACCTGATTTTGATCGATTCTTGCGTTACTAGCACCAACTCGTTCAGCATTCAAATAAGACAGTTGAACGCTGCGCAAACCAGGAGGTGGTGCAGTGGCATCACCAGGTTGAAGATCGATTGCCCAAGAAGACATAGAAAAACCAGAAGCCACGGCGAATGTGGCAAGTGCAATGGCCTTTGATTTCTTAGCTAATTGATGCATTTTGAATGTAAATTTTTGAGATGGCACATTCTATACTTTTTTGTAACTGACATAAACGATGTCAACTGCGATGTCATCCTATTTGCTGATCAATCGTTAAAGGAAGAGAGGCATCGTTTATGATGACACTGTTAACGCCGGTATGTGCGTCGTTGGTTTGATAAAGGATTGATATGCATCGTGATTTTAAAAAAATTAGCTTGATTGCTTTGATGGCCGCCACATTGGTTGGTTGCGCATCGACACCAGTTGGTCCAAGCTTGGTCATCATGCCAGCGCCTGGTAAGCCCTTTGAGATCTTCCAAAAAGATGATCAAGAGTGCCGCACATATGCTCAAAATTCACTGAACACAACCGCCGATGAGATCGCTGCTAAAAATACGGCAAAAACAGCCATCATTGGCGCTGCAGTTGGTGCTGTAGCAGGTGCGATGGCTGATGGCGGAAGTGCTCGAAATGTGGGTACTGGTGCTGCCGTTGGTTTATTGGGTGGTGCAGCAATGGGTGCTACTGGCGGTAATGAGTCAGCCAAAGAGGTGCAACGTCGTTATGACATCGCTTACCAACAGTGCATGTATTCAAAAGGTCATCAAGTGCCAGGCTACTCTATTCAAAAGCCTGTTGAAGCCGCACCTAAAAAATAAGTTCTCATCAATGTTTATTTGATGAATCAATTGAGAGAGGGTTAAGCCTCCACTGGAGGATGCTCTCTCTCAAATCTCTTGGCAGTTCTCTTGAATAAAATGATCAAGAAGGTGGCTGCAATAGCCAAACTTAAACTGTTGGCAAACCAAAATCCTTGAGCGCCCTGAAGTATCTCTGGCACATTGCCACTCAAGTTAAAACCTAAAATATATCCACCGCCAAGTCCAACACCCCAAAGTGAGAGAGCGTAGATCCACATTGGCCAAAAAGCCACACGATAGCCTCTCAAAATAAATGCGGACGTTACTTGTAAGGCATCAAAGATTTGATAAAAGGCAATGAATAAAAATAATGGTATTGCCATTGATCGAACATCTGCAGATGGGGCGTATAAATCAAGCAAGGGATATCTAAAAATCCAAACCAGCAAGCCAACCAAAACACACAAGGTTGTTGTGAAGACCAATGATGACCAACCAATCTCTTTTGCTAAAGTTGGTTTATCTGCACCTAGTGACTGTGCCACTAAAGTCGATGTAGCAATAGATAATGACAAAGGCAGCATGTATAAAACAGTCCCTAGATTGGCCACAATTTGATGGCCTGCCAAAGGCACAGTTCCTAATTTAGCAATGAACAGCGCCATAAAAGCGAATGATGTCACTTCAATGAGATAGCTCAAACCGATTGGTAAGCCCAACTTTAGGAGCGTGCCAATCTTATGAATGTCTGGTCGGCTGAACTGTTTGTAAACACCAAAAATTTGATAAAACTTGCCTCGATAAACGATGACTAACATCGTCAAGAACCAAAGCCAATTGATGATCACAGTTGCTAGAGCGCAACCTGGACCCCCCATGGCATCAACGCCAAAGCCACCGTAAATTAGCCAAGCATTGAGAGGAATCTTTAAAAATAAACCACCGATTTGTAACCAAGTGACCACTGCAGGTTTAGAAATAGCATTATGAAAAGCCACCAGCACTCTCATGGCTAAACTGGCTGGTAAGCCCCAGGCAACGATCTGTAAATACAAAATGGCTTTTGCTTCAACTTCTGGGCTTGCATTGGCGATTGATAAAAATACCCCAGGGTTCATCAAAATCATCATGCCAAAGATGCTCAGGCCAAGGGATAGCCACCATCCTTGCCTAACTTCTTCACCAATCTCAGGGAAACGTTTGGCACCAAATAATTGACCAGCAATCGGTGCTAGGGCAGAAATAACTCCAGTCAAGCCCACATAAATACTGATAAAAATAGAGCCTGCCATTGCAAGGGCTGCAAGGTCATCAGTGGAGTATCTTGCCACCATGGCAGTGTCCATCACGCCAAAGGCAATCACAGCTAATTGGCCAACCAATAGTGGACCAGCTAATGAAAGTAGGCGGGGGATGTCTCGCTTAAGATTACTGAGCATGACTCAGTACTTTGTACAGTCTTAATCGTTCAGAACGATCACTCACGCGACGATCTTCCCAAATCAGTTCAAGGCTCTTGTTCAGTCTCTTAGCAGTCTTGCGTGCTTCGCCAGGTTGATTGCTGATCCATAGATCGCAATGAACATCATCTTTGAACTTTAATTTTGTGAAGTAAACAAATGAAGCCAATTGACCATCACCCAAATGCATTGAATTGATGCAAACAGATTGCGAAGGCACCACTTGAATTAAACGTTGTGCAACATCACGATATGTTTTTGCATAGTTGATGGTGGGTAGCCAAAGAGTCATCAGCAATACCCAGGTTAAAGTTGTACCAGCTGCAGAAATGACCACTGCACGCCAAATTACTTTTGGAGCTCTTGATGTTCTCCACTTAACAACGCTCACCCACAAAATGGTTACTGCGATGGCTGCAATCAATGCTAACCAGCTAAATTCTGGAACAAAGCCGGGGACTTTCTTGGCAATGTTTCTTGCTAGACCTGCTGGCAAGTTGGTTGTCATCGCAAACCACATGACCCAAATAAAAGCACCAACCAATGTGAAGGTGAGTAAGGCAAACCAATCAATGAAGCTGATCACGCTTCGCTTAATGATAGGAAGGCTGAAGCATGCCCAGATAACCAAGGGTGGAATGATCAAGAGCAAAGATTGTTCGCTGAGAGCCTGCAAATGTGTTTGATAAACCAATACGGCGATCACAATGCCAAGTGGTAAAGCCATATTAGGATTACGAATGCCGCCCAATGGATTGTTGGCACCTTTGCGCCAAAACCAAATACTCCACAATGCCAATGGCCAAACAGGCCAGGCATAGAGCGGTAAGTTTCTGGCTAAAAAGCCCGATGACTTAGCTGAAATAACGATCTGCATTGCATCATTGCTCCACCAAGCTTGCCAAGCAGTTTGCATTTGACCGGTGGTCAAGTCTGAGATCCACCATAGAAATGGCCAAACGCTGATACCTAATAATGCAATTAACCAAGTGCTGGCCAACCATTTGGGGTGAGGCTTGACCTCGCATACGATCAAAGAAATGATCAGGCCGATAAAAATCAACACAAACAACCAAAGTGATGCCGATAGGGCAATGACTGCTAAACCAAGACCTGTCCATAAGCCACCTTGCAGAGGTTTATCTAAACCGCGGACCATGCCATATAAAACAGTTGATACACCTAATAGTTGAGCAAGCGCTGGAGTGGTTTCGTGAGCGCGCAATGCCAAACCAATACAGGCCAAGAAAATCATGAGAGCACTGTCAGCCAGTGTTCTGCCATAGTCTCTTGCTTGCGGTTGGCCACCTAAAGCAAATGCAGTTGGTTGAACTTCCGGACGACGTCCTAATAAGTAAGCAGCGTGCCAGATAGCCGTACAGCTCAAGAAGAAACATCCAGCCGAATAAAGACCTGCGGCGTTTGTTGGCCCCACCACAGGACCAAATAAGCCAATCAAGCTGGCACCTAACCAGTAGGGCAGTGGGCCAGCTAGGATCTCAGTTCTGCCATCAATGTGAGGTAGTAGCCAATCGAGCCATGAGCCATTGGCCAAGGTCCACATGGCCCCAAAACCAGCGGCATCATCATTTTTCCAAGGGTCTCGACCAAAGATCCCCAAGAGTCCGTAAATAGCCGTGATCAACACCAAAACAAAGCGAGGCAATGTTGATGTGGCAGCAGCAGTTAATCGGATGGATCTCATGGAGCTTAAATTTTGACCTGATTAGACAAAAATGAATAGCCTATATGTAAAAAAGGCAGCGTGAGCTGCCTTTTATGATTTCATTGGTAAAGCTGAAATTCTTAGGCAGTTGTTTTGCCTGTAGCTTTTGTACCAAACTTCTGACGGAATTTCTCAACACGACCAGCTGTATCCATGATCTTCTGAGTGCCAGTGTAGAAAGGGTGTGACTCTGAAGAAGTCTCAATCTTAGCCAATGGATACTCTTTACCATCTTCCCACTTGATTGTTTCTTTAGTGTTGATAGTAGAGCGTGTTTTGAAGCTGAAGTTGTTTGATACGTCTAGGAAAACAACTTCTTTGTAATCTGGGTGAATGCCTTGTTTCATTTAAATAGTCCTTTAGCCTGGTAGCCGCCCATCGAAGAATGGGTACTTGCCTGAATTAAAACGAGAATTGTAGCAAAAAATACTAGATATGGGCTTGTTTTGGGCAAAACTGACTGGAAAACCACATTTTCAGCCAGTTTTCACCTGAAATTAGCCCCCGCGACGCATCAATTCAAAGAATTCAGCGTTATTTTTAGTGGATTTGAGCTTATCCACGATGAAGTTCATCGCTTCAATGTCATCCATGTCTGAGATCAGTTTACGTAGAACCCAGATCTTCTGAAGAATTTCAGGCTTAATCAATAGCTCTTCACGACGAGTGCCTGACTTATTCAAGTTGATCGCTGGGTAAACGCGGCGCTCTGCAAGACGGCGTTCCAAATGAACTTCCATGTTGCCAGTACCTTTGAACTCCTCGTAAATCAAGTCGTCCATACGGCTGCCTGTTTCAATCAAGGCTGTTGCAATGATTGTCAAAGAACCACCTTCTTCAATATTTCTGGCTGCACCAAAGAAACGCTTCGGTCTTTGTAGAGCATTCGCATCCACACCGCCCGATAAAACCTTACCTGATGAAGGCACAACCGTGTTGTAAGCGCGGGCCAAACGAGTGATTGAGTCCAACAAGATGATCACATCACGTTTCATTTCAACCAAGCGCTTGGCTTTTTCAATCACCATTTCTGCTACTTGTACGTGGCGCACAGCTGGCTCATCAAACGTTGAGGCAACAACCTCACCTTTAACAGAGCGTTGCATCTCAGTCACTTCTTCTGGACGCTCGTCGACCAATAAAACAATCAACACTGCATCAGGGTGATTGGCTGAAATAGCGTGAGCAATGTGCTGCATCATCACTGTCTTACCAGACTTAGGTGATGCTACTAATAGGGCGCGTTGACCAAAACCAATCGGTGAAATCATGTCAATGATTCGACCAGTTAGATTCTCTTCAGCCTTGATGTCGCGCTCAAGAAGCATCGGACGATCTGGGTGAAGAGGGGTTAAGTTTTCGAACATGATGCGGTTCTTAAGCGCCTCAGGAACAATGCCATTGATCTTGTCTACTTTGACCAAAGCAAAGTAACGTTCACCTTCCTTGGGTGTTCTAACTTCACCCTCTACAGCATCACCGGTATGTAAGTTAAAGCGGCGAATCTGTGCTGGAGAGATATAAATGTCATCTGTAGAAGCCATGTAAGAGGCTTCAGGAGAGCGTAGGAAGCCAAAACCATCAGGCAGAACCTCTAAAACGCCATCACCGAAGATGGTTTCGCCACCTTTGGCACGTTTTTTAAGAATTGCAAACATCAACTCCTGCTTGCGCATGCGTTGGGTATTTTCAATTTCTAGGCCAGTGGCCATTTCAAGAAGGGCAGATACGTGTAGTGCTTTAAGTTCGGTGAGATGCATGTGTGTGGAGTTAGGCTAAAGCCTCAAAGAAAGAACAAGATTTTGGAATGTTTGATTAGAACAGGACGTTCTATCAGCTGTTGGGGGAATTCTACACCCTAAATTAAAAAAAGAGCAAATAAAGTGGTCAAGCAGGATGAGGAGCTCTTTAGGTGAGCTCCTCAGATATCAATATTTAGATATGGCTATCCAAAAATGCAGTCAACTGAGACTTAGACAAAGCGCCAACCTTTTGAGCAGCTACTGTGCCATTTTTGAACAAAATCAAAGTTGGGATACCGCGGATACCAAATTGAGCTGGAATACCTTGGTTTTCATCAACGTTCATTTTTGCAATTTGTACCTTGTCGCCATACTCTTTGGCAACTTCCTCAAGGATTGGGCCAATCATTTTGCAAGGACCGCACCATTCAGCCCAGAAGTCGAGCAAAACGGGTTTATCAGATTTCATCACATCTTGATCAAAAGATGCATCACTCACGTATTTAATTGCGTCACTCATAAGAGTCCTTTGGTATTAATTGTTTTAATTATGATTGGTTGTAAATCTCATTTTTTGATAATTCACCAATAACAAGCAATATATTATCAATAAGTGCTTCTTTGTGCATACTTCTACTTCAATGCCTTATTTCAAACACCACCTTTTAACCCCAGATGACCAGGTATTAAATACCTTGGCTGATCTCGTTTGGACGGTGACCAAGGAAGAGCAGCGCAGTCCATTGGTGATTTTGAGTACATCAGGCCCTGCATACAGCTTAAGACAGGCTCTTGAAAAGCGTCGACCATCTGCATTGCCTTCAAATTTGGTGTTTTTGCCTAGAGTGCTCGGTCTGGCTCAATGGTTAAAGGAAACC
The DNA here is from genome assembly GCF_018687615.1 of Polynucleobacter sp. MWH-CaK5. Taxonomy (NCBI): domain Bacteria; kingdom Pseudomonadati; phylum Pseudomonadota; class Betaproteobacteria; order Burkholderiales; family Burkholderiaceae; genus Polynucleobacter; species Polynucleobacter sp. MWH-CaK5. The sequence goes on from NZ_CP061299.1 coordinate 746,021, forward strand.
CCTGGTTTAAAAGCAGAAGGTGTTCAGAAAACTGATTTAGAGCGTTGGTATGAGGTGTATCGAGCTTTAAGCGATAGACCGCAGTTAAGTTCTTTGCTAATGGATAGTTCCGATGCCTCTAAATGGTCATTAGCTAAGAAAGTCATTGAGGTCTGTGATTTGCTATCAGACGCTACCTTGAGTGTTTTTGATGAAGTGCTTGAGTCTGCTTTGAGTCATGCCATTGCAGAGGTATATCAAGGAGCCTCTAAACAGATTGTTGAAGTTGAAGCGCGCATCGTATTGGCGTTTTGGGAGAATCTGAGTAGTGCACAAGATCCTGTGGTGAGGCAGCGGCGAGCCATGGGCTTGAGAATTGCTCAAATCAAGCAAGTAATGAGTGATCCTCAACATACTCTTAATGACTCTCCGCTTATCTTTATTCAAACTGCACAAGCCAGCCCTGGTTTTGAAAAAGCAATTGAGCAAGTTTGGCAAGCTCATGCATCAGTAACAGCGTTCCACCATTGTTCGCTGGATTATTCAAATGTGGCACTTTGGCCAGAGTGCTTAACTGGTGTAGATGATCCAAAAGCAGTGATTCAAAAGAATCGCGATGGCTTTTTTGATGCAGACCAGCAGGCCTCCCAACGTGATCGCCGCATTTTCAAGGCTCAGGGTTTTGAGGATGCTGCTTGGCAGGGCGCCGGCGCGATAGAGAAATTATTACAAGATGGACATCAGCACATTGCATTGATAGCGCAGGATCGTTTGGTCGCTCGTCGTATGAGGGCGTTACTGGCAAGATTTGGTGATGGTTTATCAGTGCATGATGAAACTGGTTGGAAGCTATCAACCACCAGAGCTGCTGCATCTGTGATGTCTTGGATGGATGTGGTTCGTCATCCACCTGGTCCTTCTTCTGTTGAGTTAATGGATTTTCTGAAAAATCCTTACATCGATTGGTCGGTGTTTGGAATTGTTCATGATCAAGCTTCTGATTGCTTGAGCTTCCTAGAGCAACGCTTGATTGAAGCAGATGTCAGAGGATCTTGGTCTGGTTTCATCTTGGCTCTAGATTCTGATAACGATGAAACAAATACTTTGGTCAGCATCATTCGCAAGCTTAAAAGCCAAAGCAACCGCTGGCAATCTGCATCTAACTCTTGCCTTGCTTGGTTAGATCTCCTTGAACAAGATTTACTTGATTTAGGCATGTCTGCGGCACTATCTCAAGACATTGCGGGTCAGCAGCTATTGGCGTCGCTATCTCCGATGAGGCTTTTGAATCAACATCCCATGAAGCAGGTGGAGTGGTTGTCTTTGTTAAGTTCGATGCTGGAAGATGCCAGTTATATTGAAAGCAATCCGCGGCAGAGTGCCAGCGTCACCATCTTGCCGCTCAGTGCTACACGTTTGAGACGATTTGATGCTTGGGTCATGGTGGGGTGCGATGACACTCAGTTGCCATCACTATCAGACAGTCCGATGTTTTTATCGGCACAACTCAAAAAATTATTGGGCTGTAAAACTCAAGAAGCTGAATTCATTCAGCAAGCGATGGATTTATCTCAGCTGATGATGTCTCATCAACACTGGCGAATGATTTGGCAGTCGGTGGGCGCCACTGGCGAACCAAGGCAGCCATCGCCATGGCTGCAAAGACTCTATGTCAATCATGCGGAGCTATTAAAAGACAAGCTTGAGGTGCTGCCTACAGCCTATGAGGCAAAGCCCATCAGCCAACCAAAACCAAGTTTGCCTAATAACTTTATCAAGCCAGCAAGCATCAGCCCAAGCGCTTATCGAGCTTTAAGAGAATGTCCTTATCGTTATTACGTGACCAGATTGTTGGGACTCAGAGAGCGGAGTGGCTTGGATGCCGAAGTTGATTTGAGTTTGGTGGGGAAAACACTTCATGCTGCTTTGTATGATTTTTATCATGGCTTAAAAACTCAAGTACTTGAAACAGACAACATTTACGAGCGCACCAAATTATTAAAGCAACGTTTGTATGCCATCTCTCATAAACATTTCAAACCATTGCTTGAGGTGGATGGGCGATGGTTGGCTGCATGGATCGAGTGGGAGACTTTGATTCCATCATGGATTGATTGGCACATTCAACGTGAGCAATCTGGATGGTTGTTCCATGATGGTGAAAAGCAGGTTGGCTTTGATTTGCAGACTCGTTTTGGTGAAATACGTGTTTCAGGGTTTGTTGATCGTTTAGATATTCATCCGCAAAATGGCGTTGAAGTGATTGACTACAAATTCAGCAGTAAGAACTCAATCACCAAAAAGAAAAACAATCTCCAAGATGATCCTCAGTTGGTCATTTACGCTAAAGCAGTGAATGAACATGACATGGTGAATCTTCAACCCACAACCACCGCCTCATGGATTTCTGTGAAGGAAGATGATGCGCGTGTTGAGGTTGACGATTTGCAAAGCGAAATGAAAGAACTTCCAGCGCAAATGATCGCTGATATTGAATCCCTTTGGGGAGGTTCTCCAATGGCGGCAAGCGCACCCGATAGTATTTGTCAGTATTGTCAGGCACGGGGCATTTGTCGCAAAGGAATGTGGTCATGATTGATCAACTGATCCTTGATTCATGCGATCCCGATCAATCGGTGGTGGTCGAAGCTTGCGCTGGTAGTGGCAAAACATGGCTGCTGGTATCGCGCATCATTCGATTATTGCTGGCTGGCGCAAAGCCCAGTGAAATTCTTGCCATCACATTCACTCGTAAAGCAGCTCAAGAAATGCGTGGGCGTTTGGACCAGGTTCTTTTGCAGTTTGCTAATTGCCCAGAAGAAGAGCTCATTGGGGAGCTATTAGCTCGCGGATTATCGGCAGAAAAAGCCAGATTGGCCATGCCTAAAGCCAGAGTATTGTTTGAAGAAGTTTTATCAGACCCTCGTCCTTTGAATGTTGAAACTTTCCATGGTTGGTTCAGTAGTCTTTTGCGTGGCTCACCCCTTGGTTCTGGAGTTCCTCAGGGTTTGAAACTTCGAGACGATTTCAAAAGACTACAAGACGAGTGTTTAGAGGATTGGTGGACAAATTTGCCATCAAACAGCAACACCGCTGTGCGTGCTGCTTATGAGCTTCTTGTGAAAGAACTAAAAGCCAATAATGCCAATGACCTCTTGATTGGCTCAAAAGGTTTTTTAACTGTTAAAGCAGAGTGGTGGAGTTATCTAGAGGATTGTAAAAAGCAGGGCGCGAATCCAATGCAAGCCATCAGTGATCGCTCTGATTGGTTGGCAATTCAAGATCCACTCAAAGTCATGTTGGATGATTCTCAAGCATTGATGAATTTGATGAGCTTGGCCAGCCACTTAAAAAATGGTGGATCGAATGATCAAAAGTATGCCAATGCAATTGATGATGCGCTTAAGAAACAAGCTCATGGTTTTTCAGCAGACGATGTGGCTGCGGCTTTAAGACCGGCTTTCTTGACTGCTGAATTTGAACCTCTGGCTAAGTTGTTGGCGTCTGAGGCTGTAAAAAAATCTCTCAAGCAACTGAGTGATGCTCAAAACATAGAACAGCAAATCAATAACACCCGGCAGACCTGGGCGCAAGCCATGTACGACCATTATTGCTGGGAGGCTGATCACCGGGCTCACCGAATTCATCAAGCGTGGATCACCATCGGTGTGGACATGTTGAGACACTATCAGGCAAAAAAAGAAATCATGCGGGTTCAGGACTTCTCTGATCTGGAGGCTTACACCGCAAAATTAATGCTCAAATCAGATGTGGCTAATTATTTGCAAGCCAGACTCGACGCCAAGTACAAACATTTGCTCGTCGATGAGTTTCAAGACACCAATCCATTGCAGTGGCAGATTCTCCTGTCTTGGTTAAATGCCTATGGTGAAGAAGAGAACAGGCCATCCATCTTTTTGGTCGGAGATCCTAAGCAATCAATCTATCGTTTTAGACGAGCAGACGTTCGTTTATTCGGTGAGGCTAAAAATTACTTGCATAAACAGTTCAAGGCCAAGATCCATTCTTTTAATAAGACCCGACGCAATAGTTCGGCAGTGATCAAGGCAGTGAATAATGTTTTTGCTTTGTCGGATGTGCCAAAGAATTATCCATTTCAATCTCAAGAGCGAAATCCTGGCGCGAAAGATAGTTATGGCCCAGGTGAAGTCTGGCGCTTACCTTTGATTGGTTCGCAAGAAATCAATCAACATCAATCAAGAAATGCTCTTGAACATCCGTTTATTGATGTTGCCAAACAAACAAAAGCGCAGCAAAGTTTTGATGAAGCTTTGCAGGTGGCTCAGTTAATTCAAGAAATCAAAAAACAGAAAAGTGCTAATTGGGGAGACTTTTTGATTTTGCTGAGATCAAGGACTCATCTCGCGCAAATTGAAAGAGCCTTTAGGGCGATGGGTATCCCATGCGATAGCCCAAGGCAAGGGGGATTGTTGCGAACCCTTGAAGCTGAAGACATGGTGGCCTTGTTATCTGTTTTGATCACGCCTGGCGATGATCTGGCGCTGGCCCAAGTGTTGCGTTCTCCCATCTATGGATTGACTGATGAAGAGCTATTGGCTTTGTTGACAGCTAAGCAATCTCAAGAGATTCATTCTTTATGGCAATTGATTTCATCTCCTGAGAATCCAAAGCATCAGATTTATTTAGATATCTCAGCTTGGGCTGAGTTGTCTAAAAAACTGCCTGTTCATGATTTACTCGACCATATTTATGCTGAGGGACAAATTCGTTTGCGTTATGCAAGCTCCGCACCAAACTTGCAGCGCGATCAAGTGCTATCAAACTTAGATGCATTCTTATCTCTGGCACTCAACCTGGATGGTGGACGTTACCCAAGTTTGTCTAGATTCATCAATGAGTTGAAAAAAATCAAACGTGGTGCTGAGGAAGAAAGTCCGGATGAAGGCGAATCATCAGGCGAAGATGATGTTGATGAAGAATCTGAGATATCTGAGAAGCGCGTCAGAATTCTGACCATTCATGCTGCCAAGGGTCTCGAATCTCGCTTTGTCTTCTTGATGAACACCAACACAAATAAGTCTGGCAAAGATAATGTGGGTGTCTTGATGAACTGGTTGCCGGGCAGTGATGCGCCTGATCATATTTCCCCAACATTTTCCGCAAAGCCCAAAGATCCAGCCCGTGAATCTTTGAGAGAGCAAGAAGATCAAATTGCTCAAATCGAAAATTGGAACCTTCTCTATGTTGCTTTGACTAGAGCAAAAGAGGCTGTGTATATATCTGGAGCTGCGAATAAAGGCGATCCAAAGGGTGATGCCGCAATTGCCAAAAATAGTTGGTATGACCGCTTAGCAAGAGCTGGGGTTGATCTGATGCCTGATTCGTTAGAGTCAGAAATTAATCTTCTTGATCAAAAAATAAGTCCGGTAACTGCTAACATCAATCACTCTTTTGAGTCATTTCAGTCCTTTGCTGATTTCAATGTTTCTTGGCGCGGCGAAGCCAATAGAAGTATCCGTTTTGATGAAGAGTTGGTCAGCGTTGATCAGCAACGCATGATTGATTTAGGTGTGGCTTTCCATGCTGTGATGGAACATGTCATGCGGACTGGCATTCGCAATTCATCAGAAATGCCAAGTGCAGAAGAAATCACTGCTTGGCTCAATATCAGCGCCGAGTTGGCAATGAAGGCAAGGCACTGTGCTTTGAATGTTCTGAATTCAACTAAAACCAAGAACTTTTTCTTTAATCCAGCAATTCAAGCTTCATGGGAGGAGTTGGATGTTGCTGACTCAAATGGAAGATTGCTGAGGATTGACCGACTGATTGAGTTACCTGACCAGTTGATTATTTTGGATTACAAACTTTCTATTCCAGACCCCGCAAGCGAGCTATTCACTCAATACGATGCTCAGATGAGTACTTATAGAAAGTGTGTGGCTGGTTTGAGGTCGGATAAGTCTATAAAAACTTATTTATTGGGCGCAAACGGAGATGTTTTAGAGATGGGTTCTGCTAAATGAACCAGGCAAATAGACAATCAATCGATTGGGAATTGTCAGAAAAACCCCTAAAAACCTTGATTAAACAAGTTAGTAGGTGGACGAGCCTGACCCTCGGCACTGGCAGTACTTGGCTTTGGCTGCTTCGTTCCCGACCTGACCAGGTTACCAAGCCACCATGCGAGGAGGCCCGTCCTCTGACATTCTACTGCCTTCTACTTGTAGAATGACAATATGACTGCATTAGCTTTAGCCCGAAAGTGGCGCCCAAGAGATTTTTCAACCTTAGTTGGCCAAGAACACGTGGTCAAAGCTTTGACCCATGCCCTTGATCAGCAACGCTTACACCACGCCTGGTTATTCACGGGCACTAGGGGGGTTGGTAAAACAACGATTTCTCGTATTTTGGCCAAGGCCCTCAATTGCACAGGTGCGGATGGTCAAGGTCAAATGACTTCACAGCCTTGTGGCAAGTGCCCAGCTTGTACTGAAATTGATGCTGGAAGATATGTCGATTACATAGAAATGGACGCGGCGAGTAATCGTGGTGTGGATGATATGGCTCAATTGCTTGAGAAAGCCATGTATGCACCAAGCAGTGCCCGATTCAAGGTCTACATGATTGACGAGGTTCACATGCTCACGGGTCATGCATTCAATGCAATGCTGAAAACCCTGGAAGAGCCACCGCCTCACGTTAAATTTATCTTGGCAACCACTGATCCACAAAAGATTCCTGTGACAGTTTTATCGCGTTGCTTGCAATTCAATTTAAAACAAATGCCAGTGCCTTCAATTGTTGAGCATTTAGAAAAAATTCTAGAGTCTGAGCAAGTTAAGTCTGACATTGGTGCATTGCGCATTTTGGCCAAAGCAGCCCAAGGCTCGATGCGTGATGCTTTATCTCTAACTGATCAGGCAATTGCTTATGCTGCAGGACCAGTGAGTGAATCTGCTGTGCGTGCCATGTTGGGTACATTGGATGAAACATATTTAATCCAAATTTTGGATGCTTTGAGAACTGGTGATGGCGCCTCATTGATTGCGATTGCAGACGAAATGGCTGCCAGAAGCTTATCTTTCTCCTTGGCGCTCCAAGACCTTGCTTCCTTGTTACAAAAGATTGCCGTGGGTCAAACAGTGCCATCAGCAGTTTTAGATGATTGGCCTGAAGCATCAGAAGTCAGACGTTTGGCCACTCAGTTTGGCAAAGAAGATATTCAGTTGTATTACCAAATTGCTATCACCAGCCGTCCAGATCTTTCTTTGGCACCCGATGAGCAAACTGGTTTCACCATGGCACTTTTGCGCATGTTGGCTTTTAAACCGGGTGATGGTTCGGGTTCAGTTAAATCTAGTCAATCAAATCAAGCGCCAAGAGCAGGTGGAACTTCTATCAGTTCCGCTGCCAAAGCAGCTGCAGCACCTAAGATGGCTACAACAGCTGCACCAGTGGCACCAGTAGCTCCGGTCGCCTCAGCACCTCAATCAACAGCTCCAAAATCATCTCCTGTGAGTTACAACTCAGAAGATCCAGATTGGCAATCATGGATGAAGGCTTTGCCGGTGAGAGGTTTGTTGCAACAGTTGGCATTTCAAACTGAACTGCAAAGCTGGAATGAGCAGGGCGATACAGTCAAAGCAACTGTGATCGTAGGCATGCCTCAGCTTGCGAGTAAAGAGAACGTCTCGCGCTTGCAAGAAGCTTTATCTAACCACCTTGGTAAATCTGTCACGATTTTGATTGAGACAGGTAAAGCAAATCATTCCATCGCAGCTGTGGAGGCAAAGATCAAGCAAGAAAAACAAGAGGGTGCGGAAGAGTCGATTGCCAACGATGATTTTGTCAAAACGATTCAGGCTGAATTCGGTGCCACAGTTGTTCCTGGCAGCATTCGTCCCATTCAATAATTACTTATAAAACCAAATATTCATTCGGAGAAATAAAGCATGATGAAAGGTAATATCGCTGGCTTGATGAAGCAAGCTCAGCAGATGCAAGAAAACATGAAGCGCGCTCAGGCAGAGCTTGAGGCTCTAGAAGTTGTTGGTCAGGCCGCGGGTGGCTCTGTCAAAGTAACGATGACAGGTAAGCACGCATTGAAGCGCGTTGAGATTGCTGACACTGCCATGGATGACAAAGAAATGCTTGAAGACTTATTGGTGACTGCTTATGCAGATGCTTATCGTCAAATTGAGCAGGTATCAAGTCAAAAGATGTCTGGTGCGACGGCTGGTATGCCAATGCCACCAGGCTTTAAGTTGCCGTTTTGAGATTGTTAGCGAATAGTCACAATGTCAGAAAATAGATCACCTGATCAAGCTCAAGATGCTTTGCAGCGAATGGTGCAAGCTTTGAGAGCATTGCCAGGTGTCGGGCCGAAGTCTGCGCAGCGAATGGCTTTTCATCTTCTGCAGCATGATCGCAATGGTGCTGCGGTACTGGGCCAAAGTTTGCTGGATGCGGTCAACCATATTCAGCATTGTTCATCGTGTAACACTTTTTCAGAGTTAAATATTTGTAGCACTTGCGCTGATGAGCGACGTGACCCAAGTATTTTGTGTGTGGTTGAAACTCCCGCGGATCAATTGATGGTTGAGCAAACCTTGACTTACAAAGGTCTGTATTTTGTCTTGATGGGCAGACTTTCTCCATTAGACGGTTTGGGTCCGAATGAAATTCATTTGGATCGATTGATTGAGCGCGTTGAGAAAAGCCCTGTGCCAGTTAAGGAGGTGGTGTTGGCAACCAACTTCACCAGTGAAGGTGAGGCCACTGCCCACTATATTGGTGAAATCATGAAGGTGCGCAACATCAAAGTATCAAGAATTGCCAGAGGTGTTCCAGTGGGTGGTGAGCTCGAGTATGTTGATGCCAGCACCTTAGCAAGAGCGATGATGGATCGTCGCTCAGTCAGTTAATTTCTTAGGATTTCATGCACATTCTGATCGCAAACGATGATGGTTATCTGGCTCCAGGTTTATTGGCCTTAGTGAATGTTCTTCGCCCGTTAGGCAAGATCACCGTGATTGCTCCTGAGCAAAATCACAGTGGCGCATCTAACTCTCTGACTTTGTCTCGACCATTGACGGTCAATCGCATGGCTGGTGGTGACAGAGATAATTTTTTGTATGTGAATGGCACTCCAACTGATTGCGTGCACATCGCTTTGACTGGTTTGCTAGATTCAAAACCTGATTTGGTGGTTTCTGGTATCAATCAAGGTGAGAACATGGGTGAAGATGTTCTTTATTCAGGCACCGTGGCTGCTGCCATTGAAGGAGTGATGTTTGGTATTCCAGCGATAGCTTTTTCTCAAGTAGCCAAAGGTTGGGCAAGACTTGATGATGCTGCTCAAATCGCCAGAGACATCGTGATGCAACAGATCAGCTCTCCCGTGGATGGAAGTTTGGCTGCAGGTCAAAAACCTACCTTACTCAATGTGAATATCCCAAATCTTCCTTATGAATCTCTCAAGTCATGGAGAGTGACGAGATTAGGTAACAGACATCATTCGCAAAATGTCATCATGCAAAATAATCCGCGTGGTGAGCCTATTTATTGGATCGGACCTCCTGGTGATGCACGAGATGCAACCGAAGGAACTGACTTTCATGCAATCAATCAAGGGCAGGTGTCTATCACTCCTTTGCAATTGGATTTATCCCATTTGCAAACACGTGAAAAAATGATCCAGTCTCAGTGGCAAAAAAATTAATTTAATAGGTTGTTTGTGGTTAAAAAAGATCCCATGTTCGATAAGGCACGTCTTCAATTAGCAGAAAAAGTTGCTGCTAGTGGGGTGCGTAATCGTCAGGTATTAGAAGCAATTGCGACTGTGCCACGCCATGCATTCATTGATCATGCGCTTGATGCAAGAGCCTATGAAGATTCAGCTTTACCGATTGGACATCAGCAAACAATTTCAAAGCCATCAGTGGTGGCTCGCATGGTTGAACTATTGATGCGCCCCAAGAAAGACCTTGGTAAGGTCCTGGAAATTGGTACTGGCTGTGGCTATCAGGCGGCTATTTTGAGTTTGCTTGCCCAAGAGGTTTATTCAATTGAGCGAATCAAGCCTTTACATGAGCAAGCCAGGGCAAAGCTAAGACCTTTCAGAATCCCTAATTTGCGCCTTGTTTATGGAGATGGCATCCGAGGCTTGCCACAAGCCGCTCCGTTTGATGGAATCATCCTGGCAGCAGCTGGTTTGGGTATCCCAGACCCACTATTAGACCAATTGGCTATTGGCGGTCGTTTGGTGGCTCCGGTCGCTAAAAACGAAGAAGAGCAGCAATTGGTTGTGGTCGAGCGGGTCAGTTCACAGCGTTATCAAAGAACTGTTCTTGAAGAAGTATTTTTTGTGCCTTTACAATCAGGTATTGTGTAATTTAATCGCTGTTTAATTGTGTTTTTTACTGCTGTGAGCTTATGAATTTCCCCCGTTTATTGATTGTTACTTTGGCCATTTCGACTGTTGTGTTTCAGTCGGGTTGCGCAACGCGCTCTGCACCCGCACCTGTGGTTGATCGTTCTGGTGGTAAAGGTGCAAGCCTTGAACCAGTGCAGGCAGGTTTCTATCGTATTAAACGCGGCGACACTTTATTGAGAATTGCCCTAGATCATGGTCAATCTCATCGCGACATTGCAGAGTGGAACAACATTGCAGACATGAATCAAATTGAAGTTGATCAAGTGATTCGTGTGGTGCCTCCAAGATCAGCTAAAGCAATGACTTCGAAAGTTGAAGTCAAGCAAGAAAAGCCAAGCGCAGCTAAAGATGTTGTGAAGCCATCGGACAAAATGAAAGATGAGAAGCTGGCGAAGAACGAGACTAAGGTAGAAAAGTCTAATGATGTTGCTTCTGATGCTGGCATCAAGCTTTCTTGGCCATCAAAGGGCAATGTGGTTGATCGCTTTGACGAAGGTAAAAATAAAGGTATTGATATTTCCGGTAAATCTGGCGACCCAATTCAGGCCGCTGCAGATGGCAAAGTAGTTTATGCCGGTAATAGTTTGAGAGGTTACGGTAATTTGGTGATTGTGAAGCATGACAACACTTATTTAACAGCCTATGCTCACAATAAAACCCTTCTTGTTAAAGAGGGTGACAGCGTTAAGAAAGCCCAAAAAATTGCTGAGATGGGTAATACCGATGCTGATCAGGTGAAATTGCATTTTGAAGTTCGTAAACACGGCAAACCTGTTGATCCAATGTCTTATCTTCCTTGAGTATGACCAAATCATTAGACTCAGATAACAGCTCATTCAATGACTTTTCTGAGCTAACTGATTTAAACAGTCAAGAGCTGGATGCGGACGAATTAAAAGAAGTTTTAGCTGCCGAATTGTCTGCGGATCTCGTGCAGCGCTACTTACAGCAAATCTCCAGTAAACCTTTATTCACCCCCGAAGAAGAACTCAAGGTCGCTACTCAGGCTCAGGCTGGTGATTTTTCAGCAAGACAGGCCATGATTGAGCATAACTTGCGTTTGGTCGTGAGCATTGCCAAAACCTATATGCATCGCGGTTTACCTTTGCCTGACCTCATTGAGGAAGGTAACTTGGGGTTGATGCATGCTCTTGAGAAGTTTGAGCCTCAGCGTGGCTTTAGATTTTCAACCTACGCCACTTGGTGGATCAGGCAAAGTGTCGAGAAGGCTTTGATGAGCCAAGTTAGAACTGTTCGTTTGCCTGTTCATGTCATTAGAGAAATTAACCAGGTACTAAGAGCTAGACGTTTTTTAGAGCAAGCTTTGGGAGCTGAAGGCAGATCTCCAGACCTTGAAGACATTGCCAGTTTGACTGGGAAATCTTTAGAAGATGTTGCTGATGCTCTAGCTTTGGCAGAGCACACCACATCGTTAGATGCGCCGCGAGATTTAGATCCTGGCTCGAGCCTGCTCGATTTTATTTCTGATGACCGCAGCGCCTCTCCTGATCAGGAAGTTGAGAAGTCTCAGCTCGAAGAGATGTTGAGGAACTGGCTTAAAAATTTAAAGGAAGATCAGCGCATGGTGATCATCAGGCGTTATGGCCTCGATAATCAAGAGCCGGCAACCTTGGAAGGTCTTGCGAAGGAGTTGAGTTTGTCGAAAGAGCGTGTTCGTCAAATCCAGCAAGAGTCTTTGATTAAACTAAAGAAACATTTATCGAGTCATGGCTTGGATAAAGGTTCAGTTCTTGATGATTGATCCTTGTTTCTTGCTTGTGACCCTAACAAATGAATCTAATCAATAAAGAGAAAGATATTTTTCATGGCTGGCGTATTAGTTTTTGACATTGAAACCATTCCTGATGCAGCTGGCATCAGGCGCTTAGAAAACATACCTGATTCAGTGTCAGATGAAGAGGTTGTTAATCAAGCGCTGGCTATTCGCAAAGAAAAGACTGGCAGTGAATTCATGCCCTTGCATTTGCACAAGGTTGTGGCAATTTCATGCGTCATTCGGCGAACCACCAAAGACGGTTCTCCTCAATTCAAAGTGGGCAGTCTTGGTGATGCAGGAAGTTCTGAAAAAGAAATCATCCAAGCATTCTTTGACTTGATTGAAAAATACACGCCTCAGTTAGTTTCTTGGAATGGCAGTGGCTTTGACTTGCCTGTGTTGCATTACCGCGCTTTATTGAATGGGGTGGTGTCTTCTAGATATTGGGAGATGGGTGAGAGCGGTGATAGTGATAGCAGAGACTTTAAGTGGAATAACTACATCAGTCGCTATCACATGCGCCACATTGATTTGATGGATTTGCTGGCAAAGTTTTCTGGCCGTGCCAATGCACCTCTAGATGCTTTGGCGAAGCTCTGTGGTTTCCCTGGAAAGATGGGGATGGATGGTGGCCAGGTCTGGCAGGGTTTTTTAGATGGCAAGATCAAAGAAATTCGCGATTATTGTGAAACTGATGTTGTGAATACTTATCTGGTCTATTGTCGTTTTCAAAGAATGCGTGGTGGAGTTTCTCCTGAGGAATATGAAGAAGAGATTCAGTTTGTTAAAAATGAATTACTCAAAGAGTCTAAAACTCCCAATGGCGCTTTTTGGCAAGAGTACTTGAGTAATTTTTCTACAGATTCAAAAGATAGCCTGTGACCAGAGTCATTGTTGAATCCCTGAACCTTGAAGCTCAAGGTGTTGCTAGACCATTGGATGAAAATGGTAAGCCTGGAAAAGTCGTATTCATTGACGGGGCTTTACCTAGGGAAGATGTTGAATTTCAATCTTATAAAGTCAAAAGTAAATTCGAGTTAGCCAAGCTCACCCATATTTATAAAACATCATCGAGTCGCGTCACTCCAAAATGTCCTTCTTTCAATGAATGTGGCGGTTGCTCCATGCAACATTTGGACGCTAGAGCCCAATTAGCGATGAAGCAAAGAGTGTTGGAAGATAACCTGAAGTACTTGGGTCGCGTCCGTCCCGAGGTCATGTTGCGTCCCATATCAGGACCCACTTGGGAATATCGCTATCGTGGCCGCTTATCCATCTTCAAGATTCCTAAAGGTCGCGTGCTGGTTGGGTTTCATCAGAAAAAAGGTAGCCGCATCACTGACATGTTGTCTTGCGATATTTTGCCAGCCCATGTTTCTGATTTATTGCCCCGTTGGAGAGAGTTGATTTCTCAGCTATCGATTCCTGGTGAGCTTGCTCAATTAGAGTTTGCGATTGGCGAAGGTAAAACACCAGGTTCTTTGACCACAGCTTTTGTTTTAAGACATTTGGAACCATTGAGTTCTGATGATCAGCAAAAACTGATTAATTTTTCACAAATCCAAAACATTGATATGTGGCTTCAACCTGCCGGTCTCGACAGTGCCTATCCACTGCATCCTGCAGAGAGTCATCTTTGTTATCGACTTCCAGAGTTTGATATTGAAATGCCCTTCAAGCCAACGGACTTTACCCAGGTTAATCATCAAGTGAATAGGGTGTTGGTCAGTAAAGCGATTCAGTTGTTGGCACCACAGTCTTCTGATCGTGTACTTGATTTATTTTGCGGTATTGGCAACTTCACTTTGCCTCTGGCCAGAAGGGCTGCTGAAGTTTTTGGTATTGAGGGCAGTGATGAGTTAACCAAGCGAGCTAAAGAAAACACTGTTCACAATCATTTGGGAGAGCGAGTTAACTTTGCTTGTAGCAATTTATTTGAAGTGACCCCAAGCGTTATTCAGTCTTGGGGCAAGGCTGATAAATGGTTGATTGATCCACCTCGAGATGGGGCGATGGCTTTGGCAAACTCTTTGGCCTTGATGGCTAACTCAGGTAATTCTGAAGAAAAATCTTATTTGCCAAAACGCATTGTTTACGTCTCTTGTAATCCTGCTACTTTAGCTAGAGATGTCGGCATTTTGGTGGGGCAAGCGGGCTATCGCTTGAAAGCGGCTGGTGTGATCAATATGTTCCCGCACACCTCACATGTTGAATCGATGGCTGTTTTTGAGCGTTAATTCATAGAGCTTCAAATAAAAAAGGCCAGCAATGCTGGCCTTTTCGTTTTATCGGTTGGAATTTACTCGCGGTCGCCACCGAAGATACCCAACAATGCTAGCAAATTGCTGAACACGTTGTATACGCTCAAGTAGATACTCAAAGTTGCCACCACATAGTTTGTTTCACCGCCGTTGATCACGCGCTGTACGTCAACCAAAATGAATGCAGAGAAGATCGCAATCGCTACAACACTGATTGTGAGCATCAAAGCAGGCATTTGAAGCCAAATGTTAGCCACTGAAGCAAGAATCAACAAAATCACGCCGATGAATAACCATTTGCCAAGACCTTGTGACAAGTCTTTCTTAACGGTGCCAGCCAAGCTAGCCATGCCCGCAAAAATCACCGCAGTGCCACCAAAGGCTGTCATGATCAAGCTTGCGCCATTGCTGAAGCCTAGGATTGAGCCAATCAAGCGTGAGAGCATGAGACCCATGAAAAATGTGAAGCCCAGCAATAGAACAACGCCTAGACCAGAATCTTTGTTCTTTTCAATTGCCCAGAAAAAACCGAAGGCGATCGCGAAGAATGCGATCAAACCAATGAAAGGGCTTCCAGCAAAGAGTGAAAATCCTGTCGCAACACCAATCCAAGCGCCCAAAACTGTAGGCACCATTGATAACGCTAAAAGTGCGTAGGTGTTACGTAACACCCGGTTGCGGACCTGAACGCTGGATGTAGCGCCGCTATTTCCAAAACCATAAGTGTTTAAATCGCTCATTGAAACTCCTTTATGTATAAACATGACTCGTCCACCACTGGACTCGTACTCTAAGTATAGACATTTCCCATGAATTTCAAGGGGGAATTCGATTGTTGATAGCCGAATAGGGGTGTTTTTAAGCTTTTTTGCCTCTAGAGCCGTATTTTAGCCACTTGATTTTGGGACTTTTCCTTAAAAATCAACGCTTTTAGCTATTTCTTCCTCGGGAAATCCCTGACGAACACTGTATAATTTGGGGTTTTTAATCTATCTATCAATGGAGTTTATTCATGGCAATTGAGCGCACCCTTTCTATTATCAAACCTGATGCAGTAGCGAAGAACGTTATTGGTCAAATTTACGCTCGTTTTGAGTCTGCTGGCTTGAAAGTTGTTGCTGCCAAGATGGCCCATCTTTCACGTCAAGAAGCTGAGCAGTTCTACGGCGTTCATAAAGAGCGTCCTTTCTTCAAAGACTTGGTTGATTTCATGATTTCAGGCCCAGTGATGATTCAAGCTTTGCAAGGTGAGAACGCTATTGCTAAGAACCGTGAATTGATGGGTGCAACAGACCCTAAGAAGGCTGACAAAGGTACGATTCGTGCTGACTTTGCTGACAGCATTGATGCTAACGCAGTACACGGCTCAGACGCTCCTGAAACAGCTGCGGTTGAAATTGCATTTTTCTTCCCAGGCATGCAAGTTTTCTCACGTTAATTCATCCCATTGATTGACTCACGCATCAACTTACTAAACTTTGATCCTGAGGGAATGAGCGATTACATCGCGTCCCTCCAGGAGAAACCGTTTCGTGCTCAACAGTTGATGCGCTGGGTTCATCAGCGCGGTGAGGCTGATATCGCCCAAATGAGCGACTTGGCCAAAACATTCAGAGCCACGCTTGCTGAAAAAGCTTGCGTATCGGCTCTACCAGTTATCAGTGATCAGCAGGCATCTGATGGCACCCGTAAGTGGTTGTTAGATGTTGCTGATGGCAATGCAGTTGAAATGGTTTACATCCCTGAGGATGATCGAGGCACTTTGTGTATCTCTTCTCAGGCGGGCTGTGCGGTGAACTGTAGTTTTTGTTCTACAGGCAAGCAGGGCTTCTCAAGAAATCTTACGCTCGGTGAAATTATTGGTCAGTTGTGGATGGCCGAGCACACTTTGCGCAAAGAACCTGGCGCGATCAAACGAATTGATAGTTACGACGGTACGCCGCTTGATGAGCATGAAGGCAGGGTTATCTCCAACGTGGTGATGATGGGCATGGGCGAGCCTTTGCTCAACTATGAGCCCGTGGTTGGTGCGATGCGTTTGATGCTAAGTGACAACGCTTATGGCTTATCACGTCGTCGCGTGACTTTATCTACCTCCGGTGTTGTTCCCATGATGGATCGATTGGCGAATGACTTGCCGGTGGCATTGGCTGTTTCATTGCATGCGCCCAATGATGCACTGCGTGATGAGTTAGTTCCAATCAATAAAAAATATCCGCTGAAAGAGTTGATGGCAGCTTGCATGCGTTATTTGCCATTTGCTCCGCGAGATTTTTTAACATTTGAATATTGCATGTTGTACGGCGTTAACGATTCTGATGAGCATGCGAAAGAGTTGGTTGAGTTACTCAAGAAGATTCCTTGCAAATTGAATTTGATTCCGTTCAATCCTTTCCCTGATTCAGGCCTGAAGAAATCAAGTCCTGCGCGCGTGCAAGATTTTGCCAAGCGCCTCATGGATGCTGGAATCATCACAACTGTTCGTAAAACTCGCGGTGATGATATTGCTGCTGCCTGCGGTCAATTGGCCGGCGATGTTAAAGATCGCACCAATGTAAAGCAAAGAATGCAGGTGGTTAAATTTGAAAAAGGAGTCACTCGTTCATGAGCTCGAGTCCTGTTTCACCAGTAAAAAGAAGAGTTAGTCAGCAGTCCATCATTGAATGGGCTGGTCAAGTTGTCACAGTAGGTGGTGATGCGCCAGTGCGCGTTCAATCCATGACGAACACCGATACTGCCGATGTCATTGCCACAGCCATTCAGGTGAAAGAGTTGGCCAGGGCTGGCTCTGAAATTGTGCGTATCACGGTGGATACTCCAGCTGCAGCTGCAGCTGTTCCTGCGATTCGTGAGCAATTGGACAAGATGGAAGTTTATGTTCCATTGGTTGGTGACTTTCATTACAACGGCCACACCTTATTAAAAGATCATCCTGACTGTGCGCAGGCTTTATCTAAGTATCGAATTAATCCAGGTAATGTTGGTCAAGGCGCTAAACGTGATGTGCAGTTTTCGCAAATGATTGAGATGGCTTGCCAGTACAAAAAGCCGATTCGCATTGGAGTGAACTGGGGAAGTCTTGATCAAGATTTGTTGGCAAAGCTATTGGATCAAAATGCCGCCAGCTCAAATCCTAAAGAGTTGCGTGAAGTGATGGCTGAAGCTTTGATTCAGTCTGCTTTGCAATCAGCAGCAAGGGCCGAAGAGTTAGGTTTGCCAGGCAATCAAATCACCTTGTCTTGTAAGGTGAGCAATGTTCAAGATTTGATTTCTGTGTACAGAGATCTTGCTGTGCGCTGTGATTACCCATTGCATTTAGGTCTGACTGAGGCGGGTATCGGAAGCAAAGGAATTGTTGCTTCAACTGCTGCGCTTTCAGTGTTGTTGCAAGAGGGCATTGGTGACACGATTCGTATCTCGTTGACGCCTGAGCCAGGCGCGCCCAGAGAAAATGAAGTGATTGTGGCCCAAGAGATTTTACAAACGATGGGCTTGCGTCATTTCACGCCGATGGTGATTGCTTGCCCAGGTTGCGGTCGTACGACCAGTACTTACTTCCAAGAGTTGGCTTCACGCATTCAGTCCTATTTGCGCCATCAAATGCCTATTTGGAAAAAGAATCACCCAGGTGTTGAATCGATGAACGTGGCAGTGATGGGCTGCATTGTGAACGGCCCAGGTGAGAGCAAGCATGCCAATATTGGTATTTCTTTGCCAGGCACTGGAGAGTCACCAGCTGCACCTGTATTTGTTGATGGGGTCAAAGTTAAAACCTTGCGCGGTGACAAGATTGCCGAAGAGTTTCAATTGATTGTTGATGAGTATGTGAAAAACACATATCAAAACAAAGTGAGTGGGTAAGAATATGAGCCAAGAAAATAATCAAGAAAAAGGCCAAGAAAAACAAGTGGCCCAAAGTAAACAAAACAAAATCACTGGTGTGCGTGGCATGAATGACATGCTTCCTGCTGAGGCACCACTATGGGCTCATTTAGAGCAGTCTATTCAGAGTTTGGTGAGAGCTTATGGTTATCAACAAATCCGTACGCCGATCGTTGAGCAAACAGCTCTTTTTAAGCGAGGCATTGGTGAAGTCACTGATATCGTTGAAAAAGAAATGTACTCTTTTGAAGATGGTCTTAATGGTGAGCAGTTAACTCTTAGGCCTGAAGGAACGGCTGCTGCTGTGCGAGCAGTGATTGAACACAACATGCTTTATGAAGGCCCAAAGCGTCTTTGGTACACAGGCCCGATGTTCAGACATGAGCGCCCACAGCGTGGTCGCTATAGACAGTTTCACCAATTAGGTATTGAAGCACTTGGCTTTGCTGGTCCTGATATTGATGCAGAAATTATTTTGATGTGTCAGCGTTTATGGGATGACTTAGGTTTGTCAGGTATCAAGTTAGAGTTGAATTCACTTGGCCAAGCCAATGAGCGCGCTGCTCATCGAGATGCTTTGATTGAGCATTTTAAAAAGCATGAATCTGAGCTCGATGAAGATTCAAAGCGACGCTTGGTTTCAAATCCATTGCGCATTCTTGATAGCAAGAATCCTGCAATGAAAGCAATCGTTGAATCTGCTCCGCAAATTTTGAATTATTTGGGTGAAGAGTCTCTCAAGCATTTTGAGGGTGTGCAAAAGCTATTGAAGGCCAATAATTTGCCATTCACCATCAACCCTCGTTTGGTGAGAGGTTTGGATTATTACAACTTGACCGTCTTTGAATGGGTCACGACTGAGCTAGGTTCTCAAGGAACAGTTGCAGGTGGCGGACGCTATGACCCTTTGATTGCTCAGATGGGTGGAAAAGCTGCTCCAGCATGTGGTTGGGCCATGGGCATGGAGCGCGTGATTGAATTAATGAAAGAGCAGGGCTTGACCAGTGATTTAGAGGCTGGATGCGATATTTATATGTTGCACCAAGCTGGTGAAACACTGGAGCCTGCTTTTATCTTGGCCGAACGTTTGCGCAGTGCTGGTCTAGAAGTTGTCTTGCACTGCTCTCCCGATGGCGAGGCTGCCAGCTTTAAGTCACAAATGAAAAAAGCAGATGCCAGCGGTGCCGCATATGCGATTATTATTGGACCTGATGAATTGGCCGCCAATCAAGTTCAGTTAAAAGATCTTCGTCGTGATGGTCAGCAAATCACGGTCTCAATGGATAATTTGGTTGATGAAGTCATTAACCAACTAGTCAGCACTTCAGAATAAGAGAGTAACTATGCATTTCAATCTAGAAGAACAAGAACAGTTAGCCGAGTTAAAGGCTTGGTGGAAGCAATACGGTAAGTGGTTGATCGCGATACTTATCGTTATTTTGCTGTCTTACACTTCATTCACTGCTTGGAATTGGTGGCAAAACAGATCTTCTCTTGCTGCTAGCAAGCTTTATGACACTTTGTTGGTCTCTGCGCAAAAGCAAGACGTCCCAGGAGTTCTAAGAGCTACCAAAGATTTGCAAGATCAATATTCTTCAACCAGTTACGCCGGTATGGCTGGATTGGTTGCCGCTCAAGTTGCCAATACTTCAGGCGATATGGGTGCTGCTGAGCAGCAGTTGCGTTGGACCATGTCTAAGGCTTCTTCAGATGCTCACCGCGATGTTGCGAGAGCCCGCTTGGTTTCTTTATTGATTGATAAGCCTGATTTTGCTGACGCCGAAAAAGTGGCCAGTGCTTCCGTATCAACAGCTTTTGAACCATTGTTGCTCGAGAGACGTGGCGATGTGCAGTTGGCTCAACAGAAAACGATTGAAGCTCGTCAGTTTTATCAACAAGCTTGGGATAAGTTGGCCAAGAACCCTGATGCTGCCGATGAAGCAAAACGTTTATTGAAAGTTAAATTAGATGCTGTTGGAGGTCGTTAATGACTAAATCTTTATCTAAACTTGCATGGGCTCTCTTAGCCATCAGTTTTTTGGCCTCATGCTCAAGCGTTAAAAAGCGTGAGCCTGCTTCATTGACCAAGGTGGATGACAAAATTTCTGTTGCCTCTGTTTGGTCCACAAGCGTTGGCAAATCTGATACGTTTGTGATGCGACCTGTTTTGGCTGGTGATTATTTATACACTTCAGCTGGCAATGGCACCATTTCAAAAATTGAGGTTCTAACTGGTAAAGCTGCATGGCAAGTGAAAGCTCCTTCAGAGATTTCATCAGGCCCTGGCAGTGATGGCAGCGTGGTTGTGGTTGGTTCAACCAAAGGTCTTGTTTACGCCTACGACTCAACAGGTCAGAAGATTTGGGAAGAAAAGGTGGGGGCTGAGGTTTTGACTGAGCCTCTAGTTCTTGGTGGTATTGCTGTGATTCGTACCATTGACAACCGTTTCATCGGCTTGGATGCAAAAACAGGAAAGCGTCGCTGGTCTTATGTGCGCCCTCAAACAGCATTAGCACTTAGAAACAGTTTCCCGATGGTCCCAGTTGCTGCAGATGCTTTTGTCACAGGCTTTTCTGGTGGCAAGATTGGCGTGATTGGTCTGTCTTCTGGCAGTCTTTTGTGGGAAGCATCTTTGTCTTACCCTAAGGGATTCTCAGAAATTGAACGCATGACAGATGTTTCAGCTAGACCAACCGTTTTGGGTCGTCGTTTATGCGCTGTTGCTTTTCAAGGCAGAATTGCTTGCGGTGATTTGAGTAGCGGTAATTTGACTTGGGCAAAAGATTTCTCAAGTCATACAGGTACAGCTCAATCACAAGATTTTGTCTTTGCTGCCGATGAAAAATCACATGTGGTGGCATACAGAGCGGTAGATGGCGTTGAGGTTTGGCGCAACGAGACCATGACTTGGCGCGATGTTGGCGAACCTTTGGCGGTTGGCCGTGTAGTTGTGATGGGTGATAAGCAAGGCTATCTTCATTTCTTAGAGCAAAGCAGTGGCCAAGCGATTGCCAGAGTTCGTGTTGATAGCAGCGGCATCAGTGCAGCTCCAATTGTTGCTAGTGGATTGTTGATCATTCAAACCCGAGGCGGCACTTTGTCTGCCTATCGACCTAATTAAAAATGTCTGCCTGAGTTTGGCTGCGATTAAAAAATCAAGTCTTACTCAAGCAGAAACTTAAAGAATCTATGAAACCAGTTATTGCCATTGTTGGCAGACCAAACGTTGGTAAATCAACACTATTTAATCGCTTGACGCGCTCGCGTGATGCGTTGGTGGCTGATTTTTCTGGCTTAACGCGTGATCGACATTACGGCAATGGCCGTGTGGGTGAGCGTGAGTTCATTTGTATTGATACGGGTGGTTTTGAGCCTGTTGCTAAAACAGGTATCTTGGCTGAAATGGCCAAGCAAACCAAGCAAGCGGTGGTTGAAGCCGATGTGGTGATTTTCTTGGTTGATGCTCGTTTGGGCATGGCACCTCAAGATCGAGTGATTGCTGATTTTCTTCGCAAGACTGGTCGCCCAGTCATTTTGGCAGTCAACAAAGCTGAAGGCATGGCGCATGCCACAGTCACAGCAGATTTCTATGAATTAGGTTTAGGTGAGCCGGTAGCTATTTCATCAGCACACGGTGATGGCGTGCGTTACATGATTGATGATGCTTTGGATGCATTGGGCTTGCCTGATGAACCTGAAGAAGATGATCGCACAGACAAACCGATGCGAATTGCTGTGGTTGGTCGACCAAACGTTGGTAAATCAACATTCATCAATACTTTGATTGGTGAAGAGCGTGTGATTGCGTTTGATATGCCTGGCACAACCCGAGATGCCATTGACGTGCCATTTACCCGCAACGGTAAACCTTACGTGATGATCGATACGGCTGGACTTCGTAAGCGCGGCAAAGTATTTGAAGCCATTGAAAAGTTTTCAGTGGTTAAAACATTGCAGGCGATTGCTGATGCCAACGTGGTGATTCTGATGTTGGATGCACAGCAAGATATTTCAGAGCAAGATGCTCATATTGCAGGCTTCATTGTGGATGCTGGTAGAGCATTGGTATTAGCAGTGAATAAATGGGATGGCATGGATGATTACGAAAAAGAACGTGCCAGAACAGACATTGCTAGAAAACTGCGTTTCTTAGACTTTGCCAACGTTCATCCGATCTCTGCAATCAAAGGCTTTGGCATCAAAGAATTGTTCAAAGATGTCGATGCAGCCTTTGCTGCAGCCATGTCTAAGATGCCGACTCCTAAATTGACCCGCATTTTGGAGGAGGCTGTTGAGTTTCAGCAACCAAAGCGTGTTGGTATGTCCCGTCCTAAGATGCGTTATGCGCACCAAGGTGGTTCAAACCCTCCGATTGTTGTGATTCACGGCAATGCTTTGAGTGGTGTGACGGATAGCTATCGTCGTTACCTAGAGGGGCGTTTTAGGGAGGCCTTTAAGTTACGAGGAACTCCATTGAGACTTGAATTTAGAACAGGTCAAAACCCTTTTGTTGACTCGGATAAAGGCAAGAAAAAGAAGTGAAAGGCACTTTTTATCTAGCTTAGTTAAACTAAAGGCTAATCAACTGACAACAATGATTAACTGAGACTATTTTTATAGAGTAAGACTCCAAACAACCAATAAGAAAGAAGGAGCAGGCATGAACAATAATAAAGGCCAACTTTTACAAGATCCATTTTTAAATGCTTTGCGCAAAGAGCACATTCCCGTATCCATTTACTTGGTGAATGGTATTAAATTACAGGGAAATGTTGAATCGTTTGACCAGTACGTGATTCTTCTTCGTAATACTGTGACTCAAATGGTTTACAAGCATGCTATTTCAACTGTGGTTCCTGCTAGAGCGGTAGAGTTCCGTGCGGATGAGGGAACCCCAGACGCTTAACTTCTTATGCAAGCAGTTAAAGCAGCCCTTATTGGGATAGATCCAGGCGGTAAACCTGACTTTGCAGATAGTATGGCGGAGTTGGGACTTCTCGCATCCAGCGCTGGATCACAGCCAGTGATGACAATGATTGCCAAGCGATCAAAACCAGACCCAGCCCTTTACATGGGTTCGGGCAAAGCCACAGAACTAAGAGAGCAGATGGAGGCCAATGAGGTTGAATTGGCAATTTTTAATCATGCGCTTTCACCCGTTCAGCAACGTAATTTAGAACGTCACTTGCAATGCCATGTGATCGATCGAACTGGCTTGATTTTAGATATTTTTGCTCAAAGAGCTAAGAGCCATGTGGGTAAGACCCAGGTGCAACTTGCGAATGTTCGTTATCAAGTATCCAGATTGGTCAAAGCTTGGAGTCACTTGGAGCGTCAAAAGGGTGGTATTGGTATGCGTGGCGGCCCTGGTGAGACGCAAATGGAATTAGACCGAAGGATGCTTGAAAACAAAGCCAAGCGTTTACAAGCTGAATTGGAAAAATTGCAAAAGCAGCAGGCAACCCAGCGCCGCTCCAGAGAAAAGGGCGGGGTATTTTCAGTATCTTTGGTTGGGTATACCAATGCTGGTAAATCTACTCTCTTCAATGCTTTGACCAAAGCTGGTACGTATGCCGCAGACCAATTATTTGCAACTTTAGATACCACCTCAAGAAGGGTTTATTTGCCTGAGATTGGTAATGCAGTGGTTTCTGATACGGTTGGATTTATCCGAGATCTTCCTCACCAGTTGGTGGAGGCTTTTAGGGCAACCTTGGATGAAACCGTGAGAGCTGACTTGTTGCTGCACGTGGTTGATGCATCAAGTTTTGACCGCGAACAACAAATGATTGAAGTTGATAAGGTTTTGACTGAAATTGGTGCAAACGAAACCCCTCAGCTAGTTGTGGTTAATAAAATCGACCAAGTCCCTGCTCTAATGGAGAGAGGTCCTGTTATACGCTATGACAGAAATGGCAAGGTTGCAGCAATATACATATCTGCTAAAGAAGGCATTGGCTTGGATTTACTCCGTCAAACATTGGCTGATTTAGCAAGGAACACTGATAGAATGAAGGCTCCTGTAGATGAGGTTCCTTCTGTTGCAGAATTAAGTTCACAGGCCCCAGTTAAACGCTGGGAATCGTTAGATGTTTTTCATACTCGTACAGGAATGTATTCTCCCTTCGATGCGTAAATTACTACAAATATTCTCTGTTAATGATCCCGGTTGGGGCAATAACCATCAGTCAGGCCCAGATCGTGGCCGTGATGAAAAAGACGCGACTCCACCTCGTCAAGAGGAAAGACCTCGTCAACCTCAAAAACAAGATGGCCCGCCTGATTTAGATCAGTTGTGGACAGACTTCAATAACCGTTTGAATAATTTATTCAAAGGTAAAGGTCAAGGCGGCGGTAATAATCAGCCACCATCATCCAGGGGTACTGGCGGTGATGGCATGAAGTCAGGCATTGGTGCTGGAGTTGTGGTTTTAGTCGCAGTGGTTGTTTGGGTATTTAGCGGCTTCTTTATGATTCAAGAAGGTCAGACTGGCGTGGTTTTACAGTTTGGTAAATACAGTTATACAACCCGTCCTGGTATCAACTGGCGCATGCCTTGGCCTATTCAAACTCATGAAGTGGTGAACCTGTCATCCATTCGTTCAGTTGAGGTGGGTAGAGCTAATTTGATCAAAGCATCAAATCTCAAAGATTCTTCAATGTTGACTGAAGACGAAAACATCATTGATGTGAAGTTTGCTGTTCAATACCGTTTGAAAGATGCTTCTGAGTATTTGTTCAACAACAAAGATCCAGATGCTGCCGTTGTTCAATCTGCTGAAACTGCTGTCCGTGAGATTGTTGGTAAAAGCAAGATGGACAATGTCTTGTATGAGAACCGCGAAAAGCTCGCGATTGATTTGAATGCATCTATCCAGAAAATTTTAGATAGCTACAAAGCTGGTATTTTTGTTACCAGCGTGACTGTACAAAACGTACAACCTCCAGAGCAAGTTCAAGCAGCATTTGATGATGCTGTGAAGGCAGGTCAGGACCGTGAGCGTTTGAAAAACGAAGGTCAGGCATACGCTAACGACATCATTCCTAAGGCTCGTGGTGCAGCAGATCGCTTGATGCAAGAAGCCGAAGGTTATAAGGCCAAAGTGACTGCGACAGCAGAAGGTGATGCAACTCGTTTCAAGTTGATTCAAGTTGAATACGCTAAAGCTCCTCAGGTCACTCGTGAGCGCATGTACATTGATGCTATGCAAGAGATTTATAACAACGTGACAAAGGTCATGGTTGATCAGCGCTCAAGCAATGGTTCTTTGTTGTATTTGCCGTTGGATAAGTTGATTCAGCAAGTGGGCCCAAGCACTGGCCCAACGCCATTGCAGACTTCAAACACCATGGCGAATACACCTGCCAATACTTCATCTCCTAACCCTAACTCACCAATTGTGAATCCTGCAGCAGTTCCTGCTGAAAGAAGAGATACATCTGGTTTGAGAAGCCGTGAACGATAGGAGATAAACAGAATGATGAATCGAATTTTCCCAATTGTTGCTGGCTTGTTCATTTTGATCGGCCTTTTATCCTCGACTATATTTATTGTTGATCAACGTCAGTACGCCGCAGTTTTCGCCTTCGGAGAACTAAAGCGCGTGGTTGAAGAGCCTGGCTTGCAATTTAAATTACCGCCGCCATTCCAGAGTGTGCAATTCTTTGAACGCCGCATTTTGACTATTGACACTCCAGATGCAGAGCGTTTTATCACTGCTGAAAAGAAAAACTTACTGGTTGACTCTTTTGTGAAGTGGCGCATTGTTGAGCCACGTAAATTCTTTATCAGTTTTAGAGGCGATGAGCGCATGGCTCAAGACCGTTTGAATCAGTTGGTTAAGTCAGCCTTGAACGAGGAGTTCACCAAGCGCACAGTTCGTGAATTGATCTCTGAGCAGCGTGAGCAGGTCATGCAGAATATTCGTAAGAAGGTTGCTGAAGAAGCCGCTGATATTGGTATTGAGATTGTTGATGTGCGTTTAAAGCGAATTGACCTATTGGCAGAGATCAGTGAATCTGTATTCCGCCGAATGGAAGCAGAGCGCAAGCGTGTGGCCAATGAACTTCGTTCAACAGGTTCTGCTGAGTCTGAAAAGATCCGAGCTGATGCTGAGCGCCAACGCGACATCATTCTTTCAAGAGCCTACCGTGATGCTCAAAAAATCAAGGGTCAGGGCGATGCAAGAGCCACTGCTTTATATGGTGAAGCATTTAACCGCGATCCTCAATTTGCTCAATTTTATAGAAGTCTTGAAGCCTATCGCAGTAGCTTTAAAACCAAGCAAGACTTGATGGTCATGGATCCAAGCTCTGAGTTTTTAAAATTCATGAAGGGTAGCAGACCACAATCTTCAAATTCTAATGCGGCGGCCAAGTAATGAATCGCTGGTTATTACCTGAAAATATTGCGGACATCTTGCCTTCTGAGGCAAGAAAGATTGAAGATTTACGCCGAATTCTATTGGATCGTTTTCAGGCCTACGGCTATGAATTGGTCATGCCTCCGATGTTGGAGTATTTGGATTCATTACTGACTGGTTCAGGGCAAGATTTGAATCTGAAAACCTTTAAATTGGTTGATCAGATTTCAGGCAGAACCTTGGGCTTGCGTGCAGACATGACCCCTCAGGTTGCCAGAATCGATGCACACCTTCTCAATCGCCAAGGGGTTACTCGCCTTTGCTACGCTGGATCAATTCTTCACACCCGAGCTGCTGCTGGCTCAAGTTCTAGAGAGCAGTTGCAATTAGGTGCAGAGATTTACGGTCATTCTGGTTGGGAAGCCGATCTTGAAATCCAGGCTTTATTAAATGACGTCCTTAATTTGAGTCAGGTTGGTGAAATCACCCTAGACATGTCTCACGCCGGTCTTTTGACAGCCATTTTGGGTGATTTTTCACCGAAACCAGAGTCTTTAGAAGCTCTTTACTCTGCATTACAGACCAAAGATTTGCCTTGTTTGAACGAGGTGCTATTGGATTGGCCATCTGAGGTTAAATCAGCGGTTTTGGCCTTGGCCAATCTGAGCGGTTCGCCTAAAAAGGTCTTGGATCAGGCTCGTCAAAATTTACCTAAAACAGCTTCTGTAAAAGCTGCTTTGGATGAGTTAGAGCGTCTTTGTGCGGCCGTGGCAGAGTTGCCAAACAGCCCAAAACTGAACTTGGATCTTTCAGATTTGAAGGGTTACCAATATCACAGCGGTGTGATGTTTGCGGCTTATGTTGAAGGTTTGCCAGTCGCTATCGCCCGTGGTGGTCGTTATGACATGGTAGGCAAGGCTTTTGGTCGCTCACGTCCTGCCACAGGTTTTTCATTAGATATCATGACGTTAGCTCGTATTTCTAAGAAAGACTCTAGAAAAACTGCCATCCTAGCCCCTTGGTCCAATGATTCAACATTGAGTCAAGAGATCGCTCAATTGCGCTCTCAGGGTCAAGTTGTGATTCAGTTATTGCCTGGTCACGAGCAAGATGGCGATGAATTTCATTGCGATCGAGAGTTAGTGAATCAAAAAGGTGCATGGGTCATTAAGACAAGAGCGTAAAATGCTCGTTTGCACAATTTCTAATTAATTTTTACTTGGTTCCTATGTCTGTACAGAAATCTAGCGGTAAATCCGGTCGTAACGTTGTTGTGATTGGCACCCAATGGGGTGATGAGGGTAAAGGTAAGATTGTTGACTGGTTAACGGATCATGCTGAAGGCGTGGTTCGCTTCCAAGGTGGTCACAATGCTGGTCATACCTTGATCATCAATGGTCAAAAAACCATTTTGCGTTTAATTCCATCTGGAATCATGCGTCCGGGCGTGACTTGCTACATCGGTAACGGTGTGGTTTTGTCTCCTGAAGCTCTGTTTAAAGAAATTGGTGAGCTTGAGGCTGCTGGCGTTGATGTCCGCTCACGTTTGAAGATTTCTGAGGCAACTACCTTAATTTTGCCGTACCACGTGGCGATTGATCATGCGCGTGAAGCTAAGCGCGGTAATGCAAAGATTGGTACAACTGGCCGCGGCATTGGTCCAGCTTATGAGGATAAAGTGGCTCGCCGCGCCCTCAGAGTTCAAGACCTATTCTTCCCAGAGTCTTTCGCTGAAAAATTAAAAGAAAACCTCGAATATCACAATTTCGTATTAACTCAGTACTTCAAGGCTCCTGCCTTGGACTTTGCTGAAGTTAGAGACAGCATGTTGAGTTACGCTGATCAGTTGCGCCCATTGGTGGCTGATGTTTCAAGCGACTTGGATGCGGTTCAAAAAGCCGGTAAAAACCTATTATTTGAAGGTGCGCAGGGCGCATTGTTGGATATCGACCACGGTACTTACCCATTTGTGACATCTTCAAACTGTGTGGCTGGTAATGCGGCTGCTGGTTCTGGTGTTGGCCCAGGAAGCTTGCATTATGTGCTTGGTATTACTAAAGCTTATTGCACACGCGTAGGTTCAGGTCCTTTCCCAAGCGAACTTTACGATCACGCCAATCCTAAGGCTCAAGACCCAATTGGTCTGCGTTTGGCTGAAGTTGGCAAAGAATTTGGCTCTGTGACTGGCCGTCCTCGCAGAACTGGTTGGTTAGATGCTGCAGCATTGAAGCGTTCTATCCAGATCAGTGGTGTGACAGGCCTTTGCATGACAAAACTAGACGTTCTAGATGGTCTTAAAGAGCTACGTTTGTGCGTTGGCTACAAGTTGGATGGTAAAACTTTGGACGTTCTGCCACGTGGTTCTGATGCGGTTGCTAGATGTGAGCCAATTTATGAGACTTTCCCGGGTTGGTCTGAGACAACCGTGGGCATCCAAAAGTGGGATGAATTACCAAAAGCAGCTCAAACTTACCTAAAGAGAGTTGAAGAAGTGGCCTGTGTTCCTATTGCCATGGTTTCAACAGGTCCAGACCGGAATGAAACGATCTTGCTTCAACACCCATTTGAGGCTTGATCAGCAAATCGGCATCCAGACAAAACGGCGCTTAAGGCGCCGTTTTTCTTTGCTGATAAAAGAATTTCTACGGTAGTTTTGATAAATTATTATGAAATGACACATTCTTATAAGACAATGGGGTATGACTAAAAAAAGTACTAAAGGGACATTGGCTCTATCTGAGTCAAAGGCAAAAAATCTCCCAGAAAAGCAAGGCACGGTGCAAGGCCACCGAGATGGATTTGGATTTGTTATTCCTGATGATGGTGGTGAGGATATCTTTTTAAATGAGCGCGAAATGTCGCGTGTCATGCATCACGATAAAGTGATCGTGAGAGTATCTGGGGTTGATCGACGCGGTCGCCCAGAGGGTCAAATCAGCGAAGTGCTCATGCATGCCAATCAATTTGTGATTGGTCGTTTATTGAATGAAAACGGTGTTTTGATTTGTGCGCCTGAAGATAAAAGAATTGGTCACGATATTCTGATTCCACCCAAAGGGCAGGGCAGCGCCAAATTGGGTCAAGTTGTTTCTGTTGAGATCATTGATTATCCAGATAGTTATCGCCAAGCGGTTGGTCGAGTGGTTGAGGTCCTCGGTGAGATTGATGACCCTGGCATGGAAATTGAAATCGCTGTGCGCAAGTACGGTGTGCCTCATTTATTTTCTCCAGCTGCTGCCAAAGAAGCAGAGGCATTGCCTGATGAAATAAGAGATGAAGATCTAGAGGGTCGCATTGATCTTCGGGATATTCCTCTGGTCACGATTGACGGTGAAGATGCCCGTGACTTTGATGATGCTGTTTACTGTGAGCCTGTGACATGGGGTAAAGAGAAAGCATGGCGCTTGATTGTTGCAATCGCCGACGTTTCTCACTATGTCAAACCAGGTCATCCGCTAGATACCGACGCTATCAGTCGTGCCACATCTGTTTACTTCCCGCGCAGAGTCATACCAATGCTGCCGGAAAAGATATCGAATGGTCTGTGCTCGCTAAAGCCTGAAGTTGATCGCTTGTGCATGGTTTGTGATGCGGTGATTGATGTTCATGGTGAAGTGCAGGCTTATCAATTCTACCCAGCGGTGATGCACTCAGCACAGCGCTTCACTTACAACACGGTATGGGAAATTTTAAGTAATTCAAATGGCCCGGAAGCGGCAAGATTCAAGCACCTTAAAAAGAATCTTGATCGCCTATACAGTCTTTATAAAGTTTTGCGCGCTGCAAGAGATAAGCGCGGTGCGATTGATTTTGAGACGACTGAAACTCAAATCATCAGTAATGCCTTGGGCAAGATTGAACGCATTGAGCCAAGAGTTCGTAATGAGGCTCATCGAATCATTGAAGAGTGCATGTTGTCAGCCAACGTCTGTGCTGCAGACTTCTTAGATAAAAATGGCCATGCCTCATTGTTCCGTGTGCATGCTGAACCATCTGTTGAAAAGCTATTAACGCTCAAGCAAGTATTGAGAACGGCTGGTTTAAATTTGGGTGGCTCTGATAAGCCAAGACCTAAAGACTTTGCTAAATTGATTGAAGAGATCAAGCCTAGACCTGATGCGAGCATGCTTCAGTCCGTGGTATTGAGATCAATGCAACAGGCGGTGTACCAACCAGATAACTATGGTCACTTTGGTTTGGCATATCCAGCCTATGCTCACTTCACCAGCCCAATTCGCCGTTATCCAGACTTATTGGTTCATCGCGCCATCAAAGCTATTTTGGCGAAGAAAACTTATTCACCAAGCATTCCGTCGGACGTGGTCTTGAACTTGGCCATGCCTAAGAGCGGCCCTGGTCGAGTCAATGCCGCCAATGCCAAGAAGTCTCATGAAGAAGGTAAGTTAAAACCGGCGGCTAAAACAGCTCGTGGTTCCAAAGCTAAGCAAGAGGCATCAACTGCTATGGCAGCATGGGCTCAACTCGGAGTTCACTGCTCTTCAAATGAGCGTCGAGCAGATGAAGCTTCACGAGATGTTGAGGCATGGTTGAAGTGTTACTACATGCGTGACCATCTTGGTCAAGAGTATGCTGGCACGATCACTGGTGTTGCAACGTTTGGCCTATTTGTTCAATTGGAAAGCTTGTTTGTTGAAGGCATGATCCACATCAGTGAACTTGGCGGTGATTACTACCAATACGATGAGGCCAGACAAGAGTTGCGTGGTGAACGTACCGGCATTCGTTACAGACTAACTGATCGCGTTCATGTTTTGGTCAGTCGAGTTGATTTGGATGCTAGAAGAATTGAGTTCAGTTTGGTCAAGCCAAACAGTGATAGAAATGGTATTGCTGGCGTTGGGGCAAGTGATCGTTTCTCAAAGGTTGATCAAGGTCGAGGTAACAAAACTGGCCGACATCCTGGAGCAAAAAAATCGTCAGGAAGATCTCACTCTAGTTCAAGATCCAATCCAAGCTCAAGCGCTGCTAGCGCTGGCGTAAGAAGTTCTCGAGGAGCTTCTGCAGAGGCTGCTGGTGGTTTATCATCGCCACCTACTAAATCAGCAGGCGCAGCCAAGAAGAAAACCACTGCAGCCAAGGCTGGTAAAAAACCCAAAAAAGCAAGCAATGCCAAATCAAAAGGGCATGAGTTAAGTGTTCGTAAAGGTCGTCGTTAATGTCAGATAGAGATTCAAAAAAAGACCAATCGCCAAGACAACATGGTGGTGATGGTAAGCAAATGATTTTAGGTTTTCATGCCGTGATTGCAAGATTGCGTCAAGATCCTGAGTCATTGAGAACAGTTTATGTTGATCCTGCAAGACGTGATCGCAGAATGCAAGACTTCATTAAATCTGCTGAACCGATTTTAGGTAGACGTTTGCATCAGGCTGATACAGAACGTTTGAGAACTTTGGCAGGCAATGATCGACACCAAGGAGTGGTAGCCTTTGCCGATACCATTTCTAAAGTTCAAACTTTGGATGAGCTATTGGATGCTCTGAGTGGCCCAGCACTGTTATTGATTTTGGATGGCGTGACTGATCCTCATAATCTTGGAGCATGTCTTCGAGTGGCGGATGGTGCAGGCGTTGATGCTGTGATCGTGCCTAAAGATCGCTCCGCGCATTTGAATGCTACCGTGAGTAAAGTTGCCAGCGGTGCTGCTGAGACCATGCCTTTGATTGCTGTTACTAATTTGGCTAGAACCATGCGTGAGCTTCAAGAGGCTGGAGTTTGGCTAATCGGAACAGATGATCAAACTGAAAAAACACTCTATGACATGGATTTCACAGGCCCAGTAGCTTTGGTGATGGGTGCTGAAGGTGAAGGCATGAGAAGGTTGACCAGAGAAACTTGTGATGCACTTGTCAAAATCCCGATGATGGGTGGCGTGGAGAGTTTGAACGTCTCCGTTGCCAGTGGGGTTGCTTTGTATGAAGCACGTCGACAGAGAATGCTAAAAGCTTAAAACTTCATCGTTTAACTGGCGAGAACCTTTTCTAGTTTTTCAATATCAGCACAGAATAAACGGATACCTTCAGAAAGTTTTTCTGTGGCCATCGCGTCTTGATTCAACTGATAGCGAAACGATGCCTCATCAGCCTTGATGACATTCAATTGAAGAGCTTTTGCAGCTTCTTTGGCATTTTGAGCTGTTAATGCTGGAGTGAGGTTCGCAGAGTTGGCTTGAAGTTCAGCAAGAAGTTCTGGGCTGATGGTCAATAAATCACAACCAGCCAAATGAGTGATTTGACCAATATTTCTAAAGCTTGCACCCATGACTTCAGTAGGGATGTCAAAGGTCTTGTAATAGTTATAGATGCTCTTCACAGAGACAACACCTGGATCATTGGCGCCTCCATGAACCTCGTCCTGCCATTGGCTGCCCAGAGACTTTTTGTGCCAATCCGTGATGCGTCCAACAAATGGAGAAATCAATTGAGCTTTTGCATCCGCGCAAGCCACTGCCTGAATCAAGCTAAACAAAAGGGTCATATTGCAAGCGATGCCTTCGGCTTGAAGGGTTTTCGCCGCTTGAATGCCTTCCCAAGTACTTGCTATTTTGATGAGCACTCGTTTTTTAGAAATGCCATTGGCCTCATAGGCTGTGATGATTTCTCGGGCCTTTTTAATGGTGCCTTCCGTATCAAACGATAAACGCGCATCGACTTCAGTGGAGACGCGGCCAGGAACGATTTTTAAAATCTCAATACCAAAAGCCACTAGCAAGGCGTCGATCACTTGATCAACCGGTTTGCCTTTATTTTTAGCTTTAACATCAGCAATCAAAGATTGATAGCTTGGAAGTTGGGTTGCTTTTAGAATCAGCGATGGGTTGGTGGTGGCGTCTTGAGGTAAAAAAGCTTGCATGCGCTCAAAGTCGCCCGTATCTGCAACCACGGTCGTGTATTGTTTTAATTGTTCAAGTAATGTGCTCATGGTCTTATTTTAGAATGCTTCTCGAATAATGCTGTAAATTAACTCTAATTAATCATATAAACAGGTTCACATGTATACCCAAGATCAACTTAAGGCAATGGTAGCGGAAGCCGCCAAGGATGAAGTCCTAAAAAATATGGCTCCTGGCGGTATTTTAGGAGTTGGTACGGGATCTACCGCTAATTTATTCATCGACGCCATTGCCCCACACAAAGCCCACTTTGCAGGCGTTGTTTCAAGCTCACAAGCCAGTACGGATCGTTTACAGAAGCATGGCTTTAAGGTCTTGGATAGTAATACAGTTAAAAGTCTACCGATGTATGTCGATGGCGCGGATGAGATTGATCCTCATGGCCACATGCTCAAAGGCGGTGGTGGTGCCTTGACCCGTGAAAAAATTGTGGCTCAATTAGCTCAATCATTCATTTGCATCTGTGATGGCAGCAAACAAGTGGATGTGATGGGTAAATTTCCACTACCGGTTGAGATTATTCCAATGGCCCAGGCTCAAGTGGCTCGTGAGTTAGAAAAGTTGGGTGGAGTGGTGACGCTCAGAAAAGTGAAGGGGTCTGAGTCGGTTTATGTGACTGATAACCAAGCTTGGATTTTGGATGTGGCTGGTTTATCAATCAAGGATCCAGTAGCCCTTGAATCTCAAATCAATCAGATACCTGGTGTTGTGTGTAATGGCCTATTTGCCAGAAGAAAAGCCGATGTTCTTTTGATTGGTGAATCTGCTGGGGTGCGTCGTCAGACGTATTAAAGTCTAGATGCTTTAATAAAAAAAGGACGCCGAGGCGTCCTTTTTGCTAAATAGATTCTTTAGGAATCTTTACTTGTTCTCTGGCACGTAACCTTGAACACCATCAGCGCCATCACCATAAAAGTATTTCTCAACTTGCTTGAGCAAATATTGACGCGCACGAGTGTCTGCCATATTGAGACGATTCTCATTGATTAACATGGTTTGATGCTTCAACCAACCAGCCCAAGCTTCTTTAGAAACTTCTTGCCATAGCTTCTTACCTAAATCGCCTGGCATTGGTGCGAAATCTAAGCCTTCAGCTTCTTTGTTCAACTTAATGCAATGAATCATGCGAGCCATCTTTTACCTCTTTAACTAATAAATTATTTGTATCAAATATTTTTAATCAGAACCATTGATTTACGTTCCCAGTTATAGAGCTCTTTACGCTCTGCTGGGAGATCATCAACGCTGGCTCTGACAAAGCCACGCTTTAAGAACCAGTGCTCGGTTCTCGTTGTCAAAACGAATAGTTTTTTTAGTCCTGCCGCTTTGGCTCTGGCCTCGATGCGTTTGAGCAATCTTTCGCCATCCCCTGATTCTTGTGCTTGAGGATCAACCGCCAAGCAGGAGAGTTCACCCAAGCCATTCGAGTAAGGGAAAAGTGCGGCACAGCCGAATAAAACGCGGTCATGCTCAATCACTGAGAAGTGAGTGATGTCACGCTCAATCGTGTCACGGCCACGTGCCACCAAAATACCTTCATCTTCTAGCGGTTCAATCAATTGCAAAATGCCGCCGACGTCGTCCAAATTGGCTTCTCGCAAATGTTCGATATCAGATGCTGCAATCATGGTGCTGATACCGTCATGCGTGAACAATTCTTCGAGCAGAGCGCCGTCACGATCATGAGGCAGTAGGTGCACACGGCTCACTCCAGACTTGATGGCGCGAATCGCGTTTTGTAACAGCACTTTCAGATCCGCATCAGCCAAAGTTAAGCCACTGATGTGATCTTCTAGCTGGCGTAATGAAAACTCTTTGATCAATTCACCCTCGAGATCAGTAATACCGTTGTATTCAGTTAAGAAAATCAACTTATCAGCTTTAACTGCCATGGCAGTAGCTGTGGCCACATCTTCATAGGCAATATTGAAGGCTTGACCTGTTGGAGAGAATCCAAGAGGTGACATCAAAACAATTTTGTTGTTTGTTAATGAGTGGGCAATGGATTCTGAATCCACTTTGCGGACCAATCCTGTGTGCATGAAATCAACGCCATCAACAATGCCCACCGGTCTGGCAATGATGAAGTTGCCAGAAATCACAGAAATACGTGATCCGGCCATCGGAGTATTCGGTAAACCCTGGCTAAACGCAGCTTCAATGTCTAGGCGCAATTCGCCAGAAGCTTCTTTCGCGCATTCAAGAGCCGCAGGATCGGTGATCCTGTATCCGCTCATGGCACCTGTGCCGTAACGGCTAGAAACTTTTCTTAAATCAAGCTGTTCTTGGACCTGTGGGCGTGAACCATGGACCAATACAATCCTCATGCCCATGGCATGAAGCATGGCCACATCCTGGATCAAGGCCTCTAATCCACCTTTTTGAACCAATTCACCCGCAAACCCGATAACAAAGGTTTTGCCACGAAAACTATGGATGTAGGGAGCTACATCACGTAGCCACGCAACGAAGGGAAAATTATTTTGTACTTGATTTGTAGGCATAGTGGAAAATTATAGGGTGCAACCAGAAAAAATAACCAAACTTTTAAAAATTGAGTTTCCCGAAAGCTTACCTGTCTCTGGGCAGAGGGAGAAAATCACTCATGCTTTAGAGCAGAACCAGGTCATCATTGTGTGCGGAGAAACCGGTTCTGGCAAGACCACGCAGTTGCCAAAGATCTGTTTGGCTATGGGGCGCGGTCGGGCGAATGGCACTGGTCAGTTGATTGGGCATACCCAGCCACGGCGTATTGCGGCCACTTCTACAGCCAAACGCATTGCTCAAGAGCTGGGAAGCCCCATTGGCGAAGATGTGGGCTACCAGGTGCGTTTTTCAGACAAAACCTCTGCCACCGCCTCAGTCAAACTCATGACAGACGGCATTTTATTGGCTGAAACTCAACGAGCCCCCTTATTAAAGGCTTATGACACCATCATCATTGACGAGGCCCATGAGCGCAGCCTGAACATTGATTTTCTGTTGGGCTATTTAAGACAGCTTTTACCTAAGCGTCCAGACTTGAAGGTGATTGTGACGTCGGCAACGATCGATGCCCAGCGTTTTGCTGAGCATTTCGGCTCCAAAGAGCGCCCAGCACCAGTGATTGAGGTCAGCGGTCGCCTCTATCCAGTTGAGCTTCGCTATAGACCGTTGCAAGAGCCAGGCAAAAAGGAAGTCAAGGACATTCCTGAGGCTGTTGTAGAAGCAATTTCAGAGCTATGGCGGGATGGTGCAAACGGAGCGGGCGATATTTTGGTATTTCTGCCCGGTGAGCGAGAGATCAGAGATTGTGCAGAGACTATTCGTAAAGATCATGTACTGAACCAACGCTTCCATCCAGATGTTTTGAGTCTATTTGCCAGACAGTCTGTGGCTGAGCAAGAGAGGGTTTTTCAGGGTGGGGGTGGTCGTCGCATTGTCTTGGCCACCAACGTCGCTGAGACATCATTGACCGTGCCAGGTATTCGCTTTGTGATTGATGCAGGCTTGGCAAGGGTCAAGCGCTATTCCTATCGCAACAAGGTTGAACAGCTCCAGGTAGAACCCATTTCACAAGCGGCCGCTAATCAGCGTGCTGGTCGATGTGGACGTGTATCAGATGGTATTTGCATCCGTTTGTATGACGAGGCTGATTACAAGGCCAGACCAGCTTTTACCGATCCTGAAATCTTAAGAAGCTCTTTGGCTGCCGTGATCCTTCGGATGCGCGCCTTAAAACTTCCAAAGATCCAAGAATTCCCATTCATTGAGGCACCTTTGGGTCGGGCCATCGCAGACGGAGTTCAGCTTCTAGAAGAGTTGGGTGCCATGGAGTCTGATGGACCAAGGCAGGGTGCTTTGACACCGATTGGTAAGCAATTAGCTGCCTTGCCATTGGATCCAAGAGTGGGTCGTATGCTTTTGGCTGCCAAAGAGCACCAAGCGCTCAGAGAGGTCTTGATCATTGCTACGGCCATGGCCACTCAAGATCCAAGAGATCGTCCAATGGAGTATGCCCAAGCAGCCGACACAGCACATAAGATCTTTGCTGATGAAAGATCTGAATTCTTATCATTTGTTAAGTTGTGGGATTGGTATCAGCAGGCACTCGTTAACAAACAAAGCAATCGACAATTAGAAAACCTATGTAAGACTCATTTCATCTCGCCAAGAAGGATGCGTGAATGGCGAGATATTCATGGACAGCTCCATCGTTTATTGATTGAACAGGGTTGGAAAGAAAACCAAACGCCAGCGACATTTGAGCAGATACATCTTTCTTTACTCACAGGTTTACTGGGTAATATTGCTAAAAAAGCGGATGATGAAAAACATGGTCCAGGCATTTATGAGGGTGCTCGCGGCATCAAACTCAATATTTGGCCAGGATCAACGATTGGTAAAAAGGCAGGGGCATGGATCTTAGCTTCAGAACTGGTGGAGACCAGTCGCCTTTTTGCAAGAACCATTGCGAAGATTGAGCCACAGTGGGTAGAGAAAGTTGCCAGTCATCGCATTCAAAGATCTTGGAGTGATCCATTTTGGGATTCTCGCCAAGGTGAGGTCATGGCGCACGAGCGCGGCACACTTTATGGCTTGCCCATTTATCACGGCAGAAAAATACGTTTCTCACCAAAAGATCCTTTAGAGGCTCGCCACATTTTTATCCAAAGAGCTTTGGTAGAGGCTGATTTGTTTGGGCAGGCTGAAGTTGCTCAGGCGCAAAAGCAAGGCGGGGCTATTGGCGCTTTCTTTTGGCATAACTTAAGCCTTATTAAACAAATCGAGGCACTCGAACACCGCTCTCGTCGACAGGATGTCTTGGTGGATGATCAATTGTTGTTCGCCTTTTACGATCAGCAGTTACCTAAAACTGTTTTTTGCAAAGCGACTCTTGAGGCGTGGCTCAAAGAAGATCCTAAGAATGGCATCTCTCTCAAACTAGATAAATCAGATTTGATGAGGCATGAGGCTGCAGGGGTGACTTTGGATCGCTATCCAAAAACCATGAAAATGGCGGGCACTGAGTTGCAATTGAGTTATCACTTTGAACCTGGTAGTCCCAAAGATGGTGTGACGATGGTGATTCCTTTGACTTTGCTCAATCAAATTGATCAACGTCGCTGTGAATGGCTGGTTCCCGGTTTGGCCACAGAAAAAACTCAGCTCTATCTCAAATCATTGCCGCAAAAATTGCGTCGTTACTGTGTACCTTTGCCTGACTATGCCAAGAAATTTGTAGAGCGCACTTCAGAGAAAAATACTTTTGGTGAAGGTGATTATTTAGATGCCTTGATTGCTGATATACGTGAGCAAACTCAAGTGCAAACCCAAAGAGCTGATTTCCGACCTGAGAATCTACCGCTTCATTGTTTTATGAACTTCCGTTTGGTCGATGAGTATGGGCGTCAGATTGATTTGGAGCGCAACCTGGGTAAATTGAGAGCAGAGCATTCTCAGGCAGCCAGAGAAGTCTTTCAAGAGGTTGCTGCGAGCGCTGTTGATCAGTTGCTGACTGAATCAAAGAATGCTGGTTCTAAAGCGCCATCATCGTCTGTTCAGGCTGCCAAGGAATCAAATACCAAAGCTGCAATGTCTCAAACAGACAATATCAAAGATTGGTCTTTTGGTGTTCTTCCGGAAATGTTGGAAATTAAACGCGGTAAACAAAGTTTGTATGGTTACCCAGCATTGCTTGATCAGCAAACGCATTGTGATATCGAGGTTTTTGATGATCCGGAGGTTGCAAGAAAAGCACATTTACAGGGGCTTAGAAGATTGTTTGCGCTGCCCATGCGAGAAACCATTAAGGCTTTGCATAAACAGTTGCCTGGCGCAAGAGATTTAGGACTGCTCTTCATGAACATTGGCAATGCTGAAGACTTGATCACGCAGGTCATTGATTTGGCTATTGAGAGGTCATGTTTGATGGAGCCATTGCCAACAAATGCCGATGAGTTTAAGCAACGACTTGATCTTGGTAAACCAAAGTTGGCCTTGATTGCCCAAGAGATCGGTCGACACGCTTTGAGTGCACTTCAAGCTTACGCTGATTTACAAAAACGCATGGCTCAGTTAAAGGCTTTATCTGCAAATGCTCATGCTGATGTATCAACTCAAATCCAACAACTGATTCACCCTAAGTTTGTCAATCAGACGCCTTATGAATACTTGGTGCATCTGCCAAGGTATCTCAAAGCAGCTTCGATGCGCATTGATAAGATCAGACTCAATCCATCAAGAGATGCTCAGTTGCAACAAGAGTGGCAATCATTGCAGCAACCTTGGATGAAGCTTCTTGCTGCACAAAAGGCGTATGGCGCTTCCGTTGATCCGCGTTTGAATGATTTCAGGTGGCAGTTAGAGGAGTTGAGGGTGGCTTTGTATGCCCAAGAGCTCAAGACGCCAACCCCAATGTCCTCAAAACGTCTGCAGAAAATCCTAGATAGTCTTAAAAAGTAATCTTCTTTCCTTTTGGTATTTTGGGTCTTAAAATCCCAAAATGCGTAAATCAATCAATTTAGCCCCCATTCTTTCTTCTTTTTTAACTTTGGCGTTCTTGATGCCTGGGTTAACGGTTCATGCTGCTGATCCTGTCAAGCGCACAGCGATTGTCCTCAACTCAGGCGAGGCCAGCGTCAGTCTGATTGATATGGATAAGAGGGCTGTTTATAAAACCTTTCCAATTGGAAAAGAACCTCATCACTTGATGATCACCCCGGATCAAAAATCAGTGTTGGTCGCAAATGCTGCTGGTGATGATGTTGTTTTTCTAGATCCCAAAACTGGTGATGTTCAATCACGCCTGCCTAATATTGTTGATCCTTATCACATTGGCTATTCACCTAATAAGAAGTGGTTTGTTGCTGCAGGCAACCGATTAGACAGGGTGGATATTTATGCCGCCAAAAATCAAGAATTGAAATTGGTAAAAATTGTGAAGGCAGCCAAGACACCAAGTCATATTGCGTTTACCAGTGATAGCAAACTAACCTTTGTGACCTTGCAAGATTCTAATGAGCTGATTGCGATTGATTTAGCCACCCAAGAAATAGTTTGGAGAATGCCAATTGGAAAAATGCCTGCTGGTGTTTGGATGACCCCTGGAGATAAGCATCTGTTAATTGGTTTAACTGGGTCTGACTTGGTGCAGGTGGTTGATTGGAAGCAGCAGAAGATTGTCAAAGAAATTAAAACTGGCAAAGGCGCTCATAACTTTAGACCTTTGGGAGATAAGCGCCATATCTTTTTAACAAACCGTGTTGACTCAACCATCAGCATCATTGACATGGATAAGTTGGAAAAAGTGGCTGACATCAAAGGCTTACCATCTGGTCCTGACTGTATGGATGTCACAGCTGATGGCAAAGAGTTGTGGGTGACATTTAGATTTGCTAAGAAAGTTGGCATCATTGATATCGCCAGCCGCAAGCTGGTCACAACGATTCCGGTTGGGAAAAGTCCTCACGGTATTTTCTTTCACTCGAATGCTGCTTGGGAGTAATGCTTGAGCTTCATCACCAGTCCTTGCACTCAGTTAAAAAAAATAGCGCTTGTCTTGTTATTTTCAACCAGTGCTCATGCATCGACTTGTGAAAAACCCATTTATCTAACCTTTGACACTGGCAACATGGATGTTGCTGAGTATGTGGCTGGGGTTTTAAAAAAGCATGATGTCAAAGCCACATTTTTCTTAGCCAATGAAAAAACCAAGCGCGGTGATTTTTCTTTGGATGACTCATGGTCTGAGTTTTGGAAATCACTGAAAAAAGATGGTCATGCTTTTGGTAATCACACTTACCACCATACTTACTTCGTTAAAGATGCAGAAAATAACTCTGCTAAGACAAGACCTCAATTTGGCCCTCATGCTGGAAAAATTATTACCACCAACCAAAGTGCTTTATGTAGTGAATTGCAGTTGGTGAATGATCGTTTTCAGAAAATGACAGGCTCTCCATTGAATAAAATTTGGCGAGCTCCTGGCGGAAAGGTATCCTCGAATTACGTGGAGATGGGTCATATTTGTGGCTATACCCATGTTGGCTGGTCAGAAGCTGGTTTTTTGGGGGATGAATTAAGTTCTGAGAAATTCTCAAATCAACATCTTCTAGATAAGGCTCTGAAATCTCTAAAGCCAGGAGATGTCGCCATGGCTCATCTGGGGATATGGTCTAGAAAAGACCCTTGGGCCCCAGCAGTTTTAGAGCCTCTCATTGTTGGCTTGAAGAAAAAGGGCTATTGTTTTGATACGGTTTTAGGGATTCAGCAGCATCGGCAAATTTCTAGAATAATGAGGCCATGAACACCTTATTTGCCTGGTATGCCAGCACCCAAGAGTGGTTGATGCAGGAGTTAGTTCTGCCACTTCTTTATGCCTTTGATGGAATGGGCCATGCTGACGATGCCATTGGTGGTCTGGATTGGTTCATGTTGGGAGTGATCCAAGTTTTACTGATTGCCTTGGTACTTCGTCCCCTTGAGAGTTTTTGGCCTGCTGAAGTTAAACGTGCCAATCAGCAAAAATTATCAAAAGCTGTTTGGTCAGATGTTGTTTACACACTGATTCATCGCTTGGGTATTTTTAAGCTGGCCTTGTTTTTACTTTTCTCAGGCATGTTTTTTTGGTTTGATGCGCAACTGCATGATTTGCGTTTCATTCAGCTTAATGTCGAGACATGGATTCCACAAATCACATCCATTCCTTGGGTCAGCTTTATTGTCTATTTGATCATTTTGGATTTTGCTGAATACGTTTACCACCGTGCATCACATCGTTTCAATT
Source organism: Polynucleobacter sp. MWH-CaK5 (assembly GCF_018687615.1). Classification (NCBI taxonomy): domain Bacteria; kingdom Pseudomonadati; phylum Pseudomonadota; class Betaproteobacteria; order Burkholderiales; family Burkholderiaceae; genus Polynucleobacter; species Polynucleobacter sp. MWH-CaK5. The sequence goes on from NZ_CP061299.1 coordinate 788,380, forward strand.
GGTGGTGGCAGTTACATGCCTTGCATCATAGCCAGAAAACCATGACTGTCTGGAGTGATAACCGTAATCATGTGATCGACGATTTAATGCATTCAGCGGTATTTGCTTTGATTGCGCTGGTGATGGGTGTGGAGCCCATTCAGTTCTTATGGCTTGTGGCCATCAGCCAATTAATTCAAAGTTGGCAGCATGGCAATTTAAAGTTTGATCATGGTTGGTTCAAATATGTTTTGATTTCACCGCAATTCCATCGCTATCACCATGCAATTGGCTTGGGCCATGAAGCACCAGGTAAACCGGGTGTTTTAGGAGGTTGTAATTTTGGGGTGTTATTTCCTTGGTGGGACATGCTATTCAAAACAGCCATTTTTTCAAAAGAGATTCATCCAACGGGTGTTAGAAATTTAGAAGTCTCTGAGAATCTGGCGATTCATCAGTGGCAGGGTTTCAGACATTCTTGGCGAGAGCTTAGAAAATTATTTTAATGAAGCAGTAAAGGATTTTGTGTTTAGAGCTCTTGGTTTATCGATGATTGGCTTAATGCATCCAAAGATGCTTTGGTTGAGCTTGCGACCTTTTTTATTTGTCAGCGTGGCATGGGGCATCTTGTTTTTCTTTATTTGGGAGCCCACCTTAGAACTCATCAGAGTTTTTATTACCACTTCATTTTTAACAGCATGGATTGCTGATGTGATGTCTGCAACAGGGTGGGATGAAATCAGGGCGGTGATGGCGCCATTGTTACTGGTCATGGTTTTAATTCCTTTGATCACGATTTCCTTGTTGGTGTTTGTTGCCTTTACATCCATTCCTGGTGTGATCAAACATCTTTCAAAGCAGTCGCAGTATCAATCTCTACATCAAGCAAATGTTGGCGGTGTTTGGGGAAGCATTGTTTATGCATTGATATCCATTGTGATTTGCTTTTTATTTTTGTTGATTACTTTGCCTATTTGGTGGATTCCTCCCATGGTGGCCATCCTGCCGCCATTGCTATGGGGTTGGCTGACCATGAGGCTCATGAGCTATGACGTGTTGGCGCTTCATGCGAGCGCAGAAGAACGAGATGCATTGATTGCTGAACATCGTTGGCGCTTATTAGCCATGGGCATAGTCTCTGGGATGTTGGGCGCTGTGCCCACATTCTTTTGGGCAACATCCGCCATGGCTTTTATCTTTTTCCCAATTGTTTCCTTCTTTGCTTTGTGGATTTATTCTTTGGTTTTTATTTTTTCAGCACTATGGTTTGCCCACTATTTATTAAATGCATTGCGTGAATACCGAATGACTAATGGAGTTGTATTAAATGACGCATAAAAAGTTCAGACTCATCGTTGTAGGCGATGAAATTCTCTCTGGTAAGAGACAAGATAAGCACATGTCAAAAATGATTGAGCTTCTCAGTGAAAGAGGCTTATCGCTTCATAAAGTTGAATATGTGGGTGATGATCGAGAGTCGATCACAGAGGTTCTAAAGAAAAGTTTTGCAACAGATGATGTTGTTTTTAGTACGGGTGGTATTGGCTCAACTCCAGACGATCACACCAGACAGTGTGCGGCAGCTGCTTTGAATGTTCCTTTGGCCTTGCATCCAGAAGCGAAGGAATTAATCACGCAACGCATTAACACCATGGCTGAGGGTGATGCAGATAAAGCCAAGCTAACAAATCCAGACAATGTTTTACGCATGAAGATGGGGGAGTTTCCGCTTGGTAGTGAAATCATTCCTAACTCATACAACCTGATTCCTGGATTTCGCATCAAGGAGCATCATTTCCTACCGGGCTTTCCTGTGATGGCTGCACCAATGATGGCCTGGGTATTGGATGAACTTTATGCAGATTTGTTTCATTTGACTGATTTTGTTGAGAAGAGTTTCATCATTCCATTGGGTATGGAGGCTAGCTTGACCACCTTGATGGAGGAGATTGAAGCCACACACAGTGGCGTTAAAGTCTTTAGTCTTCCTTCAGTCGGTGACCCTCGCAAGGGCGGGGTTTTTGCCAAGCGTCATATTGAGCTTGGACTTAAGGGTTCTTTATCTGAAGTTGATAAAGCTTTTCCCTTTCTGAAGCAAGGTGTTTTAAAATTAGGCTTCGAAATTCATGAATTGCCCCAAGCTGGTGATTAATGGTGAATTTGCCTGAAATTAGTGCATTTGTGCACCAAAAAAGGGCATTTGAGTGATCTGCAGTGGGTTTATTGACCTAAAATGCTGATAAGTAAATGAAGCATGTCTTTTGGCATGCTTTGTGCATAGTTTTGTAATAAGCGGGTTGCATCTTCCATGAAGGGTGATGTGACTGATTTGAGATCGTACCAACAGGAGATTTGCATGACAACGAAGACCGTCGCTGATGTAATGAAGCTTGCGAAAGAGAAAGAAGTTACTTTTGTTGACTTCCGTTTTACAGATACCAAAGGTAAAGAGCAGCACGTTTCAGTGCCAGTGTCTCACTTTGATGAAGATAAATTTGAGAGTGGTCATGCATTTGACGGCTCTTCAATTGCTGGTTGGAAAGGAATTGAAGCATCAGATATGTTGTTGATGCCAGATCCAGTTACAGCTTATATCGACCCATTCTATGAAGAGCCAACATTGGTTCTTTCATGTGACGTTATCGAGCCATCAGATGGCAAAGGCTACGACCGTGATCCACGTTCTATCGCTAAACGCGCAGAAGCATATTTAAAGAGCACTGGTATTGGTGATACAGCTTTCTTTGGTCCAGAGCCAGAGTTCTTCGTTTTTGACAGCGTAACTTGGGGCAACGACATGCAAGGTTGTTTCTTCAAAGTTGAATCTGAAGAAGCACCATGGTCATCAGCAACAACTTTTGAACATGGCAACACAGGCCACCGTCCAGGTAAAAAAGGTGGTTACTTCCCAGTTGCTCCTGTTGATACATTCCAAGACATGCGTTCTGAAATGTGTTTGATTTTGGAATCTCTAGGTATTCCTGTTGAAGTTCACCACCATGAAGTGGCTGGTCAAGGTCAAAACGAACTAGGCACAAGATTTAGCACATTGGTTCAACGTGCTGACTGGACAATCCTACAAAAGTACGTGATTCAAAACGTTGCTCACGCTTACGGCAAAACAGCTACATTCATGCCTAAGCCAATCGTTGGTGACAACGGTTCAGGTATGCACGTTCACCAGTCTATCTGGAAAGATGGTCAAAACTTGTTTGCAGGCAATGGCTATGCAGGCTTGTCAGACTTAGCTTTGTACTACATCGGCGGTATCATCAAGCACGCACGTGCATTGAACGCTATCACTAACCCAGGTACAAACTCATACAAGCGTTTAGTTCCAGGTTTCGAAGCTCCAGTTAAGTTGGCTTACTCAGCACGTAACCGTTCTGCTTCAATCCGTATTCCACACGTGGCAAATCCAAAAGGTCGTCGTATCGAAACTCGTTTCCCAGACCCATTGGCTAACCCATACTTGTGCTTCTCAGCATTGATGATGGCTGGTTTAGATGGTATCCAGAACAAGATTCATCCAGGTGAAGCTGCTGACAAGAACTTGTATGACTTGCCACCAGAAGAAGATGCAAAGATCCCAACAGTATGTAACAGCTTGGATCAGGCATTGGATGCATTGAATGCTGACCGTGAGTTCTTGACTCGTGGTGGTGTATTCACAAACTCAATGTTAGATGCGTACATCGAATTGAAGATGGAAGAAGTTACTCGCTTCCGTATGGCTGCTCACCCAGTCGAATTCGATATGTACTACTCACTCTAATCGAGAGACTAGAGAAGGTAGAGCGCAGATATGTTGCGCAAACCAAGCAAAGAAGGGGCAGCAGTAGCTGCCCTTTTTTCTCCTCACAGTGTTTGGGATGAGTTTCCAAATGCCATTCTGATCGTTGATTACAGCCATCAGATGGTGGTTTATGCCAACCCCGTAGCAGAAGTGAGTTTGGATATTTCTAGCAAATTGCTAGAAGGCATGAACTTGCATGATTTATTTGGTCACAACCCAGAGCTTTTACAGATGCTTGAGGCCATCAAGACCGAAGAAGTCGCATCTCAGCGCCAAGATTTGATCTTAAATTCAGGGCCGGCGCGAGCCGATCATGATCCCATCAATGCTCACGTTGTGGTTGGAGCACTCAATCACCCCGATTTGCTCTTGATTGAATGGTTTCCCTTAGAGCAGCAATTACGAAGTGAGCGCGATGATCGTTTGGTTCAGCAGGTAGAAGCTAATAAGACTTTGATGCGTAACTTAGCCCATGAGATTAAGAATCCTCTGGGCGGTATCAGAGGCGCGGCACAGCTTTTAGAGTATGAGCTGCCTGATAAATCTTTACATGAATACACTCAGGTCATCATCAAAGAATCTGATCGACTTCAGAGTTTGGTTGATAGGTTGCTAGCACCCCATAGAAAGGCACACATTGATGATTTCTTGAACATCCATGAAGTGCTTGAACGAGTCAGAAGCTTGGTGTTAGCCGAATTTCCAAGCGGTTTAAAAATCAAGAGAAATTACGATATCAGCTTGCCTGATCTTTTAGGTGATAAAGAGGCCTTGATTCAAGCTGTATTGAATGTGGTTCATAACGCAGCTCAGGCCTTAAGAACCAGGATCGAGCAGGGTGATGCTGAGATAGAACTCAGCACCAGAGTGGTTCGCAATGTCACTATTAACAAGCAACGTTACAAACTGGCATTAGATTTGCATGTCATTGATAACGGACCTGGCATACCTGATGAAATCAAGGACAAAATCTTTTTTCCTTTGGTCTCAGGTAAAGAGGGTGGCAGTGGTTTGGGGCTGACTTTGGCACAAACCTATGTGCAACAGAATTATGGTTTTATCGGTTGTACCAGCAAGCCTGGAACAACTGACTTTCAAATGCAATTACCTTTCCGCTTAAAAGCGGAAGGAAAACAATAAGAATCGGATGTCGATATGAAGCCTGTTTGGATTGTGGATGATGATCAATCAATACGTTGGGTGCTTGAGAAAGCATTGCAGCGCGAAAACATGCCTTATCGAAGTTTCACCAATCCTCAAGATGTTTTAGATGCTTTTGATAACAAAGAAGAGCCACAGGTTTTAATCTCTGATATTCGCATGCCAAGGGGTAATGGCATTGATTTGTTACAACAGGTCAAAGCTGAGCATCCGCATGTGCCTGTGATCATCATGACGGCTTATTCAGATCTTGATTCCGCTGTTTCTTCTTTCCAAGGTGGCGCTTTTGAATACATCACCAAACCTTTTGATATTGCCAAATCTATTGAATTAATCCGCCGTGCGGTTGATGAAAGCTTGAGATTGCAAAATCAAACACAAGATGGTGTTGTGCGCATGCAAGAAACCACTGAGATTCTTGGTCAAGCTCCCGCCATGCAGGATGTCTTCAGGGTCATTGGGCGCTTGTCTCAATCTAATGTGACTGTTCTCATCACGGGTGAATCTGGCACTGGTAAAGAGCTTGTGGCCAGAGCTTTGCATAAACATAGTCCAAGAGCGGGTGGGCCTTTTATTGCTTTAAATACGGCAGCCATTCCAAAAGATTTACTTGAGTCTGAATTGTTCGGCCATGAACGAGGCGCCTTCACTGGCGCACAAACCATGAGACGTGGTCGTTTTGAACAGGCTGAAGGTGGAACTTTATTTTTAGATGAAATCGGTGATATGCCATTTGATCTTCAAACAAGGTTGTTACGTGTACTGTCGGATGGTCATTTTTACCGAGTTGGTGGCCATGATTCTCTTAAATCGAATGTGCGAGTCATTGCTGCAACCCATCAAAATCTTGAGGCACGTGTTGCTGAAGGCTTGTTCAGGGAAGATTTGTTCCATCGTTTGAATGTGATTCGTCTGCGCTTGCCATCATTGAGAGAGCGCAAGGAAGATATTCCATTATTGGCTCGTCACTTCATGCAAACCTCTGCTAAATCTTTGAGCATGGATGCCAAGCGTTTGTCAGATGACGCCTTGTTGGCTATTTCTCAATTACCATTTCCAGGTAACGTGAGACAGCTAGAGAATTTATGTCACTGGTTGACCGTGATGGCGCCAGCACAAGTGATTAGTGCTCAAGATTTACCGCCAGATGTCATCGAAATAGGCGCAGATCTTCCTGAGGGAGTGACTGCTGAATTGGTCACTACATTTAAATCAGCAAACGCTGGTGATTGGGAATCTGGCCTTGCATTGTTGGCCAAGCAATTATTACAAGATGGTAGCCGAGATGTTTTCAATATCTTAGAAACTAAGTTTGAAAAAGCTGTTCTAACAGCAGCCTTGGAGGTGACCAGAGGTCGTCGCGTTGAAGCCGCAGAGCGTTTGGGTATTGGCAGAAATACGATCACCAGAAAACTTCAAGAACTTGGTATCGATACCTAAATTATTCGACCAACTTGATAGCGTTCATAATAGAGCGATTATTGTGAATTAAATCTACTTATGTCCGCTATTCGTCTTGCTACTTGGAATGTCAATTCCATCAAAGTTCGCCTTCCTCATCTTTTGCAGTGGTTAGCTGCACAAGAAGCTCTTAAGGCACCCATTGATGCTCTTTGTTTGCAAGAACTCAAACTCACAGAAGATAAGTTTCCGTTTGCTGAGCTGGAAGCTGCCGGCTATTACTCTTTGGTAGCAGGACAAAAAACGTATAACGGTGTTGCCATTCTTTTACGCAAATCATCTTTGGCTGCAATAGCTCAAGATGTGCAAACTGCATTTTTATCGCCTGTTAAAAACAACCCTAAATTTCCCGATGAGCAACAACGTTTGCTGGCTGCAACGGTAGCTTTTAATGGCAGGGCTCCGATCAGAATCATTTCTGCTTATTTTCCAAATGGGCAAGCGCCAGGCACAGAAAAGTTTGCCTACAAGTTGGATTGGTTGGCTGGTCTTCATGATTGGCTCAGCGAGGAAATGGAAGAGCATTCAAGAATTGCATTGCTGGGTGACTACAACATTGCCCCTGAAGATCAAGACGTTCATGATCCGAAAGCATGGGAAGGGCAGAATTTAGTTTCTCAAGATGAGCGTGATGCTTTCTCAGGTCTCATTGAGATGGGGTTTTACGATAGCTATAGGCTCTTTGAGCAGGCACCCAAAAGCTTTAGTTGGTGGGACTACCGGATGATGGGTTTCAGAAGAAACGCTGGCGTTCGTATTGACCACATTCTTTTGAGTGAAGCATTGAAAAATGACTGCATCGCAAGCTCCATTGATAAAACTCCGAGAGCTTGGGAGCAGCCATCTGATCACGCTCCTGTGATTACTACTTTAAGTTAACTCTTAAGCTAAACCACCATGCCTTAAAAGGGCATCAATTTCTGGCTCTCGGCCTCTGAATGCTTTGAATGATTCAGCAGCGGAGCGACTACCGCCAACTTCAAGAATTTCTTGTCGGTAGCGCACACCTGTGGCTTCATCCAAAATGCTGCCAGTCTTCTTAGCGGCTTCTTCAAATGCCGCATAGGCATCTGCAGAAAGTACTTCAGCCCACTTATAGCTGTAGTAACCAGCTGAATAACCGCCTGCAAAAATATGGCTGAATGTATTGGGCCATCTAGATAGATCAGACTGCTTGATCACATGAATTTGATCGTTGATTTGTCTTGATAGCTGCAAAATATCTTCAGGTTTGGCTGAGTGCGCATCAAAGCTTGAATGCAGGCGCCAGTCAGTCAAAGAAAATACTAATTGCCTTAGAGTGCCCATCCCGTTTTGGAAGTTCTTTGCCGCAATCATTTTTTCATATAGAGATTTTGGCAAGGTTTTGCCTGTCTCTACATGAGATGTCATTTTTTCTAAAACTTCCCATTCCCAGCAAAAGTTTTCCATGAACTGACTAGGTAGTTCTACAGCATCCCATTCAACACCATTGATGCCTGAAACACCCAAGGATCCAACCTGAGTCAACATGTGATGTAAGCCATGGCCACACTCATGGAACATGGTGATCACATCATCATGGCTGATCGTTGGTTGTTTTGTAACACCATTGACCGTTACAGGGGCGGGGAAGTTGCACACCAAATAAGCCACAGGCGTTTGGATTGTTCCATTAGGGAGGTTTCTTCTACCTCTGGCATCGTCCATCCAAGCGCCGCCACGTTTTCCAGGTCTTGCGTATGGATCTAAATAAAAATTGGCCAGTAGTTTTCCAGCTTTACTCAAGACTTTGAATGATTGGACATCTGCATGCCAAACTGGCAGAGAGTCCTTCTCAATTTTTACCCCAAACAGAGTTTGCACAAGTCCAAACAGGCCATCTAGAACTTTTGGTAGTGGGAAGTATTGTTTGACATCGTTTTCAGAGAATGCATAACGAACTTGTTTGAGCTTTTCAGATACAAAAGCCATGTCCCATGGTTCAAGTGATGAGATATCTAAATGTTCCTTGGCAAAAACTTGCAATTCTTCCCAGTCTTTTTGACCGTGAGATTGAGCTCTTTTGGCAAAGTCACTTAAAAATTGATCGACCTCTGCAACAGTCTTCGCCATTTTTGGCGCAAGACTGAGAGCGGCGTAATTTGCAAAGCCAAGCATCTTGGCTTCTTCATCTTTTAGACGAAGTTGCAAAAGCATGTTGTTTGTATTGTCCCAATCTGCTTTGCCACTTCCAAACTTCTCAGATAACTCTGAGGCTCTGGTGACATAGGCTTCATAGAGTTTTTTTCTGAGTGGTCTATTTTCAGAAAACTGCATGACTGGAAAATACGATGGGAAATGCAGGGTAAACGCCCAGCCAATCAGATTTTTTGACTCAGCCGTTTGCTTTGCCGCAGCAATCGCATCTTCTGGCAAACCAGCTAAATCTTGTTCATCCGTGATCACATGCACGAAGAAATCTGTTGCGTCTAAAACATGATCAGAAAATTCTTTGGATAGCTGAGCCTGTTGGTCTTGGATCTCAGCGAAACGAATTTTTTGATCATCTGATAATTCTGCGCCGCCCAAACGAAAATCTCGTAAAGAATTTTCAATGACTTTGCGTTGTGCATGATCAAGTTGTGCAAACTCAGCGGATTGGCTCAAAGCCTTATATTTTTTGTACAACTCTAGGTTTTGACCAAGATTTGTCCAAAAAGAGGTGACCTCTGGCAGCATTTCTGCATGAGCTTTTCTAAATTCTGGGGTATCAGCAACACTGTTCAAATGACTAATCACACCCCAAGCACGCCCGAGATTCTCAGTTGCATCTTCAAGCGGTTCAACCAAGTCTTCCCATGTTGCAGGGGTCGATGGTTGTAACGATAAATCAACCGCCTTTTGCGCTTCAGTTAATAACTGTTCGATAGCGGGTTTGATATCTACAGCTTTGATAGAGCTGTATTCAGGAAGGCTTTTGCCAAAGGCGAGCAATGGATTGAGTATTGGATTATTCATACTCATTATTATGTCCTGAAATTGAAAAAAGTTCAGGCGAAAAAAGGCTTACGCCCAAAGGGTCTTTAAGCTTTGACTCTTTCGGCGGCCTCAAGCGTATTCAGTAGAAGCATGGTGATTGTCATTGGCCCAACACCACCTGGAACAGGGGTGATTGCGCTGGCAACATACTTCACTTCATCAAAATCTACGTCGCCACAAAGCTTGCCATCAGGTAAGCGATTAATACCAACGTCTATGACCACTGCGCCACTTTTAACCATGTTGGCTGTGATCATTTTAGGTTTACCGGTAGCAACAACCAAGATATCTGCTTCCTTGGTGTGGGCTGTCAAATCTTTGGTTTTGCTGTTGCAAATAGTGACTGTTGCACCAGCTTGCAAGAGCAACATGGCCATTGGCTTACCAACAATATTGGAGGCGCCAATCACCACGGCTCTAGCGCCTCTGATTGGGTAGTCGATGCTTTCAAGCATTTTCATGCAACCATAAGGGGTGCATGGTCTGAATAGGGGTGCGCCAATCATCAAAGCGCCGGCATTTGCCACGTGAAAGCCATCAACATCTTTTTCAGGGGCAATGGCTTCAATCACACGGTGGCTATCAATGTGTTTTGGTAATGGCAGCTGAACCAAAATGCCATGAATATTCTTATCGTGATTCAATTCATTGATTCGGGCAAGAAGAGCTTCTTCACTCAAATCAGAGGGATGTCTTTCCAGAATGGAAAACATGCCAACATCTTCACAGGCTTTCACTTTGTTTCTAACGTAAACCTGGCTAGCAGGGTCTTCTCCCACCAATAAAACAGCTAAACCAGGCTTCACACCTTTAGCTGTCAAGATGGCAGTTTTAGCAGCAATCTCTAATCTGATTTTTTTGGCAAGAGCGTTGCCGTCAATGATTTGTGCAGGCATATTAATTATTGGATTCAGATAGGGCGAGTCTTAGTAAATCTGCAACAGTATTCACATTGAGCTTTTCCATGATATTGGCGCGGTGGGCTTCAACTGTTTTGATTGAAATATTTAAATCGTCGGCAATTTGTTTATTTAAACGTCCAGCAACAATTCTTTCAAGAACTTGTTTTTCTCTACCAGTAAGTTTGCTGAGCAAGTTCTGGTTATTCTTTTGAGTATCAGCTTTCGCATAGTCAACCCTGGCTCTGGCAAGCATTTTTTCAACCAATACCTTCAATTCTGATTCTTTGAAAGGTTTCTCAATGAAATCAATGGCTCCCTTTTTCATGGTGGAAACCGCCATTGAAACATCGCCGTGACCAGTAATGAAAGAGATTGGCATAGGGATGCCTTCTGCTAAAAGACGCTCTTGAAGCTCAAGACCTGACATGCCTGGCATGCGCACATCCAGAATTAAGCAAGAAACCGTTTCCTTATGATCTCCCTGGAGAGCTTGAAGAAACCTCTCAGCGCTTGGCTGGCATTTAACAGAGTAGCCATTGCTTTCCAATAGCCACGTCAATGAATCTCTCACAGCTTCGTCGTCATCAACGACATAAACAATTTCAGTTTTGTTGTTCATATGCTTATTTATCCAAGGGAAGTAGTATTGTAAAGGTGCAGCCCGGGGCGGGTTGATCTTTTTGCGAGGCATTGTTTTCTGCCCATAGGCGGCCGTGATGGGACTCAATGATGGAGCGGCAGATGTTCAAGCCCATGCCCATGCCATCATGTTTGGTGCTAAAGAATGGCTCATACAATCTTTCTAGGGCATCTTCAGGAATTCCAGGCCCCTGATCTATGACACGAATTCTTAGCATGGCTGGCGATACGGATTGATCAATATCAACCACAAGATTGATCAACTTTGAAGAATTCACTTTGTTGGGGATATTTTTAATGGCATCGATAGCATTTTTTAATACGTTCACCAATACTTGTTGAATCAGAATTGGGTCTAAAAAGACTTTGGGCAAGTTATCTGCAAAAGAGATGCTGATTTGAACGCCATAACGTTGCGCCTCAATTTCAGCAAGTCCAACTGAATCTTCAACAATGGTTGCCACATTGACCATCACGCTTTGAGGCTGACTTCTTTTTACAAACCCTCTGATACGTTGAATAATTGTGCCTGCACGATGAGCTTGATTGGTTGCTTTTTCAATCGCAGGCAAAATATCTTTTTCGATGTCGATGTTTTGTGAAGATTTCAATCTATTGGCTATGCCTGTGCAATAGTTTGAAATCGCTGCGAGCGGTTGATTCAATTCGTGTGCCAAAGAAGAGGCCATTTCACCCATGGTAGTTAAACGGCTTGAAAACTGAAGCTTCTCTTCTTGTTCTCTGGTTTGATCTTCAGCTTTTTTTCTTGAGGTGATGTCTGTGGCAATGATCAGCTGTGCCAAGTGACCATCGACCCAAGAAATATATCTGCGTCTGACTTCATACCAAAGTTTGTTTTGATTGATTTGAATTTCTCTGAAGTCAGATTGTGTTGGTGTTAAGGCGGAGGCAGGTAGTCCAGCAAAGCCATCCACGCTATCGATGTCTAATGCTCCCATGTCTTCTGGATCTATTTCATGACCTGCCAAGTCAAGGTGAGCTTTTGTTGTATTGCCAAAAGTCTCTCGGTAATATTTATTGGCAAATAAGAGTTGGCCACTTTGTAGCGAAATAACTGACACTGCAGCATCAAGACTTTCAAGAACGGTGGTGAAGCGTTCTTGCGCCAATGCCAATTCTTGTCGAGCTTTGATAGGTTCTGAAATATCAACAATTGAGCTGATCCATCCAGATTGCTGACCTTTTTCATCAATCAACGGGGATACAAAAGTTCTCGAATTGATTTTGACGCCATTTTTCTTTTGTAAGACCGCTTCAAAACCAGCTTTTGGTGAATTACCTTTTAATGCAACAGCCATCTTCTGGGTTAACTCAGGAACTAACTCGGAGGGCCAAAAAGGAAAGGGTGGCGACATGCCAATAAGCTCATGCCGTGTCCAGCCGGTCATTTCACAAAAGGCTGGATTCACATAAGTGATCTTTCCTTGCATGTCATGCGCTCTCATGCCAATCGTGATGGATTCTTCCATGGCGCGCCTGAAGTTAGTTTCAGTTTGCAAATCTTTTTGAATTGAGTAACGTTGAGACGTTTGCTTCCAAACAGACCATAAACTCCATAGAACAAAACCACTCAAGCCGATCACCAGCCAAAGCAATGTTCGATACGTTAGATTGGTAGGTGGCGGGTATGTGCTGACGTGTAAGGTCAGTGGGATTGGTGTTTTATCTAAAGTCACGCTGTGCTCTAAAGATCTTGAGCTGGTTCGTTTGGGGTTTGAGCTCACCAATTCTTTACCTGAGCTATCTAATAGTGCAAAACGATACAAGCCATTTAATTCACTTGGGACCATGTGCTGCAGAATTCTCTTTCCTGAGTAAAGAGTTGCAATACCACCCGTCACCGCCCCATTCTGAATGATGGGGGTTACATGCCAAAAAACATATTGTCTGTCTGTATTTGAATTTTCATTTTCGGCTGGATGGAAGCCCAGCATTCTTCCGTAAGTGGCTTTGTTCGACTCCGCCGCCTCGGAAAAAATGGCGTTTAATTCTGTGTCGAGTACAGATTTAATCGAGGTTCTTTCTGACCACTTTGAATAGCTTGGGTTATTCGGCAGAGTGGCGATGCGATTTTGTCTGCTATCTAACCAGCGTAATTGCAAAATTTCTGGACTGTCTTGAATAAGCTTGGTGGATAGTTTTAAAAAAGAGGATGGGTATTGAGCTTGATTAGCTGAGTTACTGATCTCGCGACTCAATTCCAGGATCGCATCTTCATTGGCAGCAAATCTCAACATGATCCTTTGTTTGGCAAAGGCACTTTCACGATAGAGCGTGTATTGCTGCTGGTTTTTATCTTGGTAATTCAGTGTCCATAGAATCAATCCCATGGCGCATGTGAATAGCACGATTGCCAATACCGGTATGTATAAGAATGCATAAGATCTCGCTCTTTGTTTCAGAGCTTTCGTTCTGTACTTCTTAATGGTTTGGCCGAGATATTGGTTGATTACGTTTTTCAAATGAATACTTATTAACTAAGGGAAAACCATGCAATCTTAGAGTGTAATTCCTGTCGATACCGAAGCCCTTAATTTTTTTCTGTTTTTGCCCCATATTGCCACGCAACATAATTCCATATAGTGATAAATAACTTCGTTATATGAAATATTCCTTGCTCAGCTAACCTAGCGTTTTTAGAATTTGAATAAGACAAAAAGGGCTTAGCCCTATTATTAGAGCGAAGTAACGAGGAGACATGCATGGCTGATCTACCACAACAACAAAATGGGGCTAATGGCTCTCAGGATATCGATCCGATCGAAACCAAAGAATGGATTGATGCGTTAAATGGCGTCATCCAACAAGAGGGTGTTGATCGCGCAGCCTTCTTAATTGATGAGCAGATTTCTCATGCACGTGTGAGTGGTGTGGTTCAGCCATTCCACGCTGAAACTCCTTATATCAATACGATTCCGGTAGAGCAGCAAGCCAAGCTTCCTGGTGATCAAGAGATCGAGCACAAGATTCGTTCTTACACTCGTTGGAATGCCATGGCGATGGTCTTAAAGGCCAACAAAGACACCAACGTTGGTGGACATATTTCATCGTTTCAATCAGCGGCCACTTTGTACGACGTCGGTTTTAACCACTTTTGGCACGCACCTTCTGATAAGCATGGCGGTGATTTGGTATTCGTCCAAGGTCACGTTGCAACGGGTGTTTATGCCCGAGCTTATATGTTGGGTCGTTTAACAGAAGAGAATTTAAATAACTTCCGTCAAGAAGTTGATGGCAAAGGTATCTCAAGCTATCCACATCCTTGGTTGATGCCAGATTTTTGGCAGTTCCCTACAGTATCGATGGGCTTAGGCCCGATCATGGCTATTTACCAAGCTCGCTTCATGAAGTATTTGCAAGATCGTGGCATGGCCCAAACCGAGGGAAGAAAAGTTTGGGCTTTCTTGGGCGATGGTGAAACAGATGAGCCTGAGTCATTGGGTGCCATTGGTATGGCTGGTAGAGAAAACTTAGACAATCTTTGTTTTGTTATCAACTGTAATTTGCAGCGTTTAGATGGCCCAGTGCGCGGTAACGGAAAAATCATTCAAGAACTTGAATCTGAATTCAGGGGTGCTGGTTGGAATGTGATCAAACTAATCTGGGGTACTCATTGGGATGCTTTGTTTGCCCGAGATAAAAAGGGTATTTTGATGAAGCGTCTTGGTGAAATCGTGGACGGTGAGTACCAGACCATGAAAGCCAAGAGTGGTGCATACGTTAGAAAGATTGTTTTCAATACACCTGAATTAGAAGCTTTGGTTGCTGACTGGAGCGATGAAGATGTTTGGAATCTTAATCGTGGTGGTCATGATCCACATAAAGTCTATGCAGCATTCCACGCAGCAGCTAATCATAAAAATCAACCCACCGTTATTTTGGCCAAAACCATCAAGGGTTACGGCATGGGTGGCTCAGGCCAGGGCATGAACATTGCTCACCAAGCCAAGAAAATGAATATCGAAGACATCAAGGCATTTAGAGATCAATTCAAGATCCCAGTGCCTGATGACAAGTTGGAAGAGTTGCCTTTGGTCAAGTTTGAAGAAGGCAGCCCTGAATTGAATTACATGCGCGAACGTCGCATGGAGTTAGGTGGCTATTTGCCACAGCGCAGAGCCAAAGCAGAAAGCTTGGAAGTACCAAAGCTTGAAGTATTTGCCCCATTGCTTGAGGCAACTGTTGAAGGTCGTGAGATTTCAACAACGATGGCTTTTGTACGTATGTTAAACATGGTTGTGAAAGACAAGACCATTGGTAAGCGTGTGGTGCCGATTGTTCCTGATGAATCTAGAACTTTTGGTATGGAAGGTATGTTCCGCCAGTTAGGCATTTGGAATCAATTGGGTCAGCTTTACACACCGCAAGACCATGATCAGTTGATGTTCTACAAAGAGGACAAGCACGGTCAAATTTTGCAAGAGGGTATCAATGAAGCTGGTGCGATGTGTGACTGGATAGCTGCAGCTACATCCTACTCAACACACGGCGTACCAATGTTGCCGTTCTATATTTTCTATTCAATGTTTGGTTTCCAGCGCATCGGCGATTTAGCTTGGGCTGCTGGTGATATGCGCAGTCGTGGTTTCTTGTTGGGCGGTACTGCGGGTAGAACTACATTGAACGGCGAAGGTTTGCAGCACGAAGATGGCCACAGTCATTTGTGGAGTGGTGCGATTCCAAACTGTATCAGCTATGACCCAACCTTTGCTTTTGAATTAGCTGTGATTATTCAAGATGGTATGCGTCGTATGATGACGAATCAAGATGATGTTTATTACTACATCACTTTGATGAATGAAAATTATGCTCACCCAGCAATGCCTAAGGGTGCTGAGAATGACATCTTGAAGGGCATGTATCGCTTGACCAGTGTGGGCGATGCAAAAGCCAAGCTAAAGGTTCAGCTCTTGGGAAGTGGCACGATCTTCCGTGAAGTAATTGAAGCTGCCAACATGTTGCGTGATGATTGGGGTGTTGCTTCTGATATTTGGGGTTGCCCAAGCTTCACAGAATTAGGCCGTGATTGGAATGCCGTCTCACGTCAAAACATGTTGAACCCAACTGATAAGCCAGTTCTTTCTCATGTTGAAAAAATGTTGAAAGACACAACAGGCCCAGTGATCGTTGCTACGGACTATGTGCGTTTGTTCCCAGAACAAATCAGACCAGCTATTCAGAATATCGGTAAGAGATACACCGTATTGGGCACAGATGGTTATGGTCGCTCCGATACTCGTGAGAAGCTTCGCCATTTCTTTGAGGTGGATCGTCGTTGGGTCACAGTTGCAGCCCTTAAGACATTGGCTGATGAGGGTCAGATTGATCACAAGAAAGTTGCTGAGGCTATCAAGAAGTACGGCCTTGATCCTAAAAAACCAAATCCAATGACTGTGTGAGGAAACTAAGATGAGCCAAGTGATAGAAATCAAAGTTCCTGATATTGGAGATTATGACGGCGTTCCAGTGATCGAGGTCCATGTAAAACCTGGTGATGTCGTTGAAAAAGAGCAATCTTTGGTGACTCTAGAATCAGATAAAGCCACCATGGATGTTCCTTCATCTCATGCTGGCGTGGTCAAAGAAGTCAAAGTAAAAGTAGGCGACAGCATCTCTGAAGGTCATGTGGTGATTCTTTTGGAAGAATCAGGTTCTGCATCAAGTCAGGCTGCCCCAGCAGCGACTGCTCCAGTTGCGCCACAAAAAGCAGCCGCCCCAGCACCAGCTCCAGCTTCTGCTGGTTTGGTGAACGTCAACGTTCCTGATATCGGTGATTACAAAGGCGTGCCCGTGATTGAAGTTCATGTGAAGCCTGGTGATGTTGTAGATAAAGAACAATCGTTGGTGACCTTGGAATCAGATAAAGCCACCATGGATGTTCCTTCTTCACATGCTGGTGTGGTCAAGGAAGTGAAAGTAAAAGTTGGAGATAGTATCTCTGAGGGTGATTTAGTGGTAATTTTAGAATCTTCAGCTGCAGGTTCTTCATCAGTTGCAGTAGCAACTAAAGCTCCAAGTGCTGCTCCTGCAGCAGCTTCTCAAGTAAGTGCTCCAGCACCGGTTAAAAGTGCGCCTCAAGCATCAGCACCTCGCACTGAATCTGTTCCAGCAACCGGTGCAATCAGTCATGCAAGTCCATCTGTTCGTAAATACGCCAGAGAACTTGGCGTTGACGTGACGAAGGTGATTGGTACTTCAGCAAAAGGCAGAATTTCTCAAGAAGACGTTCAGGCTTATGTGAAAAATATCATGACTGGACAAGCGGCATCTCCAGCGGGTGCTCCTGTAGCAGCATCTGGTGGTTTGAATTTATTGCCATGGCCAAAGATTGATTTCAGCAAATTTGGTGAAACAGAAACCAAGCCGCTGTCACGTATTCAGAAATTGTCTGCTGCTAATCTATCTCGCAACTGGGTCATGATTCCAGCAGTGACTTATCACGAGGATGCTGATATCACTGATTTAGAAGCGTTCCGTGTGATGACCAATAAAGACAATGAAAAGCAAGGTATCAAAGTCACCATGTTGGCCTTCTTGATTAAAGCGGCTGTTAATGCTTTGAAGAAGTATCCAGAATTTAACAGTTCATTGGATGGCGACAATTTGGTGATGAAGAAATACTTCCACATTGCTTTTGCTGCCGATACGCCGAATGGTTTAGTTGTCCCAGTTGTGAAGAATGCCGATAAAAAAGGTATTTTTGAAATTGCAAAAGAAACTGGAGAGTTGGCCAAGCTTGCGCGTGAAGGCAAATTAAAGCCTGATCAAATGCAAGGTGCTTCATTCACGATCTCTTCTTTGGGTGGTATTGGTGGCACTTACTTTGCACCAATCATCAATGCTCCAGAAGTTGCTATTTTGGGTGTTAACAAAGCCAGCATGAAGCCTGTTTGGGATGGCAAACAGTTTGTACCAAAATTAATTTGCCCATTGTCACTCACAGCAGATCATCGCGTGATTGATGGTGCCTTAGCAACAAGGTTCAACGTTTATTTGGCAGAGTTATTAGCTGATTTCCGTCGTGTTGTTCTTTAAGGAAAATTGATATGCCTACAATAGAAATCAAAGTTCCTGATATCGGCGATTTTCATGATGTGCCCGTGATTGAAGTTTTAGTTAAACCGGGTGATCAGGTTGAAAAAGAGCAAGCACTATTGGTGTTGGAGTCTGACAAGGCGACCATGGAAGTGCCAAGCGAGCAGGCTGGCAAAATTGTTGCTATCAGTGTGAAGATTGGTGACAAGATCAATCAAGGCATGGTGATTGCTACCCTTGATGTAGCAACTGATGCTCCTAAAGCGGCACCTGCACCATCAGCAGCGAAAGAATCTGCACCTAAAGTAGAGGCGCCTCGATTGAATGTTCCTGCAGCAGGTTCTTATACTGGAAAAGTTGATCACGAATGTGACATGCTGGTCTTGGGTGCTGGCCCTGGTGGTTACAGTGCAGCATTTAGAAGTGCTGACTTAGGTATGAATACCATCATCGTTGAACGTTATGCAACCTTGGGTGGTGTTTGTTTGAACGTTGGTTGTATTCCATCAAAAGCTTTGTTGCACACAGCTGCCATCATGGATGAAGTTAAAGCTATGGCAGCGCATGGTATTTCATACGGTGAGCCAAAGATTGAAATCGACAAGTTGCGTGCTCATAAAGAAACCGTGATTGGTAAGTTAACGGGCGGTCTTGCTGGTATGGCCAAAGCTCGTAAAGTTAAAACAGTGCGTGGTATTGGTCGATTCTTAGATGCTTATCACGTTGAAGTTGAAGTAACTGAAGGTGACTCTAAGAAAACCAATGGTCAAAAGGAAGTGATTCGTTTCCAAAAAGCCATTATTGCTGCAGGTAGCCAAGCTGTGATGTTGCCTTTCTTGCCAAAGGATCCAAGAATTGTTGATAGCACTGGTGCATTAAAGCTTGAGAAAGTTCCCAAGCGAATGTTGGTCATTGGTGGAGGCATCATTGGCTTAGAAATGGCGACTGTCTACAGTACTTTGGGTAGCAAAATTGACATTGCTGAAATGTTAGATGGTTTGATGGCTGGTGCAGATCGTGATTTGGAAAAGGTATGGGAGAAAGTGAATGCCCCGCGTTTTGACAACATCATGTTGAAGACGCGCGCCAGTAAAGCTGAAGCAAAACCAGACGGTATCCATGTGACCTTCGAAGGTGAAAAAGCTCCGGCAACTCCTCAGGTATATGACCTTGTTTTGGTTGCAGTTGGTCGCACGCCAAATGGTAAGAAGTTAGATGCCGATAAAGCTGGCGTGGCGGTTGATGAGCGTGGCTTCATTCCTGTTGATAAACAATTGCGTACGAACGTTGATCATATTTTTGCCATCGGTGATTTGGTTGGTCAACCTATGTTGGCTCATAAAGCGGTTCATGAAGCTCACGTCGCGGCAGAAGTTGCAGCAGGGCACAAGGCTTTCTTTGATGCCAAGCAAATTCCATCTGTGGCTTACACAGACCCAGAAGTGGCATGGGCTGGACTCACGGAAGAACAATGTAAAGCTCAAGGCATTGCTTATGAAAAAGGTTTGTTCCCATGGGCAGCCAGTGGAAGAGCGATTGCTAATGGTCGCGATGAAGGTTTTACAAAGTTGTTATTTGATAAAGAAACTCATCGCATCATTGGTGGCGGCATTGTTGGTACCCATGCTGGCGATTTGATTGGTGAAGTATGTTTGGCCATCGAAATGGGTGCAGATGCTGTTGATATTGGTAAAACAATCCATCCACATCCAACACTTGGTGAATCTGTTGGTATGGCTGCTGAGGTGGCTCATGGTACTTGCACAGATTTGCCGCCCACCAAGAAAAAATAGTTAGCTGTCGGAGTTAACTCTCACAGTCTCCAGGCATAAAAAAACCCCCGCGCGAGGCGGGGGTTAAAAGGTACTTGTAGATTAGATCTAACTGGGTACCGAGGAGACAACTGTTACTACATCAATTCTTTACATGCCACTATGATGATTCATATGGCTTGCATGTTGCTTACTTCTTGCCGCGAGCAGCTTTAACAGCTGTATTAGCTGCGGCATTGAAGTTGTTCTGTGCCAAATCTACCGCTTGCTTGATAGATTTTTGAGTTGTTTCATAGGCATTGTTTGCTGCAGCCATGGCTTGTTTGATAGCCTGGATCGTTGCTTCTGAACCAGCTGGGGCATTCTTTGAAAGCTCTTCAACCATGCCGTTCATGCTGCCACTGCTTTTCTTCAACTGTGACTCAGCTACAGAAGTGAATGTTGTTTGAGTTTCGTTAGCAATGTTGTAAAGATGACGGCTATAAGACATGATCTTTTCTGCTAGAGGCTGAACCATACCAGCTTGCATAGCCATTAATTGCTGTGCATCACGCACTGAAAGGGCTTGCTTTGCATTCTGTACGTTTTCAGTCATTGCAGTCTTTGCTACTGCCATATTCAATTCAACTAATTTCTCAACGCCTTCAAAGGCTTTGTTCGTTAAATTCAATAATGTTTCTAAGTTAGCTTTGTTTGCTGCTGCGATTTGTTCTGGGGTTAATGTCATGATTTCTCCAAGTAATTTAAAGGGTGAACAATAAATGTTGCACTGCACAAATTGAAGTATATGTCTTAAATACCTTAAGTCAAGCCCACATTGTGAAAAAAAGGCAAAATCAGGGGGTGAAAGCCTTTTATACCGACCATTTTGTCCTTCCACTCCCAGCTGGACACCGTTTCCCGATGCAAAAGTACCGCTTATTGAGGGATCAGGTAGCGTTATTTGATGGTTTGGAGCTTAAAGAGCCTGAAGCTGCCAGTTATGAAGATTTACTCAGAGTTCATGAGCAAGGCTATGTTGACCGAGTCATTCAGGGTCAATTAAGCCCAGCTGAAATCCGAGAAATCGGCTTTCCATGGAGTGAACCCATGGTTGAAAGATCTAAAAGATCTGCAGGAGCAACCATTCAGGCATGTATGAGCGCTATCAAGGATGGGGTTTCAGTCAATCTCGCTGGTGGCACGCATCACGCATATTCTGACAAGGGCAGTGGCTTTTGTGTCTTCAATGATGCTGCGGTCGCTTCAAAATATCTTCAAAGCTTAAAAAAAATGAATGTCGCCATCATTGATCTCGATGTTCATCAAGGCAATGGCACAGCAGCTATTTTGGGTAAAGACCCTAGTTGCTACACACTGTCTCTTCATGGAGAAAAGAATTTCCCCTTCAGAAAAGAGTCGAGTCATCTGGACGTGGGGCTCACCGATGGATGTTCCGATGATGAATATTTACTTCATCTGACCCATGCGCTGAATCAGATGGAGTCTGAATTCAAGCCTGATATGTTGATTTACCTGGCAGGCGCAGATCCTCACGAAGGTGATCGGCTTGGGCGTTTGAAGTTAAGTCTTCAAGGCCTATGTCTGCGAGATCAAATGGTTTTGGACTTTGCTAAAACACATGACATACCAATTGCGATTGCAATGGCAGGTGGGTATGGCATCAATATTGAAACAACGGTTGAAGTACATGCTCAAACCGTACAATTGGCTCTTCAACTATTTAAACAATTAAAGGCCAAAAAATAAATGAGTAATTCATGGATTCGATTTTTAACGCCATGGATTGCGCCAATTTTTGTGATCATTTGGAGCACGGGTTTCATCATTGCTCGTTATGGCATGCCTCATGCTGAGCCAATGACATTTCTGAGCATGCGCTTTTTAGGTGTGCTGATTTGTATGATCCCAATTGTGCTGCTCTGGAAAGCCCCTTGGCCAAGACAGTCACAAATCATCCACATTGCGATTGCCGGCATACTCCTGCAAGCTGGTTATTTAGGTGGCGTATGGGCTGCTGTTCGTGAAGGAATGTCTGCAGGACTAACAGCTCTGATTGTGGGTCTACAACCAATTCTGACCGCCTTATTGGCATCTTGGGTGGCTGAAAGAGTGCGACCTGTTCAGTGGCTTGGCTTGGTGATCGGATTATTGGGAGTTGGTTTGGTTGTTTGGGCCAAGATTGTCATGATTGGCTTCAGTGATTTAAGTTTTATATTCATCATCATTGCATTGTTATCCATCACTGCAGGAACCCTTTATCAAAAAAGGTACTGCCCACAGTTTGATTTGCGTACCGGCTCGGTGATTCAATTTGTTGCTTCAGCAGTCGTTTGTGTGCCACTCATGATGATGTTTGAAACCAGAGAAATTGCTTGGGTTCCAGAATTGATATTTTCATTGTTGTGGTCCATATTGGCTTTGTCGATTGGCGCCAGTTCTTTGTTATTTGTGATGATTCGACATGGAGCAGCGACCAAGGTCACCAGTTTGATGTATTTGACCCCTCCCACCACAGCATTGATGGCATGGTTCTTATTCAATGAGCCAATCACATGGACAATTGGCCTTGGGATAGCCCTGACCATGGGGGCAGTTTTAATGGTCAATAAAGCCTCATCAGGCAAGTAATACCTTATCATGTCATTTATTCACTAAAACTAACTAATTAAATAGCTTAGAAGAGACTGATGATATTTAGAAGTAATTTGTTGCGTAAATTGATGGTTGGATTGTTGAGCAGTTCTTTGTTGCTTGGAGCACAAGTGTCTTTTGCTCAAAGTGCAAGTAATAAACAAACAACCCAGCAGGCGGCCAAGAAAAAAGTAGCCCCAAAGAAGCAAAAACAAGTTAGAACATCTACCACTCGAGCTAAGTCTGCAAAAGCTCCTGATGAAAAGCGACCATCATTTGCTGCTGCCATGGGTTTGCGTGGTAATCAGGATGACCTCAATTTAAAGTCGAGCGTGGCGTTGATCGTTGATCGTCAAACACATGAAGTATTGTTTGAAAAAAATGCTCATGCAGCATTGCCAATTGCATCCATCACCAAATTGATGACATCTTTGGTTGTGCTTGAAGCTCAACTGCCATTGGATGAAACAATCGTGATTGAGCAATCAGATGTGAATGCTTATCCTGGCCGCACTCGCTCTCGAGTAACCCAGGGAGCTAAAATGTCGCGCGAACAAGCCATGCTTTTGTCTTTGATGTCTTCTGAGAATCGAGCATCACAGGCCTTGGGCAGAAATTTTCCTGGTGGCATACCAGCCTTCGTTGATGCGATGAATGCCAAAGCAAAGTTACTCGGCATGAGTCAATCTAAATTTGCAGACCCTACAGGTCTATCCAGTGAGAATGTTTCTAGTCCAGAGGATTTGACTCGTTTGGTTGAAGCGGCTTATCAATATAAAGTCATTAGAGAGTTTTCAACTAGACCTGATTACAGCATCATGATCGGTAAGCGCGAACAAAAGTTTGTTAACACCAATCGCTTGGTCAGGGCCAGTGATATGGACATCGGACTTCAAAAGACTGGTTACATCTCTGCTGCGGGCCGTTGTTTGGTGATGCAAGCCAAAGTTGTTGGCCGTGATGTGGTGATGGTGTTTTTGGATTCTGTTGGTACGCAGTCTCGTTTTGCTGATGCTGTGCGTGTCAGAGAGTGGTTGGAAGCCAACCCAAACCCTGAATCAATCAGAAAGCTTTAATTAAACAGAGTAATTTAAGAGGACTTAAGGCTTGGTTTGTAGCCCAAGCTTTTTGAGATCTGCATCGCAGTATCTTTGAGTGACTTGAGCCATTCATCTTGCATGCGCTCAGTGGGTGCTGATAAAGATAGACCGGCAACTAATTTGCCAGTGTCATCCAAAATGGCTGCAGCCATACAACTAACACCCAATTCTAATTCTTCATCATCTCGGGCATGCCCAACACTTTTTACCAAATCTAATTCTTTTTCTAACTGTGCCAAATCGTTGATACTATTTTGAGTATGGCCATTCAAGCCTGTTTTACTCACATAATTTTTCAACTTCACAGAATCATCATCAGCCAAGAAAAGTTTACCGACTGAAGTTAAATGAAGTGGGGCTCTGCCACCGATGGCGCGAACCACTTGCATGCCTGATCTCTCACTATAGGCACGATCGATATAAACAATTTCATCACCTTGTCGAACAGACAGGTTAACTGTTTGACCTGTGAGCTTATGCAAGGCTCTCATTGGTAATTGAGCAGCATCCCTGACAGATAGTCGAGCCTTCACCAAATTACCTAATTCAAGAAGTTTTAAACCTAAGCGATAGGTGCCACTGTCTGCACGCTCAACTAAGCGGCAGGCAACCATGTCATTCAAAATTCGGTGAGCAGTAGAAGGGTGCAAATCAGTTAGCTCAGACAGTCTTTTAAGACTCTGGGCTTCGTCACTATCTGCGAGGGCATCCAGAAGACTCATCATGCGGTCCAAAACCTGGATAGCTGTTCTGCTTGTCATGCCGCCATTTTAGCCCTAAATGTGCCAAATTGCACATTATGAAAAGAGAAGCTTAAAATCCGCCTTTTAAAGCCTTTGCGCAGTCAGAAACCAGCTTAGGACCTTTATAAATCAAGCCACTATAGAGTTGGACCAGGCTGGCACCTGCATTGATCTTGTCTTTGGCGTCTTGGCCAGACATGATTCCGCCGACGCCAATAATGGGGACTTGACCCTGAAGGGTGCGGTGCAGCTCTTGGATCACATGATCGGAAGAACCTTTGACTGGTGCCCCGGAAAGACCACCTGCTTCATTACCAAACGGTAAGTGCGCCACTAAATCACGGGCAATGGTGGTGTTGGTCGCAATCACGGCATCAATC
This sequence comes from Polynucleobacter sp. MWH-CaK5, assembly GCF_018687615.1. NCBI lineage: Bacteria > Pseudomonadati > Pseudomonadota > Betaproteobacteria > Burkholderiales > Burkholderiaceae > Polynucleobacter > Polynucleobacter sp. MWH-CaK5. The sequence goes on from NZ_CP061299.1 coordinate 813,003, forward strand.
TTATTTTTGATCAGCAATTCTGCGATGGTCTGAATCTGATCCAAGTCCAAATCTGGAGCTATTTTTAGGAAGAGCGGAACTTCTTTCTTGTGCAGGTCGCTCAGTACCTTTTTTTCTTCGGCAATCGCGCTTAACAATGAACTTAATTCATCAGCACCTTGCAACTGTCTTAGATTCTTTGTGTTTGGTGATGAAATATTGACTGTGATGTAGGAGGCAATGTCGTACACCTTTCTCATGCAAATGAGATAGTCATCAGCAGCTGATTCAATTGGAGTCGTGGCATTTTTGCCAATGTTTAAACCTAATACTCCGCCACTTTGCCAAAAATCAGATTTCCTCACGCGTGACACACATGCGTCTACGCCATCATTGTTAAATCCCATGCGATTGATCAAGCCTGATACTTCTGGAAGGCGAAACATTCTTGGTAAGGGATTGCCAGCTTGCGCTTTAGGAGTCACTGTGCCAATTTCTATAAAACCAAAACCCAAATCAGCCAAAGCATCAATGTGTTTACCGTCTTTATCCAATCCTGCAGCAAGACCGACGGGGTTGGGTATTTTTAAGCCGCAAAAAGTTCGTTCATCGCGAGCAATCTTTTCTTGCGATAAAAAGCCCAAGCCAAGAGCGTGTACTTTATCGAGGGTGTTCAAAGTCAAGTTATGCGCACGTTCAGGGTCCATGGCAAATAAACAAGGCTTGACGAGAGGGTAGAGATTCATCAGTGTTGGATCTTTAGGTAATTAATTGCGTTGCCACACATCGTTGACCAATATTTCTAATGGTTCAAACTGTGCTTTGTATGACATTTTAGGGCTTTCTTCAATGTAGTAGCCCAAGTACAAGTAGGGTAACTGAAGTTTTTTGGTTTGTTCTATTTGCCACATGATCGTGAATGTTCCATAACTGGCGCTTGGAACACTTGTATCAAAGAAGGTGTACACGGAAGACAAGCCACTTTGAACAATATCAATGATGCTGACAATCCTTAACTTGCCTGGCTCTTCACCATCAGGGCCATCTCTGAATTCAATCATGCGACTGTTCACTTTACTTTGCAGTAAAAACTGTTTGTATTGATCTTGATCATCGGCATCCATGCCGCCATGAAGATGGCGATCATGTTGGTAGGACATGTAGAGATCGTAGTGTTCTTGAAAAAATTCTAAATGACCAATTTTTACTTCAAGATTCTGATGTTTTTTAAATGCTCGTTGTTGATATCGCTTGGGTTTGAAGCGTTCAACATCAACGCGACAGGCGATGCATGCTTTACAGCCATCACAGTAAGGTCGATAAGTGTATAAACCACTGCGACGAAAACCACTCGCGACTAATTCACCATAAACATCAGCATGGATCAAATGAGTAGGCGTTGCTACTTGAGAACGTGCTTGATGATGCGCTAAGTAACTGCACTCATAGGGAGCAGTTGCATAGAACTGAAGGGTGGTGAAGGGGAGTTCTTTTAATTTACTCATGCCGGTTGGCTTAGCCAATGTTGCAAAACACTCTTATTAAAACTCCAAATGGGATTAATTGCAGTAGTTTTCTCGCGCACATGGTTTAAAAATTCTGTGCGTGGAATCGGATATCCACCCAATGAACTCAAATGTGCTGTTTCTTGCTGGCAGTCAATCATCTCGATGTCTTGGGCAATCGCCCAGGCGCATAGGCTTGCAAGAGCAATCTTTGAGGCTCCTGTTTTTTGAGAAAACATAGATTCACCAAAAACCATTTGACCTAAATTAACGCAATACAAACCGCCAACACGTTGACCTTGATGGAAAACTTCAATGCTGTGTGCATTGCCTTGCTCATGTAATTGGCCGTAGGCATGCATGATGGCGTGTGTGATCCATGTGCCATCTTGACCTGATCTAGATTGTGTTGCACAGGACAGAATGGTCGCATGAAAATCATCATCGACCTTTACTTGCCAATCCTGATCGATCAAGACATTCTTAATTTCTTTTTTGAAATTCTTGCTGATTTTGAAGTTTTTCGGTTTAAGCACCATTCTTGGATTTGGCGACCACCACAAAATGGGTTGCCCATCTGAGTACCAAGGGAAGATTCCTTGTTGATAGGCACGCAGTAATTGCTCTGCGCTGATCTCTTCACTGATGGCTAATAGACCAGGAACTTCTGGATCGGGGTCGGCATCACTCCAAGGTGATGGAAATGGATCATTCGGTTGGAGCCAGGAGAGACCCATGTTGATCAATATTTCCGATCAATGCGTTCATCGTAGCCAACATCATCCAGATGAGTCGCAATCTTATCTGCCTGATTAAGGCGACCAGAGTTTTTATCCTGAAAATACCATTCAAGCGTTTTTCGAACCGTTGGAAATGCCAAGTCATCCCATGGAATATCTTTTTCGGCAAACAATTCGACTTCTAAACTTTCAACTCCAGCTTGATATTTAGGCTCCATGAGTTTTGCTAAATAGAATAAATGAACCTGTTCAACGTGTGTGACATTCAACAAAGAAAACAAAGGGCCGATTTCAACGCTTGCACCTGCCTCTTCAAGCGTTTCTCGTTTAGCGCCATCCTCGGTGCTTTCTCCAACTTCTAGAAAGCCTGCGGGTAAGGTCCAGTAGCCAAGCCTTGGCTGTATGGCTCTTTTACACAAAAGGACTTTATCTTGCCAAACTGGAATAGTGCCCACCACGTTGCGTGGGTTTTCATAATGAATGGTTGCGCAGTCTGAACAAACGTGCCTCTCCCTCGTGTCGTCGAGAGGAGTTTTCAAGGTCACGGTTGAACCGCATTTTGGGCAGTAATTCATTGCATCATTATCGTTTAATTTGTGGTTTTCACGATGCCACGCAAGGCATTGGTGAAAATCAATTCTTCGGCATTCAAGACATCGAAACGAGTGATATTTTGCTCAATTGCTTTGTAGTTTTGATCCTTCAAGATGATTGATCTCATCACTCCAGGTAAGCATCCAGATAAAAGCGGGGGTGTTAGCCATTGACCATCTTTTTTGATAAAGATATTTGATCTGCCGCCTTCAGTCACAAACCCTTGTTCGTTCATGAATAAAGCATCAAAGGCACCCAATTTTTCAGCTGCTAGCCACGCTTGGTCATACAGTTTGCGGCGCGTCACTTTGTGTCCCAATAATTGATCAGTGGAAGACATCGTTGTATCAGTTGCTAAAAGATCACTGGCCCAAAGAACAGGGCCTGGATCAAGATTCTGAATCACAGCTGTTTTGACGCTGAGTAGTCCTTCTGCTGATAAATCTAAGCGAAGTCTGTGTATTAAATTAGCATCAAGCTGTGAACAAGTCTCTTGTATCAAATGAATCGCTTTGTTTGAATCAAATTGAATTTTTAATTCGATAGCAGATTTGAAGATTCGTTCAAGGTGCATGTCCATGTGACAGGCTTGTCCTTGTTCTATGCGAATTGTTTCGAATAATCCAATGGGTTCAGATTGATCTTGTAAGGCGTATAAAAATCCAGCTTTGGTTTGGCACTCATGCCATTCATCCGCGCTTTCAGAATCAATGGTGATGCCACCGCCAACGCCCATTTGAAAACTTTGATCCTTTGCAAGCTCCAAGGTTCTGATCACAACGCTCATCCCAAGGTCACCTAATCCAGCTTCTGAGCTCGGATCAAACCAGGCAATAGCGCCACAGTAAAGATTCCTTGGTGCTGACTCTAAAGATTGAATCAACTCCATCGTTCTCTTCTTGGGGGCTCCTGTGACGGAACCACATGGAAAAATAGCAAGAAGTAATTCTTTGAGTCTTAAATTTTCTTTAGATTTTGAGCTGATGGTTGATGTCATTTGTAAAACATCACCATGCTGCTGCACTTCAAATAAATTGGGCACTTTAACTGTGCCTGGCATCGATATTTTGCTTAAATCGTTGCGGAGTAAATCAACAATCATGACATTTTCAGCACGATTTTTAGCATCATCATGAAGCTCTTCAGAGCTGCTCTCGCCAACCTTTGCCGTGCCTTTCATGGGCTTGGTCATCAAGGTGTTATTTGATTTCTGTAAAAACCATTCAGGGGAGCAAGATAAGACCCAGCCATTTGGATGATCTATATAGGCACCGTAAGGACCTGGTTGTTTTTGTCTGAGTATCTCGTAGGCTTTGAGCGGTGAGCCGTTCAATTGGCCATTGATTCGGTAGGTGTGATTGACTTGATATGTATCGCCAGCCTTGATCCACTCTTGAATCTTAGAAATATCTTCTTCAAATTGTTCTTGAGTGATGCTATTGCTGGTGTTCGTAATAGGCGGCTGATCGGCTGCTTGATTAACTGATGGAATGAGTTCAGCTTTGAGCCATTGACTCACTTGCTCTTTGCTGAGCTTTTGAACATCTTTAAAAACCCAAGCTTGCACCCAAGGTGTCTTAGATTTTTTTGGTGTTAAACCTAAAAGGTATTCGCCAAGCTCATAACTGAAACAAGTAACTACGTGATACTGATTATGAATGGCTTGTTCAATTTCTGCGAGTGCTGCATCAAGATTGCCAGCATTGCTTGCTTGTATGTTCTTTAACGGAGACTGATACAGCCTGCTACTTGGATTATTGCTTGAGCTTTGAGCATCATCGAGCAAGATGGTGCAAGAGAGATGCTCAAAGTCAGCCATCGATTACTTGCCTATAACTTTAGCGCTATTGATCACAATGGTTGTGCTTGGCACATCTGCAAAAGGACGCTTACTTACAGTGCTCACAGCCTTGATCTTGTCGATCGTTTCTGTGCCTTTGATCACCATGCCAAACACGGCATAACCATGACCATCTGGACGAGGGAAATCCAAGTTCTTATTGTTCACAACGTTCACAAAAAACTGTGCAGTTGCAGAATCAGGGACATTGGTTCTTGCCATCGCAATTGAATAAACCACATTGCTCAAGCCATTATTTGATTCAAGCGGAATTGGGGCCTTGGTTGGTTTCTGTTGCATGTCAGGAGTAAACCCACCGCCTTGCACCATGAAGTTGTTGATCACGCGATGAAAAATCGTGCCGTTATAAAAACCACTGTTCACATAGCCCAAGAAATTCTCAACTGTCTTTGGTGCTTTTTCAGGATTCAGTTCAACAACGAAGTCACCCATGCTTGTTTTGAATTCAACCTTGGGACCTGCAATGCTAAGAGTTGATGCAGTCAGGAGAAGAGCGGCTAATAGTTTTTTCATGGAATGAGTCAGTTTTATTGGAAAGTCTAAGTATGCCAAATATATTGAGGTAATAAAAAAGCCCCTCAAGTGCATGAAGGGCTTTATAAATTTGGTTGCGGGGATAGGATTTGAACCTATGACCTTCGGGTTATGAGCCCGACGAGCTGCCAGACTGCTCCACCCCGCGTCTGAAGAATGAAACTATATCAGGTTAAACCCTAAATAGCAAGGAGAACCTGGCTTTCTATCCAGTAATCCCATGTCTTTTAAAGAAAAAATTAGACTAAGTAGCTTATTTCTCATATTTGTTATGTGAAAATCCGCACATGCAAAAACATCTGACTTATGCCCAATTAGTCGCTCCTGGCATTTACTGTGTTGACACTGGATTTGTAAGAGAGCAGTTTGATGCCAGTTATATGGTGATTGATGGTGATGAAGTTGCCTTCATCGACGTGGGTACCAATTACTCTATCCCCAGATTTTTAACGACCCTGGATGAGCTTGGCTTAAAGACCCAGCAGGTCAAATACATTGCTTTGACTCATGTTCATCTTGATCATGCTGGTGGTGCCGGTGAAATGATGAGAGCTTGTGATCAAGCTCAGTTACTTGTTCACCCCCGCGGTGCTAGACACATGATTGACCCGAGTGCTCTTAGAGCAGGAGCAGTAGGTGTTTATGGAGAAGAGATCGTTGAGCAATCCTATGGCCAATTGTTGCCAGTTGATGCTGCCAGAGTTGTAGAAGTGGGTGAGGGTCATCAAATTCATTTGGGTGGCAGAACACTTCATTGTTTAGATACACCTGGCCATGCCAAGCACCATATCGCCATTTGGGATCCTATTAGTCGGGGTGTTTTCACCGGCGACACGTTTGGTCTTTCATATAGAGAGTTTGATACGGCTGAAGGCGCCTTCATCATGCCGACCACAACCCCAATTCAGTTTGATCCTGAGGCTCTGAAGGACTCAGTTTTGCGAATTTCAGCTCTGAAGCCTGATTGTCTATTTCCGACCCATTTCAGCCGAATCAATGGTGTTGAGCGCTTAAAAGGTCTTTTTTTAGAACAATTGGATGAAATTGTTGTTTTAGCGAAACAATTAAAAGATGATGCTAATCGTCACGCAATGCTAAAGGATGGAATGGCCAAGATTCATATAAATCATTTAAAAACAATGAATTGCAAACTTACCGCTGCTGAAATCACTGAATTTCTTAAGATTGATTTAGAGCTCAATGCGCTTGGAATTTGCCATTGGCTGGATAAGTCATAGTTTGGGCTTAATTAATGTTGCGTCGCAATATGGTCGGCATATAATAAAAACATCATTTATCAGGGAGTGACTGGTGTCCATCAGTAATCCGGAAAATTCACAATCGTCTTTGTTGAAGCCAGTTGAGCTTCATGGCCAGGATGGCCACCATAAAGGCAGTACTGCAGCTTTGGCTATTGCAGCTATTGGCGTTGTTTTTGGTGACATTGGCACAAGCCCTTTGTATGCGCTGAAGGAATCATTCAGCCCAAGTCATGGCATCCCATTCAGTCAAATGGCCGTATTTGGCATCATTTCAATGATGTTCTGGGCAATCTTGTTAGTGGTGACCTTCAAATATGTTCACTTTGTGATGAGGGCAGACAATAAAGGTGAGGGTGGCGTGTTGTCTTTGATGGCATTAGCACTTCGATCACTTCAGTCAGGTAGTAAATCATATTTAACAGTGATGATGTTAGGCATGTTCGGTGCTTGCATGCTCTATGGTGAATCTGTCATAACGCCAGCCATCTCTGTTTTGTCAGCAGTGGAAGGTTTAGAAATTGCCACGCCCGAAATGAAGCGTTTTGTGATTCCAATCACCGTCACCATTTTGTTCGCATTGTTCGTGATTCAGAAATATGGCACGGCAGCCGTTGGTAAGTTGTTTGGTCCTATCACCATTGCATGGTTCATTTCACTGGCAGCCTTGGGCCTTTATAACGTCATCAAAGCGCCTGAAATCTTCAATGCCATTAACCCAATGTACGCCATCAGCTTTATTGGCGAACATACCTTGATGGCATTCATCGTCATGGGTTCAGTGGTTTTGGTGGTTACTGGTGTAGAGGCTCTTTATCTAGATATGGGCCATTTCGGTCGTCGCCCGATTCGTTACGCTTGGTTATTTTTAGTCTTGCCAAGTTTGCTGATGAATTACTTTGGTCAGGGCGCTTTGCTCTTATCCAACCCTGAGGCCATTAAAAATCCTTTTTACTTGATGGTGCCTGAGTGGGCCCTGTGGCCGATGGTGGGCTTAGCAACAGCCGCCACTGTGATTGCATCTCAGGCTGTTATCTCAGGAGCATTCTCATTGGCAAACCAAGCCATTCTTTTAGGCTTCTTGCCTCGCATGGGTATTCGTCATACCTCTGATAACGAGAGAGGTCAGATTTACATTCCAGTAGTGAATTGGTCACTCTTGATCATGGTGCTATTCACCGTGATTGAGTTTAGAGAATCAGGTAATTTGGCAGCAGCTTACGGCATATCAGTCACCACCACCATGTTGATCACCACCATTCTTTTGGCGATCGTGATGCGTCGTGAGTGGCACCTTAATCCTATCGTCATTGCTTGTTTGATCGCAGCTTTCTTGGTGATTGATTTGACATTCTGGACTGCCAACTTGATCAAGTTAAAAGATGGTGGTTGGTACCCATTGTTGATTGGTGTGATTTGTTTCACTTGTCTCATGACTTGGTACAAGGGTAGAAAATTACTGCGCGATCGCATTGTTAATGAATCTATTCCATTAGAACCATTCGTCGCTGGACTATTGGCTCATCCACCTCATCGAGTTGAAGGCACGGGAGTCTTTTTAACGGCTCACATCGATTATGTTCCTGTGGCGATGCTACATAACCTCAAACACAATCGTGTCTTGCATGAGCGCGTTTTCTTCTTGAAGTTAAGTATTTGGGATGTCCCTTATGTGAATGATGAAGAGCGTCTAACGCTCAAAGACATGGGTGGTCAAGTTTATTTGGTTCGCTCAGTGCACGGGTTTAAGGAAACGCCAGACATCAACAAAGTATTGGCGCTGATTGAGGCTCAATATCAACTGAAGTTTGATTTGATGGAAACATCCTTCTTCTTGGCTCGGGATACGGTTGTGTCTTCAAAGTTGCCAGGAATGGCTTTGTGGCGTCAAAGGTTGTTTGCTTGGATGTTCCAAAATGCCGCAAAACCCTCAGACTTCTTCCAAATCCCAACCAATAGGGTGGTGGAGCTCGGTGCCAAGATAGAAATTTAAGTTTTTTAGGCATAAAACGCTAATGGCTTTATCCTTAGGCTTATGAGCTATTACAGAATTTCACTTGGCGTCTTTTTCACCTCATTGTCATTGCTGACAGTGACATCTTTTGCCGGTCCAGCAGAGCTTGCTGAGCTTACGGAAATCGAAAAGAGTCAAAGTAATCTTAATCTTCAAAAAGATTGGGCTAAATACCGCTTAGAGAAAAAACAGCATGATTGTTACGACAAATTTTTCACGACCCGCTGTCTTGAAAAAGCTCGTTTAGAACATCGTCAAGAAATCAAAGAAATTCGTGCTCAAGAGATTCCAATGCGTGAAAGAGAACGTGTTCTTAAATCCATGATCAAAGATGAGCAGGATGAACAAAGAATTAAGGATCGCAACGATCCTGCCAAGGCAAAGCAGCGCGCTGATAATGTTAAAAATTATGAGCAAAAACAGTTGGATCAAACCAAACGCGAAGAAGATCTTGTGAAAAAACGTGCTGATTCAGAAAAGCGTGCTCAAGAAAATAAAAAGGCCAATCCGCTCTAATGGCGAAAATTAAATCTGTTTATGTTTGCCAGGCTTGTGGAGGTCTATCAGCCAAGTGGCAGGGGCAGTGTCCCAACTGCGAGGCTTGGAATTCCATGGAAGAAACTGTGGAAGACAAGCCTTCAACTAATCGCTTTCAAAGCTTGGCAAAAGCTGCACCAAAACAAAAACTATCCGTTATAGAAGCTGAGGATTTACCGCGCATCAGCACAGGTGTTGATGAGTTTGATCGGGTGTTGGGTGGTGGTTTGGTCACTGGTGGTGTTGCATTGATTGGTGGAGACCCTGGTATTGGTAAATCCACTTTGCTTTTGCAAGCGCTCGCAGCAATGAGTGCTAGAGGTGATTCTGTTCTTTACATCAGCGGGGAAGAGTCCGGCGCGCAAATTGCTTTGAGAGCAAAGCGCTTGGGAATACAGGCTCCTGATCTAGAAGTATTGGCAGAAATCCAGCTAGAAAAATTATTGGCGACCATTGAATCAGCCAGACCTACTGTGGTTGTTGTTGATTCGATACAAACCGTTTATTCAGAAGCTTTGAGTTCAGCTCCTGGTTCAGTGGCTCAGGTCAAAGAATGCGCAGCCCAACTGACACGCTTGGCCAAAACAACAGGTGTTTGCATGATCATGGTGGGCCATGTCACCAAAGAAGGTAATTTGGCAGGCCCTAGAGTCTTAGAACACATCGTTGACACAGTTTTGTATTTTGAAGGCGATACGCACTCATCGTTTAGGTTGGTTCGAGCCTTTAAAAACCGTTTTGGTGCTGTGAATGAATTGGGTGTTTTTGCCATGACCGATAAAGGTCTTAAAGGTGTGGCGAATCCATCAGCTTTATTCTTGTCGCAGCACGATCAAATCGTTCCTGGTTCTTGTGTGTTGGTGACGCAAGAGGGCAGTCGACCATTGTTGGTTGAGATTCAAGCATTGGTGGATGCAGCCCATGTTCCCAATCCACGCAGATTGGCTTTAGGTTTAGAGCAACACCGTTTGGCCATGCTTTTAGCCGTACTTCATCGTCATGCAGGCATTGCTTGTTTTGATCAAGATGTCTTCTTGAATGCGGTAGGTGGTGTAAAAATCACCGAGCCAGCAGCTGACTTGGCAGTTTTATTAGCTATCCAGTCATCCATGAAAAATAAAGCATTGCCAAAGAATTTAATTGTCTTTGGTGAGGTTGGTTTGGCTGGAGAAATCAGACCATGTCCAAGAGGTCAGGAGCGTCTCAAAGAAGCTGCCAAGTTAGGCTTTAAGCAGGCCATCGTTCCTAAGGCCAATGCCCCTAAAACAAACATACCTGGCTTAACTATTTTTGCTGTTGATCGAATTGATCAGGCCATTCAAGCCGCCAGAAATCTAGAGTGACGAATCTATAGTTTTTTAGATTAAAGGTCTTCTGCTTGAATCAGTAAGACCTGATCGTCGCCGGCAGAAACTTCTAGCCATGTGACTGGGATCTCAGGAAATGCATCGGAGAAGTTTTTAGCTTCATTCCCAATCTCAATCACCAAAGCGCCATCAGGTTTTAAATAATCTTTGGCATTCGCAATGATTTTTCGAACGATGTCCATCCCATCAACTCCACCGGCCAAAGATATTTCTGGTTCAGCGTGATATTCAGGTGGAAGGTTGGCCATCGATGTTGCATTTACATACGGTGGATTGCAAATGATCAAATCAAATAAATTTTCTTCATTGGGTGAGGGCAAGGATTCAAATAAATCACCTTGGTGAATCTCGATTTGTTCACTGAGATTGTGGCGGTCAATATTCTTAGCTGCCAATGACAAGGCTTGCATGCTGATATCAGATCCTGATACTTCTACATCTGGGCAAGATAGAGCCATCAAAATCGCCAATGAGCCATTGCCAGTGCAAAGGTCTAAGACTTTGGCGCTTGGAGGTAACCAAGGCTCTAAGTGACCATCGACAATTAACTCTGCAATGAATGAGCGCGGTACGATGCTGCGTTCATCGCAATAGAATGGAATGCCCATCAACCAAGCTTCACCCAAGATGTAGGCCAAAGGTTTGCGGCTGGTGATGCGCTCAAGAGCCCAAGCATTGATTTGGGTGAGCAATTCAGGGGTGATTGGTGTGTCTAGAGCTTCTGCAGCGTCTTCAGGAGGAAATCCTAATGCTGTTGCAATGATCCAAAGAGCTTCGCTTTGCGCATCAATGGCGCCATGACCATAATTCAATCCAGCGAGATCTAATTTCTCGGTCAGCTCTTGCCAACAAACTTCTAAAGTTAAATCAGTATTCATGAATGTGTTGAATAAGTTAAAGCTTAAGCAATTAACTTTTCTAAAACACCTTTGTAAATATTTTTAAGTGGCTCGATATCGGCAAGCTCAACACGTTCGTTGATTTGATGAATGGTGGCATTACGCGGTCCAAATTCAACTACTTGAGGGCAGATCTTTGCAATAAAGCGAGCATCGCTGGTGCCGCCAGTTGTGGAAAGCTCTGCGGCCACATTTGTTACGGCCTGAATGGATGCTTGCATGGCTTGAGACAGCTCGCCTGGTTGCGTCAAAAATGGCTCACCACTCAAATTCCATTCGATCGTGTAATTCAATTGATGCTTTTTAAGGATTGCTTCGAGTTTCTCTTTTAGTTTGTCAGCTGTATTTTCAGTTGAGAAACGGAAATTGAAATCAACCACTACCTCGCTTGGAATAATATTGGTGGCACCAGTTCCTGCATGGATGTTAGAAACTTGCCATGCGGTTGGTTGGAAGTGAGCATTCCCCTGATCCCAAGTAACGCTAGCAAGTTCAGCAAGAGCAGGAGCCAATAAGTGAATCGGATTTTTTGCCAAATGAGGATAGGCAATATGACCTTGAACACCAATCACTTTTAATTTGCCAGACAAAGAACCACGACGACCATTTTTGATCGTGTCTCCTAATTGATCAACCGAGGTTGGCTCACCGACCACGCAGTAATCTAAACGTTCACCACGTTTCTTTAATTCATTACAAACAATCACGGTGCCATCGTGCGCTGGACCCTCTTCATCGCTGGTCAATAAAAAGGCAATTGAGCCTTTGTGATCAGGATGTTGTGCTACAAACTCTTCAGTGGCCACCACAAAAGCAGCCAATGAAGTCTTCATATCTGCGGAACCGCGACCATATAAAAAACCATCTTGCTGAGTTGGTTGAAATGGATTTGAAGACCACTTATCAAGTGGACCCGTTGGCACCACATCAGTGTGACCAGCAAAGCTCAACAGTGACCCTGTTTTACCCAGACTGCCTCTTTTAACGGCCCATAAATTGGTCACCCTGAAGTGATCAGGACCACTCATCATGGTTTCGCATTCAAAACCAATCGCTTTGAGTCTATTGGCAATTAGGTCTTGGCAGCCACCATCGGCAGGCGTTACAGAATTCTGAGAAATCAGTTGTTCTGTTAAGAATAAGGTTGAGTTTGTAGTCACGATTAATCTTTAATGAGTTAGCTTAGTCTCTTAATAGATCGTTAATAGCTGTTTTAGCTCTGGTTTGAGCATCTACCTTCTTAACGATGATGGCTGCATAGAGGCTGTATTTACCGCATGCTGATGGCAATGAGCCAGGAACAACCACTGAGCCAGCTGGTACACGACCATAGTGAACTTCACCAGTTTCACGGTCATAAATCTTGGTGCTTTGACCAATGTACACACCCATTGATAAAACAGCGTTTTCTTCAATCACAACACCTTCAACCACTTCAGAGCGCGCTCCGATGAAGCAGTTATCTTCAATGATCACTGGACCTGCTTGAACAGGCTCTAGAACCCCGCCGATACCAACGCCACCTGAAAGGTGAACATTCTTACCAATTTGGGCACATGAACCAACAGTTGCCCAGGTGTCAACCATCGAACCTTCATCCACATAAGCGCCGATATTGACGTATGAGGGCATTAAAACCACATTTTTGCCAATAAATGAACCGCGACGAGCTGTTGCCGGTGGAACTACGCGGAAACCGCCTTTGGCAAAGTCTTCAGCCGTGTAATTAGCGAATTTGGTTGGAACTTTGTCGTAAAACTGTGGGAAACCATTGGTGCCATTGGCTGACATCACCTGGTTGTCTTCTAAGCGGAAAGAGATCAAAACGGCCTTTTTAACCCATTGATTCACATTCCATTTACCCACTGATTGACGCTCAGCAACGCGAATAGACCCGTCATTTAAGCCAGCTAATACGGTAGCCACTGCCTCGCGAACCTCTTTTGGGGCTGCTGAAGGTGATAGGCTTGCGCGGTCTTCCCAGGCTTGATCAATGATGTTCTGTAGCGTTGGCATAAACTCTTTTTCCTTTAAAAATAACAAGTAATAAGCCTAGATTATATCTGTCGACTCCAGGAAGTGCTCTTTCTATCCCTACCTTGGTATCATCACAATGATTACATTAAAAGAAGTTAGCCGTGCGACTTAAATCTATAAAACTTTCAGGGTTCAAATCCTTCGTAGATCCTACTCATTTCGAGCTTCCAGGCCAATTAATTGGCGTTGTGGGACCGAACGGTTGTGGTAAATCCAACATCATTGACGCTGTTCGCTGGGTTTTAGGTGAATCGAGGGCCAGTGAATTGCGTGGCGAGTCCATGCAGGACGTTATTTTTAATGGCTCAGGCCAAAGAAAGCCTGCCGGTCGTTCAAGTGTTGAGTTGATATTTGACAACACCGATGGTCGCGCCGCTGGTCAATGGAGCACTTTTGCTGAATTGTCAGTCAAACGTGTGCTGACTCGTGATGGAGCTTCTAGCTATTACATCAATAATCAAACGGTCAGACGTAAAGACATTCATGATATGTTCATGGGTACTGGTTTAGGTCCTCGTGCTTACGCCATCATTGGTCAGGGCATGATCTCAAGAATCATTGAAGCCAAACCAGAAGAGTTACGTGTTTTCTTGGAAGAGGCTGCCGGTGTATCTAAGTACAAAGAGCGTCGTAAAGAGACTGAATCTCGTTTGGAAGATACCAGAGAAAACTTGACCCGAGTAGAAGACATTCTGCGTGAGTTAACTCAGAATCTCACCAAGCTAGAGGGTCAGGCTCAAGTTGCTGAAAAATACAAAGATCTGAATACCCAGATGACACAGCAACAACAATTGTTGTGGTTGGTTCGTCAGACTGAAGCAGGTAAAGAGCAAGAGCGTCACGCCAATGCCATCAGAGATTCTCAAGTTCAACTAGAAGAACAAACAGCTAAGCTGCGTCATGCAGAAGCTGAATTAGAAGAATTAAGAAGTTCTCATTACACATCTCAAGATTTGGTTTCAACGGCTCAAGGTGAGCTTTATGAAGTGAATGCTGAAGTGGGTAAGCTTGAGAATGAGATTCGTTATGTTCAAGAATCACGTGCACGCCTACAGCAACAGATTTCAGATTTGCAAGCGCAGTTATCTCGTTGGTCTTCACAAGAAGTGGCTGCTGCAGATGCATTGCGTCAAACCAATATTGATTTAGAGTCTGCTCGCGAAAACGAAGAGCGTTTCTTAGAGGCTCTTCATCAGGTTCAGGAGAAGTTGCCAGCGCACGAAGTAACTTATTTAGAAACACAAAAAGCTTTGGATCAAGCGCGTGAAGCTGTGTCCTCAACTGATCAGCGTTTAGCAAGTTTGGCTGAGAGAGTTTTGGCTGCTGGTCGTCAATTAGATCAACTTCATCAACGTCAAGAGCGCTTACAAGCAGACTTATCTAGTTTGGTAAAACCTGATGCTGAGGCTCTTAGCTTGGCTACTGATCGCCAAACCATGGCTCAGCGCAAGGCTGATGAAGCCCAAGAAGTTTCTGAAGCAGCCAATGTGAGTGTTCCAGAAGCAGATGCGACGCGACAAAAAGCTCAGCAGACATTGCAAGAATCTTCTGCGGCATTGAGTCAAACGCAAGCTCGTCTCAGTGCGTTGCAAGCATTGCAAGAAAAAGTTCAAGCTCAAGCCAAAGTTGGTCCGTGGTTAGAGCAAAAAGGCCTCAATAAAAAACAACGCCTATGGCAAGACTTGCAAGTTGAAAAGGGTTGGGAAACTGCTCTTGAAGCTGTCTTGCGTGAGCGAGTCACTGCTTTACAAGCGGGCGATTTGAATGAGGCTGTTCGTCTTGCACAAGATGCGCCGCCATCTCGTTTGGCTTTCTATTCTGGTAACGGTGTTTCTAATTCAGATTCAAGCGTCAACGGTTTGACCAGTTTGATGAGCCGTGTTCAGGTCAAAGACTCTGGCATTAAAGCTGTGATCCAAGAGTGGTTGGGCAATGTTTATATTGCCGATAGCTTAGAAGACGCCATGCGTCGTCGTGAACAGCTACCTCAAGGTGGCGTTCTTTTGGTCAAAGAAGGGCACATTGTTAGTCGTGTGAGTTTGCAGCTCTATGCCGAAGACTCAGAGCAAGCTGGCTTGTTGGCTCGTGGTCAAGAAATTGAAAACTTAGACTTACAGTTAAAAGCTCAGCAATTGATTCTTGATGAAGCTCAGAGTGAAGCCAACAGAGCGCAGTCTGCCTATCATCAAGCACATCAGTTAGCCCAGCAGGCTCGCCAAACGGCTGAGCAAGCTGTGAGAGAGGCGCACAACCTAGAGGTTGAGCGTTTGCAATTAGCTCAGGCTGATGAAAAATACAGAAGCAGAGCAGATCAAATCAATCGTGAACTTGATGAGCTCACTCAGCAATCTGCTGAACTTCAATCAATCAGAGATGAAGGTCAGGGCGAGCTAGACCGTGTTCAAGATGAAAAAGGTGTGCATGGCGATAGTTTGACGACAGCACAAGACGCTTATCAAGCAGCACAGCATGCTCTTGAGCAAGCTCGTGAAGCTTTGCGTTTGTCTGAGCGTGAAGCAAGTGAAGCATCTTTCAATACAAGAACATTGGTTCAAAGAATCAGTGATCTAACGCGTGATCAACAGTCTGCACAACAACAGGTGGGTGACATCCAAGTGAGCTTGGGCAATTCTCAAGAAGAGTTGCATGGCTTGTCTGATGAAGCTGCCCAAGATGCTTTACAAAACTTATTGATTCAAAGAAGCGCCCGTGAAGCTGCTTTGGCAAATGCCAGAACAGAAATGGATGCTATCTCCCATCGTTTGCGCGAAGGTGATGAGGCACGTTTAACAATTGAGCGCAGTTTGCAACCTTTGCGTGATAAGGCGATGGAGCTTCAACTCAAGGAGCAAGCGGCTCGCTTGAACGTTGAGCAATTTGCAACCATGTTGATGGATGCTGAGGCCAATGTTGAGGAATTGCAAGCACGCCTAACGCCTGACATGAAGGTCAGCACTTTGCAATCTGAAGTGAACAAGCTTAACCAAGAAATTCAAGGTTTGGGTCCTGTGAACATGGCGGCTCTTGAAGAGTTGGCCAGTGCGCACGAGCGTAAGACGTTCTTGGATGCTCAATCAGCTGATTTGAATGAAGCGATCAATACATTGACGGATGCTATTTCAAAAATTGACGCTGAAACGCGTGAATTGTTGCAAGGCACATTTGATCAGGTGAACGAACATTTTGCGAAACTATTCCCAGACTTATTTGGTGGCGGAAACGCCAAGTTGGTGATGACTGGTGAAGAGATTTTAGATTCTGGTGTTCAGGTGATGGCTCAACCGCCAGGCAAGAAGAATTCAACCATTCATTTGTTGTCAGGTGGCGAAAAAGCTTTGACTGCGATTGCTTTGGTCTTCTCATTGTTCCAATTGAACCCAGCCCCATTCTGTTTACTGGATGAGGTTGATGCTCCATTGGACGATGCGAACACGGGTCGTTATGCTGACATGGTTGCAAGAATGTCTAAAAATACTCAATTCGTCTTTATTTCACACAACAAGATCACCATGGAAATCGCTAGCCAATTGATTGGTGTCACGATGCAAGAGCAGGGTGTTTCTAGAATTGTTGCCGTTGACTTAGAGGCTGCGGCAACGATGGTGGAGGCTGCTTAATGGTTTGGTTCACTGAACTTGCTACATCCTTAGGGTTGTCGGATCTTCAGTTATCTCTTGGACTAATTGGTTTTAGTCTATTAGTCCTTGTCATGATTTATAACGCGATGCGTATTCGCAAGTTAGACAAGAGTGAATCGATGGACAACTCCACGGATTCATCGGAACCAAGTTTTTCATCGGTTGATACAGTCCTGGGCAAAGCTGAGCCAAGTCTTGGTGGTGCTGGTGGCCAAGTAATTCATTCTCAAGCTGTTTTGGCAAAGATTGATCCTTTGATCGATTGTGTTGCCACATTGCGTTTACCGGAGCCTATCACTGGTCAAGAAATTTTGAGTCAGCTATCTGACTGGCCAAAAAATACTCAATTTACCTGGCTACATGAAGGCTTGAGCACGGATGGTGTTTGGCAATCAATTTCGCCAGAGCTGAGTTTTACGGAACTCCAGTTGGCGATTCAATTGGCCAACAGATCTGGCCCTATTGGCATGGTTGATTTGTCAGACTTTATTTCCAAAGCTCAATTGCTATCAAATGCTTTAGATGCTGAGTTAGATTTGGCTTCTCACAATGAGGTCATCGAATCAGCTAAAAGTTTGGATGATTTTGCTGCAAAGTGTGACATTCAATTGGGCATCACCGTTGTTCCCAAAAATGGTTTGTGGAGTTTGATGACTATTCAGAATGTGGCTAATAAAGCTGGATTCTTGTTGTCACGCGATGGTCGTGAATATCAGCGTGTTGTTTCCGATATGGTCATATATAAGTTGATAGCTGATCAAGCCAACTTCTTGCGCGATGATTTAAGTCAGTCAAATGTTCAGTATGTGACATTGCTGTTAAATCTTCCTCACGTATCTTATGAGATGACGCCATTTCAATTGATGCTGGATGATGCCAAGCTTTTGGCTGAAGCGCTCAACGGTCATTTGGTGGATGATGCTGGAAGGCCATTGGTTGATGAGGCTATCGTTGCCATCAAGGAACAGCTTGAAGAGATTTATCAGGCGATGATGGTTCAGGGTATTCCTGCAGGTTCTGCTGCTGCAAGCAGACTTTATTCCTAGGTCCTTATGGCTGATTCGGCCCGATATGCCTGGCTGAAAGACGAGTTGGCAAGCTTGGATCATGCCTACTACGTTCTTGATGACCCCAAACTTCCCGATGTTGAATACGACAAGCTCTACCGAGAATTGTTAGCTATTGAGCAGGAGCATCCTGATTGGATCACTTCTGATTCACCATCACAAAGAGTGAGTGGGCAAGCCAGCGATCTTTTTTCTGAAGTCAAACATGTGGTTCCGATGCTTTCTTTGAATAATGCATTGGAAGACAAAGAGGCTGAGGCTTTTGATAAGCGTTGTCGTGAGGGATTAAATTTAAGTGCTGTTGAATATGCTGCTGAACTCAAGTTTGATGGTTTGGCCATATCTTTGCGTTATGAAAATGGTCTTCTAACTCAAGCCGCCACACGCGGTGATGGTTACAGTGGTGAGGACGTCACAGCCAACATCAGAACAATCAAGGCGATCCCTTTAAAACTTAAAGGTGCTTCACATCCAAAAGTCTTGGATGTTCGAGGCGAAGTCTTTATGAGTCATAAAGACTTTGAAAGTTTGAATCAAGCTGCCATCAATAAATCTGAGAAAACTTTTGCCAACCCAAGAAATGCGGCAGCGGGTAGTTTGCGTCAATTAGATCCTAGAATCACTGCGCAACGGACCTTGTCTTTTTATGCCTACGGTATTGGTCAATGTGAACCGTCAATCTTTGTACCTAAAACGCATTCTGAATTATTAGATCTCTATGCATCTTGGGGTTTGCCTGTTTGCGAACATCGCGCAGTCGTTCAATCGATTGATGGCTTGATGGGGTTTTATCAGTCGATTGGTGCCTTGCGTGATCAATTGCCTTATGACATTGATGGGGTGGTTTATAAAGTTAATTCAAGAGAACTGCAAGAAGATTTAGGCTTTGTTTCAAGAGCGCCCAGATTTGCTGTGGCTCATAAATACCCAGCCCAAGAGGCTCTGACAACTGTCTTGGGTATTGATGTCCAAGTGGGTCGAACTGGGGCGATCACACCAGTAGCCAGACTTTCACCGGTGGTGGTTGGTGGCGTGACTGTTACCAATGCCACTTTGCACAATGAAGATGAGGTTCGTCGCAAAGATGTTCACATTGGCGATACCGTGGTGGTTCGTCGTGCAGGTGATGTGATTCCTGAAGTTGTTTCAGCCATCAAAGAGAAGCGCCCATCTTCAGCGATTGCTTTTGTCATGCCCACATCTTGCCCGATTTGCGGCTCTCATATTGAAAAGCCAGAGGAAGAGGCTATTGCAAGATGCAGTGGTGGGTTGTTTTGCCCAGCTCAGCGCAAGCAAGCGCTTTTACACTTTGCTCAACGCAGAGCGATGGATATTGATGGCTTAGGTGAAAAAATTGTTGATCAGTTAGTCGAACAATCCATTGTAAGAACTCCAGCCGATTTGTATCGCTTGGGCTTAATGGCTTTGGCCAATTTAGACCGAATGGGTGAAAAGTCGGCTGAGAACTTACTTCAGTCAATTGAAAAATCCAGAAAAAATACCTTGGCTAGATTTATTTTTGCCCTGGGGATTCGTCACGTTGGTGAGAGCACCGCCAAAGATTTGGCCAAATACTTTGGGCAGATTGAAAAGCTCATGGTTGCCAATGAAGAAGAATTACTTCAGGTCAATGATGTCGGTCCCGTAGTCGCAAAATCATTGCTCAGTTTCTTTAGTGAATCTCATAACAGAGAGGTTGTTGAGCAATTATTGGCATCTGGCATTGAGCTTGAGGTGGAAACCTCAACGATCAACCCAGAATTACTTGGTAAAACATTTGTTTTGACGGGAACATTACCCACCATGTCGCGTGATGAAGCAAAAGCTCTGTTAGAAAAGGCTGGAGCAAAAGTTGCAGGATCTGTGTCTGCCAAAACACATTATGTGGTTGCTGGTGCTGATGCTGGAAGCAAGCTTGAGAAAGCTCAAGAGTTAGGTGTTGCAGTGATTGATGAGGTTCAGATGTTGGCTTTACTTCAATCTAATTAGCTAGCAATACCTTTGTCATAATCATCCGCAAAAGCGTGATTAACATCACTGTGGCCTTGTTCATCAGCTCTCACCGCAATCACAACATCACGTAGCATGGCATTAGCAGGCAAATTCCAATATTCGATTGCAATGGCTGGCGCAGGGATGTTTAGTTCAGGATTGGCATCAATTTGCGCAAGATAATCTGTGTAACTGATCACAGCCTCTTCCTCGAAATAGCCGACGATGCGGTGCGCTGTTCTTGGGAAAAAGACATAAATAAAGAAAAACAAATGCCAAAACACTGCTTGAGCAATCAAGACAATCATTCGCTCAAGCCAGTTTGGCTTTGCAACTTCAAGGAATGTCATGAGATGCATGCGCTCATTTTCTGCTTCAGCCAATAGTGTGCGAATCTTTGGTCCATAACCTGTTTTCATTTGGCGCAGACTTTTAAGATGTGTCCACATACCCGCAACCATTCCTGGAACGGCCGCCACTGTCTCAAGAACCACAGCTCTGTGACCATATCGACCGCTGAAAAATGTGTCTGCAGTCCATCTTAGTAACAGGGTGAATCTTTTTGCAACTCGATCGCTAAGGCTTGAAGGATTGTGTCTCATAGCTTATTTCCTATAGGATGTTTAGGCAAGGCAAAAAGCATTGTGCTTAAAAGTAAGACTGAAACGACTGTAGCATATAAAACAGGCTATTGTTGAGCTATTTAAACAAATTAGAGAGTGCTTAAAAAGACTACAAAATAAGAATTTTGTAGGAAATTTCCCACGTAACTTTCAGAAAATTCCTACACTTTACTGCTGTAAAAATACCTTACTAGATATTTATTATTTTTTCTTTTGAGCGAGGAAATAATTTTGGAAAAGAGAGAGGTATTTTTTAAATCAATAAATTCTGTAAACAACTTGCCAAAAGATTCTGTTGCAATTGTTGTTACGCATCTTGTTGAGGATGCTAGGGTTTTTTTAAAAATATTAGGAGAGCAATTTACAAAGCTAATAATAATTCCAAAGCATAGCTCCAAAACACATACAACAATTGATGATTACTCTAAATATGGGCTGATGTTAGATGTATCAAGATTTCAAATTGATCAAGAACCAGAATCTTTTTTTAGAACATTAGATTCGCACATAAATACTAAACAATTCATAATTTTTGATATGGGTGGTTATTTCTCATCGCAAATTGCGTATTTAAATGATAGAAAAAATAAATTTTT
Source organism: Polynucleobacter sp. MWH-CaK5 (assembly GCF_018687615.1). Lineage (NCBI taxonomy): Bacteria > Pseudomonadati > Pseudomonadota > Betaproteobacteria > Burkholderiales > Burkholderiaceae > Polynucleobacter > Polynucleobacter sp. MWH-CaK5. Next base: position 834,245 of record NZ_CP061299.1, read on the forward strand.
GGGAGTAATTGAAGATACAGAAAATGGTCACTTAAGATATCAAAAGGCCTTAAAAAACCCAAACAAACCAACATTTCCAATTATTTCAGTGGCAAGAAGCACTCTTAAGGATCCTGAAGATATATTAGTTGGCCAGGCAATTGCATTTTCAATAGAAAAAATTCTTAGGTCCAGATTGGAGGTATTGGTTGGAAAAACAGTTCTTGTGATTGGGTATGGAAAGATTGGAAGTGGAATTTGTGCGGCATTAAAAGGTAGGGCTTCTCATATTTATTTCTTTGATGAGGACCCAATTAAAACTGTTAAAGGATTGGCATCTGGTATTCAGAGCGGAGAAAGAGATATTTTGATCAAAAGTGCAGATTTAATTGTATCTGCTACTGGGAATAAAGCCTTAAGCAAGAAAGATTTAGACAATTTTAAATCAGGAGTGTATATATTTTCGGCAACATCCTCTGATGATGAATTCAATACTTGTCTACTCGAGTATTTTGAGGATGATTCTTCAGGCGGAAATCATCAAAAGCCAAAAAATCTCTTAAAAAATAAAGTAGCGTATTTATTTAACAAAGGTAACTCTGTTAATTTTATTGATGGAGGTGTTGTTGATAGATACATTGAGTTAGTGCAAGCCGAAATGATTTATGCGGCATCAATAATTCTGCAAAAAGAATTGGGCGTTATTACTCAAATAAAAAATGAAGAAAAAAAATTTATTGCTGAAAAATGGCTTAATAAATATTTCTTTAAATATTGATGGATTCTTTATTTGTTATTGCTGTCGCTTGTTTTTCAAGCTTATCCAGAGCTTCTATTAATGTAATAGATCGCTGGCAATTTGCTTATAAGAAAGAATGTGTAATTCAAATTACCTTTTTTAACAACTTGTTTCCAGTTTTTCTTGCAGTGGTCTGCAGCCTATTACTTGGTTACGGTAATTTAGTTTACAAAAATATTTTTTGCTTAGATGCATTTTTTTTTGGGGCAATTATTCAAGTTGTTGCTATTACTTTTTCATATGCAATTAAGAAGTATGAGTTGTTGAAAGTCACTCTCATGACCAGGGCATCAGACTTTTTTATGCCAATAATCTTTGGATTTATTAGTGGATTTCACAACATAAATCAAATAGCAGTTCAGCTGATTGGCTTTTTAATTACAGTCCCTTTGTTTTTGAGGTTTAAAATTTTTGAGCTTAATTCCTTATACTTTCTTGTACTTATTGTATTGGGAGTTACTGCTCAGGCAATTTTTGGTAAGTATTTTATGGGAAATTATTTTTCACATAATAATTTTGAAGGGCTAATTTTTTTTACTATTGGGGTAATTTTCTGGAGGACCATCTGGACATTACCAATGTTATTTTATAAATTTAAAACGCTAAATTTTTCTATTGCTCTATTAAAAATTACTTTACTAAGATCAATTTTGACTTTGGGGACTCAAATATCTTTTATTTACACTATCAATTCAATTTTTGTAGATATTGCTCTCCCAATTTTGAATTTAACGGGTTTATTTTCCATCGTACTTGCTAGTTTATTGATGAAGGAAAAATTGGGTGATCATGTATTAGGATTAATTTTTCTTACATTTCTTATTTCAGGGGTTGCAAGTTATGTTTGATATCAACAAGTTTATAAATCTTTACTTTCAAAGGGCAAATAAACTGAATTTATACATTGATCCAAAATTCAATTCTATTTATAAGTCCAGTCAATATGATTTTCATTTAACAGCCAGTGGCATAGTTATCAGAGATGATTCTGTTTTGCTGATTTTCCACCGCTACATTAAAGAATGGTTTCAACCTGGCGGACATATTGATGATGGTGAATTGCCACATATTGCTGCTCAAAGAGAGGTTCTTGAGGAAACTGGATGGCAAACTTCATTGCTTGGAGATGATATTCCTGTAGATATTGATATTCATCTGATACCTGAAAACCCTCTTAAAGCACAGCCAGAGCATTGGCACATTGACTGTGCGTTTTTGCTTAATCCCATTACACAATCATCTCCCTCAGATCCTGAGGTTTCCAAATGGTTCAGGTTTGCTGAAGTATCTAATGAGAGAATTAAAAGAGTGATTAACTTGGCAGAAAAAAACTAAACTGCTAAAGCATCCAAGATCTCTGTTTCAAGTTGGACTTGTATTTTTGAATCTTTGGACAGGTTGTGTCCATCTAACAAGAATACGTCCTCGATGCGCTCACCCAATGTATTGATTCTGGCAGTATGAAGAGAGATATGGTGCTCAGCCAAAATCTTGGCTATCGCGTAGAGAAGTCCTGTCCTATCGTTGGCGGACACAGATAAGACATAGTATTGTCCGCGCTCATCAGCCCTGAGGCTCACGCGAGGTTGAATGGGGAAGCTTCTTGATTGTCTTGATAGGCGACCCTTGCTAGGATTTGGCAGTGGAGCGCTTTGTTGAAGCATTGCAGCCAAGTCATGCTCAACCAGTTGAATGATGTCTCGATAATGACCTCCTTCACGCAACATATTCGTTCCAGAAATCTGGAAAGTGTCTAAAGCATAGCCATGCTGTGTCGTATGAATCTTGGCATCTAAAATTGAAAAACCCTGTTGATCAAAGTAAGCGCAAATCCTAGCAAATAGATCTACTTGATCCTTCACATAAACACCAACCTGCAAACCTTCACCAATTTGAGATAGACGCGCTCTCACAATTGGCTCGGAATAATTCACACGACCATGCAAATGTTTGGTGAGCCAAGCGATATCACTGGGTTCATGTCTTAAAAAGAAAGAAATATCTAATTGTTTCCAGAGATTCTCATGAGCATCTGCTTGAAGACCAAACAGGCGAAGCATTTTTTTTGCCTCTGACTGATTTTGTTCTAACTCAGAGCTAAGATCGTGTTGTTCGCCACCAAGAATTCTCAAAGTGAGCTTGTATAAATCTTCTAGTAGTTTGCCTTTCCAAGCATTCCATACTTTGGGGCTGGTTCCTCTGACGTCTGCGACGGTCAATAAGTAAAGAGCCGTTAGGCGTCTTTCTGTCTTTACCTTCTTGGCAAACGCCTTGATCACATCTGGATCGCTGATATCTTGTTTTTGTGCAACTTGGCTCATGGTCAAATGCTCAGCAACCAACCACACCAATAAATCAGTATCTTCCTTATTCAAGCCATGCTGTTTACCAAATAGACGAGCATCTTTTTTACCAAGATCTGAGTGGTCACCACCGCGTCCTTTGGCAATGTCATGGAATAAGGCTGCTAAGATCAAGAGCCATGGCTTGTCATAGTTGGCAGCCAGTTGACTACAGAATGGAAACTCGTGTGTGTGCTCCACAATCCAAAAGCGTCGCACATTGCGCAGCACCATCAAGATGTGTTGATCGACTGTGTACACATGAAATAAATCATGTTGCATCTGCCCAACGATCCGCCTAAAGGCAGGTAGATAACGACCCAAGACACTGGTTTGGTTCATTAAGCGGAATGCATTTGTGACGCCTTGAGGTTGGCGCACAATCTCCATGAAATATTCTCGGTTTTCGGCTTGCTTGCGCCATTCAGCATTCATGAGATTTCTGGCGTTATACAAACCTCTCAGTATTTGCGCTGAGAATCCATTCACTCCTGGAGTTTTTGTATAAAGCAAAAAAGCCCGCAAAATTTGATTGGGGTGTTTCTCAAATAAGTTTGGATCCAAGATATCCAGCAAACCTTGTTTCTCAACAAAATGCTCTGAGACTGGTCTGGTGATTCTGGATTCTTTAGGGAAAAGAATCGCCTCAATATTTTGTAGCAGAATTTCATTGAGCTGGGTCACCGCTTTAGCGGCCCAGTAATACTTCTTCATGATCTTTTCGCTGGCACGAGTGCCATTCTCTGAGGTCAAACCAAATGATTCGGCGAGCTGTGTTTGCAAATCGAACACCAAAACATCTTGACGTCTCTTGGCAACCAAGTGCAATTGAGTACGCAAGGTTTGTAATAGCTTTAGATTCTTATTGATCTCTAATGATTCACGCTTGGTCAACAGACCTTTTTTATGTAAATCGGAAAAGCTATTTCCCAGCTTGGCAGCTTTGGTCATCCATAGAATCACTTGCAGATCTCTTAAGCCACCGGGGCTTTCTTTGCAGTTGGGTTCTAAGGAGTAGGGTGTGTCGTTGTATTTGTGATGTCTTTGACGCAGTTCTGATAACTTCGCTTGATAAAACGCCTTGGCATCCATGGCAGCGTCAAATTGCACCAAGAATCGACGGTAGAGTTTTTTATCTCCACCAACTAGACGTGATTCAAGAAGTGCGGTTCTAACGGTGATATCAGCTGCTGATTCTTCTAAACACTCTTCGATATTACGTACCGATGAACCAATCTCTATGCCAAGATCCCAACAGCGGGTAATGAAGCTTTCAATTTTTGGGGTAGCTATGGCCAATTGATCAGCGCTGAGCTTTTCAGAGAGGAGAACCAGGATGTCAACGTCGGAATATGGATATTGCTCCGCTCGACCAAATCCACCTACAGCCACAAGAGCCGCATACTCATCCAAACCATTTTCTTGCCATGCCAACAACAATTGCTGATCTATGAGCTGGCAAATATCTTTGGTTAATTTGTGGACGTTTAAATCTTTTTTGAACTCTTCAAAGCGAGCCTCGCGACGAGTTTTAAGAGTTGCAAGGGTGTCCATTTTTACTGGATTTACGGTCTGAACTTAAGATTGCTAACGCACGCAGGTGGCGGAGGGCTGCCTGCTGAATAGGTCAACACCTCAACGCCCGTTGGAGTAACCAAGCATGTGTGCTCCCACTGAGCAGATAAGCTGCGATCTTTGGTCTTAACCGTCCATTGATCAGGCATGGTTCTGATATCTCGTTTACCAGCATTAATCATGGGTTCAATCGTGAAGGTCATGCCTTCGTGGAGTTGCTCACCCAAACCTGGTTTGCCGTAATGCACGATTTGGGGTTCATCATGGAACACTTGTCCAATGCCGTGACCGCAATACTCTCTGACCACTGAGTAACCTGCATTTTCTGCATGAGTTTGGATTGCATGACCAATGTCGCCCAAAGTGCAGCCTGGTTTGACTTGAGCAATCCCCAGCCACATGCACTCGTAAGTGATTTGTGAGAGTCTTTTGGCCAAAATTGAAGGTTCGCCAATCGAAAACATTCGGCTGGTATCGCCATAGTAACCAGTGGGGGTGATCACGGTGATATCAAGGTTGACCACATCGCCATCTTTGAGTATCCGATCTCCTGGGATTCCATGGCAAATAACGTCATTGACCGAGGTGCAGATGGATTTCGGGAAGGGTGGATAGCCTGGAGGCTGGTAATTAAGGGGTGCTGGGACTGTTTTTTGAACATTGACCATGTAATCGTGGCAAATCTGGTCAAGTTCCCCAGTGGTAACGCCTGCCTTGATAAATGGTGTCACATGGTCGAGTACCTCGCTGGCCAAGCGACCAGCTTCACGCATACCGGCAATGAATTCTTCAGAAGTGGGTTTTTTAGTTTCAGTCAACATACCCCGATTATCCAGCATAAATTCATTGTTTTCATGGCTTTAATACGATTTTTAGGGTAGAATACGTTCACTGTTTCAGATGGTCTGGAGCAGAATCACGAACCAAGCCGTCCAGGGTGGCACTTTTTAGTGCAGTCAGGACTTGGTTCTAGACACAACCCTTAGGAGATTTACATGTCAGTGACTATGCGTCAAATGCTAGAAGCCGGTTGCCATTTTGGGCACCAAACTCGCTTCTGGTCACCAAAGATGGCCCCTTATATTTTCGGTCATCGCAACAAAATTCATATTATTAACCTCGAAAAAACACTTCCAATGTTCTTGGAAGCGCAAAAGTTCGTGCGTCAAGTAGCTTCAAACCGCGGCACTATTTTGTTCGTTGGTACAAAGCGTCAATCAAAAGAGATCATTGCTGAAGAAGCAACTCGTGCTGGCATGCCTTACGTTGATGCTCGTTGGTTGGGCGGTACATTGACCAACTTCAAAACAGTTAAAGGTTCTATCAAGCGTCTTAAAGACATGACTGCTGCTCGCGAAAATGGCGATTGGGAGCGTTTGTCTAAGAAGGAAGCTTTGACAACCAGTCGTGATATCGAGAAATTAGAGAAATCATTGGGCGGTATCCAGGATATGGCTGGCACACCTGATGCGATTTTCGTGGTGGACGTTGGTTACCACAAGATTGCTTTAACAGAAGCTAAGAAATTAGGCATTCCTGTTATTGCCGTTGTTGATACAAACCACTCACCTGAAGGTGTTGATTACATCATCCCAGGTAACGACGACTCAAGCAAAGCGGTTGCTTTGTATGTTCGTGCGATGGCTGATGCTATTTTGGAAGGCAAAGCAAACGCAGTGAACCAAGTGTTAGAAGCTGTTAAAGGCGACGCTGACGAGTTCGTTGAAGAAGGAAAGGGCGAGTAATGGCTGCAATTACTGCTGCAATGGTTGGCGAACTACGCGCCAAAACTGATGCTCCAATGATGGAGTGCAAGAAAGCCTTGACTGAAGCTGATGGCGATATGGCTAAAGCAGAAGAAATTCTGCGTGTAAAACTTGGAAGCAAAGCTGGTAAAGCTGCTTCACGTGTTACAGCTGAAGGCGTTATCACTGCATTCATCAACGGTACAACTGGCGCATTGCTAGAAGTTAACTGCGAAACAGACTTTGTTTCTAAGAATGATGACTTCTTGGCATTGAGCAATGCTTGTGCTCAATTGGTTGCTGAAAAGAATCCAGCGGATGTGACTGCTTTGTCTGCCTTGCCTTACTCTGGTAAGACAGTTGAAGAAGTTCGTGCTGAATTGATTGGCCGTATCGGTGAAAACATGTCATTGCGCCGTTTCACACGTTTTTCAGGTGAGAACAAGTTAGTGTCTTACTTGCACGGCACACGCATTGGTGTGATGGTTGAATACACTGGTGACGATACTGCTGCTAAAGACGTGGCCATGCACATTGCTGCGATGAAGCCAATTGCTTTGTCTTCAGCAGACGTGCCGGCTGACAAGATTGCTACAGAGAAGAGTGTTGCTGAACTTAAGGCTGCTGAATCAGGCAAGCCAGCGGAAATCGTCGCTAAGATGGTTGAAGGCTCAGTTCAGAAGTACTTGAAAGAAGTTTCTTTGTTGAATCAAACTTTTGTTAAAAACGACAAACAAACTGTAGAGCAAATGTTGAAGGCTGCTAACACAACCATCAAGAGCTTTACGATGTATGTTGTAGGTGAAGGTATTGAAAAGCGTCAAGATGACTTTGCTGCTGAAGTTGCTGCTCAGGTAGCTGCTGCAAAAGCCACGGCCTAAGTAGTTCTTGTAGTTCAAAAAGGCACGGGGCTAAAACCTTCGTGCCTTTTATACTTTTGTAACTTGATGAATGCTAAATAAAGAGAGACTGACCATGCCAGCTTATAAAAAAGTTTTGCTCAAACTATCAGGTGAAGCCTTAATGGGCGATGACTCTTACGGTATCAACCCAGGCACCATTGATGCCATGGTCGCTGATGTCGCTGAGGTAGTGCAAACCGGTATTCAGTTAGCCATCGTGATCGGTGGCGGTAACATCTTTAGAGGCGTTGCTGGCGGTGCAGCTGGTATGGATCGCGCAACTGCTGACTACATGGGCATGTTGGCAACAATGATGAACGCATTGGCACTGCAAGATGCGTTGCGTCAAAAAGGTGTTGAAGCCCGCGTTCAATCAGCTTTAAGAATGGATCAGGTTGTAGAGCCTTATATCCGACCTAAAGCCATCCGTCATATGGAAGAAGGCAAGGTGGTGATTTTTGCTGCTGGAACGGGTAATCCATTCTTCACCACTGACACTGCTGCTGCTTTGCGTGGCGCAGAAATGGGTGTTGAAGTTGTTTTGAAAGCAACCAAGGTAGATGGTATTTACACCAGCGATCCCAAGAAAGATCCAACAGCCACTCGTTATGACACCATTACTTTTGATGAAGCGATCATCAAAAATTTACAAGTCATGGATGCAACAGCATTTGCCTTGTGTCGTGATAGAAAACTACCCATCAAAGTTTTTTCAATCCTCAAGCCTGGCGCACTGAAACGCGTTGTGATGGGTGATAGTGAAGGTACTTTGGTACACGTTTAAAAGGAAACATCATGTCTGCTAATGAAATTAAAAAAAATACAGAACAAAAGATGACCAAATCAATTGAGTCATTGAAATCTAATTTGCAAAAAATCAGAACTGGTCGTGCTCACCCAGGCATCTTAGAGCAGATCAACGTTGATTACTATGGCAATCCAACACCCTTAGCTCAGGTAGCTAACTTAGGTTTGGCTGATGCTAGAACTTTGACTGTTCAGCCTTGGGAAAAGAACATGATGGGCGCGGTTGAAAAAGCGATTCGTGAATCTGACTTAGGTCTTAATCCTGCCACTCAAGGCAACATCATTCGTGTACCAATGCCAGCATTAACTGAAGAGCGCCGCAAAGAATTGACAAAGGTAGTCAAAGGTGAAGGCGAAGATTCAAAAATTGCTGTGCGTAATCTAAGACGCGATGCAAATGAATCATTGAAGAAGCTAGCGAAAGATAAAGAAATTTCAGAAGATGATGAGCGTCGCTCACAAGATGAAGTTCAAAAAATGACAGATCGTTTTGTTGCTGAGATTGACAAGATCATTTCTGAAAAAGAAAAAGAGATCATGACCGTTTAAGCCAAGCTTAAATAGTCTTTATATGGTCAAAAAAACCAATCCCTCACACATCAGCACAACTTTGGCTGTGCCTGATGTGGCGAGCATTCCCAAGCACCTTGCCATCATCATGGATGGCAACGGTCGATGGGCGACAAAACGTTTTCTGCCAAGAGTTGCTGGGCACTCACAGGGGCTTAATACCGTCAGAGAAATCGTCAAAGAGTGTGGTGATCTGGGTGTTGAGTATTTAACTCTTTTTGCTTTTAGTTCTGAAAACTGGCGCAGACCTGCCGAGGAAGTTGGTTTTTTAATGAAGTTATTTTTGACTGCATTAGAAAAAGAAGTTTCTCGTCTTGATAAGAACAATGTGCGCTTAAGAGTGGTGGGTGATCTTACCAAGTTTGATGAGCAGATCCAGGAGCGAGTCGTGCAAGCAGAAGAAAAAACTGCTCACAACACGGGTCTTAATCTCACCATCGCCGCAAACTACGGTGGTCGCTGGGACATGTTGCAAGCAGTATCAGCTTGCTTGAAAGCAAATCCGGGTCTAAGCCCTGAAGGAGTCACTGAGGCTTTGTTAACACCTCATTTATCCATGTCGTATGCACCTGAACCTGATTTATTCATCAGAACGGGTGGCGAGCAAAGAATCAGTAACTTTTTACTCTGGCAGTTAGCTTATACAGAGCTGTATTTCACAGACTTGTTGTGGCCTGACTTTGATGCCAAAGCGCTACAAGCATCTTTTGCTTGGTACCGAGAGCGTGAGCGACGTTTCGGTCGAACCAGCGCTCAAGTGATAGATGCGGAAAAATAGAATAGCATGTTAAAAACCAGAGTCATCACAGCAATCGTACTTTTAGGTATTTTCTTACCAGTGCTCTGGTTTGCGCCCTTGATTTATTTGGGAGCATTGATTGCCATCGTTATCACTTTGGCAGCATGGGAGTGGTGGAGATTGTTGTTTCCACAAAATCAACGCAGGGCATTCTCATACGCAGGCTTGTGCCTCCTCAATTTAGTTGCTTGGTTGATGTATGCCGACATTGAAGCCGTCAAAATTCTTTTGTGGCTTACCTTGGGTTTTTGGTTGCTGGTGGTTCCATTCATCATGAAGCAGTCTCTTCAGTTGAATCTTGTTTCTTGGCGCTGGCCTTTGGCCGCGATTGGCTTATTCATTCTGCCAGCCTGTTGGTTTGCTTTGATGCATTTGCGTGCAGTGAGCATGGCACTATTCTTATCAGTACTTGTTTTGGTTTGGGCTGCTGACATCGGCGCTTATTTTGCTGGTAAAGCATTTGGTAAACACAAGCTGGCAAAGAATTTAAGCCCTGGCAAATCCATCGAAGGCGCTGTCGGTGGTTATTTATTGGTGATGGTACTTGGCATTCTTGGAGCCACTTTATTTGCGGATCATCCTTATACCCAAGGCAATTTCTTTGCTTTGATTCAATCCTCTTGGGGATGGTTGGGGATGATTCTTGTGACAGCTCTATGTGTTGCCATGAGTATTCAGGGGGACTTGTTTGAGTCACAAATGAAACGTGTTGCTGGAGTTAAAGATAGTAGTGCGTTGCTGCCTGGTCATGGTGGTTTTTTAGATCGCATTGACGCGCTTCTTCCTGTGTTGCCGCTGGCTGGTTTAATCATTTTGATGGCGAGCTAAACCATGAGACATATTTGCGTTCTTGGCTCAACCGGGTCGATTGGAGTGAGTACTCTGGATGTGATTCGTGCCCATCCTGATTTATTCAAAGTTGAATCTTTGACCGCGCATTCAAATATTGAGCTTCTCGCAAAACAATGCGCAGAATTCAAACCAACAATGGTGGTGGTTGGCTTTGCAGAAGCCGCCAGTCGTTTGAATGAGCAATTAAAGTCTATGGGTTTAACTGTGACAGTTGATCATGGTGCAGAGGCATTGGTCTCTGCCTCAACATTGACTTCTGTTGATACGGTGATGGCAGCAATTGTTGGAGCAGCCGGCTTACTACCAACCATAGAGGCTGCAAAACTAGGTAAGCGTATTTTATTAGCCAATAAAGAAGCCTTGGTGATGGCTGGTGATATCTTCATGTCAGCGATTGCAAGCAGTGGTGCTGAGCTTTTACCAATTGATAGTGAGCACAATGCCATTTATCAATGTTTGCCGGATGCGAATACTTCCAATGGGGGCTCTCGTGGCCGGTACTCTTCTTTGGGCGTAAAAGAAATTTTGTTAACGGCTTCAGGTGGCCCGTTCAGAAATTATTCTTTAGATCAGTTAAGGAATGTCACGCCCGATCAAGCGTGTGCCCATCCTAACTGGGTCATGGGGCGAAAAATTTCAGTCGATTCAGCGACGATGATGAACAAAGGCCTTGAAGTGATCGAGGCTCATCATTTATTTGAATTGCCTGCAGAACAAATCAAGGTCTTGATACATCCTCAAAGCGTGGTTCATTCAATGGTTAGATACATTGATGGTTCTGTGATTGCACAGCTTGGACAGCCTGATATGAAAACGCCGATTGCTTATGGCTTGGGTTGGCCTTTAAGGATTGATGCTGGGGTTAAAGAATTGGATTTCACGACTGCTCATGATTTGAGTTTTGAACCAGTTGATTTGAACCGTTTCCCTTGTTTGTCTCTGAGTTACCAAGCCTTATCTGTTCGTGGCTTAGCTCCAACTATTTTGAATGCTGCCAATGAAATTGCAGTTGATGCTTTCTTGAAGAAAGAAATTGGGTTCACGCAAATTTCAGAATTGGTTGAGCGCGTTTTAAATCAAACGCAGGTCAGTGGGGCGATGAGTCTTGATGGCATTCTTGAGGCAGATAGAATCGCTCGTCAAGAAGCACTAAGCATTGTCAAAGGATTGACTAGATGACAGTTATTTGGAGTTTATTAGCCTTTTTGGCTGCCTTAGGTTTGTTGGTGAGCTTTCATGAGTATGGCCATTACAGCGCTGCAAGGATGTGCGGTGTCAAAGTATTGAGATTTTCAGTGGGCTTCGGTAAGACCATTTGGACCTACCAAAAAACCCCTGAATCTACAGAATGGGCCCTGAGCAGTTTGCCTTTGGGCGGTTACGTCAAAATGGATGAAGAATCATTCAGAAGCCAAAAGCTCTGGAAAAGATCATTCATTGTGGCTGCTGGTCCTTTAGCAAACTTCATTCTCGCTATCGTCTTTTTGACGATTTTATTTGCTTCAGGCGTTCCTCAAATCCCTTCTAAATTAGTTGAGCCCGACAAAACCAGTGTTGCCTATGAGGCTGGTATTTATGCCGGCGACACTGTGATTGGCTGGAAATCGGATGGTGACGACTCTTTTAGGTCGATTGCTAGTTGGAATCAGCTCAGATGGCGCTTAATGGATGCTGTGACCAGTTCTGAAGGCTTCGTTGTGAAGGTCAAAACTTCTCAAGGAGTGGAGCAAGACGTTGTATTTAAAGCAGAAAAAATGCCAATTCTGACGCCAGATACCGATCCATTGGCAAAATTAGGCATAAAACCTGATGTGAGCGAGCCAATTGGCATTTTTGAGCTCAAATTGGGCATTTTCGAGGCGATTACTGTCGCAAGCGAAAGAGTTTGGGATATCAGCGCCATTTCTGTTCGCATGTTGGTGGGTATATTCACCGGAGAAGCTTCGATCAAACAGATCGGTGGGCCTTTGAGCATCGCTGATATGGCTGGTAAAACAGCCCAAGTTGGCTGGCAGTCTTATTTGGGGTTTTTGGCGATGATCAGCATCAGCCTAGGGATTCTGAATTTGATCCCATTACCCATGCTAGATGGTGGTCAGCTACTGTATGATGGATGGGAATTGTTGTCTGGAAAGCGAGTTTCAGATGGCGTTCAAAATGTATTGCAAAGAGTTGGTATGGGTAGCCTCCTGTTTTTAACTATATTGGCTTTGTTTAACGATATTTCTAGATTGTTTTTACGTTGAAAATACATCATAAATTTATTAAGACTCCATTGGCTGCGATTGCAGTCAGTTTGTTATCAGCTCCATTGATGGCCGCTGATCCATTTGTAGTCAAAGATATCCGCGTTGAAGGTTTGCAACGTGTAGAGCCAGGTACGGTTTTTAGTTATTTGCCGGTGAGAGTAGGCGAAACTTTCACTGATGACAAGGGTGCTGATGCAATTCGCGCACTCTATAACACTGGCTTTTTTAAAGATGTGAAAGTTGAATCTGATGGCCAAGTGTTGGTTGTTAGAGTTGAAGAGCGTCCAGCTGTTTCACAACTAGAGTTCACTGGCATTAAAGAGTTTGATAAAGATGCGCTGAAGAAGTCTCTTAAAGCCGTTGGTGTAGCAGAAGCTCGTTATTACGACAAAGCTTTGATTGATAAAGCTGAGCAAGAACTCAAGCGTCAATATATTTCTCGTGGCTACTATGCTGCAGAAGTAATCACCACTGTGACACCTGTCGAGCGCAACAGAGTAGCCATCGTGTTCAACGTTGATGAAGGTCAAGTATCAAAAATCCTTCAGGTCAATATTGTAGGCAATTCTGCATTCAAAGAAAAAGAGCTGCGCGAAGAAATGCAGCTATCAACACCTAACTGGTTGTCTTGGTATACCAAGAATGATTTGTATTCCAAGCAAAAGTTAACCGCTGACTTAGAAGCAATTCGTTCTTTCTACCTAAATCGTGGTTACTTAGAGTTTGTGATTGAATCCACTCAAGTTTCAATCACGCCAGATAAAAAAGGTATTTACCTCAATATCAACATCAGAGAAGGTCAGCAATACAAAGTTGCCTCAGTGAAGTTGGCTGGTGAGTTATTGGGCAAAGATGAAGAGTTGACCAAGCTAGTTAATTTAAAAGTTGGTGATGTGTTCTCATCAGCCAAATTGACTGAAAGCACCAAAGCGATTGCTGATAAGTTGGGTGCCTATGGTTATGCTTTTGCTGCTATCAACCCACAACCTAATTTGCAAAAAGACAAGCAGGTTGTTGATCTTGCTTTGATTGTTGATCCAGGTAAGCGCACCTATGTTCGCAAGATCAATATTTCAGGCAATAACAAAACACGTGATGAAGTGATTCGTCGTGAGATGCGTCAGCTAGAGAGCTCATGGTTTGATAGTGAAAAGCTGAAGCTTTCTAAAGATCGTATCAATCGCCTTGGCTATTTCACAGACGTGGAAGTGAATACTGAAGATATTCCTGGTACATCGGATCAAGTGGATGTGGGTATCAAGGTTGCAGAAAAGCCAACAGGTTCATTGAGCCTAGGCGCCGGTTTCTCATCAACTGATAAGTTGATTTTGACCGCTGGTATTTCACAAGAGAATGCGTTTGGTACAGGAACAAGTATTGGTTTGAATGTCAACACAGGTAAGACCAACCGAACTTTGGCTATTTCAAACTACGACCCATATTTCACTGAAGACGGCATCAGCCGATTCACTGAGTTGTACACCAAAACTTCGCGTCCTTTGTATTACACAGGCGATGAAGAGTACAAGATTGTTACAACTGGTGGTAGCTTTAAATTAGGCGTGCCGTATTCTGAGGTTGATCGCGTTTTCTTCGGCTTGGGTATTGAGCAGTTGAACATGGAGACATCGATCAATACACCAACAAGCTACCAGAGCTATGTTGATGCCTACGGCAAGAGCAATATGAACGTACCCTTCACCATTGGTTGGTCAAGAGATGCAAGGGACAGTGCTTTGATTCCATCTCGCGGCACATATCAACAGGTGAATTTCGAGTGGGGTACACCTGTTGCTGATTTGCAGTACTACAGAGCCTACTACCAGCACCAGTATTTCTGGCCATTGTTCAAAGGCAATATTTTGTCCTTTAACGGTGAGATTGGTTATGGCGATACCTACAGTAATAAGCCATTCCCTGTGACAAAGAACTACTTCGTGGGTGGTATTGGCTCAGTCAGAGGTTATGAACCAGGTTCTTTAGGCCCAACAAATACTAATAATAACGGCACTGTGACACCGATTGGTGGAGCGTCTAAATTGGTTGGTAATATCGAATATACTTTCCCAATTCCTGGGTCAGGTGTGGATAAAACCTTGCGCTTATTCAGCTTCTTTGATGCTGGTAACGTATATGCGGACACACCAGACTTCTCAGGCTTGAGAACATCGTATGGTTTTGGTTTATCTTGGATCTCACCATTAGGACCGTTAAAATTTAGTTATGGTTTCCCATTGAGCAAGAAACCTGAAGATCGTTTGCAGCGTTTCCAATTCCAAATTGGTACCGCGTTTTAATACTTGAAGGATATGTTTATGAATCGTTTTGCTAAGAAGTTCTTTCAATCTACTGTGATTTCAGGTTTGGCGTTGAGTTTGTTTTCTGCCTCAGCAATCGCTGCAGATGAAAAAGATTTCAGTGGCCGTATTGGTGTTGTTAATTCTGAGAGAATTTTCAAAGAATCTAATATGGCTAAAGCCAGCCAAACAAAATTACAAAGCGAATTTGCTAAACGTGAAAAAGATTTGCGTGATGATGCTCAGAAAATTAAAACAGCGGCAGAGCGCCTAGATAAAGATGCAGCAGTGATGTCTGATACTGATCGTGTGCGTCGTCAACGTGAATTGGCTGATGCTGATCGTGAGTTGCAACGTAAACAAAGAGAATTCACAGAAGATGTGAATCAGAGAAGTTTTGAAGAGCGTTCAAAGATTGCGCAAAAAGCCAATCAGGCTCTGAAGGCTGTTGCAGAACAACGTAAATTAGATTTGATTGTTCAAGAAGCTGCTTACGTTAATCCAAAGATTGATGTCACAGAAGACGTCATCAAAGCGCTTAATAACTTACGTTAATTATTAAGAGATTCATATGCCATCGATTGCTGAGTTAGCCGAACGCTATTCGGCTCGCTTAGCGGGCAGTGGGGATAAACTTGTCTCAGGTTTAGCCCCTCTTACTCAAGCCAACCAGTCTCAGCTGGCATTTTTGGCAAACCCTCTGTATCGCAATGATGCTCTTATCAGCCAAGCTGCTGGTTTAATTGTTTCGGAATCTGATTTCGACTATTTACAAGAACACTCAGAAAATAAAAATCGCAGCTATCTTGTGACCAAGAATCCTTATGCATTATTTGCACGGATTGCCCAAGAGTTTGCAAAATCAGCTGCTCCTACATATGTACCTGGCATTCATCCAAGTGCAGTGGTTGAGGCTGGTGCAATGGTTGCACCTTCAGCCCATATTGGACCTCTTTGTCATGTGGCCAAGGGCGCTACGATTGGTGAAAGATCAGTTCTGGTTTCACAAGTTCATGTGGGTGCAGATGTTTCTATAGGTGCAGATGCCTTGATCTATCCCAATGTTTCAATTTATCAAGGTTGTCAGTTAGGTGCTCGTAATATCATTCATGGTGGAACCGTGATTGGCTCTGATGGTTTTGGCTTTGCTCCTGATCTTGCCGCTGGTGAGTGGGTCAAAGTGCCTCAAACCGGTAGAGTGCTGATTGGGAATGACGTTGAAATTGGATCTAATACATCCGTTGACCGTGGCGCATTGGCGGACACTCAAATTGACGATGGTTGCAAGATTGATAACCTGGTCCAGATTGCCCATAACGTTCATGTTGGTGCTCTTACAGTCATTGCTGGTAATACAGCAGTGGCAGGAAGTGTGACCATTGGAAAAATGTGCATGATTGGCGGCTCTAGCAGTATTGCAGGGCATTTGAATATTGCCGACCGAAGCACCATATCTGGCGGCACAACCATCATTCGTTCGATTGATCAGCCAGGCCAGCACTTCACGAGTATTTTCCCCATGCTGCCTCACGCAGATTGGGAAAAGAATGCTGCTATTTTGCGCGGCTTAGATAAAATGCGTCAGAAGATCAAAGATTTAGAAAAACAGATTCAAAGCATCATTGCAGATAAGAAATAAACGTAAAAAGAGAAAAGGCCATTCATGAGCGAGCTAGTTAATTTTGATATCAACCAAATCTTGAAGATGCTTCCGCATCGCTACCCATTTTTATTGGTTGATCGTGTGCTTGAGTTAGAGGCTGGTCAGCGTGTCAAAGCATTAAAAAACGTCACCATGAACGAACCTCATTTCACGGGCCACTTCCCAGAATTTCCAGTGATGCCAGGTGTTTTGATTCTTGAAGCTTTGGCTCAAACGGCAGCATTGCTCACATTTGGACAAGATTCAGTGGATGACTCAGTTTATTTCTTTGTTGGCATTGATAATGCACGCTTCAAGAGACCAGTGACACCAGGTGATCAATTGATTTTGAATGCATCGATTGAAAGATTCAAAGGCGGTATTTGGAAATTTAAAACATTTGCCACCGTCAATGATGTAGTGGTGACTGAAGCTGATTTGATGTGCACTATTCGTAAAAAGGAAGCCTAAGATGGCTTTGATTCACCCTAGCGCAATCATCGATCCAAAAGCAGAAATTGCTGAGGATGTTGAGATTGGTCCTTATGCCGTGATTGGTCCGAATGTCACCATTGGGCGCAAAACACAAATTGGTGCTCATACAGTTGTTGAAGGGCACACAACCATTGGTGTTGAAAATAGAATTGGTCACTTTGCATCTGTGGGTGGGGCACCTCAGGATATGAAATACCGTGGTGAACCAACCAAGTTAGTGATTGGTGATCGTAATTTAATTCGTGAATTCACAACTTTACACACTGGCACCATCCAAGATCAAGGCATCACCAAAATTGGTAATGACAATTGGATCATGGCTTATGTGCATATTGCTCATGACTGCGTGGTTGGAAATAACACAATCTTTTCAAATAATGCACAAATTGCTGGTCACGTTCATGTTGATGATTGGGCTATCTTGGGTGGTATGTGCGGGGTTCATCAATTTGTTCGTATTGGTGAGCATTCAATGATTGGTGGTGCTTCCAAGTTAGTCCAAGATTTGCCACCGTACGTGATTGCTTCAGGCGCTGTTGCTGAACCTCATGGTTTGAATGCCGAAGGTTTGAAGCGTCGCGGATTTAGTCCTGAGGCTATCACTGCTTTAAGACAAGCGTATAAGCTACTATACAAACAAAATCTGAGTTTTGAAGAAGCTAAAAAAGCCATTGCAGACTTGGCTGCGGAAAAGCAAGCAACTGAAGCAGAGACTGCAGAGAAACTAAGAATATTCCATGACTTTATCGCCGCTTCACAGCGCGGCATTGCCCGCTAATCATTTGACAGAAAACGCATATCTAGCATGTGTGGCTGGAGAGCCATCGGGGGATATGCTTGCTGCAAGTGTTCTGCAAGCAATCCAAGAGTCTTCTGATCTAGCAGGCCTTAAGACCCGCGGCATTGGCGGACCAAAAATGGTGGCAACTGGTTTTGAAGCCCTGTGGCCGATGGAGACTTTGGCTGTACGTGGCTACGTTGAAGCCATCAAGCAATTGCCCGCCATTCTTTCAGTCAGAAATGCTTTGATCAAAGAATTAAGCTTGCATCCACCCAAAGCATTTTTGGGCATTGATGCACCAGACTTTAATTTGGGTGTTGAAAAGAAACTCAAAGCTGCAGGCATTCCAACGATTCATTTCATCAGCCCGTCTATTTGGGCATGGCGTGGTGGGCGCATCAAAGGCATCAAAGAGTCTGTGGATCACATGCTGTGCATCTTTCCATTTGAAACAGCTATTTATGAAAAGGCTGGCATCAATGCGACTTATGTAGGCCATCCATTGGCTTCGAGTATTCCGATGGTGCCTGATTCAGCGGGCGCTAAAGCAAAATTAAAGATTCAAACAGGCAATGCTTTGGTGGCAGTTTTACCAGGCAGTCGTCAGTCAGAGATTAATTTGATTGGCCCTGGATTTTTTGACGCCATTGCTCAGATGTTTATTCAATATAAGCAGGGTATTGAATTCGTTGTTCCAGTGGCTACCCCAGCTTTAAAGCCAGCCATCCAGGCCATGGTAGATAAGCTCTTGCAACAACACCCAAATATCACTTTGCATTTGTTGGATGGTCAGGCCAGCTTGGCATTAGAAGCTGCTGATGTTGTTTTAATTGCCAGTGGTACTGCAACTCTAGAGGCAGCTCTTTGGAAAAAGCCTATGGTGATTTCTTATAAGGTTCCAGCTATCACTGCATGGATCATGAAGCGTCAGGCTTATTTACCTTATGTGGGATTGCCGAATATCTTGGCACAAGAATTTATTGTTCCAGAGCTATTGCAAGAAGCAGCTACGCCACAAGCTTTAG
Source organism: Polynucleobacter sp. MWH-CaK5 (assembly GCF_018687615.1). Classification (NCBI taxonomy): domain Bacteria; kingdom Pseudomonadati; phylum Pseudomonadota; class Betaproteobacteria; order Burkholderiales; family Burkholderiaceae; genus Polynucleobacter; species Polynucleobacter sp. MWH-CaK5. The sequence goes on from NZ_CP061299.1 coordinate 853,104, forward strand.
CAACAGCCACCTTGAATTGGCTTGATAAGCCACAAGAAGCGACTCGTTTAAAAGAACGTTTTACTGAGATGCATCAATCTTTGCTCATGCCAACAGGGACCTTGGTAGCCAAGGTCATAGCGGAAGTCATCAATGACTGATTGGAACGCACCCAACCCGCTCTATGAGTGGACGTGTGGGGTTGATGAAGCAGGGCGCGGACCTTTGGCTGGTTCTGTGGTTGCAGCAGCAGTCGTGCTTGATCCTGCCAAACCAATCGCTGGATTAAAAGATTCAAAAAAGCTCACTGCCAAAGTTCGCGATGAGTTGTACGACATCATCATCAGAGATTCAAAAGCCTGGTGCATCGCAGAAGCCAGTGCTGTAGAAATCGATTCGATCAATATCTTGCAAGCCACGATGCTGGCCATGAAGCGCGCCATTCAAGGTCTGGAAAAAACATTGGGGCGTTTACCAGATCGTGCCTTGATTGATGGCAACCGCTGCCCAAAAGTGAATATTTCAATGGAAGCGATTGTTAAGGGTGATACCAAAGTGGCAGCTATTTCAGCAGCATCGATTTTGGCCAAGGTCACCAGAGATCGAGACATGCAAGCCTTGCATGATGCTTATCCTGTCTATGGCTTTAATCAGCACATGGGATATCCAACACCAGTCCATCTTGAGTCTTTAAAACTTCATGGGCCATGCCCACAGCATCGCAAAACATTTGGTCCAGTCAGATTGGTGATTGAAACCAAAGGCAACTTAGGGGAAACTAAGCTCCTATGAAAGATGCTAAATATTTAAGCTCAGCAGACAATCCTTTGATCAAGAGACTAAAAGTCTTGCTTGAGGGTGGAGCCAAAGCCAACAAAACCAGACAAGATCTGGGTCTCGCCGTTTTAGAGGGTGTTCATTTAGCCCAAGCATGGTTGGCCTCTGAGGATTTAGTAGAGTTGTTCACGACTGAATCAGGGCTTGCGCAGGCAGAAATTGCTGCTGTCATTGATATGCAGTTGGCGGTAGTGCCAAATACAGATCTTTATATCCTAGATGATGCTTTATGGAGAAAAATCTCTGACTTAGAAAATGGCCCGCCGATCATGGCATGCGTCAGAATTCCTAAACATGACTTCCCTGTAAAGCAAAGTGATGACGTTTTAATTTTGGATGGCGTTCAAGATGCCGGTAATGTTGGCTCTATGATGAGAACTGCAGCTGCTGCAGGATTAAGCTATGTGGTCTGTTTGAAAGGTACTGCACAAGCTTGGTCACCAAAAGTCTTAAGGGCTGCAATGGGAGCTCATCGGCATTTAAAGATTTTTGAAGCTTGGTCTTTGAACATGGTGCGCGAGAAAATTAAGCTACCTTTGATAGCAACAAGCCTAATGTCAGATCAAGATCTCTATGACTTAGGAGATGATTTACTTGATCCTCATGCCTGGGTTTTTGGTAATGAGGGTGGTGGGGTTGACCCAGAGCTCTTGGCCATCTCGCGATCCGTATTAATTCCTCAAGACCCTTGCATTGAGTCTCTCAATGTCGGAGCTGCTGCCGCTATCTGTTTATTTGAGATGCGCAGAGTGCGTCGGGAAGTCAAGTAAGCAGCTCACCGACTGGCAATTACTTTTTAGTAATTGCTTCGATCCGGATTAATCTCTTGCAAGATCGTTGTTGCAATTTCTTCAATAGATTTATTGGTGGTAGATAGCCAAGGAATTGCTTGCTTGCGCATCATGGCTTCAGCAGCGCTGACTTCATACCGACAATTCTCAATTTTTGCGTAATTACTACCAGGTCTGCGCTCATTTCTGATTTCAGATAGACGCATGGGATCAATCGTTAACCCAAATATCTTTTTACGAAACGGTATTAAATCAGGTGGCATCTGATTTCTTTCAAAATCATCTGGTATCAATGGATAGTTGGCTGATTTAAGCCCGTATTGCATTGCCAGGTAGAGGCTGGTCGGGGTTTTTCCACTGCGTGATACTCCCACCAAAATAACATCTGCGTCCGCCAAATTCTGATTGGATTGGCCATCATCATGTGCCAAAGAAAAGTTAATGGCTTCGATCCTGTTTTTATAGGATTCAGTATCTGCATTGTTATGAAAGCGACCAATTGCATGGGTTGACTTAACTCCAAGAGCTTGCTCAAGTGGCACGATAAAAGTTTGGAACATGTCCATCATCACGCAATTGGCTTCTGAAACAATTGCATTTACTTCTGAGTCAACCAATGTTGTAAAAACAATCGGTTGAAGACCAGAGGATTTGGCGTAATCATTGATTTCTCGAACAGCTTGATGCGCTTTATCAACAGTATTAATAAAAGGCATTCTGACTTGCCTGAATGGCAACTCAAACTGCGCCAAAATTGATTGGCTAAATGTCTCGGCAGTGATGCCCGTGCCGTCTGAAACGATGAAAACAATGCGTGGTTTTGAGCTCATATTTTTTTGAAGATAATAATGTTCAAAGGATACAATATAACTATTGAACTTGCGGCAGGTTTTGTTCTGTCCATCCGCCGCTTGCACGACCGGTTTCCCATTACTAAGAGAGTTGTTATGTCCAATCCAAACCATGCAAATGCATACGTTTTACCCTTTGAGGACCTGCGCATGTCTGACGTTGAGTCAGTCGGCGGTAAGAATGCCTCATTAGGCGAGATGATTTCTCAGCTCAACGCCTCTGGCGTTCGAGTTCCAACAGGTTTTGCAACCACCGCTTTGGCCTTCAGAGATTTTCTTGTCTATAACAAACTGACTGAACGCATCAATGATCGTTTAGATAAATTGAATGTGGATGATGTTAAAGAGTTGGCAATTGCTGGCGCTGAAATTCGTTCATGGGTCGAAGAGGCTCCTTTTCAAGAACGTCTAGAACAAGAAATTCGTCAAGCTTTCAAAACTTTGGATGCTGATGGCAAAGGTTCTTTTGCGGTTCGTTCTTCAGCAACAGCTGAAGATTTGCCAGACGCTTCTTTTGCTGGACAACAAGAGTCATTTTTAAACGTTGTTGGTATTGAAGATGTTTTGCATCGCATTCGTGAAGTATTTGCATCCTTGTACAACGATCGCGCAATTTCTTATCGTGTTCACAAGGGCTTTGCTCACGCTGAGGTTGCTTTATCAGCTGGCATTCAGCGCATGGTTCGCTCTGACAAGGCATCGTCTGGAGTGATGTTCACTTTGGATACTGAATCAGGCTTCCAAGACGCTGTGTTCATCACATCTAGTTACGGTTTGGGTGAAACAGTGGTACAGGGCGCAGTGAACCCTGATGAGTTCTACGTATTCAAACCTACTTTGGCTGCTGGTAAATACGCCGTTATTCGCCGCAGTTTGGGTTCTAAATTAATTCAGATGCAATTCACAGCTCCTGGTGAGCCAGGTCGCGTGAAAACTGTGGATGTTCCACTTGAGCAGCGTAATCGCTATTCGATCTCGGATGATGATGTGGCTGAGTTGGCTAAATACGCCATGATCATTGAGAAGCACTATGAGCGCCCAATGGATATTGAGTGGGGCAAGGATGGTATTGACGGCAAGATCTATATCTTGCAAGCACGTCCTGAGACGGTGAAGAGCCAAGCTCAAGGCAAGGTTGAAATGCGTTACAAGCTCAAAGGTCACTCAACAGTTTTAACAACTGGTCGTGCGATTGGTCAGAAGATTGGTACAGGTACAGTGCGCGTTGTGAAAGACGCCAGTGAAATGGATCGCGTTCAACCAGGTGACGTATTGGTTGCTGATATGACAGACCCTAACTGGGAGCCTGTGATGAAGAGAGCTGCTGCGATTGTGACAAATCGTGGCGGTCGTACTTGTCATGCTGCGATCATTGCCCGCGAATTAGGTGTTCCTGCTGTGGTTGGTTGCGCAGATGCCACCATGGTTCTCAAAGATGGTGCGGTGGTCACAGTGTCATGTGCTGAGGGTGATGAGGGCCGTATTTATGACGGTCCGATTGAAACTGAAGTGACTGAAGTTAGTCGCGGTGCCTTGCCTGAGATTCCAGTCAAAATCATGATGAACGTGGGTAACCCACAATTGGCATTTGATTTCTGCCAGATTCCTAATGGCGGCGTTGGTTTAGCTCGCTTGGAATTCATCATCAATAACAACATTGGTGTTCATCCAAAAGCCATTTTGGAATATCCAAACATTGATTTGGATTTGAAGAAGGCTGTTGAGAGCGTTGCTCGTGGCCATGCAAGCCCTAAAGCTTTCTATGTTGATAAGTTGGCTGAAGGTATTGCAACGATTGCTGCCGCCTTCTATCCAAAGCCAGTGATTGTTCGTATGTCTGACTTTAAGTCAAATGAGTACAAAAAGCTGATTGGTGGATCACGTTACGAGCCGGATGAAGAAAATCCAATGCTTGGTTTCCGTGGCGCGTCTCGCTATATCTCAGAGGATTTTGCTGAAGCGTTTGCGATGGAATGTGAAGCCATGAAGCGTGTTCGCAATGACATGGGTTTGACCAACGTTGAAATCATGATTCCATTTGTGAGAACCGTGAAGCAAGCTGAGAAGGTGATTGGTCTTTTGGGTCAGCATGGTTTGAAGCGTGGTGAAAACGGCTTGCGCGTCATCATGATGTGTGAGATTCCATCCAATGCAATCTTGGCTGAAGAGTTCTTGGAGCACTTTGATGGCTTCTCAATTGGTTCAAATGACTTGACTCAATTGACTTTGGGCTTGGATCGTGACTCTGGCATGGAGCTTTTAGCGATTGACTTTGATGAACGTGATCCAGCTGTTGAGTTCTTGGTTGCAAGAGCCATTGAAACTTGTCGCGCCAAGGGCAAGTACATTGGTATCTGCGGTCAAGGACCTTCAGATCATCCAGACTTTGCACAGTGGTTGATGAAGAAGGGCATTACTTCAATTTCATTGAACCCTGACAGTGTGGTTGATACTTGGACTTTGCTTGCTAAGAAATAATTAAGTCAGTTTTTGACTTAAGTTAACGCAAAGAAAAAAGCGGACTGTGATCAGTCCGCGATTTTGGAGCCCGAACGCATGATTCGGGCTTTTTCTATTTGCCAATCGCGATCTTTCGTTGCATCCCGTTTATCGTGTTGCTTTTTACCTCGGCCAAGACCAATTTCACATTTCACCCGACCTTTGGAGAAGTGAAGGTTGACTGGGACTAAGGAGTAGCCTTTTTGCTCGACTTTACCGATGAGCTTTTTGATTTCAATGGCATTGAGCAAAAGCTTACGAGTTCTGCCTGGGTCGGCTAATACATGCGTTGAAGCTGAAATCAAAGGGCTGATATGACAACCAATGAGATAAATTTCGGCATTTCGTATCACAACATAAGCCTCTTTGATTTGGGCGCGACCTTCCCGAATGGCTTTTACTTCCCATCCTTGTAAGACCATGCCTGCCTCAAATCGTTCTTCGATGAAATAATCGAAGAAAGCTTTTTTGTTGTCTATGATGCTCATATATTTATATCGTTAGAATACGAGATTATGGCAGACGTATTTAAGACAGTACTCATTCAGCACTCAGCAGAGAGAATGTATAACTTGGTGATTGATGTGGCCAAGTACCAAGACTTTCTTCCCTGGTGTGGTGGGGTTGAGATTTTTGAGCAAACAGAAGAAATTCTGGATGCAAAAATACACATCAAATTTAAAGGTTTGGAACAGTTTTTCCACACCCGAAATACCAATGTCAGGCCAAACTCAATTGATATGACCTTTGTGGACGGGCCCTTTAAGAAGTTTCATGGTAATTGGCGCTTTACCCCTCTAAAAGAGAATGCTTGCAAGATTGAGTTCCAACTTCATTATGAATTTGAAAGCCTTTTGCTTGAAAAGATCATTGGCCCAGTGTTTGGAATCATTGCCGGAACATTTGTGGATGGATTTGTGAAGCGTGCTGATCAAGTCTATGGAGCGCCCTGATGCCTATTTTGGGCTTATTGCTTTGCGATAGTCGCTCAGGACAACCTGTCTTGAGCGATGTTCAGGTGACCTTTCCCCTTGATCAGCCTGTGACTGTTGGGCAAGCCCTGATTCAGCTGGGTATTGCAAGCTCACCAAAAGACCCTGAAATTGCCAGAAAAGGGTGCTTTGGGGTCTTTGGCAAACGCAAGGATTGGGACAGTCCTATTTACGAGGGTGATCGCTTGGAGCTATACAGCCCACTGCTGATTGACCCAATGGCAGCAAGGCGGAAAAAGGCTCATCAGAACCAAGATGCCAAATTGCAAGCCAAAGCTGCAGACCGAAAAGGGCGTTTTTTGAGCAAATAATCATAAAACCTCTATAATTCGCTTTTGCGCATAGGGGTTTTGCATGAGGCTCATCCAAAAAGCACTCACATTTGACGACGTGCTTCTCGTTCCCGCTTATTCAGCGGTTCTTCCACGTGATACTCAGTTGGGTACTCAACTGACACGCGATATTTCGATCAACATCCCATTGGTATCAGCTGCCATGGACACAGTCACAGAAGGCCGTTTAGCCATTGTGATGGCCCAAGAGGGTGGTGTTGGCATTATTCATAAGAACTTAACGCCTGCCGAGCAAGCTCGTGAAGTTGCCAAGGTCAAGCGTTACGAATCAGGTGTTTTAAGAGATCCGATCACCATTTCACCGGATATGACGGTTAGAGATGTGATTCATCTGTCTAAAGAACATGGTTTTTCAGGCTTCCCGGTTTTACAGGGCAAGAAAGTTGTTGGCATCATTACCAACCGTGATTTGCGCTTCGAAGAAGATTTGGACGCCAAAGTCAGCGAAAAAATGACTCCTAAAGACCGTTTGGTCACTATCAAAGAAGGTTCTCCTCCTGAGGAAGCCAAGCGTTTGATGAACAAACATCGTTTAGAGCGAGTCTTGGTTGTTGATGACAATTTTGAGTTGCGCGGTTTGGTTACAGTTAAAGATATTTTGAAAGCCAAAGAACATCCTTTGGCGAGTAAAGATGGTCGTGGTCAATTGATTGCTGGTGCCGCTGTAGGTGTTGGTCCAGACAACGATGAGCGCATTGAGCTCTTGGCTAAGGCTGGTGTGGATGTGATCGTGGTGGATACCGCTCACGGCCACAGTCAAGGTGTTTTAGACCGCGTTAAATGGGTTAAAAAGAACTATCCTCAGATCCAGGTGATTGGCGGCAATATTGCCACTGGTGAAGCTGCTAAAGCATTGGTGGCTCACGGTGCGGATGGCGTTAAAGTGGGTATTGGCCCTGGTTCAATTTGTACAACTCGTATTGTTGCGGGTGTGGGCGTGCCTCAGATTACTGCGGTTGTGAATGTTTCTGAAGCCTTAAAAGGTACAGGTGTTCCTTTGATTGCTGATGGTGGTATTCGCTACTCTGGCGATATTTCAAAAGCTTTGGCAGCAGGCGCTCATTGCGTGATGATGGGTGGTATGTTTGCTGGTACTGAAGAAGCACCAGGCGAAGTTTTCTTGTACCAAGGTCGCTCATATAAGAGCTATCGTGGCATGGGTTCTGTAGGCGCCATGAAAGATGGTGCAGCAGATCGCTATTTCCAAGAAGACAACAGTGCCAACGTCGACAAACTCGTTCCTGAAGGTATTGAAGGACGTGTGCCTTACAAAGGCAGCGTGTTAGCCATTGTTCATCAGTTAACTGGTGGCATTCGTTCTTCTATGGGTTATTGTGGCTGCAAGACAATTGATGAATTACACGAAAAAGCAGGATTCGTTGAGATCACTTCAGCCGGTATGCGTGAGTCTCACGTTCATGACGTGCAAATCACCAAAGAAGCGCCCAACTACCATATCGACTAATTAGCCACTTAGGATTACTGTGCACGACAAGATTTTAATTTTGGACTTTGGGTCCCAAGTGACCCAATTGATTGCAAGACGGGTGCGTGATTCACGCGTTTATTCTGAAATCCATCCGTACGATGTAGATCCAAGCTTCATTGAAAAGTTTGTCAAAGAGCAGGGTTGCAAAGGCATTATTTTGTCTGGTGGTCCAAGTTCTGTGACAGAGGGTGATACACCTCGTGCACCGGAAATTGTTTTCAATCTTGGCGTACCAGTGTTGGGCATCTGTTATGGCATGCAAACCATGGCTGCTCAGTTGGGTGGCAAAGTAGCCACAGCAGAGTCATTGGGTAAATCTCGTGAGTTTGGTTACGCTGAAGTGCGTGCCCGTGGACACACAAAATTATTAGAAAACATTCAGGACTTCACAACGCCAGAAGGTCATGGCATGTTGAAGGTGTGGATGAGTCATGGTGACTCTGTGACTGAGTTGCCAGCAGGCTTTAAGTTAATGGCATCTACAGACTCATGTCCTATTGCTGGCATGGCTGATGAGGACCGTCGCTTTTATGCTGTTCAATTCCATCCAGAAGTAACCCATACCATTTTGGGCACAGCAATCATTGAGCGCTTTGTGCATCAAATATGTGCCTGCAGTACTGATTGGGTGATGGGTGATTACATCGCTGAAGCGGTTGAAAGTATTCGCAAACAGGTTGGTAGTGATGAAGTAATTCTAGGTTTATCTGGTGGCGTTGATTCAAGTGTTGCTGCAGCCTTGATTCATCGTGCCATTGGCCAACAATTGACCTGCGTGTTTGTTGATCATGGTTTGCTTCGTTTGAACGAAGGCAAGATGGTCATGGACATGTTTGCTAAGAATTTGGGCGTGAAGGTGATCCATGTGGATGCGACTGCTCAGTTCATGGGTGAATTAGCTGGTGTTTCTGATCCAGAAGCCAAGCGCAAGATTATCGGCAAAGAATTTGTTGAGGTTTTCCAAGTTGAATCAGGCAAGATCAAGAATGCAAAATGGTTGGCTCAAGGCACCATTTATCCTGATGTGATTGAGTCAGCTGGTAAAGGTAAGAAAGGCGCTCACACCATCAAGAGTCACCACAACGTGGGCGGTTTACCTGATGACATGAAGCTTTCATTGCTAGAGCCTTTGCGTGAACTATTCAAAGATGAGGTTCGTGCCTTGGGTGTTGCATTAGGTCTACCTCCAGAGATGGTCTATCGTCATCCTTTCCCAGGCCCTGGTTTGGGCGTGCGTATTTTGGGTGAAGTTAAAAAAGACTTTGCCGATTTATTGCGTAGAGCCGATGCCATCTTTATCGAAGAGCTGCGCTCAACCATTGATGAAACCAGCGGCAAGTCTTGGTATGACTTAACCAGCCAGGCTTTTGCTGTGTTCTTACCAGTTAAGTCAGTGGGTGTGATGGGTGATGGTAGAACGTATGAGTATGTTGTGGCATTGCGTGCTGTTCAAACTCAAGACTTCATGACTGCTCATTGGGCGCATTTGCCACATGACTTATTGGGACGCGTTTCCAATCGAATCATCAATGAAGTGCGCGGCATCAATCGCGTGGTGTACGACATCAGCGGCAAGCCACCAGCAACAATCGAGTGGGAATAACAGGGAATCATTTCCCTGGTTTTGGCATGAGGGTTCTCAGTCTCATTCCACCCATGACGCAGTTAAATACGCCGTATCCATCTACGGCGTACATCACTGGTTTTTTACGTTCCCGTGGTATCGATGCAAGACAGGATGATTTGGCACTGTCTTTGGTCTTAAGCTTCTTCTCTAGAGAAGGCTTGGCAGAGGTTCATGAGGCAGCCCTGTCAATTCCTGAAGAAGATCGCAGTGCGACCATTAACTTCTTCCTAGATTATTTTGAAAATTATCAAAGCAGCATTGAACCCACCATCAAATATTTGCAGGGCGGTGACAGTACGCTGAGTCACCGTATCAACAGTCGTTCATTCTTGCCAGAGGGTCCAAGATTTCAGGCCTTAGATTCTTATGAGGATGATGGGTCTGGTGATTCTCTTTCTTGGGCATTCGGTGCCTTGGGTGCTGAAGATCGAGCGCGCCATTTAGCGACACTTTATTTGAATGATTTATCGGATGTCTTGCGTGATGCGGTTGATGATCGCTTTGAGTTTGTCCGGTACGCTGAATCGTTGGCAGGCAGTCAGCCAAGTTTTGATCCATTAGCAAATGCTTTGAAAGCAAAGCCAACCCTGATGGATGAGCATTTGCGATCTTTGACCATCGAGCAAATTGAAAAGCACGAGCCCAATCTGGTGTTACTTTCTGTACCTTTCCCGGGATCGGTTTATGCGGCCTTGAGAATTGCTCAAGTGATCAAAGAGAAATACCCATCGATCAAAATTGCTTTGGGTGGTGGCTATGTCAACACTGAATTGCGAGAGTTAACAGAAGCAAGAGTATTTGATTATGTTGATTTCATCACATTAGATTCTGGTGAACGTCCATTATTAGCCTTGATCGAACACCTGAATGGCAAACGTGGCATCAATCGTTTGGTTAGAACTTTTATCCGTAATGAAACAGGGCAGGTGCAATACATTCAGTGGGCTGAACCTGATGTGCCTTTTGAAGAGGTTGGCACAGCCACTTGGGATGGTTTGCCTTTGGGTTCTTATTTATCACTCTTGGACATGCTCAATCCAATGCACCGTTTGTGGAGTGATGGCCGTTGGAATAAATTAACAGTCGCCCATGGTTGCTATTGGAAAAAATGCAGCTTTTGTGATGTCAGCCTAGATTACATCTCTCGCTATGAAACTGCATCAGCATCATTGCTGGTAGATCGCATTGAACAAATTGTGGCTGAAACAGGACAAACAGGTTTTCACTTTGTGGATGAGGCAGCGCCACCAAAAATACTGAAAGCTTTGGCAGAAGAGTTGATTCGGCGCAAGGTGGTGATTTCTTGGTGGGGCAATATTCGTTTTGAAAAAACCTTCACGCCAGAGCTTGCTGAGTTATTAGCTGACAGTGGCTGTATCGCCATGTCCGGAGGCTTGGAAGTTGCCTCTGATCGCTTATTGGCTTTGATGGAAAAAGGGGTGACTGTTGAACAGGTGGCACGTGTGACCAAGAGCTTCTCTGATGTTGGCATCTTGGTTCATGCGTATTTGATGTATGGCTTTCCAACACAAACTGTTCAAGAGACTGTGGATTCATTGGAGTATGTGCGACAGTTATTTGAAAACGGCTGTATCCAGAGTGGCTTCTTTCATCGATTCACCTGCACAGTTCATTCTCCTGTGGGTAAAAATCCCAAGGCCTATGGTATTGAATTAATTCCACTGCCAGAGATCACTTTTGCCAAAAACGATATTGGTTTCATAGATCCAACCGGCACTGATCATGATGCCTTAGGGCAGGGCTTGAAGAAGGCTATTTATAACTACATGCATGGCATTGGCTTTGAAGCAGACATCAGAAGCTGGTTTGATTTGCAAGAGCCCGTGCCTAAGAGCACTGTCTCAAGGCAATTTATTGCCAAAGCTTTACAACTGTGACCCCCAGATATTCTTTACAATAAGCAATATTGCAAAACCTTTAGGATTGAATGACTTACAGTGTTAAAGAGATCTTTTTGACGCTTCAGGGCGAAGGTGCTCACGCTGGTCGTGCGGCAGTTTTTTGCCGTTTTAGCGGATGTAATCTCTGGTCTGGTCGAGAAGAAGATCGCGCTACGGCTGTTTGCCAGTTTTGCGATACGGATTTCGTTGGCACTGATGGTGAGGGTGGCGGTAAGTTTGAATCTGCAGAGCTCTTAGCCCAGGCCATCAATCAAATGTGGGGTTTTGGTGACCCGCATCACAAATATGTTGTCTTCACGGGTGGCGAGCCATTGCTACAGCTTGATGATGTTTTGATCAACGCTCTTCATGCACATGGTTTTAAGATTGCTATTGAAACCAATGGCACGATCCGAGTACCGGCCGGAATCGATTGGATTTGCGTGAGCCCCAAGCATGGCTCAGATTTAGTTCAAGTCCAAGGCGATGAACTTAAATTGGTCATCCCTCAAGCTGGACATGCAGGGCAGCTGCCTCAATTATTGGCTCGTTTTGAAAAGATGTCGTTCAAGCATCATTTTTTACAGGCTCTAGATGGCCCAAATAAAGAAGCCAATACAGAATTAGCCATTAAAATCTGTCAGTCACGCCCTTTATGGCGTTTAAGCACTCAAACACACAAGTTATTAGGTATTCGCTAGGCAAGCGCGATCATGAATAAGAAAATTGAAATCACCCGTAAATTAGAGTTCGACGCTGGTCATCGCATACCGCACCATGATGGCCATTGCCGTCATATTCACGGGCACCGCTATGTGATTGAAGTCACTTTGATGGGTAATGTGTTGAATCATCAAGGTCATGGTGATGATGGCATGGTTTTGGATTTTGGCGATATCAAAAAAATCACCAATGATGCCATTGTTCAACAATGGGACCACGCCTTTTTAGTAGCCAAAGAGGATGTGGCTTTGGTTAATTTCTTGGCCACCATCCCTGGCCACAAAACTGTTGTCATGAACTCCATCCCAACGGTTGAAAATTTGGCCCAAGAAGCATTTGCCACTTTAGATCCGATTTTTAAAGACAGATTTGGCGGTCGCTTGAATCTCAGTCGTTTGCGTCTATACGAAACTCCTAATTGCTGGGCAGATGTTCATGCCTAATGAGCAAGATGCAGAGTTCATGAAGATGGCTCTGATGCAAGCTCATCTTGCGCGCGACGCTGGCGAGGTTCCAGTAGGGGCTGTTCTTGTGGCAAACCAGCAAGTCATTGCCACTGGACATAATCAGCCCATCGGTCATCATGATCCCAGTGCCCACGCTGAGATTGTGACTTTGAAAGCTGCTGGTGCAGCTTTAGGTAATTACAGATTGCCTGAAACAACCCTTTACGTTACCTTAGAGCCTTGCATGATGTGTTGTGGTGCCATCATGCACGCCAGGGTCTCTCGATTAGTTTATGGTGCATCTGATGCTAAAACAGGTTGTGTGCACAGTGTCATGAAGCTCTTTGACAATACCCAGCTAAATCACCATACAATGGTTGAAGGTGGCGTGTTGGCAGATGAATGCGCTCAAGTATTGAAAGATTTTTTTAAAGAACGCAGAACTAAAGCTTGATTAAAAAATTCAATAAGTAAATTTAGATAGCTAAACAAGTAAACAAATACGTTTTATGAAACTTCACCTCATCGCTCCTTCAGGATCATTGCCAGACCCTCAGGTTTTGGCCAATGGTGAGGCTTGGTTTAAAAAGCAGGGCATTGAGGTTAAAAATCTTGCGTGCGGTAATAGACAATTTCAGCGATTTGCAGGCACCGATCAAGAACGTTTGGATGAGATCAATCAGTTAGTCAATCTCTCACCTGATCATGTGGTGATGTCTTTGCGTGGTGGCTATGGATTAAGCCGCTTGCTAGATCGAATCGATTGGCAGGGGATCGCCAAGCAAGTCAAACAAGGTTTAAAAATTGTTGGTCACAGTGACTTCACAGCTTTTAATTTAGGCTTGTTTGCTAAGACGGGCGCCCCTAGTTTTGCTGGCCCAATGTTCAGCTATGACTTCTGTGGTGATGTATCTGAACTGACCTGGAAACATTTTCAAGAGGCGATGACCAAGTCATCGATTGAGATTGAAGTGGTCGCCCCGCAAGTCATATCCTCATCGATTGGTATTACTGCTGATGACAAAGCTATTCTATGGGGTGGCAATCTCACGATGTTGACTTCACTCTTAGGCACGGAGTTCTTTCCTTCCAAAGATCAAGTCAAGGGTGGCATTCTGTTCATCGAAGACGTGAATGAACACCCTTACAGAATAGAGCGCATGCTTCATCAATTGATTGATACTGGTTATTTGGGTCAACAAAAAGCTGTATTGATGGGTGATGTTTCATCCTATCGCTTAAGTGATGTGGATCGTGGCTATGACCTCAATGCAGCCATTGACTCGATCAGACTGCGATTAGGCAAGCAAACTCCAATATTGACTGGCTTGGCCTTTGGGCATTGTCCTGACAAGCTAACTCTACCAGTAGGTCGCTATGCCAGCCTCTCGGCTTCATCAGATGCTTTCATTTTGAAGGCAAATTGCGCCTGATTCAGGTCTTGCAGCAGTTTCTCGGCTTTACCCCCATGGATTGGTTAAAATAGACGACTTTGGTCCTCTCACACTTTTACAGGCTAATAACGTGCTTTCAGCAGCAAATATCACCATGCAGTTCGGGGCGAAGCCCTTATTTGAAAACATTTCAGTCAAATTCGGTGGCGGTAATCGCTATGGTTTGATTGGTGCAAATGGTTGTGGCAAGTCCACATTCATGAAAATCCTTGGTTCGGATCTTGAGCCGTCAGCCGGTAACGTTTCTTTAGAGCCAAATATTCGCTTGGGTAAATTGCGCCAGGATCAGTTTGCCTATGAAGATAAGCGTGTGTTAGATGTGGTGATGATGGGCCATGAAGACATGTGGAATGCAGCGGCTGAGCGTGATGCGCTTTATGCCAATCCAGATGCCACAGATGAAGATTACATGCGTGCAGCAGAACTAGAGACTAAGTTTGCTGAGTACGGTGGTTACACAGCAGAAGCCAGAGCAGGGGAGTTGCTTTTAGGTATCGGCATTCCGACTGAGCAACACAATGGCCCAATGAGTGAAGTAGCTCCTGGTTGGAAATTGCGTGTACTTTTGGCTCAAGCATTGTTTTCTGATCCAGATGTATTGTTGCTCGATGAGCCAACCAACAACTTGGACATTCACTCGATTCATTGGTTGGAAGATATTCTGAACGCCAGAAACAGCACGATGATCATCATTTCTCACGATCGTCACTTTTTGAACGCTGTTTGTTCACACATGGCCGACATGGACTTCGGCACATTGACGGTCTATCCAGGCAATTACGATTCATACATGTTGGCTTCGATGCAAGCCAGAAGCCAGCAGTTGGCAAACAATGCCAAGGCCAAAGAAAAGATTGAAGAACTTCAAGCCTTTGTGCGCCGATTCTCTGCGAATGCTTCTAAAGCACGTCAAGCAACCTCTCGCCAACGTCAGTTAGAGAAAATTGAAGTGGCTGAAATCAAACCATCTTCAAGACAAAATCCATTCATTCGTTTTGAGTTTGAAAAGAAATTACACAACATCGTTGTTGAATGTGATGCTTTGAGCAAAACTTATGAACGCAATATTTTCAAGAACTTCAAGTTGATGATTCGCCCTGGCGAAAAAGTTGCCATCATTGGTGAAAACGGCGCTGGTAAAACAACATTATTGAAATCAATTTTGAGTGAAAAGTTTGGCGGTATCGCAGTTGATGCTGGCACAGTGAAGTGGTCAGAGAATGCTGATGTGGGCTATATGCCTCAAGATACCAGCGAGTGTTTCCCGCAAGACATGACTTTGTTGGAGTGGATGGGGCAGTGGGGCAAGCCGGGTGATGATGATCAAATCATCAGGGGCACATTAGGCCGCTTGCTGTTCTCTGGCAACGATATTGGTAAGTCAGTGCGTGTGATTTCTGGTGGTGAAAAAGGTCGCATGATCTGGGGCAAGCTCATGCTTCAGAAGCACAACATCTTAGCGATGGACGAGCCTACCAACCACATGGACATGGAATCGATTGAAAGCTTGCAAACATCTTTGGAAAAATATGATGGCACAGTGATCTTTGTTTCTCATGACCGTGAATTCATCACAGGTTTGGCAACAAGAATTCTAGAAATCAGAACAGATGGAACGGTGGCAGAATTTGAGGGCTCTTATGAAGAGTACTTGGCGAGCCAATCGATCGAAGGTTAATCTTTTCTAACGAAGCGCATGGCAGTGGCTTCATGAGTGATGCGGGTCCAAATGACCTGCTTTTCTTCTGGAGTCATGAAAACCCAGTTACAAACTTCAAGAGCAGTTCTTCCGCAACCTTGGCAGACTTCATCAAACAAAGTTGAGCAAATGCCAATGCAAGGAGAATCCAGATTATCTGGGTTAATTGCTAAGGGCACAGCAGGGCTTGAATCTGGATTATTTGAGTTTGTCATTGGGTTTTACATGTAACTGCCGTATTTATAACGCTTGGCATTGAAGAGTTTCACTTCCTCTTGTCCAAGCACCAGTTTTAGGAATAAAACTGATAGCAGATAGTTCGGCCTTACCTGAGCAGTTTAGATCAAAATAACTGATCGGACCTAAACTGCCACAGAAGTTGTAGTTCTGTTGATTTACCTTCATCGATGAACCTTCTAAAATCATCGTGAGTGGTTTTTCATCTGGATTACTTGGGTCTTTTTTGCAGTGCCAAGTAACGTAGTCATTTCTATCGCAGGCTGTGATGGCCAGTGATACAAGAAGATAAATAGGTAATTTTTTTAAAAACATGTCCACGAATATAGCTCAATCTCATACAACCCGTGAATCTTGGCTTCAGGCGGCCGTTCATTCTCTAGAACCGATTTTTTCAAAAGCTGGTTTTGCGATTCCACCGGTCAAGGTCTCTTGTGGTTGGCCAGCTTCTAGCAGCCCAAGAACAACCCTTGGACAGTGTTGGCCAAAAGAGCGCTCTGGTGATATGGTCAATGAGATCTTTGTTTCTCCAAAGATTGAAGATCCTGTCGAAGTGCTTGATACCTTGGTTCATGAGCTATGTCATGCGGTGGATGATTGTCACAGTGGTCACGGTGAAGACTTTAAAGAAATCGCACATTGTGTAGGTCTTGAAGGTCCAGCAAGAAGTGCGCATGCCACTGAAGAATTAACAGTGCGCTTGATGATGATTGCAGAAAGACTAGGGCAGTACCCACACAAAGCCATCGTTTTTCCACCGCCAAGAGCCAACAATACGCAAAAGGCCAAAGCCAAATGCGGGCAGTGTGGTTATGAAGTGAGCTTACTTAAGAAATGGGCCAGCATGGGTGCGCCAATATGCCCTAAAGACAATGTTCGTATGGAAGAAGTTGTTACAGACTTGATCTCTGAAACTCCAGAAGAAGAGTTTGCTCGCAAAGAGAAAGAAAAAGAGATCAAGCGCGCCGTTTGCTAGTGCAAATTAGCCAGTAGATTAGCGCTGGATCAATTCAATCTTGTAGCCATCTGGATCTTGAACAAAGGCAATCAATGTATTGCCACCTTTGACCGGTCCAGCTTCACGAGTAACATTTCCACCAGCTACTTTGATGTCTTCACAGGTCTTATAGATATCTTTAACGCCAATGGCAATATGGCCATAGGCAGTGCCCATCTCATAATTGCTAACACCGTGGTTGTAGGTGAGTTCAATTTCAGCCTGTCCTGAGATATTGCCTTGTTCATAGCCTACAAAAGCCAATGAATAATCCATACCAGGGCGCTCAGTTGTTCTTAACAAGTTCATGCCCATCACTTCGGTATAGAACTTGATAGATCGTTGTAGATCGCCAACTCGAAGCATGGTGTGTAGTAATTGCATGGTCATTCTTTCTTTGTTGTGAAGCTTAAGTTCTTATATTTTAAAAGGCGTATTTAAATATACCAGCGCAAAGTTGGTGCTGATCCTCTTTGGAACCAAACAATGGCATTTTGTTTGAAGTGACGGGCTAATTGATCCGCCTCACCAAGTTCAATTCCCACCACTAATAGGCTCTTTTCTATCCAAGCGCCCTTTGGATCTCCGCCTTGACCAAAGTAATAGGGTAGTTGCTTTTCCTGGATGAGAGTTTCTAACTCCTTCATCCGTGCTTCATTCTCTTTTTCATCAATGCGCTGCCCGTTTGGATTACTTGCTGTGATGAAACATGCAGATGATCTCTCATGCTTGGTCAATAGTTCTTCTATTTGTTGATTTGGTTCATCGATCTTAAAACTAACATCAAGATCTCCGCCTGACACGCTAGGGACCACAACTGAGTAGTGGGCCATTCGGTAGATTTCTTGGATATTCATCTTTTTTTACTTAGGCCAATATATTTTATTTAACATAATAATGATTATGCGAATAAATGATTAATATAACGGATTACTTGATTTGAGACTTATATGGCTTCTTGTATAGCTTGAGCCACCTTGATTTAAGCCCTGCAGCAATCTCAGTTTGATTGTGTTGTTCTGCAAAATCAATCGCAGTCATCTTCACGTTATTCATCTTGGATAAATCCGCATCACGATCAAGTAATAGCTTCACTACCTCAATATGTCCACCACGAGCAGCCATCATCAATGCCGTCGTACGGTTTGGGCTTTCTGGATCCACATAAGCGTTCTTATCCAACAAATAAGCCACGATCTTTAAATGACCATTGGTCGCTGCGTAATGCAACGCTGACCAACCAGGCTTATTGATCTCAACTTGGCGTTTTTCGACCAAATAACGGACTAGTTCCTCTGAACCAGTAAAAGCAGCCAACATAACGGGTGTTTCACCAGCTAAATTGGGTCTTTCTAGGTCAATCGACGGTGTATCAATTAGTAATTTGGCAACATCTAAGGACTTTTCAGTGATGGCAATGGTCAACGCTGAATTGCCTTTGTCATCCATGGCATTGGGGCTCATGCCGCTAGATAGAGCTTTTTTAACAGCTTTAACATCATTGAACTTCACATCACGCAAAAAGCTGTCTACTTGATATTGCTGTGCTTGCGGCAATGTAGCCCCAGGCGTTTGAGCATTAGCCAATGTACCGGATAATGAAATTAACGATAAAAAACAATACGTTGCAATATTTTTATACATTCAGGTTTAACTTTAAGTTTGGTTCAATCTATGTATTGAGGCCGTTATTTAGCAAGTTTAAATAGGGGCTTTGAAGAGTGTTTTGAAGTTATGAGTCGTTGCTTTGGCAAGCTCTTCCACGGTGACGCCCTTCAAGTTCGCCACGAACTCTGCCACATGAGATACCCAAGCTGGTTCATTTGTTTTACCTCTGTGTGGGATGGGTGCCAAATAAGGAGAATCTGTTTCGATCAAGATTCTCTCTAAAGGAACTTGTTTACATGTTTCTTGAAGATCTTTGGCACTCTTAAAAGTCACAATGCCTGAAAACGAGATATAAAACCCAAGCTCCATGGCTGCTTGTGCAACCTCCCAGCTTTCAGTAAAGCAATGCATGACCCCTGCTACTTTGCTGGCACCCTCTTCTTTCAGAATCTTGATGGTGTCTTCAGATGCAGAGCGGGTGTGAATGATCAAAGGCTTATTGACCTTCAAAGCAGCACGTATGTGCGTGCGAAAGCGCTCTCTTTGCCACTCCATCTCTTCATAGGTTTTGTCGCCCATGCGATAGTAATCAAGACCGGTTTCACCAATGGCCAAGATCTTCGGGTGTTGAGCCAATTCAACCAACTGCTCAACCGTTGGCTCTGGAGTGTCTTCGTAATCAGGATGGGTGCCAACCGTGGCGAATAAATGATCGTGAGCTTCGGCTAAAGCCAGGACATTCGGAAAGTCAGGCATGTCCACTGAGATGCACAAAGCATTTTGAACTTTAGCTTCTTTCATGCGTGCCAAAATATTCGGCAAGTCTTCCTTGAAGTCCGGAAAGTCTAGGTGGCAATGAGAATCAACAAACATAGATTGAGAGCTTCCAGTTAATCTTTAAATTAATCTTTAAATATTTCTTGATAACGAATCAAGAGTGCTTCTATTTGAACTCTATTAGCCAAAGCGTGCAGCTCATGGCGTCTGGCATTCAATAAAATCTTCCAATAATCGGACAGCTTATGACTTCTAGCGGTTTTAGAACAAAGTTCTAGTGATGAACGTCTGGATGGGTAATAACGTATTTGCCCTGCATTTTGCTGACTCATTAAATCAGCCGTCCAGCGCTCTAAAGTCACCAATAACTCAGACATGGGGGCTTTGTGAATTGCTTCTGCCGTTTGCAACCAATTGATTTGAGAGCCCTCGCCCAAAGCTTTGAGCAGTGGCTCAGCAATATCTTGTGCTGACTCCTCTGCTCCAGACAAACCTAATAAACGATCTCTGGCGTCCATGACTGCTCCACCCGCTTCACTCAATACTTTTTCAATCTCAGCTTGACTGGCTTTGATGCCTGCCGATGCCAACTCAGTTGCTAACCAAGGCAAAGATACTTCTGCTGAAGGTCTTCCTAAAGCCAGCAATCGACAACGAGAACGAATCGTTGGCATGATGCGATCCAAACGATCACTGACCAAGATGAACAATGTGCTCTCAGGCGGCTCCTCGAGAGTCTTTAATAAGGTATTGGCTGAAACAGAGTTCAATGTTTCAACTGGGTTGATCAGGACCACCCTTTGAATACCACGATGCGGTGAGGTTGTAATGCCCTCCAAAGCATCTCTTATTTGCTCTACTTTAATCACTGAGCTGGCTTTTTTATCCGCTTTCTCAGAATCGTCTTCTACCTTTTTCCTGCCTTTTTTGGGCTTTTCATCTAAACCATCGTCCCCTGCCATTTCTTCATGGGGCAATAAATGGGCTTGGCTCTCTGGAACAATCCCCAAAAAGTCAGGGTGATTGCCTGTATCAAACCAATGACAAGCTTCACACTGACAACAAGGTTTTATCCCTTGACTAGTTTCGCAGATCAAAGCTTTGGCCAAATGAAGGGCAAAGTCCATCTTGCCAATCCCGGTTTGTCCATGCAACAGGATGGTATGAGGCATGTTGGCCAGATTCAATTCAGACCAAGCTTGCTCAAACCATGGATGAAGGGATTGCTTCATAGGCAATGTTTATGCAGAGCGTTATAGTTAAAATTAATGATAAATATATCTATATTAATCATATATTTGAAATAGCTTCTTGAAGTATCTTCCAGATAACCTCTTTGCTTTGACTAGCATCAATCAAATGAAATCTTGCTGCATCATCTTGGGCGCGACGCAAGTATTCAAGTCTGACCTTCTCAAAAAAGTCGGTATTCAGTTGTTCAAACTTGTCTGGATCTCGCGCAGCACTGCGACGAGATTCTGCGGTTTGACTTGGCAGGTCAAATAAGAAAGTCAGATCTGGTTGCAAGACATAACGCTTCCCTGCCCCATCTCCAGAATCATTGTTAGCCAAACGCATCTGAACCCATACTTCCAACTCATAAAGTTTGGCCAAATCCAAGCCTCGGCCCCCACCTTGGTAGGCGAAACTGGCATCAGTAAATCTATCGGAAATCACAATCTTGCCCAGAGCCAAGGCAGGCTCAATCACAGTGGCCAAATGCTCTCTGCGGGCGGCAAACATTAACAAAGCCTCAGTTTCAAGATGCATGGGGTGATGCAAAAGAATCTCTCGCAGCTTCTCACCCAAAGCAGTACCGCCCGGCTCACGGGTCAGAACAATCTCATGCTTGGGGTATTTTTTGCCCAACTCATCAGCAAATGCCTGAATGTGCGTGCTTTTTCCGGCACCATCAATGCCTTCAAAGGAGATGAATAAGCCTGGCGCATTGTTGGAATGAGTGAAAAGAGACATGGATAAATTGGGTCTAGGCGTGAATATAGGTATTTTGGGGGATTACTTTTTTAACTGATACTTTCTAACAGCTTCATTATGCGCTACCAGGGTCTCTGAAAAAGCACTCCGGCCATCGCCCTTGGCAACAAAGTAAATGGCTTTTGAGCTACTTGGCTGAGCTGCGACTATTAAAGAGTTCTTGCCTGGCATTGCAATCGGGGTGGGCGGCAAACCATAGCGTGTATAAGAATTGTATGGGCCGTCTTTTAAGAGGTCTTTTTTTCTGAGGTTGCCATCAAAGGATGCGCCCAAGCCATAAATGATGGTGGGATCGGTTTGAAGCTTCATGCCTATTTTCATGCGGTTATTGAATACAGCTGACACCAAACCACGATCATCCGGGTGACCAGTCTCCTTTTCAATAATAGAGGCCAACTTCAAAAGATCATAAGGTGACTTGACGGGTGAGCCCTCATGGCGCTTGCTCCAAGCATCATTCAAATGATCCTGCATGGCTTTGTATGCCTTTTGGTAGATTGATGTATCGGTATCACCGGGCTCATATACATATGTATTTGGAAAAAACAAACCCTCAGGATGAGCTTCTTTGGCCTCAAGCTTGCTCAGCAGCTGTTTGCTTGACCAAGCCTTGGCTTCCTTTTTTAGTTCAGGCTGAGCATCAATGGCTGCCTTGAATTGCGCAAAGGTCCACCCTTCAACCAATGTCACGCCAAGTTTGACGCTATCTCCCTGAGCCATTTGAGCAAGGACAGAGGCCAAACTTGCGCCCTTGGGAAAGTCGTAAACGCCGGCCTTCAAATTTTTTGCAAAGAAAAATAATCTGGCGACCAATTGAACTCGCCAAACAGACACATCAAGACCTTGGGCGGCCATTTGATTGGCAACGCTGGTCACGTTTGATTTTGGATTAATTTTTACCCTGAGCACATTCTGAGGAATGTTTTGTGATGCAATCGATGGTTCTTTAGGGACCGCAGGCGCCATGAAAGCCACATAAGAAATCATGAGCACAAGGACCAAACCACCTATCAGGGTTAGCTTGAGTAAAAACTTAATAAAATTAGGTATATAAACAAAGTTCATAGAGCTATATGATAAAAGCTTATTGATGAAGACAACTAAAAAACCATAATATGGCGCATACCAGTAATAACAACTCAAATACCTGCTTCACACCACTCAAAGACTGGTCTTGTATCAGTGTGATTGGGTCTGATGCAGTCGATTTTTTACAAAATCAACTCACCAACAGTGTTAAATCCATAGCGAATACTCCAGCAGCTTCAATCGCTACCCCTCATCAACAAAATCGCTTTGCTGGTTACTGTTCTGCCAAGGGTCGTTTGATGGCTAGCTTTTGGATTACCCGCCAAGACACTTCTGTGGGCGGCGAGAATGTTGAAGCCACAGAATCACAGCCCGCTTTTTATTTATTCATATCAAAAGACTTGGCAGCTACTTTGGCCAAACGCTTGAGCATGTTTGTCTTGCGCTCCAAGGTCAAGGTACTTGATTTGACAGAATCAATGGATATCTATGGTTACGCTGCAGAAACGAATGAGTCCAGTGGTGCCAAGGATGAATTGGCAGCAATGGTTGCTATGCCAGGAGTCATCGCTGCTGAACTACCGCCCGTTAGCATCAACCAAGTACAAACCAAACGATACCTTTTGGCTGCACCAAAAAATCAAACCATGGGTGAGATCCAGGATTCAGCCTTACAAGCTTGGAATTGGCTAGAGATCCAAAGTGCCATTCCAAGAATCACTCAAGCAACCTTTGAGCAATTTGTGCCACAAATGATCAATATGGAATCTTTGAAGGGTATTGATTTTCAGAAAGGCTGTTACCCAGGTCAAGAAGTTGTGGCAAGAAGCCAGTACCGCGGCACGATCAAACGTCGCTTGCAGGTGGCTCATCTGAACCACTCTGAAGCGATTTTGCCGGGAGCTGAAATTTTCCACAGTGATGATCCATCTCAACCCTGCGGCATGGTTGTTTTGGCAGCGCTTCATCCTTTGGTCAATAACCGCATGGATGTTCAGGTGGAATGTAAATTAGAAGCCCTTCAATCTGGGTCTGTGCATTTAGGTTCAGCCACTGGTCCTGCATTGAGCTTCGCAGCATTGCCCTATCCTTTGATTGAAATATAAGTTAAAGCGATAGCATGTGTTTAGTTCTGACCTCATGGCAATCGCACCCAGACTACCCTTTGGTGGTTTTAGCCAATCGCGATGAGTTTTATGAACGAGCCACGGATGCCATGCATTGGTGGCAAGATCATCCTCATATTTTGGCTGGTCGAGATCTTGCTGATGTCAAAGGACAAGCTGGCACCTGGATGGGCTTCAGTAAAACGGGACGATTTGCGGCTCTCACCAATGTTCGAGCTCCCAGTGAAAAGAATCCAGATACTCCAACCCGCGGAGAAATAACCGCCAGCTTTTTAAAAAGTGATCAAACCCCAGCCCAGTTCATCTCATCTCAAGGTCCAAGCTTTGCTCGTTATAACGGCTTTAATTTGCTTGCAACTGATCTGTCAAAAGAAACACCCTCCTTGGTTTGGTTCAGTAACCGAGTGCAAATGGGTCAATCTTTGCGCCCCAGAAAAACCATGAACCCTCAAGCACTGACGCCTGGCATTTATGGTTTATCCAATGGCATGCTCGATATGCCTTGGCCAAAGGTTCAACACCGCGTGGGTGCCTTTGCTCAATTATTAGCGATGGATACAGGGCAATTTAAACGCGCTGAACACTATTTGCGCATGATGGAAGATATGACCCAAGCTCAGGATGAGTACTTGCCTCAAACCGGGGTTTCTTATGAATGGGAAAAAGTCCTATCTTCAGCCTTCATCAGAACCCCTAACTACGGCACACGATCCAGTTCATTGATTCGGGTGCGCAAAGATGGTCACTTTGAAGTGATAGAAAAGCGTTTTGATGCAGATAAAGAGATTGGCACTCAACAATTTGAGGGGCGCCTTGAAAACTTCCTAAGCGCCCGGGTTTAGTGACTCACACTAAATCAATGCCCTGCACCAACTGATAGCCGTATTTATAGAGCGCCTTGATGGTCACACCTTCAGCACCCGCTTCTGCCATCTTTTTACGTAATCGGACAATCTGAACTTCTAAAGTCGCTTTTGGCGTATTAGATGTATTGCTGCTGACTTGATTAAGTAACGATTCAAAATCTAAGCGTTGTTGATCTGCTTGAAGCAAGGCTAACAAAATGTCCAAATCGATCTTACTCAAAGAAACTGTTTGAGATCCTTTCAAAGTGGCGTTCTTTTCATTCAAGATCAAGTTGCCACCAAGATCTTTGTATCTCAAAATACGTTTAGACAAACTAGAGACTGCCGCCTGCAATTCAGTGATGGCAATCGGCTTGGGCAGATAAATATCAGCGCCCGCTTCATACCCTTGGATCTTATCCATCTCAGAAGATCTGGCAGTGATCATGATAATGAAGGTGTCTGGATAGCTTTCTTTGATTCTTTTGGCAATGCTCAGGCCATCTTCGCCAGGAAGATTTAAATCCAAAATCAATAGTTCAAAAATAGTCTTGCTCGATGCCGCATCAAGCTCATAAGCATCACGAAATCCTTGTGCAAGATAACCTTTCTCCAACAGGGCATCAAGCAACATTTCACGGAGTACATCGTGGTCTTCAACCACGGCGATATTTATTTTGGAAGACATAGAATGAATTTTACCCAACCACTCTTCGGTTGATAGGTGATTGAACCGTTCAACATCTCTGTTAAGGCCTTCACCAAATAAAGACCTAGACCAGAGCCACTTATGTGATGGGCGTTTGAACTGCGATAAAACTTATCAAAGACCACATCACTGGCAGGCATCCCGGCAATATTGGGCAAATTACTGATGGTCATGATGACTTGTTCGTCACTTTCTTTGAATTCAACAGAAATGACGCTTTCCTCTTTTGAATACTTCAAAGAGTTTTCGATTAGATTGCCCAGAATGATTTGAACTAAAAATGAATCCGACTGAATCTTCAGATCAGACGGCATATCTAACTCAAAACGATGGGCATTAACTCCCAATAATGATTGAACTAACTCACCGAGATTCACCTCTGTTTTTTGTATCTCATAAGATCCTTGATCCAAGCGACTCATTTGTACGGAGCGATCAATGATTTGATTTAAGTCGGTAATGGCTTTATTTGCATGCGATTCATAGCGATTGTTTTTCAAACCTGAATCAACTGCCAACTTGATGACCGCCAAAGGTGTTTTTAATTCATGAGACAACATGGCCATGAACTTCGACTGTCGTTCATTCTCTGCTCGCTGGGAGGCAATTTCTTGATTAGAAATCAAGGCACGCTTCTCTAATTCAATCAACTGTCTCTCTTGATAGCGCAAATCAGACACAAGCAAAATGAACATCAAAATTGAAAATGCAAAGCCATTGAGCAGACTGGCATACAGACTGATCTCAACGCCATTGATCAAGCCCAAAGGAGGTGCTACAGCAAATAAAATACTGAACACCAAAGCAGAGTAAACAAAAGCCACCGCCGGTCCATTTGGGATCTGTGGCTTCTTCACATAGATAAACAAAGCCACATAAGCAAAAATCAAGGTGCATGGCATCATCAAAAGTAAAGATGAAGACAATGCCAATTGACGGTCATAGAACAAATAAATCGCGTACAAAGATATATACAAGACAGTCACAAAATTGAAGGTGCGATTAATAATTTTTTGATTCAGTAAATTTTTCAGCAAACTGCGATGGAATAAAACACCCGTAAAAATATGAGTGATCACAAAAATGCCGAATAATAAGTCCATTGCCAAAGGATGATTCGGCAAAATGAAACGCGGCATATAGCCAGTGAATGAACTCACGTAAATCAATTCAGCAAATTCAAAAAGAGCAAACAGGCGCCAATGGATTTGCTTGCTCAACCAACCAATCGTGCTTGAAATCAACATCAAAATAATCAATGAGCCAAAATAAATGCCGAGCAAAGTGTCGCGCCGACCTTCCAGTTGAGAGAAATGCTTTTGTGTCACAACTTCCAAACTCATCAAACTGGTGCTGGTGGTTTGAAGTCTTAAGTAAATGTCATCCTCAGCCTGTGGGTGAAGATTAAAACTCAGGGCTGTGTTTTGGTTGTCTCTTTCAGCAAAAGGATAGCGATCGCCCGTGCTTGAAATCACCCACTGCTGCCCCACTCGTTGATACAGAGTCACTTCATCCAAATACGTTGGCAAAATGCGTAAGACCAAACCTTCTTGATCTTGTTTAGCTGCTTTCTTATAAGAGACTTTGATCCAAATGGGGTGCTTGGAATAGCCTTTGGCCAATAGGTGCTGAAATGGCTCAAAAGGTGATTGCGTGACCTGCTCGATCACTGCCTGACCTGAGTTATCAATCCAATGAGCCTGGCTCTGGATTAAATTGATCCCCTGATTGGCTGATGCATGCCAACTGATCAAGCCAAGCCATACCAGGGCAATGAATTTACTCAAACGCATTATTTTTCTTCTTTAGAAGCTCGTTTTGAAGGCAATTCTTTAAAGTACTTGAAGGTCGCACTGCCCATGCAGCAAATACGATCACGTTCATCGTAGAGCTTGGCTTCCACAAATGCCATGGTGGGTGTTGCATGAACTGTTTTGGCTGCTACTCTCACAATGCCCTGAGCAGCTTGCATGAAATTAGCTTTTAATTCGATGGTGACCACGCCGCGACCAGCCTCATCAGAAGCTCTAGCGGCGACAGCCATGCCAACATCCATCAAGGTCAACAAAACCCCGCCATGGGCCACTTCCCAACTATTGTTGTGCTCAGGCTTAAGAGATAAAACGACCTCGCCCTCACCTAGTTCTGCACGCAGACAGCGCACACCCAGTAGTTTTAAGAAGGGAACATCCAGTTCCACGCCCAGTTCTTTAAGTTGTTTTTGATCCATAGCCATATATTAATCGGGGTTATCACGGGCTTAAAGATCTTTTCTGCAAATAATTCAAAAGCTACCTAGAATGAGGTATTAGAAAAAATAACACTTATGCCCTTTCATTTACCTGCCAGTGACTCTTTAGCCCTGGTTCAAAACCTCCAACCGACCCCTATTCCAGACCCATATTGGGTTGGTTTCTCTGAGAGTGTTGCCAAGAGTCTTGGTATACATACCCAAGACGGTTTACCAAAGGATTCAGCTTGGCTTCAAGTTTTGGCCGGCAATCAGACGCAGGTTGGCGAGCATGCCTTTAGTCCCTATGCGACTGCCTACAGCGGTCATCAGTTTGGAGTTTGGGCTGGTCAATTGGGTGATGGTCGGGCAATTTACCTGGGCGATGTGAATGGCCAAGAGCTTCAGTTAAAGGGAGCAGGCAAAACAGCTTATTCAAGAATGGGGGATGGTCGAGCTGTCTTGCGCTCATCGATCCGAGAGTTTTTATGCAGTGAAGCCATGCATGCTTTGGGCGTACCAACCTCACGTGCTTTAGCAGTGGTTGGTTCAGACATGCCGGTGTTTCGTGAGACCAGAGAAACCGCCGCTGTTTGTGCACGAGTAGCTCCGAGCTTTTTACGCATTGGCCACATTGAACACTACGGCCAGAATCACATGCATGAAGAATTGCGCCTGACTCTCAATCATTTGATTGAGCATCACTACCCTGATTGCGCCAACAGTCCCACGCCCTATTTAAGCCTGCTTGAGCAGATAGCTTTACGGACCGCCCGCATGGTGGCCCAATGGCAATCCCTGGGCTTTTGCCATGGGGTTCTCAATACGGATAACACCAGTTTATTGGGTCTGACATTGGACTATGGTCCCTTTGGATTTTTAGATACTTTCCAGATAGATCACATTTGCAATCATTCTGATCATGGTGGTCGTTATGCCTATCACCGCCAAGCAGAAGTCTTGCATTGGAATCTATATTGTTTGGCCAGTGCCATGCTCGAGACCTTGCAAGAAGAGTTGCATTCTGCACTGGGCTTGGACCAAGAGGCGTCGATTGAAAAAATCAAAGACACCTTGGACCATTACAACCGCGAGTATGCCAACCATTGGCAAGGCTTGTTCAGACAAAAATTAGGTTTAAGCATTCAACATCAAGAGGATGTGGCTTTACTCGAAGAGCTCTTACAAGGGCTGCACCACAATCAACTCGATTACACCTTGTTCTTTAGAAATATTTCTGAAGGTCAAGATGTACCAAAGTCATTAGATGCATGGGCAAAGAAATACCAGGAGCGCTTGAGCCTTGAAAAGCAATCAGTGGACCAACGCTTAGAACAGATGTGCCGGATCAATCCCAAGTATGTCTTGCGCAATCATTTGGCGCAAAACGCGATTGAATTGGCACAAAAGAAAGATTTCTCTGAAGTGGCGCGTTTATTGAAGATTCTAGAAAATCCCTATGAATCTCAAGCAGTGTCTGAAGACTACGCCATGGGCCCACCTCCTGAATTAGCCCACGTGGCCATCAGTTGCTCTTCATAGGATCTTTAGCCGTTTTCCGCACATTACTTCTCTAACAATCACTCGTACAATCACTCGTACAATCAAACCATGAAGAAAACTGATCAAGAGTACCAGGCCACACTCAGTGATATTGAGTACCGCGTCACGCGCCAAGCAGCCACAGAACATCCTTTTACGGGTCGCTATTGGGATCATTGGGATGCTGGCAAGTATGACTGTGTGTGCTGCGGCACCCCTTTGTTTGCCTCAGATACCAAGTTTGATGCTGGTTGTGGTTGGCCTAGTTATTTTCAACCTCTAGAAGCAGAGGTGATTGCTGAACACAAGGACATGACGCATGGCATGATCCGCACGGAAGTGCGTTGTAAAAACTGTGATGCTCATTTAGGGCATGTGTTCGAGGACGGTCCTGCCCCAACTGGATTAAGGTACTGCATCAACTCAGCTTCGTTAAAATTCAAGGATGAGACTTGATCAGGTTTTTCTGACTCGTCGCACCTTTAAATGATTCTTAGAATTAATAGTTAAAAAGTGATTTATGAAATTTTTATTTGATTTACTGCCGGTTATTTTGTTTTTCGTCGCATTCAAGATGGCAGACATCTATGTGGCCACTGCTGTTGCCATCATTGCCACGATTGCTCAAATTGGTTGGTTAGGTCTGAAATATCGCAAAGTTGAACCCATGCAATGGGCCAGCTTAGGTTTGATTGTTGTCTTCGGTGGCTTGACTATTGGTTTGCAAGATAAGACTTTCATTCAATGGAAGCCAACTATTTTGTATTGGTTATTTGCTGTGGGCTTATGGGCCAGCGTGACCTTTTGGAATAAGAATTTGATTCAGGTCGCCATGGGCAAACAAATACGCTTCAAGCCTGAAGCTGATCAACAACTTTGGCCTCAATTGAATGTGGCTTGGAGTTTGTTCTTTTTGTTCATGGGTTTACTGAACTTATATGTTGCTTATCAATTTGATGAAGCCACTTGGGTGAACTTTAAGTTATTCGGCGGCATGGGTCTTTTGTTTGCCTTTGTAGTGGCCCAAGGCTTTTGGTTGAATAAGTTCATTGATCAAGAGGAAGCCTGAGCCATGGACACATCTAACTCTACAAGTCGCAATGGTCGTATCGATAAATATGAGGTGGCTCTCAAGCAAGCTCTGCCAATCGATTCATTAAAGATTGAAGATGAAAGCCATTTACACGCTGGTCATGTGGGCGCTCAAGGGGGTGCTGGACATTATCGTATCTTCATCAAGACCCCTGCTTTCAATGGTTTGACCCGGGTACAGCAACATCGCCTGGTGTATGATGCTTTATCGGCTTGGATGCCAGATGAGATCCATGCTTTGGCGATTGTGATTCAGTAGTTTTGTAGGGTTTATGCAGTAATTAATTGGCTTTTTAACTTATTCAGAATATCTAAAACATCATGAAGAAATTACTCCCAACTTTGGCCCTTTCAATGGCTGCCACCATGACCATCACTAGCGCTTTGAGCACCCCAGCTTTTGCACAAAATGCGGCTGTGGTTAATGGCAAAGCCATTCCAAAAGCAAAGTTAGATAAATTGATCACCAATTCTGGTCAAGGAACTAATCCAGAGCTACGTGAGCGTGCGCGCGATATGTTGATCACCCGTGAGTTGATCAATCAAGAGGCCATCAAACGTGGTTTGGTGACTAATGACAATATCCAAGAACAATTAGAGCAAGCTCGCTTGAATATCTTGGTGGGCGCAGTATTTGAAGATTACATCGCTCGTGATGGTGTGTCTGATGCAGAACTCAAAGCTTCTTATGAGCAAATCAAGACCCAATTTGAAGGCACTGAATACAAAGTCCGTCATATTTTGGTTGAAAAAGAAGCTGATGCCAAAGCGTTGATTGCGAAAATCAAAGCCGGTGAAAAGTTTGAAGATTTAGCCAAAGCCAGCTCTAAAGATCCTGGTTCCGCTGTGAATGGTGGCGACTTGGATTGGATGACGCCGCAAGCCTTAGTGCCTGAGTTTTCTAAAGCGATGGTGGCTTTACAAAAAGGCCAGATGACTGAGAAGCCTGTGAAGTCACAGTTTGGTTTCCATGTGATCCGTGTGGATGATGTGCGTCAAGCCAAAGTTCCTGATTTGGCTGAACTAAAGCCTCAATTGATTCAAATGATGAGTCAAGATCAAAACTGGCAACGCACCAAGTTTGATGAGATGCTTAAAAGACTTAAGTCCAAAGCAAGGATTCAGTAAATAAATAATCAGCGTCACAATTGTGACGCTGATTTACTTCTTATCGGTCTCAAAACTAGCATAGTTCGTTTTGCAAACTATCCTATTTCAGCGCGATTCAACATCCTCACGCTCAATCTGAGTAACCTCACCAGTGATTTCAGATTCAAGATCAACCAACTCGATAGACTTTGAGTTCACTGATTGTTCATGCTGGACCATAGCAGCTAGCGCTGTCAATCCCTTAATGAGTCGATTTTGGAAATTTGTGGCATATCGCGTGCTCTTATCCAAATCCATGACTTTCAACATCATCTCTGCCCTGATACCATCCACAATTGTTTGATAACGATCGGGGTCACTGCCCCACTTCAGGTAATAAATATAACTGTTATCAATTTCAGCAATCAAAGCCTTTAAATTGAGCAATGGTGTTGCCAGCTTATAACGCTGTCCTAAAGCATTGATAAAAATAGTCCCTGTAGGAGTCCCAGCTAAAACGTATTTATATAAATCTGGATACTCTTGAGAAACGTGAGCAGACAGTAATTCACGATAACTGTCAATGTATTGCTTTGCCTGACGATGAGCCTTGCTAATCAGTATCGCCTCTTCTTTGTGGTACTGACCTTCTTCATCCATGAAGTACCAATTCGGCACACTCATATATTCAACAGGAGAAAATCTTGCGCGCTTACAAAAATCGGCGGCAATGTCCAAGGATTGCATGACACCTTCAATTTGCATCCGTTCTGCGTACATCATTCGCTCCATGCCTATTTGACATTGTTCAATCGATCTTAATATCAACTGTCGACTGGGATCATAGGCATTCCACTGTTCAGTGAGTTGATCGAGTTGCTCTTGCTTCTCAGCTCGGTTCTCCCACGGCAAGAGACCTTTAGCAAAAATTGATGCTTTGCGCGCGTTCTGTGATGACTTACTCTTACCTTCTACAGTTTTTGGTCCAGTAGACTGACCTTTTTTCGTGTTCATATTGAACCTCCATCGTTAAAAGGTCCAATATAGGAATAATCCTTTTGATAGTACCCGGATTAAATCAAAACCCTAAAAATCGAGCCACGTCTTTCGTATATTCTGAGCATTCTTTTGCAATATGAACGATAAAAATCAAGGTTATCCTCAACATTGGCATAGCCTTCTGCTGTAAAAATAGCCTGAACCATTATGACAAATGGTGTTGGATTGAATCCTCGGTTATTGATTACTGGAAAATCAGAAAAACCAATTCGCCAAGCTCTGAATAAAGCACAAATAATCAAATATCTCAGAGGCTTTTCACTAGGACGACCCCTCGCTTTTTTTACCACCCTATAGGGCATCCATTGCTTCAGGATGGGGCAGAAATAATGATCGGGTCTTTTTTTTCTGTGGCGTCTTGCGATTCGAACAGCTCTGATGATGACTCGTTCAGCGTCATCTAGTTTGGTTTTGGGAAACCCAGCCGTTTTGAGAATAAAGCGAAGCTCAAACCTTTGTAAGAAGTCTGAAGTCATGATTATCTATTTCTTCCAGCGAACTCCAGCTTGTGAATCTGGTGAACCGATAAATTCAATGCCGGCATCTTCAAGAGTTTTTCTCAATAATTCAAGAGTTTTTGCTTGTGCATTTGGAACCCCATCTTCAGATTCTATTCGCATTAAAGTCGAAAACCCTACACCCGACTTTTCGGATAGCTCTTTTCCAGTCCACCTTAAAAGGGATCTTGCAGCTCTAATTTGATCACTTGTAATCAAGTAATTGTTACCTTATAATGAGTAATAGTTACTCAAATAAGAGTTTCTATTACTTAACTTGGAGAAAATAATGCTTAATAATCAAGATTTTGCACTGTTACGCGCTAAAAGTCTAGGTGGTTCCGACATAGGGGCAATATTGGGATTTAGCCGGTATCGGTCTGCAGTGGATGTATGGATGGAGAAAACTGGGCGAGTCAACAATGATGCTGACAGTTTGCCCTTGAGATTTGGTAGTTTCGCTGAGGAATTTGTTGCCAGTGAATATACTCGATCGACAGGCTTCAATCTGGTAAACCATCCAAAAGCACTGGTTCACCCAAAGTATGACTATATGCATGGTCACATTGATCGATTCATTAGTGAGAAACCCACCATCTATGATGAATCTGGCTCATTGATCGCAACACGCATTTTGGAATGTAAAACAGCTAATCCATTCACAGCCCATGAATGGGGTGACCTAGGATCAGACCAGGTACCGATGGCGTATTTAACTCAGTGTCTTTGGTACATGGCCATCACAGGCATTGAACAAACTGATTTAGCCGTATTGATGGGCAATACTGATTTTCGAATTTATGAAATTCATCGAGATCTTGAGCTTGAAGAAATGATCTTCGCACGCGCCAAAGATTTTTGGGAAGAGCATGTGCTTAAAGATATTGCCCCTCCCGCACAGCGCGAGTCAGACTTGAAATTATTATTTCCACAATCAAAACCTACCAAGACAGTTGAAGCAAAACACGGAACTTGCGAACTCCTTGCCAAATTAAAAACAATCCAGACTCAGGTGGAAACCTATGAGCAAGAGATCAATCAAATCAAACTGAGCATCATGGCTCAAATGAAAGACGCTGAGGTTTTGACCCACCAAGGACAGGTAGTGGCCACGTGGAAGAGTCCAAAACCTTCCATGAAAATCGACACTAAAAAATTAGCTGAAGATCATCCAGACATCATTGCACCCTATCATGTTCAAGTTGCAAATAGTCGGCGCTTTGTCATCAAAAACCAATGAGAGGCCAAGTTATTAATATGCATACATTACAAAAAAACATTGAGAGAACTTCAAAGCAATTGAATATTGACGCCGATGAGCTGCAATTGTGGCTGGACCAGCACATGGGACTCACACCATATACCCAAGTCCAACTTTTACGCATGGCGGCCAAGTATCAACTCGACCCCCTCTCTGATGAGATCGGATTGATGGATACGATCGAAGGGCATCAAGTCTTCATCACAATTGATGGCTGGATCAAGATCATTAACGAGCATGAACACTATGCGGGCATGAGTCTTAGAGAATCAACGACAGTCAGTCATGAAGTTCCAGAATGGATGGAGTGCACCATCTATCGTAATGACAGAATCCTTCCAATAGTGATCAAAGAATACTTAGAGGAAGTCTTGACCGATCACCCTTCTTGGCAAAAAATGCCACGTCGCATGTTAAGACATCGAGTGATTCAACAATGTGCAAGAGTTGCTTTTGGAATAAGCCTATCTGATCCTGTAGAACATAAGAAGTCATCGGCTCATAATCTTTCTGAGAAAATTCATTGCTCAACGAAATTTAGAGGAGAATCACAGTCTAGATCTGCAGTATTAAAGGAGCGGTTGAGTCAAAAATCTAGTGGTGAATCTCATGTCGAACTTGAATCTAAAAATTCGTACTCGTCTAAACCAAGATAGCGCCCTACTTTTTTTGCCACTTGAACTTTATGATGAGCTGAAAAGAAGTTAGAGGTTTCGCCATTTTCTAATTGAATGATATGTTTAGCGACCAAGGCGCACTCTTTTGCTAACTCAGCTTCTGTGAGGTTTTTATCAGTCCTGGCTTTTTTTAAATTATCACCATTGATGATTGGTAATGGCTGAGTATGTTGTGGCAAGAGCATTTTTATTTTTTGAATGGGTATTTAATTTGACTCAATAAATCTTTGGCCTCAGTGACTTCTTGAATCTCGCCTGTGTTTTCAATTTTCTTGACCATGAGGCCCAAAATTTCAGCTCCATGCTCAATGCCTAATAGGCCATAGTGAATGTCGCCTTTGACTCTCGATGTTTCATGGAGTTCGCATTTTTCGCGGGCATAGATATTGCCATCGACTTGTCCATTAACCAGAACTCGATGAGCTCTCACATCGCCATGAACCAAACCTGTATGGCCAATGGCAACAGTGACTTGATTGTCCAGAGATGATTCAATCGAGCCTTCGATCGTGCCATCTAATCGAATGCTTTTATTGACCACCATACGACCTTCAATTCTGGTGGCGGCGCCAATCAATGTATCAAAGGACTCTAAAGAGTCCGATGAATTCATTTTTTTAGTTTTATTGAATAGCCCCAAAACGTGTCCTCGATACCATCATATTGAATGAAGTATCAACAATGTAGGGCTTTGTAGGCTTATTGGCAATTAGCCATAGAGTCAATTAAATCAATAACTTATGATGCTAAGCAGCAAGCTTATAAGACTTATAAATAGTTACTTGCCTTTAGCGGGCACACTCACAAAAGACATCTTGGTCACACCATTGGCTTGGGCAATGGCCATGATTTCAGCTACACGGCCATAAGGAACTGCTTTATCAGCACTCACCTGCAATTGAAACTGGGGTGTCGAGGATTGTTGCTTGAGCTCTGAAGCCAATTGTTGATCGTTGATGGCATTACCCTGAAAAGTCAGCTGCCCACTGGCTTCAACCACCAGTTGTGCATTTTTGGCTTGGTCTTGCTGAGCGACCGCTTGTGTTTTTGGCAGATTGACCTTCATGGATTGCGGCACGATCATCGGCGCCGTAACAATGAAAATCACCAACAATACCAACATCACATCCACCAAGGGCGTGACATTAAGCTCTGCCATCATTCCGTCATCAGATCCACTTTTTGATTGCATGGCGCTCTCTTTTATTTATTCGACTGATGAAATTCACGGGAGGCCAAACGCAAGAAGTCTTCGGTGAAGCCATCAAGCTCGGTGACCCAGATCTTCATTTTGCGCAGGAAGTAGTTATAGAAGACAACGGCTGGTAAAGCTGCCGCAATACCAATGGCTGTGGCAATCAAAGCTTCACCAATCGGACCTGCCACTACATCGATACTGGCTTGACCGCTGGCACTGATGCTTTGCATGGCGTCCATGATGCCCCAAACGGTTCCGAACAAGCCAATGAATGGCGCGGTTGAACCAATCGAGGCCAGTTCAGCCAAGCCCTTTTCATGACGACGCAGGATTTTCTGAATTTCTTGTCTCATGGGGCGCTCAAGCACTTCATGGATTTCTCCAGCGAACTTTAGGCTGCCTGGATTTCTCTGATATTCAGCAAACTGCTCAAAGCCAGCCATGGCGAGCCCTGCCACATCGCCTTTTGCATCGCTTGCAATGGATTGGCCCTTCTCCCAACTATCAGCGTTCCAGAAAGTTTGGCTGAACTCTTGGGTCTCCGCGGCAACCTTTTTCAAGAGTTTGAGCTTCAGAATTGCAATTGACCAAGTAGCAATCGACAAGACAATCAAAACAACTAAAACCGAATGAACGATCAATGAATCCATGGTGCTCTTTCTTTATTGATTAATTTCTATACTTGATAATTTATTTATAAATACTTTAACGATTTTTTAGACTAAATGTAATAGGTATTCTCACGGCTTGGGTGATGATCACGCCGTCTTTTCTAGCGGGCGTGAACCTCCACTGCCTTACAGTTGTTAAGGCTGATTGATCTAGCATGTCATTTCCACTACTTTCCGAAATCCTCACTTGCCCTGCTCGTCCATCAGGCAGAACTTCAGCGATCAGAATGACCTTGCCTTCAATTCTGGTTCTAAAAGCTAATGGCGGATATGGTGGCTTGGGGTTTTGAAGATAAGCCGCTTTGTAGTCAGCATCAGCTGTTGGAGCAGAAGCCACACCACCAGAACTCGGCGCTGCCGGCTGAGCACTTGATTGTGGAGCTTGAGCTTGCACTGGTATAGCGGGCGCATCTATATCTTTTGTAGGTGGCGGTGTTTTTTCTTTTGGAGTTTCTTTTTGAGTTGGCGCAGGCGTAGGTTTTGCTTGACTGACTGGACCACTGGATGCTGGTGGCGCAGCCCCTATTTCAATGGTGATATCAGGTCGTTTATTGAATTTGAAATCGGGCAATCCAAAAGTAATCAAAAGGAAAATGATCACATGTATGGAAATTACAAATCCTAAAACTCGATAGGATACCTTTTTAGGTAAAGCAGAGAAATCGGG
Source organism: Polynucleobacter sp. MWH-CaK5 (assembly GCF_018687615.1). Lineage (NCBI taxonomy): Bacteria > Pseudomonadati > Pseudomonadota > Betaproteobacteria > Burkholderiales > Burkholderiaceae > Polynucleobacter > Polynucleobacter sp. MWH-CaK5. The sequence goes on from NZ_CP061299.1 coordinate 890,052, forward strand.
CTCACCACCAGATTTCAATGGCCCTGATTGCTTGGATGATATGAGTGAGGGCATCTAAATTTTTATGCAATTATTTTTAATTGACCATGAGTTAATACCATCACAAAGCAACGGCACAATTTTCATCGACTGCAGCATCACATTTAATTTCATCTCCAGCATCTTCCATGCCACCGACACTGACCTCGGCGACAACATCATCATTTGCAATATCGGTAGATTTATTTCTTAGCTGATTTTTAATGTCAGTTAAGAAGTTCAGTAGATTTGAAGGAGGAATGATTTGATCGTAATCAATGCCGGACGCTGCAAATGCTGATTCAGCGGCAGCACTCAATGAACCACGCCCCAAATCAAATAATAAACCATGTGAATTTGCACTGTTTTTAATACTGATAGCATTTGCATCAAGCCCCACACTGAAATTCACATTGCCATTATCTGTGGTTGTGAACTTCTGCAACTGATTCGAGCCAGTAGCACCCAAGATAATGTTGTTGGCTGTGTAGGATTGATCACCAGAGGTTGTCACATTGCCTTCAATTGAGATAGTTCCTTTAAAAGTAGCTGGGTTAGTACCAATATCACCCACTTGTGATCCACCAGTTGTTAGCTGAGTTCCAACAACTGCCTCAAAAGATGCCAAAGCTTGTGTGCCACCGATATCACCCTTGAACAATAAAGTTGGTGGTATTGAATTATCGACAGCAATCGCTAGTGCGTGCAAGGTATGGGTATTGAGGGTTGAATCATCAATAGTGCCATTAAAGATAATGCTTGGATCAACCGAAATTAAAGTTCTAATTAGGCCATTGGTACCATTGTTACCAATGATGACTGCTCCTGTATAAATTTGATTTTCAAAAGTCATGATGTCTGCTTTGATTTCAATACGTGCAGCAGTCACTCTAAGTGTGTATAAGTTCGTATTATTATTATTGAAGTTGGCATACAAGCCACGATCAGAACCAACTCGTTCATTAAATACGACCGTTCCGCTTCCGGCGTTGATCAATAAAGATCTTTGATTTACTTTTGAATTAATGCCTGCAGTAATCGTGCCATTAAATGTGATATTGGAATTGGCCACATCAAGGCGTGTATTGCCATTAGCAGCTAGCTCTAAATTACCGTTATAGGTTTGCGATCCCCTTGTATAAATGCCACTATGAAGAATCAGGTTGCCATTTACGTTCAGTGATGGCAATTCAAAGGAACTATCCATGCTTAATCTGCCGCCATTAGAAATAAGTGAGCCAGAACCAAGAGCCTCAGACATTGCAAAAATCCCAGAGCTAGCTAAATGTAATCGAGATGAATTAATCTGAGTATTACCGGTATAAGCCACATTATTACCACTGATCGTTAAAGTGCCAGTACCCTGTTGATTGATTGAACCAGCGCCAGAGATTTCATTAGCTAAAGTGAATGCTGTGCTGAGGTTGAAAACCAAAGTACTGTTGTTGTTGATCGCGCTGGTTGGTTTATTAGCATTCTCTGCAGTAGTTGCATCAAAGTTAACCGTAAATCCAGCCGGTATCACCACGTTATTTACGTTGGAGCGCAGTGGCACAGCATTATTGGCCCAGTTAGCAGCGGTTGACCAATTAGTATCACTGCCCGCCCCTGTCCAGGTTGCTGTATTTAATTGATTGATTGTTAATCTGCCTGGTGCATAGGTAATGACGTAATTTGATAATCCAGAACCAGTGGCCATGCTAGCAATGATGCCGTTTGTAGATCCTTCATAAATACCCGCATCCTGCAAGGCTGGTGTGATTTGATTGCTATTCTGCTTCAAGGTCACTGATGAAACTGAATCGCCGTTAATCAAGCCCACAGGTGTGAAACTTGTATTACCAAGATTCAGTGATGTGCCATAAGTTGTTGATTGATTATTGGCAGTGATACTCAAGGCCTTTTGTGTGATAGCTAAGTTACCAGGTAAATAGGTAATGTTGTAATTGCTAGCTAAGAAGCCGCCAGTACCAGTGGCCAAGCTTGGTTCGATTTCGTTGGCATAACTAGTATTGACCACTTGAGTGGTGCTTGCAGCATAAGTATTAGCGCTTGTTAAAGTCACCGCAGTTGCTAACTCACCTGTTGCAAATGTACCCGCTGTTTTGGCAAAACCTGTTGAACCTAAACTTAATACATCACCGTATACCTTCGTGCGATTATCTGCTATCAAAGTAATTGCACGACGATCAACTACTAAGTTACCGGTGACATAGGAGAAGTCATATCCCAAACTTGAGCTTGCATTTGATGGCGTCAATGTATGAGTATTAGCAACATAGAAGCCAGATGATGTGATTGTTGCGGGAGTTGTTACAGCGGCCGCATCAATAATTGATTGAGCAAGTGTATCACCGTTCTTGTAAGCGCTGACCGTGCTTGTGAAAGTTACAGCATTGCCATAAGTGATGTTTTTGTCATCAGCTGTGATGGTTAATACTGGTTTTTCACGATAGATGGCATGAGCGCCACTACCTAAAGCTGCGCTGTAGCGTGTCGCATCTTCATCGCTGTTGTATCGGAATTTACCTGTACCAGATCCTACCAATGAAGTAACTCCAGTAGAGTCATCGATACTTCCTGTCATCAACGTGATGCGACCATTGGTGCCGGTAGCAATGGTCGCTCCACCAGAAATAATGATGTTGCCACCAGTGGTCACACCGGCAGCAGCGGCTTTACCTGCATTGATGAAGACCGCATTCACACTCGTATCAGTGGTGCTAATGTTTTGGGCAATGGTCAAATCGCCAGAAATTGTTTCAAGATGCACCGTACCTGAAGAATGGATACCAGTTGGGTTCACTGTACCCACACTCAAGGCTTGACCATTAGCAAAGAAAAGGTTGCCAATGCGGTTATTAGTATCGCCCGCTGCAAGCGTTGAAAGAGCATTATTAGTGTGGTTCAGATTAAAGTTTCCAGAACCCATGAGCGCAAGGCCATTGGCAGTTATTGCGACTGATTGAGTAACAGAACCAGAAGCGAATAAATAGAGATTGTCATTTGAGGCAGTAACAGCGGCATTCAGTGCAATATCTTGGGCATAAACTCTGATCGGACCGTTGATGAGCGTTGTTGATCCTACTGTGATGTTTGATGTATTACCTACTTTGCCCAAAGTCAAAGATGTGAGGCTTGTGCCATATGTATAGCTTGTGGTGATGGCACTGGTAAAGCTTGGTGAAGAAGGTTCAATCACCAATGCGCCATTACCCGTGAAACCAGATGTTGAAGGTGCCGCATCATTCTTGAAGATCAATGTGCCAGCAACTGCCGTTGACCCAGTGTAATTAGCCAATCCTGTAAGCGTCAGCGCATTTGAACCAAGCTTATTAAAGCTTCCTGATCCTGAGATGGCGTTGGCGATCGTTAAATCATCAGATCTTTCAACAGACAAGGTCGCATTATTAACGATCGCTCCAGCGCCAACATTACCAGCACCAGATCCTGAACCTAAGCGAAGGATGCCTGAAGTGATGGTTGTGCTGCCACTATAGCTATTGTTAGCAGTCAGAGTTAAACGGCCAGAACCTAATTTGGTCAGACTACCAGAGCCACTGATCAAGCCAGCATAACTTGCCTCATCAGATCTGTTGAACCAAACTTGTGATCTGTTTGAAGTAACAACGTCACCTTGCAAGCTACCACTGGTAATGCCATTACCAATTTGCAAGACCCCAGCAATTAACTCTGTTCCACCTGTATGGGTTGCTGCTCCACCAATTCTTAACTCACCTAAATCACGCGAGCTATTCAAAATTAGTTTGCCTGAACCAGATATTGAACCATTGAGGGTCAGGAAGTGAATAGCATTAATCTCTGAATTAGCACTTAAGGTAATAGAACCATTCAAAATTTCACCAAAACCATTACTTGCGACAAGTTTGCCGCCATTCAAAATGATGTTGTTATCAATTTCAACCATATCAATTTGAACCGTTGCGCCAGAATCAATAGTCAAAGCACCGCTACCAAAAATGGTGGCTGTCATCGTGCCAGCACCGCCATTGAGGTAACCAGCTTGCACTGTTGTGCCACCAGAGTAGGTGTTGCTCTGACCAGAGAAATTCAACTGCCCTGCCCCTGATTTAACCAAAGGTCCAGTTCCAGTAATCACGCCACCATAAGTTGCCTCAATACCACCCATGACCTCAATCACACCACCATTGGCATTGTTTATTTGGTTTAACTGAATACCGCGATTGGCATGAATGGTGATGAAATTAGAAGCGCCACCAGTAGCCAATCGAAGTGTGGCGCCATCCTGAATCACTAAATGAGCTGGTGTTGGAGTGGATGGAGCCGTACCTAAGTTGCTATCGCTAAGGATCAGCAATGTGCCACCAAATACCTTGGTTGTTCCAGTGTATGTATTGGCACCTGACAAGGTGAAGATTGAGCTGCCATTTTTAGTCAATGAACCAGCACCGCTCATCACACCACTGTAGCTTGTGTTTGAGCTGCCATTGATTGTCAATGCAGCATTCAAGTTAACCAAGCCTTCGCCAGCCAAAGAAGTAATGGTGTCATTAGCAGCAATAATGTATGTAGCACCTGATGCAACCGTTACTGCAGTGGCGTTATCCAATGTTCCAGTGACATTCAGAGTACCGGCATTGATGGTGGTGCTACCTGTGTAGGTATTTGCAGCACTGAGCGCAAGACTGCCTGAGCCAGACTTAACAAAGTCAAACGCTCCAGAAATAACCCCCGATGCTGATGATGAAGCACCCATACTCAGCGTGACATTTGAACTTAAGGCAATCGCGCCGTTATAAGTTTGCGCACCGCTGGTTGTTACATTAGCGCCTAGGTTAGATGTACCTGAGACTGACAAGCTGGCTGCATTGGCAATATTAGCGTTTAGATTCAAGTTGCCCGTGATGGCAATCGCACCTAAACCACCGTTTGTATCACCACCAACAACACCGTTGAACTCAACTTCACTTGTACCAACATTTAATGTAAGACCGCGAGTTTGAGAAGCTGCACTATTAACAATGTCGCTAAATGTGATCTGACTATCAGTTGTGCTCAATGTGCGGTTAGCACCAGATAGAGTCACAGGGCCTGTGTAAGTCTGAGTACCAGTTGTTGTGACGTTAGCATCCAGGCTTGAGGTACCTGATACAGATAAGCTAGCGGCACTAGCGATAGTGTTATTAACACGCAAGTTACCAGTGATAGCGATAGCTCCTAATCCACCATCAGTAGCATCACCCACGATAAGGTTGAACGCAACATGGCTAGTACCAACGTTGAGCGTGAGACCACGAGGATGAGAAGCTTCGCTATTAACAGTACCGCTGAAATTGATCTGACTATCAGTTGTAGTTAATGTGCGATTACCGCCTGAAAGAGTCAAAGCACCAGAATAAGTTTGTGTACCTGTTGTTGTGACGTTTGCACTTAGATTAGATGCTCCGAAGATAGAGAAGTTAGCAACGTTGATGATTGCACCATCGATATCAGCTTCACCTGTGATTGTGAAGCTATTGCCAGCACCATCCACTGTTGAAACTGTATGAATCCTTGCGCCAGTCAATGTGCGGTGACCACCAGATAGGGTCACAACGCCTGTATATGTTTGATTGTCACTTGAGCTGATGTTAGCTGCAATAGTCGATGTGCCAGACACACTCAACGTTGTGATGCCACTAACAGCACCATTAAATACTCCGGCACCTGTAATCACATAAGAATCATTACCAACCCATGTAGTGCTATTGGTCACTGTTCCAGCAGTAATGTTTGTGTCACCAAGAGCCAAGCTATTACCAACTGTTCCTGTAAAAGTAACATTACCTGTACCAACGTTAGCGCTAAAGGTGCGAGCACTTGTCGCACTGTTTAATGTGCTGCTAAATACTAGATTACTACTTGTTGTCGTAAATGTTGTGTTGGTGCCTAAAGTAACAGCACCGTTATACGTCTGATTACCGCTGGTAGTGATTGATCCGCCATTGATCGCCGTAGTTCCCGTTCCGCCACTGAAACTGGCGGCTGCCATCGTGCTACTGATCGTTGTTGTACCGCTCGTGGTCAGGCTAATTGCACCTAAAGGAGTTCCAGAACCCACTGCACCAGTAAAGGTCACACCACCAATACCACTTGATACGGTTAATGCACGAGCACTGCTATTGCCCAAGCTTGATCCAAAAGTAACCAAACTATCCGTTGTTGTTAAGGTTGTATTAGCACCTAAGGTCACTGCACCTGTATATGTTTGTGTGCCACTTGAGCTGATGTTAGCTGCAATAGTCGATGTGCCAGACACGCTTAATGTTGTGATGCCACTAACGGCACCATTAAATACTCCAGCACCGGTAATGTTGTAAGAGCCATTACCAACCCATGTATTGCTATTGGTCACTATTCCAGCGGTAATACTTGTATTACCAAGAGCAACATCGTTACCAACTGTTCCTGTAAAAGTAACATTACCTGTACCGACGTTAGCGCTGAAGGTGCGAGCACTTGTCGCACTGTTTAATGTGCTGCCAAATACTAAATTATTGTTATCTGAAGTAAATGTGGTGTTAGCACCCAAGGTGGCCGCATCGTTGAAGGCTTGAGCACCCGCAGTTCTAACTGATCCACCGTTGATCGCAACAGAGCCTGGGCTGTCAGTTGTCACACTAGTCAATGCCGCACCCACACCACCAACAGTGCCACCAAAGGTAGTTACGCCAGCAGTATTAACTGTCAGACCAAAAGCGCCATCTACTGTATTAGATAGATTAATGGCTCCACTAGCGCTGCTACCATTACTTACCAAGGTTGTTGCAGCACCTAAAGTCACTGCACCGTTATACGTCTGAGTGCCAGTGGTGGTGATTGATCCACCATTGATTGCCGTTGTTCCAGTTCCACCACTGAAACTTGCAGCTGCCATCGTATTGCTGATTGTTGTTGTGCCAGTGGTAGTTAGGTCAATTGCACCCAAGGCAGTTCCAGAACCCACTGCACCAGTGAATGTCACACCACCACTACCACTTGATATCGTTAATGCACGAGCACTGCTATTGCCCAAGCTTGATCCAAAAGTAATCAAACTGTCCGTTGTTGTTAATGTTGTATCAGCACCTAAAGTAACAGCACCTGTATAGGTTTGTGTATCACTTGAACTGATGTTAGCTGCAATAGTCGATGTGCCAGACACACTCAACGTTGTGATGCCACTAACAGCACCATTAAATACTCCGGCACCTGTAATCACATAAGAATCATTACCAACCCATGTAGCACTATTGGTCACTGTTCCAGCCGTAATGCTTGTATTACCAAGAGCCAAGGTATTACCAACTGTTCCTGTAAAAGTAACATTACCAGTACCAACGTTAGCGCTGAAGGTGCGAGCACTTGTCGCACTGTTTAATGTGCCACCAAATACTAGATTGCTGCTTGTTGTTGTAAATGTTGTGTTGGCGCCTAAAGTCACTGCACCGTTATAAGTTTGTGCACCTGATGTGGTGATTGATCCGCCATTGATTACTGTGGTTCCGGTTCCGCCACTGAATCTGGCGGCTGCCATCGTATTGTTGATTGTTGTTGTACCAGTGGTGGTTAGGTCAATTGCACCCAAAGCAGTTCCAGAACCCACTGCACCAGTGAAGGTCACACCACCACTACCACTTGATATCGTTAATGCACGAGCACTGCTATTACCTAAGCTTGATGCAAAAGTAACCAAACTATCCGTTGTTGTTAAGGTTGTATCAGCACCTAAAGTCACTGCACCGTTATAAGTCTGTGCGCCTGATGTGGTGATTGATCCACCATTGATTGCCGTAGTTCCCGTTCCGCCACTGAAACTGGCGGCTGCCATCGTGCTACTGATCGTTGTTGTACCGCTCGTGGTCAGGCTAATTGCACCTAAAGGAGTTCCAGAACCCACTGCACCAGTAAAGGTCACACCACCAATACCACTTGATACGGTTAATGCACGAGCACTGCTATTGCCCAAGCTTGATCCAAAAGTAACCAAACTATCCGTTGTTGTTAAGGTTGTATTAGCACCTAAGGTCACTGCACCTGTATATGTTTGTGTGCCACTTGAGCTGATGTTAGCTGCAATAGTCGATGTGCCAGACACGCTTAATGTTGTGATGCCACTAACGGCACCATTAAATACTCCAGCACCGGTAATGTTGTAAGAGCCATTACCAACCCATGTATTGCTATTGGTCACTATTCCAGCGGTAATACTTGTATTACCAAGAGCAACATCGTTACCAACTGTTCCTGTAAAAGTAACATTACCTGTACCGACGTTAGCGCTGAAGGTGCGAGCACTTGTCGCACTGTTCAATGTGCCACCAAATACTAAATTATTGTTATCTGAAGTAAATGTGGTGTTAGCACCCAAGGTGGCCGCATCGTTGTACGTCTGAGCGCCCGAGGTTGTAACTGATCCACCATTGATAGCAACAGAACCTGGACTGTCAGTCGTCAAGCTTGTCAATGCCGCACCCACACCACCAACAGTGCCACCAAAGGTAGTTACGCCAGCAGTGTTAACAGTCAAAGCAAAGGCGCCATTCACGGTATTGGCTAAATTAATGGCACCGCTATCGCCGCTACCACTGCTTGTTAAGGTTGTATCAGCACCCAAAGTAACAGCACCGTTATAAGTCTGTGCGCCTGATGTGGTGATGCTATTGGCAAGTGTTGAGACACCACTGACTGTTAGAGCAGATGTGCCAGCAGTGTTAGTAATGCTATTAGCAGCAGCCATCGTCAAAGTAGCCACCGTCTGGCTTACTTGAAGATCCCAAATCGCAGCATTAGTCATAACCACATCAGTAAGAGATGACAAGCTACCAGTCAATCTCAAAGTACCGGCATTGATGTTGGTGTCACCTGTGTAGGTGTTGGCATTGCTCAATACCCAAGCACCAGCGCCCTCTTTGACTAAGCTGGTCGTTCCAGATGAAGCGTTTACCAATTTAGGGGCCAGTAAATTACTTGAAGTTTGGCTGCCCTTGAGTGTCAATGTGCGGTCGCCATTACCACTCAGAACTAAATCACCTGTATTGCTAAAGCTCAATGTTCCAGTGCCTGATGCATCCAAGGTGGCACCATTAGTACCGATCGTGAATAAACGGTCTGTTGTTGCAGTGGCGCCGGTGTATTTCAATGTGCCACCATTGATAATCAAGTTAGAAGCTGCATTGGTTGATGCACCAATGTGACTATTGCTGCCACCATTGGCCAAACTTGCAACACTCAAAGTGCCACCATTGATCACTGTGGCACCTGTGTAACTGTTATCGCCACTCAGAGTTAATGTGCCATTACCTTCTTTATAAACAGAACCTGATCCAGAAATAACTTGAGAGTAGGTTAAATCGTTAGATCTGTTAAAAATTAATGATCCGTTATTTAGAACAGCGCCAGGAAGAACACCTGTTTCACCATTAACTCCTACCCAAATAGATCCAGATGTGATGGTTGTGCCACCAGAGTAATCGTTGCTAGAGTTGGTGATGAACAGTGGACCATGCAAATCAACGCTATCACCTTTGAACAGCTGACCAGATCCAGTGATCTTCCCTGCAATCTCCATCGTCATGCGATTGCCAATTAATGCTCCGCCATTGAAGCCTGTATTCAAGATGGTGACTGTGCCGGTGAGTTTTGCACCTGCGTAGCCACCATCAAAGTCAAATGGAGTTCCTGGGCGGCCATTGGCAATCGCACCGGTATAGACGCTTGAAATTTGTCTACCAAAGCCAGCAACATCGATATTGTTAGCAAGAGTGCGGCCCACCAAATTCAAACTAGCGCCATCATTGACAACCACCAGCCCTGAGCCAAAAGCAGTGCTTGTTGCGCCATTGATATTTCCTGCATCAACACCAGCTGCTAATTCGCCTGCATTGATGCTTGTGTTACCTGTATAAGTATTGGCATTGCTCAATACCCAAGCACCATCGCCCTCTTTGACTAAGCTGGTCGTTCCGGATGAAGCGTTTACCAATTTAGGGGCCAGTAAATTACTTGAAGTTTGGCTGCCCTTGATTGTCAATGTGCGGTCGCCATTACCACTGAGTACTAAATCACCTGTGTTGCTAAAGCTCAATGTTCCAGTGCCTGATGCATCCAAGGTGGCACCATTAGTACCGATCGAGAATAAACGGTCTGTTGTCACAGTGGCACCGGTATATTTCAATGTGCCACCATTGATGATCAAGTTTGAAGCTGCATGGGTCGATGCGCCAATGTGGCTATTGCTGCCACCGTTGGCCAAACTTGAAACACTCAAAATACCGCCATTGATCACAGTAGCACCTGTGTAACTGTTGTCACCACTCAGAGTTAATGTACCTGAACCAGATTTAGTGATGCCATGAGCGCCAGAGATAGTTCCTGATAAAGTTAATTCAGAGCCGCTAACCACAATGAAGCTATTAGCACCCAAGGTCAAAGTACCGCTCAAGGAGCTTGTTCCGGTGCTTGTGACCAAAGAACCACCATTGATGGTCAATGCTTCACCACCAAGAACAATGTTTTGCAAATCGAGCGTTGCTCCATTGGCAATGGTTGTGCCATTGGCTGTTGTGCCTAAGCCATCGATATGAGTGATGATCAATGTGCCACCATTGATGGTCGTTAACCCACTGTATGTATTTGCTGATGTTAAGGTTTGTGTACCTGTTATTAATGTCACTGCACCAGTGCCACTAATCTCACCAGCAAAACTGTCGTTAGCGGCGGAGATGGTCAGAGTTTTGTTTCCAAGAAGAACGTCACCAGTATTAGAACCAGACAAGCTCTTGATACTTGCGCCACTCGTGGTACCACTGATATCAAATATGCCATTCGCAACTAATTTAGCTGATGTAGCAATTGAACCACCACTCGTTAATGACAATGTGCCAGCTGTGATGGTTGTGGCACCTGTGTAATCATTTGTGCCACTGAATGTCTGATTACCTGAAGTCAATGTGACTGGACCAGCGCCGCTGATCACGCCAGCAAAACTGTCATTGGCGGCGGTAAGTGTGAGAGCTTTCTCGCCAAGGACAACACTACCAGTGTTTGAACCAGCAAGGCTCTTAACACTTGCCCCACTGGTCGTACCACTGATGTCAAATGTGCCGTTGGCCACCAACTTAGCTGATGTGGCAATCGAGCCACTGCCCGTCAATGCCAACTTACCAGCGTTGATGGTGGTCATTCCGGTGTAACTGTTATTTTGATTCGTTAAGATCAAATCACCCGCGCTAATTTTTGTGAGTGTGCCGTCGCCTGAGATAACACCACCGATGGTTAACTGATGACCGGCTGCGATATCTATGTTGTTGCTACCAGTTAAAACAATGCCCCCACTCCAACTGCTGGTAGAGTCTTTGAGTGTGCCGCCGTTCATGATCAAGTTTTCGCCAACCACTGCAACGCTGTCTAAATCAAGCGTTGCACCACTGGCCAATGTGGTTGAACCAGCACTTGTGCCTAGAGCGTTGGCATGAGTGATACGCAAAGTACCAGAAGAAATGGTTGTCGCACCAGTAAAGGTATTGTTACCGCCGAGTACAAATGATCCAGAGCCTGTGACAGTGATGCCAAAGTCTCCAGAAATAACCCCGTTAATGGTGACTACCTGACCAGAACCTGCTTCAAAAGTACTATCAGCAGTTAAGCTGATAGGACCAGATAGAACACCGTTCAACACACGACCACCATCAACGACGACAGTTTCTTCAACTGTCAGACTGTTAAGGTCTAAAGTGGCGCCAAGATTGACTGTTGTAGTAGCACTTGAACCGTTGGCTCCCAATCCATTAGCATGGCCTAGTTTGAGAGTACCAGCCGCAATGGTGGTGGCACCACCATAAGTATTGTTACCGTTGAGTAGTAATAGTCCACTACCCCGCTTAGTCAAAGTAACGCCAGAACCAGCAATGATTCCACCAACAGAACTTGATCCAGCATTGGTAATCGATATTGCAGAGTTATTAGCTAAAGTTAACGCACCGGCAGTCAATGCATCGGTAGAAATTGTCAAACCTGTCAAAGGTGCAGTGTTACCAAGAGCATTGCTCAAAGTCACATCACCTGTGCCATGAGTTGTGATTGTTAAGTTTCTAGCGCCATTGATAGTGCTAGCAAAGCTGACATTGCCATTGCTGGTTGTCGTCAAATCTGAATTGATGCTGAGGGTTACTACACCTGTATAAATTTGGTTGCCTAAGGTAGTGATGTTGCCGCCCAGGTTGCTAATGTCAGAAACTTCTAAGCTGGCTGCGTTAGTAATATTGTTATTTAAATCTAGGTTACCAATGATGGCGATGGCACCCAAGTTGCCGTTCGAAGCACCGCCGACAATACCGTTAAATTCAACTTCACTAGTGCCAACATTCAAATTTAAAGTACGAACTTCAGTAGCTTTGCTGTTAACAATGTCACTGAAAGTAATCTTGTTATCCGCAGTAGTTAAAGTTGTATTAGCCCCTAAGGTAAGAGCTTCACGATAGGTTTGAATACCCGTTGTTGTGACAGACCCACCGTTGATGACGATTGTTCCTGAACCGGTACCTGCTCCAACAACCAATGAGTCTGTTTGAATGCTATTCGCATAAACAGCTCCACCCAAAGTCGTAGCGCCTGAGCTATTGAAGACCAAATCACCTAATTTATCTGTACTTGTTCCTATCGCACCGACAGTAATAGCGCCGCCGCCAGATGAAACAGTTAAATCTTTACCAGCACCCGTGATGCTTGAACCAAAGCTAATTTGGTTATCAGTACTTCTGAAGGTCGTATCAGCACCTAAAGTTACGGCACCTGTATAAGTCTGTGCACCTGATGTGGTGATGCTATTAGCCAATGTTGAAGCACCACTCACTGTTAAAGCAGATGTGCCAGCATTGTTAGTAATGCTATTGCCACTTGCCATGGTCAAGCTTGCTACTGTTTGTGCAACTTGAAGATCCCAAATCGCAGTATTGGTCATGATCACATCGGTAAGAAATGACAAGCTACCGGTTAATAATAAAGTACCTGCATTGATGTTTATGTCACCGGTGTAGGTATTATCACCAGATAGGGTCAGTATGCCAGAGCTGTTATGAATTAAACGACCAGAACCTCTGATCTCTCCAGCAAATGTGGTTGAAGCGCTGCCGCCAATTGTTAAATCATAAGTATTAATGTTAGCTAGGCCACTGCCAGATATAGATGCAATCGTATCGTTGCTACCTAAGTTATAGCTCGCACCTGCAGCTACAGAAACATCCGTAAGATCTGACAAGCTGCCAGTGATGTTTAATTCACCTGCATTGATATTGGTGTCACCAGTGTAAGTATTGACACCAGATAATTGAAGGACGCCACTACCAACTTTAGTGAGTGAGCCAACGGCGGCATTGGCATTAGCTATCACACCACCGTAAACAAGAGTCTTGCTTGCATCAATATCAAAAGTTCCGCCACTCGCACCTAAGCTGATGCCACGCTTGCTATCAAGAGTGACATCATTGGTGACCAATAAAGTGCCGCCATTGATGTTCAATGAATTTGCAGTTGTAGTGACTGGTACAGCACCTAAATTGTCATCAGCACTGATTGAAACAACGCCCGCATTAATGTTAGTTGGACCTGAATATGTATTTTGACCACTCAACACCAAAGTACCTGCATCATTTTTAGTCAAATGACCGGCACCAGCCAATACACCAGCAATCGTATTTGTTGTGCCAGTCACTGGTGCAACAGTCACACCAGTGGATGCTGTCAGCGTTGTTCCAGCACTTGTATTTAAGTTAGCAAGATTGATACTTGTGCCAGATAAAGCACCATTACTTAGATTGAGAGAACCGCCACTTAAGGTTGTGATGTTGACAGTACCAGCCTCAGCCAAACCTGAGAGATTAGATTGATTAAAAGTGACTGTTGTACCAGCTGGAATAATCACAGCAGATACGTTGCTGAGATCTGGAACTACACCAGTAATAGCGTTATTAGATGTTAGAGCCCAGTTAGCTGGATTAAACCATTCAACTGATGCACCACCCACCCAAGTAACGGAGGCTTGACGATTGATGGTACTTGTAGAGTTGCCATTTCTTATGACCGTATAGTTATCGCCATTATTACCATCGTTGATAGTAATAGCGTCTAAGGTGACGACTTTATTACCAGAGCTAACATTTTTATTAGCAAAAGTAATGGTTGCTGCTGTGACAGTGTCACCATTCTTAAGCCCTGCTTTCAGAGCAATCAAATCATCGCTTGAAGCCGTATAGGTAAGATTACCGTTGTAATCTTTTGTGACGGTTGGCGCATTGATAGAAATTACATATTTATTAACAGTGAGTGTATTTGGCGTATATGAAATGTTGTAGTTGCTCAAACCAGAGCCTATGGCATCACTAGCGATGATTTCGTTAGTGTAGGTGCCGAAGAATTTAGTTGCTGGAACTGTTGTGTTATCACCATGCTTCAATGTGACACCACTGATACTGTCAACTGATTCAAGACCCGATTGGCTGAAAGCCGTTGTGCCTAACGTTAGCGCAGTACCGTAGTCGGTTGAACGAGAATTAGCTGTAATCGTTAAAGCTTTGGCAGTAATTGTTACTGGCGCACTTGAGTTATCTAAAGTTGCTGGCAATTGATAGTTAGATGCTAAACCACCAGAACCATCAGTTGCATCTGCCAAAGTGATGGCATCTATGAACTTACCTGATGTTGTGACATTACGATCATTGACCGTTGCACCTGTGTAGGTCAACTTTTCTGAACCCACACCGGTTGTGATCAAGACTTTACCTGTCAAAGATAGGCCGCCGTCATAAACTTTCGAGGCTGATAAACCAACTGTTTTCTTACTAATCGTCACACTGTTATTGGCGCTATAGCTTGATGCTGGTAATACATAGTTACTTGCGGCCGTTGTGCCAGTGCCACCAGTCAAAGCCAAAGTTCCCAAGTTGACAAACTTATTACTTGTAGCAACGTTGGCATCATTGGCAGCAGCGTTGCCTAGAGTAAAGGCGATACTTGCACCACCTACACCGGTAATGTTGATTTGTTGATCAGTCAGCTCAGTGTTGCCGTTGTATGTTTTTGTCGCTGCCACTTTGGCGGTAGCGGCATTAATAGTCACCGTATTGTTATCACTTGAGCTGGATGCTGGTAATACATAGTTGGTAGCCGCCGTTGCATCAGTTCCGCCAGTCAGCGACAAAGTTCCAAGGTTGACAAACTTGTTACCTGTAGCGACGTTGGCATCATTGGCAGCAGCCGTACCGATGTTAAAGTCGATCAACGCTCCACCAACACCAGTGATGCTGATGTGTTCTTTTATCAGTCCAGTGTTGCCGTTGTAAGTTTTTGTCGCAGCAACTTTTGCAGTCGCAGCATTGATTGTTACAGTGTTATTGTCACTTGAGCTAGATGCTGGCAATGCATAGTTACTTGCGGCTGTTGTATCTGTGCCACCGGCCAAACCCAAAGTTCCTAGGTTGACAAACTTATTACCTGTTATCACGTTGGCATCATTGGCAGCTGCCGTACCGATATTGAAGTCGATAACCACTCCACCAATACCCGTGATGCTGATTTGTTCTTTAACCAGATTAATGTTGGCATTGTAAGTTTTTGTCGCAGCAACTTTTGCAGTCGCAGCATTGATTGTTACAGTGTTATTCGCGCTGTAGCTAGAGGCTGGTAGCACATAGTTACTTGCAGCGGTTGCATCAGTTCCGCCAGTCAGCGCCAATGTTCCAAGGTTGACAAACTTATTACTTGTAATCACATTGGCATCATTGGCAACGGCGTCGCCTAAAGCAAAGTCGATTGCCACTCCATTAACGCCCTTGATACTGATTTGTGGTTTGCTCAGAGTTGTATCACCATCGTATGTTTTTGTCGCTGCCACTTTGGCGGTAGCGGCATTAATAGTCACCGTATTGTTAAAACTTGAGCTTGAAGCAGGCAGCACATAGTTACTTGCGGCCGATGCACCAGTACCACCACTCAGCGCCAAGGTTCCCAAGTTTATAAACTTATTATTTGTAGCGACGTTGGCATTATTGGCAGCAGCCGTACCGATATTAAAGTCGATCAACGCCCCACCAATACCCGTGATGCTGATTTGTTCTTTTATTAGATTAATGTTGCTATCGTAAGTTTTTGTCGCTGCAACTTTTGCAGTTGCAGGATTCACTACAAATGGTTTGGCATCACCGGCTAAGAATCTCACGCCGGGTGCGCCAGCCAATGCAAAGTTTCTGGGCGTGAGCTGAAGATTGTGTGAATGAGCATTAAGGGTCGAGCTCAAAGTGGTATTAATATCAATTGTTCCAGTAATACCAGCAATATTGACATCCATCGAGCTTGCTCCAGCCGTGAATGTTTGCGCAGTTGTCACCGTTGATAACAGTGGTGGAATATATAAAGAGCCATAAGATGAGGCGCTGGTTGAATACCAGAAGCTCAGTGCGCTAGCAGTGCCGTAGGTGCCTGTTTGATTATCAACAATCGTTAAATAGATATATGGAGGGAAACCTCTGAAGATGATGTTGTAGCCAGCAGTCGTAGGCTTGGTTGCTAATGTTGTGTTGTATGCAGCTGTGTTGTTATTTAACTTACTTTCAACGTAAGCCTTAATGTCTGAGCTCTCTGTCAAACCACCAGTGTAGAAGTTGGCAGCACCGCCATCACCTACAGTGAATGTTGGTGAATCAACTAAAAGAATGTTATTAGTTGTCGTTCCAGCAGCAGTAGCACTACCAGCTGCTAAGAGTAATGCAGGATCATCTGCTGTTTTAGAAGTGCTTGTAGTTTCTATATCTTGAGAAATTGTTAAATTGCCAGTAGTTCTGATGTTGATTGCGCCAACAGCATTGATACCGTTATAAGTTAATACAGAACCAATCTCTAAGTCACCTGTGTTAACAATTGTGAGCGCTCCGATACCTGAGGCAGCTGCAATAGTGCGAAGTGAATTGCTGGAGCTGCTGAGTGTGATTGCCTTATCACCGATCAGAGCCAAGCCATGGGTGCTGCTTGTAATTGCCCCAGAAATGGTGATTGCACCAGTCGAACTACCAATACTTGAAACACTTCCTAAAAGAACGGCTCCAGCGTACGTCGCTGTAGAGCTGCTAGAGTTAGTCAAAGCACCTGCCGCACTCACGCCAGTACCGTTCAAAGTAAGGGCTTCTGCACCGCTAACATTTTGACCATTGAGGTCAAGTACTGCACCATCAGCAACAGTAGTGCCTGCTACTGTAGTACCGAGAGCTGTAGCACTTCCAAGGAGGAGAGTGCCCGTGCTAATCGTTGTTGCACCTGCATATGAATTGTTGCCCGAGAGTGTCAGCACATTGCTGCCTGCCTGGGTTAGGCTACCCGATCCAGAGATGGCATTTGCAACAGAGAGGTTATCGGTTCGGTTGAATATCAGAGAGCCGTTATTAGTAACTGAATTGGTGCCTAAAGTACCCGTTGTTCCGCCATCACCGATCTGCAAAGTACCGGCACTGATAGTTGTGAGTCCAGAGTAGCTGTTATTAGCTGATAGAGTCGCTGTCGATGTTTGCTGCTTTGTGAGAGTACCCGTTCCACTGATTACATTGGCAATAGAGAAAGCATTTGTACGGTCAAGAATCAACGCACTATTGTTCGTCACCGTGCCCGAACCTAGGGAGCCAGTATTGGTTGCATTACCCACCTTCAAGGTACCAGCGGTAATTGTTGTATTGACATAGGTATTCGTGCCAGTCAATGAAACCGTCCTGCCCGTTGCATTAAGGGTTATCGAGCCAGTACCGCTGATATCACCACTCAATACGGCAGAAGTATTCAGCGTCAATGTGCCGCTGGAATTAAATCTATGTATAGCATATCCAGTTGCTGAACCAGAACCATCAGTGACGGAACCTCCTGCATTTGAACCGTTAGATGATCCCAAATAGCGAACAATGACGACACCAGAGCCACCAGCACCTCCAGATAAACCCTCCCAATCGCCACCACCACCGCCGCCGCCCGTGTTGGGTGCTCCATCTAAACCTCTACCATTATTTGCATTAGCGCCTCTACCGCCACCACCCAAGCCACCTTGGCCCGCTCGCGCAACATCCTGCGTTTGATTGTTATTATTTGGTCCGCCGCCGCCGCCGCCGCCGTAATAGGTTGATATACCAGTGATTAAATTAATTACGCCATTTCCGCCATTACCACCCATGGTATTTTGGCCTGATAAGCCAGGATAACGAGCGTTGTATGCGGCCTGGGTTAAACCAGGTGAACCAACTTCCCCCGCACCGCCGCCACCTGCTGCGGAGGTTCCTGATGCTGTACCTGGGCCAGTGCCGCCTGCAGATCCTTGTGAGGCAGCTCCAGCTCCGCCTAAGACATCTGCACCTGCACCACCGCCAGAGGCACCAGCCAAACCTGCATTCATGGCTCGGCCACCACCACCACCACCGCTGGCAGTTACACCATTAAATACTGTTGATTGACCATTACCACCATTTGAACCGCTATTTGAAGGAGCACCAGCTGTTCCGCCAGCACCAATGGTTACAACATATGAAGATGAGGCAAGATCTGTCGCTTGATAGACTACACCACCTGCACCACCACCGCCAGATGAACCGCCGCCACCGCCGCCCACAATCAGGTATTCCGCGGCATTATCAAAATTGATCGTCACGGTTCCACCAAGAACCATATTGTTGGCAATTTGCGTAACAGAGCGACCCAGGACTAAGGTTGCATCCGCTGATATGGTTAAGGCACCGCTACCAGCAGAGGTGTTGTTGTATAAGCCAAGCGTACCGGTTGACAAGGTCGTACCGCCACTATGGGTATTGGCTGCAACAAGGTTGAGACGACCGGCACCTAACTTGGTCAATGTGCCACTACTACTCAATGCGCTTAGGAAATTGATTGTCTGACTATTGGTATCAATGCTGTATGCCTGACTAGCGGTCGAGCTAAAACGCCCAGAATAATCCGTTGTGTTGTCCGCAGTGTATTGCAGCGTGCCGCCACCAAAGCTGATCGTGCCAGATGAGCCAATGGCATTTGCTGAATTTAATCTTAAGGTACCGGCATTGATATTGGTGCCGCCGGTGTACGAATTATTACCCTGTAGTGTCAAGGTACCAGCACCTAACTTCGTTAAAGCACCACCGCTACTGCTCAAGTTAGAAGCTAATGTGACATCTCTGCTATTGGTGTCAATTCGGTAGGCCTGATTGGAGGCATTACTAAAACGAGCTGAATTATCTGCTGTGTTGTTCGCGGTGTATTGCAGCGTGCCGCCACCAAAGCTAATCGTGCCAGATGAGCCAATCGCATTTGCTGAGTCTAGCCTTACGGTACCAGCATTGATGTTGGTGCCGCCACTATATGAATTGTTGCCCGAGAGTGTCAGCACATTGCTGCCTGCCTGGGTTAGGCTACCCGATCCAGAGATGGCATTTGCAACAGAGAGGTTATCGGTTCGGTTGAATATCAGAGAGCCGTTATTAGTAACTGAATTGGTGCCTAAAGTACCCGTTGTTCCGCCATCACCGATCTGCAAAGTACCGGCACTGATAGTTGTGAGTCCAGAGTAGCTGTTATTAGCTGATAGAGTCGCTGTCGATGTTTGCTGCTTTGTGAGAGTACCCGTTCCACTGATTACATTGGCAATAGAGAAAGCATTTGTACGGTCAAGAATCAACGCACTATTGTTCGTCACCGTGCCCGAACCTAGGGAGCCAGTATTGGTTGCATTACCCACCTTCAAGGTACCAGCGGTAATTGTTGTATTGACATAGGTATTCGTGCCAGTCAATGAAACCGTCCTGCCCGTTGCATTAAGGGTTATCGAGCCAGTACCGCTGATATCACCACTCAATACGGCAGAAGTATTCAGCGTCAATGTGCCGCTGGAATTAAATCTATGTATAGCATATCCAGTTGCTGAACCAGAACCATCAGTGACGGAACCTCCTGCATTTGAACCGTTAGATGATCCCAAATAGCGAACGATGACAACACCGGAACCGCCCGCGCCGCCGGCCCAGTTTGATGTACTGTGTCCACCTGCACCGCCGCCACCACCAGTATTAGCTGTAGCATTCGTACCATTTGTGGCTTTACCGCCCGCCCCACCGCCACCGTTACCACCATTACCAGCAGTACCTGTAGAGTTATTGCTCAGCCCGCCACCGCCACCGCCGCCATAAAAAACTTGGGAGCCAGAGATACTTGATGGTAATCCAGTGCCACCGTTACCACCCGACGCATTGGTTGTTGTTGTTCGAGTTGCATTTGAACCAGCTGTACCGGCACCACCACCCCCACCACCAGCCCAGCCACCATCACAGCCGTTACAACTTACACCAGTTCCGCCTGCATTTCCCTGACCGGTAGTACCTGCAAATCCAGCAGAATAATCTGAACTTGTACCACCACCAGAACCACCTGATGTTGCATCACCAAACCAACCACCACCACTTCCACCACCTTCAGCAGCTGTGCTGAGGAATGATAATGAACTGTTACCGCCTTTTGTTGGAGCAACAGAGGCTGTGGCGCCACTACCACCATCACCAACCACCACCGTTACGCTTGCGGCATCGACATCTGAGTTTCCAGTAAGCACGCCACCCGCACCACCACCGCCGCCATGCCGTGAACCGCCACCACCACCGCCTGCAACTATTAAATATTCCACGGCATTATCAAAATTGATCGTCACGGTCCCGCTGAGAACCATATTGTTGGCAATTTGCGTAACAGAGCGACCCAGGACTAAGGTTGCATCCGCTGATATGGTTAAGGCACCGCTACCAGCAGAGGTGTTGTTGTATAAGCCAAGCGTACCGGTTGACAAGGTCGTACCGCCGCTATGGGTATTGGCAGCAACAAGATTGAGACGACCGGCACCTAACTTGGTCAATGTTCCACTACTACTACTCAATGCGCTTAGGAAATTGATTGTCTGACCATTCGTATCAATGCTGTATGCCTGATTAGCCGTCGAGCTAAAACGTCCAGAGTAATCGGTTGTGTTGTTACCGGTGTATTGAAGGGTACCGCCACCAAAGCTGATCGTGCCAGACGAGCCAATGGCATTTGCTGAGTTTAATCTTAAGGTACCGGCATTGATATTGGTGCCTCCGGTGTACGAATTATTACCCTGTAGTGTCAAGGTACCAGTACCCAACTTCGTTAAAGCACCACCGCTACTGCTCAAGTTAGAAGCTAATGTGACATCTCTGCTATTGGTGTCAATTAGGTAGGCCTGACTGGAGGCATTACTAAAACGAGCTGAATTATCTGCTGTGTTGTTCGCGGTGTATTGCAGCGTGCCGCCACCAAAGCTAATCGTGCCAGATGAGCCAATCGCATTTGCAGAATCAAGGCTTACGGTACCAGCATTAATGTTGGTGCCGCCGCTATATGAATTATTGCCAGATAAGGTCAGGGTATTAGTTCCTACCTTAGTCAATGCAAAACCACCAGATATTGCTTCGCTCAATGTGATGTTGCCAGTTCCGCCAATACTGCTTGCAGTGTTGAGTGTTATCAAGCCAGCATAAGATGCAGCACTTCCTGTACCCTCTGCACTATTAATCAACGCCCCCGCAGTACTGAGGCCGGTTCCATTTAGCGTTAATGCTTCGGCATTGACAATTGTTTGACCGTTGAGATCTAAAACTGCGCCATCGGATACTGTTGTACCAGCCGCTGCTGTACCGAGGGCAGTAGCGTTAGCTAAACGCAAAGTACCGGCACTGACTGTAGTTGTACCCGTATATGAATTAGCACCCGACAGTATTAAAACGCCATTACCTAATTTAGTTAAGACACCACCATTGCTACTTAAGGCAGTTGCCAATGTAATGGTTTGGCCGTTTGTATCGATGCGATAGGCTTGATTATTGGCAGTACTAAAACGAGCAGAGTAGTCTGTTGTATTACTAGCAGAGTGCTGTAGCGTTCCGCCACCAAAATTGATCGTACCAGCAGTACCAATCGCACCAGCAGAGCCAAGATTCAGAGTTCCTGCTGATAGCGAAGTGCCACCGCTGTAGGTGTTAGTGTTCGATAGAACCAGAATGCCAGTGCCTGTTTTGGTAAGGGCATTTGTACCTGAAACAACTCCTGAAAGTGTCAGTTGGGAGCCAGCAACGCTTACGGTGCTGTTGGCGTCTAAAGCAACTGTGCCGCCAAGGCTAGATGTGCCGGTAGAGGTAGCTAAGGTTCCTCCATTCAGAGTAATTGCTTCTGCGCCCACTGCCACATTACGAATATCCAGCGTTGCACCACTTGCTACCGTAACGCCACTGGCAGTTGTACCAAGACCGGAGATATGGCTGATGGCAAGGGTTCCATCGCTAATTGTTGTAGCACCGGTGTAGGTATTATTGCCCGAGAGAATCCATGTGCCAGCATCTACTTTAGTGACTGAACCAGTCGAAGTACCAATGATGGATGTGATTGAACCACCCTGCGCACCACCCAAGGTCAAATCATAAGCACCTGTGATCGTGCCAGCATTGCTTAAAGCAATCGTGCCGGTTTCACCAACAATCAAAGTGTCATCAGCTAATGTGAGCAAACCACCAAAAGTAGCAGCACTTGATGAAGTGTTGATCAGTGCACCGCCCGAGCTGATACCTGTGCCTGAGATGGTTAAGGCTTCAGCATTGCTGACGTTTTGACCATTTAGATCAAGCACAGCGCCCAAAGCAACAGTCGTACCAGCTGCAGCAGTACCTAATGCTGTGGCATTGCCTAACTTAAGAGTACCAGCAGAAACAGTGGTTGTACCTGCATAGGAGTTGGCGCCAGAAAGAGTCAAATGTCCTGCCCCAGACTTGATTAAATTACCAGAACCAGAAATAGCTCCGCTAATTAAACTATCGTTTGCAGTCGTAGAGACATCTAAATTGTTAGATGACAGATTTGTGGTGCCAGTGATACTTACTTTGTTTGCTGTAAGTTTCACGTTTGGACTTGGCGAACCTACAAAAAGGTTAGCCAAAGATGATGTAGTCGAAACATCATCAATTGCAAGCGAACCACCCACTCCCTTTGCGCCATTAGAATCGTAGGATCCGGCGACAAATACAAATTTGTAATCTGCAGGAGATATGCCTGTAGGTAGTGTAAATGTTGCAGTAGTCCATGTAGATCCTGCATCTGTGGTTGCCCCCGTACTATTGAGAATAGTTCTTGTTGTTCCATTCGCAACGTTTAACAAATAACCAAAAGCGTCATAAGCATCACCTCCTGCAATAGCCTGCCAACGGAATGACACCGTATCTCCAGCCGACAAGCTTACCGTTCCATCACTGATAAGATAAGGACCACGAACAGTACAGTAGCCTTGCGCACAGTTACCTGAACCCGTACTCATTTGAATAGAACCACTGACAATCGATGTTGCTCTATTAGTTGCTGCAAATGAGCCAACGTAAGTGGTGGTATTGGTATTGGTATTTGATCGCAATGAAGTTGGATCAGTGGGACTTGTAAATCCTCCAATTTGGGTTGTTCCTAGGTATACGCTTGTATTAGAGTATGACCAGTTTCCAAATCCGCCAGAGAAGTCTCCATTAACAAACTGCGCGACACCTGCTACACCAATAAATAAATTATTGTTATAGATCTGGTTTCCTGTAGTAATAATATTTGCATTCAGATAGCTTGCACCTGAGGCACCAACAGTGATTGAAGACAGCGGAGTAGTTGCACCAACATCAGCATTAAAGATCAACATACCAGCGCTACCAATGTTTGCTGAAAAATTAAAAGCTCCGTCGACTTTATCTTTAAATGAAATGCTCTCACCGGTAGATAGGGTCATATCAGAAATCAACGTTACCAAACCGCCATATACCTGAAGACCACTGGTTGTAATGCTATTGCCAATAGTTGATGCGCCGCTGATATTCAGAATAGATGTTCCAGCACTTCTAATAATGCTATTTCCACTGGCCATCGTTAACGTTGCAATTGTTTGCGTCGCCTGAAGATCCCAAATAGCATTGTTGGTCATCACCACGTTAGAAGCAGATGATAAATTCCCGGTCACTACCAAAGTGCCGCCTGCAATATTGGTATTACCCGTATAAGTGTTAAGTCCTGTTAGGGTTACAGTGCCTGCACCAGATTTAGATAAAGCCACTGAAGCACCACCAGCTAAAACTGCTGAGATTGAATGATCAGTCCCGCTTGATGGATTTAATGTGTAACCCGAACCTGTTAATGTATTACCTGCCGCGCCAACAGTAATAGAGCCAGATGTCAAAGTAACTGCTCCAACTGTTTCAGTTAAATCATTTAAGGTCAAAGTACCACCATTAACTGTAACGGCGCCAGCATCAGCAAGAACAGTGCCGGTTGTTGAGCCTGCACGATCCAAGGCAAGCGTACCGCCGGTAATTGTTGTGCCACCCGTATAAGTATTAGCACCTGTTAGGGTCAAGCTACCACTTCCTGACTTAGTGATTGCAACTTTAGCTGTACTACCGTTTTGAATCACGCCAGTAAATGTTGTTGCCGTAGTTGTCGTGCCCGAAGTTAATGTCGCAGTATCAGTTCCGACTGCAGTGTTTGTGATGAAACAAATCGTGCAGGTGCCGGCAATTGTTAGCACCGTCTCATTAAATCCATTCAGGTCTAAAGTACCTGCGCCGTTACTAAAATCAATTGCTGAACTGTCAGAGATAACTCCTGACGCACCTAACTTTAAAGTGCCCGCACTGATCGTAGTCGTACCCGTATAAGTATTAGCACCTGTTAGGGTTACAGTGCCTGCACCAGATTTAGATAAAGCCACTGAAGCACCACCAGCTAAAACTGCTGAGATTGAGTGATCAGTCCCGCTTGATGGATTTAATGTGTAACCCGAACCTGTTAATGTATTACCTGCCGCGCCAACAGTAATAGAGCCAGATGTCAAAGTAACTGCTCNNNCAACTGTTTCAGTTAAATCATTTAAGGTCAAAGTACCACCATTAACTGTAACGGCGCCAGCATCAGCAAGAACAGTGCCGGTTGTTGAGCCTGCACGATCCAAGGCAAGCGTACCGCCGGTAATTGTTGTGCCACCCGTATAAGTATTAACTCCTGTAAGGGTTACAGTGCCTGCACCAGATTTAGATAAAGCCACTGAAGCACCACCAGCTAAAACTGCTGAGATTGAGTGATCAGTCCCGCTTGATGGATTTAATGTGTAACCCGAACCTGTTAATGTATTACCTGCCGCGCCAACAGTAATAGAGCCAGATGTCAAAGTAACTGCTCCAACTGTTTCAGTTAAATCATTTAAGGTCAAAGTACCACCATTAACTGTAACGGCGCCAGCATCAGCAAGAACAGTGCCGGTTGTTGANNNGCCTGCACGATCCAAGGCAAGCGTACCGCCGGTAATTGTTGTGCCACCCGTATAAGTATTAACTCCTGTAAGGGTTACAGTGCCTGCACCAGATTTAGATAAAGCCACTGAAGCGCCACCAGCTAAAACTGCTGAGATTGAGTGATCAGTCCCGCTTGATGGATTTAATGTGTAACCCGAACCTGTTAATGTATTACCTGCCGCGCCAACAGTAATAGAGCCAGATGTCAAAGTAACTGCTCCAACTGTTTCAGTTAAATCATTTAAGGTCAAAGTACCACCATTAACTGTAACGGCGCCAGCATCAGCAAGAACAGTGCCGGTTGTTGAGCCTGCACGATCCAAGGCAAGCGTACCGCCGGTAATTGTTGTGCCACCCGTATAAGTATTAACTCCTGTAAGGGTTACAGTGCCTGCACCAGATTTAGATAAAGCCACTGAAGCGCCACCAGCTAAAACTGCTGAGATTGAGTGATCAGTCCCGCTTGATGGATTTAATGTGTAACCCGAACCTGTTAATGTATTACCTGCCGCGCCAACAGTAATAGAGCCAGATGTCAAAGTAACTGCTCCAACTGTTTCAGTTAAATCATTTAAGGTCAAAGTACCACCATTAACTGTAACGGCGCCAGCATCAGCAAGAACAGTGCCGGTTGTTGAGCCTGCACGATCCAAGGCAAGCGTACCGCCGGTAATTGTTGTGCCACCCGTATAAGTATTAACTCCTGTAAGGGTTACAGTGCCTGCACCCCCTTTTGTAAGGGCGCTCAATGTTCCAGAAATAGCGCCGCTATATGTCGATGAACCAGATTGAGTAATAGTTAGGCTTCTGCCATTGGCCAATGATATTGAACCAGAACCAGATAAAGCGCTTGTTGTGATTGTAATGTCACCTGTAGACGAATTGCTTGTACTTAAACTACTATTTAGAACAACCTCACCGCCATGAATAGTAATTGGCCCGGCTACCGTAAACGTTTTATCAGTGAAATTCTCGGCATGTGAATGGCAAATGGAGCACGCGTTAAAAGTAATAGAACCATTTTGTCGATTGGAATGTCCAAATGTAAAAGAGGATTGTGTCTGAAGAAATTGAAACCAGCTGGTATTGAGTCCTTGGAGCGTGCTGCTACTTCTGAAAGTAATACCGCCAAGACCGTAAATATCAGGTATGTTATCAACAGAACTAGTGCTCCACGAATATGAAGCCCCTTCCAAGATAGCATTTCCCGTGCCAGCATCATACGAAAACCAGTCAATATTTAGTTCGCCGGTACCATTACCATCACTATCTGCATTGATGTGAAGATTCCCACCGCGGGTTCTTATTGCCCCACGCGCGATGCCCGAGTTTGCTGCTGTAGTAAAACCATTTAACGCAAAAAGATTCAAATCCCCCGTGGCGTTAATTGCGATCCCAATTCCGAGGGTGATCTGATTGGCTGATATTGAAACCGGCCCCTTAATATCAATAGTGTTATTCACGGTAACGTTTCGCGCATTAGACGTTACATACGCGGTATCGCCCGCAAGTCCGGTTCCGGTATAAGTGCCGATACTCAAACCACCTAAACTACTAGGGTTGTTAACTGTAACTCCCGGAATTGGGTTACTCAATGCCCCCCAACTTATGTCTGAGACCCAATTCTGTCCAGATGGCGGCGCAACAGTTAGTCGACCAGTAGTTTGAACAACAATATTAAATCCACCGTTTAATGAACTAGCATCACCGACTATCAAGGAAATATCACCAGAACCTGCATTGAGCGTTCTGTGTGCGCCGATAGCACCGATTGACGGAGCTCCTGCTGTTACAAAACCATCGGATGCAACTAGATGTATGTCTCCACCTGCAGTTGAGATATCGCCGTAAAGATCTATTGCGTAATGATTAGCACTGCCGTCTGACATCGCCAAACCATTACCAACAGTCAAACCATTCCAAGTGGTAGTTCCAGATCCACCGCCAACCCAAAAGTGGCCACCATTAGTTGTAATATTACTTAGCGCAGGACCTCTACTACCACCACCATCTGACTCAACCCAAATGATTACGTTAAGCTTTGCATTAGTACTTGTGATAGTTCCCGAATTGATACCAGCTGTAGCTTTTAGGGTAAGAGTTCTCTCACTGCTACCTGTGTATCTAATTTCAGAATTGTTGTGGATTTCATAATTAGCACCGGTTCCAGTTGTGATGATCAGATTGCTATTGTTCAGTGCATTGTTAATTGCATTCGGATGAATCTGGGTCCAGCCACCACTACCTCCTGGTTCATAAGTAGGTCCGATGGCACTGGCTGAACCACTAGTTGTAATTTCAATATTGCCTGGGTCTAGTAACCAGTCACCAGCTGTGCCATCCGAGGCCTTTGTATCAACAACTATTTGGCTAAATAGTAAAGCTGCGCCTGAAGTTTCGACCTTTCCACCCAGACCTCCTTGGCTACCGCCTTTTGAATATATAGATCCTTGAGCATCAGTGATCGAATGACGATTAGTGATGTCACTCCATAAAACCACTACACCACCGTCACCATTGATCTTGGCGCTGGCATCAATCATGGCACCAGACTTCATGGTGACTGTTATTGATTGATGAATGTCTCGATTTGGGAAGACTCTGATTATTTCGTTTTTACCAGCTTGCCAATCACCACCTACTAATACAGATCCACCACCTAAATTACCGGTGACATCGATGAGTGTGTTGCTATCTAGAAGAATGTGATCTGCGGTTAAGAGAACTGTTCCGCCAACAGTGGCACCAGTCGCTTGGATGGTGCTGTTAATTGTGAGGCTACCTGAGTTAGAAGAAATCTCAACCGTACCTCCGCGACCATTACTTCCATTAGTTTGAATAACTGAATTATCAAAAACAATGCCTTGATATTGAGAGTTCAAATAGATTTGACCACCTTGCTCACCATTTGCTTTTAATGTTGAGTTATTAATCAGTAAGTCATTTTGTGTATCAATGTTGATTTGATTGATATCTTGATTACTTATATTCTGCCCAGATACATCAATATTCGTCTTATCTAAGATCACAGAAATAGAAAACGGCAATATGCCATTATCTGCATTATTGCCGATTAAGATTCTGCCACCCTGGTTTAATCCTTTTGCCTCGATATTTGAGTTAGTGATTAATGTGTGATTAGTGGCGGATATTCCAATAGAACCACCCCGGCCATTTGAACCGTTGGTTTGGATTAATGCATTTTGTAGGATTAAGTCACCAGAGTTGGTGAATATTTGAATGTTGCCGCCATTATTTCCGTTGGATTGAATAATAGCGTTATTGATGTGTATATCGTCGGCTTGGGAGATATTAATCTCTCCACCACGACCATTACCACCATTTGTTTGGATTAATCCTTCAATCGTGATAATGCCAGTGCCATTAGCACTTAATGTGATCGCGCCACTATTGGTGTCACTTATTACATTGTTCGCTTCTAATCTTCCGCTTGATGCCAAGGTTAACTCATCCGCTGTGATGCGGATGGTTCCTACTGTGGTATTACTTGTTGTTGCGTTACCTGTGACGCTGTTAACCGTAACCTGGGTCCTTGAGTTAACCGTGATGGCGCCATGGAAGTTAAAAATGTTCGCCAGAATGTTAACCAATGGATTGGCTCCTGCCCCAACGATGCTACCGTAACCTGTAACTGAGTTAACCGCTGTGATCGTAACCTTGTTCACTTCGATACTGCTGTTTTGGGCCAGGTTAACGTTTTGTGCCTGGATCACCACTTCTAAGATTGAATCCGCTGCCTGATTGATGACACCATAGTTGTAGAAGGTCCCATCTGCCAAGAAAGTTAAGATTGTTTTGACGCCACCAGTTTTACTGATGGTTACGCCTTGTTCAATCGTGAGGTTACCGCTGCCGTTCTGGGTACAGCTACCCCCTGAACAAACATTGCCCTGCACCTGAACTGTGACGTTATTGTTCTGCAAAGCATCGCTGATTACTTGAGCAAATCCTGTGGTTATTAGCAGATCCATAGGATCCAATAGCCAAGTACCGGCTTTGCCTAGGATGTTTCTAGCAGATGTGTCTACTTTGGTCTTGCTGCTGATCTCTAGGACTTCCTTAGAGCTGGTGTCAATGAAGCCGCCGTTACCGCTGGTCTTGCCCCCCTTGGCTTCAAGCACACCTGAGACTTGGGTCTTCTTTTCTGAGAGGACAATGATCTGACCGCCATTGCCTTGCTCTTTGGCATTGGCCTTGATCTTGCTGGTATCGGCTAGAGAAATGGTGTTGCCTTTGATGTTGATCTGACCGCCGTTACCGGTATTGCCCTTGGCGTTGGCCATGATGGCGCCTGAGTTCTGGACGTTATCAGCCAAGATCTCAATCACACCACCGTTGTTGACCATGGAGCTGGTGCTGATGCGGCCGCTGTTCTTGATGACTGAGCCCATGAGCTGAGCGGCTGAGTTAGCGGCGATCACGACCATGCCGCCATCGACCTGAACCAAGCGTTTGTTCTCAATCAAGCTCTTGTAGGCTGAGGCATCGACCTTCACCGTCATGAGTTGATCGCCACGGAAGTCCAGAGTGATCTGTGTACCGCTGGCTAAAGCCACTGCGTTAGCTGCTCCGCCCTTGGCCAAGATGTAGCCTTCGTTGCGCACTTCAGGAGCGAGTAAAGCGATATAGCCCTTAGGGTCTTTGGTTTGAAGCTTGCCGTAGTTGATCACAGCGCCTTTACCATTGCCTTTGAAGGTGCTCTTGCCTTCCATGAAGTCTTTGTCATTGATGTCCATCGTGGTGGCCACGATGGCAGCAGCGTCTACCTGAGAACCTTTACCAAAGACCACGCCATGGGCGTTAGAGATGATGACTTTGCCATTGGCATTGACCATACCGTCAATCTGCGAAGCAGTGGCTGAGACCACGCGGTTATGGATCACGGCCTGAGCATTCGGCTGCACAAACTCAACCTTGGCGTTAGCACCTACGTTAAAGCTTTGCCAGTTGACCACTGCGCGCTGGCTAGCCTGAACCACGTTCAAGGTATTGCCTGATTGCTGGATGGTGGCTGAACCCGCTGCCACTTGACCACCTGTGGGCAGAGCATCTGCAGCGATTGGGGCTGATTGCGCAAAAGCTCCGCCAGCGGCCATCAAGGCAGCACTGAAGAGGAAGTTTTGGCTGAGCTTATTCATGAATCAGAAGATCCACTGGGCTTGAGCCCAGATGTAAGCACTCTTCGATCTGCCGTCATTGTTAACGCCAACCCCACGAATGTTGTAGAGAGGGTTATGGCCAAGCTTCCAGGCAATCGAAGTACTAAAAATAAAATCTTTATCCGCCCTTTTTAGACCTAAACCAATGCCTTGCAAAGAGTAGGAGTTATCAGCATTGGTGCCAACGCTGGTTGGTGTCACACCCTTGCTGGCGATGTAAGTGGCCTTGTTGCGGAATTGTTGGACAAAGCCCGCATCGTAGAAAATACTGCCAACGAATTTATCTTCCAACTGTTGCTGAATTTCAATGTTGATCATGGCGCCTTGGCTACCACCAGCCTGAGAGCCGGGGTAGGCACGGATACCATTCGGGCCACCCAAATAGAACCTCTCGGCTGAATCAAGGTCAACCGAAGCAATTTGCCCAGAGATAGCGATAGATAAGATCGTCTTGTCTGGCACCAACTGCTGATTGCGAGAAGCGTTTAAATTAATTTTTGTAAAAGTTTTAGGCGTATTGACTGCATAGTCTGGAGTCTGAGAACCAACGGTGAGATGCCCTTTGGTCAAGGTGGCAGATGCTGAGTTGACACCACCACCCGCCCAGCCATCAAAGCGATTACCAGAGAGCGTGAAGACCATGTTTTCTATGCGGTAGTCACTGGTGGCTTCACCACTTTGAACCGCCTTATTGATGTACATCTTTCTATCGCCACCCATCGAAAAATTGGCATTGGCACTAGGACTTCTGAGCAGTGGATAGCTGAGGTTCATGCCGATGGTTTTGGCACGACCAAAGCTAGCAGCTTCGTTTTTCGGAAAAGCGAATTGACCGACGTTTTCAAAGTCTAGGTAGCTACCAGTCACAGAGGCCCTGAGACCATCACTGTTTAACGGAACCGAGTAGCTGGCCACAGAGTAGTCAGAGCCTGAAGATTTGATGTTGCTGGCTGATAGTTGATCGCCAAAAGTACCAGGGTTATCGAATGTGACATTGATGATTCGCTGCCCCATGCCGGTGCTGCGATTACCGTAGTTATTGGCTTCTAACCTACCTCTCACTGGCTTGGTATCGACCAAAGAAACTCTCAAATCAACATCGCCTTCGTTTTTACCAGGCTCGATTTGAGTTGCTACCGCAATGCCTGGGGTCTCGTTGAGGATGTAGATGGAGCGTTCAATATTTTGCGTTTGAACAATCTCTGAAAGTCTGTTGGCATCAGTCACGTAACGTCTTGCGCGGTCCTCAGTGAAGCGTGATGGACCATTGGGCATGTCGATGTGAACCGCACCCAGCTTGGCTTCAAGGACCTTGAGGATGATGATGCCATCCGTGATTTTTTGTGGGGGTACTGAAACTTGCGCGAGCTTACCCTGCGTTTGATACAAGGCTGCAACAGTGTCTGCGGCCTTTTGCAAGTCTTGGAAAGCCACCGTTTGACCTAGCCAAGGCTTCAATGATTCTTTGATGAGCTCTTCTGACAAAGACTTGTTGCCGTCGATCCTAAAGCCTTTGATGGTGACCCTGACCTCACTAGGCTTTGCCTCTTGAGGCTTGGGCTTGACCGTTGGAGCTTTAGGTGTCGGTAGAGGCTGCAACTGAGGCATCTGTTTTTGCAGTCCCTGCTGAAGTGCACCCGCATCAGGAGCTCCTGATGGGAGTGGGTTTGGAGCCGCATGCGCGAGCGCCGTCATGGCTGTAAAGCCAATAGCTGCAAGGTGATGGGTCCAACGAAGATTCATTTTTTCTCTGTTTTTTGCAAAAATTGCTCTGAAAACTCTTCCAGAGCGGGCGCGCGCATGCTATTTTAGTGGGATTGAAACTGTTTTGCAAAAACAAAAGCTTCTAAGTTCTTGAATTAATTGAACTTCCTACAAAAACCTACAGAAAAAATGTAGGGCTTTTTTTGATTGTAAGAAGATAAAAACAACATCGATTCAAGTTAACCAAGTAATATTTCATCGAAATTCAGGAAAAGAATGAAGGTTAAGAAACAAAAAAGCCACCCGAAGGTGGCTGTAAATTTACTTTTTCTTAACTTTTAAAAAGTTAACTCTTAGTAAAGAGATCTTGGCTATCAGTTTCGGGTGGTAAAGTTTGATTAGCTTCTTTACTTTCTTGAACTGGGGCTGCCTTAGTGATTAACTTTTTAAGCTCTTCTGGCTTTTTCATACCTAACTTACCAGTCATTCTTGAACGATGTACCTTAACACTAGCTTCTGATGAGTTAAGGATGCTAGCAATCTCGCCATTCTTCTTACCCTCTACTGCCAAGAAGAAAACTTCACGCTCTTTATCAGTTAACTTTTCTAATAAAGCCAGCTTTTCTGTTTCTGTTAATAAATCAGGGTTAACAGAAACCGTTTCAGTGGTATCGGCTTTCTTATTAATAGACTTTTCTTTAACTGGTTTATCTTCTTTATTAAAGAACGAGGTTTTTTCTGTAGATTTATCCTTGGCTGGAGATTTATCAGCCAAAGCTGGTTTTACTAATCCATTCTTAATTAATAGGTCTTCTGAGATTTGTAGTGACCAAGCAATATTGGCAACCAGTGTGGCGCCTAAATTAATCAGACTTGTCCAGTAAACCACCTCTGAAGTGACAATAATATAGTCACCACCTTTGGCTGCTAATGCACCTAAAGTTAATAATGCCATGAATACACCCTGAACCCAAAAGACACCGCTGATTAAAAGGATGTATTTACTTCTGGTTTGGAGTGCCTGAACACCTGCAAACCACCCACTATATATAAGTGTCGCAGAAACTGGAGCCAATAGAATGGCTTCAAGGCTTCCCAATGGGGCTTGGAATAATCTGCTGAAATGGAATAAGGTGGCCGTTAAAGCCACGCCCCCCAAGCATATTAATGAAGCTTTTTTGGGTAATGCATATCCAGACCATATACCTAAAGAGCTTAAAGTCACCAAACTACCCAGTAATACTGCGATTGGGCCTGCTACCCAGGTATGAGGTAATGGATCTGCGATATTAAGCAGCGTTACGATGTAACCAAGGCCCATCAGTAGGTAACCAGCGGCCCACAGGTAAGCTGAGAAGCCTTTTTTTCTGAATAGAATCAACTGTGTAACAGCGAAAGCAATGGCTATGAAGCCTGTTAAGTAGATGGTTGTAACGTTATCTAGAGGTAACATGATTAACCTTAACCTTTTTGTTAATTTAAAGAACTGTGAAATTTACCTTAATTAACTTAATTGGTAAATGTTTTCTTTGGTTAATTTTCCAATGTTTTGCGGTGTTTTGAGGCTTCTATTGCTCTTATTTCTATCTTCTAGTTCTATTTTTAGTGTTTTAGATGCCCTCCTTTATCTTGATTGGTCCTTTATATGGATTGGTCCATCATGTGTATCAGCCCTTTATATGCCCCACCTTATTGATGGATGATTATTTCCAGTTCTTTGGTTTACTTAATTAAGCGCATTAACTTCCTAATTAATATCTACGTCCTGATCTTTCTAAGCTTTCTTTTATTAACTTGTTAATTAGTTATTCAATTTTTAGGTTTTCAGGATGTTTATGAATTTCACTATGAATCACTATTTTTGGTGATTTTTACATTTTTAACGTAATGTTTGCCTTGACGCATTTAAAGAGTCCGTTTTTGAGTTGATTTCCAATAGACGTAAAAAAAGCCACCCTTGGGTGGCTTTTGGAAAGTTCTCACACTAAGAGAAAAAGATACTATCTATAAAGATAGGTAGTTTTCTTGTCGGGCATTCTCAGATCTGAGTCCAGGCACCCAGGTTTTGGTGGGTAATCCATATTTCTTCTCTAAATAGGCTGCTCTAGCCTTCACATCAGTCCAGTCAACTTCCAGATGAGGTCCTTTGAAAGCAATCACGACGATATTGCAGTCATGCACTTGCTGAAAGACCATGACCCGATTGTTAAAGGCATTACATATATTGATGATGTTTGTTTTGTAGCTCTTATGGTTACCAAATAGATTGACCGTCATGACCCCAGGTTCTTTGAGACTGTCATAACAACCCTGATAAAACTCTGGAGAGCTCAAAGCTGGGCCTCTGGCAGTGGCATCGTATAAATCTACTTGGAGTAAATCGATGCTTTCTTTATTTTTCTTATTGGTGACATATTTCAGGGCATCGGTTTGCAGCACATTGAGGTGTTGATTGGATGGCGGCATATTGAACATCACTCTGGCCGCCACAATCACCGCAGGATTGAGGTCAATCGCCGTGACTTGAGCCTTTGGGAAATGCTTATGAGCAAACTTGGTCAATGCACCCGTGCCCAAACCCAACTGAACCATGTGAAATGGTTTTGCATCACTCGTTTTTTTATTTTTAACTTGTTTATTGTTTTTATCTCTATTGTCGTCAGCTTGCTTCAGTCTTTTGTCATTCGGATCTAAGAAGAGTAAGCCAGCCATCATTTGTTGGGCGTACTCTAGTTCAATGAAGTCTGGCTTATTGATGCGCATGGCGCCTTGTACCCACCAAGTTCCAAAATGTAAAAAGCGCACACCATTCTCTTCAGAGAATGTAACCGGTGCAAATGTTGGTTTGGGATCTTTTTTGTTGACTGTTTTTTTTACTTGTTTGCTAGCCATCGAAGCCTCCGATAAAAGAATAAGGCTCAACGCTTGTTGAGCCTTATCAGATAGTTTTTGCATTGATTTAATGCTTAAGGCTTATTTAGTCCAAGCCCTGGCATTACGGAACATGCGCATCCATGGACTTGCACCATCAGCGATGTCATGCCATTGCTTTGGAGCCCAACTCATCTGTGCGGTTCTAAAGACTCGCTCAGGATGAGGCATCAAGACTGTGAAACGACCATCCGGGGTGGTCAGGCCAGTAATGCCCTCTGGTGAACCATTCGGGTTCAATGGATAAGTCTCGGTTGTTTGTCCTTGGTTATCGACAAACTTAAGAGCCACCAAGCCTTTGGCTTTTGTTTGGTCCTTGTTACCTTGCTGACTGAAGTTGGCAAAGCCTTCACCGTGAGCCACAGCGATTGGTAACTGACTGCCCGCCATACCTTGCAAGAAGATCGATGGTGATTGGGTGACTTCAACCATCACCAAGCGTGCTTCGTATTGTTCAGACTTGTTGCGTGTGAACTTAGACCATGTATCAGCACCTGGAATGATGCTGGCCAAGTTAGACATCATCTGACAGCCATTACAGATACCTAAACCAAAGGTGTCTGGACGATTGAAGTAGGTTTGGAATTGATCTTTGATCGCTGGATTGAACAAGATAGATTTTGCCCAACCTTCACCCGCACCCAATACGTCACCATAACTAAATCCACCACAAGCCACCAAGCCCTGGAAGTCTTTTAGGTTGACTCGTCCCGCGATCAAATCACTCATGTGCACGTCATAGCTTGAGAAGCCAGCCCAGTCCATGGCATACGCCATCTCTAGGTGTGAGTTAACGCCCTGCTCTCTGAGGATCGCGACTTTAGGCTTGGCACCTTTGGAAATAAACGGTGCTGCCACATTGTCACTTGGATCAAATGTGAGTTTAGGCTGCATGCCTGCATCGGCCAAATTATCGACAAGATTGTTTTCGCTATCGGCGCAATCTGGGTTGTCACGCAAACGCGCGATCTGCCAGCTGGTGCTTTGCCATAGTTTTTGTAAAACATGGCGTGGCACATCCAAAATCTTCTTCGCATCGCGCCAAATTTCTACTTGGCCTGTCGTGTTTGGCTTGGCAACCACATGACTGCAGCTGTATAGGTTGTGTTGCTTGAGGATGTCAAAGACGGTATCACGGTGTTCACGTTTCACCTGAATCAAAGCACCCAGCTCTTCATTGAAGAGTGCTCTCAAGGTCAAATCATTTCTTCTGCCAGATACTTGCTGAGCCCAATTCTTAGCATCACCAAAATCAGATTCGTGATCTTTATCAAGTACCAACATATCCACATTGAGCGAAACACCAACGTGTGCTGTGAATGCCATTTCAGTGGCGGCTGCAAATAGACCACCGTCTGAACGGTCGTGATAAGCCAAGAGCAATCCTTGACGGCGCATGCTAATGATCGCTTTTGCTAGATTCTTTAGATCCTCTGGGTCATCTAAGTCTGGTGTGCTTTGACCAGCTTGGTCGATCACTTGAGACAAGATACTGCCAGCCATGCGGCTCTTTGAACGACCTAAATCAATCAATACGATTTCTGTATCAAGTGCTTGACCTTGCTCATCTTTGATTTGCAACAAAGGAGTCGTTGTTTGGCGTGTATCAACCACAGGCGCAAACGCTGAGATGATCAATGAAACAGGAGAAGTGACTGATTTCTTTTCAGCAGTTTTTTCATCATCCCATTGCGTGCGCATCGACAAGGAGTCTTTGCCCACCGGAATAGAAATACCCAAAGCTGGGCAAAGTTCCATGCCAACTGCTTTAACAGAATCAAATAATTTGGCATCTTCACCAGGATTGCCACAAGCAGCCATCCAGTTAGCAGATAGCTTGATGTCTTCAATACTGTCAATATCGGCTGAAAGAATATTGGTGATCGATTCAGCCACCGCCATGCGGGCTGCTGCTGGTGCGTTCATCACTGCCAATGGAGTTCTCTCACCCATTGACATGGCTTCGCCACGATATCCCTTGAAGTCCATCAAGGTCACAGCAGCATCAGCGACTGGCACTTGCCACGGACCAACAAATTGATCGCGGGCGTTCAAGCCACCCACAGTTCTGTCACCAATCGTGATCAAGAATGATTTGCTGGCAACGGATGGGTGTTGCAAAACCCAGCTCGCCACTTGATCCAGCTTGACATCGGTGAGATCAATCTCAGGCAGTTTCTTTTCAAGACGCTTAACATCCCGGTGCATGCGCGGTGGCTTGCCCAACAGAACTTCCATCGGCATGTCGATCGGTAGACGCTCGTCTTTACCTTCAGCTTCTTTGGTGTCAACCAAGAACAACTGGCGCTCTTTGGTTGTTTCACCAACGACTGCGATTGGGCAACGTTCACGATCACACATGGCCTGCAAAATTGGCAGGCTTTCTTTTGCAATCGCTAATACATAACGTTCTTGAGATTCATTGCACCAGATTTCGGCTGGACTCATGCCGCTTTCTTCAAGTGGCACTTTACGCATATCAAAGGTGGCACCTAAACCAGCGCCATCAGCCAATTCTGGGAATGCATTCGATAAACCGCCCGCTCCCACGTCATGAATAGAAACAATTGGGTTCTTCTCACCCATTGCACGACATGCGTTGATCACTTCTTGAGCACGGCGTTCAATTTCTGGATTGCCGCGTTGTACTGAATCAAAGTCCAAGTCAGCAGTGTTCGCACCAGTGGTCATCGAGCTCGCAGCTCCGCCACCCATACCAATGCGCATACCAGGACCACCCAATTGAACCAAGAGGTAACCAGGTTTGATTTCTTTTTTATGGGTATGACCATCATCAATGGCGCCAATACCACCGGCGATCATGATTGGCTTGTGATAACCGCGACGCTCACCATCAATGGTTTGCTCAAACACGCGGAAGTAACCACCTAGATTAGGACGACCGAATTCATTATTGAACGCCGCACCACCCAAAGGACCTTCGATCATGATTTGCAATGGAGAGGCAATGCGCTCAGGCTTGCCATATGATTCTTGATCCCATGGCAACTGACTGCCCGGCAAGTTCAAGTTCGATACTGAAAAACCTGACAAACCTGCTTTTGGTTTACCACCAATACCAGTGGCACCTTCATCACGGATCTCACCACCGGAACCGGTTGAGGCTCCAGGGTATGGGGCAATTGCTGTTGGATGGTTGTGCGTTTCTACTTTCATGAGCGTGTGCGTCAAACGTGTTTGCTTCACATACTCTTGCTGTTCATTTGGTGCCCATACTTCAGCCTCACAACCAACCATGATGGCGGAGTTGTCTGAATAAGCCACCACCGTGCCTTTTGGTTGCAACTGGTGGGTGTTGCGGATCATCGCAAACAAAGACTTGTCTTGCTCTAGACCATCAATGGTCCAAGTGGCATTAAAGATCTTGTGACGGCAATGTTCACTGTTGGCTTGTGCGAACATCATGAGCTCAACGTCACTAGGATTACGGTTCAATTTTTTGAAGTTTTCAACCAAGTAGATGATTTCATCATCAGACAAGGCCAAGCCCATGGTGGTGTTGGCTTGTTCAAGAGCGGCTTGACCGCCTTTGAGAATATCGATGCGTGTGAATGCTTTGTCGCTCAAGGTTTGATAGAGCTCGGCTGCTGACTCAATCGATGGCAAGGTGATTTCTGTCATGCGATCATGGATCGCGGCCAAAACTGCTTGGCGCTGAGCTTCGTTCAAAGCTTTTTTACTGGTCCAGAAAAACTGCACACCGCGTTCGATGCGCAGAACATTCAAACCGCAATGATGGGCAATGTCAGTGGCTTTACTGGCCCAAGGAGAAATCGTACCAATGCGAGGGGCTACAACTGCGTGATCTTGTTTACCAGCAAACAAGCCTTTGGCCTCGATCAATTGGAATGGTTCACCATAATTTAGTAAGCCGGCCAAAACCTGCTGGTGATCACCTGAAAGTTCAGCATCAGACCAGACAAAATGCACAAATTGCGCTTGGATTTGAGTGAGCTCGACGCCTTGCTCAGATAAAGAGCTTAAAAGACGCTGTTGGCGAAATTGAGAGAGGGCTTGAGACCCATTTAGGCTTAAAAAACGACGATTTGCAGGCATCCGAAGATTATAAAACGAATGGCATTCTTGCTATTGTTTTTAAAGCTATTTTTTGCAGAAATGCCCTATTAATCTAGGCACATCAAGCATCTTCAGGCTTCTTTAGTCTGAAGCGACCACCCGGCCGTTGTTTAAAACCATTTGACGCTCACAGCGGCTGGCCAAGGCCATGTCATGGGTGACCAAAATCAGGGTTGAGCCCAGTTCTTGGTTGAGCTGGAACAATAATTGGATGATTTTTTGGCCATTTTGCTCATCCAGACTGCCTGTAGGCTCATCGGCAAACAAAATGTCTGGTTCTGTGACAAAAGCACGAGCCAAAGCCACGCGTTGCTGCTCACCACCCGACAACGTCTTTGGGCGGTGCTTGAGGCGCTCAGATAAACCCACCTTTTCTAGCCAAACTTGAGCTTTGGCAGCAGCTTCGGCTCTGGGCATGCCGGCCAGTTCCAAAGGAAGCTGAACGTTTTCCAAAGCAG
This sequence comes from Polynucleobacter sp. MWH-CaK5, assembly GCF_018687615.1. Lineage (NCBI taxonomy): Bacteria > Pseudomonadati > Pseudomonadota > Betaproteobacteria > Burkholderiales > Burkholderiaceae > Polynucleobacter > Polynucleobacter sp. MWH-CaK5. The sequence continues at coordinate 929,826 of NZ_CP061299.1, forward strand.
TTAAATGATCAATCAATTGAAATGACTGAAATACAAAACCCACGTGTTGCGATCGAATTTGGGCTCGTTGGTCTTCATTGGCAGCCGAAATATCACGATTCATCAGCAAAACCTGGCCTTTGCTTGGTGTGTCTAGGCCAGCCAAGAGGCCCAACAAGGTACTTTTACCTGAACCGCTGGCTCCCACAATCGCCAAACTTTCACCCTCAGCAACTGAAAAATTAATATCGTGCAAAATAGTCAGAGGACCATCCACCGTATCCACAGTTTTCGCCAAATGTGAAACTTCTAGAACGGTTTGAAGTGTTGTTGCATGCATAGGAGCTTAGTTTGAGTAGTGTTTTAAGTGGTTTGATTTATTTAAATAATCGTTCAGGTTTTAGATCTGTGGAGCGCAATCGCTATCTGGCACCCATCACTCACATGGTAATGGTGTTTACTGTCTTCTGCATGGCTCTTTTGAATAGCCCCACTGTCATGGCGCAATCTTCAAAAGTTTTGATTGTGGGCGATAGCCTCTCCGCCGAGTATGGTTTGCCTCGTGGCACTGGCTGGGTCAAGTTACTCGAAGATCGTTTAAAGAAAGACCATACAAGCTGGCAAGTCGTTAATGCCAGCATCAGCGGAGAAACCACGGCCGGTGGCCAAACCCGTTTGCCTCTATTGTTAAAAACCCATCAACCCAAAGTGGTCGTGATTGAGTTAGGCGCCAATGATGCATTGCGTGGTTTACAACTACCAGCCACTGAACAGAATTTAAGAAAAATGATTCAGGCATCGAAGCAATCAGGTGCCAAAGTTTTATTGCTGGGCATGCGCATTCCACCAAATTATGGCCAGGACTACACCAATAAGTTTTTTGGCATTTATGGCAAGTTGGCATCAGCAGAACAAGTAGAGTTACTACCGTTTTTCTTAGAGCGCGTAGCGACTCGCATGGATTTGTTTCAGGCAGATCGGATTCATCCGAATGTGATGGCGCAAAGCATCATGCTTGAGAATGTTTGGCCCAAGTTAGAGCCTCTTTTAAAGCCTTAAGTCTTAACTCTTAACTCTTATATCCTTAAGTTCCAACGCATTCAATTGGTAACTGAATCAAGAATTCAGCGCCACCAAATGAAGACTGCTGGTAACTGATGCGGCCTTGGTGTCTATCAATGATGTGCTTACATAGCCACAAGCCCAAACCCATGCCCTGCTTTTTATTGGTTTTCATCAAGTCAAAAATACTGGCCTTTAATTGATCAGGAATGCCTGGGCCATTATCAGAAACTTTTAACTCCACATAATTGCCAAATACTCGGGTATGGATGTTGATTTCTTTATTTGACTGATTTGAATTGGCAAGTGCCTCAATCGAGTTGTTTAATAGATTGATCAAGACCTGACTGATTTCATTGTTATTCAATGGAATTGATTGGTTCACATTCAAATCAAAATTTAAGTTGATGTTCAGGTCGCGTGTCTGAGGCACGATGATCGGTTTTACTTGTTCAATCAACTCATCCAAATGCACATCACTTGTTTTGATTTCTTCTTGCCTGAAGATATCTCTCAATGTAGAAACAATTTTGGCAATTCGATGATTGTCTTGCTGAATACTGGTGATAACTTCTCTCAGGCCACCAGGATCAGTTTTTCCCTCATTGAGTTGGCGCTGAATGTATTCAGTATTGAGACTGATAGCCCCCACAGGTTGATTCAGCTCATGGGCAATCGATGCTGAGAGCGCACCAGTGGCCGCAGTTTTATTAGCAATCAACAGAGATGAAATCAAACCTTCACGCTCCTCGAGAAGCGCCTTGATTTGAGCATTCTCAGTGGAGCTTCTCTCAAGACCAATCCTGGCACTTAATTCACTCTTCATCAGGCGTTGGTACAAATAACTACTGACCGCAATGTAAATCAAGAGGTGTGCGCTCAAGCTACCCCAAAGAATGAAGGTGCTATCAAATTGAATCAATTGGGTCACACCTCTTGTGTGATTTATCAGACCATAAACACCTACAGAAAATGTAACAGCCAAACTTACCAACACAATGCCCATCAAAACCTTAAGACCAAAACTTTGATCCTTCTTTAGCAATCGGGTTAACTCATTAACCTCCCAAATTGAAAGTATCAAAATCGGAATCGACATAAAGCCAGTTCTGATTGCAAAACCTGCGCCACTTTGTCGCAACACTTCATAAATGATGATGGATATCAATGAAAATGCTGCCGCCACAAGCAAACCTGAGCGAGTGATGTCAACACGCCAACTTCTGAACAAGAGCACTAAAAGTACCATTGAACTCAAAAAACAAAAATTGGCAATCGTCAGTGAAAAACCGAATAAATAAGGCGAAACCGTCCAAACAATAAAAGCTAAGGCTCTCAACAAAATGGATGCCTGCCAATACACCAAATTCTTATCTTTTTTATATCCCGATGGCGTGATCGTGCTGACGTACAAACCGACTAGCATCAGAGCTAGTAGTGAGAAGAAGATTTGATTGGCGGCTTGCATGCTGGGATTATGACTTATTTAGAATTGATTGAAAGTCTTTTATCCATGAAAAAAGCCACTTCTGATTTGAAGTGGCTTTTTAGGTCATGTATTTAGTTTTCTATTTGCTCAATGATTACTTCACAGAGTTAACTTGCTTAACACCGGCACGATCTTTTACGCTTTCAAAATAAGCAGCTGCTTCAGCTTGGGTGCTGAGATCAGCCACCTGTCTGGCTTGATTGGCGCGTAATTTTTGATCTGATTGGCTTGGTTGCTGCACTTTGTTCACTCGGTAAATGGCAAACCCACCATCATTCGCTTGGGCACTGACCACTGCTGGCAATTGTTTTGCGTTCGCCGACATCACAGCATCCATACCGCTGGCAGTCAGATCTGCTGGTTTATTGCGAGATACCCATTTGGCAGAACTAAAACCTGCTGATTCGCTTGGGTTCTTTTGAAGTGCTTCAAATCGTTCTTGACCAGTCTTGATTGCCAACTCTTGAGCCATTCTGAGTGACACTTGTTTTTTCACGTCCGCCTGAATCTGAGACAAAGGCAAAGCAGCTTGTGGCTTGTGAGTTGTGACACGGGCAGAAATGATCTTTCCTGGTGATAACTCTAGGGCTTCAATATTGCGACGATTTTTAACTGCATCATCAGCAAAGATGGCTGCCAATAATTTAGGGTTGTTGAATGGATGATCTGCTGGAGCCCCACGCAAACCACCGCGAGTGATGTTGCTGGCTTTTTGAATTGGCAAACTCAAGCGATCAGCCACTGGCTTCAAACTATCAGCCTGCTCATAAGCCATGTTGGCGAACAAATCTGCTTTTTCTGCGAATTTTTTAGGATCTGCCTTCGCATCACCTTGCAAGATCACGTATTCAACTTCAACGTTCTCAGGAGCTTGGTAAGCATTGATATTACTTTGATAGAAAGACTCAATGTCTTGCTGTGATGGGTTCACTTTAGAAACAAAGTCGTTTGGTGAGAAACGCAAAGCTTGAACTTCACGCTCTGTTTCAAAGGCAATGGATACTTGCTCAGCCACTTTTCTTGAACCAATGCCTGTAGCAACCACGGCTGTTAGAACATGACGCGTCATCAACTCATAACGACGACCGTTTTCAAATTGGTCGACCGTTAGATTATTACTGGCTAGGAGCTTTTTATAACGCTCAGCATCAAACTGACCATTGTTATAAAGCGCTTTGATTTCTGGAATTTGTGTCAAATCACGAGCCAAGGCTTCAGGACTGATAGAAAGCTTGAGGGCCTTCATTTCATAAGCCAAAAGGCGTTGTTGAACAATTTCATTCAAAACGGCTTGTTTGAATGGCACGCTGTTGACCATCGCTGAATCAACACGACCTTGCTGTTGCTGCAAACGATCAGCTCTTAACTTCACCGCATTATCAAGTTCTTGACGGGTGATGGCAGCACCATCTACTTTGACCAAGGCTGAGTCTTTGCCAATGTCTTGCATGTAACTCTCAACGCCCAAAAAGACGAAAGATGGCAAGATGAGCAAAAGTAACAGCCCCATCAGTATTTTTTGGTACTTACGGATCGATTCAAGCATGAGTGTGTGGTGTTGACGTAGAAAAAGTCAGAAGAAATCTGTGGTGGGTGCTGACGGGGTCGAACCGCCGACATTCGCCTTGTAAGGGCGACGCTCTACCAACTGAGCTAAGCACCCACAGAGAAACGAGAGTATACAGTACCTTCATTCCCACTGCAAATTTTTCAGACTATTTGGTTAAACAAGTCCTTCACACAATGGCCTTATCAGCCATTGTGTGAAGGTTCTTTAATACAAGTATTAGTGCTTGAGGACATCCCCTGAGCTGGCTTGAGCAGATTTACTTGCTTCAGCAGCTTTGGCGATTTCTTCAGCGGTTAGCTCAGGCAAGGCTTCTGGCATTTTTTCTAGCGCCAATTCCAAGACTTTATCAATCCATCTGACGGGCACAATCTCGATCGCGTTTTTAACGTTATCAGGAATGTCGGTCAAATCTTTGATGTTTTCTTCAGGAATCAAAGCCAACTTGATACCACCTCGGTGAGCTGCCAATAGTTTTTCTTTCAAGCCACCAATCGGCAAGACTTCCCCACGCAAGGTGATTTCACCGGTCATGGCCACATCGGCTCTGACTGGAATGCCCGTTAAGACTGAAACCAAAGCGGTAGTGATCGCAATACCGGCTGATGGACCATCCTTCGGTGTGGCTCCTTCTGGGAAGTGAATGTGAATATCTTTCTTTTCAAAAGATTCTTCAGTGATACCCAATTTGCGACCACGTGAACGAACCACTGAGCGTGCTGCCTCAACAGACTCTTTCATCACATCGCCCAATGAACCAGTGCGAATCGTGTTGCCCTTACCTGGCATCACAGCCGCTTCAATGGTCAATAGATCGCCACCCACCTCAGTCCATGCCAAACCAGTGACTTGACCCACTTGGTTTTGCTTAGCAGCTAGACCGTAGTCATAGCGACGCACTGATAGGAACTTGTCCAAGTTCGAACCATCGACTTTGATCGGTGCAGCTTCTTTTTTGAGCAACAGTAGCTTGACCACCTTACGGCAGATTTTGCTGATCTCACGCTCAAGCGCTCGAACACCTGCTTCGCGGGTGTAGTAACGAATGATGTCGCGAATCGCTGATTCATCCACTGCAATTTCACCAGCCTTCAAACCATTGCCTTTGATTTGCTTAGGCAATAGGTAGCTCAATGCAATGTGAGTTTTTTCGTCCTCGGTGTAACCCGCCAAACGAATCACTTCCATACGATCAAGCAAAGGACCTGGAATGTTCAAGGAGTTTGAAGTCGCCACAAACATCACATCTGACAAGTCGTAATCGACTTCAACATAGTGATCTTGGAAGGTGTGGTTTTGTTCTGGATCTAAGACTTCAAGCATCGCACTTGCCGGGTCGCCACGGAAGTCCATGCCCATCTTGTCAATCTCATCTAACAAGAACAATGGATTGCGCACACCGACCTTGGTCAAGCTTGACAAAATCTTGCCTGGCATTGATCCAATGTAGGTGCGACGGTGACCACGAATTTCTGATTCATCACGCACGCCACCCAAGGCCATGCGCACAAACTTGCGGTTTGTGGCACGAGCAATCGATTGACCCAAAGATGTTTTACCCACACCAGGAGGGCCAACCAAACATAGGATTGGAGCCTTCACTTTTTCAACGCGCTGTTGAACTGCGAGGTATTCCAAAATACGTTCTTTGACTTTGTCTAAACCATAGTGGTCTTCGTTCAATACTTTTTCAGCATTGGTTAAATCATTATTGACCTTGCTCTTTTTCTTCCAAGGCAAGTTCACCAATGTTTCGATGTAGTTACGAATCACTGAAGCTTCAGCTGACATCGGAGACATCAACTTCAATTTCTTCATTTCTGATTCAGCTTTTTTCAAAGCTTCTTTAGGCATCTTGGCAGCTTTGATGCGTTTATCGAGTTCTTCGATATCAGCACCCTCTTCGCCTTCGCCCAATTCTTTTTGAATGGCTTTGACTTGTTCATTCAAGTAGTACTCACGCTGACTCTTTTCCATTTGACGTTTGACACGTCCACGGATGCGTTTTTCAACTTGAAGAATGTCGATTTCACTTTCAAGGTGGGCCAAGATCGCTTCTAGTCTCTCAACCACGGTTGGCAACTCTAGAAGCCTTTGCTTCTGATCCAACTTGATTGGCAAGTGTGAGCAGATGGTGTCGGCCAAACGACCAGCATCATCGATGCCTTGCAAAGTCGCAAGGATTTCTTGAGGAATCTTTTTATTGAGTTTGACGTATTGATCAAACTGAGACACTACCGCACGACGCAAAGCTTCAATCTCTGGCACTTCGCTGCTAGCGATTGCTTGAGGCGTGGCTTCACACATGAAGTATTCCAAACTGTCTTCAACATTGGCAACATCCGCACGTTGAGTTCCCTCAACGAGGACTTTGACGGTGCCATCAGGCAGCTTGAGCATTTGTAGAATCTTGGCAATACAGCCCACTGTGTACAAATCTTCCACAGCAGGTTCGTCTTTGGCAGCTGTTTTTTGAGCAACCAATAAGACGCTTTTGCCAGTTTCCATGGCAGCTTCAAGAGCTTTGATAGATTTAGGTCTACCCACGAACAATGGAATCACCATGTGCGGGAATACCACCACATCTCTTAGCGGCAACAATGGCAGCTGGATGGGTTCAGAAGGAAGTAACAAGTCACCAGGCATGGTTTATCTCCAAAATGTGTGTTTGTATTTTCCTACGTAGTAAGAATACATTGAATTTGGGACTGTTTTGCTCAAAAACAAGGGTAAAAACTAAGAAAATTGAGAAAAAAATGCATTTTTCTCATGTTTTCATCAATTTTTTCTTTCCCTAAGACTGTTTTTGGGAGGAAAAATGAAAAAACCCCCTATTTAGGGGGTTTTTTCTGATTAAACAGTATTAAATACTATATTTAGTTCAATCAGAAGTTCTTAGGAAGCAGCCTTCTCTGATGCTTCTTGATAGAGCATCAAAGGCTTGCCATCACCATTGATGGTGCTTTCATCGATGACCACGCGTTGAACGTTTTCTAGGCTTGGTAAGTCATACATCACGTCCATCAAAGCGTGCTCGATGATTGATCTCAAACCACGAGCACCTGTTTTACGGGCAATCGCTTTTTTAGCGATGGCACTCAATGCATTAGGACGAATCTCTAATTCAACGCCTTCCATATCTAACAAGGCCTGGTATTGCTTCACCAAGGCATTGTTAGGCTCTGTGAGGATCTGAACCAAGGCAGCCTCATCTAATTGAGCCAAGGTGGCTACCACTGGTAAACGGCCAATCAATTCTGGAATCAAACCAAACTTGATCAAGTCTTCGGTCTGAACTTCTTTGAGTAGTTCAGAGATAGAACGGTCATCTTTGCCACGCACTTGAGCACCAAAACCGATACCGGCTGTGACTGTGCGTTGCTGAATCACTTTTTCTAAGCCATCAAAAGCACCACCGCAGATAAATAGGATGTTGGTTGTGTCGACTTGCAAGAAATCTTGATTAGGATGCTTGCGACCACCTTGTGGAGGTACGGAAGCCATGGTTCCTTCAACAAGCTTTAAAAGTGCTTGCTGAACACCCTCACCTGATACGTCACGTGTGATCGATGGATTATCTGATTTGCGTGAAATCTTATCGATCTCATCGATGTAAACGATGCCCTTTTGTGCTTTTTCAACGTTGTAGTCACAAGCTTGTAAAAGCTTTTGAATGATGTTCTCAACGTCTTCACCAACATAGCCAGCTTCAGTCAAGGTTGTGGCATCAGCGATCACAAATGGTACGTCTAATAATCTTGCCAATGTTTGAGCCAATAATGTTTTGCCTGATCCTGTCGGACCAACCAACAAGATATTGCTCTTGGCTAACTCAACACCGTTGTGAACAGTTTTTTTGTTTTTAGCAGCACCAGTGGTTTCAATGTGCTTGAGGCGCTTGTAGTGGTTGTAAACCGCTACTGCCAATTGTTTTTTGGCATGATCTTGACCGATCACATATTGATCAAGACTTGCACGGATTTCATGAGGTGTTGGCAGACCTTCGCGAAGATCGGCTTCAGGCATTTGGCTGATTTCTTCAGTGATGATATCCGTGCATAAATCAATGCACTCATCACAAATAAATACAGAAGGACCAGCTATTAATTTTTTAACTTCGTGCTGACTCTTGCCACAGAATGAGCAATAAAGAGGCTTCTCAGTTGAATTGGTTGTATCGCTCATGAGTGAACCTCCTGACTATCTTTTAGATTAGCGCTTTTCGATCACTTGATCGATGAGGCCGTATTCTTTGGCTTGCTCTGCTGACATGAAGTTATCACGATCTGTGTCTTTAGCAATCGTTTCAATCGTTTGACCTGTGCGATCAGACAACACTTTATTCAAACGTTCACGCAAATAAAGAATCTCGCGAGCTTGAATCTCAATATCAGACGCTTGACCACGTGCACCGCCTAAAGGCTGATGAATCATCACACGTGAATTAGGCAATGAGAAGCGCTTGCCTTTTGTTCCAGCAGCCAACAAGAATGCGCCCATGCTCGCCGCCATGCCCATGCACAATGTGCTGACATCCGGCTTGATGAACTGCATCGTGTCGTAAATAGCTAAACCAGCAGAAACAGATCCACCTGGAGAATTGATGTACAAAGAAATGTCTTTCTCTGGGTTTTCGCTTTCCAAGAAAAGCAATTGAGCAATGACCAAATTAGCTGTTTGATCATTGACTTCACCTACCAAGAACACCACACGCTCTTTCAATAAGCGTGAATAAATGTCATAAGCACGCTCACCACGACCAGATGTTTCGACGACCATTGGAACCATGCCCAATGCTTGTGTATCTAGTGCGCTATTTTGTGTGTGGTTCATATTCTTTTTGTCTCCAGGGTATCCATCAACAGCAATACAAAAAATTACATCTTGCTGAGTTCTTCAAAGCTTACTGCTTTTTCTGATACTTTGGCTAGACCTGTCACATAAGCCACCACATTGTTCTCTAAAACAAGGGCTTCAACATCGGCCAAACGCTTCGGATCGCTGTAATACCAACGCATCACTTCTTTTGGATCTTCGTAGCTGGCTGATTGCTCTTCGATTTCAGCTTTGATTTGTTCTGGCTTAGCTTCTAATGATTGCTGCTTGACCAATTCATTCAAGATCAAACCAAGCTTCACGCGCTGTTCCGCTTGTGAAGTGAATAGTTCTGCAGGAATCGGAGCATCTTTGGCATTAGGTACACCACGAGCTGCTAGGTCTTGACGCGCATTGGCAATCAAACGCTCTTGCTCTTGTGCAACCAAACCTTTAGGCACTTCCATCTCACAAGCTTTTGTCAAAGATTCCATGACTTGGCCTTTTAACAAAGTCTGTGTGCGACGAGCTACTTCACGCGTCAAGTTTGTACGAATTTCTTCGCGCATTTTGGCAACGCCTTCAGCAACGCCCAAAGCTTTTGCAAGCTCATCATTCACTTCTGGCAAATGAGGCCATTCAACTTTTTTCATTGTGATGGTGAAGTCAGCTGTTTTACCAGCCACGTCTTTACCGTGATAGTCAGCTGGGAAAGCCAATGGGAAAGTCTTCTCTTCGCCTGCCTTTAAACCCAAAGCCGCAGCTTCAAATTCTGGCAACATGCGGCCTTCACCCAATACAAACGCAAAGTTCTCAGCTTTACCACCTGAGAACTCAACGCCTTCAATCTTGCCCACAAAGTCAACTGTGACTTGGTCACCAGTTTGAGCTGCTGTATTAGCACCACCATTGCCATGCTCACCAGCCTCACCACGCACATGGTAGTGAACACGCTGTTTGCGCAAGATGTCTAAAGTCTTGTCGATTTCACCATCGTTCACATCAGTTGTATGACGTGTGATTTCTACTTTTGATAGATCACCGATCTTTACTTCTGGGAATACTTCAAACTTAGCGTCATAAACGATTGGATCAGCTGTCATGTCGCTCTTTGGCTCAAGACTTGGCTGACCAGCAATTTTCAAACCTTCTTTTTTGCTGATATCAAAGAATAATTTAGAGGCATGGTCAAACTGAACTTCAAAGTCCACTTGCATACCGTATTGGGCTTCAACCATCTTCATGGGAACCTTGCCAGGACGGAAGCCTGCCATCTTTACTGTTTTTGACAGTTTTTGTAAGCGCGCAGCGCGTGCTTTTTCAGTATCAGCTTTTGGAAAGCTTAAAGTAATTTTACGGTCTAAATTGCCGAGGTTTTCAATCGTTACAGACATGCTGGTATCCCGTTTAAGCTAATAAAATTAGGGGTTTAGGAAGCAACCGCTCAAGGGTTTTTCCGCCACCACTAGTGAAACACTACAAAAGCTCACTATTCTACATGATGGGCGGGCCAAAAGGACGTCTTATGATTCAGTGGTTTGTGGGGTTTAAGGGGCTTTTAGCGCTTATCTCCTTGAAGCGGATTGGCATTCATAGCCAATCTAGCTAAACTACGCAGCTTATTGATTTAGCAGACAGAAAGAGCAGCAAGATGAAGATGATTCAAGAATTCCGCGCCTTTGCGGTACGAGGCAATGTGATTGACCTGGCCGTTGGTGTGATCATTGGTGGCGCTTTTGGCAAAATCGTTGATTCTGTTGTCGGCGATGTGATCATGCCATTGGTGGCATGGTTGATTGGTGGCAAATTAGATTTTTCTAATTTATTCATTGTTTTAGGCAAAGTTCCTGAAAATGTCCCAATGACCTTGGATGCTCTCAAAAAGGCCGGCGTACCATTATTTGCCTACGGTAACTTTTTGACCATCACCCTCAATTTCGTGATTTTGGCCTTCATTATTTTCCAAATGGTCAAAATCATTAATCGCATTAAACTTCAGGACGAAGCAGATGCACCACCACCTCCAGTACCTGAAGATATTCAGCTACTAAGAGAAATCAGAGACAGTTTGAAAAAATAAGGATAGAAGATGATCACCACTCCATCAGGTTTGCAGTATGAAGACACAGTTGTAGGATCTGGCGCAGAAGCCACCAAAGGTCAATATGTGTCAGTTCATTACACAGGTTGGTTGTATGAGAACGGCCAAGCAGGTTCAAAATTTGATTCAAGCAAAGATCGCAACGATCCTTTTGAGTTCCCTTTGGGCGGCGGCATGGTCATCCGTGGTTGGGATGAAGGCGTGCAAGGCATGAAAGTTGGCGGCACACGTCGCTTGGTGATTCCATCTGACTTAGGCTATGGCGCATCAGGTGCTGGTGGTGTGATTCCACCGAATGCAACTTTGCTATTTGAAGTGGAGTTGTTGGCTGTTTAAGAAATGATTAAATTTCTGATTCAATAAAAAAGCCTCGATTAGTCGAGGCTTTTTTATTTGTTGCTGTTCTTCTATCTTTTTCTTCTATTTTTTCTTTGAGTTTTTCTTAAGGCACTGTTTAATTTTTCACGATCAAAGCAACTGCTTGCACAGCAATGCCCTCGCCCCTACCAAGATGACCGAGCTTTTCATTTGTTTTAGCTTTGACATTGATGTGATCAGATGTAACACCCAAATCACTGGCAATGTTCTTAACCATCTCAGGTATGTGTGGCGCCATTTTTGGTGACTGACAAATGATGGTGGCATCCACATTGCCTACTGAATATCCTGCTGCTTGCAGTAATGACATGGTGGCACGGAGCAAGACGCGACTGTCTGCACCTTTATAACGATCATCCGTATCAGGAAAGTGTCTACCAATATCACCCAAGGCTGCAGCTCCTAAGAGTGCATCGGTGATGGCATGCAGTAAAGCATCGGCGTCTGAGTGCCCCAGTAGACCTTTGTCATTAGGAATCTTCACACCACCTAAAATCAAATCACGACCAGCCACCAATGCGTGAACGTCGTAACCTTGGCCGATTCGAAATGCGCTGCTTGTCATTGATTCTCTTTCTTTTGAGAGTGATGGGTCAAGATTTGATCCATCAACGCCCAATCTTGTGGGTATGTGACTTTGATATTACGCCATTCACCTGGCACCAACAGTGGTTCACAACCAGCACGCTCCATGGCGCTCGCTTCATCCGTGACTTCAAACTTGTTTTTAATGGCGGCTTCTAATGCTTCAGTCAAAGCCATCAAACGGAACATTTGTGGTGTCTGAGCTAACCACAAGCCATCTCTTGGCAATGTTTTACCAATGCATTGAGGGTTTTGTGGAGAAATGAGTTTCAATGTATCAGCCATGGGCATGGCCAAAATGCCACCACTGACATAAACGTGTTCTGTGACCGCTTGAATCAAACGTCTGGCCGCCTCAATCGTTAAACCAGGGCGGGCGGCATCGTGCACCAAGATCCAGGCATCTTGATCAATGCCGGCTTTTGTCATGGCTTTCAGGGTATTAACAACCGTATCAGCTCTTGTGGCTCCACCCGTTGTGCTCAGGTGAAAGCGAGAGTCCTTTGGCCAGGATGCATTGGGCTGCTCTTGGGGCAATTCTTTACTTTCCTCAGAAACACCCACCCAAACAGAGCCAATTTCAGACATTGATAAGAAGGTCTTGATGGCGTGAAGCGCCATTGGCTGACCTGCCAACAACTCAAATTGTTTGGGTTGCTTCAAACCCATGCGACTGCCAGTGCCAGCACAAGGAATCAGAACATGCAGCTTGGGCATCGAATTTGGAGGGGTTTCGGCTAAATTCATCCCTCAATTCTATAATGTCTAGCTTATGCAGAAGTTATCGGCTGAAATATTGGCCAAAACTAGTTCGGTGACATGGTCACCCCCCCTACCCGGACCAAGGGATGGGCAGCGCTTTACCTTGAGCGGCTTGAATGGTTCTTCTGATGCTGCGGTGATTGCCCAACAGGCCTTGAATCATCGTTCAGCCTTTTCTGTGATGGTCATCATTTGTGCCAGTGCTTTAGATGCTGCGCGCTTGCATGAAGAAATCCCCGTTTTTGCTCCTGAGCTGACGGTCAGGTTGTTGCCAGATTGGGAAATCCTCCCATACGATGCCTTCTCGCCTCACCAAGATTTGGTGTCTGAGCGCTTAGCCACCCTTCATGAATTACTGATTGGTCATTGCGATATTGTTTTAATGCCTGTGACTACCGCCATACAAAAGCTCGGCCCGCCAAGTTTCTTGGCTGCTCATACTTTCTTCTTTAAGAAGGGTGATAAGTTAGACGAGATGGCCTTGCGTTTACAGCTTCAGCAAGCAGGCTACGATCCAGTCAGCGCTGTGGTCCGTCCTGGCGAATACAGTTTGCGTGGTGGCTTGATTGATTTATTCCCAATGGGATCTGCCCTACCTTATCGCTTGGATTTGTTCGGCGATGAAATTGATCAAATCAGATCGTTTGATCCTGACACTCAACGCAGTTTGTTTCCTGTGCAAGAAGTGCGTTTATTGCCAGGTCATGAATTCCCGATGGACGAAGAATCACGCACAGCGTTTCGTGGACGTTGGCGCGAAGTATTTGATGGCGATCCAAGCCGCTGCAGTATTTATAAAGATATGGGACTTGGCATCCCTAGTGCGGGCATTGAATCTTATTTGCCACTGTTCTTTGAAAGCACTGCCACGGTCTTTGATTACTTACCACTGGCCAAAGGCCCAGTTTGGTTAGGCATTCATGGTGAACTAGAAAGCCAAATCAAAGGTTTTTGGCAAGACACGCAGCAGCGTTATAACTTTTTAAGTCACGACTCTTCAAGACCAGTTTTGGCCCCAAAGCAACTCTATCTAGAAAACGATGAGTTGTTTGCTTTATTAAAGCCTCATGCTCGTTTGGTTTTACAGAAAGAAAGTGCTGCAGGAAGCGACAGTGAAAATACCGAAGTCAGCGAGCGAAGCTTTTGGAATTTGCCTGACATTGCTGTGAATCGCAAAGATGCGGATCCAATTTCCAAGCTCAAACATTTGATCAACAATACCGAATCACGGGTTTTGATCAGTGCCGATAGTGCCGGCCGTCGCGAAACCATTCGTCAATTGTTTGAAGAGAATCAGTTAAAGACTCATTCATCAGACTCTTTGGCTGAATTCATCGCCTCCGATGTGCCCTTATCGATCACTCACAGTGCGATTCATGATGGCTTTGTGGCAAGTCATGCCAAGATCATTGTGATCACTGAATCTGAGTTATTTGCTGCAAGTGCCAGAACGAGACGCAAAGGTAAAGACAAAGAAGCCAGCAACGTTGATACCTTGGTCAAAGATTTATCTGAGCTCAAGGTCGGCGATCCAGTCGTCCATGCTGAGCATGGCATTGGTCGTTACCAAGGTTTGATTTTGTTGGATGTTGGTAATGGCGAAGAAGAGTTTTTGCATTTGTTGTACGCACACGCTGCCACCTTGTATGTTCCAGTGGCTCAACTACAACTGATCTCTCGTTATGCAGGCTCTGATCCAGAAACAGCGCCTTTGCATCAATTAGGCTCTGGCCAATGGGAACGCGCCAAACGTAAAGAGGCTCAACAAATCAGAGACACCGCTGCTGAGCTTTTGAATCTATACGCTCAACGTGCATTGCGCAAAGGTCATGCCTTTGAATTTTCTGCTCATGACTATGAAGCCTTTGCAGAGAGTTTTGGCTTTGAAGAAACGGCTGACCAAGCAGCTGCGATTGCTGCTGTGATCCAAGACATGACCAGCGGAAAACCAATGGATCGTTTGGTATGTGGTGATGTGGGCTTTGGTAAAACTGAAGTCGCTTTGCGTGCCAGTTTCTTAGCGGTGATGGGTGGCAAGCAAGTGGCCATCATGGCCCCAACCACCCTCTTGGCTGAGCAACACGCTGAGACCTGGAAGGATCGCTTTGCTGATTGGCCTGTGAAGATTGTGGAACTGTCTCGCTTTAAAACCACCAAAGAGATCAATGCAGCGCTGGAAGCGATGGCCAAGGGTGAAGCAGACATTGTGATTGGCACACACAAACTGTTCTCAGCCGATGTGAAGTTCCCGCGCTTAGGCTTGGTGATCATCGATGAAGAACATCGATTTGGTGTTCGCCAGAAAGAAGCACTCAAATCTTTGCGAGCTGAAGTGGATGTCTTAACTTTGACTGCCACCCCCATTCCAAGAACCTTGGGCATGGCTTTGGAAGGCCTGAGAGATTTTTCCGTCATTGCCACAGCACCGCAAAAGCGTTTGGCGATCAAAACTTTTGTGCGCAGAGAAAGCGATGGGGTTATTCGTGAAGCTGTGCTTCGAGAAATCAAACGTGGTGGTCAGGTGTACTTCCTCCACAATGAAGTAGACACCATTGAGAACCGCAAGCAGTCTTTAGAGAAACTATTGCCTGAAGCACGCATCGTGGTGGCTCATGGACAGATGCATGAACGCGATCTAGAGCGTGTGATGCGTGACTTCGTCACACAGCGCGCCAACATTTTGTTGTGCACCACCATTATTGAAACTGGTATTGACGTGCCAACCGCTAACACCATCATCATGCACCGTGCTGATAAGTTTGGCTTGGCTCAGCTGCACCAATTGCGCGGTCGCGTTGGACGCTCTCACCATCAAGCCTATGCCTATTTAACAGTGCCTGATCCAGAGGCCTTGACCAAGCAAGCAAAGTTGCGCTTGGATGCGATTCAGGCAATGGAAGAATTGGGTTCTGGTTTCTATTTGGCGATGCACGATTTAGAAATCCGTGGCGCTGGCGAAGTATTGGGAGACAAACAATCAGGTGATATTTCTGAAATTGGTTTCCAGCTTTATACAGAGATGCTCAATAAAGCAGTTAATTCTCTAAAGAATGGCAAAGAGCCTGATTTGATGGCACCAATGGAAGTGATCACAGATATCACTTTGGGCGTTCCTGCTCTTTTAACCAATGATTACTGCCCAGATGTTCATGAACGCCTCTCACTCTATAAGCGCTTAGCCACAGTGAGCTCCTTTGAAAAGCTCATGGATATCAAAGAAGAATTGGTGGACCGCTTTGGTGATTTACCAGAACAAGCCCAATCATTATTTGAAACTCATCGTTTGCGTTTGAATATGGCTGTGTTGGGTATCAAGAAAATTGATGCCAATCCAGCTCAGATCACGATTCAGTTCATCCCCAACCCACCGATTGATCCGATCAAGATCATTCAGTTGGTGCAAACCAATAAACGAATCCAGCTCAATGGCCAAGATAAATTAAAGATTTTGCCAGCCGATAAAGAAGCATTCATTACCTTGGCTCAACGACTTGAGGCGATTCGACAATTACTCAAGCATTTGAGCGATACTGCTATAAAACCTGAAACACTAAAAACATCATGATGCACATTGCCCTATTCCATCAAGACGCCATTGCCGATCAACTCATCTGCGAGATTGAAAAATCTCACACAATCGTTTCTGTTGACAAAAAGACTCCAAGAACTGCAGTGCTTGAATTAAAAGAAGCATTGAATATTGAGCATCGTGCCCAACTTCGCAATTTAGGTGTTTTGCATCAGACTGATGTTGGTTTTTTACCTAAGCATTTCAAAGGCTCAGACATCAAGGTCTTGGCCATGGACATGGATTCAACCTTGATCAATATCGAGTGCATCGATGAGATTGCTGATGCCGTAGGAAAAAAGAAAGAAGTATCAGAAATCACAGAAGCTGCGATGCGCGGTGAAATCAAAGATTTCAGCGAAAGCTTGCGCAGGCGTGTGGCCTTATTAAAAGGTGTTCCTGCTTCTGCTTTGGACGAAGTCTTCTCTCAACGTTTACGACTCAATCCAGGCGCCAAAGAATTGATAGCTGGCGCACATGCCAAAGGCATCCACACCCTTTTGGTTTCTGGTGGCTTTACTTTCTTCACACACAAGCTTCAAGCTCAGTTGAATTTATCTGAAACTCATGCCAATCAATTAGAGATCATTGATAGCTTCTTAACTGGTCAAGTATTAGGCAATATCGTTGATGGTGCAGCCAAAGCAGCTTATGTTGAAGCGCGCTGCTTAGCACTGGGTGCTAATAAACATGCTGCTATCACTATGGGCGATGGCTCGAACGATTTGCCGATGATGCATGGCGCTGGTTTATCCATTGCCTACCGTGCAAAACCAATTGTGAAAGAAAAAGCTGATTTGGCTTTTGATCATGTGGGCTTGGATGCCTGTTTAGATCTTCTTTAATTGAATATGCCGTAAACAATCTGAACACATAAACGTTAATTAATCAGAACCCCTGCTTCTATGAAGCGGGGGTTTTGTCCTTATTGGGCTTCATAAATTAACAAATATGACAAAAAGGATTTATATGAAGAAAGAAAAATTACCTAAGATAAAACGTATAACAGTTGATATGAATGATCCTTCAACATTTCCAAAATCGAATATGAATAGAGAATTAATTGATGCAACCTCCGAGGAAGATATTGCCAAGCAGATTATTGAGGATGATTTAGAGGCTCAAAGAGATGCTTTACTCTTTAAAAAGAAGAATGAAAAAAGCCGCTCTATTTGAGCGGCTTTTTATTTGAGACTGCTTGTTATTACTGATTGATTTTTGATCAGAGACGCTCAAACACCACGGCAATACCTTGTCCGCCACCGATACACATCGTTACCAATGCATATTTGCCGCCAGTACGATGTAATTCATAGATGGCTTTGGTTGCAATGAATGCACCTGAGCAACCCACTGGGTGACCCAATGCAATCGCTCCACCGTTTGGATTGGTCTTCGTCATATCAAGCTCTAGACCTTTTGATACAGCAATTGCTTGCGCTGCAAAAGCTTCGTTAGACTCAATCACGTCCATCTTATCGATGGTCAAACCAGCGCGCTTCAAAGCAATCTTAGAGGCTGGGATCGGGCCTTCGCCCATGATGTCATTTGGCACACCAGCCAATGCATAAGATACCAAGCGAGCCATTGGTTTTTGACCTGCCTTGGCTGCCGCATCAGCAGAAGCCAACACAAAGAAGGCTGCACCGTCATTGATACCAGAGGCATTACCTGCAGTCACCGTGCCGTCTTTTTTGAAGGCTGGCTTCATCTTGCCAAGGCTTTCCATCGTTGTACTTGCCTTAACGTGTTCGTCGGTATCAAACACCACATCACCCTTGCGAGTTTGCATGGTGATTGGTGTGATTTGTGACTTGAAACGACCTTCTGCAATCGCAGCAGTCGCACGACGATGAGATTCAACAGCGAGAGCATCTTGCTCTTCACGAGTGATGTTCCACTTAGCCGCTAGATTTTCTGCAGTGATACCCATGTGACCTGCACCAAATGGGTCTGTCAATGTTGACACCATCAAGTCAATCATCTTTGTATCACCCATACGAGCACCAGTTCTCATGGCAGGCGCACCATAAATACCGCGTGACATCACTTCAACACCACCACCAACACCGTAGTCGCAATCACCCAACATGATCGCTTGTGAAGTGGTTACGATGCCTTGCAAACCAGAACTACACAAACGGTTCACAGCCATCGCCACTGAATCCATTGGCAAGCCTGCTTGAATCGCTGCTACACGTGCAACATACGGGAAACGTGATTCTGTCGGAATACAGTTACCAACAGTCACATAGTTAATTTGTTTAGGATCGACTCCAGAGCGGTTCACCGCTTCTTTCATGACCGTACCAGCCAGTTCAGCAGGCTCCATGCTGCTCAATGAACCACCAAAACCACCAATCGCAGAACGAACTGCGCTAAGAACGACTACATCACGTGCCATCTGGAACTCCTTGAGTACTTAAATAATTATTATGAATAGAAAGAACTAGTCTGTAGGGCTAATCTTACGAGTAACTGTCTAAAACAAGCAATTAAAGAATTCTAGGGGTAATCACCCATGAAATGCCCTAGATATATAGGGAAAAGGGCTAATTACAGCTGAGCAATCAGGTCGTGACCCTGAGTTTGTAGCACTGTGGCTTTGACAAAATCACCGACTTTGTACTTTTTAGAAATCTTGTCAGTTGGCAATAAATGGACCAAACCATCGATCTCAGGAGCATCAGACTGGCTTCGACCAATGCCACCTTTTGAGCTGACTGAGTCGACCAGGACTTTGATGCGCTTACCCACTTTTGCTTGCAAAAGTTGGGTGGAGATTTCTTCAGCGACTTCCATGAATCTCGCTTGACGCTCGTTTCTGAGTTCATCAGGCAAGGCACCTGCCAATTCATTGGCTTTAGCACCCTCCACTGGAGAGTAAGCAAAACAACCAGCGCGATCAATTTTGGCTTCACGCATGAAGTCGAGCAAGTAATTGAATTCTTCTTCTGTTTCACCAGGGAAACCAGCAATGAAAGTACTGCGAATCGTTAATTCTGGACATGCTTTACGCCATGCTTGTATGCGATCAAGATTCTTTTCGCCACTGGCAGGTCGCTTCATGCGCTTTAAAACATCAGGGTGCGCATGCTGCATTGGGATATCTAAATAAGGCACCACACCACTGCCTTCATCGGCAAAATTTGCCATCAATGGCAAGATGTCATCCACGTGTGGATAAGGATAAACATAATGCAAACGAACCCATGCACCGTGCTGACGAGCTAACTTGCCCAAGGCCTCAACCATGTCAAACAGTTTTGCCTTGACTGGGCGACCATCCCAAAACCCAGTGCGGTATTGAACATCAACACCATAGGCACTGGTGTCTTGTGACACCACCAATAATTCTTTAACACCCGCCTCAAACAAATGTTGCGCTTCTAATAAGACATCGCCAATCGGTCTTGAAACCAAATCACCACGCAAGCTCGGAATAATGCAAAACGTGCAGCGGTGATTACAACCTTCAGATATTTTTAAATAAGCGTAATGCTTCGGCGTTAACTTGATACCAGCCTTTGGCACCAAGTCTGCAAATGGATCATGCTCTTTAGGTAAATGCTGATGCACCACTTCCAAAACTTCATCAGCGGCGTGCGGACCTGTGACAGCCAACACTTTCGGATGAACAGAAGTAACCACATCAGAGCCATCAGCGTTTTTCTTGGCACCCAAACAACCCGTAACAATCACCTTGCCGTTTTCAGCCAGAGCTTCACCAATCGCGTCCAAGCTTTCTTGAACGGCTGAGTCAATGAAACCACAAGTATTCACGACCACCAGATCAGAGCCTGCGTAGTCTTTAGCGATTTCATAACCTTCAGCGCGCAACTGCGTGACGATGCGCTCAGCATCCACTAAAGCCTTAGGGCAACCTAAGGAAACAAAACCAATCTTGCCGCTCAATTATTTATCGCTCTTATTGGGGGGTGTGAAAGGAAAACCAGTGAAGGCACTCGCTGGATCTTTCATCTTCTCTTGCATTTGCGTGAAAAGATTTTTACTTTGCTCTACGTAGCTTCCCATCATTTGTTGCATCATGGGATTTTGCACGTTCATGAACTGCGCCCAACTCTCAGGAGTAGCACCACCTTGCTTTGACTGCTCTGCAAACTGCGATTGCATATCAATGAAGGATTGAATATTTTTCTCTAACATGCCACCCACCACGCCTTGCATGGAGTGACCATAGAAACGAATCATTTGAGACAACATGGGTGTTGTGAACAAAGGCACACCACCAGCCTCTTCTTCCAAAATGATTTGTAACAAAATAGCCCTGGTCAAATCTTCTTCAGTCTTAGCATCCAAGACTTTGAATTCTTCATGCGCCAATACCAAGCTCTTCACATCCGACAAGGTGACGTAAGTGCTTGTTTGGGTGTCATACAGGCGACGATTAGGATACTTCTTAATCGTTCTTACACCTGCAGATTTGGCGGATTGTTTTTTAGTGACCATATTTAGTAAGTTGGGCTTGATTACCCATATTGTATGTGTAAATCAAGCCCTTCATTGTTGCGCTGCAATATACTTTTTTGTATATTGTTTAGCCCATGTGTAAACCGCCGTTCAATGAGAAGTCTGCACCAGTGGCAAAACCACCCTCATCTGAGGCGATCCAAGACACAATCGATGCGATTTCATCAGGGGTTCCAAGGCGTTTAACCGGAATGGTGTTGATGATTTTCTCAAGAACATCTTCGCGAATCGCTGTGACCATGTCTGTGCCAATGTAGCCAGGAGAAACCGTGTTCACAGTCACACCCTTAGCAGCTGTTTCTTGAGCTAAAGACATTGTGAAACCATGGATACCAGCTTTAGCAGTGGCGTAGTTAGATTGGCCAAACTGACCTTTTTGACCATTCACAGAAGAAATACTGATCACACGCCCCCAACCTGCTTCAACCATGCCATCAATCACTTGCTTGGTCACATTGAACAATGAGTTCAAGTTGGTATCGATCACTGCGCGCCAATCTTCTGGAGTCATCTTACGGAACACGGTGTCACGAGTGATACCCGCGTTGTTCACCAAGACGTCCACTTTGCCAAATTCAGCTTTTACTTTGGCGAATGCGGCAACAGTACTATCCCAGTCACCCACATTGCCTTCAGATGCTGTGAAATCAAAACCTAGGGCTTTTTGCTCAGCCAACCAACGATCTTTACGTGGTGAATTAGGACCGCAACCAGCGATCACTTTAAATCCATCTTTGGCCAAACGCTGACAAATTGCGGTACCAATACCACCCATACCACCCGTTACATATGCAATCTTCTGACTCATGCTAACTCCCTTTTAATTCGATACTTGAACAATAAAACGATTAATCAATGGCTTTTTCTTTGACGTAAGAGCCAGGTGCTTTTTCTAAAACTTTGTATTTCGTGTTGCCGTAATTTTTTGGCGCTGCTTTTTTCTTGCCGCTCAATGGTTTTAACCAATCAGTCCAATCAGTCCACCAACTACCCGGTATTTCTTTAGCTCCATCAAACCATGCATCAGCTGTGGCTGGTGCCTTGGAGTTTGACCAATAATTGCGTTTTTTCTTAGCGGGCGGATTAATCACACCCGCAATGTGCCCAGATGCACCCAAGACAAAATGAACTTTGGCGCCCTTCAAGAGCTTGACGGATTCATAAGCAGACCACCAAGGAACGATGTGATCTTCGCGTGATGCATAGAGATAGACAGGGCATTTGATTTTGCAAAGGTCTACTTTTTCACTACAAATGGTTAACTTGCCAGGAACTTTGAGTTCATTTTGTAAATACAAATGTCTTAAGTACCAAGAGTACATGGCACCAGGCAAGTTGGTCGAGTCACCATTCCAATACAAGAGATCAAATGGTGGTGGTGAGTTACCTTTTAAGTAGTTATCAACCACGTAGTTCCAAACCAAATCGTTGGGGCGCAAGAATGAGAATGTGTTGGCAAGTTCTACGCCACGCAACATGCCGCATTTGCCACCGCCCTTGCCACCAATGCTGTTCTCTCGAAGAGAAACTAAAGCTTCATCAACAAAAACATCCAAGATGCCTGTGTCAGAGAAATCTAATAAGGTCGTCAATAAGGTCAAACTGGCCGCTGGATGCTGATCTTTTGCTGCCATCACTGCCAAGGCAGTGGCGGTGATCGTGCCACCCACACAGAAGCCTAGGATGTTGATTTGCTTTTGACCACTGATGTCTTGAACTGTTTCAATGCCATGAACAGCCGCACCAATGTAATCATCCCAAGTGGTATCAGCCATACTTGGATCTGGATTTTTCCAGGAGATCAAATAAACGGTGTGCCCCTCCTCAACCAAATAGCGCACCATCGAACTCTCAGGCTGCAAATCCAAAATGTAATATTTATTAATACATGGCGGGATCATCAAGTACGGACGTTCATACACTTGTTCTGTCAGTGGCTTGAATTGCAGAATCTGGAATAACTTGGTTTGATAAACAACGGCGCCCTCAGCGGTCGCCACGTTCTTACCTACTTCAAAGGCTGTCTCATCAGTTTGCGAAACCTTGCCCTTACCCAAATCTTGCAAAGCATTCAAAATGCCTGTTCGCAAAGATTCGCCTTGGGTATCTATCAAACGTTGCTGAGCTTCTGGATTAGTTGCCAAGAAGTTAGCCGGTGACATGGCATCAATCATTTGCTCGATGCTAAAACGTATTCTTTGACGCACCTTGGCTTCTGCCTCAACAGCATCAGCCAAATTTAATAAATGACGAGAATTCAACAAATAGAAATTAACCGTGGCTTGGTTCCATGGGTTTTGCCAAGCTTCGCCTTTAAAACGACGATCATTGATGGGCGTCCCTGTTGGATTGGCCCATAGTTCCGATAGGTCTTTGGCGTATTGCTTTTCAATCTCAACCAACTTTTCTGCTGGAATCAAAGCCATGTGCTGAGGGGCGAGGCTTGGCCCTGATCCAAAGCCTTGCGAGTTCAACATAGAAATCCCTTAAATAGAATGTATTTGACCTAAGTCTAATAGCCCTATTCTGAGGGTTTATGAAGAAAATCGTTATAAGAATTAACCCTATCTGAAACTTCGCCGAAGCTTACTGAGGCTTGAGTGACTAGGTTTTTTGAGATTCGTCTATCCAGATGAAACTACCCATACGACCAGTTTTTTGATCACGACGATAAGAGAAGTAATCCGGATTTTGTACGGTGCACTCACCGCCACCTTCAATGAAATCAATACCCAGGGCATTTAAACGCAAGCAGGCCAAGCCATAGATATCGGCCAGATATTTACCCTTTTCTTGCAATTGTTCAAAGCAAGCAGCACTTGCTGGGTTCTGTGCGATGAAGATGTCTCGTACTTCACTGCCCACCTCAAATGCATGCGGACCAATCGCAGGCCCTAAATAGGCGAGGATTTCATTTTGAGTTTGAGTTTGAGTGTGATCACCTTGTTTGGCTCGCATCAAAGCAACAGTTTGTTCAATCACACCGGCAGCCAAACCTCGCCATCCAGCATGCGCTGCGCCAACAACTTTGCCATCTCTGCTAGTGAGTAAAACCGGCAAACAATCGGCTGTCATGATCGCCAGAACCCTACCAGGGTTGGTGGTGACTGAGGCATCAGCATTTGGTATCCCACTGTGATGCAGATCAGCATCAATGACCTGGGTACCGTGAACTTGATTTAACCAAACTGGTTCATTGGGCAAAAGTGCTTTGAGAGCATCACGGTTTTTTTGGACCACCACTGGATCATCACCCACATGCGAACCAAGATTCAGACTATCAAACGGTGGCTGACTAAAGCCACCATGACGATTAGTGATCATAGTTTTGATCTGTTTGGGCGCTCCCCAATGAAGCAGTTGAATGGATGAAGTCATCGAGTGTTGTGTTGGTGTCTTGGTCTTGATTAGTCGTCCAACTCATCCCATACAGGATGCAAGTCTTTATCTGTCATGCCTAAGCGCAAGCCTAAATCAAGCATGTCTTCAGGAATAGGCGCTTGCCAAAGGATATCCTCTTTGGTACTCGGATGTTTGATCCCAAGAACTGTGGCATGCAATGCTTGCCCTGGTCTTGAAAAGACTAGCTGAGCAGCATCTGCTGGCACCCTCTTTTTATAGACCGGATCTCCCACCAAAGGATTCCCCAAAGATTCCAGGTGAACCCTGATTTGGTGAGTTCGGCCAGTTTCTAAGCGACACATCACCAAAGAGACTTTGGTTTTACCGAAATCTTGGGTATTCAGGTTTCTGACATGCGTCACGGCTGGCTTACTGGCTGACCCTGTCAGTAAAGCCATTTTGAGTCTGTCCCTTGGATCACGACCAATCGAAGCGTGCACGGTTTGAGATCTGACCTCACCCCAGGCAAATGCCAAATAGCGGCGAATCACTTGGCGAGACTGTAATTGTCTTACCAGATCTGTTTGCGCTTCCAAGGTCTTCGCAACCATCAATAAACCTGATGTGTCTTTATCCAGACGATGAACAATGCCCGCTCTTGGAACACCAGCAATCGATGGGTATCTAAAGAGCAAGGCATTCAATAGAGTGCCTGACCAATTGCCAGCAGCAGGATGAACCACCATACCCGCGGGTTTATGGATCACCAAGAGTTCAGAATCTTCATAAATGATGTCTAAAGGCAGGTCCTCGGGCAAATAAGCTTGTTCTTCAGCGCTGGCCTGCGGGATCACTGTGATTTGATCGCCAGCCTTGGCTGAATATCTGATTTTGAGTGTTTCCCCACCAATTGTGACAAAACCATCCTCAATCCAAGTTTGGAGACGATTACGAGAATGTTGAGGTATTAATTGGGCCAAAACCTTATCTAAGCGCTCTCCTGCCAAACTATCTGGCACAACAACTGCAATAAAGTCTTCCTCATCGATATAATCGGAAGTATTGTTCTCAGGAGAATCTGGTAATGCCAAAATTGGATGCCTTTCCATCTATTAATAACGCTAGTTTAAGTCGCATTGGCCAAAGACTTGCGACTTCCATTGCCAGCGTTTGTATTCTTGGGTCTGCTGCCCTACTCAGTGGTTGCGCTGGTGATGCCAACGATGAAACTGCCGGTTGGTCACAAAACAAATTGTATGTTGAAGCCAAAGACGCTATGGATGGTGGCGATAACGCTAAATGCGTGAAGTATTTCGAGAAGCTTGAAGCGCGCTATCCATTTGGTCCTTACGCTCAGCAATCACAAATCAACGTGGCTTATTGCCATTGGAAAGATGGTGAATTGGCTCAGGCCATCACCGCTGTTGATCGCTTTTTGCAGTTACACCCAGGTCACCCTAGTGTTGACTACGCATACTACTTAAAAGGATTGATCACTTTTAACGACAACATGGGCTTTATGGGTAAGCTCACTGGCCAAGATTTGAGTGAACGTGATCCACGTGCGGCTCGTGATGCGTTTGAAGCCTTCAAAACTTTGACAACTCGTTTCCCAGAGAGCAAGTACACCCCAGACGCTTTAGATCGCATGCGCTACATTGTGAATTCATTGGCGGACAGCGATGTGAACACGGCCCGTTACTACTATCGCCGTGGCGCTTATCTAGCAGCAATCAATCGTGCACAACGCGCTATCACTGATTACGATCGTGCCCCAGCGACTGAAGAAGCTCTGTACATTTTGCACAAATCTTATGAAGCATTGAACATGAAAGATTTGAGCAACGATGCTTTGCGCGTTTTAAAGCTCAACTTCCCTGAGAGCCAAATCTTAGTGACTGGCAAAAGAACTGGCGCAGATGAAGTCAAGGCTTCTTGGTGGCAAATCTGGCGCAAGTAATTGGCTGATTTATATCAGTCAATTAACTTTAAAAGTTTGAGAGTTCGACCTTCTTACTGACGTCGAACTCTTGGAGCAACCGCGCATAACAGCTCATACCCAATTGTGCCGGCTGCCTGAGCCACTTTATCCACGGGCAAATGCTTGCCCCACAACTCAACTTTGCTACCCACTTGAACATGAGGCATGTCTGTCACGTCCACAGTGATCATGTCCATCGACACTTGCCCTGTCATCAAACAAACCTTGCCGCTGCTCAAGCCATCAGCACCAGCGACCCATACCGGGGTGCCATCGGGCGCATGTCTTGGATAACCATCCGCATAACCACAAGCAATAATCGCGATCCGAATCGGTACATCAGTGCGATATCTAGAGCCATAACCAATCGACTGCCCAGCCTCAAGGTGTTGAATCCCTATAACTTCAGAATGTAATGACATGGCCGGCTGCAATTGGGCTTCTTGTATATCTTCATAGCGCCCAGAAGGCGAAGCTCCATAAAGCATGATGCCTGGCCTCACCCAATCAGAATAAATGACGTGGTGATGCCACAAAATGGCCGCCGAGTTAGACAAGGAAGTGGCCCCAGCCAATCCTTCCTTGGTTTGATTAAAGAGTTCAGCTTGCTGATCAACACTCGGCGTTCTATCAATGTAATCAGCATTTGCAAAATGGGTCATATGGGTTAAGTCATAACCAGCCACATGCAAACGGTGATAAGCCTCACGGTATTGCGCTGGGATGAAACCCAAACGATTCATACCAGTGTTCATCTTCAGATAAATATTAGGCAGGCGAGCGGATGAACGCGCCTCACTCAAGGCCTCTAACCAATCAATTTGATTGAAGTCATGAACCACACAGTCGCACTTCAAGTCTGTGGCGGTGAAGATATCTTCTTGAGCAAACAAACCTTCCAACAACAAAATGGGGCCAGTCCAGCCTTTTTCTCTCAAAGCTTTCGCCTCAGCCAAATCTAATAGAGCAAACCCGTCAGTAAGTGACAAGCCTTTTAAAGCAGGTTCCAAACCATGGCCATAAGCATTGGCCTTGACGACTGACCAAACTTTAGAGCCAGGCACCAGCTGCCTGATGCGCTCAAGATTGTGACTTAAGGCATCAGTGTGAATATGGGCATATATCGGTCTTGACAGAAAAATCTCACTTTCGTGTTTTAATGGCATTTCATAACTGAATTGTACGAATGAAACCAGGTTTTTACACAATTATGGCGGCGCAATTTTTTTCGTCGCTCGCCGACAATGCGCTCTTAATTGCTGCCATTGCGTTGTTATACCAACTCCAGGCTCCAGCCTGGATGACTCCGCTTCTAAAACTTTTCTTCGTTCTTTCCTACGTTTTACTTGCTGCCTTTGTTGGCGCCTTTGCTGACTCACGCCCCAAGGGCAATGTGATGTTTTGGACCAACAGCATCAAAGTGCTTGGTTGCCTTGCCATGCTCTTCACTCTACACCCTTTGGCCGCTTATGCGATCGTGGGTTTTGGTGCTGCAGCCTATTCACCTGCCAAATACGGTATTTTGACTGAATTACTTCCGCCTGAAAAGCTGGTCGTGGCCAATGGCTGGATTGAAGGTTTGACGGTTGGCTCAATCATTTTGGGCACAGTCTTGGGCGGTGCTTTGATTTCTAACAAGCTCTCAACTAGCTTGCTTGGCCTTGATTTACCATTTTTAGACACTGGTATTGATACCCCTCCAGAGGCCGCCATTTGTGTGATTGCCTTTATTTATTTGATTGCAGCTGGCTTTAATTTAAAGATTCCAGACACTGGAGCCAGATACCCTCAACAAGAAAAAAATCCTATTCGCTTGATCAAGGATTTCAAGCACTGCTTTGACACGCTTTGGAAAGATCGCTTAGGTCAAATCTCTTTATCTGTCACCACACTCTTCTGGGGCGCTGGCGCAACACTTCAATTCATCGTTCTGAAGTGGGCTGAATCTGCTTTAGGCATGAGCTTGTCTCAAGGTGCGATCTTGCAAGCAGTAGTTGCATTCGGTGTGGCTGGTGGATCTATCTGGGCCGCCTCACGCATTCCACTGAAAAAATCTCTGAGCGTTTTGATTTACGGTGTGATGATGGGTGCTTTGGTGATGGTCATGGCGATTTATAACCGTGACTTATTACCTGATGTTGTTCTTGATTTGGGCTTATTCCAGATTCCACTCTATTTATTGATCGCCTATGTGTTCTTGGCAACCATTGGTTGGTTGGCTGGTTACTTCGTCGTGCCGATGAATGCTCTTTTACAGCACCGTGGTCACGTCTTGTTATCAGCAGGTCATTCCATCGCCGTTCAAAACTTCAATGAAAATCTTTCTGTATTGGGCATGCTCTGCTTGTATGCCTTATTGATCTGGTTGGATGTGCCTATCTCAATCGTGATTGTGATGTTTGGTAGTTTTGTTTGCTTGGTAATGATTCAGATCATTCGTTGGCACAAACGCAATCAAGCTGAATATGATTCACTGCACCTGATTGGCGAGCACAAGCATCCGTCCAATTCTAAGACTGCAGTAAGACCGCATTAATCCCTAAGGCCTCCCTAAGGCCTTTTAGGCCAAGCCTCACATTATTTAAATCAAAGATCTCGCTAAGAGTAAGTCTTGCCAAGTCTTTGCTTTGTCACTTGGCTTCTTTAACAAGTGCTCTGGGTGATACGTTAAAACCAGCGGTAACTCATCTTCTGCCTGCTCTAACGAGTGCACAGCACCTCTTAACTCCTCAAAGCCATCGTCCAGTTGTAATAACTGTCGTCCCATCTGAGAACCCATGGCGATCACCACTTGTCCATTTACTTTTCCAGCCAAGGCTTCTGTACTGCTGAGTAATTGAATAGTGTTTCTACTCAACATCAATGAGGCCAAGATTTTGTCAAACAACAAAGCAGCATCGCCCGAGAGTTGATCAACAACAAACGTCCACACCACTTCTTGATTCTCTGAGTATGACTGTGTCATTTCAGTTGGGGAAGCATTCGGATTGCTGGCTTTTGGCTGCCGCTCTTGTGGATTTTCTTGTTGAGCTTGCACAGGACTTGGCTCACCATTGCCCTGGCTCTCAACTTCATTTTTTAGCACCCAGGTACTGATGCCCATCTCATTTAAATAATCAGCTTGACTCATTGGCTTGATAGCTCTTTCTGTATTCGATCAGTTGGATGGTGCGTGCAATACTTTTTTCATGACTTTGGCATCTTCACGACCACCATCTTTTAAAGGATAGTAATCCTTTCTGATGCCAATTTCCTGATATGCAAAACTTTCATACAAGGCAATCGCTGGAGCATTACTCACTCTCACTTCCAAGAAAATATCCTGAAATGATTTTGCTTGCGCAACGTCTTCGATGACCTTCATGATTTTCTTCGCCAGACCTTGTCTTTTAAACGATGGATGCACCGTGATGTTCAGTAGCTGCAATTCATCCAAAGCAGGCATCAAAACACAGTATCCCAACAATGAGTCAGGCTTTTCATCGTCTACTGATAATTGACGCAAACAATAAGCCCAATAACCCGCCTCAAGTGAGTCGGTGAAGTTACCCAAGGTCCAAGGTGACACATGACTTTGTTGCTCAATCTCCACGACTTCAGTTAAGTCACGCAAGGCCATTGGCAAAAGACGCAGATCCATGACTTAATTCAATGCCTTTTAAGATTTCTCTTGATTAGATTTTTCGAGCTCGCGCTCGGCAATCGTTTGAGCCACTTTATCGCGCACATAGATGGGCTGCAATTCTGCCGCGCTGACTTGTAGACCCTTTTCCAAAGCATCCAAGCCTAGTCGAGCAATTGATCTTGCATGAGGGACCGCAGTTTCATCGATGGCCATGGCTTGTTGCCTGATCGCCAACATCTCCTCTGGATAGGCAGTCACCGCATTCCCCATCAGAGCAAAAGCTGTGGCTGGAATATCTATGTCTTTGGGTGCGGAGAGATAAACATCATCCTGGCGCTCTGGCAAACCATTTGCTTGCACCAAATAACGGGCCCAATAGACTTCGCTCATGCGCGCATCAACAGCCACAATCACTTGATCGTTTTCTTTGAGCTTGAGTTGATGAATGCCCTCAAGTGCCACCGCATCTAAACAAACGATGGGCAAACATGGCAGATCAGCAGCAAAGGCCATCCCTTGACCAATGCCCACACCAATCCTGATGCCTGTGAATGCGCCAGGACCAATCCCTACCGCAATCCCTGTCAGATCTCTGAAGCTGAGCTGAGCCTCTTCTAAAAGAGCCTCCACCCAATCCAAAGCATGTTGACTTGATTCAGGGCCAAGATTTTCATGGCGCACCAGGTCCCCAGATGACAAAGGGGACTGCGGTTGACCCGAGCCCCCTTGTGGGTTGACCAAGGCCACTGAACACCACTGTGTCGAGGTGTCGATGGCCAGTATCGTCAATTAGATTTCCTCGTACAAAGGCAATGTCAAGAATTCTTCGAACTTCTCGCCAGTACTCATCACGTCAAAAATCTCAGCAGCGCGATCCCAAAGACCTGTTGCACCGCTTGCTTTAACTTTTGGCAACTCTTCAGCGATCAATTGACGAACTAATTCAACTGTTACTTTTCTACCGTCGTCCAAAACACCCTTTGGTGAACGGATCCACTGCCATACTTGTGAACGGCTGATCTCTGCAGTAGCAGCATCTTCCATCAAGTTGTGAATTGGTACACAACCGTTACCAGCCAACCACGCACCTAAGTAATGAATACCCACGTTGATGTTCATGCGCAAACCAGCTTCAGTGATCGGTGTTTCTGGTTGGAAGTTCAACAAGTCAGCAGCCGTTACATTCACTTCAGGTTTTTGCTTTTCAAATTGGTTTGGACGATCGCCCAATACTGCTTTGAATTCAGCCATAGAAGCTTCAACAAGACCTGGGTGAGCTACCCAACCACCGTCGTAGCCATCAGTTGCATCGCGCTTCTTGTCATTGATGATGCCTTGCATAGCAATGGCATTTTTCTCTGGATCGTTCTTGATTGGAATCAATGCACTCATACCGCCCATTGCTGGTGCGCCACGGTGGTGACATGTCTTCAATAGCAATAAAGCATAAGCACGCATGAATGGAGCTGTCATGGTCACTTTTGCGCGATCAGCCAAACAGAAGTTTTTGTCTACTTTGAATTTCTTGATGCAAGAGAAGATGTAATCCCAACGACCAGCATTCAAACCAGCGCTGTGCTCACGCAACTCATAAAGAATTTCGTCCATCTCAAATGCAGCCAAAATAGTTTCAATCAACACAGTGGCTTTGATCGTGCCACGTGGGAAACCTAATTCGTCTTGAGTCATGCAGAAAATGTCATTCCACAAACGCGCTTCTAAGTGGCTTTCCATTTTTGGCAAATAGAAATATGGGCCTGCACCACGTGCCAACTGTTCTTTAGCGTTGTGGAAGAAGAACAATGCAAAGTCAAAGATACCGCCAGAAACACGTTGACCATCAACAGTCACATGCTTCTCATCCAAGTGCCAACCACGTGGGCGAACTTGCAATGTAGCAATCTTGTCATTCAACTTGTAGCTCTTGCCGTTTTGCTCAAGGCTTAGTTCGCGACGAATCGCTTTTTTCATGTTGATTTGACCTTGAATCTGATTCGTCCAGCTTGGGCTGTTTGAATCTTCAAAGTCAGTCATGTAAGAGTCTGCGCCTGAGTTAAAGGCATTGATCACCATTTTGGCATCTACTGGGCCAGTGATTTCAACGCGACGGCACTGCAATGCTGCAGGAATCGGAGCAACTTTCCAGTCACCCTCACGAATGTGTTTTGTCTCAGCCAAAAAGTCAGGTTTTTCGCCAGCATCTAAACGCTTGGTACGCTCAATACGTGCCTTTAGGAGTTCTTGACGACGTGGTTCAAAAGCGCGGTGAAGTTTGGCGACCAAAGCCAAGGCTTCAGGAGTCAAAATCGTTGCAAATTCTGGGGTTACTTCGGCACTGATGGCCATGCCTTGTGGCAAGTTAGACATAAAAAACTCCTGTAAAACAAATAGTTATGGTTATAAGTACGTAATGCTTTTTCTTGCAAAACCAACATTATGCCTTTTGAAGGAAAAATTGTCCCAAAAGGCTTGTTGAATAAATGATGATTTTATTGATTCAAGGTCAACCAAACGTAAAACTCACGCGTTAATGGCATAAGGACACTTTTATAGGAGCCTTCTGTGAGATACGGTTTTAACCATTTATCTGATGATGAATTTCTAGTTTTGTGTAAAGAATTGAATAAAAACAAGGGGTTACTCTTGATTGGTAAAATCAAAGAGTTGCCGCCAAAGCTCGCTGCTTTTGCAGAATGGCGCAAGGGTCTGAGCTATATGCAAGCCTACGCATGATCAAATTTATAAAATAACTAAAAAACTTAGACAAAAAAATTAGAAACACTCAATAAAAAACCGCCTGATTAGGCGGTTTTTTATTACCTATAAATCTCCTTGCGATTTCCAATGCGTAGAACAAGTATGCAAACTGTTTTATCTTGAATGCTTGCAATGATCCTATAGTCACCAACACGGTACTTCCAGAACTCTCCGAGAGTTTCTCCTTTTAACGCTTCACCTATTTTTCTTGGGTCGGCTTGAGTAGCAAGCCTCGTTTTTAAAAATTTAAGTATTCGTTTGGCTATCTGGGGATCTAACTTTCCTAATTCTTTTTTTGCTGCTGGGTCAAATTCAATCTGCCAAACCAAGTTCGCGCTCCAGTTGGTTTAGTTTAATTGTCTTTGTTTTACCCTTTTGGATGTCGCCAAGTCGCTTTTCCGCCAAATAGAGATCTTCAAGATCATCTATATATTCCAAAATTGCCTCGCGCGCATAAAAGGTTTTCGTACGACCAGTTTTTTTAGCTAAATTTCCAAGCCTTGATTCAATTTCTTCAGGTAATCGAATTGCTAACATAAGTCCTCCTTCTTTTGCTATACAAGTATAGCATTTAATATACTAGGTGAAAGTTGAGTTTTGAATGAAAAACGCCGTGCTTGGCAGCACGGCGTTTCGTATTTTAATGGCCCTAAGAAATGGTCTTTAGGTCTAAGTTAAGGCGGCAATAACCTCAGGTGGTGCTTGAACCAATTCGATCAAAACACCCTCACCCCCAATTGGGAACTCTTCGTTACCTTTGGGGTGTAAAAAAGTGATGTCATACCCTGCTGCACCTTTTCGAATACCGCCCGGTGCAAACCTCACGCCATTGGCAGTCAACCATTCAACAGCAACAGGTAAGTTATCCACCCATAAACCAATGTGATTGAGTGGGGTTGTGTGCACAGCAGGTTTCTTTTCTGGATCGATGGGTTGCATCAAATCCACTTCCACCTTGTGTACACCCTTGCCCATGACACAAATGTCTTCATCTACGTTTTCACGTTCAGATTTAAATGTGCCAGTCACTTCCAGACCAAACATATCAACCCAAAGCTTTTGAAGTTTGGTTTTGTCTGGTCCACCAATAGCGACTTGTTGAATGCCCAAAATTTTGAATGGTTTAGTCATTTGCTGACTCACTCAAATCTTAGAATTTCTTGATCAACCGCAAGACTCTCACCTTTGGCAGCCATCACTGCAGCAACTACGCCATCCTGAGTTGCAACCAAGACGTTTTCCATCTTCATTGCTTCAATGGCTGCTAAGCGCTGACCCGCTTCAACTTTTTGCCCAACTGTCACAGCCACATCAACCAATAAGCCAGGCATTGGAGATAACAAGAACTTAGACATATCAGGTGGTTCTTTGAATGGCATTAGTTTTTGCATTTCAGCAGCTTGTGGTGTTAGCACCATGCTGTCGACTCTCACGCCATCAAACTGCAAGCGATAGAACATGCCCATGCGTTCAACTTGAAGCGCGATCTCACGGCCATTAACCGTTGCTTTGTAAATGATCTGACCAGGATTCCAATCTGAATCAATTTTATAAACTGAACCATCCACAGTGACTTCATAACCACGAGCAGTCTCATGAATTGAAGTTGCAACGTAATCCATCTTGCCAGCTTCACCAGCTGCAACCACGAATTCAGTTGGGATTTTGACCTCGTGACCTTCAAGCTGACCGTAAATACCAGCCGCACGATCCAAGTAGCGACGATGAACGGCCGTTGCCAATGCATCCATTAATTTTGGATCTTCCGCTTTAACATCCGACGCTCTAAATCCATGAGGGAACTGTTCAGCAATGAAGCCCGTGTTGAAATCACCAGAAATGAAACGTGGGTGCTGCATCAAAGCAGCTTGGAATGGGATGTTTGAGTGAATGCCACGAATCACGAACTCATTCAAAGCAGCGCGCATTTTGGTGATCGCATCCAAACGATCTTTACCGTGCACGATCAATTTTGCGATCATGGAGTCGTAGTACATCGGAATCTCACCACCCTCATACACGCCCGTGTCCACACGCACACCATTCACCTCTTCAGGCGGCTGGTATCTGACCAAACGGCCGGTCGATGGCAAGAAGTTACGGTATGGATCATCCGCATTGATGCGGCACTCCATGGACCAACCATTGCGCTGAATGTCTTTTTGACCAAATGATAATTTTTCACCAGCGGCTACTCGGATCATCTGCTCAACAAGATCCAGACCTGTGATCGATTCAGTCACAGGGTGCTCTACTTGTAAACGAGTATTCATTTCCAAGAAGTAGAAAGACTGGTCTTTACCAACTACAAACTCAACCGTACCAGCTGATTGATACTTCACAGCTTTGGCCAAGGCCACCGCTTGATCACCCATCGCTTTGCGAGTTTCATCACTAATGAATGGGGATGGTGCTTCTTCGATCACCTTTTGGTGACGACGCTGAATCGAACACTCACGCTCCCACAAGTAAACGGCGTTGCCATGAGCATCACCCAATACTTGAATTTCAATATGACGTGGCTCTTCAACAAATTTCTCGATGAACACACGATCATCACCAAAGCTGTTGCGGGCTTCATTCTTACAAGCTGAGAAACCTTCAAAAGCTTCTTTATCGTTAAAGGCAACGCGCAAACCTTTACCGCCGCCGCCCGCTGATGCTTTGATCATCACTGGATAACCAATGCCCTTGGCAATTTCTACCGCAGATTCAGGCGCATCAATCGCGTCGTTGTAACCAGGAATCGTATTGACCTTGGCTTCATTGGCTAACTTCTTAGAGGCGATCTTGTCACCCATCGCAGCAATAGAATAATGCTTAGGTCCGATGAAAGTAATGCCCTCTTCTTCCAAACGCTTAGCAAATGCCTCATTCTCAGATAAGAAACCATAACCAGGGTGAACCGCTTCAGCACCAGTGTCTTTACACGCCTTGATGATGTTATCCATCACCAAATAGGATTCGCGTGAAGGAGCTGGGCCAATACACACAGCTTCATCAGCAAGTTCTACGTGACGCGCATCTCGGTCGGCTTCAGAGTAAACCGCTACAGTTTTGATGCCCATCTTACGAGCAGTTTTAATCACGCGGCAAGCAATCTCACCACGGTTAGCAATCAGAATCTTCTTAAACATGTTCTTGTCCTAATCGATTAAAGGGGGATGTTGCCGTGTTTGCGCCAAGGATTTTCAATATCCTTGTCTTTGAGCATGGCCAAAGAACGGGCAACACGTTTACGAGTTTCATGAGGCATGATCACGTCATCAATGTAACCACGACGACCAGCCACGAACGGATTAGCGAACTTGGCTTTGTACTCTGCTTCACGCTCGGCTAACTTGGCAGGATCACCTTTTTCTTCACGGAAAATAATTTCCACAGCACCCTTCGGACCCATCACCGCAATTTCAGCTGAAGGCCAGGCAAAGTTCACATCACCTCTGAGGTGTTTTGAAGCCATCACGTCATAAGCACCACCATAAGCCTTACGTGTGATCACTGTGATTTTTGGCACTGTGCATTCTGCATACGCGTACAACAGCTTGGCACCGTGCTTGATGATGCCGCCGTATTCTTGTGAAGTACCTGGCATGAATCCTGGCACATCTACAAAAGTAACCACTGGGATATTGAAGGCATCGCAGAAGCGCACAAAGCGAGCTGCTTTGATAGATGATTTGATATCCAAGCAACCAGCCAAGACCAATGGTTGGTTCGCAACGATACCGACTGTTTGACCCTCGATACGCGCAAAACCAATGATGATATTTTTCGCATAGTCAGGTTGGATCTCAAAGAAATCACCGTCATCAACCGTTTTCATGATCAGCTCATGCATGTCATAAGGCTTATTGGCGTTATCTGGCACCAATGTGTCTAATGAATAGTCCAAGCGCTCAGCCGAGTCCGCGCCTTTACGCACTGGTGGCTTTTCTTTATTTGATAAAGGCAGATAGTTAAAAAAGCGACGCAACATCAAAATCGCTTCAACATCATTCTCAAAGGCTCGATCACATACGCCTGATTTGGTTGAATGAGTGATGGCACCACCCAACTCTTCTGCCGTCACTTCTTCATGAGTCACGGTCTTCACAACTTCTGGACCAGTCACAAACATGTATGAACTGTCTTTGACCATGAAAATAAAGTCAGTCAATGCTGGTGAATAAACGGCACCACCAGCACTAGGACCCATGATCAAAGAAATTTGAGGAATCACACCTGAAGCAGATACGTTGCGCTGGAAAATCTCCGCATAGCCACCCAAAGAAGCCACACCTTCTTGAATACGTGCGCCACCTGAGTCATTCAAACCAATCACTGGAGCACCGACTTTCATGGCTTGATCCATGACTTTACAAATCTTCTCAGCGTGAGCTTCAGACAATGAACCACCGAACACAGTGAAGTCTTGTGAATACACAAAGGTCAAACGACCATTGATCATGCCGTAGCCAGTCACCACACCATCACCAGGTACAGATTCATTGGCCATACCAAAGTCTGTACAACGGTGTTCGACGAACATGTCCCATTCTTCAAAAGAACCTTCGTCCAATAACAACTCAATGCGCTCACGGGCCGTCAACTTGCCTTTACCGTGTTGGGCATTGATGCGCTTTTGACCGCCACCTAAGCGAGCCTGTTCGCGCTTTGCTTCTAGTTGTTTAATGATGTCATGCATAAAATGCTCTCCCTTGTTTCTTAATCTTTACTTCATTAAATCTAATAATCTTCTGGCAGCCACTGAAGCTGCCATAGTTCCCTGATTCACTGCTTCACTTAATTCTGGCAATAGTTTTTGTACTTGCGCATTGGCTTTGAAGTTTTGTCTTAAACCCGCTTCGATGCGTTCCCACATCCATGCTTGCGCTTGTTGTTTTCTTCTCAAAGCCAAATGACCATGCTTGGTCTGAATATCTTTGAAGGTGTTGACCATGTCCCAAAATTCAGTAATGCCTTCAGACTTCAAAGCACTCATGCGCATCACCTTCGGATGCCAAAGAGATTCATCATGGTGAGCATGCTCAGGATTGCCATGCATGCTGAATAAGCGCAATGAACTCATGATTTGAACTTGCGCTCTGGTCGCAGCATCTGGGTCTAAATCAACTTTATTGATAACCACCAAATCAGCCAATTCCATCACGCCCTTTTTAATGGCTTGAAGATCATCGCCTGCATTCGGTAGTTGCAAGAGAACAAACATATCTGTCATATTGGCAACAGCTGTTTCGCTTTGACCAACACCGACTGTTTCAACAATCACCACATCATGGCCAGCCGCTTCGGCAACCAACATGGCTTCACGAGTTTTCTCTGCCACTCCACCAAGATTGCCTGCTGAAGGTGTGGGTCTGATGAAAGCTTTTTCATTGACCGATAAAAATTCCATGCGGGTTTTATCACCCAAGATCGACCCACCAGAAACTGTGGACGATGGGTCAATCGCTAAAACAGCCACGCGATGGCCCTTGCTGATCAGATACAAGCCGAGTGCTTCGATAAAAGTGGATTTACCAACACCCGGAACACCAGAAATACCCAATCTAAAAGATTGACCACTCTTTGGCAAAATGGCATTGAGCAAATCATCAGCCCTTAAACGATGATCAGGTCTGGTGGACTCCAACAAGGTGATGGCTTTGGCCATGGCTCGGCGTTGAGCCGATCCAGGTTTGGCATCAGCACCACAGATGGCATCAACGAGTATTTGATCTTCTGTTTGCACGCTGGTCTTTTTAGCTATTTATTCGCTGATCAATGATTGGCTTATTTTTGAGCCAAACGAATTTGCTCTAGAACATCCTTGGCCGATGCTGGAATCGGTGTACCAGGGCCGTAGATGCCCTTCACGCCAGATTCGTACAAGAACTCATAGTCTTGACGTGGAATCACACCACCCACAAAGACGATGATGTCATCAGCACCCTGCTTTTTTAGTTCCTGAATGATGGCCGGCACCAATGTTTTATGACCTGCTGCCAAAGTAGAAATGCCCACCGCATGCACATCGTTCTCGATGGCTTGGCGCGCACACTCCTCTGGCGTTTGGAACAAAGGTCCCATATCAACGTCAAAGCCTAAATCTGCAAAAGCCGTGGCCACCACTTTGGCACCACGGTCATGACCGTCTTGACCAAGTTTGGCGATCATCACACGTGGGTGACGACCCTGATCTTTAGCAAATTCAGCGATTTCTGTTTTTAATTTTTCCCAGCCTTCTGCTGAGTCATAAGCAGCTGCATACACACCAGTCACCTTTTGAGTATCGGCGCGATGGCGCCCGTAAACTTTTTCCAATGCATCAGAAACTTCACCCACGGTTGCGCGCAAACGAATGGCATCGATTGCAAGAGCCAATAAGTTGCCTGTGTTGTTTTCTGCTGCGGCTGTCAGCGCATCCAAGGCTGCCTGAACTTTTTTACTATCACGCTTTGCTCTAACGTCTTTTAAACGAGCAATTTGTGAATCACGAACCTTGTTGTTATCGATATCTAAAATATCAATCGGATCTTCTTTGCCTAGCTTGTATTTATTAACGCCAACAATCACATCTTTGCCAGAATCGATACAAGCTTGCTTTTCAGCTGCGGCTGCTTCAATTTTTAGTTTTGCCCAACCACTTTCAACCGCTTTGGTCATGCCACCAATGGCTTCAACTTCTTGAATGATGTCCCATGCCTTATCTGCCATGTCTTGCGTGAGCTTTTCCATCATGTAAGAACCAGCCCAAGGATCGATCACATTGGTGATGTGAGTTTCTTCTTGAATGATCAACTGGGTATTACGTGCAATGCGTGAAGAGAACTCAGTTGGCAAGGCAATCGCTTCATCAAATGAATTGGTGTGCAATGACTGTGTGCCACCGAATACTGCGGCCATCGCTTCAATCGTGGTTCTGACCACGTTGTTATATGGATCTTGCTCTGTGAGTGACCAACCTGAAGTTTGGCAATGTGTTCTTAACATCAATGACTTAGGGTTCTTCGGATTGAACTCCTTCATCACACGCCACCACAACAAACGAGCAGCTCTTAATTTCGCTACCTCTAAATAGAAGTTCATACCGATGGCAAAGAAGAAAGATAGGCGACCAGCAAAGCCATCGACATCCAAGCCTTTGCTCAAGGCAGTTTTTACGTACTCTTTACCATCAGCAATCGTGAAAGCCAATTCCAAAGCTTGGTTCGCACCCGCTTCTTGAATGTGATATCCAGAAATAGAGATTGAATTGAACTTCGGCATCTTTTGAGATGTGTACTCAATGATGTCGCCAATGATGCGCATTGATGGCTCTGGTGGGTAGATATAAGTATTACGCACCATGAACTCTTTCAAAATATCATTTTGAATAGTTCCTGATAACTGATCCTGGCTCACGCCTTGTTCTTCTGCTGCGACCACATAGCCGGCCAAAATTGGCAATACGGCGCCGTTCATGGTCATCGATACGGATACTTTGTCCAATGGGATTTCATTGAACAAAATCTTCATGTCTTCTACTGAATCGATTGCCACACCCGCTTTACCCACATCACCCGTCACACGAGGATGGTCAGAGTCGTAGCCACGGTGAGTTGCCAAGTCAAAAGCAACTGAAACACCTTGACCACCTGCAGCCAAAGCTTTGCGATAAAACGCATTGGATTCTTCTGCGGTTGAAAAACCAGCGTATTGACGAATCGTCCAAGGACGAACGGAGTACATCGTTGCCTGAGGGCCGCGCACAAATGGCTCAAATCCAGGCAAGGTATTAGCGAACGGTAA
This sequence comes from Polynucleobacter sp. MWH-CaK5, assembly GCF_018687615.1. NCBI lineage: Bacteria > Pseudomonadati > Pseudomonadota > Betaproteobacteria > Burkholderiales > Burkholderiaceae > Polynucleobacter > Polynucleobacter sp. MWH-CaK5. Next base: position 970,101 of record NZ_CP061299.1, read on the forward strand.
ACCTTCGGTGTCGGCGGCTGTATAAAGCGCCTTTAATTTAATGTCATCGGGAGTGTCCCAACCCAAAGCATCAACATTGCCATTAGGGGCAGATTTGGCTGCAGATTTTTCCCAAGCCTCAAGACTAGGGTTAGAAAACTCGGGCCATGGGCTCTTTGTGGTTTTGCTCATTATTTCTCCACCGATACATTTAACAGATTAATGATATTGAAACTCTTGGGCTTGACACATACCTGACAAAAGTGATTAAATGAATTCATAATTATGAATTCAAAAATATCATTAGCACCAAGGCCATTGTACGAGGAAGTCGCCGAAAGGTTAAGAAATAGTATTTTCTCGCACGAGTACGCCCCGGGAGCCTGGATCGACGAACAAGCGATTGCCGCTGAATACGGCATCAGTCGCACGCCTATGCGTGAAGCCATCAAGGTCTTAGCGGCCGAAGGCTTGATCACCATGAAAATGCGCCGTGGCGCTTACGTCACAGAAGTCAGCAAGGCTGATTTGAACCAAATTTTCACCGTACTCGCCCTTCTTGAAGGCCAAGCCTGTCGTGAAGCAGCCACCAAAGCCACCGAAAAACAGTTAGAGGCCTTAGATTCGATTCATTTAAAGCTAGAAAGAGCTGCAGCAGACCGAGATTTAGATGAGTTTTTCACTATTAATCAGTCTTTTCACGAAAAAATCCAAGAAATCTCTAACAATCCATGGATGAAACGCACGATCGATGATTTGAAGAAAGTGCTCAAACTTCAGCGCAGAGACTCTTTGAGTAAACGCGGCAGAATGGAAAGCTCACTTTTAGAGCACCGCAAGATACTCTCCGCCCTTTTAGCCAGAGATCCTGATTTATCAGAAAAGTTGATGAAAGAGCATTTCTTACAGGGTCAGCTGGCTGCGAAATAAATATCAAATCAGTGAGTCGACCTTATCTAATTCATCCTATTTAAGTCACCTTATTTAAATCACAACTAACAAAAAAGCCGCTCAAGAGCGGCTTTTCATTTTGGTAGAAGATTAATTACTTCTTGACCACGAAACTACCAGGCAAGCTGGCGATGTAAGCAGCCATATCCTTCAAATCACGATCTGAGAACTGAGCAACCTGGCCAGCCATGATGGCGTTATTGCGGCCAACTGTTGGGTTATTAGTCACTTTATAAGCTCTCAAAGCATAGTAAAGGTAATCGGCATGCTGACCAGCCAATTTTGGATATTCAGCCACAACTGGCTTGTTCATGCCTTCACCGTGACAAGCTGCACAGTTACCTTTGACCAAAAGCTCCTGACCTTTTTTAAGGTCGGCAGCTTGTGCAGATACTGTAGTCATTGCGATAGAGGCCGTTGCGATAGCAATCAAGATACTTTTCATGTCGACTTCTCCCGCTTATTTCAATTTATTGATAGGTGTTGCTGATGTCTGAGCAGCGTAGTAAACCGCTAAGTCAGCCATGTCTTGATCTGTTAATGAACCAGCGATGCCTCGCATGGTTGGGTGCTTACGCTCGCCCTTTTTGTATGCTTGCAAAGCAGCCAGAATATATTCAGCATTCTGACCACCAATCATCGGCACAGTATAGATTTCTGGAAAGCTAATGCGGTAGCCAGGAATTGCATGGCAACCAATACACATCGCTACTTTTGATTCAGCAGCTTTAATATCGCCCTTAACGCCTTGGGCATTCACAGTACCAGCCAAAGTCATGGCGGCAACAGCAACAGTTAGTAGTTTTTTCATAGTGACCAAATATTGAGTTAGATCAAAAATTTCTTCGATGCGAGTATAGCGGATGAGAGGCAAAAATGGGTTCAGAAATGACACTTTTTAAGTAATTTTTCCAACAAAACATGCCTTAAAGCACAAAATACTTCAAATCAACTACAAACTTCATGAAATATTAGTTTTACTAAGTCATGCCTTTGGGCTCGCAATACAATGACGCATTAATTAGGAGAATCTTGATGTCGACAATCGCACAACGCTTAAAAGAACTTCAGATTGAATTGCCAACTGCTGGTGCTCCAGCCGCTGCTTATGTGATGTCAGCTCAAACTGGCAACACCCTCTTTCTATCTGGCCACATCGCTAAAAAAGATGGCAAGCCATTGGTGGGTAAATTAGGTTTGACTATGAACACTGAAGAAGGCAAATTGGCAGCGCGCAGTATTGCGATTGATTTGATGGCGACCATGCAAGCTCATCTGGGTAATTTGGATCGTGTGAAGCGCATCGTTAAAGTGATGAGCTTGGTTAATTCAACAGAAACATACACAGAGCATCATTTGGTGACGAACGGTTGCTCTGAATTATTGTTTGAAGTTTTTGGTGAAGCTGGCAAACACGCTCGCAGTGCCTTTGGTGTGGCACAGATCCCTTTGGGCGCTTGCGTTGAAATCGAATTAATTGCTGAAGTTGAGTAAACCTCATCAATTTATTTTTTACTTCACAAAGTAACTAGCTATCCAAATATAAGCCGGTATCCCCACGATGATGTTCAAGGGGAATGTGATGCCCAATGAAGTGCCCATGTACAAAGCGGGATTAACTTCGGGCATCGCGTGACGCAAGACTGCTGGCACAGCAATGTATGAAGCACTGGCTGCGAGAATCATCAACAAGACCGTATCACCCAAAGCAACACCAAACATCAAACACAATCCCAAGGCCACCATTGCATGCACTGGTGGCGCTATGAAGCCATACAAAAAGGTGATCGGTGGCTTGCCTTTTAGTTCAGCAATACTTCTGGCAGCAACCAAGCCCATGTCGAGTAAGAAGAAAGCCAACAATCCTTTGAACAAGTCGATTGAGAATGGCGCCATGACTTTGAGTCCAGCATCACCAGAAATGATGCCAACCATCAAAGATCCTAAGAGCAATAATTGACCGCCGTCCGTGAATGATTCATGAAGGATTTTTCCAATGGGTGTATGCCCTGTTTTATCACCCGAACGCTGCAACCGAATTCTGTTGGCCAACACAATTGCAATGATGATTGCTGGTGATTCCATCAAGGCCATCGCTGCAGCCATATGACCGCCATAAGCAATCCCATTTTGATCGAGGACTTGAGTGGTTGTGATGAAGGTCACTGCACTCACCGAACCGTAGGCAGCAGCGATCGCTGCTGCGTCTAATTTATCTAACTTTTGCTTGAGTAAGTTGTATCCAATCAAGGGCACTGTAATTGCGAGACCGATTGCCAAACCAAGGCTGATCGCAATCTCTGCGGTGAAACCAGATTGATTAAGAGCAAAGCCCCCTTTCAATCCCAAGGCCATGAGCAAGTAAAGGGACAAGAAACGAGATATTTGCTGAGGAATCTCTAAATTGGAACGCACCAAACCGGCAAATATGCCGAAGATGAAAAACAGAATGGATGGGTCCAGTAGATTCGTCATAAGGTTTCCTTTAGTCGCCATGATAAAAACGGTCATACATAAAGTAAAATCGTATTTATGATATAAATACATAGATAAAAGTCTATGACCACTATGATCACCATGACCACATCTGCGAGCCAAAACCCATGAATATCACCTTCAGACAATTGCGCCTTTTCTTAGCTCTTGCAGACACAGGAAGTGTCAGCGCTGCCGCCAGGGTTCTTCATGTGACCCAACCCACCGCTTCGATGCAGTTAAAGGAAATCACGGAAGCCGTGGGCTTACCTTTGTATGAGGTGGTCTCCAGAAAAGTCTATTTGACTGAAATGGGTCAAGAATTGGCTAGATCTGCCAGAGCCATTGTGGGCGAATGGGAAAACTTTGAACAACAAGCTGATGGCTTAAAGGGCTTCACCAGAGGAAAACTCAAGGTGGCCGTGGTCAGTACTGCCAAATATTTCATCCCAAGATTATTGGGAACGTTTTGTGCGAAGTACCCAGACATAGATATTTCTTTGGAGGTATTGAATCGTGATGGCGTGGTGAAACGTCTAGAAGAAAACTTGGACGATCTTTACATCATGTCTCAACCACCTCTGAACTTGGATATTGAAGATGAAATCTTCATGCCCAATCCTTTGGTCTTAGTCGCCCCAAAACATTCACCAATGGCTAAGAAAAAAATAATCGATATTTCCAGCTTAAAAGACGAACAATTTATTTTTAGAGAAAAAGGCTCTGGCACGAGGATGGCCATTGATGCTCACTTCAAGAAATTGAAGTTCAAACCAGATGTGAGGCTAGAGCTTGGCAGCAACGAGGCGATCAAAGAAGCTGTGATCGGTGGCTTGGGATTGGCAGTTTTATCAAAGTACTCATTGAGTGAAGCGAACACTCAAAATGAAGTTGCGATTTTGAAATGCGCTGATTTTCCAATTGAAACAAGTTGGCACATCGTGAGACCCAAAGGCAAAAAACTCTCACCGATTGCCAGTATCTTCAAGAAACATCTATCGGAGCAAGCTAAGGCTTGGAGATAGTGAGAGTCTAGTGAGAGTCTCGCAACTCTCACTACTTATGACTCTAACCGACCAAATTTAAAACTCGCTGGTTTATTGCGCAGTCAACTTGGCATCTTTGAGCTTAGGCTCTAATGCATGTCCCTTGCGAGCACGATTGGCTGTGAATGATTTCAAAGTCTTCGCATCAAGCGCAGCTTCCGTTGGCTTACCTGCTCTACCAAGACCAGAAATGACAGCACCGGATGGACCCACTGCAATCGCAGACTGAAGGCGCTCAGCCTTATCAAGATCCATCAAGATCACACCCTTGCCACCTGTTGGTAAACGCTTCAAATCATCCAATGAGAAGACCAAGAGTCGTCCGTTTTCAGATAAGCAAGCCACTTGCTTCATGCCCTCTTGAACTTTTGCTGGGGCCAATGGCGCATCGCCTGGTGCAAATTTAGCATCAACACCCACAAATGATTTACCCGCCTTGTTACGTGTCGTCATATCTGCCACATTCGCCAAGAAACCATTGCCTGATTTCATCGACAACAAGAGCAAGTCGTCATTGTGTCCGGCGTAGTAAGCCACCATCTGAGTACCGGCCGCTAAGTTAACAAAACCTGTCAACGGAGAACCATCACCTCTGGCACCTGGCAAATCTGAAACAGGCACGGTGTAAACACGACCATTGCTGCCAAAACCGAGAACAACGTCGGTGGTGCGGCACTCAAAAGTGCCATACATACCATCGCCCGCTTTGAAGCTGAATTGCTGCGGATCATGCTCATGACCTTGGCGAGCTCTGACCCAACCGCGTTGAGAAACAATCACAGTGACCGGCTCATCAATCACCTTGGCTTCAGCAACTGCTTTTTTCTCTTCCTGAATCATGGTGCGACGCTCATCACCGAAGGTCTTCATGTCAGCTTCGATTTCTTTGACGATGCGTTTGCGCATATTACTATCGCTGCCCAAGATACTTTCTAAGTCTTCTTTTTCAGCATTGAGTTCTTTGAGCTCTTGTTCAATCTTGATGGCTTCTAGTCTTGCTAACTGACGCAAGCGAATCTCTAAGATATCTTCCGCTTGACGCTCAGAGAGTTTGAACGCTGTCATCAAATCAGCTTTAGGCTCATCACTGCCGCGGATGATTTTGATGACTTTATCAATATTGAGAAGAACTAATTGACGTCCTTCTAGGATATGAATGCGGTCATTGACTTTGGTCAAGCGGTGCTGAGTTCTGCGTGTCACTGTTGCAACACGGAACTCGATCCACTCACTCAAAATCTCGCCAAGACCTTTTTGGCGTGGGCGACCATCATTGCCAATCATCACCAAGTTGATCGGCGCATTGGACTCTAGTGAGGTATGAGCCAACAAGGTTGTGACGAATTCATTCACATCAATGTTTTTGGTCTTTGGCTCAAATACCAAACGAACCGCAGCGTCCTTGCTTGATTCATCACGCACAGAATCTAATAAGCTCAAAATGGTTTGCTTGAGATTGTTTTGTTCAGGCGTTAAGGTTTTCTTACCAACTTTGACTTTAGGGTTGGTGAGTTCTTCAATTTCTTGAAGAACTTTTTGTGTTGAAGTGCCTGGTGGCATTTCAGTCACAACCAACTTCCATTGGCCGCGAGCCATGTCTTCAATCACCCAACGGGCTCTGACTTTTAAGCTGCCACGACCTGTTTGATAGATTTGTGAAATTTCTGCATGAGAAGAAATGATTTGCGCGCCACCCGGGAAATCAGGGCCTGGTACGTATGACATCAATTCTTCATGAGAGATTTTCGGATTCTTCATGAGTGCAATGGCTGCACTAGCGACTTCTTTTAAGTTGTGTGACGGCACTTCTGTGGCCATACCCACGGCAATGCCTGAAGCACCATTCAAAAGAACAAACGGCAATCTTGCTGGGAGCAAACGAGGCTCTTGCATCGAACCATCGTAGTTAGGAATGAAATCAACCGTGCCCTCATCGATCTCATCTAAAAGCAAACTAGCAATCTTAGTTAAGCGAGCTTCGGTGTATCGCATCGCCGCAGCACCATCGCCGTCTCGTGAACCAAAGTTACCTTGGCCATCGATCAATGGATAGCGCAATGAGAAATCTTGTGCCAAACGCACCAAGGCGTCATAGGCAGATTGGTCGCCGTGCGGATGGAATTTACCCAACACGTCACCAACCACACGCGCGCTCTTCACTGGTTTTGCATCAGCACGCAGATTCATTTCATTCATCGCGAACAAAATGCGGCGCTGAACTGGTTTTTGACCATCAGCTACTTCTGGCAGAGCACGGCCCTTCACCACGCTGATGGCGTAGTCAAGATAAGCACGCTCGGCATATGTTGCCAGCGTCAATGAATCAACATCAGCCGTGTTCGGCACCACTCGTGGTGCCGTCGCTACAGCCTCAGCATCGGTATCAGATTCATCGCCCATATCAGCAAATAAATCTGGTTCTTGATTCGGATTGTTTTTCTTTTTACTCATTCGGTATTTTTCTTAATTCTTAAGACTTAAATGTCTGCTTCAACTTCATTGCCGCGTTCTTCAAGCCATGTTTTGCGAGCACCTGATTCAGATTTGCCCATCAACATGTCCATGGTTTTAACTGTTTCAACTTCACCCAATGCACCTTCAGTAACTGGCAATAAACGACGAGTATCAGGATTGAGTGTTGTGTCCCAAAGCTGTTCAGCGTTCATCTCACCCAGACCTTTGAAGCGGCTGATTTGCCAACTACCTTCACGCAAACCTTCTTTGCGCAATTTATCTTCAATGGCTTTTAGTTCACCTTCATCTAAGGCATATAGTTTTTGCGCAGGCTTTTTGCCGCGTGCCGGAGCATCCACACGGAACAATGGTGGGCGTGCAATGTACACGTGACCGCGCTCCATGAGTTTCGGGAAGTGTTTGTAGAACAAGGTGAGCAGCAATACCTGAATGTGCGCGCCGTCCACGTCCGCATCTGACAAGATACAAATCTTGCCGTAACGTAAATTACTCAGATCCGGCTCATCATTATTACCGTGCGGATCCACACCAATCGCAACAGCAATGTCATGAACCTCATTGTTGGCAAACAAGCGATCACGCTCGGCTTCCCACGTGTTCAAAACTTTACCGCGCAAAGGCAGAATCGCTTGGTATTCTTTATTGCGCCCCATCTTGGCTGAACCACCGGCAGAATCGCCCTCCACCAAGAAGATTTCGTTCATCGCGATGTCTTCGCTTTCGCAGTCAGTCAATTTGCCTGGCAGAACTGCAACACCTGATGATTTTTTCTTTTCAACTTTTTGACCAGCGCGAGTTCTTGCTTGAGCTTGTTTGATCACAAGCTCGGCTAATTTTCTGCCGTAATCCACATGTTGGTTTAACCAAAGATCTAATGCAGATTTTACAAATCCAGACACCAAACGCACAGCATCACGAGAATTCAAACGCTCTTTGATCTGCCCTTGGAACTGCGGATCCAATACTTTGGCTGATAAAACAAAAGAAGCGCGCGCAAAGACGTCTTCAGGCATCAATTTAACGCCCTTCGGTTGCAAAGCATGAATGTCAATGAAGCTTTTCACAGCATTGAATAAACCATCACGCAAACCACTTTCGTGCGTTCCACCGGCAGGCGTTGGAATCAAGTTCACATAGCTTTCGCGAACCGGCGCACCTTCTTCGGTCCACGCCACCACCCAGCTAGCGCCTTCACCTTCAGCAAATGAATCTTCACCTGCACGATTAGGATCGGCAAAGTGCTCGCCATCAAACGCTGGAATAACCACTGGACTATGGCCACTTTGTGCCATGGCTTCATCCAAGTAGCCTTTTAATCCTTGGGTATACAACCAAGTTTGTGGCTCGCCACCCTTCTCTTGAATGAGAGTGACTTTAACGCCAGGCAATAGAACTGCTTTTGAGCGCAATAATCGTTGCAACTCAGCCATTGGGATCTGTGCGCTGTCAAAGTATTTGCCGTCTGGCCATGCTCTGACACGGGTACCGTTGGGACGATCGCCCATTGGTGCAATTTTTGTTTTAAGTGGCTCAACCACAAAGCCGTGTTCAAAAGCCAAGGTTGAAATTTGTTTGTCACGCCAAACAGTCACTTCCATGCGCTTTGATAGCGCGTTAGTGACAGAAACACCCACACCGTGCAAACCCCCTGAGAAAGCGTAGGCTCCACCAGAGCCTTTTTCAAACTTACCGCCAGCATGAAGCTGCGTGAATACCAATTCAACAACGGGACGCTTCTCTTCTGGGTGCATGCCCACTGGAATGCCTCGACCATCATCTTCGACACTCACGCTGCCATCCGTGTGCATGGTGACCACGATGTGGTGACCATGACCACCCAGGGCTTCATCCGAGGCGTTATCAATCACCTCTTGGATCATGTGCAATGGATTATCAGTCCGGGTATACATACCTGGACGCTGTTTGACCGGTTCAAGTCCCTTTAGAACTTTGATCGACGATTCGCTGTATTGATCTGTTTTTTTAGTTGCCATGGCGAAGAATTGTATCCACATGCGAAAATGACTTCCATGGGAGCACTTAATCACCTTCGCGTTTTAGACCTCAGTCGAGTCCTGGCAGGCCCCTGGTGTGGGCAGAACCTGGCAGACCTGGGAGCCGATGTAATCAAGGTTGAGAGGCCAAAAGCAGGAGACGATACCCGTCAGTGGGGCCCTCCTTTTTTGAAAGATTCTAAGGGTCAAGATACTTCAGAAGCAGCCTATTATTTGGCCATTAATCGCAATAAAAGATCGATTACTTTGGATATTTCGACCCCAGAAGGTCAAGAAATCATCAAAAAACTGGTTTTAGAGACCGATGTGGTGATTGAGAACTACAAAGTGGGTCAATTAAAGAAATATGGCCTGGATTATGAGAGCCTCAAAAGCCTTAAAAAAGACCTAATTTATTGTTCTATAACGGGTTTTGGTCAAACGGGCCCCTATGCCCACCGCGCTGGTTATGACTTCATCGTGCAAGGCATGGGTGGTTTTATGAGTGTCACTGGTGAAAAAGAGGATTTGCCTGGTGGCGGCCCTCAAAAGGCCGGCGTGGCCATCGCTGATATTTTTACAGGGATGTATGCCACTTCTGCCATTTTGGCGGCTGTGGTACATCGAGATCGTACCGGCGTGGGTCAATACATTGACTTGGCCTTACTGGATGTTCAAGTGGCAACCATGGCCAATGTGGCGAGTAATTATTTGGCCAGTGGCGTGGCTCCCAAGAGCTGGGGCAATGCCAGCCCGAATATCGTGCCCTATCAAACATTTAAAGCATCTGATGGTTGGATCATTGTGGCTTGCGGTAATGATGGTCAGTACCGTCATTTTGTAAAAGCTGGTGGCCAAGAAGAATTGGCAGACGACAGTCGTTTTGCAAGCAATCCAGAGCGCGTTCGACATCGCGATACTTTGGTGCCGATCTTGAGCGCCATGGTGGCCAAGAAAACCAAAAAAGAATGGATCGATGCTCTAGAGCAAGCAGGAGTACCGTGTGGTCCGATCAATAACTTTGAAGAAGTCTTTGCAAACGAACAAGTGATTGCAAGAGGCATCAAGATGGAAATGCCTCATGCCAAGGCTGGCAAAGTTCCTTTGGTGCGCAGTCCGATGCGCATGAGTGAAACACCCGTGGTTGAAAATCGACCACCGCCTCTATTGGGTGAACACACGGATGAGATTCTGAAAGAACGTTTGCAAATGAGTGATGCAGAGATACAAGCACTGAAAAATAAAGGCGTTTTATGAGCATTGCAACAAACGAGAGCACAGCAATCAGTCTCACCAAAGTATTGCTTGTTGGCGGCTTGATTGTGTCTCTGGCCATGGGCATTCGTCATGGCTTTGGTTTATTCAATTTACCGGTCACCCAAGCCAATGGTTGGGGAAGAGAAACGTTTGCTCTTGCGATCGCACTGCAAAATTTGGTGTGGGGCATGACGCAACCAATATTTGGTGGTTTAGCTGATAGATTTGGTGGTTATAAGGTCATGGTCTTAGGTGGCATTTTGTACACACTAGGGCTGATTGGGTCAGGCTTATCAACCAGTAGCTTGGGCTTTGTGATGACAACGGGTGTAGTGTTAGGTTTGGCTTTAGCTTGCACCACTTATAGCGTTGTGTATGGCGTGATTGGCCGCAACTGTCCGCCCGAGAAACGCGTTTGGGCCATGGGCATTGCGGCTGCGATGGGTTCATTTGGCCAGTTCTTGATGATTCCAGTTGAACAAGAACTGCTGACTCATTTTGGCATCCAAAACTCTTTAATTATTTTGGCGATCTTAACCAGTTTCATCGTGCCCTTGAGTTTGATTCTTCGAGAGAAGAATTACCAGCCAGCACAAACTGGCAGCGATCAAACCATCGTGCAAGCAATCAAGGAAGCTTTTGGACAACGCAGCTTTCAGTTATTGATCTTCGGTTATTTGGTGTGTGGCTTTCAAGTGATCTTTATTGGTGCTCACTTAGCTCCATATCTCAAAGACATGTCTGCGACTTATCCTGATGTGGGTCGTCCTGAAGTGGCGACCATTGCTTTAGCACTGGTGGGCTTATTCAATATCTTTGGAACTTACTTTGCAGGCAAGTTAGGCCAGAAATTTCCGAAGCATCTTTTATTGGCTTTTATCTATGGGGCAAGAGCCATCGTGATCGCAGGATTTATTCTTTTGCCATTAAGCCCAGTGACTGCTTATTTATTTGCAGCATTGATGGGTTTCTTGTGGCTCTCAACTGTGCCACTCACCAATGGTATCGTTGCCCACATTTTTGGCGTGAAGTATTTATCGATGTTGTCAGGCTTTGCATTTTTCTCCCATCAAATCGGCGGCTTTATGGGCGCTTACTTGGGCGGCTATTTATTTGATGTCACGGGCTCTTACAACATCGTGTGGATCATCGCGATTGGTTTGAGCATTGTTGCTGCTCTTGTGAATCTTCCGATCAAAGAAAAAGAATTGGTGAGAGCTCCACAAAGCACTGCCACTGCAATGTCATAAATAAGATTGAGATGATGTCATTTTTCCAACGCCCCATCGTGATCAAAGCATTGATTTTGGTATTGTTGGCTTTGGTGTTTGCTGCTTACTTAAGACCTGAGATGATGGTTGATGTGGCGAACACCCTACTAACCCTCTGCGGATGGTAAGCTAGCGCCCTATTTCAGTTCTCGCCATAGTACAGTGGATAGTACAACTGCCTCCTAAGCGGTAGACACAGGTTCGATTCCTGTTGGCGGGACCAAACAAGTCACTTGCCTAATTTATCTCCGACCATCTGCAAGTACATTCTCAATTCATAAACCTTCACAGCATATTTTTTCGGCACTCTCATAGCCAATGCTTGGGATTGCAGCGCCTGCCATTCTTCTTGCCATGATTTTTTAGGATTGGCTGCCACTGCTAATTCAAGAACTCGCAATTTTTTATAAACCGCAGAGGTCTTCGCGTCCACACCCATAGCAATTAGCTTGGGTAAAAAATTAAATAATGGAATCAAGATGGCCAATAAAGGCAAGATGATACGAATCGCTCTTTCAACCCAAACCACACTCCAAAATGGTAAGTGACGGTGCAAGAAAGATGGTCCAGTTTTAAGATAATGTTTTGCATCATCATTGTGTGGCCAAGCAAAGCCATTTTCTGAGGGATAGTCACTTTCTTTTTGTAAAAGACCCAACTGACTGATGCTTGCATCCATGGCTCTCATCAAAGGTGTGATCAAGGCAGGATGGATGTCTTCACTGACAGCCAGAGCTGCTGGAGCCGCCAATATAGAGATGTCTTTGCGAGGAAGATCCTCCGCCAAGTTGATCACCCCCCTTGGAACTGTTACTTTCTTTAAAAAAGGTAGGCGAACCGTATAAGCATCGGCTTGCTCAAAACTCATCACTGCTAAGTTGGGGCTACGCAGATATTCCAAAACAATTGGTGCCTGTGGGCCACTGACCAACATCACTGCATCTAGCTCATTGGCATTCAATGCTTTGAGGCTTTGTGAAGCCGTGAACTCTTTGAGCTTGATGGTCGGCTTCTCTGACTTCACATCCACTTGATTGAGCTCTAACAACTTCAATCCCAAGTCACGTGTGCCACTGCCTGGCATTCCAATGGACAGTGTTTTATTTTCTAATTGCGTAATTTTTGTGAGAGGCTCTTTAAAGGCTGACTTGCGATAGAAAATCCAGACCTGCTCATCAAAAACGGAAGCTAAAGCAGATATGTTTGGGTTCTCAGAGACTTGACCAACTCCCCCTTGCAGAATTCCGACATGGAATTTTGAATTGGGCTGATTCAAACGTTCAATGTTTTCTAAACTGCCGGCTGATGGCAAAACTTCTAAAGTGATTTTTTCTTTGGCGAGCTCTTTCGCTAACTGTTGCCCAAAACGGTAATAGAGACCATTCTCAGCCCCAGTTGTCATCACAATCTTTTTAGGTGGCGTTGGCACCAAAAACCAAATCAACAAACCCAGAAAAAGAATGATCAAGACCGGCAGCGCGTAAAGCATTGGCGGTTCAAGTAAACGCTGGGTGATTTGTTGGAATTGTTTTTTCATGGTGTTTAAGATTTAAATCGAATTATTTACTGACCAAAGAAATGCCTAAAGGAATGCCGGCATCTTCAGCCTTTACTTCTTGTGCTTTACCGACTCTAACTCGGTCTTTCATATCAGGTGAGTTTTTCAAGAAAGCATCTCGCGCATTATTTGCACGAGCATTGGCTAGAGCAATCAAGCGAGCTTCGTTGATGTTTTGAGCTTCAATCAATTCTTTGCGCAGGGTTTCCCAGCGAGCTGGTGTATTGGGTAGCTTGAATAACTGTTGAGCCAGTTTGATGCGCCCCACTTGGGATCCATAAGCAGATTTAAGACCGCTTTGGACACGCGGGTCTGACAAGCTAGGATTAGGCAGTGGTTCACTCTCTTTTAGCTTGAATCCTGCTGCCAATAGGATGGCACGATCAGCATTGACTCGGGCCAACTCTTGGCGGTCTATTTGTGGATCATAAGTGCCATAAAACTCAACGATGGCATTTGATTTTTTCTCAAGTAGTTTTGCTACTTTTTCTAATTTTTCCTGCTCAGGAGGCGTGATGACACTCTCACCTGCGCCAGTGTAAATGCCATCCAAGCCCTCCTCGCCAAACAATGAAGCCAAAGCCCTGAATGGTGCTGTAACGATACTGGATAGAACATTGCGCAGAGCTTGCCAGAACAAATGGCCCATGCTGAATTCTGGTGAATCAACATTGCCTTTGATCGGAATGTTGACATCAATCATGCCATCAGAGTCCTCCAGGACAGCAATAGCCAAGCCAATGGGTAATTTCATGCCTTTGAATTCAGGAACTTCATCACCCAATTTGATCTTACGAATCACAAAACGATTTTTACCGATTAGCTGACCCTCTTTGGCCGTGTAGCGCAGATCAACATCAATGCGCCCATCATCAATTTGATAGCCTGCAAAAGTCATGGCATACGGATTAATGCTGTTGAGTGGTAGGTTCTTAAAGCTCAAAGAGACATCTGAGTTTCTTCTTGGATCTTCAAACGCAGCCTGCCCTCTCGCGCGCAAACTGCCGCTTTTATCAACCGCGCCATCCAAAGCGATGGTGGCGTATTGCCCAGGCACGTTACTAACACCTAACAAAGAACCATTGAGTTGATTGATATTGGTTTTAAAACCAGGTTTCATAGATGCATCTGAAAAATACATCCTGCCTTGATTGACTTTGATTGCTTTGATATCAACCTCAAAGGCTGGCTTGCCTGCCACCTTACTGACTGGTGCTGCCCTTGGTGTACTTGGCGTCGTTGTTCCAGGCGCTACTGCTTGATTTTTCATGAACAAACGACGGAAATTACTGAACTTATCTTCACCAATTGAGAATCTGGCCAAAGGCTGAGTAAGAACCAATTCTTGAATGCTGAAGCGCTGTTGCTGTTTTTCTAAAAAATCGAGTTCAAATTTTGAGAAATAGGCTTTTTTCCAACTGAGCAATGGGTCTTTTTCTTTAGGCTCGTAAATCGCTAACTCAGCAAAATCAAGATCACCCAAAATAGCCCAACCACGTTGATTGGTTTTTAACTTAAGTTCTGCACTGACCGACCCTTTGTGAGTGGTCAACTTCTCATTAGCAGGCAATAAGGCAACAAATGGGGCCAAAGGCAGATCTTTAAAAGTAACACTTCCATCAAGATCTGATTTTTTCAAGTCATAGCTGAGTTGGCTGCTCAAAAGAGCGTCTTCAATCTTCAAATTGATCTTTAGATCAATTTTTTCTTGAGCGGTCATATCCAAGTGACCTCCCACTCCAAGACTGGCGAGTTTGAGGCGGTTGGCAGAACCAGGAATGGCTAAATCAACATTCTTTAAGTTCAAGAGATAGTCACTTTGCACACCGCGAGCACCGCTTGGGGCATAGTTGGCAAATTCTTTAGCCTGGAATTGAACATCCTTGAAAACATAGTCTGTTTTTTTGATGCTGTCCTTGATGGCAATTTGACTATTTTTTAGTTCAAACTGGTCAATCTCTATTTTTAGAGTCGATGGTTTTGCAACAGGTTTTTTTAATGCCTGGATGGCCTTGATAAGCTCAAGGAAATTCCATTGAGCAACACCCTGCTTGCTGCTTGTGCGTTGCAAAAAGATTTGGGCTTGGTCAATCTTGATTTCAGATAAATGAATCCGACCAATCAAGGCATGAATGAATTCAGCATTGATGCTGAGATGCGCAATATTGAGTAGCGGGAGTGCTGCTTGCTTTGAAGCAGACTCTTTTGATACTTTTAAGCCATGGATATCAACTTTAAGAACCCATGGTGAAACATCAATGCTTTCATAGCTGATCTGATGGCCAATGCTCTGGCCATATTGATCAACCGCATTTTTAATGATTCCTGGCAGAAAGATGGCCAAACCTGCCCAGAAAATCAAAATCAGGGCTACAAATGCCAGCCCGGCCCTGATGATTATTTTTTGATATTTCATACCCAAATAATAAATTGACTTGGCGTCTTTGGGATGAATGTTTTAAAGCTTGCTTCTTATTTGGTGACTGGGGGAATCACAGTACTCCTTGGAGCCACTGTCAACATCACATTGGCTTTTCCACCAAAGCCACCTTCTTCGATTTCAATGGTCGCAGTTCTGTCTTTTTTGATGAATACCAAGATGCTATTTTTTGATTTGGTTGAAGAAACCAAAGTCCAACCTGCTTTTTGGAATTGATCTCTAAAGAATGTGAAGGTTTCATTGGCATTTTGCGCTGAAGTGATCGCGACACGACCCGCCCAGCCGTCGCCACTGCCCAAAATCAATGAATTTTCATTGTTAATGCGTGCGCCGCCTGGCATAGGCATTTCACCTAACAATTTTGACTGAATATCCTGAACTGATTCACCGTCGGCATTTTGTAATGGGGTTGTGCCACATGCACTCAATCCCAAAGAGATGGTGATGATGGAACTGATGAGTAGTTTATTCATGGCGAGCTTTCTTCAATTCATAATTTTCTTAAATTAGGATAAGGATACACCCAGTCACTGAAATCTTTGATTGATTTGAGCGTGACAATTCTTATCAGAGATTTGTCATTTGAATATTTGAAATACTTGAAAGAATTTGAAAGTGTGTTAGCTGAATTTCTGTTTGCTTAACAAAAAACTATTGTGAAATTTTTTCCTTAATAATTTTCCCGAAAATAATTTAGTTGATCAATGTCAATAGGTGAAAAAATTTATTTTGCGAAATTTTTTTCACAACTTATCCACAGTTTGTGTGGACTACTTGATCGCAAATTACAAAAAGTCCTTATTTGATAATGGTGGAGCTGGTCTGCTTAAAAATTAGGCAGCAATGAATTGCGCCCATGCTTGATTGATACTTTTTGTAATTTGTCTGTCATAAATACTTTTTTAATTAGCTTGACAAAGAAAAATCTCGCCGGCCTTCTCTTCAATTTGCAATTTAATCAGGCGCGATCCATGTGGACATGGTCCAGAAATACATTCACCGGTATCAGGTAAATATTGCGCATCGTGCGATGCACAAATGATGGCTGTTTTGTCATTTGTGAAGAATTGACCTGGTTGCCAATCCAGTTCCATTGCCACATGAGCGCAACGATTCAGATAAGCGTGTGCCTGACCATCAAAACGAATCACAAAAGCGGGCAATGTTTCATCTACACGATGGTCAATTGATCCAACCATGCCTGCAATGTCAGAAGTTCTGACCATGAAACGAAAGCCTTCCTCTTGATCTTGAATGCGATCACTAGGGCAAATGCAATGACCGGCCTGAATCAGAGGTTCAAAGTCATCTTCAGAGGCGTTGGTCTGATCGGTTGAGGACATGAGCTGGCTTTCAGTAAATATAAGTTAAATGGTGATTAATCTAGGCTTGATGACCTGCTTTAGCAGATAATCTAATAATATTAAGAAATATTGTAGACATGTCATTAATTTCAGCAACCACCAAAGCAGCTTTAGAAGAGCTTTTAGAAACTGCCCTGCGCCCTGCGCCAGCAGATTGGTTAGGGATTCGTTTTCGGGGGCAGATGATTGGCTATATCCAGCCAGATTACATCGCAACGATCAAATCTTATATTGAAGATACAGAGACCCCAGCCCTAGCCCTTTTTGGGGAGCATTTGCTTCTTGAAAATCTCCCCCCATTTTTACTGAGTCAAGAATTACAGGACTTGGCTGAGTTTTTAAAGAAGCAAGGTTTGGCTCCGGGTTGGCGCAATGAGTCTTATGCCTGGTTAGACGAGCATGGCCATGAGCGCTTCAGAATGGAACGTGCAGTATTTCGATCATTAGGCCTTCACAGTCGTGCCTGCCATATCAATGGCCACACTGCTAATCAAGAGATGTTTTTGGGGATGCGCAGTGCTGATAAAGCCACCGACCCTAATATGCTTGATAACTTAGCGGCTGGCGGAATGAGTGCTGATGAAACTTTGCAGCAATGTGTGATCCGTGAGCTTTGGGAAGAAGCCGGTGCTCCAACCGAGATTGCTCGCATGGCTGAACCAGTGGGTCACATCCACGTGGGACGCGTGGTTGAGCCAAAAGGTCTTCATGACGAGAGTTTGTATACCTACGACCTCTTATTGCCTGATGACTTTGAGCCAAAGAACATGGACGGTGAAGTTTCAGGTTTTATCAAAGTTCCATATGCTCAGGCGGCTGATTTGATCTTAGAAGGCGCCTTAACGCCTGATGCGGCAGCGGTTGCTGCAGATTTTCTTTTAAGAAAATCCTAAGTCTTTAAGACACCATGGAGATCATTGCTTTTACGCTGTCTCTGATTTGTGTGGCTCTCAATGCCTATGGTCACATCTTGACTTGGCCTCTGATGATTGCCAGTTCCGCTGCTTATGCCTGGGTGTTTCAAGATGCCAAATTATTTGGTGATGCTTGGTTACAAGGTGTTTTTATCCTTTTGGCGATTTATGCCTGGAAAACCTGGTCAAAAAGTACTCAAACTGAGGGAACGAGCAACAGTTCAAGCAGTTCATTCAAAAGAATGCCACGCAGTTGGCCTTTGATTGCTAGTTTTTGCTGGTCAGCTCTGTTTTTGATCATTCATTATCTGTTGGTGAACCACACCAGCTCAGATGTGCCACTCATCGATGCTTTTTTAACAGCCGGTAGTTTGTTGGCCACTTATATGAGTGCGCAAAAGTGGCTCGAGAATTGGTTGGTGTGGATTTTTGTGAACAGTCTTTATATTGCTTTGTACATTTATAAAGATTTGCATTTGACTGCCCTGCTGTATGGTCTCTTTATTGTTCTTGCAATCCTTGGTTGGGTACAGTGGTCTAAGAAAATCAAACTCAGCAAATTGACTCAGTGAGCCAACAGCATGACTAATATTTTAAGAATCGCGATCGTGGGCGCTGAGTGCAGCGGCAAAACAAGTCTGGCTCAAAGTTTGGCGAATGCTTTTTCCAAAGAATATCCCAGCGCCTATGTTCCAGAGTACTTAAGACTGTTTGTCGATCAAGAAAACCGAACCCCACGGACAGATGAGCAAGTAGGTATTGCACAAGAGCAGCAAGCATTAGAGCGCACGGTTGCCAATGACCTGATCAAGCAACACAGCAAGCCAGAGTTTGTTTTACTTTTTTGCGATACCACCCCTCTAATGACATGTATCTACAGTGAGGTGGTTTTTGGGGGTACAAATCCTGAGCTCATGAAGATAGCTCAAGCCCATGACTATGATTTGACGATTTTTACCCAAATAGACTTCCCATGGCAAGAAGACGGTCTGCAACGCGATGGCCCAGTGGCACAGACCAAGGTTCATTTCAGGGTCAAGGCCCGCTTAGAAGAGCTTCAGATACCCTATGAATCAGCCTTTGGAGATCCAGGGCTGAGGTTACAAAAGACCCAAGATAGTGTCAGGGCTTTATTAGAGAAGCGCAAAGCTCAAAAATCCATATAATCACTGTTATCTAGTTGTTTTAGATATTAGCTCGGGGTCCTGCATCTTTGATGTGGGTGAGAAATACCCGTTGAACCTGATCTCGATAATGCGAGCGCAGGGAAGCGTCCAAACCGCATCCCCAACTCGCCATCGTTTATATAAGGAGTACTGACGATGGCTTATACGCCAAAACTGAACCACATTGCAGGTGCATGTGCCCTGCTGTTTTTTATCAACTCACAGACATTTGCTCAATCTGAGACGCAGTTATCACCGGTGGTGGTGACTGGTGAGACTGAAAATCTAATCAGCCAAGAAATTCAAGCTGGATTTGGTGGCAAGTGGATTGACCAAACCAAATCAGTCAACACTGTTACTCGTGAACAAATTGATAAAACCATGGCTCAAAAAACGAGTGAGGTTTTGAAAAATGATTCTTCAGTTCAGGCGAACTATTCCCCTCTAGGTTATTACGAATCCTTCGCAATCCGTGGTTTTGGATTAGATTTTGGAACGGCCTATCAATTAAATGGCATGCCCTTAGCTGCTGAAGCGCACATACCTCTTGAAAACAAAGAACGAGTTGAGGTTATCAAGGGGGTTTCTGGTGCAGAGACTGGTGCGATTTCACCTGGTGGCTACATTAACTTTGTAACTAAAAGACCTACTCACATCAATAGCGCAACTGTTGGCTATGGCGAAAGAGGAACTTTTTCACAGGCTGTCGATTTTGGAAGATGGCTTAATCAAGAGAAAACATTAGGCATTCGATTAAACGCTGCTAACGAAACAATCAAGCCTTATGCCAAGGAAGCAACGGGTGATCGTAAATTTGTAAGTGCTGCAATTGACGCCTCTTTATCATCAAGAACTAAGATTGAAACTGATTTTGACTATCAAAAGAAAAGTCAGTTTACGCAACCAGGATGGCAACTATTAGGTGGCACGACCCTACCTCAAATCAATCCCGAACAAGTTTTAGCCATTCAACCATGGAGAAAGCCTACAACTACTGAACAAACGAACTTTGGCACAAGGCTTACGCATGAATTAGAGAGTGGCTGGAAGTTAAATACTGGATATCAAATTAGCAGAATTGTTACAAGTGACAATAGTTCGTTTCCGTGGGGATGCCGGGAGAATTTAGCTGGTACTTTTAATTACGATAGCGTTAGCGAATCTTACGGAAAATACCCTGTCAACTCAAATAATTTCTGCAGCAATGGTGACTTCACTATCTCTGATTTCCATAGTGACGGTGAGATCCACCAAAATCAACAAGGTAAATTTGAGCTATCAAAAAAACTTTTTGCCAATGACGTAGAACACTATTTAAATATTGGTGCATCAAGATTTCATAGAAGAGTAGCTCAGCCAAAGTATGTTTGGACAGACGCCCGTGAGGTTGGAGGTAAATATGGTAACTATTACGATAACGATCCAGCCGATACTGTCATACCTAGTGACTTTGCTTATGGAAACATTTATACCTCACCAAATGGCGCCAGCATTTATCCAAGCGCGGCGACATATCCCAGTGTAGATAAATTTGGATATTCAAATACTCAGGATAGTATTTATATCAACAACAAAATTGATCCGAAAAATTCTTATGTTTATTTCATTTCTGGAAAAATCATTAACAGTCGGGAAGAATGGGCAACACCATATAAGCTAGGTAATTCAGATGATATTAAATTTTTACCAAGCTTAGCAGTACAAAAAAGAGTTAGCGCATCTGACGTCATCTACACATCTTATGCAAAGGGACTTGAGCTTGGAGGACGCGCTCCTATTATTGCTACCAACGCCAATAGCGTCATGCCTATTAAAGAAACGCAACAATGGGAAATTGGTTATAAGTCTTTAATAACAAGCAATCTTCAATCAAGCATTGCTTTATTCGAAATATCAAAGCCCTACGAATACACCACAACTCTCAATGGAAACTACGATGAATTTGTTCAGCGTGGCACTCAAAAACATACCGGCCTTGAACTTGGCTTGAGTGGACGAGCAACAAATCGCTTAAGCATTCAGACTTCAGCCATGGTGATTGATGCAGTTACAGAGGGTACCGGCGATCAATTTGATGGAATGAAAGCCATGAATGTACCTAAATTCAAGCTCTCAACCTTTGCGAGCTATCGCCTACCAAGCCTTGAGCAAACCGCCTTAAATGGAGGTTGGGTCTATGAAGGCAGCAAATATGCAAAACGAGATAATTCTGTAAAAGTTCCGGGATACCATCGATTTGATGCTGGCTTAAGTCAAAACTTAAAGATGAATAACACTAAAACGACTCTGAGCTTGTATGTAGAGAATCTTTTCGACAAGGGCTACTGGCGAGATGTAAGTGAATATCTTGGTGATGCATACCTTATCCCTGGAGCACCGCGCATTATTAGAGCAACCGCTAAATTTGACTTTTAATCTCTAGCAGCTCTAGAGGATCAGCCGCATCTCTACGTGAGGGATGCCGGCCTCATCGAAGATGGGACCAAAAGGTTCAAAGTCTTCTTTGGCATAGAAAGCAATCGCATGAGTCTGGGCGTGCAAGATACATTCTTGTACGCCCTTTTCTTTTGCAGTTTGGATTAATGCCTTCAAGATACTTTTACCTATGCCCTGGTTTCTTCTTGAAGATTGAACAGCCATGCGTCCTATTTTGGCAATGTGCCCAGTAATGATTAATCGCCCTGTTCCAACCGTTTGATTATCTGCAGTGGCAATAGCATGCCAAGCAAGCTCATCAAACTCATCCCACTCCATCTCTTCAGGAACTTTTTGCTCGATCACAAAGACTTCGTAACGCAAAGGTTTAACCAAACTTTGCGCCTCAGCCCAATTTGTTATCGATAATTCAATCATCAGGGTACAAAATAAATAAGTTAATCATATAGATAGGATAAAGCCCCAGAAGCAATATGTTTCAAGGCATATTAGAGCAAACTCAGGGCGAATTTGGCATCTAATAAAAATCAGGCTATAATCTTGGTCTATTCCTCGATAGCTCAGTCGGTAGAGCGCCGGACTGTTAATCCGTAGGTCCCTGGTTCGAGCCCAGGTCGAGGAGCCAAGAATTAGTAGCAAAATCAATAGCCTGCAGCGATGCGGGCTATTTTTTTACCCCAAAATAAACTTAGCGCACTCTTAGCACACTTCAATTTCAAGTTTGATGCTAATATTGCTATAAATTAATAGCCCAAAAATACATCAAAGTGCCAGCCAATCAGGACTCTAGCGTCATACTGCGTAAAAAGGAATTGCGCCTTTTTCGTCGTAATCGTTCGGGCTTTTGGCAAGTACATTACAAAATCGGGTCTAGTAAAACTTGGTACCGTAAAACGACTGGAACTGACGATTTAACCGAGGCAACACAGATTGCCGAGGACATTTATCACGAAGCCAGAGTCCTGGATAAACGAGGTCTGGCTGTCGTTAGCAAGAAGTTCAAAGCCGTTGCTGAAGTCGTCAGCCAAAGGCTTAAAGGAGAAGTAAAGGCAGGTACTGGGAAAAAGAGTTATGCCGACTATTACCGCGCCATTGATGGCTACTTAATCCCCTACTTTGGTAAGTTCAACGTAGATCGAATAACACCCGATGTAATCTCAAGTTTCCATCGCTGGCGTACTGAAAAGGTCGGCTACGAGCTTAAGGCTTCGACTCAAAATAACCATAATGCCGCCCTCAATTGCGTATTTGATTACGCTGTTGAAAAGAAATACATGACTGAAGCGCAGCGCCCTAGTCTTAAAAATACAGGTGAAGCAACTACAAGCCGTGGGATCTTTAGTACCGATGAGCTAATTGAACTTCAGACATTTATTAAAGGCTGGGCTCATGCAACCAAGAATGTTAAAAGTCAGCAGCTTCGTGAGCTATTGAGTCTTTACATTACTTTTATTGCATGTACTGGAGTGCGTCCTGGTACAGAGACGAAAGAGCTTAAGTGGAAGCATATTGAATTTATTCAAAAGCCCACAATGCGAGTGATACACATTACATTGCCACAAGGTAAAAACGGCAGCAGACAGCTCATCGCTAGAAATGAACTTTGGCCACTTTTAGATAAGCTACGTGAATTACAACCAGAGTATGCAAACCTAACGCTAGAAGAATTGGTCGCTAAGAAGGAAGATAAACTTTTGTTCCGCATGCGAAATGGTGAAAGGCCCTACGACCTCGTTGGCACTTTTGCTGATTGCCTAGAAGCTGCCGGCATGAGTAAGAGTGATAAAGATGGCAAATCACGAAGTTTGTATAGCTTGCGACATTACTACGCAACACAGAGAATATTAGATGGACTTGATTTTGGGCAGCTAGGCAAGCAAATGGGTACGAGCATCCCGATGATTGAGAAGCACTATAGCCACCTAAAACCCTTAATGATTGCAGAGCAATTAGCCGGTGACATTCCTAACGATAAAACAGCGCAGGCTGATGAAATCCTGCGCTACATGAATCCAAGCCCAATTCGTAATGACGTGATTAGTCTGGTTGGTGCAACTACAGGCGTTTATTTACCCTTAGTCGAAGCTAATCCAAAAGCCACCAAAGAGCTCAAAGACGAGCTCAACAAATCCCTGGCGAAAGTAAGTTGATGACAAAAGCACACGACTTTCAAAATTACCTCACGGCTATGGTGATCTGATGACTCCATTTATTCAAACCTTCTTTGAACGTAAAGCCAATGCTGCTCTCACGCAAAGCCTAGAGCGAGCTTGTGACTTATCGCATTTCAAACAAGTCAAAACTAGGTTGGAAGCTAGCGAGGATTTAAGCAAGGAACTGCCGCAACTTAAGAAGCTAGCAAAGAAAGATGCTCTAGCGGCAGTAAAGACCTTGATTAAGCGCTGCGATTCAGACTTAGCTGGCTATTGGAATCTACCTAAAGCTGCAAAAGCCAAAGTAACCGTTAGCCACAAGTCATTTAAAGGCGAATTAGTGCCTCGATTTATTGCAACTTATCAATTTGCTACTAAATTGGGTAAAGTAGAAATTAAGATAATCACGCAAGGAAGATATGTGTTTGTATCGCCTAATTCCGAGGATGTAAAAAAGGCCAACGCGGAGTTGGCCTTTAGGGATGTTGAAAAACAATTAAGTCTGGCTGGATTCAGTAGCTAATTCAAAACTTTATGCCCATTTTCGGAGAGCATGCTTTTTAGTTTATTAATTACATTCTCGTAATTAACTGGATCCATATCCCTCAGGGTGGAAACCATGGGGATAAGCTGTAGGACTGCGTCAGGGCTAAATTTCTTCTTTAGCACACTCCATTGCATAACCATTGCCATGAAATGTTCCAAATAAAAAATTGCCGTTGTGCAGGCACACTCCTCTTGGCTAAGAATAATTTCATCGCCAGAATACGAATAAAGAATAGCTTCAGTTTCACTGCATACATGAATTGGAGCGGGAAAAATAAATCCTCCCACATTCATAATTGCCCAATCCCAGATTAAGTGGTCGTCAAGCTCACGCCGCATTGGATTATTTTCGATAAAGCAGTTGTAATGAATCATGGTTTCTACTGCACGAACCATGAATGACATTTTTTGGAGGTCCTTATCGCCTGGTTTGCAATTGATAGAAATGGGAATTTTTTGCCATTCGAGATCAATACCTGGCTGACCTTGAAAATTACCACCAGTCATTTTTGAGGGATGTTGGTGCACATGAATTTGTAGATAGTTACTCATGAAACTCTCCTTTGGAATTTACAGAATGGTATGAATAAGCAGATTGATTATGAATCTCGCTTAAAGATAGATCGGTCAATAGAGGTGAAAATTTCTTTGGCTCACCGGTATCGGTAATATCAGCAAGATCCACTTCGCAAATAGATGAAATTAGAATTGGCCCCACAAAGGCTCCGCACTGGACATATGCAGTATCGTTGGCGCAGGTACCATAAAAAGTCTTTCGACCATCTGCCATTAAGACCATATTTGTCACTTTGACCCAGAAACGCTCTCCGATTGCATCTACATCATGCCATTGAGCGGCAACCTTAATATACACGCCAGAGGCTACCAATTCGCGATCCTCAATCATAGGAACCCAAAAAGTATCGGGGTGACGGGCGTGAATATCATCAACGTTATACAGATCAAACTCAATATATTGAGATGGGCCGATATGAGCACAACACTTACTACGTTGGCGAATAAGTACTTCAGCAATCTCATCAATCTCGAAATAGTGGTTAGTAACTTCTAGCTGAGGATTCTTATGTAATTTATTTAACGATTTATACATTATTTTCTCCATTTTTAAATTCGGCTACTTGATATCCATCTGTATAGAAACCGTTTTCGAGGTCCATATCACAAATATTTGAAATGCAGATTGGGCCGATAACGGCTCCTTCAAGCAATTGATCTGTTGAATACTCTGTAACAGCGTAAAAAATCTTTTCCCCTGCTGGCAAAATATCAACCAAAGAAACGCGGACCCAAAAAACTTCGTCTTCCCCTTGCGCCCAATTAGCATGAAGCTTGATGCAATCACCTAAAACTACTTGATTACGCATAACACGATCTGGAATATCAATTTTATTTTTATAAAACTGCTGCATGTAATCTGCATCATGCAAATCAAAGATCTTGAAACCGCCACTTTTATCTACGGAAATTGTCCGATTACGTGGTCGGCGCAAGATTTCGTAAAGGCTTTGTTCGTCTACAACTTTTTTAAGAATCTGTAGTGAATCCATTTTCATATCATTTCCTTTGTTTAGTTAAATTAAAAATTTGTAATACAAGATGCTGCGCACTTTTAATTAGTGCGAAACATTTACTGACTGAATTGTTAAAGAGCTGACTGTCACGCATAAAGGCACTTAAAAAGTTGCTGTAGCGATGACGAAAACAAGTTGTTTGCGCCATGAATTCAGTATCCTTATTACTAACTAATTTCTTTAGTAGTAGAATTGTTTTATTGAATTTTGTTAGTACTTTTATGATGAAAAAAAATAAAAAAATCCATCCAGCAAGATTTGCAAGAAGGCAACAGGAAATACAGGCGGAGATCTGGACCACTTACCTGCGCTTTAGTCCTAGTTATGAAATCGCTCGTCAGATTCGAGCTAAAGAATTGCCCAAGAGCTCCCTTAAGAAGATGCCTGCGGACTTTGGTAAGGTGTTACAGGTTTATGACGATTTTGGTGACGTTAGGTTTATTGATTTTCCGAATTGGTACTTTGAAAATAGACGCAGAATATTTGGCGTTATGCCGGAGACCCCACACATCTCCACCATTACCAGGCTTCAAAAAGGCAAAGAGCGTGAATTAGATAAGATTGCCAATGATTTTTTCAAATTCAATGTGATGCATGGTTTGGATATGCGCCAGCGGATCAATCTGGTTGCCATTCCACTTGATAAGAAAAAGTCTGAGTTGATGAAGGAGTTTTCTGAGTACTTAGATAAACACGGAGCCAAAGCACCAGATCCAGAGGACACCAAATACATTGGGTTAAAAGGGCTGCAAACAAGAGCTACTATCAATGCGCTCAAGGTAATATGGCTTCACGCCTATATGCCTAAAGCACCACTTTGGGAGATTGGCGCTATATCAGACGTTAGCAAAACCTTTAGCATGAAACTATCTAGCTTAAAAAAGACTAGCGGCAATGAAGATGCAAGATACCTAATGACTATTACTGTAGCAAAGCTATTTAAGCGAGCACTGCTCATTGCGGAAAATGCCGCTTACGGCCGCTTTCCCTCTGATAAACCCACTTCCAGCACCTTAGAGTTTGACTGGCAATCGTTAACCAAGCTATTGCAACAGAGAAAAACCAAGTTAAAGCTCCAGCAGGAGCACTACTTTTAAATTAACTCCACAGCATTGCGCAGCATGTCTGGCCTAGTGTCGATATAGCGCTGTGTAGTACTCATTTGACTATGGCCAGCCAGCTGCATCATTACTCTGACTGATACGCCCTTCTCGCTTAAACGAGTTAAAAAGCCCCTGCGCCCACTGTGGCTGGTAGCACCGTCTAAGCCAGCTTGTTTATATAAGCCACTCACAATGTGCGTTAGCGTATTCGGTGTAAAGCCATCGGCACGCAAGGTCTTAAACAAGGGCTTTTTTGAATCAACACAAGGATATTGGGCAATATATTTGGCGATAGCGCTTTGCATCCGCTCCGATAGCAAGACCACCCTACTTTTATGGCCTTTGGTCTGCTGTGCTGAGAGTCTAATTTCACTACGAATCGCGCCATCACTAGCCATAACATCGCCATAACGCACTGCAGCGACCTCCCCGATACGCATCCCTGCCCAGTGCGTTAACAGCAATATCGTTTGGTTACGCAGTCCGTGATTGGTAGTACCTGCATAGGCTAGTACGCGATCAAACTCTTCATCGGTGAGTGTTCTTGCTTGTGTCATTTACATCCTCCGTCAACAGTATTTACTTAGTTCTATTGTGTTTTCAGATCAGTTAAATTCCTACCGATCTTGGCAATATCATGGCAAATTGGCGGTTTTTATGGCCAGTTTTCGGTAAAAATTCCCGCTTTGTTTTCAAGCGGTTACAAGGTCTCAACACAAAATACATGTTATGTGTTGAGACCGTAGAGCTTCAAAGACCGTAGCATTTGAGCCACGGATTAGGCCATGAACAACAACTTTCCTTGGCTTAAGTGGCTAGAGTAAGATTTACAAGTATTACTTTAAGTAACACTTACTTGCGAGCTAGCGATGATCATTAAACAATTCAAAACACAACAAGAGCGTGTAGATTACGTTTTAAAGGCGTCTGCAGCACGTAACGCAGAAATCGAAGCTCAACTGGCTAACGAACCTAAAAAGCCCGCTAAAACCACGCCTAAAAAGCAGCAAAAAGTACTAAGCAAAGCAGCCCAGCAGCGCTTAGAGAAGGAACGCCAAGAAGCAGCCAAATCCAAGGTAGAAAAACTGGCTGAAAGCATTAAAAATCGTAGCACCATCGCTGCCAAACACAGCAGCGTGGTTAAGCAAGTTAATACCGTTAAAACACGTAATATCCCTGTAAAGAAGGCTAAAGTTAATCCTATTAAGAAAGTAAAGCAGCAAGCGCCTATGGCTCACACCAGCGATTACGAGGTTTTTGAGGCTCGCATTGCCCAGCGTGACAAACAGCAACATCATCTACTTAAACAAGCCGAAACCATCCGTAATCGCCTCGCTAAGCTATCTGATCGTGAAAAAGTCAAAACCACAGAAGGTTTGCGGGACTGCTATGGCATTTATGAGTTTATTGAATCTAGCAAAGAAGGTGACCTGCTCTATGACATCATCCGCAGCTATTTCAAAGCTACGCTAGAGCCTATACAAAGCAATACGCCTAATGAAGCACTACTAGTGCGCTTTATCTTTAGCAAGAAGTCCAAGAAGCAAATCAGCGAATACGCCACGGTACTTCGCTATGCACGGGAAACCGGCATTGCTAAAAATGACTTTGTGAAGTGGTACGACGATACAACGCAGACTCGAATACTCTCATTGGCCCGCAAGAGCTCCTCAGCCGATAGCCAAGAAAAACTCAAACGCGCCAAGATCGCACTGCTGCGTTACTTTGATATTCAAGAAGAGTGGCCATTAGGCCACTTTGACTACCCAGAGTATTTGGCAAATCGACAGGTTCACTTACCTGATGAACTGATGTTCGTCATTTGTCGTGGTTTTCGTAAGTTCAATCGCGATGTGCACTTTGATCCCGACAATCCGGGCGCTACTCGTGTTCCCATGGCTCAAATATCGGCGCTCCACTTTATTCCACCCAATATCGATGTGATCAATGATGTGATTACTCGCCTAGCGAGATCGCTAGCGCCATATATCGATGAAATTGAGGAGCAAGTTACGCAAAAGACCGAACAAGTCTGGGCTAATGACATGACAAACTTACTCATGGAACGAGAATTAGGCTCTGCTTATAAGTCCGCAGATCGTTGGGCCAATCGGATGCAAGCATCTATCGCTGAAGATCAAGTGGAGTTTGAAAAAACACGTAAGAAGATCCAAAAGCTACGCAATCAAGCACGTAAGTCGGTATAAAAAGGTTATGTAATACCAAAAAATAGCGCTGCATTTTTTTGTGGTGGAGTACTTATGCTTTCAAGGTGGTGATTTTAAACCCCTATTGATGAACTATAGCCACACGTCATAGAGCGAACTAAAGTTCGCTAGTGCCGCAGTAATGTTCATTCGCTCTCGCTCACTCACATTACTTTGCACTTATTTTCTATAGTTGATTTAAAGCCGCTAGCTACGCAGTAGCTAGTGGTGCTGTCTAGTTGATCTAGATTAAGTGAACGAGCGACGGCTATAGCAGAAGACCGAAGTCTTGTTGCTATTAACCGCCATCCGCATAGTATTTGATCTGAGTATCGTTTCACTACACGACCGTAACAGAGTTAGTTTGGAGACTGATGTATTAAAACTCCCAGCCGTTTTTACACGTGCTGCTCTGCGGCATCACCTATTAGTCACATGCTGTTACGGGCAACATGTGTAGGACGGGGTCATTAGCCTCTTATTACAACCCGCGTTTTTGCCATTTTTTAACGAGCGACTTACTCGTGCCGTTCTAACTAACCTGGACTTTTAATAGTTCTTAGCGACCTTACGTAGCGCCTGCTTAGCAATATTCATTACTTTAAAACATCGCCCTAATGCCATTGTTTTTCGCCTTTTAACCCACCTTACTTCACTGATAAATCTATTGAGGAATTTCAACTGCTCTTGGCTTAATAAGTAGGCATGCTGCTTAACTGCAGTATTAGCCATCTTTAATGCCTGAAATGCTTCTTTTGATCCAATATGCAAATCCCTAACACCCACACCATTTTCACTAAGCCAACGATTACTTAACCTAGTATCAACATCGATCTTGCGCTCGATAGCGCATTGCTTTGCAGTGGGCTTCTTTTTGTAGTTCATGAAAGTATTTAGTCTTCTGAACAAGGAATGTGAATTTTTTCTGGTTTATTTGTCCAAACTAAAAATACCGGTTGTCCAACAGCATTTATCGACAATATTGTTGTGTTGCCCTATCAACTTTATGGAGAACATGATGGCAACCTTTGAAAAACTCAAATTTGTAGCAGCAACGAAACCGATTCACCAGCCACCTATCGTTCAGCGTCGTAATAAGCTCATTGGCAAGATCTGGGAGCAGATCGAATTAGTCAAAAGCCAGGCCAATGGCACCCAGCTAGAAATCAAAAAATACAAGACCGTTAAAGACGCTACTGGTAATAGCCAACGTATCGCTGTGAATAAGCGCATTAAGCCTTGGTGGTATCAAGACATTGATGGCAAGTTATGCATCTCCATTCGCTATGGCAGCAAGATCGTGGAACTCAAGCGCGGCATGCCCAGTATTCAAGTGGCTGACTTTGAGGGCTTGTTAGAGAGCTTAGAAATCATCAAAACTGAGGTAGGCAATGGCAGCTTTGATCAAGAGATTGAGCGGGCTAGCGGCGCACTTAAGGCCAACTTTAAAACTAAATAATTCCACCAAACGAGTCAAAATCGCAGGGTTTTGACTCGTTGAGAAGTGTTACTTAAGGTAACACTTGCTCACTTATGAGGCATAGCAAAAATGAATTCTTCAAAAACTCACGTTTTGAATCAATTGAGTCAATTTACTGGCACCGAGTTCTACTACCCCTTATGGCCTAAAGTCTTACTAACCGATGGCACCAAGTACCTAGCGGAAACCGTGGGTTGCTACTGGCTAATGGACGCCATAGCCAGCCATGTCATGCACTTAGGCAGCAATGAGGGCTTTACTAGCTGTAGCCTAACTTGCACCAATGGTTCAGGTAACTTAACCATTACCGATGGCAACGGCAATGTACTAGCTAAGCAACGCATTCCGTATACAGACTTTCCATTTAATGAGATTAGCTTATATGCTTGTTTAAATGAAGATAAGTGGGTGATTTTGCTGCCTAGTGAATACTAGGCACTAAATACTGGTATGCGATTTTTTGAATTCCAAACACCCAAAATACAAAAGCCCTTAAGTCCAGCACAAGCACGAATCAAAGCTCTTAAAGATCAGGCTGAAAGAGCACAAGCAGCAGTTAAAGCTGAGCGGGCTAGACAGAAGATCCAAGCTGGACAAATGGACTTAGCTAAAGTTGAAAGTACCCATAGAAAGAAGTCTCAAAGCTATAAGACTATCTACAAAATGAATAATCCATATACCGCCTGGGTGTCTGCGGGCACTTATGGCGACTTTAATAACGCCCTATCTATGGCGCTAAGAAAGAAGAAAGCTGGCGCTGTTGCTGTGCAGATTGTGGATAACGCTAAGATGGTGGTTTATTCGTCCTAAGTGCTCTTTGATTTTGAAAACCACAGGATTTTCGGAGCAACCGTCTAACACTTCGTTGCTCCAAACGGCTTGATAAGAGAGTAAGTGTTACTTAAAGTAACGCTTCATTAGTTAATGACCGCCATCGATCCAAAGCAGACCTTGGTGTATAAGTTTAATAACTCATCCTCCAGCCAGTTACCACCTTGACCGATCCATCCACATATAGTTCTGTTGCATCATTTGGTTCATCATGTTCTGCTGCATACCCATGTATTGATCCATCATGTATTGGCGTTGCTTTAACTGCTCAGGCGTTAATTTAGAGTAATAAGGGCCCATACCATTCCAGCCCATCGTTGGACCCATCATGTGTCCACCCATCATGCCGCCGTTACCACCACAACAACCCATCATTCCCGAACCCCACATGCCTTGCATCATATTCATGTTGCTCTGCATCGCGCTCCAATGAGCTTGCATCAGTTTTTGTCTTTCTTGTGAATCTTGAGTAGCACGAATCTGATCCATCTGCTGTTGCATCTTTTTAAAGTTCTCTTGAATTTGAGCGGCTTGCTTATCAAACTCCGCTACATCAATATTTTTTTGTTGTGTCTGTGTGGCTTTAGTGCCTGCCCCTGCTGTTTGCGCCAAAACGGGCGCACTTAATAAAACACCCAAACTTAAAATCGCAACACATCCTAGCTTTTTCATCTCAGTACTCCTTGAGTTAAATGCTGAATATTGACTACTGTCTAACTTCTTAATAACCGCAATCCATTTGCCACTACTAGCAAGCTCGCACCCATATCCGCAAATACCGCCATCCACATCGTGGCTTGCCCTGTAAAGGTAAGCACAAGGAAGATAGCCTTAATGCCTAGAGCAAGAACAATGTTTTGAGTCAGAATTAGAGCGGTTGATTTGGATAGCCGAATAAAGGTAGCAATCTTGCGTAAATCATCATCCATTAGCGCAACATCAGCAGTCTCTATCGCAGTATCGGTTCCAGCCGCCCCCATCGCAAATCCAATACTTGCTCTTGCTAAAGCGGGGGCATCATTAATGCCATCTCCAACCATGCCTACCTTTACATTGGGATCCTTTTTTAGGCGACTGTCAATTATTTTGAGCTTATCTTCAGGCAATAAATTACCCACAATTTCATCGACACCCACCTGCTTACCTATTGCCTTGGCGGTGTGCTCATTGTCACCAGTGAGCATGATGGTAGTCACACCTAATTGGTGAAGCCCATCAATAGCCTGCTTGCTTGTTTCTCTAACAGTATCGGCTACCGCAATAATGGCTAGAACCTCTGTTTGGTTGGTAAGCAATACGGCCGTTTTGCCTTGCTGCTCGAGTGGTAATAAACGATTCTCAATATCATCAGAGCACAAACCCAATTCTTCAATCAGTCGATGATTGCCAAGGTAATACAAATTACCCTCAATAACGCCTTTGACACCGCGACCCAGAATCGCCTCAAAGCTATCTACAGTCATTAAATCATTCTTTTGCTCTTGATTAGCATGGGCAATTGCTAGAGATACGGGATGATCAGATCGTGCTGCAAGACTGATGGCAATTTCGTGAATATGCTTGTCATTGCTACTTAATGCAAAAAAGTCCGTTTGTGCAGGCTTCCCGTAGGTTAGTGTCCCTGTCTTATCTACTGCTAAGACCTTCATGCTCCGTCCTGCTTCTAAAAAAGCGCCTCCTTTAATTAAGATGCCTTTTCTTGCAGCGGCTGCTAAGCCACTCACAATCGTTACTGGTGTTGAGATCACCAAAGCACAAGGGCAGGCAATCACTAACATGACTAATGCTTTATAGATCCACTCTTGCCATGACTGCGCCATTAACAATGGAGGCAAAACAGCGACTAACACCGCAAGCAAAAAAACAGCTGGCGTATAGATCTTGGCGAATTGATCAACAAAACGCTGGGTGGGCGCACGACTTCCTTGCGCCGCTTCTACTGCATGAATAATTCGAGCTAGCGTTGAATGAGTCGCTTCTGCAGTAACTTTGTATTCGAACGATCCTGTCTGATTTATCGTTCCCGCAAATACCTCATCGCCAACTATCTTATCGACGGGTAGGCTCTCACCCGTGATTGGCGCTTGATTTACTGCCGAGTTACCACTTATTAATATGCCGTCTAAAGCTATTCGCTCTCCAGGACGCACTCGAACTAAAGCACCTAAAGCGATAGCCTTTACATCCGTTAGCACCCAAGAGCCATCGGCTTGCTGAACGGTTGCGGTTTCAGGGGTGAGGTCTAATAAGCCACGAATCGCATTACGAGCACGATCTAATGACTTGGCTTCAATTACTTCAGCTAGAGTAAATAAGAACATCACCATGGCGGCTTCTGGCCAACTGCCAATCGCCATCGCGCCTGTGACTGCAATTGACATTAAGGCATTGATATTGAGATTGCTATTCTTTAATGCAATCCAGCCCTTTTTATAAGTGGTCAGGCCCCCCGAAGCAATTGAGGCGATTACTAGAGTGATGACAATCCACTGATTACCAAGTTGCAGCAATTCCATAATTTCAGCCAAGGTTGCAGTGATACCTGCAACAGCTAATGGCCACCAATTGGTTTTAGGCATAGGCTCAATCGAGCCGCCCTTTGTAGAAGTCTCACCACTTTGTAGCACCGCCTGCATTCCAATTGAACCCAAAGCGGACTCGATAGCGTCAAGTGAGTTGAGATTGTGACCAACCGTGAGCATCCTTTGCATTAAGTTAAAGTCCAGCGACTCAATGCCGCTTACACTCGCTAGCTTTTTGCGAATAAGCGCCTCTTCAGTTGGGCAGTCCATATTTTCAATGCGATAGATGGCCTTATTCTTGCTCCGTATCTCAGAAGCCTTTGTCACAGGGGTTGATGTAGAACAACTACAGGAGGTATTGCATTCGCTCATAGCGGAAACCTAAATAATGAAGACATAGAACATTTAACACCCTATAGTAACTATAGAGTCAAGGGATTAGAATAAAAATGTAAAAACTTGGAGGTCAAATGAGAATTGGTGAACTAGCAACAGCCACAGGCACTCAAGTGGAAACTATTCGGTTTTATGAGCAAGAGGGTTTGTTAGCAAAACCGGCTCGATCTGAGGGTAACTTCCGAATCTACGGGGATCAGCACCTGCAACGCCTTCAAACTCATCGCGAAGCAGCCATAGGTTGATGTGGTCCAAAGCAAACGGCAGGCGCATCCGCAACCAACGAACACCAGGTGCGACCTCCATTGAACTCCCCACTTCCGGCAAAGCATCGGCTAAGGGATAATGAATAGAACTAAGATCGCTGGATTGGTTTTTGGTATTCATTTTTTCTATTCTAGGTTTGCTTTGACAACAGTTCCATCACCTTGCATCAACTGGTGCGACATCAACCCTGAAAATGGTTTTTGCCGTGGCTGCTATCGCACGCTATCGGAGATTGCAGACTGGTCGGAACTTTCTAACTCTGACAAGCTTGAGGTCTGGGAAAAACTGGAAACACGCAAACCTCAAGCACCACAGTAGGCATTATTAATTGCTTATTTATTGACATCCACAATTAAGCGGCCGCGCACATTGCCCGCCATCAGCTCTGCCGCATATTTAATGGAATCCTCTAAACTAATTTCGTGAGAGATCTCCTCTAAAGTTTTGAGATCAACCAATTTACTCAATTGCTCATAAGCAGCAATGCGTTTTGCTTTTGGCACTGTCACACTATTAATGCCATACAAAGTTACACCACGCAAAATGAATGGCGCAACAGTTGATGGAAAATCCATCCCTTGAGCAAGGCCACAAGCGGCAACCGCACCATCGCTCTTGGTTTGAGCGCAGGCATTTGCTAATGTATGACTACCAACGCTATCGACTACTGCTGCCCAACGCTCTTTTGCTAAAGGCTTACCAGGAGCCGAGAGTGCGGCACGATCAATCACTTCACTCGCGCCCAATTTCTTCAGGTAATCAGCCTCAGACATGCGCCCAGTACTGGCAACAACCGTAAAGCCCAACTTGCTTAGAAGAGTAATGGCAAAGCTACCTACCCCACCTGCAGCGCCAGTCACTAAGACCTCGCCATCACTTGGCTTCAATCCATGCTTTTGCAAAGCCATCACACACAGCATTGCTGTGTAGCCAGCAGTACCAATAGCCAGGGCCTGCTTAGCAGTAAATCCCCTTGGCAAAGGAATGAGCCAGTCCGACTTCACGCGTGCTTGCTGAGCCAGTCCACCCCAATGACCTTCACCAACACCCCAACCATTGAGCAACACCATGTCACCAGCCTTAAATTCTGGGCTAGCGCTCTCTAAAACTTCTCCAGCGAAATCAATACCTGGAACCATGGGAAAGCTACGCACCACCGGACCCTTGCCGGTAATGGCTAGACCATCTTTGTAATTTAGCGTGGAATAGAGCACCTTAACTCTGACATCGCCCTCCGGAAGACTTGCCTCATCGACCTGTGCGATCTCGGCGCGGTAGCCTTGATCATCCTTATTTACCAAAATAGCCTTGAACATATCTCTTCCTTTTAAAAGCGCTGCATTCTCCACAGCAAGTGCGTAATAGGTTTATCCTAACGAGCATTGCTGATTATGGAGGTTTCCATGAAAAAAATTCTACTATTAACTGCGGTTTCTGGCTTAGCGCTAGTCGGATGCTCCTCAAGCCAAATTAATATGTCAATGGGCAATATGCGCCTCATTACCTCCAGCGCAGCACCTCAAGACGTGATGGACTTTGCCAATACGACTTGTAAGAATGATTTCTACCAAGGCGCAAGCTTCCTTTCCAAGGCCGGCAAGGAATATCGCTTTAAATGCGTTAAACCTGAAGAGAATGAAATCCTGAACCCAATTCCAGGCACAACTATTCCCGTCGATGCGCCCGCTCCGACTGCAGCAAAGTAAGCCACTAAATAAGCAAACAAGATGACCCCATTTACTTCCCAAGAGCTCCGCAAAGGCTTTTCCTCCTTTGCAACTGGGGTCACAGTCATTACCTGCTTAGATGCTGACCAGAATGCTCACGGCATCACCATCAGCTCATTCAATACTGTTTCACTAGAACCGCCACTTATCTTGTGGAGCCTCAAAAAGCATTCACGCTTAATGCCCCATTTTGAAGTGGGTCACAAGCAGTTAATTCATGTCTTGGAGCGCTCACAAGAAGCAATGGCAATGCACTTTGCCACTGTAAAAGAAAATCAATTTGTGAACATCCCCCATAAGCTTGCAGAAAGCGGACTTACCCAAATTGAAGGATGCTGCGCATACTTTGAGTGTGAAACTGTTTCTGTTCATACCGGTGGCGATCACAACATCATCGTTGCTAAAGTACTCAACCTAAAGCACACCCCAGAAAGTCACCCACTCATATTTGCACACAGCAAATTTATGGGCCTAGATTCATCACTTTAAAAATACCAAAATAGGAATTCTCATGATTCGCTTATGGGGAAGAAAAAGTTCCATCAATGTGCAAAAGGTCTTTTGGTGCCTTGCGGAGCTAGGACTAGAAGAGAGTAAAGATTTTGAGCGCATTGATGCAGGCCTTCACTTTGGCAAAAATCGCACCCCTGAATTTCTAGCACTCAACCCCAATGGCTTAGTCCCGACTCTGCAAGACGGTGATCTTGTACTCTGGGAATCCAATACCATCTTGCGATATCTGGTTCGTCAGTACGATAAGTCGAAGCGCTTTCCAACAGACATCACTAGTCAGTACCAATCTGAGAAGTGGATGGATTGGCAACTAGGTACGATGTGGCCAAGTTTGCGCGTTGCCTTTCTTGGGCTAACTCGGACACCTGAAAACGAAAGAAACTACGAGGTCATTCACAAGGCATATCAAGATACCAATGCTTTGCTCGCACTACTTGATCAACAGCTGGCCAATCAACGTTATTGCTCAGGAGACTCTTTCAATATTGGGGATATTCCACTAGCGCTCTGTGTAAGTAGATGGATTCTATTAAATGAAACCTTTCCAGAGCAAACTGGGCCACGTTTTTCTTTGCAGAACGTCGAAGCATGGATGCAACGCATAGAGGCGGAAACCAAGTACAGCGTAGTTGCAGAAAAAGAGCTCAATATTGTGAAGTAAGTCAGAAGCTCCAATTGAAAAGGGTGAACTGAGTTCACCCTTTTTCTTTAACCATTTGCGGAATAAATTACTGTTGCTTAAATTTCTTCTGATGGTGATCTGCACCAATAAACAAGTACATCGCTGGCACTACAAAGAGCGTAAACAGAGTGCCGATCGATAAACCAGTAAAAATCACGATACCCATCGATTGACGGCCAGCAGCGCCGGCGCCAGAGGCAATGACGAGAGGCACCACACCCAATACCATCGCTGCAGTAGTCATCAGAATCGGGCGCAAACGCACACTACTTGCTTCTACGATAGCGTCCAACTTACTGCGGCCAGCCTCTTGCAGCTCATTGGCAAATTCCACAATCAAGATTCCGTGCTTACTGATCAAGCCCATCAACGTAACAAGTCCAACCTGGGTATACACGTTCAAGGTTGTAAATCCAAGGTTGATAAAGATAAGGGCGCCAAACAAGGCAAGTGGCACCGAAACCAAAATCACGATCGGATCACGGAAGCTTTCAAACTGTGCAGCCAAGACTAAGAACACGATCAAGATCGCAAAGAACATTGTCACCAAGAAACCGCCTGACTCCGCCATGAACTGGCGGGATGGGCCGGCGTAATCCATGGTGTAACCATTGGGTGCGACTTCTTTCAAAGTTTGACGCATGAACTCGAGCAAATCGGCTTGAGAAATAAATGGTGTACTCACACCAGAGATCGTTGCAGAGTTGAGCTGCTGAAAGTGATTGATGGATTGCGGTACTACTTTTTGCTTAATCGTTGCAATCGTGCGTGCCTGAATCATCTGTCCACTAGGCGTACGGATGTAGTAATCCAAGATCTGATCCGGATTTAAGCGGTCCACTTGCTTTACTTGTGGAATAACGCGATAGGAACGGCCAGCTACAGAGAAGTAATTCACGTAACCGCCACCCAAAGCAGCGGATAGCGCGCTACCCACCTGCTGCTGAGTCATACCTAGTGCGGCAACTTTTTCACGATCAATTTCTAAAACGTCTTGCGGCTTATCAATCTTCAAATCTGAATCCACGAAGAAGAAATTTCCACTGCGACGAGCCTTATCTAAAACTGCCTGAGATACTTCGTTGAGCTGCTCGTAAGACTCAGTAGTGTTGATGACCACCTGAACCGGCAATCCCTGCGCACCAGGCAAAGCTGGGAACTGGAAGGCTGCTACGCGAGCGCCTGCGATCGTATTCCACTTGCTTTGCATATCTTCTTGAAACTTCGTGGCATTACGACTGCGTTGATCCCAATCCTTAAGCAATACACCACCAAAACTACTGGTTGGACTGGTGATCTGGAACATCTGCTCATACTCAGGCTCTGCTGCTGATATTTGATAAATCTGATCAGCGTAAGTCTGCATCTGATTAACTGTACTATTGGGTGGGCCCGAAGCCTGCATCAACACAATACCCTGGTCTTCTGTTGGTGCTAATTCAGCGCGGGCAGTGGCGTAAAGGTAAGCAACTCCACCCAATAAAATCACGCCCATCACAATGATGACCTGCCAAGTACTCAAGAGTTCACGCAAAGTGGTTTGATAGCTGTGGTGTACCTTATCAAAAATACGATCAATCTTCTGTACAAATGAAGAAGCTTCTTGCTCTTCAGTAAAGATGCGTGAGCACATCATCGGAGAGAGCGTTAACGCAATCAATCCCGATACCGCTACGGCACTAGCCAAAGTAAAGGCAAACTCGGTAAAGAGCGCCCCCGTTAAGCCGCCCTGGAAGCCAATTGGGATATAGACTGCGATCAACACAATCGTCATTGCCAAAATTGGACCGCCCAATTCACGTGCGGCAATTAAAGAAGCCTCTAGCGGGGACTTGCCCTCCTTCATATGACGGTCAACGTTCTCAACCACAATGATGGCATCGTCCACGACCAAACCAATTGCAAGCACTAGAGCTAACAGTGTCAGCAAGTTAATGGAGTAACCCAATACCTGCATTAAGAAGAATGTGCCAATTAAAGAGAGTGGCATCGCAATCACAGGAACTGCAACTGCACGCGCACTTCCTAAGAAAAGGTAAATCACCACTGTCACAATCAATAGCGCTTCTAGTAAGGTAGCCACTACTTCATCAATCGAAGTGGTAATGAACTTAGTAGAGTCATAAACTACTTTGCCCGACATACCGGTTGGCAACTGCTTCTGAATATCTGGCACCGCGGCACGAACACGTTCAGCTACATCAAGCAAGTTCGCCTGAGGCGCGACCTTGATGGCAATAAATACTGAGCGCTTGCCACTAAATGCGACATTGGTGTTGTAGTCCTCGGAGCCCATGCTCACGGTCGCGACTTGATCTAAATAGACAATATTGATGCCATCTTTTTTGACAACCAATTTGCGGAACTCATCGAGCGTATGTAGATCTGTACCAGCCACTAAGTCCACAGCAACCATGTCACCTTTAGTGCTACCGACCGCTGATAGGTAGTTATTGGCGGCCATCGCGCTATAGACATCATCAGCACCCACACCCAGGCCAGCCATCTTCTCGCGGTCGAGCCAAGCGCGTAGAGCAAACTTTCTGCCGCCAGTGATTTCAGCATTTTGGACGCCATCTACAGCATCCAGCTTTGGTTTAACTACCCGCAACAAGTAATCCGTGATCGCATTGTTCGGAATGTCATCGCTATAAAAGCCCATGTACATCGCCGCAGTCGACTGACCAATTTGCACAGTCAATACCGGTTGCTGAGCTTGGGGTGGCAGTTGATTCTTGACCGAGCTAATCTGCGTCTGAATTTGGGTTAATGCAGCATTGGAATCGTAATTAAGTTTGAGAGTAGCGGTAATCGTCGAAAGACCGCTCACGCTCATTGATGACAAATAGTCGATACCTTGAGACTGAGCAATCGCCGTCTCTAATGGTTGCGTAATAAACCCAGCAATCGTCTCAGGATCAGCACCATAGTAGGCAGTTGTAATGGTAACAATCGCATTTTGGGTTTGTGGAT
Source organism: Polynucleobacter sp. MWH-CaK5 (assembly GCF_018687615.1). Taxonomy (NCBI): domain Bacteria; kingdom Pseudomonadati; phylum Pseudomonadota; class Betaproteobacteria; order Burkholderiales; family Burkholderiaceae; genus Polynucleobacter; species Polynucleobacter sp. MWH-CaK5. Next base: position 1,010,419 of record NZ_CP061299.1, read on the forward strand.
ATTGATTGACCGGCAACGATCCAACAGCCTTCAAACCAAACACTAAGACAAGCGCACTCACTACCAGCGAGAGCACTGGTCTACGAATAAATATGTCAGTCCAATTCATCTAGGACTTATTCCTGTGGCTTCGGGTTTGGTGAGTTCGAAGGCAACACTTTGTTATTCACAATCAGTGGTGTACCGTTCTTCAACTTGAGCTGTCCGCTGGTGACAACCGTAGCGCCCTCTTCAACACCTTTGAGAATCGCCACTTGGTCGCCACGTGTTGGCCCTGTAGTCACAAAGACTTGCTGGGCCTCAAGCGTAGGCTTGCCCTGCTTATCCTTCTTACCGGTTGGCTTGGCAATAAAGATTGTCGAGCCGTAAGGGTTATAAGTCACGGCAGTTTGGGGCAAAGTCAGCATTTTCACTTCATCACCCAGCTTGATATTCACATTCGCAAACATGCCCGGCAAAATCTTCTTATCTGGATTAGCCAATTGAGCTTCAATCTGAATATTGCGCGTATTGGTATCGACCTTCGGACTGACTGCAGTAATCTTGCCAGTGAAACTCGCATCTTTGAATGCGTCAGTCGTCACTACAATTTCTTGGCCCACCTGAATCTGCTCAGCATTGCTTTGGGGGAGATTGAAATCCACAAAAATAGGATCTAAGGTTTGAAGCGTGAGCAACTTATCACCTGGGTTAACAAACTGACCAGGATTAATCATCACAATGCCCACACGGCCACTAAAGGGGGCCTTTAAGTTCTTTTTGGCAACTAAAGCCGTTTGTTGCTCTACCTGAGCTTGCTTGGACTTTGCGTCTGCTTTGCTTGTGTCAAATACGTTCTTACTAATCGCCTGAATCGCCAACTGCTGTCTATCGCGTTCATTAATGACCTTAGCTAAATCTGCCTGAGCCTTCAATGAATTCAGTTGCGCAACATCAGAAGCATCATTCAACTTAATAAGTAGGTCACCTTCTTTTACATCCATGCCAGATTTAATAGGCACGGTTTGTACAAGGCCACCGATTTCAGTGCTGAGATCTACGCCTCTAAATGCGCGCACATTACCAACGCTAGAGAGCTTAGGCTGCCATGCAGTGGTCTCTACTACCATCGTGGAGACGGTTGCCGGGGGTAATCCCATGCCAGCAATGAAGTGCTTGATCATGAAAGTCTTGAGTTGATTAAACCCAAAGATCAAGCCCAGCAACAAAAATACGCCACACAACATAATGGTCATGCGTCGACCCAAAGGAGTCATCGATTGCAATTTGGCGTTGACCTTACTGCGCAAGAAGCGTTCGCGTAAACGAAACCAAAAGCCTTTGACCTTTTCCCAGAGTGCAATAAGCCTCTCGCGCAGTTTCCACTCAACCGCCTTAGCAAGCATCCAAGCCCACAAGGCAACTGCAGCGGCAGTGACTTTGGTTTTAATTGTTTCCAGAAGTTTCATTTTGATCTTTGTTCGCTATGGCTTTTGGTTGAAAGGCTGGGCCGGTACGATTCCACCAGCCGCCGCCTAATGCTGCAAATAATGCTGCTGTGTCAGAGAATCGAGTTGCTTGCGCAGAAACCGATTTGACTTTAGCAATTTGATATTGATTTTGATAATAGAGAACAGCCAAGTAACTTGCAGTGCCCAACTTATATTGCTGCTGCACTAACTCTAAAGTTTCATAGGCGTAACGCTCTGCGTCTGATGCAGACTTCAACGCTTGGGCACCGGTCTCTAGAGCGCGTAAGGAATCTGCCACTTCTTGAAATGCTTTGAGCACAGTTGCTTGATATTGATAAACTGCTTGCTCATAATTAGCAATGGCGCCACGGCGTTGTGCCAATAACTGACCACCCTGAAACAGCGGTTGGAAGATGCCGCCAGCAATGGACCATAGAGTGGCGTTCGGCCCAAACAAAGCTGCACTAGTGAGTGCCGCAGATCCAATGGCGCCCGTAATATTAAATTGTGGCAATAAATTAGCGGTAGCTACACCTACCAAAGCATTCGTCGCCTTGAGTTGTGCTTCTGCCGCACGTACATCTGGACGTTGACGAACAAGACTTGAAGGTACTGACAGTGGCAACTTCTCTGGTAAATGTAGAGACCTCAAATCAAACTTAGTGATGTTGGCATTACTAGGCAACTCACCCACCAAGACCGCTAACTGATTGCGCGCAAACGAAAGATTGCGTTCGTAAGTAAATAAATCTACTTGCGAGTTAGACACTAAAGTTCTTTGTGATGTCACGTCTACTCTTGAGACTGTGCCAATGACTAATTGCTTTTCGGTAACTTCGGCTAAATTAGTTTGCGCCTTAAGAATTTCTTCTGTGGCTTGCATTTGTGCGCGCAAAGCTGCTTCACGCACAGCGCTAGTGACAATGTTGGCTGTCAAGGAGAGATATGCGCCCTCCAACTGAAACTGAGCAATCTCTGCTTGCGCTCTCGCACCCTCAACTGCTCGGCGCGCACCACCGAAAACATCTAGCTTATAAGTGACGTTTACAGAAGCGTTATAGAGGTTGTAGGTATCTGAACCATATGGCAAGCCATAAATAGCGGAGGGTTGGAGCTGACGAACTACGCCACCATTCAAACCAATCGCTGGAAAATACTGCCCACCAATTTGTGCACTGACATTTTCTTGGCTAGCGCGCAGGGCCGCATCAGCTGCGCCTAAATTTGGGTTTTGCTGCAAAGCTTTTTTGATCAATACATCAAGCTCTGGAGACTTAAATAATTCCCACCACTGAGCCTCAATATCCGCACCCTCAACAAACTCTTGATCAGTACCGCCTGGAACACCAGGCGCAGTAGCTAGTTTTTTAGAAAGGGTAGTCTCGGTATAGGTAGAGGTATTAGGAGCATCAGGCTGCTTGAAGTCAGGGCCAACGGCACATGCAGAGAGAAACCCCGCGGATAACAACGGAAGCCAACGCAAAATAAAGAATTCTTTTGAACCAAACATGTACTGTGACAAATTTCCTTTTCTACAGCAGATATTTGAACATACTTTTCTAATCCAGTCTGTGTAAAGCCTTAATTTAACTAATGAATTTTTGCACAGCTGAGTGTAGAAGTCAAACGGATTTTTTAGGCTACAGCCACATTCTTAGTGGGTAATTTTTCCAAAACCACCGCTATTGAAATCTTGCATTGCCTGAGCAATTTCTTCTTTGGTATTCATGACAAATGGGCCGTAACCCACTATGGGTTCATTAATAGGTTCGCCACTCAGCAGCAAGGCAATGGAGTCTTCCAGCACATTCACTTGAATATCTTGACCTTGATTACTAAACATCAGCATCTGAGCATCTTTAGCAAGCACGCCCTCACCCGCCTCAACGGCGCCCCTCAGCACAACCAGGGAAGTATTCCAGCCCTCAGGCACAGGAATAGTTGTTGAGCCCTTCTTCAACTTCAGGTCAATCACATTGAGAGGAGTAAAGGTATTGGCTGGCCCCGTATGGCCATCAAACTCTCCAGCAATAATGCGCGCTTGTCCTGTGCCACCCTTTAAATCAATCGTAGGAATCTGTTTATCCAGAATGGCTTGATAGCCTGGCTTGGTCATTTTGAGCTTTGCTGGCAAATTCACCCACAACTGCACCATATTTAGAGTGCCACCTTTTTTGGCAAAGTCTTCAGAATGAAATTCTTCATGCAAGATGCCAGAGCCGGCCGTCATCCACTGAACATCTCCAGGGCCAATCGTGCCACCCTGACCTGTGGAATCTTTATGCGCTACTTCACCTTCATAAACAATGGTGACCGTCTCAAAACCACGATGAGGGTGTGAGCCCACGCCCTTACGCTCAGTTGTTGGGGGAAACTCTGCTGGACCTGCATAGTCCAGCATCAAGAATGGACTCATTTGCTTGCCGAGGTCTTGATAAAAGAACAAGGTGCGCACAGGAAAACCGTCGCCTACCCAGTGACCTCGATCATTTCCTTGCAAACCAACGAGTTTTTTCATGATTCCCCCAATTTCTTTCAGATAAAAAGCTTACTTAGCCTTTACTTCAGCGGCAATCTTGGCAATACGCTCACCATAGAGGCGTGCTGTTTCTAAATCGCCCACATTTACTTCATCAGCACTTGCGTCTGAAGGTGTCTGCATCATCGCGCCAGCAGAAGAGCCAACATAGTTCACATCATCACGCTTCGCAGCCTTGGAGTTTGAAGGCATCAAACCAGTACCAACCCAAATACCTGAATGCTGCATTGCTAGAGTAAAGAAGTAATGCAAGGTGGAATGCTTATCGCCGTTCATCGTGGCAGAATTTGTAAAGCCACCGAATACTTTATCTTTCCACTGTTGTGAAAACCATTGCTTAGAAGTAGCATCAGCGAACTTCTTAAACTGCCAGCTCACAGTACCCATATAGGTTGGCGAACCAAATACGATGGCATCAGCAGTATTGAGTGTTTCCCACTGCGCATCGCTGATATTACCTTCGGCATCAATTGCTACTAAGGTGGCATTCGCACCTTTGGCGAGGGCTTCAGCTTGTTTAACAGTGTGACCATATCCACTATGAAATACAACAGCTACTTTAGTCATGATTATTTCCTTTGAAAAATTGATTTAACTTCTTTTAAAACTGTCACCGCTTGTTCAATTTCTTTTTTACTTAACTTCCCGAAAGCTTTGCCTAGATATTCCACATGCTCCGGAAATATCTTCTTAAATAATTTGTCGCCACTTTTGGATAAACCAATCTTGTAGCTTCGTCCATCATCAGCATTGATAAACTTTTCAATGAGGCCTTTGGCCTCCAGTCGCTCCAGAACGCCCGTCATGGTGCCTTTGGAAACAAGCGTCTTATCCCCCAGTTCCTTGCAAGTCATCGGGGGCTGATTGCCTAGCGTCGCAACAATATCGAACTGAGTGGTTGTTAAGCCTATCTCTTTGATATGCGCTCCAGAGTACGCTTCAAAGGCTTGATAAGCCTGAACCAATTCCTTAACTAGCGATAGGTGATTCATCAAAGTACCTCAATTTAGTCTGTATGCGTACTATTTTAGTACTAGCTCGTACTAATAACAAGGCCCTACAGATTCAAGGGAATAAACCCAGATAATTGGCTTACGCCCAGGTTAATGAAATTACTTGGAATTTTGAGGTGAATCACCCCAGAGAAATTACTCGACCGTAACGCTCTTTGCGAGGTTGCGTGGCTTGTCAACATCGGTACCTAGGGCACAAGCGGTGTGATACGCCAGTAGCTGTAATGGAACTACATGGAGGATTGGGGAAAGTTTGCCGTAGTGCTCAGGCAAACGAATCACATTGATGCCTTCGCTACTAGTGATCTCGGTATCTTGATCTGCAAAGACATACAGCTTACCGCCGCGGGCTTTGACTTCCTGCATATTGGACTTGAGTTTTTCTAGCAAGTCGTCGTTAGGGGCAACTGTGACTACCGGCATCTTCTCTGTAACGAGTGCAAGAGGGCCATGCTTTAACTCACCTGCTGGATAAGCTTCAGCATGAATATATGAAATCTCTTTTAACTTAAGTGCGCCTTCAAGGGCAATTGGGTAATGCATGCCGCGACCCAAGAACAAAGCATTTTCACATTTAGCAAATGCAGTACTCCAAGCCATGATCTGTGGCTCAAGCGCTAATACCGCATGCAAAGCTTTTGGTAAATGGCGCAAGTCGCGCAAAAGCTCTTTTTCTTGCATTCAATTCAAACAATATATTGAGGATATATAAAGCTCTTTTCTCCCCCTGGCTAAGAACCTGAAGAAGTAGGCTTCGATCGACTTCCCTTGCATCCTCACCATCTCTGAACATGAATGAAATTTGAGGTGATGTACCTTTCAAAATTACATCTTCTTGATTGATTACAGCCAAATTGAAGGGAACGGTAAACCTGCTATTAAACTGAATGACTACCTCTTCCCACTGCGTCCGCTCAGATCTTGCAGCCTCAATAGAACGCTGCATCACTTCTTTTGCTAACTTGTATTGGGCAATAAAGCCCCTAGTCAAATCTTTATGTGTACGCAAGTAAGCAAGCCAAATGCTTTTTTGAAACTCAGGATAGTTAGATAATTCAGAAACTACATCCTTGTTGTCTAATAAATAGTCTCGAAATTCACGCAGCTCCTTTGTTGTGAGTTTTTTATCAATTTCATTAAATTTTTTATTCAACTCATCGTCAGAAAGGATTTTCTTTTTTTCCTCATCAATCCTGCCGGCCAACTCATCTGAAGTCTTAATCTCCTGCTTATTACCACCGTTATTTAGATTAATTGAATGTTTAGCGTTAAAAAAACCATTTTCAAGTAGATTTTTTTGAATAGTAGTAGCGTGGTAGTAGTTGAAATTTTTGGAAAGAATTGGTGAATTTGCTACTAGTTCATTGTATTTTTCAATGTATTCGTTAAGCTGATTCTTGATAGCGCCAGAATCAAGAAGGGTTATAGTTTTATCGTTGAAAATGCTGGCATAGCTAAGTTTTGAAAATCTCTCGTTTGGCAGCGCATCCAACTCGCCTTCTAATGACTCAAGACACTCAAATAAAGAGCTAGACTTAAAGCATCTAACTAACTCACCTTCCGGGGTCATATTTCTACCGGTTAATCCAGATATCTCCTTTAAAGCTTTGAGTAGGTCACTTCTTTTCTCATCAATGCTATCTAAGGCTGCGTCGTAGCCTTTTTTTATCTCCGCATTTACTAAAAGCAAAGATGTTTTTGTAGATGCGTAATTTTGTTCATACGGCTGAATTACAAGAACGGACTGAGCACCCAAATCAGCACCATCCTGATCTTTAATTTCTCTTATTGATTTTCTATCCTTGTTAATTTGGTCACTAGAATCTACGCCGTTAACCAAATCAATAAATGTTTTGGCTAGCGATGTTTTCATAAATCCATTTGGCGCATAAATCGAATACGCCCTAGATTTTTCGAATATAAATTCATGGTTAAGACTGCCAATTCCATAGCAGTTTTTTATATTTAGAGCTACTTTTTTCAATTTAATTCTCGCTTTTATGACCTTATTCATATTAACCACTGGTCAACTCTTACGCCAGCTATTCCTATGTTTTTAAGAACTATTTCCACTGTGATTTATAAGTTTTCTAAGTGCTATGGTTTAACTGATGCAACGGCTTGTCTAATGGCTTGGAATTTTTGTAAGAGCTCCTTGCTGTAAACAAATGCAGCAATTTATAGGCGTTAATTTACGTAAACGCGAATTTAGTAATAGACTCTCGACAGTTTTTAGTTACTCCGTTGAAGCAGCGTTTTAGCGCACTTCATAGCGCACCGAGGTTTAACGGGCGTAACCGCTTGTATTAGTTGGGGATTTTTTAAGGATCCTTTGCTGTTAATCCGTAGGTCCCTGGTTCGAGCCCAGGTCGAGGAGCCAAATAAGAAAGCCTCTGAATGAAAGTTCAGAGGCTTTTTTCTTGCCCTAACCCCTGATAATCAATAGCCATAGAGCCCATTCATAAAGCGGGTTGAAGGTGTTACATTAAGAGAATATTTCAACTAAAACACCTAGGAAACTCCATGACCGCACAAAAAATCAGCATAAGCTTATTAACAGCCTCTCTTCTTGGCCTATCTTCATTGGCAGTGGCTCAATATGACTACCCTGTTGATAAACCAGTTGCCGGAGCAGCTGCGGGTGAACTTGGTCAAATTTATAGCGGCATCGTGACAAAGATTGATGCTAAAAATCGTGTTGTGACGTTTAAAAGCAAAGAAGGTTTATTGGACATCGTTGCTGGCCCTGAAGTTAAGAACTTTGCCCAGATCAAGGTTGGCGATCGTTTAGATGTTCAATATGCATTGGCTGTGGCCATTGAATTAGTTAAAACCAAGAACAATGATGTGCGCGGCCGTGAAGTGACAACAGATACACAGACAGCTCCAGCTGGTTCTAAACCTGGTATGGTTACAACCAATATTGTTAAAACAACAGCGAGTGTTATAGCGATTGATCAAAAGAAACAAATCGTGTCACTCAAAGGTCCTAAAGGCAATGTGGTGAATGTCAAGGTTGAGAATCCAGCCCTCTTAAAAGGCATCACCACCAAGGATCAAGTGTATGTGACTTATGCTGAAGCAGTGGCTGCAGTGGTAAGCGCACCTAAGAAGTAACTCAAAGAGCTCTAGAAACTCTTCCTGAGCTTTCTACTGTTGTAATAAAAAATGCCTCTGAATCTCAGAGGCATTTTTGTTTTTATTAATTGCTCTTATTAACTTCTTGTTAACTTCTTTTTTACCGACCTAATTACTTGCCCAAAAAGATGTCTTTGAACTCTTTTTCACCAACGGCTTTTTGAACCGTGAAGTAGGTCAAATAGTGAACGATGATGAGCCAGTAGATGAAGGCAATCATGATCAAGTTTTTAGGCTTGGCATGGCCAAACTCTAATACACCCTCCAAGAATGGCTTGCCATGCAGCAAGTAACCCTCAATACCAAGAGCATTGGCATGCAAAATCATGACTAGGACCACATAGATCAATGAATGGCCAATCAAAGGCCAGAAAATAGGTTTGCCTTTGTTAACCTTAATCGGCATCAGAAGCTCTACTGTGATCAAGAATTTACCCACAAAGGCTGCCTTGATGAGAGCCACAGTGATTGAGAACATGCTATCCGCGCCATCAACCCCAAAGTGCAACATTTGCGATTGGTTATATAAGCCAATGGCATAAAACCAAATGGTGAAATAACCAGTGGCAATCAGAAACTTCTTAGTTTCATGAAGAAAGCCATGTTTCATTTTTTCCCAACGGGACATTGTTTCAGTAGATGGTGTGCTCACACTTGACTCCTAAATCTAATAATTACTGGTGGCTTTTAAATGGCTGGGCCACCCAAAGATAAATACAAATTAATGCGTTGCATTAAAACTTCTAACTGGCCCTGCTGCTCATTTGATTGAGCCGCATTGGTTCTTATTTTTTGTTGTAAAACTTGGCGCTGATCGATGCGACCAATGACAAATTCAGCATCTGTGCTTTTTTGAATATTTTGTTGTGATTGATAGATTTGATTGAGTTCTGCATAACGCGCACGCCAAGATTGCTCGCCTGATAAAGCAGATTCCACTTCTCTGAAGGCGTTTAATCCAACTTTGGCATACGTGGCAAAAGCTTGTTCAAGCTCAGCTTGCCTTGATTCAACTCTTGCCTCCAAGGCGCCGCCAGTGAATATTGGCAAATTAACCCCAACACCAGCACTCGGATTAGATGAATCTGTCTTCAAAACAAATACTTCACTGCTGATTCTGCCAAAGCCTGCTGTCAAACTAATTTTAGGCAAGCGTGTTGCTTCTGCTTCTTTCACATTAAATCTAGCTGCATCGACTCTGGCCGCAGCAGCCACAATGTCCGGACGTCTCTCAAGTAAATCAGATGGCACCCCTGCGTTGATGGCTGAGGGGGCTTTAGGCAAGCTTTGATTTTTTAGTGGTGTTCCAACGGGGTAACGACCCACCAAGACATCCAAGGTTTTTAGATTTTGCTGACTGGCGTTCTTTAAATTGAAAGCCAACTCTTTGGCTTGCGCAAGGTTGATTTCTGCATTGAGGATGTCTTGCTTGGAAGCCGCACCAATTTTTTCCCGTTGCTTCACGTGCTCCAAGATTTTTTCTTGATGCTGAGCTGATTCATTGGCAACTTGCGCTTGGATGTTAAGAACGCGAGCAGACCACAATGTTTTGGCCAAATTAGCCATGAACGATAGCTTGGCTGATTCTTGATCTGCTGCAATGGCTTTGGCGTTTTGCTCAGCATTGGCATAGCTTGCCCTGACGCGACCCCAAAGATCAATTTCCCAATTGGCTCCAACGTAATAACCAGACGTGCCAGATCCATCCAAGCCCATCTTAGAACCTGTTTTACCTTGCACACCTGCGTTAGGATAAAAAGAACCGCCCACAGCCTTCATCATCGCTTCTGCTTGGTCTAGTCGTGCGGCATAAATTCTGAAATCGGGTGCTGATTGAATCGCCAACTTTGCCAACTCGGTTAATTCAGGATCATTGAATGAATCTACCCAAGCAATGCTTTGAAAAGCTTGATGATTGCCGGCTTTGTATTGAGCAGGCAACTGTTGCCCAGGCAATGCACGATCAAGCAGCTCAGATCTTTTGATCGGCTCACCAATGGAACAAGCACTCAGAGCCAACAGCAGGCTGAGGGACAAATACTTGCTGATAGCGACTTTATCCATCGATCTCATCAATGCAATTTCGGAACAATGTAGTTAAGTTTGCTATAAACACGCAACATGACTTTTCTAACAAAATGTAAGAAGCTCATGTTGTCTGTGTAGATCGCACCATGACCTATGGCACCAGCAGCAATTAATTCTGTGTGACTGCCCTCTTCAAGAATCAACTTCACCGGGAAGCGATTTGGAACTGCTGGTCTAACACCTGTTTGAGGTAAATCGCCACTGGCATTTACTTGACCCTGACGTTGAGCCCAAATCACGCTTTCAACTTTTGCTTTGTAAATTTGGCCAGGATTGGTTGGGACATAAAACTCTGCTTCATGCCCCGGCTTGATTTGATGAAGTTCATTTTGATGGAACAACATGAATACTTGTGGATCATCTTCCAGGAAGCTCATCGCGGCACGCAATGGTGTTGGCACCAAGAAAACACCTGGGCGCAATTGCGCATTAACGACCGTGCCATTGTTGGGTGCACGCACAACGGTTTGCTCAAGCTCCCAATAAGAATTGTCGGCCTTCTCTTTTAACTCGTCGTAATCAGCTTCTGCTTTTTCAAGGTCAAAGCGATTACCTGATCCTGTTTTAACCAAAGCACGATGTTCATCGACTCGTTTTTTAGCCAACTTGAGTTTGGCATTTAGAGCATTGACTGAAGCTTGATAAGGCTCAGGATCGATCTTGAATAAAACATCGCCCTTTTTGACGCGTTGATTATCAGTCACACCAACTTCAATCACACGCCCTTTGACTTGAGGAATGATGGGCACCTCGTGGCGCGTGACTCTGACATCTGAACTACTTGGGGCAAAGATGTTCATGAGCAAAATCATGATTAACACGAATACAACTGGCGTCACAAAAACAATGATCTTGGCGCGCTTATTCCATGGATAGAGTTTGCGTTTAAAAAATACCCACCAAACAACTAGAGCGTAAAGAACGATGATGATTTCTAACATGTCTATTCCTTAGCGCCGTTTGAGAGAGATCTCTTTTCAGCTTCTGCAAGAGACTGAACCTGCTCTTTTGATAAAGGCACGATGGTAGGCTTCAGGTGCGCCCACACAAATGCGATTGGCCAGAACAAGCCACCTGAAAAACGTGAAACCATGCACATTGCATGAATCGCTTCTTTTTGTGGATGCTGACGTTTTTCAGCAATCTTGCTAGGTAAATAATGAATTTGCCAATAAGCGATGCCAAGAACAATCGGAATGATGATGATCGCTATCCAAGAAAAGATATCGGCCAAGGTGTCTACAAAGCCAGCGGCACAAGCATGCCCTGCCATGAGCAATAAAAAGCTTGCTCCAAGGGAGCGTATCAGCAAATGAGGTTGTGAGCGCAAATGACTCATGTGTCTATTCCAGCTAATAAAAGTGAACTAATTATCCGCTAAAAATTCCTAAATTTAACAGTGGCTTACTCGATTTTTGTTAGCTCTAGGGGGTACTTCATGGGTGTTTAGCCGTCAAATTGAGAAGCTCACTTATTTTCTAGTACAATATTTGGCTTAGCTGATATGAAATTCAATGTCAGATATGCCCTGGTGGTGGAATGGTAGACACGCCGGTCTTAGAAGCCGGTGCCGAGAGGCGTGAGAGTTCGAGTCTCTCCTGGGGCACCAAATCAAAAAGCTTGTTTCTTTGCAAAGAGAAACAAGCTTTTTTCATTTGAGGAGGCTTTTATCGGCAAATATCTTCAATGTCCTTTTGAATGATTTTCAGACCAGCCTTGAGAATCGTGTCATAGCGGTTGCGCTCTACCTTGATGGTCTCTGGCGTCCAAGAATAAAAACCTTGTGAGGTTTTCATACCGTAATGATTATTTTTGACTCTGTCGGTCAAACACTTGGCAGGAGTTGCATCATTGCACAAAGATGGGTAAATACTGGCGCCAGCAGCCGTATGGATCTCAACACCAGCATGATCACGTTGCATCACAGGACCGGCTGCTAAATACCTGAACCCAAAACCAAATCGAACCGCGTTATCGATATCTTCTGGCGTGGCAATGCCTTGATCGATCATTGAAAAAGCTTCACGAGACATGGCATGTTGCAATCGATTGGCCAAGAATCCCGGCAAATCCTTATTCACCCTGACCGGCACCATCAAGCAGCGTGTCATGATCTGGAATAAATCATCCATCACCGCCTGGCTGGTCTTCTCGCCTTTGATGACTTCCACGCAAGGCACTAAATGCGCTGGCATGAAGAAATGCAAACCAATCATGCGACTGGTGGTCGATAAGCCCTCTGCAATTTGGCTGATAGGAAAGCTCGAACTGTTGCTAGCTAAGATCGTGTGCGCATGCGCCAATTGATCTAACTGCTTGAACAACTCTTGTTTGAGCGGTAATTTTTCTGGAATACATTCCACGACCAAATCAACGCTCGGCCAAGCCACATCTTTGAGGTCTGCATGAACTGTGATGGGCTTATCTGGCTTGGCATATCGGAGCTCTTTGATTTGAAATTCAAAGTACTGAGGTAAAAATGCTCGACGCTCTGTACCTGCTTCAATGATTTCTACAGCATATCCGCCTCTTAAAAAAACTAGGGCCACATCTGCACCCATGGTGCCGCCACCCACGATCACTACTTTTTTACTGGTTGTCATGTTTGCCTCGATATTTTTATTTAATTATTTTGTTTACGTTTTTGTTTGATTCTATTTTGATTTGTTTTTATTACTCTATATAAATTTTGTATCTGAAATGTAAACCAGTTTTGATCATATTTCAGGGATATTTATGACAGAGTACTTGCTCTTAAATAGTGCATTTTTTTATTTAAAACCAATTGACTAGTGATAACCCTAGGTAATCCCAAAAACATGGAGCAAAAAGAAAAAAATAGTGCTAAATTTTCAGTACGGTATTAAATACTTTTTGAATAACAAACCGGAGACAAGAGAATGAAAATTGCAAAACTTTTAGCTGTACTTCTATTCAGCTCAGCTGGCATTGCAGCTGCGCAAAGCATTTCAGTAGGCACTGGTGGTACTGGCGGCGTTTACTACCCAATGGGCGGTGGTTTAGCTTCAGTTCTTTCTAAGCACGTTCCTGGTATGCAGGCAACAGCTGAAGTAACTGGTGGCTCAGTTGATAACATCAACTTGATTGGCACAGGTAAGCCATACGTTGGCTTCTCAATGGCTGATGCTGCTAAAGACGCTATCGAAGGTCAAGGCAAATTTGCAAACAAGAAAGTTGAACTCCGCACTTTATTGGTTCTTTACCCTAACCGCATGCACGTTGTGACCACAGAAGCATCAGGCATCAAAACAATGAAGGATCTTAAAGGCAAGCGCGTCAGCACAGGTTCACCTGGTAGCGCCACTGAAGTGATGGCTTTCCGTTTGATCGAAGCTGCTGGCTTAGATAAAGACAAAGACGTGAAGCGTGAGCGCTTGAGCGTTGCTGAATCAGTGAATGCAGTAAAAGATCGCAAGATCGATGCATTCTTCTGGGTGGGCGGTCTTCCAACAGCTGGTGTGACTGACTTAGCCAATACTCCAGGAACAAAGATTGTGATGGTTGATAACGCTGCTGAAGTAGCTGCCATGAACAAAAAGTATGGCAACCTTTACTACGCAGACACAATTCCTAAGAGCGTTTATGCAGGCATGGCAAAAGACAATCAAGTATCAGCTGTAGCGAATATCTTGGTTGCTAGCGCATCAATGCCTGATGACCAAGCTTATAAGATTGTTAAAGCTGTTTTTGATCATCAAAAAGAGTTGATTGCTACTCATACTGAGTACTCAAGCATCACCATTGGCATTCAGAAGCCAGGCAACAGCTCAGTACCGTTCCACCCAGGTGCTGTCAAGTACTTGAAAGAACGCGGCGCCAAGTTCTAAAAAAATATTAGAAAAATAATACAAACTACCCAAGCATCCCTTGGGTAGTTTTCCATTGAGCGAGACAAGCATGATCCAAGATCAAAACCCTGCATTGGACGAAAAAACCCAACAGGAAGTAGAGTCATTGATTCGTCAAGAAGAAGGTGATTCTCATCAGTACAAAGGCTTTTTGGCCGTTTTCTTAACTTTGGCAGCAGTGGTAATGTCGCTGTTCCACTTATATGCAGCTTATTCAATTGTTCCCACATTGCAATTGCGCGTGGTGCACGTTGGTTTTGTTTTAGCTATTTTGTTTTTATCATTCCCGATTGCAGCGAGATTTAAAAATCGCTTGATGCTTTGGGACATAGTATTAGCAGCACTAGCCATCGCTACGGCTTTTTATGTTTTGCAAGGCGGCGATGATTTGGCTGATAGAAATACAGCCCCTCTTCAGCTAGACATTATTTTTGGCATTATTTTTATTTTTCTGATCCTAGAAGGTATTCGCCGTACCAACGGTTTAATTTTGCTTTCAGTCACTTTGTTGTTTTTATCCTATGCACTATTTGGTAATTACTTGCCAGCGCCTTGGACTCACAAAGGGTATGAGATCTCTCGTTTGGTAGGTTATATGTACATGACCCTAGAGGGCGTGTTTGGAACAGCGGTCGACGTTTCAGCCACCTTGATCATTCTCTTCACTATCTTTGGTGCATTTTTACAGTTCACCAATGCAGGTAAATTCTTTATCGACTTTGCTTTCAGTGCCATGGGTGGCAAATCCTCAGGCGTTGGTAAAACGATTGTTCTTTCTTCATTTTTGTTGGGTGGTCCATCAGGTTCTGGTGTTGCCACAACAGTGACTGTTGGTACCGTTGCTGCTCCGATGTTGAACAAAGTTGGCTACGATAAAAATGCAGCAGGCGGTCTTTTGGCAGCTGGCGGCTTAGGCGCCATCATTTCTCCTCCAGTTTTAGGTGCTGCAGCTTTCTTGATTGCTGACTTTTTAAAGATTTCTTATTTAGACGTGTTGTTGATGGCTTGTATTCCAACCATCCTTTTCTATCTTGGCTTATTTGTCATGGTTGAAATTGATGTCAAAAAATACAATATGTCAGCGATCAAAATTGAAAAGGTTGATACCGCTTGGAATTTAGCTAAGAAGTATTGGTTCCACTTCTTCTCTTTGATTTCAATCGTGGTATTTATGCTGATCGGCTTTTCACCAGTAATGTCAGTATTCTGGGCCACAGTACTTTCAGCATTGACCAGCATGTTAAGAGCTGACACAGCCATCTTGCCTTGGGATCTTTTCAGTGGCAAGCAGTCATTCATCAAGTCCTTTTATGAGTCTAACCTGATCAAGGCTTTGGCCAATGGTTCTTCTGGTGTGATCAGCATTGCTGCAACCTGTATCGGCGCTGGTTTGATTGTAGGTACTGTGACTTTGACTGGCTTAGGCCTGAAGTTCAGCTCAATCATCATTCAGTTGGCTGATGGCTCGTTGTTGTTGACAGCCATTTACACAGCCATGATTGTTTGGATTGTGGGCCTTGCGGTTCCTGTGACAGCGTCTTACATCATTTGCGCTGTGATCACAGCCCCTGCTCTGATCAACTTGGGCGTGCCTGCCTTCGCAGCTCACATGTTCATTTTCTATTACGCTGTTTTGTCTGAAGTATCTCCTCCGACGGCTCTTTCACCATTTGCTGCTGCCGCTATTTGTAAAGGTAATCCTTATAAGACCACCTTGCAGAGTTGGAAATACGTGGCTCCTGCGATTTTGGTGCCATTCATGTTTGTTTTAGATAAGTCTGGCAGCGCCCTCTTGTTGATGGGTTCAACCAAGGCATTGGCTAATGCAGATTGGCTACAAATTGCTTGGGTGAGCTTCACGGCTGTGGCCGGTGTGATTGCTTTAGCAGGCGGTCTACAAGGCTGGTTCTTGGCCAAGACCAATTTATTTGAACGCTGGGTTTTGATTTTGTCTGGCGTTGCATTGGCGTATCCATCTAATTACTCAGATATTGCTGGCTTTGTGGGCTTTGCTTTGGTCGTGGTGATGCAGATCATCAGAAATAAAAAATCTGCGGGAGCGCCGGCATGAGTCAATTTGATCGCAATAGTCGTGGCGTTTATTTAATTGCCGTCACGCCTTTCAAAGAAAATGGTGCCCTTGATTTAGAGAGCACCGACTCCATGGTCGATTTTTATTTGGAATGTGGTATCACTGGTCTGACGATTCTTGGCATCATGGGTGAAGCCACCAAGTTGACTGCTGAAGAATCAAAGACTTTTGTGGCTCGCGTTTTAAAGCGTGTGAATGGTCGAGTTCCTGTGGTAGTGGGTGCATCAGCCCCAGGCTTTGCCCCCATGAAAGAATTGACCACTTCAGTGATGGACATGGGTGCCGCAGGTGTGATGGTGGCACCTCCATCAACGCTGCGCACGGATGATCAAATCACAGCTTACTTTGACATGGTCAATGAAACATTGGGACCTGATGTGCCATGGTGTCTGCAAGATCATCCTGTTTCAACAGGTGTGCAGATGTCAACACCTGTGATTCTTAAGATCTTAAAGAACTCCCCTAATTGCGTGATGCTCAAGCATGAAGATTCTCCCGGACTAAACAAACTGTCCACAATCATCGCTACGATTGCCAAAAAAGAGATTGAGCGAGTCTCGATTCTGACTGGCAATGGTGGCGGCCTCTTCTTGACTGAAGAAATGATTCGTGGTGCGGATGGTGCTATGACTGGTTTTGCTTATCCTGAAATGATGGTTCGTGTTTGTGAGTTGTTTGCAAAAGGCGATATTGAAAAAGCATGTGATGTTTATGATGCTTATCTACCTTTGGCCAAATATGAACAGCAAGCCAATATTGGCCTAGCCGTTCGTAAACACATCTTGGCTGAACGTGGCGTGATTGCATCAGCCGCTGTTCGTAAGCCAGGTCCAAAACTATCCCCAGCAGATATCAAAGACATTGAACGATTAACGATTAGACAAACAAAACGATTAAAGGAAATTGAATAATGGATTTAGGCATTAAAAACAAAACGGCCTTGGTGTTTGGTTCCGGTAGCGGTTTAGGCCGTGCAATGGCCGTGTCATTAGGTAAAGAAGGTGCAAAAGTAGCTTTAGCTGGTAGAAACGTTGCAAACCTAGAAGAAACTGCAAAAATCATTAAAGCAGCAGGCGGTCAAGCCTACTGTATCGCTTGGGATTTAGCGAATTTGGGCGCGATCGATGCTTTGTTCACACAAGTGGAAAAAGATCTTGGTCCTGTTGATATTTTGGTCAACAACACGGGCGGCCCTCCTCCAACACCTGCGGCTGGTCAACCAACTACCTTATGGATTGAAAAGTTCCAAGAGATGGTTCTTTCAGTGATTGCCATCACTGATCGTGCCATTCCTGGTATGAAACAACGTGGCTGGGGTCGCATCATCACCAGCACATCATCAGGCGCCATCACCCCGATTCCTAACTTGGCGATTTCTAATACCTTGAGAGCTTCTTTACATGCCTGGTCTAAAACCTTGGCTCGCGAACTTGCTCCTCACGGCATTACTGCCAACATCATCGTTCCAGGCAGAATTGCCACAGACCGTATTCGCTTTTTGGATGAATCACGCGCCAAACGTGAAAACAAATCTGTTGAAGATATTGAGGCAGATAGCTTGAAATCAATCCCTATTGCCCGTTTAGGTCGTCCTGAAGAGTACGGTGACACTGCAGCGTTTTTAGCCAGTCAGTCAGCTTCTTACATCACTGGTTCCGTGATCCGTGTGGATGGCGGCAATATTCCTAATATCTAAGAGTCTTTTATGAAAACACCAGTTCAAGCATTAGATCCGAAAGTGATCGAAGTACTTTCAAAGGTGACCACAGCCACGCTGACCACCATGTTGATCAAAAAAGGTTTGCGCAATGTATGGTTGCGCGGCAGCATGCCGCTCAAACCAGGCCAAGGCAGAATCGTTGGTCGCGCCTTCACTTTGCGCTTTGTCCCAGCTAGAGAAGATCTGGCAACACCTGCATCTTGGTCATCTCCAATTTCGACCAGAGCTGCGATTGAAGATATGCCAGCAGGTTGTATTGCTGTGGTTGATGCGATGGGCGTGACTGATGCTGGTATTTTTGGTGATATTTTGTGTCAACGCATGAAACAGCGTCAGGTGGCTGCTTTGGTCACTGATGGCGTGGTTCGTGACGTGGCTGGCGTCCTAGAAACAAAACTACCTGTCTGGTGCAGTGGCGTTGCAGCCCCTCCCTCAGTCACCAGCTTGACCTTCGTGGCTTGGCAAGAACCGATTGGCTGTGGTGGTGTGGCGATTTTCCCGAATGATGTGATCGTGATTGATGATGACGGTGCAGTTTTGATACCGGCTGACCTTGTGGATGAGATGGTTGCAACAGCACCTGAGCAAGAGAATCTTGAATCTTGGATCATGGAGCAAGTCAGAGGCGGCGCTGCTCTTCCTGGTCTGTATCCACCCAACGAAGAAAACAAAGCGCGCTACGAACAATCTAAAAAGAAATAATCAACAAAACAGCTGATACCTCTTTTTAGATTGTGATGATTTAGTACGCAGGGTTTAGATAGTAGGAACACCCAAACTTTGCGCACATTCATTCAATGCTGCGCGTAATTCAGGAGACAAAGGAATACCCTCTTGGCTCCTTTTTTCTTCTGTGGCTTTTGCACCCTCACCTGGCACTCGAATACGATCAACACCTGGCAAAGTTTTGGATGCGTGTAATTCATCAACCACACGACCAACTTCACTTAAGAAGTAATCTTGCCCCATGAAGAAGTCTGGATTGATAGCGACCATGGTTTGACCAGTATTGGTCACCGTGCTGCTGTCCTTGTTGAAGTCCACCACATTGCTGCCCATGGCTCCACCATTCATACAACCAGCCAACATACCAATCATCAACGCCAAACCATAACCTTTGTGGTCACCAATCGGCAACAAAGTACCTTCAGTGGCTTTTTTAGGATCAGTGATAGGCTGACCTTGTTGATCGATCATCCAGCCTACTGGCATGGCTTCATTCTTTTGTGCTTTGACTTTGATTTTTCCAAAAGCCGTAACCGTCGTTGCCATGTCCAAAATCACATGAGGTTTACCGTGACCTGCTGGCACACCAAAAGCGATTGGATTGGTTGATAGCAAGCGGCTTGAACCACCTGTAGGTGCCATGTGATTGGCACTACCCACTGCCAAATAAATACCCACCAAGCCTTCATCAGCAATTCTGTTCACATAGTGTGCGCCAGCGCCTGAGTGGTTGCCGTTATTTGATCCGACCCAGCCAATCCCAAACTCTTTGGCTTTTTTAATGGCCAATTCAGTTGAGTGAGACATGACCAAGTGACCTAAGCCATTGTCACCATCAAGCAAGGCCATCGGACCACTGTCTTTGATGGTTTTGATATTGGCGTGAATGTTCATGCCGCCTTGTAAAAAGCGCTGAACATACTGAGGCATCCGAAACAAACCATGCCCATCAGCCCCCACCAAATCTGCTCTGACAATGTATTCAGCAGCAATCAGAGTGTCTTCATGAGGCATGCCCAGTTTGGCAAATACCTCCTGAACGTATTGCTTTGCTCTGGCAGGACTTATTTGATTGTGGTCCATGTATCTTTTCCAATCGCATATTTTTTCACGGCCTTCTCATCGAAACCAAAACCAAGACCTGGTGTGGTGTGCAAGATCAAGTCGCCATCTTTGAATTTCAACTGTTTGTTGATCAAACGTCTGAAATTCAAGACCTGATCATCCACGAAGAATTCAACGAAACGTGCATTGGGTGTTGCTGCTACCAATGGAGCATGCAAATCATGGAACCAGTGTGGGCTCAAAGTGATGCCTTTGACATCAGCATAGGCGGCAATCTTGCGCCACTCTGAAATACCACCACAAACGGCTGCGTCTGTTTGCAATATCTCTGCCCCACCTTGCTCGACCAAGTCACGATGACGCCAACGCCCTACTTCAATCTCACCCGTAGCAATGGTGATGGTGGTGAGTTTTGCTAAACGTGCATGAAGGTCGATAGCATCCGGTGAAAAAGGTTCTTCCATCCAGTATGGGTTGTATTGCTCAAAGCGCTTCATGTATTCCATGGCCGTTGGGATATCACGCCAAGCATTGTTGGCATCCATGGTCACGATGATGTCTGGTCCAACGGCTGATCGAACAGCCTTCAAACGAGCCTCTTCTTCTTTAGGGCTCAAGCGACCGGTTTTCATTTTGACGGCTTTGAATCCTAACTTCACATAACCTTCCATCTCTTTACCAAGCTTGGCAGGTGTTTTGCCATCCAAGTAATAGCCGCCACTGGCATAGGCCGGAACACGATCATTCACAAACGAGCCCATGTAACGATGCAAAGGCAAATTGACTGAATGGGCATTCAAGTCCCAAAGTGCGATATCCAAAATAGAGATGGCGCGCATCACACTGCCTGAGCGACCTTGCAAGATCGACTCGGTGTACATTTCTTGCCAGATACCTTCCGTGCGATGACTGTCTTGGCCAATCAACTTTGGCGCAAAGAGTTGCTCAACAGCTAGTTTGACCAATTCTCCTGCAGCACTACCAACATAGCAAAAGCCAATACCTTCGTGACCATCTTTGCTGCGTACTTTAACCAAACAGTAATGTCTCTCAGAAACTGTTCTTGTAGAAAAAGATGTCACATGATCAAGTGGAACACTAACGGCTGTGACTTCAACGGATTGAATAATAGGCATGTCTGTCTCTCTATTTTTTTATATTTAATGGTGTTACTTATTCTTCACATGGCACTTCAAATACTTAGAAAAATCTTATTAAATATAAAGACTTCCTGATTTGTAATGCAAGCTATATCCTAGTCCGATTAGGCAATAAAACAAAGCGGTTTTTGACCTCAAAGACTCAGTTAAAACCCTAATAAAACAGACTCCATCAGCCTTTTGGCTAACAACATCATTCTGCTGACTTAGGTATGATGGAAGACATAAAAATAATGGAGACAAGCATGAAAAAAGTGGTTGTTTTAGGCACAGGCACCATGGCACTTGGCATTGCTGCAGGTTTCATCAGCAGCGGCTATGGCGTGATCCTGTTAGGTAGAAATGATGAACGCGCTAAATCCGCCGTTCCTGAAATCATGGTCTTGGCCAAGGGCTTGAGTTCAGGTTTAATTTCAACTGATCAGATTCAAACTGGTGCCATTGAAGATTGGTCTGACTGGTCAGATGTGGCATTGGTGCTTGAAACAGTGACTGAGAATTTAGCCCTTAAACAAACCATCTTTGCTTCATTGGATAGAAGAGTTCCGATCCATATTCCGATTGGCAGCAATAGCTCAGGCTTCCCCATCAGTCAGATCAGTCAAAGTTTAAAAACAGCCCAGCGCATGTTCAACATGCACTACTTCATGCCGGCACACATCGTGCCATTGGTCGAGGTTGTTTTAGGTAAAGCATCTGATCCGTCAATGGCAAAAAAGGTGTGCGAATTATTTGAAGAAACGGGCAAGAAACCAGTGTTGGTCAATCAAGACATTCCAGGGTTTTTAGCCAACCGTATTCAGCATGCTCTGATGCGTGAAGCTCTTGCTCTGGTCAACGATGGCATTGCAACCCCTGAGGATGTTGATACAGCGGTGCGCTACAGCTTTGGCTTCCGTTATGCAGCAGTTGGCCCTATGACCCAAAAAGAAATTTCTGGATGGGAAGGCATGGCGATTGCCGCGAAAGAAATTTATCCAAGCTTGTCTAACAACACAGAGATATCACCTTGTTTGAATAAGATCTTGAAAGAAAAAAAGTTCGGGATCAAATCAAAAGAAGGTTTTAGAAAATGGTCAGATGAAGAAGCTTCTGAGATGAAGCGTAAATATGAAAAACGTTTGAAAGCCGCTTTTGATGTGTTGCAAATTGAACCGGACTAAGTTTTAGAAATTTTCAACTTTTGAAATTTTAAATTTAGTTTGTTTCAGTGATTTGTAATGCAGCTAATTCTGCATCCGTGAAACCAGCTGCTTTTCTGGCTGCGTAATTGAACGGGCCTCTGAGTTTAGGAGCCTCATATTTCTCAACCAACTCTGCATAAGTAGCAATGGGATCGAGGCTTTGCTGATCACAGAGGTAGTTGAACCAGCGATTACCAATTTCAACATGTCCGATTTCGTCATTCAAAATGATCTGAAGCAATGCCACGGCTTCTTGATCATGGGCTTGTGACAGCTTCTCTTGTATCGGCGGCAAGGCATCTAAGCCTCGGCTTTCCATGGTTCTTGGCACCAAAGCCATTCTGGCCAAAATTGATTCTGTGGTTTTAGCAACCATTTCCCATAAGCTGTTGTGTGCAGGAAAATCACCATACTTAAATCCACTTTTATGAAGATGGCGATTGAGTAAATCAAAGTGATAGGCCTCTTCAGCTGCCACCTTCAACCAATCTTCGTAATATTCTTTCGGCATATTAGGAAAACGCCATACGGCATCTAAAGCCAAATTGATCGCATTGAACTCAATATGAGCCAAGGCATGGATCAATACTGAACGTCCCTCTTCCGTCACCATCGAACGGCGCTTGACCAAGCCTGGATTGACCAAAATGGGCGAAGCAGGTCTACCCGGAATCTCAAAGCCAGCCTCGGTAAAATGATCTTCAGCATTGATGGCAATGCCACCTTGCAGATATTGCTCGCGCAATGCAATCACCGCCGGACCCTTTTCAGAAGGGTCGCAAAGGCTCAGTAATTGAAGGGCTTGAGTACGAAGTTCAGGCATGGATGAGATTCAAATAAATAGAATTCAATTATCCATGAATACCTATCTAGGGATAAAATCATTTTCACTATAACAATTAAAAACTACTATTTTGACCACCTACTTAATGCTCTTAACTCAAGCACTCTCCCTTCTGGGATTTGCTTGTTATCCATCGGCCTTGACCATCATTCAGGCCGAATGGAACTTGAGTAATTTTGAATCTGGGTTTTTAGCCAGCAGCTTTTTCCTTGGCTATGTGATGGTCGTTCCTATTGCCACCACCCTCACTGATCGCATCGATACCCGTCAAGTTTATTTGGCTGGCGGTCTCACTGCTGGATTAGGTTTACTGGGTGTGGGATTTTTTGCTAATGGCTTTTACTCAGCTCTGTTCTTTTTGATGATTCATGGCGCAGGTCTTTCCGCCATGTACATGCCTGGCTTAAAAATTATTTCTGATCGCGTGACCACTGGTGAAATCACCCGTCACATTTCTTTTTACACGGCATTTTTTGGACTTGGCACGGGAAGTTCTTATTTGTTATCTGGAGTGTTAATCCGAGAGTTTTCTTGGTCATTGGCATTCATCTTAATTGCCATCGGTCCAATTTGTGCCGGCACCCTCGCTTGGCTTGGCACTAAAGCACTTCCTGGCGAAAAAGGGATTTTTGATATTCAAATGAAGTTGAGTGATGCCTTCCCCGTGGCTCGCTGGAAAAAAGTATTGGCTATGAAAGAAGCGGTTGGCTATATGTTGGGTTACAGCGCCCACACGCTCGAGCTATTTGCGACACGTGCTTGGTTGGTGGCATTCTTTACTTTCTGCGCATCGATTGCCGCTCCTGAGCAACCATTTTTGATCAGTGCTACGCTGATCGTGGCTTTGGTGAACATCATTAGTATTCCGGCCTCAATCCTCGGCAATGAAATGGCTCTCAGAGTAGGTCGTCATCGCTGGGTGTATTGGGTCATGATTGGCAGTGCTATCAGCGGTATTACTTTGGGTATGTCCGTGGATTCTCATTGGACAGTCATTGTTGCCCTGGCTTTTATTCACGGGATATTTGTGATGGCAGACTCTGCCACTCTAACTGCTGGTTTGGTCATCAGTGTTCCACAAGAGATCAAAGGAACAGCGATGGGTTTGCATTCTTTGATGGGCTTTGGAGCAGGATTGGTGGGCCCCGCTCTATTCGGGGCAACTCTGGATATCAGTCGTTACTTAGGCTATGGCGGTTGGGCAGCAGCTTATGCATCAATTTCCGTTTGGGGATTGCTATTTATTTTTTATACTCAATTTTCACTTTGGAAAAATAAGAGAGTCACACAATGAGAATCACCCAATGATGCGCGAAACACACCCAAGCTTATTTCCCATCGGTAGTCAGTTACGTCATAAGAAAACAGGTGGCTTCTATTTGGTGATCGGCTTAGCCAAGATTGAAGCCACTCTGGAGATGGCCTATGTCTATGAATCTATGCAAACCCATGACTACTGGGTTCGACCTCAAGCAGAAATGGAAGATGGTCGTTTTGAATTAGTCAGCTGATGATTTCTTCAAAGAAGAAATCACAATGCCCGCAACAATCATCATAAATGCTAAGCCGTGAAACAACTCAGGCGGCTCTCCAAGTAAAGCAGCCGACATCAAGGCAGTGAACAAAGGAATCAAGTTCGCAAAAAATGCTGCCATTGCAGGGCCTGCTGCTGTCACACCTAAACCCCAACAACGATAAGCAATCAGCGATGGTGCAATTGCCACGAAGATCAATAGTGCGATGGTTGATTGTGTGAACTCAAACACCACGGCATCAGCAGCCCACTCAAAACCCAAGAAAGCAGTTGACCAAAAAACACCGAATAGCACTTGCGCCAATAAAAATTCAGCCCAAGGCCATTGGCGTTCAGTGCTCTTACCTGGACGGCTCAACATCCAACTATAAAAGCCCCATAAGATGGTCGCCAAGAGAATGTACAAATCACCAATCACCAGTTGTATATCTAGGATGCTGGATAAGTCACCACGGGTTAAAACAATCACAACCCCTAATAAAGAGATCAAGGCGCCCATCATTTGTTTGAACTGCGCTGCCTGTTGATAGAACAACGCACCAATGATGATCATCCACATGGGCATGCTGCCACCAATCAAGGTCACATTGATGGGGGTTGATGTTTCTAAAGAGAGGTATAGCAGTGCGTTGTACGAACCCACACCAAGCAAACCAAGCCAAAGGAAGCGGATTTTGTTTTGCCAAATAGGACTGTCAGACTTAAACAGTTTCCAGGCAATCGGCAATAAGATCAGTCCAGCCAACAGCCAACGCAAGGTATTGAGCATGATGGGTGAAATCTCCCCAACTGCCAAACGACCCACAATGGCATTACCTGCCCAAAGAATTGTGGGCAATACCAAATAAAAGATAACGCGGGGCGTTAATGGGTTCATTCTTTGACTGTGACCATCGTCAGATGACTAAAGATGGCGATGCTAGCATGCCTGACCTCTGATTTAGCAGATTGCTCATTTTGCCGCTCTTAGGTATCCTCACCTTATTACCAGAAGGTCATCATGAATCAAGACGAACGCATCACCAACTTAGAAATCAAACTGAGCTTTTCTGAAGACTTGCTAGAAGAGTTAAATCAAACTGTCTTCAAGCAACAGCAACGCATTGAGTTATTGGTGAAGGAAATACAAGCGCTGAAATTACAAATGGCCAGCAATATGCCTTCTGATGGGAACAGTCCTCGTGACGAGATACCGCCCCACTATTGATCTGCGCTAGGCTGCGATCAATTCTTTTGAGCCAAACCTTCCATGGCCAAAACGTAGCCCTGAATACCAAAGCCCACCACAATGCCTGCAGCCACTGGTGAAATGTAGGAATGATGTCTGAATGCTTCACGAGCATGCACATTTGAGATATGTACCTCAATCACAGGTAAACCACTCATCGCTGCAATTGCATCATGCAAAGCAACCGATGTGTGAGTGTAGGCGCCCGGATTAAACACAATACCCTGTACCGTGCCTGCGCGGTGAGCCAAGCCAGCTTCCTGAATCTTGTCGATCAACGGGCCTTCATGATTACTTTGTAAAAACTCAACGTCAAAACCCAAGCGCTTAGCTGTGTCTTTACAAAGAGCTTCCACATCCGCCAAAGTACTTGAGCCGTACTTTTCTGGCTCACGTGTACCCAAGAGGTTCAAATTAGGACCGTTAAGGACAATGATTTTTTTCATGATGTTTGAAGTATAGCGCTGATAAATTGCTTATTCCAAGCACTTCTGGTGGATTTTTTTAATCTGAATTAAGACTATCCAGGTCTATTTCCAGCGCTCACAGGTCACCTCGATGGTGCCTTGGTGGCTACTTAGCATCAAGTGACCGTCTTGAATGGTGGCCTGTATTTGCATGCTGCGTTCAGCCCAACGTGCTAACTCTTGAGAAATATCAGAGGGCACCCGGTACACGGATAGTTTGTCCATGCGGGTGAGTTTGTTCTGAATACCCTTCCACCAGACTTCAGCCGCATGATGGTAGGCGTAGACCACAACCTTGTCTGATTTTGAGCAAGCGCGGCTCAAGGGCTTTTCTTCCGGTTGACCAACCTCCACCCATAAACGGGTTTGCCCCGTGAAATCCTTTAACCAAACATCTGGCTCATCGGGATCTGACAAGCCAGCCCCAAAGACCAGTTGACCATCCCCCTGACAAAGGTCATTCAAAAGATGGGCATTGAAGGACAAAGCCAATAAACGCATCATCATGCGCTCATCGGTTTCGCTCGGATGCCTGGCCAAAGTTAGGCTGTGGTCAGCGTAATACGCATGATCAATATCAGCGACTGAGAGAGTGACTTTGAAGATGGTGGATTTAATGGCCATGAATGTTTCGGTTTTCTGTGCAATTTCACAGGAGTCTGCGAAAATACCATTATGAAGCAATCAAACACCCCTGAAGAGTATTTGGCTCCGGAAAAGCCCAGTAAATCTGAAATAAAGCGTCGATTAGAGGCCAGACAGTATCTTGCTGAAGAAATCAGTCAGATGCCTGATAAATGGAAACAAATGCCAATACCCGAACGCCTTCTAGATGCTCTTAAAGAAACACCCAATGTGAGAAGCCATGGCGGCATCAGACGTCATATTCAGTATTTGGGCAAAATCATGGGTGCTATGAGTGAAGAAGAAGTGGATGGCATCAAACAAGCCTTGATCAGCATCGTGGGGCCTAAAAAAGCCAGTAAGATGAAAATCTAAATTGTTGTCATTGATTGGGGAGCTTTATGAAAGTCACTAGTTCAAGTTTTCAAGATCAGTCAGTTATTCCAGGTCAGTTTGCTTTTGCGATCAAAGATCCAAGCACTCACATCACCTTGTCAAGCAATCAAAACCCTCACTTGGCTTGGTCAGACTTTCCTAAAGACACACAGTCATTTGCATTGATTTGTCACGACCCAGATGTTCCAAGCAAAGGCGATGATGTGAATCAAGAAGGCAAAGTAGTACCAGCCAGTTTGCCGCGAGTCGATTTTTATCATTGGGTCTTGGTGAACATCCCAAACTCAGTACAAACAATTGCTGCTGCTAGTCACAGTAATGGCATTACTGGTAAAGGTAAATCAGCACAGCAGAGTCCGGTGGGTACAGCAGGCATTAATGACTACACAGCTTGGTTCAAAGGCGATGCCTCCATGGAAGGTCATTACTTTGGCTACGACGGCCCTTGCCCGCCATGGAATGATGAGATCAAACACCATTATGTTTTCACAGTCTATGCTTTGAATACTCCGAGCATTCCTCTCACTGGTCCATTCACCGGTGCAGAGGCATTGGCTGCAATTAAACCTCACATCATTGCTCAAGCAAGTATCACGGGCATTTACAGCTTGAACCCAAGTGTCGCGATTTAATTAAATAGTTTTTAGTAAATTACTCAGCCTCGGCCAACTCAGGTCGAGGCTGATTTTTTTGAGTTTGCATGGTAGCCAGAATTGCCACCCCACACAGCACTACTGTCATACCTATGACTTGAATGATGGTGATTTGTTCACCCAAGAAAAACCAACCAAGAAATATCGTGGCGATTGGTCCCAACATACCCGCCTGAGCAGTCAAACCAGATCCAATTCGATTCACTGCAATCATCACCAAGAGCATCGGCATGAAGGTACAAAATAAAGCATTGAATAAACTCAACTGATAAACCTCAGGCACCTGGGTCCATAAATGTGTGGGATTCAAGATCAATGCTTGAGCAGTACTGAAAAATGTGGATGATGCACTGGCATAAGCGACCAAACGAATGCTGCCCACCCTCCCCACAATCTCTCCGGCAAAGATCAAATAGACGGCATAAGAGATTGCGCTCAGAAATACCAACATGCCACCCCAAGCAATCGATGGCCCCATGGTGTGAAGATCATGAGAAAACACAATGATCACTCCTGCGTAGGCAAGAACCAAGGCCAACCACTGTTGAGTTTGTATTTTCTTTTTTAAGAAAAGCATTGAGATCAACAAAACAATTGTTGGGTTGAGATAGAGAATGATTCTTTCTAATCCAACCGTGATGTATTGCAATCCCAAGAAGTCCAAGTAACTTGAAAGGTAATAACCCACAAAACCTAAAAAGATGATGCTCAAGATGTCGCGCTTGGCCATGGGCGATGGTTGATGATGGCGTGATGACCACCACACTGCTACCCAGAAGAATGGCAAAGAAAAAAGCATCCTCAAAGACAACACGGTGGCTGAATCAACCCCATATTGATAGCAAAGTTTGACCACGATGGCTTTGGCCGAAAAAAGAATGGATCCCAATCCAGCGATTAGCAGTGAACTTAGCAG
Source organism: Polynucleobacter sp. MWH-CaK5 (assembly GCF_018687615.1). Classification (NCBI taxonomy): domain Bacteria; kingdom Pseudomonadati; phylum Pseudomonadota; class Betaproteobacteria; order Burkholderiales; family Burkholderiaceae; genus Polynucleobacter; species Polynucleobacter sp. MWH-CaK5. Next base: position 1,039,126 of record NZ_CP061299.1, read on the forward strand.
GAAGGATCTTTGCATGCCTTGGACTTTATAGGGGCTTTATATGGTTTTGCAGCTTAAGTGGCAAAAGAGTGACCTGAGGCATTCAATTGTCATGAACAAACAGGCCTTAGTTTAAACGAGCAGAAAGTGCTTAAAAAGCCTAAAATACAGCCCGTGAACGCACCTTTCAATCCCTCTCTAATACCCAGCTCACCAAGATTAGATTCTTACCCAAAATATTGGGCTGAATGTTTTGGTACAGCCCCCTTCTTGCCAATGAGTCGAGAAGAGATGGACAAGCTTGGTTGGGATAGCTGCGACATCATCATTGTGACTGGGGATGCTTATGTGGATCATCCAAGTTTTGGTATGGCCATTATTGGTCGCTTGCTTGAAGCACAAGGCTTTCGTGTCGGCATCATTTCTCAGCCGGACTGGCAATCAGCCGATCCGTTCAAGGCCTTAGGTCAACCCAATTTGTTTTATGGCGTAGCCGCTGGCAACATGGACTCCATGATCAATCGTTACACGGCTGATCGCAAAGTTCGTAGTGATGATGCATACACAGCTGGTGGCATGGGTGGTAAGAGACCTGATCGTTGTTCATTGGTTTATGCCCAACGTTGTCGTGAAGCCTATGCTGATACCCCTATAGTTATGGGGGGTATTGAAGCCTCCCTACGCCGAATTGCACACTACGACTACTGGCAAGACAAGGTACGTCGTTCTATTTTGATTGATGCAAAAGCGGATATCTTGCTTTATGGCAATGCTGAAAGAGCTGTGGTTGAAATTGCTCATCGCTTGGCCAAAGGTGAAAAGATCGCCGACATCAATGACATTCGTGGCACGGCGTTTGTTAGACGTCACCCTGCTCCAGGTTTCACAGAAATTGATTCAAGCACGGTTGATATCCCTGGCGTAATAGATGCTCCTATCAATCCATACCTCACTCCTGATGAGCAGGCCAAAGAACAAGGCACGAGTTGCAAAAAGACCGATGGCACACTTGAAAAAGAACCAGCCGTTCAAGCCATCACCGTTGTACCAACTGCCAGAAAACGTTTAGAACGTGACACAACCGTGATTCGTCTTCCAAGCTATGAAGCCGTGAAGCGTGATCCAGTGCTTTATGCACACGCCAGTCGCGTTCTACATTTAGAAACAAATCCAGGTAATGCCCGTGCATTGGTGCAGCAACATGGTGAAGGCGCTTCTGTCAGAGATGTTTGGTTGAACGCTCCTGCTGTGCCACTGACCACCGAAGAGATGGATTCAGTATTTGATCTACCTTATGCCAGAGCACCCCACCCATCGTATGGCGATGCCAAGATTCCAGCGTGGGACATGATTCGTTTCTCCGTGAACATCATGCGCGGCTGTTTTGGTGGTTGTACTTTCTGCTCTATCACTGAGCACGAAGGTCGAATCATTCAAAATCGTTCATCTAACTCAATCATCAAAGAGATTGAAGATATTCGCGATAAGGTCCCAGGCTTCACAGGCATCATTTCTGACTTGGGCGGCCCAACTGCCAACATGTACCGCATCGCTTGTAAATCGAAAGAGATTGAGGCGCACTGCCGTAAACCATCGTGTGTTTATCCAGATATCTGTCCGAACCTCAACACTGATCACACACCGCTGATTCAGTTGTACCGCCGCGCCAGAGCTTTGCCTGGCATTAAAAAGATTTTGATTGGTTCAGGTGTTCGTTATGACCTCGCGGTTAAAGCACCGGCATACATCAAAGAGCTTGTGGCTCATCACGTGGGTGGCTATTTAAAGATTGCCCCTGAGCACACCGAGCAAGGTCCTTTATCGAAAATGATGAAACCTGGCATGGGCGCTTACGATAAGTTCAAAGAGTTGTTTGATAAATACTCTAAAGAAGCAGGCAAAGAACAGTATTTGATTCCTTACTTCATTGCAGCCCACCCAGGCACAAGCGATGAAGACATGATGCATTTGGCAATTTGGTTGAAGAAGAATGGTTTTAGAGCTGATCAAGTTCAAACTTTCTACCCTTCTCCAATGGCAACAGCTACTGCCATGTATCACACCAATAAAAATCCATTGCGCAAAGTCACGCGTGACAGTGAAACAGTGGACATTGTCAGAGGCGAAAAGCGTCGTCGTTTACACAAAGCATTCTTGCGTTATCACGATGCCAATAATTGGCCTTTGCTAAGAGAAGCTTTGAAAAAAATGGGTCGCGCTGATTTGATTGGTAATGGCAAGCATCATTTGATACCAAACTATCAACCGACCACGGATGGCAGCTACCAAAGTCCGCGTCGCAAGAACTCTTCAATGGGTCTGGCTGGCGGTAAGCCGTTTGGCAAACCTGCGGCCACAGCCGTTGTTCACAATCCAAGAGATTTCTCTGTTCCTCAAAAACCTGGTCGCGGCAAGATCATGACCCAACACACTGGTTTACCGCCACGTGCGACGGGTGTTAAGACTGGTGCCAAAACCACAGGCAGCGTTTCTGGTCGCCCAGGCTCAGCCAGAGGCTTAAGCACTGGCTCAAAGCCTGGTGTAAGAGCGTCAATCAATAAAAAGAAGTAATCACACCACAAAGATTGCTTGATTAGACCAGTAGGATGGTCTTTAACTGATCGGCCGTGAGTCCTTGAACTCTGACTCGCTTGAGTCGACTTAAGTCACCAGCCAACAATTCAATATTGGTTCGACGAATCTCCAACTTTTTGGACAACCACTGAATCAACGCCTCATTGGCCTTCCCTTCAACGGGTGGGGCTGCCAATCTTAGTTTGAGTCTTCCATCATGCTCACCCTGAACCTCGGTTTTTTTAGCACCTGGCTGGCAATGCAAAGCAATGATGAAGCTATCGGCAGAATCGCTATCGATACTTATCCATGCAGGTAATGAATTGTTCATACGATGATTGAAGCACAAATGATTGTTCAGAGGTAAGATTTAGCCATGAAAAAAGCATACCAACTTTCAGCCACTGAAGCTGCCAAAAAAATTCAGGCTAATCAATTAAGTTCTGAAGAACTACTTCGCTCTTGTATCGAAAGAATCGAAGACAAAGAATCTTCTACTCAAGCGTGGGTAGAAACGAATTTTAAAGCGGCTCTAGATAGAGCCCGTTATCTGGATCGTTCTGCCAATCAAGGTTTACTTCATGGCCTGCCATTTGGTGCCAAAGACTTATTTGACACCCATGACTTTCCAACGCGTTATGGCTCCCCTATTTACGAGAACAATCGTCCCAACAGTGATGCTGTGCACATTTCATTGATGCGACAAGCGGGTGGCATTTTGTTAGGCAAAACTGTTACCACTGAATTTGCTACTTTTAAGGGTGGCAAAACCAAAAATCCTCACAATCCTGAATACACCCCTGGTGGCTCATCCAGTGGCTCTGCTGCTGCCGTAGCCGATGAGATGATTCCGTTGGCCACAGGCAGTCAAACAGCTGCATCAGTGATCAGACCGGCTGCTTTTTGTGGCGTGGTTGGATACAAGCCCACTTATGGAAAAATCAGCTTGGGAGGCGCTAAAAGCTTGTCTCCTTCTTTAGACACTTTGGGTAGCTTTAGTCGAACGGTTGAAGATGCCGCTTTATGTGTGGCTGCGATGTCTGGTGATACTGAATTAGCCAAAATCGATAAGCTCAGAAAAAAACCTCGCATTGGCACTTGTCTGACCTACGATGGTCATTTGGCCTCTGCTGATACGGTTGCCGCCATCGCCCATGCAGCTCTTTTGGCCGAAGATCTATTCAAAGTCTCAGTCCCTGAGATCAAGCTGCCAACAATCTTTAAAAAGATGTCAGATCTGCAAGGCAGAATCATGTGGTCAGAGAGTGCTCGCAGTTTTTCTTTTGAGCAAACCAATCATGCAGAAGAGTTGAGCCAACAGTTGCGTGGCCTGATCAAACAAGGTGCTGCTATTTCTTATGAGCAATACAACGCAGACTTAATAGTGGCGGAACAAGCGCGCACGTCCATTGATCAATTATTGAGCAATGAGATTGATGTGATCATTGCACCAAGTGCGATTGGCGAAGCACCTCATGGTCACACTTCAACAGGAGACCCCATCTTCTGTCGAGTTTGGACCTTGATGGGTTTACCGTGCATCACGCTGCCATTATTCAAAGGACCCAATGGGATGCCAGTAGGTGTTCAATTGGTGGCTCGAAGAGGCAGAGATCGTCTCTTGTTATCAGTCGCTGATGCTCTACTAAAAGCCCATCAAGCTTAAATATTGATGCTTGATGCTTAATCCTAGATATAACTCTTTAAGAGTGGGATGAGCAAAGCGCCCAAGATGCCGTGCAGACCCATGGCTAAACTGGCATAAGTGCCAGCTTCTGGATGAACGGCAAAGGCTCTTGATGTGCCAATGCCGTGAGCTGCCACACCAATAGCAAAACCACGTTGCCACCACTGCTTCATCCCCAAGAGGTTCAGAATATGACTGCCCAGAATGGCGCCAATGATGCCAGTGATCACTGCAAACACAGCGGTCAGCGTTGGTGATACTCCTAAGCGCTCAGCCACACCCATGGCAATCGGTGCAGTCACTGATTTAGGATAGAAGGCACCGATGATGGCACTATCAGCCCCTAAGAATGTCGCCACACCAACAGCACTGACAATCGATACAACACCACCACACAGTAAAGCAATCAATAATGGGAACACACGAGACTTGAGCGCTGCCACACCTCGGTAAATTGGAATGGCGAGTGAGACAGTTGCGGTACCCAATAAGAAGTGCACAAACTGAGCGCCCTCAAAATACTTCTGATACGGCATATCTACCAAATACAAAGCCAGAGCCACCAAGATAACGGCAATTGCTACGGGATTGGCCAAAGGATTGCGATCAGTCTTTTGATAAAAGAAGCTGCCGACTTGATAAGCAGTCAAGGTCAGGATCAAAGCAAATAAGGGGCTACCAGAAAGGTAGACCCAAATTTCTGCGATCTGAAGGTCATTGGGATTCATGAGAATCCTTTTTTGAAATGAAACGCAGGACAACCGCAGTCACCACAATGGTTGCCACCACACTCACCAACAGAGCAGAAATCACAGCAAACGCGTTGGCTTTAAGCTGAGGTAAAAATAAAATCACACCCACAGCGGCTGGAATAAATAAAACGCCCAAATGCTGACTGAATGCATCTGAGACCAATGCCAAAGATGGATTAACGTGTCCTTTGATGATCAAGAAAATCAACAAAAAGACCAAGCCTAAAACAGGGCCAGGAATGATGGGCAAGAAGAAATGTGAGATCAGCTCTCCCAAGCCTTGCCACAATAGTATTTGGACTAATCCAGGAATCATCGTGATGACTTAGGATTTACTTGGAAGCTCAACAAGATGGGCTTTGAATAAGTTCTTTTTAGCCACGTAGTTTTCTGCACTCGCTTTAAGACCGGCAATAGCTTCAGGCGTGAGTTCGCGAACCACTTTGGCAGGCGAGCCTAAGATCAAAGAGTTGTCTGGAAATACTTTGCCTTCAGTGACCACTGAGCCAGCACCAACCAAACAGTTCTTGCCAATCACAGCGCGATTAAGCACTACCGCTTGAATACCAATCAAAGAATTTTCACCAATTGTGCAGCCGTGCAACATTGCTTGATGGCCCACTGTCACATTTTCAGCCAAAGTCAAAGGGCAGCCCATGTCCGTATGCATCACTGTCCCTTCTTGGACATTGCTGCCCTTGCCAACTGTGATGGGTTCATTGTCACCACGAATCACCACTCCAGGCCAGACACTCACATCTTCATTCAAAATCACATCACCAATCAATGTGGCTTCTTTGGCAACAAACGCTGACTCATGAATTTGCGGAGCTTTGTCTTTGTATTGGTAGATGGTCATGATGTCTTCTTTCTTTTTTGTCTTTATCTTTGTATTGATATTTTTATTTGTTGTTTATTTATTGTTAATTTTTTATTTCATTTGAATCTGGAAGTATGGATCAATTGTGCGGCTTCCAGCGGATCGAGTAAGAGGCAATCAGCACCTCAATCAAAAGAGATATCAGAGCCAAAATGAATGAGCCGATACCAGCCACAAATGTATAGAGAACAAATGCTGACACCATTATTCTTCCACTGCTTGTTTCGGCGAAAAATAATTCCAAGATAGTTAGACCAATCATGATGGCGCACAAGACCAAAAAGATCATTGAGACATTGATGAAACGTCCACGCGTGGCAATGTTCTTTAATTCTTGATTGTAAGAATCTTTAATTGATTGCTTAAGATGCTCATCCATGAGCTCCTTATGAAGCACTCGAGATCGGTCAATCACGCGAGCCAAGCGATGGGTCAAGGCACCAATCATGCCTGCCACTGCAGTTAATAAGAAAACAGGCGCTACAGCCAATTGAATGCTGTCGCTAAGGGTGCTGGGATTCATCATATAAGTGAATATACCGCAGGTCAGGCAATCTCACCAAATAGAGAGAAAATAAGCGACCTAGGTCGCTTATTTTCAGTGAATATCAGCAAAGAACAGGCTATTTAGAAAGTGCCTGGGTACAAGATATCTTTGGTGACGTTTTGAATATCTCTGTGTCCCGTGAAGGCCATGGTGATATCCAATTCTTTATGAATGATTTCAAGACACTTGGTCACGCCAGCCTCACCCATGGCACCAAGACCATACAAGAAAGGACGACCAATCAAAGTGCCTTTAGCGCCTAATGCCCAAGCCTTCAAAACATCTTGGCCTGAACGAATGCCGCCGTCCATCCACACTTCAATGTCTTTACCAACCGCATCAACGATGCCAGGCAAGGCCTGAATACTTGATACTGCGCCATCTAACTGACGACCGCCATGGTTAGAAACAATCAGAGCATCGGCACCAGAGTTAGCAGCCAAACGAGCATCGCCCTCGTCCAAAATACCCTTGATAATGAGCTTGCCACCCCAACGCTTTTTGATCCATTCAACATCACCCCAATTCAAGCCCGGATCGAACTGCTCAGCAGTCCAAGACGATAAAGATGACATATTGCCGACACCCGTGGCGTGACCAACGATGTTTCTGAAGGTTCTGCGCTGCGTGCCCATCATGCCCATGCACCAACGAGGCTTGGTCATCATGTTGATGATGTTTGCAATGGTTAGTTTCGGTGGCGCAGACAAACCATTTTTTAGGTCTTTGTGACGCTGACCCAAGATTTGCAAATCAAGTGTTAAAACTAAAGCAGAACAATTGGCTGCTTTGGCACGATCAATCAAGCGCTCGATGAAGCCACGGTCTTTCATGACATAAAGCTGGAACCAAAAAGGCTTGGTGGTGTGTTCAGCCACATCTTCAATCGAGCAAATGCTCATGGTGGACAAACAGAATGGCACGCCAAACTTTTCAGCAGCTTTAGCAGCCAAGATCTCACCATCAGCGTGCTGCATACCAGTTAAGCCAGTTGGAGCCAATGCCACCGGCATAGCAACTTCTTGACCAATCATTTTTGTTTTGGTCGTTCTGTTTTCCATGTTCACAGCTACTTTTTGGCGCAGCTTGATCTTTTGAAAGTCAGATTCATTTGAGCGATAAGTAGACTCAGTCCAAGAACCAGAATCTGCATAGTCATAGAACATCTTAGGTGTTCTTTTTTTATGCAAAATGCGCAAATCTTCAATATTGGTAATAACTGGCACTATCATCTCCTCAGGGATTCAGTATTTACAGCCAGTTAGGCTGTAATATTTCGCTTTTCACCATTATAGGTACTCTTTACTCAGCATGGCAAAACCTCTTTCTTTAGAAAAAATCCTCTTTAGCCAAGGGTTTGGGACCCGTCGCTACTGTAGCGACCTGGTTTACGCTGAACTGGTCAAGGTCAATGGTGTATTGGCGGAGGACCCTGATGAAAGAATCCCAACCGAGAATCTTCAGCTTGAGGTGGATGGGGAGTCATGGGAGTTTCATGAAAAAGCCTATGTGGCATTTCATAAGCCAGTCGGCTATGAATGCTCCCATAAAACCAGCCATCATCCAAGTATTTACGGCCTACTGCCCCAGCCTTTGGTTGAAAGAGGTATTCAATGTGTGGGACGCCTAGACCATGACACCACTGGCTTGATCTTGATGTCAGATGATGGTCAGTTCATTCACCGCATGACCACACCCAAAAAGAACATTGGCAAGGTGTATCAAATCACAGCAGCGGATGATTTAACTGAAGGACAAATTCAACATCTCTTAAAAGGAGTTGTTTTAGATGATGATCCAAAACCATGCTTTGCCAAAGCCTGTGTGCAGCGCTCAAGCAGAGTTCTAGAAATGACGATCGTTGAAGGACGCTATCACCAAGTCAAACGCATGATGGCAGCCGTGGGCAATCATGTCGCTCAATTACATCGATTATCAATTGGTGAATACACCCTACCCCAAGACCTTCCCGAAGGCGAATGGCGCTGGCTTTACCCTGAAGACCTGAAACAGCTATCCACTAGCCTCGCCGAAGATAAAACTTGAAAGTTTCTTGAGTTACATCAAAGAGAACATTCAAGATTAGCTCTAAAGTAAAACTTATAGATGTGACTAATTAAGTTTTATATAAGGGGTTAAGAATGTTGGGCGAACTATTTGGGTCTTTTGCAGGACAGTTAAGTTTATTGATCATCTTAGCGATGATTGTCACCGGCATTGTGATGGTGAGGGTTGTCCTAAAAAAGATGGACGAAACCTCACCAAAATAATCACTTGATGAGCGCCAAACCCTCTTTGAATTGAGGGTGCTCACAAGACTGTAAGAGCTCAAAGACAACCATTTCTGTTGTCACGAGCTCTGCGCCATTAGATGCCAAGCGATCAAATGCGGCATCACGATTAGCTTCAGTTCTAGAGCTGCAAGCATCAGTCACAACCCACACATCAAACTCTTCGTCGAGTAAACCCAAGGCAGTTTGCAATAAACAAACATGGGCCTCACATCCTGCGATCAAAATCGTGTTTTTCTCACCTTGATCATCCTGCTTGCGCTGAATGTGCTTAGGCAAACTTCTGGCATTACCCATAGGCTTTGGTGGAGCTCTTAACTCATCGACCAAGCCATCCGCACAAGCACCAAAATACATCTTGGTGAGAGTCTTTTGACAAAGAGATTTCAACTGAGCATCGTTAGGCCCTAATTTTTCTGGGTTTTGCTCAGTACCAATGATGGGTAGTTTTAATAGTTTGGCTATTTTTGCCAAGCGCACGGCATTGGCCAATACCTGGTCAGCCTGATGGATCACCGGCATCAATTTGCTTTGATAATCAATCAGAACCAATTGGGTTTCGTCTGCGTTTAAAAGTATGGACATAATGAGTAATGCTTCTTTAAGATGAATACGTGGTATTTTCTTATAAAAAGAGACCTAGGAGTAATAATTTGTTCGCAGCTTTCTTGATCATCATTCCTTTGATTGCCTTTATTTTCTATATCAGGGCTATCAGCAAAACCATCAAAGCCATTGACCCAGAGTACAGGAGTCAAGCGCCTGGGATGGCCTGGTTACTGCTCATCCCTATTTTCAATGTGATTTGGTTCTTTTTCTTACTCAAATCAATCAAGAATGGCTTTCTTAGGATGTATGAAAACAGAAGAATTAATCAACCCATTGATACTGGGTATGCCTATGGCATTGCCATGGGTTGTTGTTGGGCAGCATCATTCATACCCAAATTGATTTTTGTTGCTTTGATCCCGATGTTTGTATTTTCAATACTTCATTGGACCAAACTCAATAATGCAAGGAAGCGCTTGAGCGACGAGCTCACTCAAAATTAATTAGAGTATTTTTAAGATATCTTTGGTGACTTTGTCACTGATTTTTCTTTAAATGAATTTGCGCGGTCATCTTGCCCGCAAAGATCATATCTAATTGAACGCCATCAATACCCTGAGCAACTTGGACGCCGTCTTGCGCAACAGGAAATGTTTTTTCGAGCGTCAGCATGTTTTTAGGCCAATCAACTCGCAAGACCGCACTCATTGGCAAGTAACCATCAAAATACCGACGCATCAAAGGACCAGCATTCAACATGTATTGTTCTTGCGACACCTTATCCAAAGCCCTTGATTCCAAATCAATGCAAATGGATGCCCCACGCTCAACATCAGTGAGAGTCACACGATTGTCTTTAACTTCCGCAGAGTTCATTTTTTCTAAAGACTTGACGGTGATCTTTTTGATTCTATTTTCATTAAAAACAATTACCACTTTTCTGATGGGATCTAATTGACGATGGCAAGTGGCAATGGTCACAATTCCAGAGTCCAAACTTTGTGGACTGATCTTCACCCTTGATTCATAGCTATAAGCACCAGGATCAGGACGGGTTTTTAAATATTTGATTTCACCCTCATTGGCAATATCAGAAAACTCTAAGGCTGAAATTGGACTGACTGTCAGCATGGTCGCTGCACAAATAATCAATTGCAGATGTCGTTTCATCATGGATTTTCCTTGGAGTGATATTGCTGAACTTTTTCCAACCAAACCTTCAAAGCATTGGCCAGATCTTTTTTACTGAAGGAGCAACTCTCCTCTGTGAAGAGCGATGAAGACTCAACCCTGGATAAAACATTCTCAAGGGCTACGCTGTACTTCTCGGGCAACTGACTATCTTTACAAAAGATTCGAAATGCCTGAATCAATTCAGTTGAAGGACCTGTGCCACGCAACCAAGCTTGCAATTGATCTTCAACATGCCGAGAGTTCTGAATACTCACGCTTAGCTCCCTGCCGCTTGATATTCATTCGATAAGCTTGCCATCAATTCAGCCACTGACATAGCGCGAGCTCTGGCATATTCAGTGCCAGCCCAAAGGCTTTGGTAATCGCCTTGATCATTTTGTGCTGCCCATTGCCTCATCGGAGCCGTCATATTGTTTTGCACAGGAAATGGTAAATAAGTTTTACCTTCCATCAATGACATGTATTTATTTTTCACGCCTTGCGCTGGACGACCTGAGAAAGCCCTGGTGAATGCGGTTCCTAATTCAGGCTGCGTTAATACAAATCGACGATGAGCAGGACTTGAGCCTGCCTCTGCAGTCACCAAAAATGCAGTGCCCATTTGCGCTGCTGATGCACCAGCTTGAATAATGTTGCGAACATCATGGCCATCCATGAGACCTCCAGCCGCGACGATGGGTATTTGAAGATGCTTGTCCAGCTCTTGAACTAAATCTCTGACGGATAGTTGTTGATCAACACCATGGGGATCAAAGATGCCCCGATGTCCACCAGCTTCAATTCCTTGAGCCACCACAAAATCAACGTCCGCTGATTGGATCATCAAAGCTTCTTCCAAAGAAGTGGCGGTAACACCTACACTGATACCTAATGAATGGGCTCTTTCAATAAGCTCTTGAGGTGGCAAACCAAAGTGAAATGTCAGCACCTCTGGTTGGTGGACCCAAATAGGCTCAAGCATGCTTTGTAAATCTGGAATGTATGGTGACTTTGGAATAGCCACAGTCACACCCAATGAATCCACCACATCTTTTAAGTCACTCAAGGCCTGCTGCTGCTCAAACTCTGCAGGCATGACTGGCTCTTTAAATACAAAAAAATTGGCATTAATCCTGGTCTTGGGTACTTTTTTGATGAGTGCTTTGGTGGCACGCAAATCAGCATCGATTTTTTTTGGACTCGAATAGGCAAAACCAAAACTGCCCAAACCTCCTGCATCAGAGACAGCTGATACCAATGCGGGCGTGTTCACCCCACCTGCCATTGGCGCTTGTATCACTGGAATTGTTAAGTCAGAAAACTTGAACATGTCATGCATCAATTAAGAAAGTATCACTAGCATACCCGTTCATGATGATTTTTTCAGCCAAGATGAAAAAAGGGGCTTTCCGAAGAAAGCCCCTTAGATTAACTGCTTGGTTTTAACTTAAGTTCTTACCTAACTAAGCCTTAAGCATCCACTGTTTTTGCTACATCACTGAAACCTTTGATTTGATCAAAGTTCATGTATTTGTAGATTTCAGCTCCGCTTGCATTGAGAACGCCCATGTCAGCCATGTACTCTTCTTTGGTCGGGATGCGACCCAATCTAGAGCAAATAGATGCCAATTCAGCTGAACCCAAGTAAACAAATGTGTTTTTACCTAGACGGTTCGGGAAGTTACGTGTTGATGTTGACATCACAGTAGCACCTTCGCGAACTTGTGCTTGGTTACCCATACACAATGAACAACCAGGCATTTCCATGCGCGCACCAGCACCACCTAAAACACCGTAGTGACCTTCTTCTGTTAGCTGTTGTGCGTCCATCTTAGTTGGAGGAGCAACCCACAATTTCACAGGAATATCACGCTTGCCTTCAAGTAGCTTAGAAGCAGCACGGAAGTGACCAATGTTGGTCATGCAAGAACCGATGAATACTTCATCAATTTTCGCGCCAGACACTTCAGACAATGTCTTCACATCATCTGGGTCGTTTGGACATGCCACGATTGGCTCATGAACATCGGCCAAATCAATTTCAATCACTGCTGCGTATTCAGCATCAGCATCACCTTTGAGTAGCTCTGGTTTTGCCAACCATGCTTCCATCGCCTTGATACGACGACCCAATGTACGTGCATCAGAGTAACCATTAGCAATCATCCACTTCATCAATGTGATGTTGCTGGTCATGTATTCAATGATTGGATCTTTGTTCAAGTGAACTGTACAACCTGCCGCAGAACGCTCAGCAGATGCATCTGACAATTCAAACGCTTGCTCAACTTTGAGATCAGGCAAACCTTCGATTTCTAGAATGCGTCCAGAGAAAATGTTTTTCTTGCCCTTCTTCTCAACTGTCAACAAACCTTGCTTGATCGCATACAAAGGAATTGCGTTGACCAAGTCACGTAATGTGACGCCTGGCTGCATTTTGCCTTTGAAGCGAACCAATACAGATTCAGGCATATCCAAAGGCATCACACCAGTGGCTGCAGCAAACGCTACCAAACCTGAACCTGCCGGGAATGAAATACCAATCGGGAAACGTGTGTGAGAGTCACCACCTGTACCAACTGTATCTGGCAACAACAAACGATTCAACCATGAGTGAATCACACCATCACCTGGACGCAAAGCAACACCACCACGGGTGCTGATGAAGTCAGGCAATTCATGGTGCATCTTCACATCCACTGGTTTTGGATAAGCGGCTGTGTGGCAGAAAGATTGCATCACCATGTCTGATGAGAAACCTAAACAAGCCAAATCTTTTAATTCATCACGAGTCATTGGACCAGTCGTGTCTTGAGAACCCACCGTTGTCATCTTAGGCTCACAGTAAGTGCCCGGACGAACGCCCTTGCCTTCTGGCAAGCCACATGCGCGACCAACCATCTTCTGCGCCAATGAGAATCCTTTACCAGAATCAGTAGGATTGGTTGGCAAGCGGAACAATGTTGATACTGGCAAGCCCAAAGCTTCACGAGCTTTTGCTGTTAAACCACGACCGATGATCAATGGAATACGGCCACCGGCACGCACTTCATCAAATAGAACATCTGACTTCACTTTGAACTCAGCGATTACTTTGCCGTCCTTGAGCGCTTTACCTTCATAAGGACGCAACTCAATCACATCACCCATGTTCATGCTGTTAACGTCAAGCTCAATCGGCAAGGCGCCAGCATCTTCCATGGTGTTGTAGAAAATCGGAGCAATCTTAGTACCTAAACAAACACCACCAAAACGCTTATTAGGAACGTAAGGAATGTCTTCACCTGTGAACCACAACACTGAGTTTGTGGCTGACTTACGTGATGAACCTGTACCAACAACGTCGCCAACGTAGGCAACCAAATTACCTTTGGCTTGTAAAGCCGCTAATTGCTTGATCGGGCCAACCTTGCCAGGCTCTTGAGGCTCGATGCCTTCACGTGGGTTTTTCAACATCGCTAATGCATGCAATGGAATGTCTGGGCGGCTCCAAGCATCGGGTGCTGGAGACAAATCGTCTGTGTTTGTTTCGCCTGTTACTTTGAACACTGTCAAAGTCATGCTTTGTGGAACTTCAGGACGGCTTGTGAACCATTCAGCATCTGCCCAGCTTTGCAATACAGCCTTAGCGTTGGCATTACCTTTATCAGCCTTTTCTTTAACGTCATGGAATTGATCAAACATCAACAATGTTTTCTTCAATCCTTCAGCAGCGATACCGCCCACTGTGGCGTCATCCAATAAATCAATGAGTGGAGAGATGTTGTAACCACCAAGCATCGTGCCTAGCAACTGAGTTGCGGTCTCACGTGAGATCAATGGTGTTTTTTCTTTGCCAAAAGCAACTGCTGCCAAATATGAGGCCTTGACCTTCGCTGCATCATCCACACCAGCTGGAACGCGGTGAGTGATCAACTCAACCAAAGTTGCATCTTCACCTTTTGGTGGATTTTTAAGCAACTCAATCAACTCGCCAGTCTGCTGAGCTGACAATGGTAGTGGTGGAATACCCAGAGCTGCACGCTCGGCAACATGATCACGATAGGCTTTCAACATGGTGTTTCCCTCTCTATATAGGCAAATAACAAGCAATCTTTAAGACTTATATCTTATATAAGACTTAGATATCTGGCAAGAGATTGCACTTCATATAATGACAAAATAGCCTAAATTAGTTGCTAATACATGAATAGGCAGACTAAAATAAAAAAATCATATAAATCAATGATTTAATTAAATTAATAATGAAGAAAACAGACCTTTACAAGAACGCGGGATTGGCTGTAGCCAACCAAATGAAGAATTCAGCTCCGAAGCCAAAGGGTGCGAATAAAAAGAATTCTGAGAAAAAGCTCAACCCCCTCTTAGCCTCTTTATTGAAAAAGCCAGAGTAAGCCCTCCCGGGTTTCTGATTTATTGAGTTTTTAGATAGCCAACTTGGCTTTTAATTCAGGCGGCCAAGAAGCCGCTTTCTGGGTCTTAAAGTCGACCCAAACAATCGTTGCACCTGATGTTGCTCGAACAGTATCAGGGTCATTTGCCAAAGACATCACATTGAAGGTATCCAAACCTACCCGCGTCGGGTTAGCAATATAAGTCTTGATCACAAGATCTGCTGGGTACTCAACAGGCTTCATGAAGTTGCAAAAGGCATTCACCACCACAACGCCCTGCTCATCTTGAGCAAAGTTCAAGCCTAGACTATCCAACCAATTGATGCGGGCTTGTTCGATATAACGAAAGTAAACCGCGTTGTTCACATGACCAAAGGCATCCATATCACCCCAACGAATTGGGATGATGGATTCATGAACGAATGTTTTTTCTTCAGGAATTGGAATACGCATATGAATGAATCTTTAAATGATCAATTTGTTTTCTTTATTAGACTTTATCTTAAGCCGTATTTTTATCAATCTTGAACCAAGCGGCATACATCGCTGGCAAGGCCAACAAAGTCAAAGCAGTTGCTACCATCAAGCCACCCATAATGGCAATCGCCATCGGACCCCAGAAGACGCTGCGTGACAAAGGAATCATCGCCAAGACTGCGGCTGCGGCTGTCAAGATGATCGGTCTGTAACGCGTGACACAAGCATGAATGATCGCCTCTCTGGCTGGCATACCTGCAGTGCGCCCCTGTTCAATTTGATCAATCAAGATCACTGAGTTACGCATGATCATACCCAGCAAAGCAATGAAACCTAGCAATGCAACAAAGCCAAACGGCTTATTAAATAGTAGCAATGTCAAAGCCACGCCTGAGATGCCCAAAGGCGCTGTCAAAACAACCAAGAAGGCTCGTGAGCTACTACGCAACTGAATCACCAACAATGTGAAGGTGATGAACAGCATCACCGGAATACCAGCGTTGATGGAATCTTGGCCGCGTGAACTTTCTTCCACAGAGCCACCGATATCAACTTTGTAACCAGGTGGCAATTTAGCCATCAATGGTTTGAATTCTTTGTACAACTCTTCTGTCGCTGTAGGACCCTGAACACCAGGGATCACATCCGCTTGAAGAGTGATGGCGTATTCGCGATTCTCACGCCAAATTGTGGCCGGCTCCCACACCACGTTCACGGTCGCAATACGACCCAATGGGATTGATTGACCGCCCACGGTGGTCAACATGGTTTCATTCAGGTCGCTGGTTTGATTGCGCTCTGCACGAGGCAAACGCAAAACAATCGGCGCCAACAAATCACCTTCACGATATTGTCCAATCGTGACCCCGCCAAAATGACTGGCCAGTGTTTGCGCAATCACTTGGGGTGGTACACCTAACTCACGAGCTTTTGCAGCATCCACATCAATTTTGGCCACTGCTTGGTTTTCATTCCAGTTATCTTTAACGCCATAAACAATCGATGACTGACGCATCACCTCTATAAAGCGATTTGCCTCAGCTCTTAGCTTGATCGGATCATCACCTGTGACCCTGAATTCCACTGGATAAGTCACAGGCGGGCCATTCGGTAACAATTTAACGCGCAGTCTTGCTTCAGGAGCGGCATCATCCAAAATGCGAGGCAAGACTTGGTTGAGGCGATCGCGATGACGCAGGTCAGCCACAATCACAGCTTGTGCAGCATTCGATCTTGGGAAAATAATATCTAAGGGTAAAAAGAATCGAGGTGCGCCATTACCGACCCACATCGTGACAGATTGAACACCTTCTTGCTCCAAGATTTTTGCTTCTATTTTTTTAGCGGCAGCTTCAGTGGCTTCAAAACTAGAACCTTCAGCCAAAAATATATCAACCAAAATTTCAGGGCGAGATGAATCCGGGAAAAATTGTTGTTGCACTTGACTCATGCCAACAATGCCCAACACGAATGTTGCAATGGTTGCCATGATGGCTTTTTTGCGATGATCAATGCACCATGCAACCACCACCTTGAAACGCTCATAGAATGGGGTATCGAAATGCTCATGCTGGGCACCCTCAGGAGTGGCATGAGCTGGCTTCTTTAATAGCAAGAATCCCAAGTACGGCACAAACAAAACTGATACAAACCAAGAGATGATCAGCGCAGCAGCAGTCACAGCAAAAATAGCAAAGGTGTATTCACCCACCGCTGACTTGGCAATACCAATCGGCAAAAAGCCAACCGCTGTGATCAAGGTGCCCGTTAACATCGGCATAGCGGTCAGCTCATAGGCAGCTGTCACAGCCTTCATGCGATCGTAGCCCTCTTCCATCTTGCGCACCATCATCTCTACAACGATGATGGCATCGTCGACCAAAAGACCCAAAGCAATGATCAATGAGCCTAAAGAAATCTTATGTAATCCAACACCCGCCAAATGCATCACCAAGAAGGTCACTGCCATCACCAAAGGAATGCTGATGGCCACCACCAAACCAGGTCTTGGATCGATTCTCCAAGGATGACGATGTAAACCCAGGGCCAACAAACTCACTGCTAACACGATGATCAATGCCTCAAACAAAGTCATCAAAAATTCTTTTACTGAGCCAGCAACAACTTTGGGTTGATCCTGAATCAAAGACAAGGTCACACCCGCTGGCAGATCTTTTTCAATGAACTGACTGGCTTTGGTCAAAGTTTTACCAAGCTCAACAATGTCTCCGCCCCTGGCCATGGAAATACCCAAGGCCACCAACTCTTCACCCTGAAAACGAACTTTGCTTTGCGCTGGATTAATCACATCACGGCGAACCTGAGCAATATCACCTAAGCGAATCGATGCGCCTGAAGGAGCACGCAATGGCATGGCCTGAATATCAGCAACGTTCTCAAAGGGACCACCCACGCGGATGGGCATTGAAAAAGAATTTGATTCAATATTTCCACCACTTTCAATGGTGTTCTGCTGATTCAATTGCTGTGCCACCACTGCTGGCGATAAACTATACTGAGCCATCTTTTTACGCGACAACTCAACGTAAACCATTTCATCTTGTAAGCCATAGACGTTTACTTTGCCAACGTCTTTCACTTGTAATAAGCGTTGTCTGATTTGAGTTGTGAAGTCTCTCACTTCACGGGGCGTATAACCCTTTGCAGACATGGCATAAATAACACCATATGTGTCACCAAAATCATCATCAAAATAAGGGCCCTGAACACCCATGGGTAAATATGATTTTGAATCATTTACTTTTTTACGAACGGTGTAAAAAAGATTGGGGATCTCTTTGGCAGGCGTGCTGTCTTTAGCAAAAAAGATGATCATTGATTCGCCGGGATGCGAAAAGCTGCGAATCTTGTCAATGCTTGGAACTTCTTGCAGAGTTCTCTCGATCTTATTGGTGACTTGATCAGACACCTGGATCGCTGTAGCACCTGGCCAGATGGTACGAATCACCATGGCTCTGAAAGCAAACGGCGGATCTTCGTCTTGGCCTAACTGGAAATAAGAGCCAATGCCCAATAAGACCAAGGCAATCATCAAATAGCGCGTTAGCGCACTATTTTGAATCGCCCAGCGCGATAAATTGAAACGATCAGGACTCATCACTGAGCCTTTTCAGCGATAGCGATTCTGACTTGTTGACCTTCACTCAGAGCATGCCATCCGGTGGCAATCACGATATCACCCGCCACCAAGCCACTCACCAATTCAGCCGATTGATCATCAATCTTTCCCAATACAAGTTTGACTGCGCTGATTTTTCCTGTGGATTGCGATCCCTGATCAAGAGTTAACTTGTAAACACTCACGCCATCACTGTGTATCGCAGTAGTTGGAATCTTGAGTGAAGCTTTGGAAGTGTTTTTGGCATTGCTATTGATACTGCTATTATTTTTTTCAATCTTCTTACTTATTTTTTGTGTGATGATTTTTCCAACCACGTCTTGATTGCTGACCACTTGTCCAACAGCGATACTCATCTGAGCAACCTTGCCCGCATCTAAAGCTCTTAAAGTAACAAAGCCGATGTTCTCAATGGATTGTTCGTATTTGGCACGAGCTGATTCAATGGTTGCCACACGACGATCGAATTCAGAGGCTGAGATGAAGTTTTTGTTTTTTAAATCGGTGTATCTTTTAAAGTCAGCTTCAGCTGATTGAAGCTCTGCTTTTGCCGCACGGTAACTGATCATCACTGATGACTCAGAAGACACGCTGTTAGGAATGATGCGCGCCAATGATTGCCCTGGTAAAACTACATCACCTGATTTGACAAGAACTTCCATGACCTTGCCACTGGCATCAAAGCGAAGAGCTCCAGGATCCTTGATAGCCTCATTCTGTAATACAACTTCATTAGCCTGACCCATTACCACCACTTTCACCAATCTGGGTAGAGGCTCCTGATCAGGACCTTTGCCACAGGCTGAAAAAATAAGGATCGATACAATCAGTGCAAGTAATTTAAAAGGCTGTCGGTTCATCTCGCCATTTTAATGCAAGCAAAGCCTCAATGCCTGTCTGATTTCTTTGGCTAAATCATGTCTTTTTTCAGCCAAAATGAATTGGCCAATCGATATGGTTTGCGCGCCACTTTCTAAAATCACCAAATCATTTTTTCGGTCATACAAAGACTCAGGGTCTTTGACTCTGACCCACGGGGCATTCCATTGCGTCAGGGTTTTCTTGTACCCCATGTTCAACTCAATGATTAATTCAGAATTGTGCAAAGTGATTTTTTCGTAATCCCTGGCATGCCTGGCATAGATCAGTAATGCAATGCCTAAGACTGATAATTCAATCAAAGTGAAAGGCACAACCATCCAGGCGCCAATCCACCAAAAATATGCGGTGATCAAGCCTGAAAAACACACCATGGATAAATAGAAGATGCCCACTTGCTTGGGCGTAAATGAGCAGTTACGCCTCATCAACCAGACGGTTTTAGCTTGAGGAAGTTCTGTATTCATTTAAAGGATTAGTTTGATCAGCATAGCAATGGCAACCAAGATAGCAAAGATTGCAAAAGTTTGCTGAATCCTTGGTCCAGAGATGCTCTTGACGAGTTGTCGACCAATCAATAATCCAATGATAGATCCAAGAGAAAATGGCCAAGCCAAAGCCCAATCCATGGCTCCATAGAAATTAGAAAAAATCACACCACCCGTTGAGATGATGGTGAGAACGCCCAAAGACGTTGCCACAATTGATTTGATCGGTAGATCTGTGAATTTCCTCAAAGCCGGAACGATGATGAAACCCCCACCCACACCTAATAGACCTGAGAAAAATCCAGCAAGCGCTCCCGAACTAAAAAGTGCTCTGGCACAAGGCAGCGTCCAAGTGAGCTTGCCGATGGTTTGATCGAGCTGGCATGGTGGGCCAAGTTTCTCTTCAATACCGGCTAATTCTCTGGTAGCTTGCATCCACATATTCCTAGCCACCAATAAAAGAATCATGGCAAAGATCAGGACCAAGGGCCAATTAGGTAGTTGGTGCGCCAACCAAATGCCAAGGGGTGACAAAATCAAGCCGGCACAAGCAATTAAAAGAGCTGCCTTGTACCTCAGTATCTTGGCCCTGAAACCAAGATAAGCGCCCAAGCCAGAAGACAAGGCCACCGCCAATAATCCGATTGGGGCAGCTTGCGCGACATTTAAATGGAGAAAAAATCCTAGGAGGGGCACAGACAAAATGGCCCCACCAGCACCCGTCAGACCTAACACCACCCCGACAAAAATGCCAAGAGCGATTCCGATGAGCGTTAATTCCAACTAATTAACCAACTTGTTGAGCCAACATGTACAAGTTAGTTGATCTGGCGCCTGAACGACAGAAAGCCAAAATAGGACCAGGCATGGTCTCAAGCAAGCGAGACATCTCTTGTGCTTGCTCTAAAGTAATTTGACCACTGACCACTGGCAAATAGGCGTAATTAAGACCCAGCGCTTTGGCTGCAATTTCAATTTCCGCATTCAAGGGTTGCTGAGGACCTGCTTCACCATCGGGACGGTTATTGATGATCGATTTATAACCTTGACGAGCGATTTCAGAAACATCGTCCGCAGTGATTTGACCCAAAGTACCAAATTGATCAGTATGACAAGCGATTTGAAGTGGCATGCCACATCCTCCAGTGTTTGAATGTTGATTTGAATGATTGCTTCCGATGACTGGCTCACAAGGCGGTGGAAGCATTCTCCACTGCAAATACTTCATGGCTAAAACTGCACCCACAATGAAGCCTGCGACTGCGATGAATGAACTAATCGCCAAAGTTGAAATGCCGGTCAAGCCTTGACCAATTGTGCAACCAAAAGCAGTCACACCACCCACTCCCATCAGCACACCACCAAGCAAATGATTGCCAGTGTCTTCTGCATTTCTGAAGGTTTCTAAATGGAAGGTCTTGGTAACAAGCGAGTAGATAAATGAGCCAACGATCAAACCTAATACTGAGGAAATACCTAAAGTTATTTTTCTGCTGGCATCACTGAAGAATGTCAGCCACTCAATCACGTAGGCATAAGGTGCTACGTAAGTTAAGCTTTCCATGCGGCCGCTGTTGGTCGCCACAAAAACTTCTTCCAAAGTATTTGGATCTTCAGCCACATAGCCCAAGACCCCTGAAATCCACCAAACCAATAAAACAGCTCCGCCAACACCAAAACCCGCCAAGAGATTATTCAGACTCCAGAATTCTTTTTTGATCAGCGCAAACAATATCAATGCACCACCGATGATCAACGCCAAGCTGATTTGCAAAGTATCTTTGGCCATGCCCATTGACTGAGCCAATATGCTTGGCAAATCTTGTTGCGTTGATAAAGTAATGAACACAGTATCAGTTGTGTTGACTCTTACAACACCAAACACACCTCTTAAGGTCATATAAGACGATAGAGCCAAAGTCAAAAAGACCACCAAAGACTTCAGATTACCTGAACCAATGCGTAACAATGTTTTGCTACCGCAGCCTGAGGCCAAGACCATACCAAAACCAAACATCAGGGAACCGACAATGGTGGATAACCAAGTTAAGCGTGAACCGGTATAGATGGATTTACTCACATCAATGATCCCCATGGAGGTCATGAAACCTATACCAACAATCGCAACACCCATGGCTAAAAGCCACTGACGCATGCGGGTCCACTCGCCCATGATGGCAATATCAGTGATGGCCCCCATGGTGCAAAAGCGTGTTTTTTGCAAAACAATGCCCAAAAGGACGGTCACCACAAACGTGGACCAAATAACGGTGCTTGAGATGGAATTTAAGTTAATTTCAGGCATAAATAGAGGTTTTACCTTTTAAGCCTGACATTTTATGGCATTTTTGGCGATTAGCCTTGAGCTTGGTCTTTTGCTGGTACTTTTAGGTACTCTTGATCGCTGAAGCGTGGCACCCAATTGGGCTTGTAAATCACAAAGACAGCCAGCAACATGCCTGACAAAGACCCCTCTGTGAATGACAAAACAACCAGGGTCACAAACCAATCCACCAAGTCCATCGATAAGCCAAGGTTGGCTGGCCAAAAAGCTTGGTGCCAAATCATCAAACAGACAGCCGGAATAATCACACTCAGCACGCCGGCCACGTAACCGTGACCAAAGATGAAGATAAAGAGGTGCTTAGGTAGACATCCGCCAATTAAGCGCATCACACCACAAGCGCACATCGCAGGCAGAACACCCAAGACTAAAAATTGATGCAAAGCGTGGTTCAAGGTCCATGAAGAAGCCAAGGCAACAATGGTCGTTACACCAGCGAGCATGACAATGGCAGGACGTAAACCGTACATGGCCACCAATAAAGATGCGCCAAAGAATTGGAACGATAAACCGATGAGTGCTTCAGTGGCCATGCCTGGCATGTAAGCACGAATGTTCCAGGCCAAACCAAGAGCTAAGATGCCACCCAATACAGAGTTAATCACCTGAGGCCTGATCAATACTCTCCAATGATCATTGGAGAAAGCCCAGAACAGAACAAG
Source organism: Polynucleobacter sp. MWH-CaK5 (assembly GCF_018687615.1). NCBI lineage: Bacteria > Pseudomonadati > Pseudomonadota > Betaproteobacteria > Burkholderiales > Burkholderiaceae > Polynucleobacter > Polynucleobacter sp. MWH-CaK5. The sequence continues at coordinate 1,061,941 of NZ_CP061299.1, forward strand.
ACCAGATATAACAAGAGATATGCTGGTCATGTTCATGGTCATAATGGTTTATGCAGCGAACCCTGGGTTTCCTTTGGCACCCTCAATGATTGGCATATTGAGTTGCTTCGCTTTAACCGTCTTAATGTCGCGAAGGTATTTAGCCACGACATCCCAAATTGGCTCACCACCAGCAGCTTTTGCTTCTTCAGCCACAGGAGCCCAACCAGCCACTTTGTAAGTCTTATTTGGATCAATCAACTTACCATTGAGTGTCATGTTGCTGATGCGCTTATTCGCTTCACCCATTGGATTGATTGAGTACTGAAGACCACCCACACGCACCATGTCACCACCTTGTTGGTAGTATGGATCTGGGTTGAACAAGTTGTCAGCAATATCTTCAAGAACTGTCTTGATCATGTCACCCTTCATCATGGTCACAGTGGTCCATGGATAAGTGATCGCAGTTTGATCAAGCACGTGTTCCATCGTGATCGCCTGACCTGGTAACAATGAAGTACCCCAACGGAAACCTGGTGAGAATGCAATCTCAGCATTCTTCACAGCCATCAAACCATCCAAAATCAACTGGTCGAAGCTGCCGTTGAAGTTACCGCGACGGTAAAGAGTACCCTCTGTGATCGCAAGCTTTTCACCCAACTTTGTTTCGTACGGAGCACGAACTCTGTCGATCAATTTATTCATCGCTGGATCAGCAGGAATCATGTCTGAGAAAACTGGCAACAACTTGTAGCGGAAGTCAGCAATCTTGCCTGCGTTCACTTTGAAATCTAGAACACCTAAATACTTGCCGTTTGAACCAGCATTCGTTACCAATGTAACGCCACCTGGGTTCTTCACTTTCACTGGTGTTGGTACGCCATCGTGAGTATGACCACCGAGGATCGCATCGATACCAGTCACACGACTTGCCATCTTCAAGTCAACGTCCATACCGTTGTGAGAAATCACAACAACAACTTTTGCACCCTTGGCACGAACTTCATTGACCATCTTCTGCATGTTGTCGTCTTGAATACCGAAGGTCCAGTTCGCTACCATGTAACGTGGGTTAGCAATTGGTGTGTACGGGAAAGCTTGACCGATCACGGCCACTTTCACACCATTCATTTCACGAATCACATACGGATCAAATACCTGGTCACCGAAGTCATTGGTTTTGATATTTTGAGCCAAGAATGAAATCTTGCCTTTGAAATCTTTTTCAACAATCTCTTTCACGCGATCTTCACCAAGAGTCATCTCCCAGTGTGGCGTCATGATGTCTACACCCAAAGCCAAACATGCATCAACCATGTCTTGACCATTGGTCCACAAAGCAGTGCCCGAACCTTGCCATGTATCACCACCGTCTAATAGCAATGCGCCTGGACGGCTGCCCTTCATTTTCTTGACCAAAGTAGCCAAGTGAGCGAAACCACCTACTTTGCCGTAAGTAGCCGCTGCTTTTTCGAAATTCAAATACGTGAAGGCATGAGCTTCTAATGTATTTGGTTTGATATTGTGAGCTTTCAAAAGATGCTCACCCACCAAGTGAGGTGTCTTACCAAACTGATCACCGAAACCTAAGTTCACATCTGGTTCACGGAAGTAGATTGGTTTTAATTGTGCATGGCAGTCAGTGAAGTGTAGAAAGTGCACATTACCAAAACGAGGCAAATCATAAAACTTGTTGGCTGCTGATTGTGCTTGCGCGTAATCAGTATTAAGGGCCATACCACCCGCTGAGGCAACTGCTAATACTTGTAAAAACTCTCTACGATTCATTGACATAAAAAACCTTATTAAAAAATAAAAAGGCCGCTAGACACGATGGCATAGCGGCCCAACTTGTTACAAATTACTGATTAACTGGTGATGCTGGATCCAACAAAAGAGCCATCACGTGACGCATCTGCTCTTCATTCAACAACTTGAAGTGGCCGATACGTGGCATGTTGCTGCAAGCGTTATAGGCTTTAGCGTTATAAATCTTGCCCCAAGTGTATTGAACCACTGCATCTGTGTTGCCACGAATCTTGCCGTAGTTCCACAATGATGGGCCAATATTGCCGTGAGAAATTTCTTTCTTGTTGATCTGGTGACAGTTGTAGCAACCACCACCAACAGCTGAACCAGCTTTGTCTGACCAAGTAGCACCACGGCCGCTTTGAGCAATCTTCTCGCCCTCTTTCCAGTCGCCTAGGTACTTGCCATCTGAAGGTTGTTTGATCGTAGCCATGTTAGCTTTTTCAATCGCTTCACGCTTTTTAGCATCGCCCTTACCCAATAAAGCAGCAGGTTCTGAGCAAAACTTTTGCGTGTCATCACGATCAAGACGATCTAAACCAGCTTGACCTTTGGCTTGGAAACTTGCCGCATGATCTTTTTCAAATTTACTTTGAGCCATCACGGATGTTGAAGTTACAACAACCAAGGCTGCAGAAATCATTAAATGTAATTTTTTCATTATTTATCTCCCGCGACTTAGCGCTTCAATCCTGGTGTGTTCATAATTCCGTCTTTGGCTTTAGCACCCATGTAGACAGATAGCGCAATGGTTACATCAGAGATGTAAATTGGCTCTGGGAAGCGCTGTTGACGGTAGCAGTCGTTCAAGCGACGCTGCATGGTCCAGAAATTGCCGCTTGATACGCGATAAGCTGGCCAGTAACCAAAACCTAAAGCAGCACCCTTTTGCTCAGTGATGTTAGGCAAGTCTTGCAAACGAATACGCTTACCGTCTTCACCGTGGCAAGAAGCACATGAGAAGTCCATTGGGCCACCTTGGTAGAAGAAAGCCTTCTCACCCATGGCGTACATTTCTTTCTCTTTTGGATGCTTCACAGGCACATTGATTTTCATGCCTTTTGATGCAGTCACAACATAAGCAACAACTGCCTCAACATCTTTACGCTTACCTTTTTCAAAGCCAGCTTTGATGATTTCTTGAGCGTCATAGCCTTGTAACTTTTCCATACAAGTGATGATGCGTGACTCTAAGTCTTGCACTTTATTAGTATCTTTAAAATAACGTGGCAATTCAGCTGAAGCGCCCTTCACAACACCTGGACCTTTTCCAAGATCACACTTTTCAAGCGTTGCATTTTTAGGACCCATGGGTTTTTTCCACAAATCTTCACCAGCTGCTTCATACAATTCTGAAGGATTGCCATCAGCAATCATTTCACGGTATTTCGCAATATCATCCGTCGCGCTTTGAGCCATGGCAAAACCTGCCACCATGCTTAAAGAGACTAATAAAGCACTACTTATAGCTTTTTTCATTATCTGCTCCTCTTATTGACAAAAACCCGTCAACTTTGAAATTGACGGGCTTCTTATTTTCTTATTAGCTTACTTTTGCTTTATCTGTGCGAGTGTCGTTCTTGTTATCTACCCAAGTTACGCTAACCTCATCACCCTTAGCGCCGCCCTTGAACTTGAAGTTCAAGAATGGATCTTTAGAAACAGCTGGGCCAAACTCGCCGTGGAACACTTGCTTACCTTTGCAAGTTGCTGTGATTGTTGTGATGTGGTGAGCTGGAATAACTTTTCCAGATGAATCTTTACGCTGACCTGTTTCCATGTCGTGCTTCATCAACACTTTAACGTCAACAATACCGCCAGTCTCTTGGGCGCGTACGCGCATTGGATCTGCCATTTTTATTTCCTTTCAGTACAAATATGATTAGTTATGTGAATTGTGTGAGGGGGAATTAACCGCCGCAACCACCCAAAGTCACCTTAACTTCTTTAGTAGATACAAACCACTTACCATCAGCCTTCACCAAAGCGTGAACGTTTGATGTTTGACCCATCTTGACACGTGAAGCCACGAACGGCTCTGTGTCAGCAGTCATGATGAATTGAGCAGCCAATGCACTTGGATTCTTCTCAACCAAAATAGCGATTTGTTGTGTTTTTGCCATTGATGTTGTTACGCCTACAGGCACAACTGCACCGTTTTCAGCAATGTCAGGAGCATTGATTGTGATCGCGCCAGACTTGTCAGCTGAAGAACCGCCTAAAGACTTAAGTACGTCATCCAATGTTTTACCTTCAAAAGCAGCTTTGTTCCATGTTGCAGCTTCTGCTTGAGAAATAAGACCTGTTGCAGCCATCAAACCGATTACTGCTGTCAATCGCAGCGCTTCACGACGTTTTTGGTTCATACGAACTCCTTCTAAAAAAACTAACTATCAAAAATAATAATTTCTACCTGGCAATCTTACATCTTTATTTGCCAGAAAGCATCCATTTCACCATCACTTCAATATCAGCATCAGAGACGTGAGCATGTGGCGGCATTGGGATTGCACCCCAAACACCAGCACCACCAGCCTTCACTTTTGCACTCATTTTCTTAACGGCATCTGCTTGACCCTTGTACTTGGCGGCCACTTGAGCAATCGATGGTCCGATGGCATGAGATGCTGGAGCATGACAAGTGGCGCAATTGTTTTTCTTGAACAATGCGTCAGGTGATAGCACTTCAGCCGCAACCGCGCTCACAGTCATCATGCCCTTACCCGGCAACTTACTGACTGGTGGCTTCGTTGTATCAACACCACGATATGGACCGAATGGTCTATTTTGCAATGCAAGATTTTCATGGGCATTACGAGCATAGTCAGGCAATGTCGATCCAATCGCCACGTGCTTTGTACAGTTAGACATACAAGCAGTTGCTTTAACGTCTGGTGTACCGCGCTCAGTCCACATGCCGTGAGCTTGAGTCATACCATTGCGGTTAGGCATCAACTTTTGAACTTCAGCAATGTTCTTGTCGCTTAACGTGAAATCATCAGGAACGATCTCAGCCATGGCCAAGATGTAACCCAATACAGCGTATGTGTCATCTGGTGTCAAAGTTCTTGGGGCATTCCATGGCATTGCACGGTAGATGTAATCCCAAAGCGTTGAAACAGTAGCAACCTTCATCAAAGTTGTACGCTGCGGCTGTTTGTCGCTCAACAATGAAGCCACACGACCAGTTTTCATATCTTCTTTAGTAGTTCCACCAACAATCGGCGTGAACACTTCATTAGATTCGCCAAAAGTACCGTGACAAGATGCGCAACGACCTTCCCATACTTCCTGACCACGCAACGTATTACCAGAACCAGCCGGTAAACCTTTGAAGTCTGGACGAACATCGATGTCCCAAGCAGCTACTTCAGCTTTGGTCGCTTCACGACCAACACCAGTGTACTTAGACTGAGCAATACCTTCAGCAGTTAGGCCTAGCGCCAAACCTGCCAATACCAAAGTTTTAGTTAAATTAGCCAACTTGAACATTGCTCAACTCCCCGTTCGTATCAAGCTTCCATGCTTGGATTGCATTGTTGTGATAAATGGAACGTGTACCACGAACTTCTCTTAATTGTTTGATCATTGGCTGAACATAGCCAGTCTCGTCTGTTGCACGTGACATCAAGATGCCAGGTGAACCATCCCAAACCCAGTCAAGGTTAAAGCGAGTGATCGCCTTAGAAAGAACTGGAGTCTCAAGACGAGCTCTGCGCCAGTTATTACCACCATCAACTGATACGTCCACATGTTTGATCTTGCCGCGACCAGACCATGCCATACCGCTGATGTTGTAAAAACCTTTGTCTAGCAATTGCTGACCACCAGATGGTGTCGTGATCACAGACTTACATTCTTGAATAGTTGTGTACTGACGATGTAAACCACTTGGCATCAAGTCGATGTAGTGAACTGCTTCGTCTTTAGCTGCATATGGCATATCGCCTACTTCAATACGACGCAACCACTTCACAGAGCTCACACCTTGAACACCAGGAACCAATAAACGCAATGGGTAACCGTTCTCAGGGCGCAACATTTCGCCGTTCATGCCCCACACAACCAATACGTCTTTAAGCGCCAAGTCCATTGGAATAGTTCTGGTCATACCTGAACCATCGCCGCCTTCAGCTAGGATGTATTTACCTTTCTTAAGATCAGCACCGCACATATCTAGCAATACTGAAAGAGGCACACCTGTGAATTCGCAGCAAGACAACATACCGTGGGTGTACTGCACGCTTGGCACAGCAACGTTACCCCACTCTAAACCTGTGTTAGCGCCACACTCAACGAAGTGAATGCGTGACACGCTTGGTAAACGCATCAAGTCGTCCATCGTGAACACTTTTTGCTGCTTAACCAAACCGTTCACCATCAAGCGATGTTGCGCTGGATCGATGTCATACCAACCTTGGTGATGACGCTCGAAGTGCAAACCGTTCGGCGTGATGATGCCGAAGAAACCTTGCAATGGTGCGAAGGCTACTGAAGCAGCAGACACACGAGTCAAGCCAGGAGACTCACGGCGCTGAAGAGGAGCTTCCCACTTAGATGGCATGCCATATGGGTTCGCAGCAACTGGCTGACCTAAAGTCGTCTGCCACGTTTGCTTTTCCAAAATAGCTTTTTCACCATCAGCGGCAATAGCTGAACCAGCAGCTGTTGCACCCAATGCTGTTACAAAACTTTTACGTAAGAAACCACGACGTGTTTCATTCAGACCATGCTCATAAACTTCATCAGCAAATTGCTGAGTCACAAAGTTTTCTGGCGCACGACGCAATCTACCGATTGGTGTTGTTTTACTCTTAACTGTCACAAGGACCCCCCAAGATACATGCAAAAAAAATACTTAAATTAGTACTGTTGAATATCTTTTCAACTGAGATGTGTCATTATTCACTTTTATAGATTGTTTTGGAATATCTAAATTATGAAAGTGTTGATATTTTTTTTGATATCGAGGGTATTCACTAATCAAAAAATACTGACACTTAATGCATCTAACTAACTATTGACCACTTCTCGTAAACACTTATTTTTTATAGCTAACTATGACGATTGATACGCAAGCACTGCTACTGACTCTGAAGCTTGCATTTTTTACTCTGCTCTTTTTAATTCCATTTGGCATATGGGTTGCATATCGTTTGGCGAACATGCAAAAAGGTAAGTCATTTTTAGAAGCCACGCTTGCCCTGCCTTTGGTTTTACCTCCAACAGTTTTAGGTTATTACTTGTTGGTGAGCTTCACCAACGTCACGCTTTTTAATCAACCATTGACCTTCACATTCACAGGCTTGGTGATTGCCTCAATTATTTTTAATTTACCTTTTGCAATTCAACCAATTCAACGCGCCTTCGAAGCTATTCCTCAAGACATTCGCGAGGCTGCTCAGTGCAGCGGCTTAAATCCTTGGCAAGCATTTAAATTAATTGAATTGCCGCTGGCATGGCGCGGCATTGTGAGTGCTGCAGTGATCACCTTTGCACACACCTTGGGCGAGTTCGGCGTAATCTTGATGATTGGGGGATCGATTCCTGGTGAAACAAAAACGATTGCCATTTCAATCTATGACAGCGTGCAGAACATGGATCATGCAAGCGCCAGTGGCATGTCATTACTTTTGTTAATCATTTCATTGTTAGCAATTACCTGGAGCTATCAATTGACTGGCAAGAAGCGAGCAGCCTGATGTTAAAAGTTCAACTACAACGCAGCACAGGCTTTCCGATGCGCATTGATTTTGAATGCGCTCCTGGCGAACTGCACATCTTGGTAGGTCCATCGGGCAGCGGCAAAACCACCACCTTGCGCAGTATCGCTGGCCTATCCGATGTGTCAGGATTAATTCAGTGCAAAGATCAAGTATGGCTGGACAGCGCCAATAAAGTTTTTGTGCCAACTCATCGCCGCTCCATTGGATTTTTATTTCAGAACTACGCCCTCTTTCCACACCTCACAGTTTTAGAGAATGTTTCGATTCCTTTGATAGGTCGTAAGCAATCGACTCGTGATGAAGCATTTCGTTGGTTAGAGCGATTACGCATTGCCGATTTAGCCAATCGCTTGCCGCATCAAATCTCTGGCGGTCAGCAACAACGTGTGGCACTGGCTCGTGCATTAGCCAGAGATCCTCATGCCCTGCTTTTAGATGAGCCGTTCTCAGCAGTTGATGCACCGACTCGTCAAAATCTTTATGAAGCGCTTTCTGAACTTCGTCAGGCAGTTTCATTGCCTATCATTCTCGTGACGCATGATTTGAATGAAGCGATTCGATTGGGTGATCAAATCACGGTGATTGATCAAGGCAAGAGCTTACAAACTTCAGATCCACATCACTTGCTGGATAAACCTCGCAATGCACGCGTGGCTGAGTTGGTTGGCAGCCCTAATTTATTTGAGGGTCTTTATGACCAAGGTCGTTTGTCATGGGGCAAACGTGGCTTGAGTTTATCGATTAAAGATAAAGGCAAGATCAAAAAGCCAACTGAAGTGGCTTGGGTGATTCCAAGTCACAGTATTGAAATACTCAACTCAGAAGAACAAGCCAATCAACAAGCTGATACTTGCAAAATTAATCTAATTGACTGCACGGTTGCAAGAGTCAGACAATTGGGTCAGATGGCTGTGGTGTATTGGCAAGTCAATGATTGTGACGATCAAATTGTTTGGCAAGCATCATCAAGCGAATTAAGAAGATTGGGCATTGAAGTGGGCGCACAAAAGAAGATTTATTTAGACCCTGAGCAAATCCACATCATGCCTATCAAGTTTCACCTAAAAAATACATAAGCGAGGTTGTATGACAAGCCATGACCGCAGAAATGTTCTAAAACTTTCCTTAGGCGCCGTGGGTCTTTTAGCTTTGCCTCAGGTCACCGAGTTTGCCAGAGCTGCTGAAGATTTTATTCGTGGACCTCGCATCAAAGATCACCCAATCAAACAACTCAGCAAACATGTGTGGATGATCCACTCTCCCGATGGATTTCCAACCCCTGAAAACCAAGGCATGATGGCCAATATCACTTTTGTTGATACGGCCAAAGGCATTGTGGTGATTGATACAGGCGCCTCTGTACAAATTGGCGAAATGGCCATCAGGATGATGAAGACTTTCACCAAGAAGCCTGTGATTGCCATATTTAACTCGCACTATCACGGAGATCACTTCTTGGGCAATCAAGCCTTTGTTGAAGCTTATGGTCCTATGCCTATTTATGCTCACCCGCACAGCATGAAAGAAATCAAAGGTGTTGAAGGCAATGCTTGGAAGAATTTAATGGAGCGCTGGACCAATCAAGCAACAGCAGGAACCAAAGTGATTCCACCAACGCATGTTGCAAACAATGGCGATGTATTCAAGTACGGAGATGTCACCATCAAGGTTCATCACTATGGCATTGCGCACACGCCTGGCGATATCTGCATGGAAATTGTTGAAGACAAAGTCACTCACGTTGGCGATATTGCCATGGATGATCGCATCGCTAATATGGATGATGGTTCATATGTAGGAACTTTCAAAACATACAAGGCATTGACCCAAGCAGCAGGAGCACAACTTTGGATTCCAGGACACGGCAATGCTAAAAAAGAATTGCTCGCTGAATATGGTGAGTTCATGTCAGGTATTTATGAGACATGTGTCAAAGCTGTTCAGGATGGTGTAGACCCAAGCTCAGCGAAAAACCTAGTACTGAAAGACCCTCGCGTGATGAAGTATGCAAAACGCACCAAAGGATTTGATGGAAATATCGGCAAATACACAAGTCTTGCCTACCTAGAAGCAGAAAAGGAAGCTTTTTAAGCTTCCTCTTTTATTCTGATTCTCTTGATGACTTACTTGCCTAGACCAGGCAGTAAGTCATTTTTAATATCTTCGATATTTTCTAAGCCTACTGCAATCCTCACCAAACTATCCGTGATACCTGCTGCTGCACGCGCCTCTGGTGAAACGCGCACATGCGTGGTTGTGGCCGGGTGAGTAATGGTGGTTCTTGTGTCACCCAAATTGGCGGTGATTGATAAGAGCTTGGTGCCATCAATGACTTTCCAAGCGGCCTCTTTGCCACCCTTCAATACGAATGACAAAATCGGACCACCCATTCTTTGCTGCTTCTTAGCTAATTCATACTGTGGGTGTGAAGTTAAGCCTGGGTGATACACACGCTCAACAGATGGATGCTTTTCTAACCAAGTCGCTAATTCAAGCGCTGATTGGCTTTGCTTTTCCAATCTCAAATTCAGAGTCTCTAAACCTTTGAGTAAAACCCACGCATTGAAAGCAGAGAGTGTAGGTCCAGCAGTTCTGACATAAGGGAACACTTTGCCCAAAACAAACTCTTCAGTACCAACAATAGCGCCGCCTAGAACACGACCCTGACCGTCCAAGTATTTGGTGGCCGAATGAATGATCACATCAGCTCCTAGCTCTAATGGCTTTTGCAGGGCTGGCGTACAAAAACAGTTATCCACCACGTAAAGCGCCTTGGCAGCTTTAGCAATTTCTGCAATGGCAGCAATATCACCCACCTCTGTTAGAGGATTGGATGGCGTCTCTAAATAAAATAGCTTGGTATTAGGTTTAACAGCCGCCTTCCAAGAATCGAGGTTGGCCATGTCCACGTAAGTTGTTTCAATACCAAACTTACTCAAAATAGTGTTGAACAGCTGAATGGTTGCGCCAAACACGGAGCGTGAACAGATCACGTGATCGCCCGCTTGTAAATGTGACATCGCCACAGTCATGATCGCTGACATACCTGAAGAAGTAGCAATACATGACTCGCCTCCCTCAAGCGCTGCCAAACGATCTTGGAACATCGCAACTGTTGGGTTGGTGAAACGAGAATAAATAAACCCTTTTTCAGCATTCGCAAAACCATGCGCAGCATCCTCTGCACTGTCAAAGCAAAAACTGGAGGTTAAAAACATGGCTTCAGAGTGTTCATTGAACTCTGTACGACGCACGCCTGCACGCACACCCAAAGTGTCGGCGTGCAGGTTTTTGATGTCCAAAGGTGCTCGTTTTTTATCGCTCATGACTCAATACTACTCTTGAGAGGCTAAATGTAAATGTAATTGTGAGCGAGCCAAGTCCGTTGCCTCACCCTGCTGACGATCTGCCAATGCCTTAGGAGTGTTTCTAGAAGCTTCTAGAGCATCCAAATAAGACTCGGTGATGTCGCCTGTGATGTACTTACCGTCAAAGCAAGAAGCATCAAAATTGGTGATCGCAGGGTTGATATCTCTGACCGCTTTTTTGAGATCTTCAACGTCTTGGTAAATGAGTTCATCAGCACCAATCAGCTTGGTGATCTCTTCATGGGTTCGACCATAGGCCACCAATTCACTGCGAGTTGGCATATCAATGCCATAGACGTTTGGAAAGCGCACAGGAGGTGCAGCAGAGGCAAAGATCACCTTCTTGGCACCAGCATCGCGCGCCATTTGCACAATCTCATAAGAGGTTGTGCCACGCACGATCGAATCGTCCACAATCAGCACATTCTTGTCTTTGAACTCTAAGCGCATCGCATTGAGTTTTTGACGCACTGATTTTTTACGCATCGCTTGACCAGGCATGATGAAGGTACGACCCACATAGCGATTTTTAAAGAAACCTTCGCGGTATGGAACACCTAATAACTTGGCCACCTGCATGGCTGCTGGGCGGCTTGAATCAGGGATAGGCATCACTACATCAATTTGTGAGACGTCGGTTTCTCGGGCAATTTTTTCTGCTAAGTAATTACCCATCAATAAGCGCACGTCATAAACGGTCACACCATCGATGCATGAATCAGGTCTTGCCAAATAAACGTATTCAAAAATACATGGATTGAGCGTGGCATTTTCTGAGCACAACTTGCTTTGGAATTGGCCATCTTGACCTATAAAGATCGCCTCACCAGGTGCCACGTCTCTAACAAATTTGAAACCCAAGCCTTCTAGAGTCACAGACTCAGAAGCAATCAACCATTCAGGACCATTCGGTGTGTCCATGCGACCAATGCACAGCGGACGAATTCCGAATGGATCACGGAATGCCAATAAACCATAACCAGCGATCAAAGCAACCACTGCGTAAGAACCTTTTAAACGCTCTTGCACTTTTGTCACAGCAGTAAATGCTGATGCAGCATCTAAAGCGATGCTGTCTGTGGCGCGCTGAAGTTCATCAGCCAACACGTTCAATAAAACTTCTGTGTCCGAATTCGTATTGATATGGCGGCGATCACGGTAGAACATCTCATCACGCAATGCAGGTGCATTGGTGAGGTTGCCGTTGTGAGCCAAGATGATGCCGAATGGTGCGTTCACATAAAACGGCTGAGCTTCTTCTTCACTGCTCGCTGATCCTGCTGTTGGGTAACGAACCTGACCGATACCAGCATTACCTGGCAAGCTACGCATATTGCGTGTTCTGAATACATCACGCACCATGCCATTGGCCTTATGCATGCTAAATGAACTGCCGTTCATGGTAGCTATACCAGCGGCATCCTGACCGCGATGTTGCAAAAGCAACAATGCGTCATAGAGCAACTGATTCACTGGACTATTGCCAACCGCCCCGACAATTCCACACATAAAAACCTCTATCTTTTAAAACTACTTCTTCAACTGCTCAGACACCTGAGCAGCCCATTCATCCGGTAACCAAGCTTGAGCCATGCCAGTGAGCAATTCAATTGCTGGCAAGGTCCAAGCTTTGCGCCATTCAGTTGTTTGAGTTGCCCCCGTCAATGACAAGAGACTGCTCAACACAACGATGACCAACAAGCCTCTTAAGAGGCCAAAAGCAAAACCTAAAAAACGATCCATCGGACTTAATCCAGCTTGCTGCATGAGTTTGGCTAAAAAACGTCCAATCAATGCACAAATGATCATCGTCACAATGAACAAAATCACAAAACCAAGTGCTAACTGAGTCATCTCTCCACCTGGCACACCACTTAACCACTCTTTGGCCAACCAAGTGGCATAGTGATAAGAAATCCAAGAGGCAGCAACCCAAGCAATCAAAGCAAAAACTTCTCTGATCAAGCCACGCCAAATACCCAACAGCGCTGAGATAACGAGCACTGCAAAAAAAGCTATATCAACGACAGTGAAATGCATGTTCATGATTGTTTAGATCCGTTCATCACTGTGGCTTTTGCTCAATAATTTTAGGACTCAAACCGACATACTTGATCTTCTTCTCAGCAGCTTCGGCACTCGCTCTATCTGCATACGGACCAGATCTCAATAGGTGGAGTTTGACGCCTTCCTTATTGGTTCTGATTTCAATGTAGCTACTGACTTTTTGTTCTGTTAATTTCTTTTGCCAATTCTTCACGCGCTCCTCTGATGAGAAGGCGCCAATTTGAACAATGAACTTGCCGTTGGGGGTCACTGCTGCATTCGCTGCCGCAGGACTTGCTGGCGTACGACTCTCAAGAATCGATAAAACTTCCTCGCCCTTATCCAATGACTTAGCGACTGAAGTTGGTTTATCAGTCTTAGCCTCTTCTTTTTTGGCTTCTTTAGTTTCTTTAGAGTCTTTGCTGTCTTTATTTTCTGCTGATGTCACAGGTGCAGATGGTGTGGCTGAATCGGTGGCCTTGGTCTCTTTAGCCTCTTTAGGCTCTTCAACCTTCTTCTCGTCTTTTGCTCCAGGCTGAATGATCTGGATGGCAATGTCGTTGTTGTATTGCTTTGGCTTAGAGTCAAAAATGATAGGTAGACCTGCGACCGCAACCGTTACCAAAAAGACTGCCCCAATTAAGCGATGTCTGGCTTTTTGACGTTCTGGATCTTCTGTTAGACCATCCTCAACGGGCGTGTTGTTTTTACTACTTGGGCGGTTAAGGAAAGGTAGGCGCATCAGCTAAGTTATATGTTCAAAGTTGTGTCATGGTTAATGAGCTTTTGCATTTCGATAGGCCAGAACACCAGCAACGGTGTAAAAGGATCCGAATACCGATATTCTATCACCCTCACCCGCCTTTTTTAAGGCTGATTCATAGGCCAAAGCAGGACTTGAGAAAACCTCGATCCCAGAGTCAGCTCCCTCTTTGAAGCCCAAGGATCTTATACGTGTCGCCAGGGATTCTGCAGAGGCCGCACGAGGGGTTGGAAGATCGCAAAAATACCAAAAATCAATCTTATCCATCATGGGTTTCAAGACCCCATCAATGTCTTTGTCCGCCATCGCACCAAAAACTGCGATCGTATAGGGGTGGTAAGCCATGTTCTCAAGGTTTTGTGCCAAGGCAGCGCTTGCATGAGGGTTGTGAGCCACATCCAAGATGATCGTGGGTTGTCCAGGTAGAACCTGAAAACGCCCTGGAAGTTCAACCCAAGCCATGCCGTTTCTGATTTCTTGAGCCCCAACCGGTAATCTGTCCCTAACAGCGATCAGAGCAGCGATCACTGCGCTGGCATTGAGTAATTGGTTGGCGCCCCGCAAAGCTGGGTAGCCCAAGCCTGAAAAACGCTTGCCGCGCCCTGCCCAACCCCACTGCTGTTTATCACCCTGAAAGTTATAGTCTTTACCCAATAACCATAAATCAGCGCCTATCGATGCAGCATGATCAATCAAAGATTGAGGCGGCACGGGATCTGCACAAATGGCAGGTTTATCAGAACGGAAGATGCCCGCTTTTTCAAAAGCAATTTTTTCTCGGGTGTCGCCAAGGTATTCCATGTGATCTAAATCGATGCTGGTCACAATCGCACAATCAGTGTCAATCATGTTCACAGCATCCAAGCGACCACCCAAACCAACTTCCAAAATGACCGCATCCAAATCGGCTGTTGCAAATAAATGCATGATGGCCAAGGTGGTGAACTCAAAATAAGTCAGCGTGGGTGCATCAGGCAATGAAGCTCTGGCTAATTCGACTGCTCTGAAGTGCTCAAGCAAGAGTTCATCACTCACGTTCTCACCGTTCACACGGGCACGTTCATTGAATGACAGTAAATGAGGAGAGGTATGGCAACCAACTTTATAAGACGCTGCTAATAAAACGCTTTCTAACAAAGCGCAGGTAGAACCTTTGCCGTTGGTGCCACCAACAGTAAAAACCACCGCTTGGAAATTTAATTGAAGAGCTTCTTTAACGCGCGTGATGCGCTCCAAGCCCATATCGATCCCAACGGGGTGGGCTGTCTCTAGGTGCTGGAGCCAATCATCTAAATTGTCAAACGTGGCAGGCAAGTGAAGCTAAGGTCTTAAACGACAGAATCTGTTGGCAACTTCAACAACAGTGCCAATAAATCAGCAATCTCTTTGCGCATTTGGCGACGATCAACAATCATGTCAATGCCACCCTTTTGCATCAAGAACTCTGAACGCTGGAAGCCCTCAGGTAATTTTTCACGAACAGTTTGTTCAATCACACGCGGACCAGCAAAACCAATCAAAGCTTTTGGCTCAGCCATCACCACATCACCCATGAAAGCAAAACTGGCTGAAATACCACCCATGGTTGGGTCGGTCAGAACGCTGATATACGGTAATTTTGCATGAGCCAGCTTCACCAACATCGCATTGGTTTTAGCCATTTGCATCAATGACAACAAACTCTCTTGCATACGAGCACCACCCGTGGCGCTGATACAAATGAACGGTACTTTTTGTTCCAAGGCCATTTGGGCACCGCGCACAAAACGCTCACCCACCACAGAACCCATTGAACCGCCCATGAATTCAAATTCAAAGCACGCCACCACCACAGGGATGGTGTGAATTGATCCAGCCATGACGACCATCGCATCTGTTTCGCCAGTTGAATCCATCGCATCTTTGATGCGATCTGGGTATTTCTTGGTGTCCTTGAATTTCAGAGCATCGACTGGCAACACTTCTTGACCAATCTCATGACGACCTTCTAAATCCAATAATTTATCTAGGCGCTCACGAGCATTGATACGCATGTGATGGTCACACTTAGGACACACATGCATATTTGACTCTAAGTCATTGCGATATAAAACAGCTTCGCATGACGGGCATTTGATCCACAAACCCTCAGGAACGCTTTTGCGCTGCGCAGGGTCAGTGTGTTGAATACTTGGGGGGAGAAGTTTATCAATCCAGCTCATATTTATTGATCCAAAGCCTTACGGATATCCTTTAGAAAGTCTTCTAGTGATTGTACTCTCTGTGCCGGCACCGCTTCCTCTAAAAGCTGAACGATTCGACTACCAATCACAACTGCATCGGCTGTTTTACCAATAGCCACAGCGGACTGGGCATCCCTGATACCAAAGCCAACTGCAATTGGCACTGAAGATGCTGCTCTGATTTGGGGAATAATCCCTGCCACTGCCTGCGTATCCAAATTAGCCGCTCCAGTGACGCCCTTGAGTGACACATAGTAGATGTAACCAGCGGCCACTTTGCCAACCTGATCAATGCGCTCTTGCGATGAGGTCGGTGCCAATAAGAAAATAGGGTCAATGCCAGCTGCTTTACATTGCTTGGCGAAGTCTTCGCATTCCTCTGGTGGATAGTCCACCACCAAAATACCATCAACTCCTGCATCTTTAGCAGTTCTGACAAATGTTTCAGTGCCCATGTGCTCAATCGGATTGGCATAACCCATCAAGACCACTGGGGTGTGATCGTTGGTTTGGCGAAATTGTTTGACCAATTCGATGCAATGCTTGAGTGTGGTGCCGTGAGACAAAGCTCGCTCTGAAGCTCTCTGAATCACAGGGCCATCAGCCATTGGGTCTGAGAAAGGAACTCCTAACTCAATGACATCAGCGCCACCACGCACCAAGGCGTGCATTAAATCAAGGGTGATACCTGGTTCAGGATCACCGGCAGTGATAAACGGCACAAGACCTTTGCGGCCCTGTGCTTTTAATTCAGCAAATACTTTTGCAATCTTTGACATCTATATTCCTAAAACTTCAAACCTGATTCTTGAGCAACGGTGTGCATGTCTTTGTCTCCCCTTCCCGATAGATTGATCAAGATTGATTTATCTTTCGGTAAGGTTGGGGCCAATTTACATGCGTAAGCGATGGCGTGACTACTTTCTAGCGCAGGAATGATGCCTTCAATTTGACAGCAATCATGAAACGCCTTGAGTGCTTCATCATCCGTTACAGCGACATATTCCGCACGCTTAGAATCTTTCAACCAAGCATGCTCAGGACCAACGCCTGGATAGTCCATACCAGCTGATACTGAATGCGTCTCAGCAATTTGGCCGTTTTCATCTTGCAACAAATAGGTGCGGTTGCCGTGCAACACGCCTGGTGTTCCAGCAACCAATGCTGCTGAATGTGCCTTGGTGTTCAAACCATAACCAGCTGCTTCAACACCAACTAGTTTCACATTCGGCACATCGATGTATGGATAGAAAATACCCATGGCGTTTGAACCACCGCCCACGCAAGCCATCACGTAATCAGGTTGACGACCAATCATTTCTGGCATTTGTACTTTGCACTCTTCACCAATCACACTTTGGAAATCTCTCACCATCATTGGGTATGGATGAGGACCTGCCACCGTGCCGATGATGTAGAACGTACTTTCCACATTGGTCACCCAATCGCGCATCGCTTCGTTCAAAGCATCTTTAAGAGTTTTGGTACCAGATTCAACTGGCACAACCGTCGCACCCAAGAGTTTCATGCGATAAACGTTTTGAGCTTGGCGGGCCACATCGATAGAGCCTTGATAAACAATGCACTCTAATCCCATGCGGGCACAGATGGTGGCTGTTGCCACACCGTGCTGACCAGCACCTGTTTCAGCAATGATGCGTTTTTTACCCATGCGCTTGGCCAACATCGCTTGACCAATCACGTTATTAATTTTGTGTGCGCCCGTGTGGTTCAAATCTTCACGCTTCAAATAGATTTGTGCCCCACCCAACATCTCACTCCAACGTTTGGCGTGATACACAGGCGATGGGCGACCCACAAAGTGTTTTAACTCTGAATGGAATTCAGCTAAAAATTCTGGGTCATTTTGATACTTGGCGTATGTCTCTTTGAGCTCAGTCAAGGCATACATCAAAGTTTCAGAAACGAAGACACCACCATAGGGACCGAAATGACCTCTGACGTCTGGAAAATCATACATAGTGTTACCTCTACACGAATGAGATGCCTTGATCGGCATCCCGGACTGCTTGAATAAACGCCATCATTAGTTCAGGGCTTTTTTGACCTTTTGCCACTTCAATGCCACTCGACACATCCACAGCACAAGGTTTAAGGTGTGCAATACCCTCGCCCACGTTGTGCGTGTTCAATCCACCACTCAAAACGACCCGATGCGCGTTTTCTTTTGTCCATGTGTCCGGTATCAATGACCAATCAAATACATGCCCACCCCCACCGTAGCCCTCAACGAAGGCATCCAGTAAAAAGCCGGCTGCATCTGCGTATTGTAGAGAAAATTCAGATAAGTTGAAGTCCGCCTTCATTCTGGCGGCTTTCAGCCATGGCATGCCCTGGGCGATCTCTTTACAGCGCTCTGGGGTCTCATCCCCATGAAACTGCCACAAAGTGGTGGGAACACGCTCCTGGATCCTCAAAACCTCTTCATCCGTTGGGTTGACCACCAAAGCCACAGCATCCATCCCGCCAGGCATACGAGCAATCAAGGCCGCTGCCATTTCAGGGCTGACATACCGGGGGCTTGGCTCATAAAAGACAAATCCCAGGGCATCCACCCCCATAGAAACAGCCGCGTCCACATCGCTTGAACGAGTAAAACCACAGAATTTGATTCTGGTTTTGTCAGCGGTTTGCTTAAGTAAGCCCATCAAGTGCCTGACTATCCTAAAAGATTGATCGGTAAAAAGCTATTGGCCAAATTCGGCTCAGGAATTTCGAACTGTTCTGGGTATCCTACCCTAAGAAGATAAAGTCCATCAGCCATGAAGGTGGCACCGGCCAATTGACGGTTTTTTGCTGCTAGCAAACTGCTCATCCAGGTGACCGGTTCTTTTCCAGTGCCAATCAAGAGCAGACTACCCACCAAATTACGAACCATGTGATGCAAGAAAGCATTGCCCCTGAAAATAAAGTAAACCCATGGGCCATTTTCAATCACGGACACTTGGTACAAAGTCTTGATCGGAGTTTTACTTTGACATTCAGACGAACGAAATGAACTGAAGTCATGCTCACCCACCAATACCTGGGCAGCTTCATGCATGGCAGGCACATCCAAAGTTTTACCCTTTGGCAAACTTAAAAAGCCTGCTTTACCGTGCACGAGAGGTGAAGGCGTTGAACCAGTTAATAAGGCATAGCAATAGCTTCGCTCGAAAGCCATGTAGCGGGCATCAAAATGATCAGGCACTGGCTTGACCCACTGAACTGTGACACTTGGGGGCAAAAAGGCATTGACCCCTTTGACCCAAGAAAGATCGGGTCTCACCACTTCAGTATCAAAATGAACCACCTGACCCAAAGCATGAACTCCCGTGTCGGTTCTTCCTGCTGTGATGGTTTTAACGGGCTCATTGTTGTCACCAATGAAGCGACTCAAGGCTAACTCTAGGTGATCTTGAACGGTTTGGCCGTTACTTTGGGTTTGCCAACCAGAGAAAGCAGACCCGTCATACTGCAAACCCAAGGCAATGCGCATGCTATTTGGATGAGAGTTGATTGACTTCAGCCATCAATGATTTGGCTTGAATGGTTAGTTCAGGATCAATCTGATTGCTCACTGCCAACACTTCCTGAATCGCTTCTCTAGCTGCAGAAAAATCTTCAATGGTGATGTAGGCTCTAATCAGATTTAGTTTGACACGAAGACTTTCAGCACTCGGCAAAGAGCCAGAGTTTTGAGAAGCGGTCGCCGTAGGTACGAGATTTAAATCAAGCGATGCGAATAACTTGGCTGCTTGTTCAGGAACTGCATTTGACTGGGTATTTAACTTATTAGCAGAACTATCAGACTGACCAACCTTCTTTGCCTCACTCTTAGAAAGCTTTAACAAAACTAAAATGGCCAAGAAGACAAAAATGGCAATCGCCAAAGGACCTGTTTGATTTTTCCAATCAATCGCATCGGTATTTACTTGTACTGATCCTTGGTTTTGCATCAACTTCTTAAGATCAGCAATATTTTTTTCTAATTCAACAATTCTTTGTTTGGCTTCAGACAAAGCTTTTTCTTGAACCAGTAATTCTTCCATGCGACGCTTGGCTTCACCCTCTAGACCAGCAGCAGGACCCACCTTTAGTCGATCACCAATCGCGGTTGATGCTTTATCTTTACTTGAAGGCAGTGCACTTAAAGGTAAATCACCTTTGCCTGAGCGATAGGCTGCATCTGCGGATTGAGCGATTTCTTTGGCCTCTTGCTTAGGCACACTCTTGATCATGGCTTGGCTAGGCATCTTTAATTCTGCACCTGCCATCAAGCGATGAATACTGCCGCCTGCGAATGCTTGAGGATTTGCTCTGTACAAAGATATCAATGCCTGATCTAAGCTAGCTTCATCAAAGTTCGCTACAAGCTTGCTGGCGATTTCTGTCAACGTATCCCCAGCCTTTACTTCGACACTGGCTTGATCTGCCACCATCAAGGTATAAACACGACGCACCAAACCAGCAGACCAACGAACTTCTACCAAGGCATCCAAAAAGATTTCATTGGTGGCTAATTTCAATACTTCATCTGAAGTGATCTTGATTGCCACCGGCTCTTCTTTTGAGCCCTTCAATACCGTGACTTTTAATTGAGCTTGGGCAGCTGACGACGTGATGCCCAAACGTTGGTACATCTCAGGACTGGCCAAAGCCGCCTGAATGTCTTTGATCGATGAAAGCTCAGATGGGTCAACTTGAATCGAAATTTGCGCTTGCAGCGGTTCACCCACTTTTGATTGAATGCTCAAGTTGCCTAAATTCAAGGCAAGAGCTTGCCCAGCAAAAATTGCTGAGATCAACCCAAGTGCTAGACGATGAAAACGTGGCAAGAGCGCAATCAAGAAATTAACGCTCCAACAAAATGCGCAACATACGGCGCAATGGCTCAGCAGCGCCCCATAACAACTGGTCGCCCACTGTGAATGCGCCCAAATAATCAGGACCCATGGCTAATTTATGCAAACGTCCTACTGGCACAGTCAAAGTACCAGTCACTGCTGCTGGAGTTAAGTCTCTCTCGGTGGTTTCACGATCATTTGGCACAACTTTGACCCAATCGTTAGCACCAGCCAAGATGCCTTCGATATCGCTCAAAGGAATGTCTTTTTTGAGCTTGACGGTCAAGCCCTGTGAGTGACAACGCATTGCGCCAATACGCACACACAAACCATCAATTGGAATGCTGCCAGCAGTTCTGAATGGTGGGTTACCTAGAATCTTGTTGCACTCAGAGCCACCCTTCCACTCTTCTTTGGTTTGACCATGCTCAACAGGCACATCAATCCATGGAATCAAGCTACCAGCCAAGGCTGTGTTGCGGAAATTCTTTTTCGGGAAATTAGCTGAACGCATGGTTTCAGCAACTTTGCGATCAATATCCAAAATGGCAGATGCAGGATCAGCTAATTCTGTTTTAACTGCATCGTGCAAAGCGCCCATTTGAGATAACAACTCACGCATGTTCTGAGCACCCGCCCCAGAAGCTGCTTGGTAAGTCATGGCACTCACCCACTCGATAGCGCCTTCGCGGAACAAACCGCCCATCGCCATCAACATCAAACTCACTGTGCAGTTACCACCCACCCATAAGTTGCCACCTTTGCTGATAGCAGAATCGATCACTGGGCGGTTCACTGGATCCAAAATGATCACAGATTCATCAACCATGCGCAATGAGCTGGCCGCATCAATCCAATGACCTTTCCAACCAGCAGCACGAATCTTTGGATAAATCTCTTTGGTGTAATCGCCACCTTGGCAAGTGATGATGATGTCACAACGCTTCAACGCATCAATATCATCAGCTGAGTAAAGTTTTTTCTCATTCTTAGCCATCGCAGGCGCTGGTCCACCAGCATTGCTCGTGCTAAAAAAGACTGGCTCAATGAATGCGAAATCGCCTTCGTCTTGCATGCGCTGCATCAAGACACTGCCAACCATACCGCGCCAACCTACTAAACCAACCAATGGAGTTGCCATCACCACACCTATATTTTTAAAAAGTTTTTGTTAATTTTGTTAATGAACCTGGGGTATCTATCTTACAGAGCTTTTAGAACTGCTTCGCCCATTTCTTTTGTGCCCACCAATTGGCAGCCAGCTGTCTTGATATCACCCGTTCGATAACCCTGAGCCAAGACTTTTTGCACGGCAGCCTCAATGCGATCAGCTTGGTCAGCCATACCCAATGAATAACGCAACATCATGGCCGCAGACAAAATGGTCGCCAAAGGATTGGCAATGCCCTTACCCGCGATGTCAGGCGCTGAACCATGACTTGGCTCATAAAGACCTTTGTTGTTTTTATCCAATGAAGCAGATGGCAACATACCGATTGAGCCAGTCAACATCGATGCCTCATCCGACAAGATATCGCCGAACAAGTTACCAGTGACCACCACATCAAATGCTTTTGGTGCCTTGACCAATTGCATGGCAGCGTTATCCACATACATATGACTGAGTTCAACCTCAGGATATTCTTTAGCGATGAGCGTCATGACTTCTCTCCACAACTGTGAAGTCTCAAGCACGTTTGATTTATCAACACTGCACACGCGCTTGTTACGCTTTTGTGCCGCCTGAAATGCCACATGAGCAATGCGCTCTACTTCAGGCTCTGAATAACGCATGGTGTCAAAACCTTCGCGTGTGCCAGGGAATAAACCATCTGTAGCAGTACGAATACCCTTTGGCATGCCAAAGTAAATATCACCGTTCAACTCACGCACGATCAAGATGTTCAAACCAGCAATGATTTCTGGTTTTAAGCTAGATGCTTCAGTCAACTCTGGATAGCAAATAGCTGGTCTTAAATTAGCAAACAAACTGAGGTGTTTGCGTAAACCAAGAATGGCTTGCTCAGGACGTAGTTCACGGGCCAAGGTGTCGTACTTCCAGTCACCCACTGAACCAAACAAAATCGCATCAGCTTCTTTTGCTAACTTCAAAGTATCTTCAGGCAAAGGATGCCCTTTGGCCTCATAGCCAGCACCGCCCACTGGGGCAGTTTCCATTTCAAAGGATTCGCCCAAGGCATTCAAGACCTTCACTGCTTCTGCAATGATTTCAGGACCAATGCCATCACCTGGCAATACTGCAATCTTCATGTCAAACCTTTAAACAGGAAAAAATTAAGGAAGCTTTGTCGCTAACCAAGGCATGCGCAGAACTCTCTCAGACTCATAGGCCTTGATTTTGTCTGCGTGTCGCAACGTCAAACCAATATCGTCCAAACCATTGACCATGCAATATTTTCTAAATGGAGCGATATCAAAATCATAAGCGCGATCATCTGGCGCAATGACTTGTTGCTTTTCTAGATCGATGGTTAATTGGTAACCATTGAATGCTGCTGTTTCATTGAACAAGTGATCGACTTGTTGTGCAGATAAAACAATTGGTAACAAACCATTTTTGTAACAGTTGTTAAAAAAGATATCTGCAAAACTTGGAGCAATCACTGCTCTAAAACCATACTGCTCTAAAGCCCAAGGAGCGTGTTCACGAGAACTGCCGCAACCAAAGTTTTGACGAGCCAAAAGAATGCTGCCACCTTTGTAGCGAGATTGGTTCAAAACAAAATCAGGATTGATTGGGCGGTTAGAACAATCTTGACCAGGCTCGCCATGGTCTAAGTAACGCCATTCATCAAACAAGTTTTGTCCAAAACCAGTTCTTTTGATTGATTTCAAAAACTGTTTTGGAATGATGGCATCGGTATCCACGTTCTCGCGATCGAGCGGAACAACCAAGCCTTGGTGAACTGTGAACTTATTCATTATTTAACCGGTGTAACAACCACGCCAGAATTTGAAGCATCATTGCCAGAATCAGATTTCTTAGATGTATTTTTATCAACAACACTTCCCAAGTTCTGAAGATCTTGGCCGATACCAGAAATCGTATTGCAAGCCATCAATGAAGTAGCCATCAAACAAGCAAGTACTAATTTTAAATTTCTCATATTTATTGTCTCCAGGGTTTACGCTATTTTACGAACATCTACAAAGTGGCCTTCTAAAGCTGCAGCTGCAGCCATCGCAGGGCTCACCAAATGCGTTCTTCCACCATTACCTTGGCGTCCCTCAAAGTTACGGTTGGATGTTGAAGCACAACGCTCACCTGGCTCAAGACGATCAGCATTCATGGCCAAGCACATGGAGCAACCAGGCTCACGCCACTCAAAGCCAGCGGCCTTGAACACACGATCCAAACCTTCGCGTTCAGCTTGCTCTTTCACCAAACCAGAACCAGGAACAACCATGGCCAACTTCACAGTCGGCGACACCTTCTTAGCAATTCGCTCAACCACCCTTGCAGCCGCGCGGATGTCTTCAATACGACTGTTGGTGCAAGAGCCGATGAATACTTTATCAACCATGATGGCTTCAATGGCTGTGTTTGGCGTTAATGCCATGTAGCTGAGCGCTCTTTCCATGGCCTCACGCTTGACCGGATCTTTTTCTTTTTCAGGATCAGGTACTTTGTCTTCAATCGATAAAACCATTTCTGGTGAAGTACCCCAAGTCACTTGAGGTTTGATGTCTTCCGCGCGTAATTCAACCACTCGGTCAAATTGTGCGCCTTCATCGGTATGTAATTTTCTCCAATACTGCAAAGCTTGACGCCAAGCCTCACCCTCTGCTGGAGCATAAGGACGACCTTTGACGTAATTGATCGTTGTTTCATCAACACCCACAATACCTGCGCGCGCACCAGCTTCGATCGCCATGTTGCAGACCGTCATACGACCTTCCATGGATAAAGCGCGAATTGCTGTACCAGCAAATTCAATTGTGTAACCAGTGCCACCCGCAGTACCAATCTTGCCAATGATGGCTAAAACGATGTCTTTAGCAGAACAACCCAAAGGCAATTGACCTTCGACTCGCACCAACATGTTTTTACTTTTCTTCATGAGCAAAGTTTGCGTGGCCAACACGTGCTCAACTTCTGAGGTGCCGATACCAAACGCCAATGCACCAAACGCACCGTGCGTACTTGTATGAGAATCTCCGCAAACCACTGTCATACCAGGCAAGGTTGCGCCCTGCTCCGGTCCAATCACGTGCACGATGCCTTGACGCTTATCGTGCATCTTGTATTGCGTGATGCCAAATGAATCGCAGTTTTGATCCAAGGTATCAATTTGCAAACGCGATACAGGATCTTTGATGCCTTCAGAACGATCTGTTGTAGGAACGTTGTGATCAGACACCGCCAAATTGGCTGAATTTCTCCAAACTGGGCGCTTCGCTAAAGACAAACCCTCAAAGGCTTGAGGGCTGGTTACTTCGTGCAATAACTGTCGATCAATGTAGAGGACGGTCGTACCGTCCTCTTCCATATGAACCACATGGTCATCCCACAACTTGTCATACAAAGTACGTGCCATGAATTTTCCTAATTAACGCTTGGCGATCGGCTGAACAGTGCGTGTTGGGCTACCAACAAACAACTGACGTGGACGACCAATCTTGTATTCTGAATCAGTGATCATTTCTTCCCACTGTGAAATCCAACCCACTGTACGTGCAAGAGCAAAAATACAAGTAAACATCTCTGTTGGAATACCTAATGCACGCTGAACGATGCCTGAGTAGAAGTCTACGTTTGGATACAGCTTGCGGCTCACGAAGTACTCGTCTTCCAAAGCAATCTTCTCAAGTGTCATTGCCAACTTGAACAACGGATCATTCTCAAGACCTAATTCCTTAAGAACTTCGTAGCAAGTTTCACGCATCAATTTAGCGCGTGGGTCAAAGTTTTTGTAAACGCGGTGACCAAAGCCCATCAAACGAACGCCAGAGTTCTTGTCTTTAACTTTAGCAATGAACTCGTCAATCTTCTCAACGCCATCGTTGGCTTGAATCTCTTCCAACATCTGCAAGCAAGCTTCGTTAGCGCCGCCGTGAGCAGGACCCCACAAGCAAGCCACACCAGCAGCAATCGCAGCAAATGGATTGGTGCCTGAAGAACCAGCCAAGCGGACCGTTGAAGTTGAAGCATTTTGCTCATGATCAGCATGCAAAATAAAGATACGGTCCAAAGCTCTGACCAACACATCATTCACCTTGTACTCTTCACAAGGAGTTGCAAACATCATTTGCATGAAGTTAGCTGTGTATGAAAGATTGTTCTTTGGGTAAATCATTGGCTGGCCAACTGAATACTTGTAAGCCATCGCAACCAATGTTGGCATTTTTGCGATCAAACGAATTTGTGACACTTCACGTTGGTGAGCATCATTGATGTCCAAACCATCATGATAGAAAGCAGCCATCGCACCAACCAAACCTGTTAACACGGCCATTGGGTGCGCGTCACGGCGGAAGCCGCGCAAGAAGAATTGCATTTGCTCATGAACCATCGTGTGGTGCATGACCAAGTCATCAAATTCTTTCTTTTGAGCTGCATTTGGCAACTCGCCTTTTAATAATAAATAGCAAGACTCTAAGAAGTCACAGTTAGTGGCCAAATCTTGGATCTGGTAACCGCGATAAAGCAACTCACCTTTATCACCATCGATATAAGTGATCTTTGAGTTACATGAAGCTGTAGACATAAAACCTGGGTCATAAGTGAACTTACCCGTTTGACCATAAAGTTTGCGAATATCAATCACGTCAGGGCCAACAACACCCTTATAAATTGGCAACTCAATGGCTGGTGTGCCATCTGAGAACGATAACGTGGCTTTTTCATTTGTAGCGTTCATTTTTTCAATCCCTTATACGCGTTTTTTGTTTTTAGCAAACTAACAAGTTTTATTCCCAGCAACTTCTTGTAGAAATGATTAATTTCTAACTGGGCGCAACATGGCTAGGACACGATGCACACCTTCATTCGCAAGTTCCCCCTCCGGTTCCTTGCGACGCAGCAACAAATCCATCAAGTCATTGTCACTAAGATCCAACAAAGTATTGAGAGGCCCTAAGTCATCCTCTTCAATCTGATCATGAAAGCGCTCGAAGAAGCGCTCCATCATCAAATCATTTTCTAACAAACCTCGTCGCGCACGCCAACGCAAGAGCGACAAGGTTTCAGATGGTATCGGCATTAAACAGCTCGTCGAACCATTAACTCTTTGATCTTACCAATCGCTTTTGTTGGGTTCAATCCTTTAGGACAAACGTCCACACAGTTCATGATGGTGTGGCAACGGAACAAACGGTATGGATCTTCTAAGTTATCCAAACGCTCAGATGTCACCTGATCACGGCTGTCAGCGATGAAGCGATATGCTTGCAACAAACCAGCTGGACCCACGAACTTATCTGGGTTCCACCAGAACGATGGGCAAGATGTTGAGCATGAAGCACACAAGATGCACTCATACAAACCATCCAACTCTTCACGCTCTTCTGGGCTTTGCAAACGCTCTTTCTCTGGCGGCGGAATATCGTTCACCAAATAAGGACGAATCGAGTGGTATTGCTTGAAGAACTGAGTCATGTCAACGATCAAGTCACGCACCACTGGCAAGCCAGGTAGTGGACGCAAAGAAATCTTCTTTGGCAAAGTCAACATATTGGTCAAGCAAGCCAAGCCATTCTTACCATTGATATTCATGGCATCAGAACCACAAACACCTTCACGGCAAGAGCGACGGAAAGACAAAGTCTCATCCATCTTCTTTAGCTTCATCAACGCATCTAACAACATGCGCTCAGAACCATCCAACTCCACTTCATAACTTTGCATGCGTGGCGCTGCATCGACTTCTGGATCGTAACGGTAGACTTCAAATATACGTGTATCGCTCATGTTTCTTCCTTAATACTTTTAGAAAGTACGAACTTTTGGTGGAATAGATTCAACGGTTAGCGGAGTTAACTTCACAGGCTTGTAATCAAGCTTGTTGCCTTCGCTGTACCAGAGTGTGTGTTTCATCCATTGCTGGTCATTACGCTCAGGGTGATCATCGTGCGCATGTGCGCCACGACTTTCTTTACGAGCAGCAGCTGAAATCATTGTGGCATTTGCAGCTTCAACCAAATTCTCTAATTCAAGAGCTTCGATACGAGCAGTGTTGAACACTTTTGACTTGTCTTTCAAGTGAATGCTCTTCGCGCGCTCAGTGATTGTGCCCATTTTGGCAACGCCGCCATCCATGAGTTCTTGAGTACGGAATACGCCGCAATGTTTTTGCATCGTACTGCGAATGTCATTGGCCACATCTTGTGTGTACTCACCAGATGTTGAGTTGTCCAATTTCGCCAAACGTGACAATGAACTATCAGCAGCATCCGCTGGAAGTGGTTTGAACTCTTTTTGTTTCAATGCTGTCTCAACCACGTGATTACCAGCAGCGCGACCAAACACCAACAAGTCTAACAATGAGTTAGTACCTAAACGGTTGGCACCGTGCACTGATACGCAAGAGCACTCGCCCATCGCATAAAAACCATTGATCACTTCGTTTGGATTGCCATTCTTAGGCGCAACTACTTGGCCATGAATATTGGTTGGAATACCACCCATCTGATAGTGAATTGTTGGCACAACTGGAATTGGATTCTTCGTCACGTCCACGTTAGCGAAGTTGATACCGATCTCATAAACAGATGGCAAACGCTTGTGAATCGTGTCGGCGCCCAAGTGGGTCAAGTCGAGTTCGATGTAGTCTTTGTTTGGACCACAACCACGACCTTCTTTGATCTCTTGGTCCATACAACGAGAGATAAAGTCTCTTGGTGCTAGGTCTTTAAGAGTTGGTGCATAACGCTCCATGAATCGCTCACCAGAGCTGTTCAAAAGAATCGCACCTTCACCACGACAACCTTCGGTCAACAACACACCCGCACCAGCAACACCGGTTGGGTGGAATTGCCAGAATTCCATGTCTTCTAGTGGTACACCAGCGCGTGCTGCCATACCCATACCATCACCTGTGTTGATGAAAGCGTTGGTTGAAGCTTGCCAAATACGGCCAGCACCACCCGTTGCAAACATCACGCACTTGGCCTGAAGAATATGAACTTCTCCAGTTTCCATTTCTAAAGCAGTCACACCAACCACATCACCTTCAGAATCACGAATGATGTCTAGTGCCATCCACTCAACGAAGAAGTGTGTCTTGGCGCGCACGTTGCGTTGATAAAGTGTGTGCAATAAAGCATGGCCTGTACGGTCCGCTGCAGCACAAGCGCGCTGCACAGCTTTTTCACCGTAGTTCGCAGTGTGACCACCGAATGGACGCTGATAAATAGTGCCATCTGGATTACGGTCAAAAGGCATACCGTAATGCTCTAACTCATAAACAACTTTTGGAGCTTCACGACACATGAACTCGATCGCATCTTGGTCACCCAACCAGTCAGAACCTTTGACTGTGTCAAAGAAGTGGTAGTGCCAATTGTCATCACTCATGTTACCCAATGAAGCACCGATACCGCCCTGCGCTGCCACTGTGTGTGAACGTGTTGGGAAAACTTTTGAGAGAACTGCAACGTTTAGGCCAGCTTCAGCCAATTGCAATGAAGCTCGCATACCGGCACCGCCGGCACCAACGATAACAACGTCAAAACGACGTGTAGGTAATGCTGTCTTGATGGCAGCCATGCGTTACACCCTCCAAAGGATTTGAGCGGTATAGCCTAAACAACCAATTAGCCATAACGCGGTTAATACGTGCAGTGTCAAACGGATGCTCACTGGCTTGATGTAATCCATCCAAATGTCGCGAACACCAATCCATGCGTGATACAACAAACTCATGATGGCCAGCAATGTGATCAACTTCATGATCTGGTTGGCGAATAAGCCAGACCAAGCTTCATACGTTGCATCACCTAGCAAAAATGACACCAACAAAATTAATGTAAAGACAATCAAAATGACTGCTGTCACACGTTGCAACAACCAGTCTTTAAGGCCGTAATGGGCACCAACAACGATGCGCTTTGGTCCGATATTGTTATTAGCCATGTGGATTCCTTAAAACAAACCAAATAGCTTGGCAGCACACACCGCTGTCAAACTCAAACTAACCACTAGAACACCCACAGCTGATTTAGCAGCTGAGTATTTATCAATACCTTTGTGAAGATCTAGCATCAAGAAACGAATACCTGCACAGAAGTGATGAAGGTAAGACCAAATCAAAGCCAAAACGATCAATTTGATGATCGGATGAGCCATCACTGATTTAAAAGTTTCAAAACTGATTTCTGAAGTGATGCTTTTATCTAAAAGATAAAGCACGAATGGAATCAAAATGAACATCAATAAGCCGCTCACGCGATGCAAGATTGATACTTTGCCAGCCCATGGCAGGCGATATTTCATCAAGTCAAAAACATGAATATTTCTAAATTCTGGCATCTCAAACCCCTGTTTATTTTTTGCTGTGCTGCAAAACAAATGATTTTATCGCTTAATTAACTTTCTTAAGTCTGACTTTTCAAAAAAAACTGCTGCTAAAACTAAAAAATCTTAAAAACTGCCTACACCGTTAATTTAATTCATTTAAATAATGATGGCTTGCGGTCAAATACACAGCCTTACGAACCTCGACTGGACGCTCTCCGTAGGTGTAAGACACACGCTCCACAGCTAATAGTGGAGTGTTTTGCTCAACTCCTAAGTGCTTCGCAGATAACTCATCGGCAGCAACTGCTCTCAAGCGCTCAGTGGCACGCACCATATGGGTGCCAAATTCTGTTTCAAACAAGGCATACATCGGCCCACGCCAATCGACCAAGCGTTCGACGCTCAAACCCTTAAAAGTGGTTCCAGGAAGCCAAATTTCTTCGTAAACCGTTGCTTCTTCTGAAAAATAAAGAATACGCTCAATCTGAACCACCGCATCACCAGATTTGAGATCCAATAAACGGGCAATCTCAGCCGGAGCTCTTAAGCGCTTGCAGTCCAAAATGGTACTTTTTGGGTAATGTGGCTCACCGTCATCGGGAACCAGCCTCAAAAACCGGAAATGAACCCGGTCTTCATGGTGGGTGGCGACAAAAGTGCCCTTGCCTTGCCTTCTAACCAGTAGATTTTCACTGGCTAACTCGTCAATGGCCTTGCGAACTGTGCCCTGACTGACCTTGAACCTGGTGGCCAGGTCGTTTTCACTGGGAATGGCTTCGCCAGGCTTCCACTCTCCAGCCTGCAAGCTTCCCAAAATTAGCGCCTTGATTTGCTGATAAAGCGGGCTAAAAGTTGCAATTGTTTCGGTCATGACCGTTATTTCATCACAACCAAGGGGTTTTAGTCTATAGACTTATGTCTTATATAAGACTATTTGACAGAAATAGTCATAAAGTCCTAAACTTTGTAGGTTTAGCGTCAGAACCAAGGCGCAATATCACTTTTTTTAATTAAGCTTGGAGCAAACTCATGGCAAAAGCACCATTGCGCGTCGCAGTTACTGGCGCAGCCGGCCAAATTGGCTATTC
Organism: Polynucleobacter sp. MWH-CaK5; assembly: GCF_018687615.1. NCBI lineage: Bacteria > Pseudomonadati > Pseudomonadota > Betaproteobacteria > Burkholderiales > Burkholderiaceae > Polynucleobacter > Polynucleobacter sp. MWH-CaK5. The sequence goes on from NZ_CP061299.1 coordinate 1,093,270, forward strand.
ATTATTATTCCGCATCGCCAATGGCGACATGTTGGGCAAAGACCAACCGGTGATTTTGCAATTGTTAGAAATCCCTGATGAAAAAGCTCAAAAAGCCCTTTCAGGCGTGATGATGGAGATCGATGACTGCGCATTCCCATTGCTTGCAGGCATGACTGCTCATAGCGATCCAATGACAGCGTTCAAAGACATTGACTACGCAGTTCTAGTGGGTGCTCGTCCACGTGGCCCTGGCATGGAGCGTAAAGATCTTTTGTCAGCGAATGCACAAATTTTCACAGCTCAAGGTAAAGCCTTGAACGCAGTAGCTAAGCGCACTGTTAAGACATTGGTTGTAGGTAACCCAGCAAACACGAATGCTTATATCGCGATGAAATCAGCACCAGACCTACCAGCTAAGAATTTCACAGCGATGTTACGTTTGGACCACAACCGCGCTTTGTCACAATTGGCAGCTAAGACTGGTAAAGCAGTGGCTGACATTGAGAAATTGATCGTGTGGGGCAACCACAGCCCAACGATGTACCCTGACTATCGTTTTGCAACGATTGGTGGTCAATCAGTGAAGCAAATGATCAATGACGAAGAGTGGAACAAGAACACATTCTTGCCAACAGTTGGTAAGCGTGGCGCAGCGATCATCGATGCACGCGGTTTGTCTTCAGCAGCTTCTGCTGCGAATGCTGCCATCGATCACATCCATGATTGGCACTGCGGTACAAATGGTAAGTGGGTCACAATGGGTATTCCATCAGATGGTTCATACGACATTCCTAAGGATGTGATGTATGGCTTCCCAGTGACCTGCGAAAACGGCGAGTACAAAATTGTTCAAGGTTTAGAAGTTGATGCATTCTCACGTGAGCGCATGAATTTCACATTGAATGAATTGACTGAAGAGCAAGAAGGCGTGAAGCATTTGCTCTAAGCAAACGCTCAAGTCATGCAACCTAGTCAAGTGTTGTTCCAAGGTGAGGCCCTTCCGAGGGCCTTACCTGTTTGTGATCACTACGCAGGCACTGAAGTGCGCATGCGCAAAGCATTGGCTTTGCAAGCAGAACTAGGTCCCGTCTTTGATATCACGTTTGATTGTGAAGATGGCGCACCGGTCGGTAAAGAAGCAGAACATGCTCAATTAGTTGCCGACATTCTTTTAAGTTCAGATAATCGTTTCAATCGTGTGGGGGTCAGAATTCATGATCCTAGTCATCCTTGCTGGAAAGCGGATGTCGAAACTCTGATCAAGCAAGCTGGCAAAAAAATCGCCTTCGTGATGATTCCGAAAGTGGTTTCAGCCACACAAACACAAAGCATCATTGATGAAATCAATCATGTTGCTAAAACTGCCAATATTGGCCGAGTAATTCCAATTCAAGTTCTGATTGAAACTCATGGTGCACTTCAAGATGTTCAAGCCATTGCAGCGCTAGAACAAGTCGAGTCTTTGAGTTTTGGTTTGATGGATTTTGTTTCAGCCCACCACGGCGCCATCCCTGGCAATGCGATGGACCGCGGTCAATTTGATCATCCATTGGTGGCACGTGCCATGCTAAAGATTTCAGCAGCCTGTCATGCACATGGCAAAGTACCCTCTCACAACGTTTGCACCAATATCAATGATGTCGCCATCATTGAATCTGACACTTTGCGAGCCAAGAATGAATTTGGCTTCACTCGCAAATGGAGTATTCATCCAAATCAAATTCCTGTGATCGTGAAGACTTTGTCTCCATCAGCGAATGAGATTGATGAGGCCTGCTCTATTCTGTTGGCAGCCCAAGCAGCACAATGGGGACCCATCCAACATGAAGGCAAACTTCATGACCGAGCCAGTTACAGGTATTTCTGGACTATTTTGCAAAAAGCTCATTTAACTGGTCACGCCATTCCAGCCAAAGCTGAAAAGTTACTCTAAGCCCTAGATAAAAATATAGTTGCAAGGTTTGCACCACAAGGTCTTGTTTTGCTTAGAATGTGTTTATGTCTAGTTATCGCCCTAAAAATTCCTCACGCATTTCACCTGAAGCAGAACGATTGGTTTCTGATGCTCTGTCATTGGCAGCTTCGGGCAGTCGCGTAGAAGATATTTTTTGGGAAACTAAGTTGCTGGATCGTTTATTGCGCTTATTGCATGCGCAAAATCAAAATGCGATTGAGAGCGCATTGGATCAAACACTCAAGATCAATCCTATTGCTTTTGACTCATTGGCAGAGAATGCTGAAACCTTGGCGGAGTCTTTGACGCTAGAGCAAGATGGCAAGAGTTGGGATGTGGTGTTGATCGCTATTCCAATCATCGCCAGAACTCGTTACAGCATTCCTTCAGGCAAGCTCAGTTCTGAATCAATCGCTGCCACAGGTAATTTATTGCACGATCAAATCGTTGCGCAAGATGCATTGATTGCATTGGTGCCTTGGCTTTACAGCATTGATCAAATGCCTCATTCACATTGTCAAACTCGTTTGTTACTCGAGAAATTAGCGTCTGCGGCTGTGAATGCCGGAGAAATAAAATTAGAGTTGCGTGACATGCCTGAAACAATTCCTGTATTAGCTGATCCAAGATATATCGTTGGCGCAGTAGCAGCCCCATCAGGCGGCCCGATCTTTAGATGGCAAGAGGATGCGCCAAGACGACAAGAGCGCAGTGTTTGTTTACAGAATTGGCAAACAGGTATGCAAGACACGATTGCAGCAATCATGCCCGGCTGCGAATTCGAACTGTCTTTACCAGAGGCTTATTTCACCAACTGTCGTGAAGCAGATCGCAAGATCAGACCATTGAGCATTTTGGCAGCCGTCAATTATCTTGAATCAATGTTGAACGTTGAGCCCGCTGGCTTGTCTTGCATCATCGCAGGATTTGGTGATGAGCAATGCGATGAATACAGAATTTCTTTTGCCCTAAAAGGTTCTAAAGAAATCCTCTATGGCGTGGTTTGGCCTCTGTACGACAGAGAAACCGTTGCCAATGATTCAATCAATGATATTTCGATTGAAGACAGTCCTATTCGGGAAATTTATGACACGATCAAAAACTCAGGCGTTGAAGATCAGCTCAGGCACCCTGAGTTATTCAGCCTAGAGATGTGTGAAGATTGTGGCGTACCGATGTTCGTTGATCGCGCCGGTGAAATCGTTCATGCTGAAATGCCGGATGACACACCGAGTCAGCAGCCTTTGTTTCATTAATCCAACTTCATCCAAACTTCATTGCGGCGCCAGAATGGCAAAGTCCAAGGTGGGTTATAACGCGACAACTGTGCTGAACCAGAAGCCTTTAAACCATTCTTAGCCATCCATTCGTTCAAACGAGTAGTTTGTGCGGCCAACTTTTCTTCATCCACCCAACCACTGAATGTCACCACTGCTAATTGCTGAGCTGGCATTTGTTTGATCGTGATATTTGGATTCTTGGGCTTAGGCAAGGTTTCCATAGTGAACTTACTAGGCATCACAAATGCCAATTTCCATGAACCTCCACTGCCCTCTAATGTGACTGGCGCAGTCATGGCAATTTTTGAGGATACATCTGCTTCAATGGTCACAGGTGCCGTCATGGCAATTTTCTCTGCCTGCTTTTTGACTGGGTCTTCGTTGTTACCAAAAATAAAGTCAGCCACCTGACGAAATCCTTTATTAGAGGCTTCACTCAAAGTACCGGTGACCAATACCTCAGCAATGATCATTGGCTGATAACGGCGAACCTCGAAGTCACCCTCTTTTTTGACAACCTCATAACGCGGTTCTTCATTCGCCATCGCGCCACCCATCAACATAGATAGAGCTGCAAAGCTCAAAAGAAATTTCAACACTTGTTTTGTCATCATTCAGATCACTGCTCTTTTCTTCGGAACACAGGTTTCGCATCAGTGCTTTCTTTAGGGGCAAACTTATAACCTTCGTAGTCAAAGTCTTTTAAGTCAGCTGCTTTATCAATCTTGTTATCAATGATGAAACGAGTCATCAAACCTCTTGCACGCTTGGCATAGAAAGAAACAATCTTGTATTTGCCAGCTTTCTCATCCTGAAAGACAGGGGCGACGATTGGGAAACCTAATTTGTCAGCTTTAACAGATTTAAAGTACTCGTCTGAAGCCAAGTTAATCAAGGTTTTAGATTTTTGTTTTTCAAGCTCTTCTTTTAAAGCCAAGGTGATTTTGTCACCCCAAAAAGCATAGAGATCTTTACCAACCGTATTTTTGAATGAAGTACCCATTTCCAAACGGTATGGCTGCATCAAATCCAAAGGCTTTAAAACACCATAGAGGCCTGAAAGAACTCTGACATGCTCTTGGGTGTAATCCAAAGCCTTAGCGTTCAATGATGAAGCATCAAGCCCTTCATACACATCTCCATTAAACGCCAAAATAGCTTGTTTGCTATTTTTAGCTGTGAATTTCTTAGACCACTCGCCAAAGCGAGCCACGTTCAAAGCGGCCAATTTGTCAGATAAATCCATCAATTCAGCAACTTCTTGCAAAGACAGTTTCTTTAAATCTGTCACCAACTTGGCAGATTCATTGATGAAAATAGGCAAGGTATGCTTGTCCGTGGAAGGCGGAGTGTCATAGTCCAAACTTTTTGCGGGCGAAAGTACGATCAACATGGCAGAATATTCAAATTAAATGAATCTAAATAATACTGCTTTGAGACAAATACCGCTTCCTTCTCGCTTACCCAAAGTTGGCACCACTATTTTTACGGTGATGTCAGCTCTTGCCAATGAGCACAAAGCTATCAACTTAGGTCAAGGCTTTCCTGACTTTGAATGCGACCCTGCTTTACCAGAGGCTGTTTATAAAGCCATGCGCGATGGTCACAATCAATACCCACCCATGACGGGTATTGCCCCTTTGCGCGAGGCTGTCAGTCAAAAGATAAGTGCTTTGTATGGTCATCACTACGATCCAACCACAGAGATCACCATCACAGCTGGCGGTACCCAAGGAATTTTCACGGTGATTGCGTGCGCGATCAATCCTGGCGATGAAGTGATTGTGATTGAGCCCGTCTACGACTCTTACATCCCTTCTATTGATACGGTTGGCGGCAAGGCTGTGCCAGTTCAGTTGATGGTGAAGAGGAATGATGCTGGTGATATCACCGGCTATGAAATCCCATGGGATGCCATGGCAAAAGCCATCACTCCCCGCACCAAAATGATCATGATCAACTCCCCTCACAATCCAACAGGTATGGTGTGGCAGTCTGCTGATATTGATCGTCTGGCCGCTTTGGTTCGAGACACGGATATTTTAATTTGCAGTGATGAGGTGTATGAGCACATGGTCTTTGATGGCAAAGACCATCAAAGCGTGGCCCGCCATCCTGAATTAGCAGAACGCAGCTTTGTTATTTCTAGTTTTGGTAAAACTTATCACGTCACCGGCTGGAAAGTCGGTTATGTGGCGGCCCCCGCTCACTTGAGTGCTGAATTCAGAAAAGTTCATCAGTTCAATGTCTTCACGATCAATACCCCTGTTCAGTATGGTCTGGCTGATTTTTTAAAAAATCCTGATCCTTACTTGAATTTGGCAGGCTTCTATCAGGCCAAAAGAAATTACATGCGCCAAGGTTTAGAGCAAACAAAGTTCAAGCTCTTACCAGCGCCCGGGACTTACTTCCAATGCGTTGATTACACTCAACTTGGCATTCCACAAGCTAAATTGAATAGCTCTGATTTTTGTCAGTGGTTAATAAAAGAAGTGGGCGTGGCAGCGATCCCTGTTTCTGCTTTTTACAGCGATCCTGTTGAGTCAGGAGTGATCAGATTCTGTTTTGCCAAAAAAGAGAGTACTTTGGCTGAGGCGCTCAAGCGACTTCAGAGTATTTAATGATTATTTACTTAGTTAGATGATTGGTTGTTTGTTCGACTGGTTAAACAAACGAAATTGTTACAAAGGGAAAAATGATGACAAAGAAACAAGGCATGATTGATATTTATAGCTGGGCAACACCCAATGGTCACAAAGTTCACATCATGATGGAAGAATGTGGCTATCGCTTAGGTAAGGATTGGCTGGCTCATCCGATTGATATTGGCGCTGGTGATCAATTCACCAAAGAGTTTTTAGCCATCAGCCCGAACAATAAGATCCCAGCCATGGTCGATCCTAATGGTCCAGATGGCAAACCAATTGCCCTCTTTGAATCTGGCGCTATTTTGTTATACCTTGCCAGCAAGACAGGTCGCTTCTTACCAAAAACAGATCGCGCCAAGTTTGAGGTCATGCAGTGGTTAATGTTCCAAATGGGCGGCGTTGGTCCAATGCTTGGTCAAACACATCACTTCAGAATCTACGCACCAGAAAAAGTTGAGTACGCCATCAATCGTTACACCAATGAAACTCGCAGAATTTATGGTGTGATGGACAAAGAGCTATCAAAGAAACGTTTCATTGCTGGTAAAGAGTACAGCATTGCTGACATGGCCATTTTCCCTTGGACTCGCTCATGGAAAAATCAAGGCATCACTCTCGAAGAGTTTCCAAACGTTTTGCGTTGGCATCAAGAAATTGCAGAACGCCCAGCCGTCAAACGAGGCGTTGAAGTTTTAACTTCTTTGAGAAAACCTTTGAATGACGATAAAGCCAAGGAAGTGCTCTACGGCAAAACTCAATATCAAAGAAGATGATCAGCGCTTTAGCTTTTGCACCATGGCTTGCAAGAATACCCACAAAGCCGGCAAGCCCGGGATGATGATCATCGCCAAAGCCACCATTGAGAAATTAGCTTTAACCCATGGGTGCTCACCAATCATGTAACCCAAAGTTGTCAGACTTCCAACCCACAAGATGCCACCAGCAATGTTATAGGTGGCAAATTTGGAATAAGACATTTGCGCAGCACCCGCAATAAATGGAGCAAAGGTTCTAATGAAGGGCATGAAGCGGCCAACAACAATGGTGATGGGCCCATGCTTTTCATAAAAAGCATGGGTTTTATCAAAAGCGTCTTTGTTGAACCAACGAGAGTTTTCCCAACCAAATACCTTCGGGCCAAACCAGCGACCAATCGAATAGTTGACTGCATCACCGGCAATCGCAGCAATGATCAACAAGATCAGTAAAAGCGGTAAGCTCATGCCACCCACAGCTGCAATCGCTCCAGCAACGAATAACAAAGAATCACCAGGTAAAAATGGCATCACCACCACACCTGTTTCAATGAAGATGATGGCGAACAATAAGACATAAACCCAAGGACCCCATTGATCAACAATGGTGACCAAGTGTTTGTCTAAATGCAAAAAGATATCTAATAAAAGTGAGAAATCCATTACTGAAACACCACCGTACTCTTTCCATTTAACAAGATGCGGTGCTCTGCGTGCCAACGAACGGCGCGAGACAAAGCCATACACTCCACATCTCGACCGACGGCAGCCAATTGGTCTGGATCCATCGCATGATCAACACGCTCAACGCCCTGCTCGATGATTGGACCCTCATCTAAATCAGTGGTCACGTAATGAGCTGTTGCACCAATCAACTTCACACCGCGCTGATGGGCTTGCCAGTAAGGTTTAGCGCCTTTAAAGCTTGGCAAGAAAGAGTGGTGAATATTGATGGCTTTACCAGATAACTTTTGACAAACCTTAGGAGACAAGATCTGCATGTACCTAGCAAGAACAACCAAATCAATTTTTTCTTGATCAATTAACTTTAATAATTGTTCTTCTTGTTCATTTTTACGCTCATCGCTGGCACTGCTCAATGGCATGTAATGAAACGGTATTTTGTAACCTGCGGCTAGGTTTTGAAATTCTTGATGGTTAGAAACGATGCCGGCGATATCGATTGGCAAATATCCACTATGGGTTCTAAATAAAAGATCATTCAAGCAGTGACCAAGCTTAGAAACCATGATCAATACTTTGGGTTTGCTGGCTGCATCAAATAACTCCCAATCCATTTGGAAGCTATCGCCAATCTCTTTGAACAATTCTTGCAACTTTTTCAAATTCAATTCTTGCGAAGTCTTAGCAAAATGCACGCGCATGAAAAAGCGACTCGTGAATGTGTCACTGAATTGAGCAGAATCCAAAATATTGGCCGTTTGATTGAACAAAAATTGACTGACGGCATGAACGATGCCTGGTCGGTCTGGGCAGGAGATTTTGAGGATGAAACCTTGTGTAGACATACCCACATTATCCATAAAGCCCGGGGAATATTGAAAAATTTCTACTATTTTCCAGATGAAGCTTAAACTTGAGCTTTTAGTACTTAATTACAAGGTCAAGAGATGGGTATTCAGTCTGTGGGCATTATTGGCGCTGGCACGATGGGCAATGGCATTGCTCAAGCCTGTGCAGTTTCCGGCTTGAACGTGATCATGGTTGATATCAATGAGGCTGCTGTGGCAAAAGGACTCTCAACCATTGCTGGTAGCCTTGATCGCTTGATCAAAAAAGAGAAGATGACTGAGGCTGAAAAAGCAGCTGCTCTGTCTCGCATTAAAACCAGCACTAATTACCAAGATTTCACAGGTTCACAGATGGTGATTGAGGCTGCGACTGAAAATTACGATCTCAAGATCAAGATCTTGAAGCAACTGGATGGCATTGTTAGCAAAGACACCATCATTGCTTCAAACACCTCATCAATTTCAATCACTCAAATGGCTGCTGAAGTTAGCAACCCTCAGCGTTTTATCGGCATGCATTTTTTCAATCCAGTGCCCATGATGACGCTGGTTGAGATTATTCGTGGCCTACAAACCGATGATCAAACTCATGCCTTGGTGCAAGAGATGTCAAAAGTATTAGGCAAAGAACCCATCACAGTTAAAAATGCCCCTGGTTTTGTTGTGAACCGTATTTTGGTACCCATGATCAATGAAGCCTTCTTTGTGTTGGCTGAAGGTTTGGCAACCCCAGAAGACATCGATGCAGGCATGAAGCTTGGCTGCAACCACCCGATTGGGCCTTTGGCATTAGCCGACATGATTGGCTTGGATACTTGCTTGGCCATCATGGAGGTTTACTTCAAGAACTTCAATGATTCCAAGTACCGCCCTTGCCCATTGCTTCGCGAAATGGTGGCTGCTGGCTACCTTGGCAGAAAATCAGGTAAAGGCGTTTACAGCTATAACTGATCATGTTGACTCCAATTGCTAAATTTCTTGGTTACGCAGGACTGATTCCTTTTATCTTGCTATCCGCTTTGGTTCAGTTCGCAGAATCTCCACTGGATTTTTGGGCTGCGAATTCATTGCTCCTTTACGCAGCAACAATCGCTTCATTTGTAGGAGCACTCCATTGGGGTCCTTTATTGAACCCTCTATCCAATCAAGAGGGTCATGGCTTTTGGAGAGCCAAAGGCGCTTGGATCTGGGGTGTTATCCCATCCTTATTGGCATGGGTAGCACTACATCTACCCTTTTCTTCTGGTTACTTCTTGATTGCAGCAACCCTTGTGCTGGCCCTATTTGTTGACCGCAAACAGTTTCGCCATTTGATTCATGACGAAGCCTATTTGGCAGAATTCTTAAAAATGAGAACTGTGTTAACCACAGTGGCAACTGCCAGCCTTGTTTTGGCTGGCATTGCTATCAGACAATTTTGATTGGTTTTTAGTCTACTTAGTTGGTCAACTTAGTGAGACTTGGCTTTAGCCAATAGTGTTTCTGTGTAGGCAATTGCCAAAGCTGAAATCACAAACGTTAAGTGAATCAAGGTTTGCCACAACAGAGTTTTGTCATCCAAGTGCTCTGCATTGATGAAAGTCTTCAATAAGTGAATTGAAGAGATGCCGATGATCGCTGTGGCCAACTTAACCTTCAATACACCAGCATTCACATGCGATAACCACTCAGGTTGATCAGGATGATTCTTGAGTTCTAGGCGAGAAACAAATGTCTCCCAACCACCCACAATGACCATCACCAATAGATTTGAAATCATCACCACGTCAATCAAACCTAAAACAATCAACATGATTTCTGTTTCAGTCGTGCCACCCTTGGTCATCATCATGCCAATGAGATGAACCAACTCGCGCCAGAACTGAATCACATAAACAATTTGAGCAACAATCAAGCCCATGTATAGAGGAGCTTGTAGCCAGCGACTCATAAAAATCCAGCGTGGTAGCGGGCGTAATTTATCTCTGATCTGATTTTGTGTATCTTGGTTCATGAGTCACTTTTCAATAATGATGAATTAGCAATAAAAAAACAATTTGGCATTCAGACAACATGCGACAATTTGCGTATTAAACCATGTCTTTATTACCAAACAACGAGAATTTTACCCCCCTGGCGGAAATACTTCGTCCTCAACAAAAAGAGGACCTGGTTGGGCAAACTCACCTTTTTGGGCCGGGTAAGCCACTTGACCTGGCGTTCCGCTCAGGCAAGCCTCATTCAATGCTTTTATGGGGTCCTCCTGGAGTAGGTAAAACCACCATTGCGCGTCTCACCGCCAATACCTTTGACTGCGAATTCATCGCTATTTCAGCGGTTTTAGCAGGGGTCAAAGAAATAAGACAAGCCATTGAGCAGGCAGAAAACAATCTGCAACAGTTTGGTAAAAAAACTATCTTGTTCGTGGATGAGATACATCGATTCAATAAATCGCAACAGGATGCCCTGCTTCCCTTTGTTGAATCAGGTTTAGTGACCTTCATTGGAGCCACCACTGAAAACCCATCCTTTGAGGTCAATTCAGCATTGCTTTCAAGAGCCCAGGTCTATGTTCTCAAGTCCCTGACTCATGATGAGCTTCTTCAGCTATTGAATCGAGCATTGGCAGCACTACCAGGCGCTCTAGAGTTCAACGAAGAAGCCAAAGCCATGCTTCTTCATATGGCCGATGGTGACGCTAGACGTTTTCTTAATTTGATTGAGCAAACCTTCAATGCTGCAAAGACCAGTCAAGTCACCAATATCACCGCAGAATTTTTAGAGCATTCCCTAGGCCATCTATCAAGACGATTTGATAAATCGGGCGATCATTTCTATGACCAAATCTCTGCTTTGCATAAATCAGTCAGAGGATCCAATCCAGATGCTGCTTTGTATTGGTTTTGTCGCATGATTGATGGTGGCGTAGATGTGAAATATTTGTCACGTCGCATTGTTCGCATGGCTTGGGAAGATGTTGGATTAGCAGACCCGCGCGCCATGCAATTGGCCAATGATGCGGCATTAACTTTTGAGCGCTTAGGCAGCCCCGAGGGTGAATTGGCACTTGCTGAAGCATTGCTTTACTTGAGCGCCGCCCCTAAGAGCAATGCCGCCTACAAAGCATTCAATCAAGCAAAAGATTTTGTGGCCAGAGATGCCAGTCGAGATGTGCCGATGCATTTGCGCAATGCTCCAACCAAATTGATGGATGACTTGGGTCATGGCAAATCTTATCGTTATGCGCACGACGAACCTCATGCTTATGCCGCTGGAGAAAACTATCTTCCGGATGGTGTGAAAGAAGCGAATTGGTATCAACCAACCGATCGAGGTTTGGAAGCAAAGATCAAAGAGAAATTGGCTTTCTTAAAATCATTGGATGAGGTAGCGAAAAGCAAAAAGTAACTAAAGCAATAACTAAAAAGATAAATAATGAACTAAAGAAATGAGTTAATAAAAAAGTCTGCCGAAGCAGACTTTTTTATTTGATACAGCTGAAAACAATTCAGCGGCTTAAACCAACATATCAGCCCAAATGTTTCTGGCCCATGCATTTGCATACTCACCCTCAAGCGGATTAGCAGCAGCAGATACGCCACCAGAGCCTGGTACTGTGACCATGGTTTTCTTAGCAGCGTCATAGGTATGAACGCTGGCCACGTGAACCACGTCTTGCGCAGAAACGAAGCTATAGCAAGTGTTGTTATAAACAGGCAATTGATTAACTTCTGCACCACTCAAGATAGCTACAACCGCTGCAGCACATGTCTTACCGTGTTGATTGGCCATGTGTCCAGACTTTGGCATACCAGGAGCAATTTGAATTGAGTCACCCAATACGTGAACGTTTGGAGCAACCTTAGATTCAAATGTTAGGAAGTCAACTTCACACCAACGTGCATTCATGTTGGCCAAACCTGTCTTCACAGCAATTGAACCAGCGCGCATTGGAGGCAATACGTTCAATACATCCGCCTTGATGTCATCGTTGAATTCAAACTTAAGAGTCTTACCCTTAACATCCACATCCGTTAGGTTGTGTTTGCCACGATATTCAACCATGCCAGCATAACGGCGCGACCATGCTAATTTAAATAAACCTGGTTTTGATGTCACATCATCATTGGCGTCCAAAATAAGCACTTTGCTCTTTGGCTTATTCTTTTGGAAATAGTCAGCCACTTGGCAAGCACGCTCGTATGGTCCTGGAGGGCAACGGTACGGAGCCAATGGAATTGAAATAGCGAACACACCACCATTTTTCATGCTTTCCAATTGCTTTCTTAAGCCAACAGTTTGCTCGCCAGCTTTCCATGCGTGGAGAACTTCGTTCTGAGCATTTGGCTTAAGCATGCCAGGCAATTTGTCATAAGTAAGATCAATACCTGGAGAGACGATCAAGCGATCATAAAACAACGTTGAGCCGCCAGCCAATTTAACTTGGCGTTTAGCAACGTCTACTGAAACCACATAGTCTTTCACTAGTTTCACGCCATGATTCTTGCTCAAACCTGCGTATGAAACTGTGATGTCTTCCATCTTCTTGCTGCCACCAATCACTAGATTGGACATTGGGCAAGAAATGAAGTTCTGATTTGGCTCGATCAGAGTCACATCAGCTGTGTAATTTGAAAACTTGCGTACGTACTTAGCAGCTGTTGCGCCACCATAACCGCCACCAATCACCAATACTTTGGCATTTTTGGCATCAATTTGTGTTGAAGCACAACCAACAAGAGTTGTTGCAGCAGCACCCGCACCTACTAATTGTATAAATTCGCGTCTTTGCATGATCAACCCCCGATTATTTTGTTTTAGCTACTGGTTTTACTGCAGGCAAAGATGCGAAGTAAGCAGAAATCTGTTCGATTTGCTCACTCGTATAACCTTTACTCAATTGATGCATGATCGAAGCTGTGCGCTTACCAGTTTTGTATTCGTTCATCTTCTTGATCATTTCATCTTTATTTTGTCCCGCTAAGCTAGCCATCCCACCTTCTGAATAACCATCGGTACCGTGACAGGCTGAACATGATGCAGCCCATTGTTTAATTTGCAAACTTTGGGCATTTGCCAAAGAAGTTGCACCAAGTAGGCTCACGAATAAGCCAGCCATCAATATTGATGGTTTACGAATGAATGATTGCATCATTTCCCCCTTTAGTAACGCTTTGATTCTAGTCGGATAAACCCTTTTAATATCTTGGGGTTTTACCTTACACTTTATTAAAATAACTAAGTGATAGATTATTGGCGAAAGCGGGATTTAAAACAAATTCATTCTTCTTATATGAATATGTCAAAAGTACATAAAACCAATGCTAGAAATACTTTTATCGCTTATTTTTTGGCATACCGGGCCAGGTCGATAAGATCTAAATCAACCATCAAGCCGTAATCCTTTTGAATGACCTTGCCCTGCGGGTTAATCACATAAAGCTCAGGCACTCCTCGCCTTTTGCCAATCGCCTTAGCCAACTCTGGAGTCATCATGACAACTGGAAAGGTGTATTGGTTTTTCTCCATGTAGTCTTTGACTGACTCAACACGGCGGTCTATTGAAATCGTCACGATGTTTAATTGATCAGCTGGTATTTTTTGCCTTAGCTGTTGCAGGTATTTATTTTGGGTTCGGCAATAGGAGCACCAAGTGGCCCAAACCTCAACAATCGTGTTTCTTTTGCTCCAGTGTTCAGGTGTGAATGTTTCACCCTGGATTGACTGAATCTGCCCCAAAGGCAATTGATCTCCGACCTCAATCGCGCTGACTTGAGATGGCATCAAGGCGAAGAGCATGCCTAAGAGCATGATCTGTTTCACGCTCTTATTAAACGGGCTGCTCAGAGATTTCAGGAGTTCTTGCATAAGATAAGAATAAACGAATTAAAAGAAATAAAGGAAAAGGCCATTCAAATGAATGGCCTGTGTTTCATATTACTTTTAATGTTTTTAAAAGAATGCCTGGATATTGGTTTGAGCTCGACCCAAAATCAAGGCATGAATATCGTGTGTTCCCTCATAGGTGTTGACCACTTCTAAGTTCACCATGTGTCTTGCCACACCATATTCATCAGAAATACCATTGCCACCCATCATGTCTCTGGCCATTCTGGCAACAGCCAATGACTTGCCGCAAGAGTTGCGCTTCAAGATTGATGTGATTTCAACAGCATCTGTGCCTTCATCTTTCATGCGGCCCAAACGCAAGCAAGCCTGCAAACCTAAACTGATTTCTGTTTGCATATCGGCTAACTTCACTTGAATCAATTGATTGGCCGCCAATGGACGTCCAAATTGTTGACGATTCATCACGTAGTCACGTGCTCTGAACCAGCAATCTTCAGCGGCGCCCAATGCACCCCAGGCAATACCGTAACGAGCACTGTTCAAGCAAGTGAAAGGTCCCTTGAGTCCTTTGATCTCGGGGAACATGTTTTCCTTCGGAACAAACACCTCATCCATCACGATCTCACCGGTCAAGGAAGTTCTCAAGCCAACTTTTCCATGAATTGCAGGCGCTGTTAAACCCTTCCAACCTTTTTCCAAAATGAAACCGCGGATATTGTCTTTGCCAGTGGCCTCATCAACTAACTTGCCCCACACCACAAACACATCAGCGATAGGACTGTTGGTGATCCACATTTTTGAACCAGATAATGAATAGCCACCATCTACTGGCTTGGCACGTGTCACCATGCTGGCAGGGTCTGAACCGTGATCGGGCTCAGTCAAACCAAAACAACCAATCCACTCACCAGTGGCAAGTTTTGGCAGGTATTTCTTTTTCTGTTCTTCACTACCGAATTCGTTGATCGGCACCATCACCAAAGAAGACTGCACGCTCAACATCGATCTGTACCCAGAATCAACTCGCTCAACCTCACGGGCTACTAGACCATAGGCCACGTAATTCAAACCAGCACCACCATATTGCTCAGGAATGGTCACGCCCAATAATCCCAAGTCACCCATTTCTTTAAAAATGGCAATGTCTGTTTTTTCATGACGGAAAGCTTCAGTCACTCTGGGTAAAAGCTGACCCTGACAATAGTCATGAGCAGCATCTTTGATCATGCGCTCTTCTTCAGTTAACTGATCATCCAAACGCAGCGGATCATTCCATTGAAAAGTCTGACTCATAAAAAATTACCTATTAAAAATGCTTGTTAAATCTAGTTAAAAAAATGTGTGAAGCTCTCTGCATTTTCACGATCGGTGGTCAAAGTGTTTTCAACTTTGCTTTGATCAGCGTAACCCAATGACATTCCGCAGATCAATTGCTGTTCTGAATTGAGATTCAAATGCTTTGCAATCACTCGGTGAAATTGCGTGAACGCTGCTTGTGGGCATGTATCAAGACCACGTGCTTTGGCTGCTAACATCACGTTTTGTACAAACATGCCGTAATCAAACCAACTACCTTGCTGCATGACGCGATCAATTGTGAAGAAAACACCAACTGGCGCATCAAAGAATTGATAGTTGCGAGCGCCTTGGGCTTTCATGCGATCTTTATCTTCCTTGCCAATTCCTAATAGGCCGTACAAATCAAAACCTACCTTACGACGACGTGCCAAATAAGGATCAACCCACTTAGATGGGTAGTAGTTATATTCTTCGGTGTGCTCTTTGAGTGCCTCAGGATCATTAAAAATGCTGAGGATTTCATCGGTGATGGCTTTCTTAGCAGCACCTTGAACAATATGCACTTGCCAAGGTTGTGTATTGGTACCAGATGGAGCACGTGCAGCCACATTCATGATGTCCAAAATGTCCTGCTTTTTTACTTCAGTCGGTAAAAAGGCACGGATTGAACGTCTTGCCTTGATGTTGTCATCAATAATTTTGGTAATTTCTGCTGTATTCATTCTTTTTGTCTCTTCTTTTTATTGGGTAGGCTAGAGGATAAAACAGACTTTAAATCTTCGCTGATGAATTAAATGCTCATAATTCATGGAATTGAGTCAAAAAAGCCTGCTTTTTTAGTCCTCAAAGCTCAATAAATGCTTTTTTTGCCAAAAATGCCTGTTTTTGGGTGTTTTAGCCCCATAAAACCTAGTAAAAGCCCTGATTAAATATTCATATCCCTTTATTCAAATTGTGCGATACTTAGCGCGTAGGTCTTCAAGTAGCTTCCGTCGTTTCCATTTTTCAAAATGGGTGATTCGGTTAGTTGAATCTTCCAGCCCTGCAAAGAAATGGTGAGAAATCATCACGTTTAATTTTTTTAAGGAATTTCAGTAATGGCAACAGGTATTGTTAAGTGGTTCAACGACGCAAAAGGTTTTGGTTTTATTACTCCTGACGGTGGTGGTGAAGATCTATTCGCTCACTTCTCAGCGATTCAAGGTAACGGATTCAAAAGCTTGAAAGAAAACCAAAAGGTTAGCTTTGAAGTAACAACTGGCCCTAAGGGCAAGCAAGCTTCTAACATCAACCCAATGTAATTTGGTGTTATGTTCATAAGAACCCGACTTCGGTCGGGTTTTTTATTGCCTACTTTTTCTCTATTTTTATAACTTGCTCTGGGCTTTACTTAGATTATTTAAATCAGCCCCACTCCACCGAGCACTGCACCAAGCAATAACAACAATAAGATATGTATCTTGGTTTTCCAAATTAGGAAAACGGTGATGATGGTGCACAACCATAATGCCCAATCATTTTCCAAACTGGTATTGGCAGCACTGATCAACCAACTAGTTGCCAGAATGGCACCGATCACCAACGGGGCCAACCCCTGTTTAAAAGCTAAAACAAAATCGCTGTCTTTGTTGGCCTGAACCCACTTCGCGGTTGAGTAGGTCAAGATTGAACTCGGTAGCATCACCCCAATCATGGCCAATACCATGCCAAAGCTTCCCCAAAGATACTGCGCATGAATCGTTGCCACAGAGTTAATTCCAATGTGCCAGCCCATCATAGCAATCACCAGAATATTAGGCCCTGGGGCTGATTGAGCGATCGCAATTGAAGCCGCAAATTGATCATCAGACATCCACGCATTTTTATAAACCAAGTGGCGGTGCATTTCCGGGATGACCGTTACAGCACCACCGACAGCCATCAATGAAACTGCCGTGAAGTGTAAAAACACATCGAGCCAGTTGGCCCAAGTTAATTGAATCATGACTTCACCCGACGATAGGTCAGATAAATCGACAAGACCCCAAGGCTCAAGAGCACATGCACCAGAGGTATTCTGATCAAGGCCACCAAAATAAAACAAAGTAAGACAATCCCAATCGATGGCAGATAACCCAGTGGATGTTTTTTAAGTGCACTGGCCAACTTAAGAGATGTTCCAGCTATCAAACCAGCAGCAACTGCGCCCATGCCTTTGATGGCCCCGGCAACCACTGGATTAACACCCCAATGAAGATAAGTGATGGCGATGACAATCAGCGCCAACATTGGGAACACCAACATACCGGCAATCGCTGCCAATGCACCAGGTAAACCAAAATGACGTGAGCCAAAAATAATCGCTAAGTTAACCACGTTTGGGCCAGGCAAAACTTGCGCCACCGCCCACTCTTCCAAAAACTCTTCTCTGGAGTACCAACGTTTTTTATCAACCAATTCGCGTTCAGCAACCGGTAAAACTCCACCAAATCCCTGAAGAGCCAGCCAAGTGAATACCCAGAAAATTTCTGATTTAGATTGGGGCAATTGGCTCATGGTTTTATTTTATCTTGAGGGATTGCCTAACCCTAGACAAATAAAAAGGAGCCGAAGCTCCTTTGATCATCTTATCTTCAGCAATCTTAATTGGTAGGCGCTTCTTTTACGCGCATCGTTCTTGCTTGCTCATTGATTGGTCGAACAGGTCTACCTTGGAAGTAAACAGATGCTTGCGATAAACCATTGGTCAAAACGGTGAATGGGGCTTTACCACCAAAGGTGTGACCAGCGCCCGGCTCAATCGACTGCATCATTGATTTTCCAGTGGCATCCACCACACAAACAATTTGTCTTGATTTCACAACGACATGCACGAAGTTACCTGGCTTGGTAGGCTCAGCCACTGATTGCTCTGCCACACTCGCATCAGGTTTTGGACAACCAACATCAGATGGCAATGGCGCAACGGCTGCCACATTAGTAACTGCTGGAGCAGCTGAATTTGGTGCAGATGGGTTTGCCGGATTCGCTGGTGTTGCTGGATTAGCGCTATCTTCTTTAGGCTCAGCCCCTTCAACCACGACTGGTTGAGGCTCTTGGGCTGGCGGATTAAACATAGCAATGATGTCATCTTTTGTTGAATACAAACCACCTGCCACCAAGATCAATAACAAGATGGATGCCAAACCACTGCGTGAGCGTTTTGACTTTGGTCTTGAAGAATTCATCTGGCCGCCAGTTTGAATATTTTCCAAACTAACCTTAACCGGCTTACCTTTTACTGCTGCAGGCTTAGTATTTGCTTGATTTGATTCTTCAGCTGTTGACAGAGCTGCGGGCGCACTTGTCTTTTCTTCCTTGGTAGCTTTTGTCTCTTGAACTTTTACTGGCTGCTGAGTTTCTTCAACGGCCGTATCAAACGGCAATGATTCTTGTTGAGCCAAATCACCATCTGGATGAACCAATACCAGTGATTCATCTAACTGCAATATTTTGGCAACTTTTTTTGCCACGGTGATCTTATGAGATTCAGAGTAAAAACTGCTGATGCCACCCTGTTCAAGCTCAATGATATGTTTTTTAGACAAGCATGCTTTGACTGCAAGTTCTTGAGGATCAAGTCTTAGCTTTTCACGGGCGGCTTTAAGCACCTTCCCCTGAATTTCAGGCAGGATTTCAATTTTATTTTTTGATCCTAATGACATGCTGTCTCCATGAGCTCTCTGGCTTCTTACCAACACTTTAACATCGTTAAATTACTAAAAACTCCAAATTCTTCAAAGACCTGTTATTTATTCTTCACTAAGTCATACAAACGGACCAACTCTTGCAAAGAAGGCGCTCTCATTTTTTCCATCACCCTTGATTTATGGACTTTGATGGTGGCGTCAGTGGTACCTAAGCGAACCGCCACGTCTTTGTTCATCAAACCCTCTACCAATAAGGCGCAAACCTCTTTTTCCCTAGGGGTTAAAGAGTCATAACGTTGATTAATGGTCAATGACTGGGTCATTGATTGGAAAATTTCTTTGTCTTTTTCAATCGCGGCACCAATGCAGCGCAATAAATCATCCAAATTAAATGGCTTAAACAAAAAATCAATCGCTCCTTGCTTCATGCTGGTGACGATCTCATGAGGCATGGATTCACCTGAAATAAAAATGATGGGAGTCTCTCGACCCATCTCTTTTAATTTCTTTTGTAACTCAACTCCTGACATGCTTGGCATGCGCATATCCAATAGGATGGTTGCTGGAGAAACTGGAATTGATTTTTCCAAAAATGATTCTGGAGATTCATGTGACTCAATCGAGTAACCGCAACTCTTCAACATGCGAGTCAAGGAACTGCGCATTGAAGCGTCGTCATCGATGATGTATATGTGGCCTATTTCACTCAAAATGCTATATCTTTCAGATATTTAACTTTGGTCATATTAGTTATATTAATAATTTTCAGCTATTAGCTTTAAAGCTAATAAAGAAAGGCCGCACAAATGTGGTGCAGCCTTCATGGGTTTGATTCATGTACTCAATCAGTGCTCGGGAGTGACCTGCAAAGCAACCAAGAATCTTGAGACCATGTTGTAAGTAGCAATCACACCTACCAACTCCACCAAATGCGAATTACCCAAAGCGCTTTGTAAACGCTTCATCAAAGCAGGATCAACCTCAATTGAACGCGTCATTTGAATCGTTAATTCAATGGCATCTGCTTCCAATTGGCTGAACAAACCAGCTGGCATTGGGCTAGAGCCAATTTGGCGCATGGCTTTGACTTGCTCCTCAGTGCCGCCAGAACTTAAAAAGACTGGGGCATGATGAATGAACTCATATTCAGCACGGTTCAATATCGCCACACCACACATGCCCAATTCACGAAGTTTGGGATCTAGGCCAAGACCATTGCGGACCTCACCTAAAAAAGCATTCCAACCCGTTGCAAATGGAGCGCTGTGCAAAAGCATGCGATCAAGATTGATGAATTGACCGCCTCGTCTTTGACGAATAGCGGCCACCAAATCCGCTGGCTCTTGCAAGTCCAGCGGTTGATAAGGAACAAGACGTTCAGTCATTGATTAATTAGTTGCCTTGATGTTGTTGGCTTTGATGAAAGCACCCCATACATCAATTTGCTTATTAACAAACTCTTGAGCTGGCTTAGGACCTAAAGCAGTCAATTCAATACCTTGAGACTTAAGACGTTGAGCAATCTCTGGGTTCTTCAAAGCTTTTGCAACTTCTTCGTGCATGCGATTAACGATCGCTGCTGGAGTTTTTGCTGGCGCAATGATGGCCCACCAAGCTGGAGCTTCAAAGTTAGGGTAACCACTTTCAGCAATGGTTGGAACGTTTGGCATTTCTGGTGAACGCTTGCTGGTTGTCACTGCCAAAGGAATCACGCCACCTGAATCAACGTGAGGCTTGACCAAGAACAATGAACCAATCGCCAAAGGTACATGACCTGCCAAAGCATCTTGCATTAAAGGACCACCGCCACGATATGGCACGTGTGTCCAATCGAATTTAGCGTCTTTAGCCAAAGATGCCAAAGCCAAATGGCCTAAGCTACCTGTACCGATTGAACCGTAGTTATTGGCTTTTTTAGCTTTTGCATCAGCAAGCAATTGTTTAAAGCTGGTAATGCCTGATGCTTTGCTAGCCGTTAACACCATTGGTGCTGTACCAATCATGGTCACAGTCGTCAAATCAGTTTTAGTGTTGTACGGTAATTTTTCAATCATGTTCTGGTTCACGCCGTGTGTGTCGAACACAACGCCAAACGTGTAACCATCTGGTTGAGCTCTTGCAACTGCAGCAGCACCGATTGAGCCTGATGCTCCACCAATGTTTTCAACAATCACGTTTTGCTTCATTTGATTTTGCAATGCTGGGGCCAAAATTCTAGCCACTTGGTCAACAGATCCCCCTGGTGGGAAAACTGCAATCAACTTCACTACTTTTTGAGTTGGCCAATCATTGCTTTGTGCCTGAGCGACACCAGTGATACATAAAACCGACATCAAGCCGGCTAAAAGCTTATTCATTTTGTCTCCTTTAGGTTTTGTCCGGCCTTTTTAGCTCTGTGACTTCATAAATATCCCACACTCCTATAATGAATGCAATTAAAAAAACGGGACAAATCATGCGCAAGAAAATTGTGGTTTTAGATGATTATGAAAATTCATATGAAAAACTATCTGATTGGAGCGCCATCAAAGGTTTGGCCGATGTACAGATCTTCAATCAACCCCTGCTTGGCGCTGCCCTTTTAGAGAAAATTCAGGATGCCCATGCCTTGGTCTTAATGCGTGACCGCACCCCCCTTAAAGCAGAGCTGATTGCTCAGTTAAAACATTTGGAATATGTGGTTTTTACTGGCACCAGAAATTTAGCCCTAGATGCTGAAGCTTTAAAACAAAGAGGCATTCCCATCAGTCACACAGAATGGGGTCCATCCAAAGACAGTACAGCCGAGTTAACTTGGGCATTGATCTTGGGTCTTCACAAAAGATTGGTCGAGCAGAATAAATTGATCACTGAAAATCAGTGGCGCAATCAGCACTCTTTATTGCCCGTGTTGAAGGGGCAAACCTTGGGCTTGGTGGGCTTGGGTGAAATTGGCTCACGCGTGGCAAAAGTTGCGATTGCATTTGGCATGAAGGTAGTCACTTGGAGCCCGAACATGACTACCGAAAGAGCGGCGGCCATAGGCGCTGAATCAGTCAGCCTAGATATCCTCATGCAAACCTCTGACATTGTTTCATTGCACATCGTTGCGAGCCCCACAACCAAGGGCATGATCAATCAAGAAAAATTGGCGCTGATGAAAAAAGATGCCTTACTGATCAATACTTCACGCTCAACTTTGGTGGAAACCAACGCATTGGTTGAGGCACTTCAAAAACAAAGTATCGGTGGTGCAGCCTTGGATGTTTTTGACATCGAGCCTTTACCCGCTGATCACCCATTGCGCAGCACACTTAATACATTACTCACCCCACACCTTGGATTCGTTGCACAGCCAGTGTTCAAGTCATTCACAACGGGTGTGGTGGAATCTTTAGAAGCTTGGTTAAATGGTCAAGCCATCATCCGTCCTCTGCCCTGATTGCGGCAACCCACGTGGCGCTCTGCAATCAGAGTGCCCTTACTGTGGATCGCAAGAAACGCCACCACTTCCAAAAAAGTTGGCAGGTATTTTTACGCTGAATTTAGAAGAGAATCTACCCAGGGTCGACGAAGCCTTGATTCTTTTTGATCAAGCTTTAGATGAACTGGCTAAAACAGCTATCAGAGTTGTAAAAGTGATTCATGGATACGGTTCTGGTGGACAAGGCGGCAGAATCAAAGAAGCGATTCGCCAAGAACTGATTTATCAAAGACGGTCTCACTTGATAAGCAGTTATTTCGCCGGTGAAGATTTGGGCCCTGGTAAAGAGTCTTACCAGGAACTGTGCAGACAATACCCTGCTGTCAAAGATATTCTGACAAAGGATATTTATGGGAACCCCGGTATTACTTTGATTATTCTGAAAAGATGAACAAACCGTTAACAAATTCTCAATGCCCGCAATGTGGCAAGATTTTTGAGTGCCTCTCTGCCACAAATGTGGAAGATTGCTGGTGTATGTCACTGCCACCAGTGAGTTTCAATGATGGCGAGAAAAGCAGTTCTTGTTGGTGCCCTGACTGCCTTCAACATCAGTTGGAAAAGCAATCAAAACAAGATTAAAGATTTAGGCTCACTCTGAGAGTGAACAAATCTCACTCAGAACGAGAACAAACCCACTCACGTCTTTGCCATTCACCTGGTTTTTCAGCAAACACCATCCAAATGACCAAACCGCTCATCAAAGACCAAATTGGGTTAGAAATCAAAGTTTTCATTTAAATACTCCTTTTAAAGCCACTAGATACAAGGCACAGCGCCAATACTGTATAAATATACAGTATTTTTAAAAGATGTCAAGAAATTGCTAAAAATTCTTAAAAATGGCTTTATTGGGCAGATAATTGATAATCCATAAAGGCTCGGCATACTGGTCAGCCTTGGGCAACTCAATCAATAACAGGATAAATAATGACACTGGCTGAAATGATTTTTGATGGACTGGTTTGGTTGATTGGCGGTCTTGTGGTTTTCTACATGGCACGTCGCTACTGGGTGATGTTTCGCGCCAGCCAAAAACCCGCATCAGGCTGCTCAAGCTCAGATTCCGGCTCAGGATCTTGCTCTTCTTGCCCCAGCAAAAAAGACTCTTCGCAATAAGGAGACATTGCCATGTTATTAACAACTATTCGCACCCCACTCTCTCGTGTTTTATGTAGCATCTGTTTGGTCTTGTTTTCCAGCTTATCTTTGGCGCAGGTTGAGATTCCAGACGCAAAGGTTGCTCAGGGTATTGAATACATCAGTGGCGGCATTGGCAGCGAAGAATCCGACGCATTATTGGCCTTGGGTAAAAAATGGCCCTTGGTCTTGGAGTTCTCACAAGATCATCCCCAAAGACCATTGTGGGTGGCTGATGTCACTGTCAAAATCATGGATCAAAAAAAGAAAGTTGTTTTTGAAGCATTGTGTGACGGCCCCATCATGCTGCTCAAAATTAATCCAGGCAAATACGATGCTGAATACTCATTTGAAGGAAAAGTATTAAAACGTTCCTTGGTGATTGAAGAAGGTAAGTTTCAAAAACAATCGGTTGTTTGGCCGCAATAAAACCAAGAAGGCTTCGTGCGCTCAGCATTTCTTGACAACATCAAAGGCATTGCTTGCCTGTTGATTCTTTTTCATCACTTGGCTTTTTACGGACCGATGTCCGATGTTGCCAACACAGTCATACCTAACATCATTGTTTTTTGCTTTGATTACGCCCGCCTAGCCGTGGCCGTATTTCTTTGTATGGGCGGTTTTCTCACTGGCTTAAAACTGAGCGAACCTAATTTTTTCGCCAAGCATTCTGTGCAAAAAGTCATTTGGCAAAAGTATCTTCGTCTCGTGATCCCCTATCTTGGCGCAATTGCTTTGGCCATTGCAGCTTCCTTTGTGGCCAGTCGCTTGATGCAACACCATTCAATCTCTGCAATGCCGGATATTCCCCAACTATTGAGTCATCTCTTCTTTTTACAAAACATCCTTGGCTATGAATCTTTATCTGCAGGCCTTTGGTACGTTGCCATCGATTTTCAATTATTTGCTGTATGTGCTTTATTGGTTTTCTTGGTGGAAAAATTATCGCCAGCAAGCTGGAGCTATCGCAGCACCCGCTTGATCACATTGATCATCTTCTGCGCTTTCACGATTGCATCGGTGATATTTTTTAATCGTGATGACACTTATGACGTTTGGTTTGTTTTCTTCTTTGCCACCTATGGCTTGGGCTTGCTGACTGCTTACCTAGCAAGAAGTCGCTCACATCATGTCTTGATTCTATCGGTAGTGGCGATCACCATTTTTTCTCTTTATTACCAAGATTTCAGAGAACGATTATCAGTTGCATTGTTCACAGCTTTTATATTGTTCAGCAGCTATGAGAGCCATTGGTCTAAATCCAAACTTTGGAATAACCCATTGCGAAAAATTGGCGAGATGTCCTATTCGATTTTCTTGGCGCACTTCCCAGTGTCTTTGGTGATCAGTGGTATTTGGGTTCAACTTTATCCAAGTGATTCTTGGATGAACGTCTTAGGGATGTGTGTATCTGCGGTACTAAGTTTATTGCTGGCCATTCCTTTCTATAAGTACATAGAAAAGAATTAAACCCTACAAATTAAACCCACCCTTGCTTCCACTCCAATCCATCAGTGAGTGATCGCCACTGAATGGTTTTTTGGCGTTTACTCATCACCGCCTCAATCACCACTTGCTCCACTGCACCACCTTCGATTTCTGGATCAATCACCTTGATCACCATGAAATGTTTTTCTTTGTTCACGGGTGTGACAGCCGTCCATTTACTCAGGAGCAGTTTTTTGGGGTGAAGAGGATTCTTGGTCATGGGTGAAATTGGTGAGAAACTTAGTAACTCTTTAATTTTTATTCATTTCAATAGATACTGTGCAGATGAAACAATTATTGCAAGAAACCAAAACAATTGCTGTGGTGGGTCTATCCAATAAATCTGATCGACCATCTTATGGCGTAACGAAATACATGCAAGCGCATGGCTACAAGATCATTCCTGTCAATCCTAGCTGCTCTGAAATTTTGGGAGAAACCTGTTACCCAGATTTAAGCAGCATCCCAGTACCGGTCGACATGGTGAATGTTTTCAGAAAATCAGAAGACTGTCTTGAAGTTGCTCATGAAGCGGTCAAAATTGGCGCAAAATCACTGTGGCTTCAAATGGGCGTTATTAATCAAGAAGCCTTGGATTACGCCAGCGCTCATGGTCTTACTGGCATCATGAACCTATGCCTGATGGTGGAACACCGCAAACTAGGTCTTTAAGCCCCTCTCTGATGAGGCAGGCAGAGCAGAAATCTTGATTCTGGATTAAGCTAGATGCATGAAAAATAACCATGACATCCTGGCCAGCGAAATTACCCCTCAAAATATCTTTGAAAAAAGACGCCAATTAATCAAATTGGCAGCGATGGGTGCGTTTGGCTTATCTCAAGCCGAAGTTTTTAGTAGAAACGCTTTTGCTCAGAGCGGCCAAAAGCTTCCAGCCAAAGTCAATCCACAGTTCTTCGTGGCAGATAAGCTCACAAGCTATAAAGATGTCACAACCTACAATAATTTTTATGAGTTCGGAAC
The DNA here is from genome assembly GCF_018687615.1 of Polynucleobacter sp. MWH-CaK5. Taxonomy (NCBI): domain Bacteria; kingdom Pseudomonadati; phylum Pseudomonadota; class Betaproteobacteria; order Burkholderiales; family Burkholderiaceae; genus Polynucleobacter; species Polynucleobacter sp. MWH-CaK5. The sequence goes on from NZ_CP061299.1 coordinate 1,119,289, forward strand.
AGATAAAGCTGATCCAGCTCGGAATGCCCACACCTTAAAAACAAGACCATGGACTGTGAGCGTTGAAGGCTTGGTGAACAAACCCAAAGTTTGGGACATTGATGCTCTGCTCAAGTTAGCTCCGATGGAAGAACGAGTCTATCGCTTTCGCTGCGTAGAGGGATGGTCTATGGTCATCCCTTGGATTGGCTATTCCTTATCTCACTTGATTAAAGCGAGTGAACCACAAGGTTCTGCAAAGTACATCGAATTTATTTCTTTGGCCGATCCAAAACAAATGCCGGGCGTTAATAGTCGTGTGCTGAATTGGCCATATACCGAAGGCTTGCGTTTGGATGAAGCCATGAATCCTTTGGCACTTTTAACATTTGGTCTTTATGGAGAAGTGCTGCCTAATCAGAATGGCGCACCAGTTCGTATCAATGTGCCTTGGAAATACGGCTTCAAAAGCGCCAAATCAATTGTAAAAATCCGCATCACCGACAAAGAGCCTGCTACGAGCTGGAAAGTATCAGCTCCTTATGAGTATGGTTTCTATTCGAACGTGAACCCAGAGGTCAATCATCCTCGCTGGAGCCAAGCAACCGAGAGAAGAATCGGTGCCGAGGGCGGTATCTTTGCACCTAAGATCAAAACCTTGCCTTTCAATGGCTACGCTGAACAAGTGGCGCATCTTTATAAAGGCATGGATTTACGGAAGTTTTATTAAGTGATGAAAGCATTATTGATCGGCATTGGTTTACTGCCATTGGTCCGATTAATAGTCCTGGGCTACCAAGAGGATTTGACAGCCAATCCCATTGAATTCATCACAAGATCTACGGGCACCTGGGCCTTGGTGTTTTTATGCTTGACCTTGGCCATTACACCTCTTCGCAGACTTACTGGCATTAATCAGTTGATCCAATACAGAAGAACTCTGGGTTTGTTTGTGTTCTTCTATGCCTGCCTGCACTTCTCAATTTGGTTTTGGCTAGATCACGGTTTGATCTTTTCAGAAATGATTGTGGATGTGATCAAGCGCCCTTTCATCACGGTTGGATTCATATCATTTGTCTTGCTCATACCGCTGGCACTGACTTCCAATCAATGGGCTGTTAAAAAACTAAAGCGCAACTGGGCCAGACTTCATCAATTAATTTATTTGATAGCACCCTTGGTGATCCTTCATTATTTTTGGCACAAGTCCGGAAAAAATGATTACTTCACCGTGAGTATTTATGGTGCTGTTCTTTTGATACTTCTCGCATCTAGATTAAGACTGAGGTTTAAACCATGAAGCCAATCAAACAACAGCATTTAAAGATATCTCTATTTAGTGGTCTATTGGCCATACTCATGACTTCTATGATGAGTGCAGCCAGCGCTCAAACAAAACCAACTGCTTTAGAAAAAACAACTCGCATTGGACAACTTGAATGGGACTTGCATGAAGTGACGATTGGCACAGTGAAACTTTATGCTCAACAAACCAAGTTTGTCAGTTCTGGTGAAAAAGAAGGTGGTAGCTTTATTTATGAATACGGCTGGACTCGTAAAAAAGGATGGACTTGGTTACAACCTTTTGGCGTACCAGCTAAAGATCAAGAGCCAGCGGTTCATTTGAATTTTGATGAAGCCCAAGCCATCTGCCAATTTTTTGGTAAACGACTGCCCAAGGATCAAGAATGGACATCAGCGGCTTTTCTAGAGCAGCGGGCCACTCCTCCACAGCCATTTGTCAAAGGCAAGCGTTACACCTACGCCAATGGTGATACCCCACGAAACTCGCATTGTTTAAATGGCTGTGCAGGTCTAAAAGGTCTTGCTCCTGCTAATGTACTTAATCGCGGCACAGGCCATGTGGCGGTGATGACCACTCAGCCAGGTGTTAATGGCTTATACGATATGGGTGGCAACGTTTGGGAATGGGTCGATGATGGTCCAAGCAACGAGAGAGTCACTCGAGGAGCCTCTTGGTGGTACGGTCCAGAGAATCAAATTGAATCGGCCACAGCAACCAAATCAAGAAATACCAAAGTTGCTTATGTTGGCTTTAGATGCGTAAAAGATGTGAAGTGAAAATCCATCAACTGATTTAAATGATTGGGGTAATCAGAGATGGCATGATCACCGCCCTCTAAGATCAATTGTTGGGCCCCGGGGTACTTACTCACCATCTCACGCCAATCCAAAACTTCATCACCAATTGCTGCCAACAAAAAATACCGCTCTGCTTGGGTGATGTTTTTGACATAGATATCTTGAAGCTCTTGAATGTACTCTGGCAAGAAATGAAACACCTCATCTTGATGCCAAGATTTCTGTTCGCCAATGTATTTTTCCAAATCTCTGGCTGGCTCAATGGCTGGGTTCAGCAAACTAATCCTACTTGGAAACTGTTCAGCCAAATGGGTGGCGTAGTAACCACCCAATGATGACCCCATGAAAGACAAAGTACTGAATGTCTGACCGCCAATATGGTCACGTACCATCTCAATTGCTTCACGCGGAGAGGCAGGCAACTGTGGACAGTACCAAGTAATCTGCTCACCCAATTCAATACGTTGCTCAATAGCAGCTTTGGTCAATTGAGCTTTATTGGAATTTGGCGAAGATTTAAAGCCGTGAAGGTAAACGAATAAATGCATGGGAATGGTCTTGATTTTGATCATGCGCAAGGAATTAGCCTAATATAGTCGAATCTTACTCAAGAATGCAGGTTTGGTGATGAGCACAATATTTGAAAAACTTTTATCTGGTGAATTGCCTTGCGCCAAGGTGTACGAGGATGATCTCGTGTTTGCCTTCATGGATGCCGGGCAAGTGAATGATGGACACGTGCTCGTAGCATCTAAAAAACCTTATGAAACTATTTTAGATGTCGACGAAGAAACGACTCAACGTCTATTCTTGGTAGCCAAGCGCATTGCTCACGTTGTTCAAGATGTATTCAAAGCTGAAGGCATTACCCTCTTACAGGCAAACAAAGATGCTGGCTGGCAGTCTGTACCGCACATCCATGTGCATGTATTGCCTCGATATAAAAATGATGGGGTCGAACTGGTTTGGCCAAGAAAAGAACCAGGCATTGAGCGTCTCAAAGAACTGGCCAAACTGATTCAAGTGCCAAGCCTTTGAAGGAATCACCAATGAACTGTCCATGCGGCAAAGGTCTCTATGAAACATGCTGTGGAAGATTTCATGATGGCAAAGTACTAGCCAGCAATGCCGAAGAATTGATGCGCTCACGTTACAGTGCCTTTGTTTTAAAAAATGAACCCTATTTGTTAAGCACTTGGCATCCCTCCACCAAACCGCAAGAACCATTGTTTAATCAAGATCCCACCCAATGGATGGGGCTGACTGTGAAACATTTCAATGAGGCCAGCGATCATTTGAGTGCCACAGTAGAATTTGTGGCCATTTATAAGATCAATGGCAAAGCACATCGTCTTCACGAAATCAGTGAGTTTGTTTACGAAGACAAACAGTGGCTATATGTCGATGGTCAGTTTCCCAAGATAAAATAATTCCATGAACGACGATATTCTTCTTAAAATGCGCGCAGTCTTCCAGGATTGCCAAAAACAGGCTGTCATATTGGTACAACAGCACCCGAGCATCCACAAAGGCTTTGTGGCTGATATGCAGTTCGCCAGCACCTTTGGCACATTTTTAGCCGACATTAAAATCAAGCATGGCATTGATATTGAAAAAGACTCTATTGCGCAACGTTTGATCGATGCACTTGAAAAAACAGACTCTCACAACATCGGTCTGATTCGAGAAGAAATTTACGATGCTTTAGATAAGATGCAAGCAGAACAATACGCCAGCTATATTTTCATCAGCTGCTTCCCAAGTATTTACAAAGCAATGTCAGAAAAATAAAAGGCCTGTCATGATGTCCGAACAATTAGCCAAGAAGACACTCAAAGAGAAACTCTTCGTCATCATCTTCGAGGCAGATACTCGTGCGGGACAGCTCTTTGATAAAACTCTGATTTATTTGATTTTGCTGTCATTGGTCGTGGTAGTGATTGATAGCGTAGATTCAATTTCATCAAAGTTTCACTTTAGTCTGTCAGTCCTAGAGTGGCTCTTCACGATCATTTTTAGTTTGGAATACATTGCGCGCGTTTACTGCGCACAAAATCGGATGCAGTACGTCAAGAGTTTTTACGGCATCATCGATTTGATTGCCGTACTACCCACTTACTTGGCCATGCTCTTCCCTGAACTTCATGCCTTGATTGATGTGCGAGTGTTACGCTTGATCCGTATCTTCAGAGTGTTCAAACTCACTGAATACGTCACTGAATATGTTCACCTAGGTGCAGCTTTGGCGGCCAGCAGGAGAAAGATATTCGTCTTCTTATCAGGTGTTCTGATGATTGTGATGGTTTTAGGCACCTTAATGTATGTGATTGAGGGGCCTGCCAATGGATTTACCAGCATACCAACGAGTATTTATTGGGCCATCAGCACCATGACCACTGTTGGTTTTGGTGACATCACGCCCAAAACGGATTTGGGGCGGTTCATCACATCCATCATGATGTTGATGGGCTGGGGAACCTTGGCAGTGCCGACCGGTATTGTGACCGCTGAATTAGCCAGCTCGCGCACCGAACAAATCACCACCAGAACTTGTAAAGAATGTATGTCTGAAGGGCATGGCGCTACCGATCAATATTGCAGAAATTGCGGCGCTAAATTACCTGACTACATTCACGACTAAAGCATCGCTTTATCCACTACCCTTACTTTCTGGATGATGTCCAGTATTTCTGCATCTCTAAAAATAGAAACGATGCTGACCAGGTGATGAGCAAGAGGCCTAACAGAGCTTCAATACCAGTGAGATACCTGAGATAACCGTGTGCCACCACATCACCATAACCAACGGTTGTGAAGGTGACAAAAGATAAGTAGACCGCATCCAATAAAGCACCATGATCGCTGACCATGCCAGTCAAGCCACCCATGCCCTCAAATTGCAAGGCAAGCAAGTAGCCAAAAGCGAATACCCAAATTTCAATAACGTGAGCAATGAAGATTGCTCCAGCCCCGACAAGCACTTTAAAGCGAGCAGGCAAATGTGAGACTTTGGGTAATTGTTTGTCTAACTGAAACAAGACTTCGTAGTGAAACAAAATCACCAAGAGGGCTAAGAGTGTATTGAAAATAAAAGCAATGGTGAGCAGCATAAATGGGCTTATTTTGAAGTGTATTGCCCCATATTACTGACTTATGCAGCTTTACACCACCCGAACAATCAATCGAAAGATAAAAACTTTAAGAATGGTTACACTAGATCAATTCACTCATTAACAATTGATTCAGTTTAAGAATATCCTCGATGCTCTCTCAAATAGAAAAATTCAATGCTTTGGTGATTGGCTCTAGCGGATCCATTGGTCAGGCATTCATTGAGCATTTAAAGAAATTGCCGAATTGCTCAAAAGTGATTGGCTTGAGTAGACAAACAATGCCATCGATTGACTATGAGAATCCAAGCAGTATTCAAGCGGCCGCCAATGAGCTGTCTCATGAAGGCCCCTTTCATTTGATCATTGTTGCCACTGGCATTCTTCACACAGGTGATTGGTTGCCTGAAAAGAAACTGGCTGACTTACATGATGCTCAGTTCATGCGAACCATGCAGTTAAATGCCTTAGGACCTGGATTGTGTTTGCAATCATTCGCTCCACTATTAGATCCTGAGTTTGGCGTCATGGCTTGCCTATCTGCCAAAGTAGGAAGTATTGAGGACAATCGCTTGGGCGGTTGGTACAGTTATCGCGCCTCGAAGGCGGCTTTGAATATGCTGATCAAAACCGCATCCATTGAACAAAAACGCTTAAGGCCCAATCATTGTTTACTGGCACTACACCCTGGCACTGTTGCCTCTGCTCTATCAAGACCTTTCAAGGGTGATCAAATTGGCAGAACGCCACAAGATGCCACTTCTGATATGTTGCAAGTACTCTTGAATGTCAAAGCCAGCGACTCCGGAAAGTTTTTGAGCTATCAAGGTGAAGAGATTCCTTGGTAAAACTAGGCACACTTATTTGAGCCAGATCATTATTCAGTGATTTTTTAGTGTTAACCCTTGGTTTTATTGGATATTATGACTTCCAGGATTGATACCTTACTTTTAAATCAAAAGAACAGTTAGGCATTTTTGCAAAATGTCCTGTAGTATCAAAACAAATTAGCACTATGTATAAGGGGAATGTATGCAAGAAAAAATTCAAAACTACTGGAAAGTATTGCCTGACTTTAGTTGGAGCAGTCTGCTTCTCAGAGTTCCACTGGCAGTTGTCTTCATTCAGCAGGGCTTAAACAAGCTACCATTTGACCCAACGGGTGGCGAAGCCTTTGGTTTACCAGGCTTGGTCTGGTGGGTTGTGATTTACGGTGAAATTGCCGCAGGCATTGGCCTTTTAGTGGGTGGCCTCACTTCAATTTTTGGTATCAGTCAAATCAAATTTATCGCAGAGCTTGGCGATCTAATCACCAGATTTTCCGGTATCACCATGTGCTGTATTACAACAGGTGTTATCTGGGTGGTCACAAAGCCAAGTAGCGTATGGGATGTAGTTTTAAATGACAACTTCCACCTCTTTTTATGGGCAGGTGGCTTGTACTTCGCCTTACGTGGTAACTGGGCAGTTGCAGTAACAAAACGCTAATTTCAAAAGCCTCAGTCATGGATCAGGTCCTTCAAGACCTGGTCCATTTTTTTTGCCAACATGATGTCTTTCTGAGTGATTCCACCAGAATCATGGGTGCTCAATGTGACATGCACGGTACTGTAAACATTTGACCAATCCGGATGATGATTCATCGCTTCAATTGGCTCATAACAATTCTTCATGAATGCAAAAGCTTGTTCGAAATCTTTGAACATTAACTTTTTTTGAAGCGAAAGTTGATCAGCGCTGATGGCCCAACCATCAAGTTCATGCATTGGAATATCTTTAATCGCCAGCAAAGCTGGCTTTGAATTAGTTGCTTGAGTAGGCATGGCGCGCTTTTAAAAGTGATGAAATATAAAACAAAGCTGGCGTAATAATTAACCAGAGAACTGATAAACAAATCATAGCTACATAAAAGTCAGTAAATACACCGGCCCCCATTCTGACGCCAGCCCAGTAGGCAAATGGTCCACTGATTGAACCCAATACTCCTGCAAGTAAATAGCGACCGCTCAACCAGCTCATGGATGATTGAAGCGTCAATACCAGAGCAATCCAAATTGGTGTCATCCACAATGGCGCCATCGAGGTCCAATAGGCCGTTGTAAAAGTAATTAAATTTTGAGTTATCAGCAGGCTATCAAGAACAACTCCGATGATCACAGCAATCAAGCCGATCATATAGTCATGGCTGCGATGCTCTGAAGTGAGAATAGCCCAAGCAATGATGCCTATAGAAATCAAGATAGCAAGTAATTCAAACTGATGGGCTGCGCCAAAAATACACAGAAACCAAACCGCTTGGAATTGAATGAAGTTAATCAGTTTTTTCATAGAACCCTGATGATTTGAAAATGAATGCTTGAGTCTTAGCGTTTATAAAAGGCCAAAGTGACTTCACCTAGATAAATTCCAAACTTGCTCATTTTGGCTTTGTTTAGCATGACCTTGTCATCCATTTGATACATCCAGTCATTGAACTGAACGTTATAGACTTTGCCATCAACTGGCAATGCCAATGTGTATGACCAGTTCAAGGCATTACCAGCAACCTCGCCCAATGCTTCACCAACCACATCAGAGGCTGTTCCCTTGTAGCGATTGGGGGCTATTTCTGTGAGGGTCCACACACGACGCTGCGTGGTGCCATCAGAATAAGTGAAGGCTTCATCCAAAACGCCAACCTTCTGACCGTTCTGCACTGTCCACTTGGCATCAATAACGACCTTGAATCGCTTGACCACTTTATCGCTTCTGTCGGTGAAGATACCGTGAGCATCAATCGTGCCATTGAAGTAGGTGGACAAGTCCAAAGCTGGCTTCTCTTGAGCATACTCACTGACCTTCACACTCGAACATCCAAACAAGGCAATACCCATTAAACAAACTCCTAAACGTTGCAAAGATTTAATCATGACAATAAGCCTCTAAATTAACCCTCGGACAAGATTGGCCCAATAAGACTTTTCTTAATTGGGGTGCGCTGGTTTTAGGGTGCAACCAGATACCAAAAAATGCTTGAGAGAAAGATTCTCCAGCAATTTCACTGACAAACTGTCCGTTATAAAAAAACTGCGTACTGCCTTCCGGCTTTCTAATCGCGGTGATTGAGTCACCCACTTTGACTGTTTTGAATGCCTTGGCCAATGGATCAGCCCACTCAGCCCTTTGGGTTTCACTGACACCCAAATTCTTGAGCTCATCCAAAGTCTGTTTGACTAGAGCATTCGCTTCAAATTTGCGCAGGTACTGAATATCCAGAGCAATACCGCCTTTAGGCTCTTTACTGACAAATAACTTGGCATCATAAAGAGTAAAGCCCCAATAGGTCATTCGACCCTGACCCAAACCTTCCGTTTGAGTCATATTCTTAGCCACCAAGGATTGATTGTGATTATTTGATGCAATCGAGACGTTTGAACAAAGTAATATCAATCCCAGAAAGAATGCACTGACTGGTAGGCTAATTCGACGGTATTTACTCAAATAACTGGTCATCTCTGTAGCTTACTCTTTAATCAGAATTTTTTCTTATGTACCCCAGACCTCCCAAGAACTATGGGGGTATTGAAGACCCTGATCATTTCGTAATATTTGGTAAAAATTGCCTAAAGAAAGCTTCTTTGAGGTATACAACTAATATGTCGAACTATCTGTAAAATAAGCCATCTACAAATGGATTGCGGTCTATGAAAAAAACAAGCCCTACCGAAGAACTGCGCGAAACTGGACTTAAAGTCACAGCACCAAGATTAAAGATCTTGGAGTTTTTCAATAAAAATCCTAATCGCCACTTCAGTGCTGATGACATCTACCTTGAAGTCATCAAAGAAAAATTAGATATTGGTATTGCCACAATTTATCGTGTATTGATGCAATTTGAAGGCGCTGGCATTCTAAGAAAAAACAACTTTGAATCTGCCAAAGGCGAAGGCAAAGCCATCTTTGAATTAAATGAAGGCACTCATCACGATCACATTGTTTGCGTTAAATGCGGCAAGATCGAAGAGTTCTTTGATGCCACTATTGAAAAACGCCAAAAAGAGATCGCTGAAAAACTAGGCTTTACTTTGGTTGATCACTCTCTGTCCTTGTACGGCTCTTGCAAAGCCTGTAAAAAGAAGTAATCAACTATTCAGCTTGCTTCGGTCTTTTCGCAAAATAAACTGCACTGGCAAGAGATAGCAAGCATTGATATCTCTGTCATGGTTTTTAGCAGGGATAAATTTCCATTTCTTGACAGTCTCAAGCGCAATATCATCTAAGCGCTGATAACCTGATGTTTTCTCTAGTTTTAACTTTTCTACCAAGCCAGTCAAACTGACGCAGACATTCAGAACAACTTTGCCCTCCTCATTTAGCCTCCTGCTCATCAAAGGATAAGGTGGCTTTGGGTTATCCAAGCCTTTGGCAAACGGATTGGGCATCGTGACTGGGGCCGAACCAGCTTGATCATTCTCTTCCTGTTTATTCTGTACACCATCATCCGACCTTTTTTCTTCAAGATGATCGTCATTCATTTGAGAATGTGCTGTTGTTGATATCGGGCTTGATACTTTTGTTAATGTTTTGATTGATGTGTCAGTAGAGGAATGATCAATGAGTGACGCCATCATCATGATCTGCGCCCCACGCTCACTGCGAGCATTAAAAGAAAATAATCCAAACAAGATGATTGCCACATGAACCGCCGTGACCAGAAAAGCAACCAGTTGATAAGGTTTATAAACTTCACAGGCCTTATTGAAAATGAGAGACATGATTCTGATCAACCTGTGTAAGTACAGTCTTGACCACATGGAATCAGCAGGCCTTTTCTGCCTGGGCGCTCAATACACTCTAGTCTCATCTCATACAGATCTTCTAATTGATGTTTTGGTATGGGATGAGACGGCAGGTCTGCCATGATCTGACCATCCTTGATCAAGAGTAAGCGATCAAAATGCTGAATGGCTTGCTGAATATCATGCAAGACAGCCACAAGAGCATGCGATCTATCTTGGCAAAAGCTCAGGGTAGATGAGAGTAGTTCAATCTGCAAACCTGGATCTAAAGCAGCCAAGGGTTCATCAATTAGCAGGATGCCATTTTGCTGATCCCACAATTGAGCAAATATCCTGGCCAAATGAACCCTGGCTTTTTCTCCACCGGAAAGTGTTTGATATGAGCGTTGCAAAAGGTGTTGAGCTCGAGCAGCTTTTGCTGACTCTTGAATGATCTCAATTAGTTGAGGGTCATGTTCTCTGGCCACCCTTCCCAATGAAATGATCATCTCACCGGATAAATTAAATGCTATCTCATGCTGTTGGGGTAAGAATGCCCTCTTACAAGCAAGCTCTTGCAAGCTCCAATGCTTCAGTGATTTTGATAAAAACTCTATTTGCCCTGTGTGATTGTGCAATCCAGTCATGATTTGCAACAAACTTGATTTGCCAGCACCACTTGGACCAAGGATGGCTATGCGCTCATTCTTTTTGATCTTGCATGAGAATGGTCCCAAGCTGCTGTTACGAGCCTTGATAGTGACCTCACTCAAAGACATGAGAAGTTGGTCTTGAGTAATCAAATCAAGGCCTTACGATGCTTGGCTAAAAGGCTTAAGAAAAATGGTGCCCCTAACAATGCTGTGAATATCCCCACCGGTATCTCTGCAGGGGTGGCCACGGTTCTGGCCAAGGTATCAGCCAACAGCAAGAGCAAGCTACCTAGCAACATGGACAGTGGTAATAGTTGACGATGATCAGGGCCTACCATGGCTCTAGATATATGAGGGGCAATCAAACTGATGAAGCCAATCATCCCGCACCAAGCAACTGCACAAGCACTCAAGAAGGCCACCATCAAAATAATGCGTTGGCGCAGTTGCTTTAGATTGATTCCTATCTGACCTGCAACTGCCTCACCCAATGACAAAGCATTAATTTGAAGCGTCAATCTTTGTGAGCATAAAAATGCCACCGCCAATACAAACATCATCAATGAAAGAACCATCCAATTAGCCCCTGCCAATGAGCCCATGGTCCAAAAAGATAAGTTTCTTAATTGCTCATCACTCGCCAGATAGGTGGACAAGCCAATGAAAGCTGCGACTAAGGCATTGATCGCAATACCAGTGAGCAATAATCCAATCACTGATCCAGGGGTTAACCACCTTGCAAGACGATCTAATGCAAAGCAAATACCAAGTGCGCCACAGAAAGCAGCGCCGGGCAATAACCACACACGAAGAACCTCAGGCATGACCCACGGTAAATGCCCAGAAAATACAATCGCCGCTGCAGCAGCTGCGGCTGCGCCACTGCTGACCCCCAGTAATCCAGGATCTGCCAATGGATTACGAAATAATCCTTGTGTCAAAGCTCCCGCCAATCCAAGGCTTGCGCCAATGACCATCGAAAACAAAATTCTTGGCAATCTCACTTGCCACAAGATGTAGTTTTGTACCGGCTCATCATTTCTGAATAAGTCATTCAAAAAATGTATGTCAACAGGACCAAGAACTGTTGCAACGAGACCCAAGGCGATGAGTACAAAGAAACCAATGCCGTAAATAAAAATGATTGGATTGGCCATGGTTTTGGAATACCCGTGCAAGCTTGCAGTCTTATGCATCACTCAGTCCTGTTCATCATTTAACCTTGTGGATTTCTTTGGCAAGTGAGTCAAGCATGCTGGGTAGGCGAGGCCCGAACCCCAAGAGATGATTGGCTTCACGAGAATAAATCTGCCGATGTCTAGCAGCAGGAGTTTGTATCAATCCTGGTAAACGCAAGACTCCTCGCACACCACCTTGGGCCTGCAGACCTTGATCTGTCAATAAAAGAACATCTGCTTGACCAGCAATCACACTTTCAGGCGTTAGAGGCTTATAGCCTTTAAGATCTTTAAAAATATTTTCAAGATTCAGATAATTCATGATGGCATGAGCGCTCGTGCCATGACCCGCCACCATCACCTGCTGTGGACTGTGCGCCATGAGGAACATGGCTTTTAATTTATTACTGTGGCTCAGTTGTTTTTGATACAACTGCCATTCTTGATCGATGTCTTTGATCAGTTTCTCTGCCCTAGCCTCAGCACCCAATAAGAAACCAATGGCCCCGATACGATCAATCAAGCCTTCATAGCGATGATCTGCTTTTAATACCTTCACCTGAACACCGGCATGAGTTATTTGACGCAAGACTTGAGGAGGACCCGCATCTTCAGTGACCAACAAGAGTTGTGGTCGCATGCTCAATACACCTTCTAAAGACAGAGTTCTTGCATACCCCACACTGGGCAATTTTTTAGTTACTGCTGGGTATGTGGATGTTGTATCAACAGCCATCAGATGTTCTTCAAGACCCAAGGCATAAACGATCTCTGTTAAAGCTCCTCCTACACAGATCAGGCGCTTCAATACTGTGGTGTTGGGCTTGGCCCAACTGGGGATGACAAACAGCCAACTGCTCAGCGCAGTTCCTGCTGCTGCCCTAGCAGCAGGAGCAAAGATGCTTTGCAGCAATTGCCGACGTTTCAGAACTATTGGATGCATAGCTCTTCCCTGGCTAAAAAGTCTTCAACAACACCGCGCCAAGTTTCTAATTCAGGGGAGCCAGGTTTCCTTTCACCAAAAAACATCACAATGGCCTCACCCTTAGAATCAAAAAGTTCTAGGGATGTGACGATCCCATCATTCGTGGGCTTTCTGACAACCCAAGAGTCATAAACATCATCCTCACGCAAATGGAGGTTGAAGTTCTGATCCAAGATATTGAGCCAAGGATCCATCATCACAACTTTTGATATGGGACCAGTGTGTATTTGGATGATCCCGCGATTTGCCACAAACACCATGATGGGGATGTGCCTGATCGCAACCTTCCTTAATAGTTCCCTCGTGAAATGAACAGGAACCCTTTGGGCATAGCCCTCAGGCGCAAAGCGCAGCGCCTGAATTCTACTGAGCTTATATTGTTTGATGAGATCAAAGAACTGATGCGTATCTGCCATCCCTAACCAATCCCGTTGAAACCCAAGCAAATCAATATCAACATCAATCAATGGAGCTTGTTTGATGCTAGGTGCTTGTATATCAATCTTGGCTTCTTGATCAGTCGATCGGTATTGTTCAATGATATTTTCAAAAGCAAAGAGATCGCTGTTTTCCCTGATGATGATTTTGTGCAAGGCATTACCAAATTCATCAAAAAACTGAAAACTGCGACGACAGTCCAAATAGAAGTTCTCAATCACAGCAAAACCATGAGCCCATTCTTTGAAGAAAATCCTTAAATCAATTTCTTTACCCAAGAGCAATTCATTATTTTGACCTGTGGGATGTCCGTAATGCCCCACCTTCTCATGCACACATGACTCATTCCTGGTCAATGCCATGACCTCACCCAAAGAATGAACCTCTGCAATGATGCAGGACCAATCAGGCTTTAAGCGGATCGTTCTGAAGTTCGTGTCTGTTTTGGCGTGATCAGGGCCTAAGTGGGCAGCCAGAAGCTCAGCTTCTGAGATGCCCAATGAATGGGCCAGATCTCTGTGCCTTACTTTATTGTTAAATCGTTGACTCTTGAATTGCCGCTGAATTTCTTGAATAGATAAAGTCATATATTTCCATGATTTGAATTACTGGCTGGCTAGATCTATTTTGAAAACCTTGGCTTGCTACTTTGAATGCTTGTTTGTTTATTTACATGAATGCATAGTTCAAGCTGACAAAGAAGTTTCGACCAGGCGAGGTGTGGTAATCACTCACAGCAGTACTGCCGGTTTGAGTTAAACCTGAGGACGAAATATTTGCCCAATCAATGTACTTCTTATCCAACAGGTTGTTGATGCCAGCATAAAGATTCAGCTGTTTGCTTGCCTTGTATTGGCCACGAGCATTGATGAGGGTGTAAGAGCCTGGCGCATAGGTATTGGCATTAGCCCCAGCAATGTCCTCCCGCTTCTTTGCCCCCACGTATTTGATGGTGGTAGCAGCACCCCAAATGCCTTGATGATAGTCAGCAGAAATAATGATTCTTTCCGGTTGGACTGTGTTGATCGGCTGATTGACTCCAGCGAGGGTTGATTCAGTACCACTTGATCGAATATACCCAGCCTTGAATAGCCATTCAGGATTGTGGCGATACTCGAATCGCACATCCAAGCCCTGAATATTTGCATTGGGGGCATTCTGATACTGGTAACACTGCGGAAGGCCACAGGTAACTACACCGGTTGGAATGGTTCTGGAGTTAAAGGTGTATTGACTGATGAAATCATCATAAGAGTTATCAAAGTAACTGATGGCGTATTTGAACTGCTGCACCGAGCCTTTGATACCCACCTCTTTTGCAAGCACTCTCTCAGGGTTGAGGTTTGGATTCGGTATATAGGCATAGCCATGACCTTGGTTGGTGAATGATGCAGATATTTCTTCTGCTGCTGGAGACCTAAATCCTTTACCAATGTTCATGAACGGCATCGCAGCTTGTTTTTGAGTCCAGATAGCACCCAGCGAAGGCGACCAAGCTTGATCATTCTTATTGATAGCTGAAGAGTTAATGCTCCAGCGGTCAAACCGAATCGCTGGAATCAGGTTGAGGTGACTGATGCTCAAATCATCTTGAAGATAAACCCCAAGCATGTCTTGCTTGGTTTTAGGGATGTAACTTTCAGGAGTGCTGACGTCACCACTTCTATTAAGCTCTTGCTTGACTCGTGACTCCGATACATCAAATCCATATTTGAGCTGATGCGCCAGCTTAATGTGGCCACCTGATTGCAAGACTTCTTTTGAAGCTTGTAGATTCAATCCATGAGCATCATTGTTGACTTTGTTATCTCGAGTTCTGTTGTATGTGCTTGGCAAATAAGGATTGGATTGAGATGTTCCTGTTTGCCATACCGCTTGGTGGGCACTTGTTTCTTGATACCAAAGCTTGCTGTCGATGACATCTGCCCATGGACCATTGATGTGGTAATGATGATCCAAAGACAACCTGGTTCTGTCGATATGGTCTTGACCCACATCACTGTGTATTGACCCACTTATGGCATTTAAATTATTTGTATCAATTCTTTTTTTAGAATCTTCCAAAGTGAATTTAAGTTCATCACCACCATGGAGTTCTTTGATGTATTTAGCCAATACATAGGTGTTGTGGGTATCCATGGGGTTGGCTTGAGTTCTGGAGCTTCCTGATCCGCCATTCGCTCCTTGGGTTTCGGTTTCATGACCCAGTGCCAGTGAACCAACCATCAAGGCTGACCAGTCTTCACCACGCCGAGCATGACTAAGAACTCCTTTGCTTGTTTGTGATGCATCAAAATACGAGGCAGCTAGAGAGGTTGCTTGGTCACGCTCATTGAGCATGTCATGCGGCTCAATGGTATTGAACAGCACGGTGCCGGCAACCCCATCACTGCCGTAGAGGGCAGAAGATGATCCGCGCAGCACTTGAACACTGCTCACCCCATCCACATCCAAGTAATCACCTCTTGCAGCAGAGTGACTGCCAAAGCCAAAGGAATATGGCAGCTTGATGCCATCGACCATGAGGTTGAGTCGATTACCTTCTAAGCCTCGGATATTGATGCTTTCACTCGATCCTTTACGATTACTTGCGCCACTGACACTGTTACCAGTTCGAATGGTTTGCTTGACATCAACATCCAGCTCTTCAGCAAATAAATCTTTGATATTTTTAACGCCACGACGTTCCATGTCTTGTTTGCTGATGCTTGATACGGTGGCAGGAGTTTCTAAATTGGATTTTTCACCACGAGTGGCCAAGACATTGACTGTGTCCATGCTTCCTTGATTTGGGGTGACTGTGTCTGCAGCAGCTTGATGGCCATAGAGGCTGCAAATCAATGTGGCATAAGTGACAACATTGCTAAGCCCTGATGAAGGCTTGCGGGGTTTGAATCGAGATATTTTTTTAATCAACATGAGATAGCCTTGTAAGTGATTCATTAGCTAAAAATTAGCTATTAACTTAGCTGGCTATATCAAGAGATTTGCTTGCTACATCGAATAAGAACTATATCATAAATGATAATCATTCTTATTAATGTAATGTCAATTGAAGGGTTTTTATTATTTGTTGATATTTATCTTAATTAAAAAGCTTTTAATTTAAATTGCACGGAGATTGATCCAGCAACCTTATCAGGGATAGATGGCACAAATAAAAAGTTAACTCCAAAGCGATCACCTTCATAAGTCAGGGCTGGAACGATGGCCGGGAACCAACCACCATCATTGGTTTTTGAATAGCCATTGAATCCCCCTGCTACGGCACCAAATTTGAATGGCCCCATGAGAATTGGTTGCCAATAAGCGCCAATGTAATTACTCGACTCGTGATAACTGTTGTTGTAGGTCCCCATCGTGAACGAAGCGACTGAAGAAAATCGATACTCAGCACCAAAACCAAGGTTACGAGAGTTAAAGCTTCTGTCACGATCAAAGTGATAAGAAAACATGCCTGGGTTGAGCCACAGTTCATTTTTTGGCTCGTGGTCAGCGATGGCAAAAAAATCATTGGCATACGATGTGGCTGGTGCACTCAATATGGATAAAGTTGCGGCAATCACAATTAATTTGAGGCGTTTGAGCATTTTTAGATAATGCCACAAAGAAAAAGCCCAGCAATCGAATGATCACTGGGCTTTGATTGTTGAAGCTAACTTATATGGCCAGGTCTTTGATGACGCCAGACCATGGAGCTTTTAGTGACTATCTTTTGAACTGCCCCGCTCTTTCGCACTGAAAGGGAATGCAGTGCTTGAAGCACCTTTTCTAGCTGGGATTTTCAATGACAGAATCATGGTGATAGCCAAGGTAAGAACTGTGAAGCCTAATGACCATGTGATAGGAATCTTATACAGGTCAATCAGCATCATTTTTGTACCAATGAACACCAAGATGATGGCAAGGCCATAAGACAACAAATGGAATCGCTCATGCATGCTGGCCAATAAGAAGTACATGGCACGCAAACCAAGGATTGCAAACACGTTTGATGTCAACACAATGAACGGATCAGTGGTGATCGCAAAAATAGCCGGGATAGAATCCACCGCAAACACAATGTCCACAATACCAATCAACATGATCACCACAAACAAAGGCGTGGCCATCTTCACACCGTTATGAACAGTGAAGAATTTTTCCCCATCAAATGTTGGTGAGATCTTCATGTGACGATTGATCCACTTAAGCGCTGGGTTGTTATCTAGATCAGGCTCTTGACCAGCTGCCCACCACATCTTGATACCTGTGAATAGCAAGAATGCACCGAACACATACATGACCCAATGGAACTGAGTGATCAACCAAGCACCAATCAAGATCATGATGGCGCGCAAGACCAAAGCACCCAAAATACCGATCATCAAGACGCGCTTTTGGAATTCAGCTGGCACGGCGAAGTAAGTGAAGAGCATCAAAAAGACGAAGATGTTATCGACGGCCAGCGCTTTTTCAACCAGGTAACCTGTGATGAATTCCAAAGCTTTGGCATCGGCCATCTCTCGCGTTACAGGGTCTTGTCCTGTGCCGCCTAAGAACCACCATAACCAAGCAACGAAGAAGAAAGATACTGCCACCCAAATCAGCGACCAGATGGTGGCTTCTTTGATACTGACAGCGTGAGAGCCCTGACGGCTCATAGCGAAGAAGTCAACAATTAGAGCAACAACCACAAATGCTGCGAACAGTGACCACAATAAGGGAGTACCGATGGATATCATCGTTTGTTACCTCTCATCCCAAACCGGCATAGCTTGGGCAATAAATTAATAAGGGGTCTCTGTTAGTCTTGCTGCCCGGAAATCAATCCACCGAGTTAAGGCACCGAACACAGATGTTTGCCACTTCACCTATGTCGTAATGACGGCACCAAAATACAAAGTTTATGCACTGGGGCACTAAAGCTTTTGTATCAGCTACTCCCTTTGAGAGATACCCAAATCTTAAATGAAGAGTTGAACTTCGTCAAACGACCTCAAAAATCCATCAATTAAGATTTAATTTAACTAATCAAATATCTCGCTCAACCATGATTTTGGTTTGCGATAGTGATCAGAACGATAATCGTTTCGATATTGCTGTTGCGGCGCTGCTGATGCTTGAAAAGGAGCCTGATCAGCTGATGATCTCTCAATTAATTTATCCAACTCACCTCGATCAAGCCACACTCCTCGGCATGAAGGGCAATAATCAATTTCAATTTTTTGCCGCTCAGAAATGACAAGTTGAGAATCTTTACAAACTGGACACTGCATAAAGAACTCCTATAAAAGTTATTGAACTAAAAAAACTGACTTTTTTCAACACATCATGGATGTGCAAAAAAAATTATAGGAGTGAGATTGAAATACTGTTGAGCGCTTAGATTCCACAAAGAAAAAAGGGCTTTTCAGCCCTTTATATTCTTGATATTGGCGGAGACGAGAAGATTCGAACTTCCGATCCAGGTTTTGCCCAGATGCTCCCTTAGCAGGGGAGTGCCTTCGACCACTCGGCCACGTCTCCGTATCACTTCACTGAATTAAATCAGTGAAGACGATGATTTTAAATTACTTTTGGTCTAACTCGAATGCTTTATGCAAAGCACGTACTGCTAATTCCATGTATTTCTCGTCAATCAAGACAGAAATCTTGATTTCACTGGTAGAAATCATCTGAATGTTGATGCCCTCTTCTGACAGAGTGCGGAACATTTTGCTGGCAATACCTACGTGTGAACGCATGCCAACACCCACAACTGACACCTTAGATACTTTTGGATCACCCAAAATCTCTTTGGCTTCAATGTGCGCTTGAACTTTGCTCTTAAGTAAATCAAGGGCTTTTTGGTAGTCGCCACGTGGCACTGTGAAAGTGAAGTCAGTCTTACCATCCACAGATTGGTTTTGAATGATCATGTCCACATCAATATTGGAATCCGCAATCGGTCCCAAAATTTGATATGCGATACCTGGCTTATCAGGTACACCTAATACGGTGATTTTTGCTTCGTCACGGGCGAAAGCAATACCCGAAATAACAGCAGCTTCCATGGTTTCTTCTTCCTCGAAAGTAATCAAAGTGCCTGAGTTCATTTCTTGCTCAAGCGACATCAATGGGTCAGTTAATGATGAGAGTACGCGTGTTTTTACGCGGTATTTACCAGCAAATTCTACTGAACGAATTTGTAATACTTTTGAACCCAAGCTAGCCATTTCTAGCATTTCTTCAAAAGTGATTTTGTCTAAGCGTCGTGCATCTTCACACACACGTGGATCAGTTGTGTAAACACCATCCACGTCGGTATAGATCAAACACTCATCGGCGTTCAATGCAGCAGCAACAGCCACAGCAGAAGTATCAGAACCACCACGACCTAGGGTTGTGATGTTGCCATGATCATCCACACCTTGGAAACCAGTGATTACCACTGCTTTACCAGCATTGAGGTCAGCCAAAACTTTATTACCGTCGATGCCTTGAATACGAGCTTTGGTATATGACGAGTCGGTTTTAATCACAACTTGCCAGCCTGCATAACTCACCGCACCAACACCTTGAGCTTGAAGTGCCAAAGCCAACAAACCAGAACTGACTTGCTCACCTGTTGAGGCAATTTGGTCCAACTCGCGTGGATCTGGATTTGGATTGATTTCTTTAGCCAAACCCAAAAGACGATTCGTTTCACCAGACATAGCCGAAGGAACGACGACCACTTGATGGCCTGCCTTCATCCATTTGGCAACTCGTTTGGCCACGTTTTGAATGCGCTCAACTGAGCCCATCGACGTGCCACCATATTTATGAACTATTAGAGCCATGAGTTAAAAATCGTAAAAATCGCACCACTGGGGTGCGTTAAGTAGCAAAAATGTAATTTTACACGTTTAGGGCGGGTTTAATGAGAATTTCGGCAGAACTAAAGCTCGAGTCAATTCACCCAGAACAAATCTTAAATCCTGAAAGGAATATAAGCTAAATAATTATACGCAAGTTGCGTATAATTTTAGGCACATCGAACCACGATTAAATAGCAATACTTATTGAATATTGAGTGCGCGCCATTTGAAAGAAGTAAACATGAAAAAACGTGA
This sequence comes from Polynucleobacter sp. MWH-CaK5, assembly GCF_018687615.1. NCBI lineage: Bacteria > Pseudomonadati > Pseudomonadota > Betaproteobacteria > Burkholderiales > Burkholderiaceae > Polynucleobacter > Polynucleobacter sp. MWH-CaK5. Next base: position 1,139,568 of record NZ_CP061299.1, read on the forward strand.
TTTGTTTTCTGAGCTAAGCGAAGGCGTCGATGCCCTCAAAAAAGAGAGGACAGGAAAGTTAACGCTTAAGAAATATAAAGTGACCATCAAGCCATCTCCTATCGTGACAGTTAATGAGCTCACCACCCTTCGCGAAAAACTAGGTCTCTCAAGACCAGTCTTTGCTAGCTTCATTCGCACCAACCCAAGAACAGTTGAAAACTGGGAGCAAGGTCGAGCTAAACCAAATGCTCAAGCTGCACTCATCATTAAATTGGTTTCTAAATATCCTCAAACATTTGAGATGCTGGCAAGTATCTAAGAGGCCTGCCACTCCAGAGTGAATCTCGGACCCTCAGTGGTCTGCCAGTCTGCGCTGATGCCAATACCGGCTACAGCCACAAGCTCTTCGCCGATATAGAGCAGTGGCACATCACGTTGCCATGGTGGAATGGCAGCTTCTTGGTAGAGATTTTTTAGGCTTTTTCTAGGTCTTTTTAAATCCACCTTGAATTTTTCGCCGCCCTCTCTTGCCATGGTGTTGATCAGACCTTTTTGCTTGGCTTGTTCAAAGCGATCTTTGGCAATCCCCGGCTTCTTGCTATTTGCAGGGACTTTCTTAAAAGTCCACTCGCCCTCATTTGTTACTTTTTCTGTATCTTTATCTTTTGATTTCGCTTGAGCAGTCAACTCTTGAGTGATGCTCAAGTGGCCACGCCACAAACGAATCACGCACTGATCATGATCCCATTGCAACTTCGCATCAAGTCTTGCTTGCGTCAGCTCAGACCACCAAGCAGTTAATCTTTCTTCACTTGGATAAGCCAAGCTGTTTTTAGATAACCAACGGCGCAATGCATTGGTGGCTCTCGCCTGACTGGTTTTGTACAGTCTGATGAGATTGGTTTTTGAAAGACCTTCTTTGCTCTCAATCAAACCCAAATCAATATCAGCCAATTGGTTTAACAATCCTTGAGCTTCACCAAGATGCTTGGCACTTCTTGCTAAATTTTCAATGGCGCCCTTTTGGAATTTTTCCAAAGTCGGCATGATTGATTTTCTGACAGCGTTGCGACGATAGGATTCATCTTGATTGCTGGGGTCTTCAATCCATGTCAGCTGATGCTCTTTGGCATAGATCTCTAGATCTTTGCGACGCATGTTTAAAAACGGACGCCATAGGTGAATCAGCTCTTGTGATTTCACTTGTGGCATGGCTGATAGACCAGGTAAGCCTGCGCCACGCATCAATTGAATCAAGACGGTTTCTGCTTGATCATCCAAATGGTGTGCCAGTAATAAATCTTGAATGTTGTGCGCTTCACACATCTCACTTAAAGCCTGATATCTCAGATTTCTGGCTTGAGATTCAATATTGGATTGTTTATTGAGTTTGACGTTTCTGGTATCAAAGTGACAGCCGAGTTTCTTGGCCAGTGCTTGGCAGTGAGCTTGCCATTGGTCCGCTTCTTTTTGAATGCCATGATGCACATGAAAGGCATAGACATTTTTCTTGCCGTGCGCTTTGATGGTGGCGTGAAGTAGTACAGTGGAATCAAGCCCACCACTGAAAGCCACCGCCAGTTGTGTCGGCGGTGTTTTCTTTTGGGTAGGTTTACTTGTCTTTGTTGCTGTCTTTGAACTTGCCATAGCTCATCAAGCGCTCGTGACGACGTTCAAGCAACTCATCCACACCCATGGTTTGGAATTGGCGCAAAGAGTCAGCCAATGCACGCTTGAGCAATGCAGCCATGCCAGCGTGGTCACGGTGTGCACCACCCAAAGGTTCGCTGACAATCTTGTCAATCAAGCCCAAGGCTTTTAAACGAAGTGCTGTCAAAGCTAACTGCTCGGCAGCCTCAGGAGCTTTCTCTGCAGTCTTCCAAAGAATCGATGCGCAGCCCTCTGGTGAGATCACTGAGTAAGTGGCAAATTGCAACATTTGCACCACATCACCCATCGCAATCGCCAAGGCACCACCTGAACCACCCTCACCAATGATGGTTGAGATGATAGGTACTCTGAGTTCCGCTTGAACAAATAAGTTATGACCAATCGCTTCTGATTGGTTGCGCTCTTCAGCATCAATACCTGGGAACGCGCCTGGTGTATCAACAAATGTGAAAACTGGCACATTGAATTTTTCTGCTAAGCGCATCAAGCGCTTGGCTTTTCTGTAACCTTCAGGACGGCTCATACCAAAGTTACGCATCGCACGTTCTTTGGTGTCACGACCCTTTTGATGTCCGATCACCATGCAAGGCATGCCGTTGAATCTGGCTAATCCACCAATGATCGATTGGTCATCAGCAAAGTTTCTGTCGCCATGCAGTTCATGGAAGTCAGTAAAGATGTTGTTCACATAATCCATGGTGTACGGGCGCTGCGGATGACGTGCAATTTGCGCCACTTGCCATGGAGTTAAACGTGTATAGAGGTCTTTTGTGAGCAGTTGGCTTTTTTCAGAAAGCTTGCCGATCTCTTCAGAAATATCGACTGCAGACTCATCTTGAACAAAACGTAATTCTTCAATTTTTTGCTCGAGTTCAGCGATTGGCTGCTCGAATTCAAGGAAAGTGATTTTCATGGGCTCTATTCTAATAGCTTGCGGCTTAGATGCCTAATTTTCTGAATATTTATTACAAATCAATGACTTGCATTAAATCAATACTCGACTGGGATTGGGTCAATACTGCGCCACATGTACCAAGTGGCCACTGTTTGCCAAGGCGCCCAATTGGCAGCGACCTCTTTGGCCTCATTGCGTGACACAGGTTCACCGCTGAAATAAGCCAGAGAAATACCTTTGATCAAACCAATATCATCTAAAGGCAAGACATTGGGCCTCATCAAATAGAAGATCAAGAACATTTCTGCTGTCCAACGGCCAATGCCACGAATCGCAGTTAATTCTGCGATGACGGTGTCGTCATCCAACAAATCCCACTTCGCACTACTCAAGCCGCCATTTTCAAAATGGGTGGCCAAGTCTTGCATGTACTCGACTTTTCTTTGGGATAAGCCAGCCGCTCTCAATGCAGAAGGCTCTAACTTAAGAACTGCTTTGGCAGTGAATTTTTTGGTCAGCGCAATGGTGCGCTCCCAAACCGATTGAGCCGCCTTAACGGAAATCTGCTGCCCCACAATGGCCCTGGCCAAAGTTTGGAATGGGTCACCGCGGGTGGTCAAGAATTCTGCTTTGGGGTATTTGGGGATGAGTTTGCGCATGATGCGGTCATGCTTCATCAACTCAGTGCAAGCCTGATCCCAATAGTCTGGGGCTTTCAGTGCTGGTGCCTTAGGATCTGCTACCTTGGAGGAGGCAGCAGTCATTAAGCGCGCCTCCAAAGAGTGACACCACCCGGCTTGTCTTCTAGAACAATGCCTTGGGCCAACAAGTCTTGGCGTATTTGGTCTGCCTTGGCAAAGTCTTTGCCCTGCTTGGCATCTGCTCGTGCCTGAATCGCTGCTTCAATGGCTGCCGTGTCGTTATCCGCACTCTGCGATCCGCCACCGGCTTGTAAAAACTCTTGGGCAGGTCTTTCTAACAATCCCAATAGTTTTGCCAATTGTTTAAGTTCACGTGCAAGATCCCGTCTTTCTTCTAACTTCTCAGGACCTTCTGCTTTATTGATTTCACCAGCCAATTCAAACAAGATGGCAATCGCTTCAGGGGTGTTGAAGTCATCGTTCATCACCTGGGCAAAACGAGTTCTCCAAGTACTTGGCTTGCCATACGTTGGAATGTCTTCAACCGTTGATAAGGCGTTGTACAAACGCGTCAAACCTTGCTTGGCTTCTTCTAGATGCGCATCACTGTAGTTGAGTGGACTGCGGTAATGGGCTTTCAAAATAAAGAAGCGCACCACTTCAGGGTCAAACACTTTTAATACTTCGCGAATGGTGAAGAAGTTGCCCAATGATTTAGACATTTTTTCTTCATTGACTCGCACAAAGCCGTTGTGCATCCAAGTGTTCACAAACGGCTTGCCTGTTTCGTCCGAGAATGCACCTTCGCTCTGGGCGATCTCGTTTTCATGATGAGGGAACTGTAGGTCTGCCCCACCACCGTGGATGTCAAAGTGCTTGCCCAAGAGTTCACAGCTCATGGCTGAACATTCAATGTGCCAACCTGGTCGACCAACGCCCCAAGGAGATTCCCACTTGGTGTCCGCTGGCTCATCGGCTTTGGCAGTTTTCCAAAGAACGAAGTCCAAAGGATCTTGCTTGCCGCCGGTCACGGCCACACGCTCACCAGCTCTTAGATCGTCCAATGACTTACCTGATAGCTGACCGTAGTTTTTAAAATTTCTAACGGCGTAATTCACATCGCCCTCATCTGCTTGATAAGCGTAGTTCTTATCCATCAAGCGAGTGATGATGTTTTGCATCTGTGGCACATACTCAGTGGCTCTTGGCTCATGAGTAGGTCTCTCAATACCCAAAGCATCGGCATCTTCATGCATCGCCATAATGAAGCGATCGGTCAAGGCTTTGATGGTCTCTTTATTCTCTACCGCACGCTTGATGATTTTGTCATCAATGTCTGTGATGTTTCTGACATAGGTCACTTCCATGCCAGAGGCTCTTAACCAACGTTGCACCATGTCAAACACCACCATCACCCGAGCATGACCAATGTGACAAAAGTCGTAAACAGTCATGCCACAAACATAGAGCTTTACTTTGCCTGGCTCAATGGGCTTGAATGTTTCTTTACGGCGCGTCAGGGTGTTAAAAATTTGCAACATATAAGAGCTTGAGATTTGTTTTTATTTCTTTTGATGATTTGGCGTTTGTTCTGTCGTGATTTTAATGAAATCACTTTCATTAAGGTGTTAATTGAGGCAATATTCTAGAAATACCCTAGAGGTCTGGCGATTTGTTAGACTGATTGATGAGTATAGCTAATTCGTTGTCATATCTGCTTTAAAATCACCCTATTCCTTCGATCCCGGGCCCGTTTTATGAAAATGCTTTTCCAGAAAAGTCCTTCCCTGCAGCAAGTGGCCCTCGGGGTTCTTTGTTTTATGTCAGCACAAGCTGTGATGGCTCAGACAGCACCTGCACCGACCAGCCTGACAGCCCCCAAAGTCAGCCGCTCAGATATCGCCGCTAAAGCAGACCCGTCTCCATTCGAAAATAATCCAAATGCTGTGCAATCAGCGCAGATGCAACCATCCTTGGCCACACCCTTCATCGTTTTACAAAGAGTGCCTGAGCCAAAGAATAAAAATGCAATTCCCGAAGATATCTACAAACTGATCACCAGTAAAAAATTGCCAGAAGCGATTGTGGCGATTGACAAAGAATTGGGCGTTAACCCACGCAATGTGCAATTACGTTTTGTGCGTTCAAGAATTCAGATTGAAATGGGTCAAATTGCTTTAGCTAAAAAGACACTTTTAGAAATCACTCAACAATTTCCAGAATTGCCTGAGCCGTATAACAATCTAGCCGTACTTGAAGCTCAAGGCGGTGATCTTGATCAAGCCAAAGAATATTTAGAGTTAGCACTCAAGGTTCAACCCAGCTTTTCAACCGCTTTAGAGAACTTGGGCGACGTTTACACACGCCTGGCTTCTAGGTCTTATGGCAAAGCAGTACAACTTGATCGCAGACTGATTGAAAGTCGCCGCAAGATGAAACTGGCTGAAGATATTCTGAAGTAATTATTAGCAAGCAATCGTTAGTTACAAATCAATTTTTTAGTTTTTTATTTTTAAACTCCGGGAATCAATCCCTCATTACATGGAGAAGGACGTAGCATGGCAAAAGTGCAATTAACCACCAGCATGGGCAACATCACATTGACTTTGAATGATGAATTAGCGCCTAAATCGACTGAGAACTTTTTAGACTATGTTCGCTCTGGTCATTACGACGGCACGATCTTTCATCGCGTGATTGCTAACTTCATGGTTCAAGGCGGCGGCATGTCTGCTGGCATGAAACAAAAGCCAACCAAAGCCACGATTGAAAACGAAGCTGATAACGGTTTACCAAACAAGCGCGGCAGCGTGGCGATGGCCAGAACGAGCGATCCTCATTCAGCAAGTTCTCAGTTTTTCATCAACGTGGTGGATAACGACTTCTTGAACTTCTCTGCACCAACTTCTCAAGGCTGGGGCTATGCCGTGTTTGGTGAAGTGACTGAAGGCATGGACGTGGTCGATGCGATTCGCCAAGTGAAGACTGGCAGCTCAGGCTTTCATCAAGATGTGCCTAAGGAAGATGTCACGATCACCAAAGCAACTATCTTAGAAGAGTGATCATGCACGCGAGCGCTCTATTCATTTCTGATCTTCATTTAACGCCATCGATGCCTAGAACGGCAGAGAGGTTTTTTGAATTTCTAGAAAAAGAGGCTCGCACCCATGAAGCTTTGTTTATTTTGGGAGATTTGTTTGAGTTTTGGGTGGGTGATGATGCCAAAGCAAGATCACCCTTCCACCTTGAAGTCGCTCAAAAAATCAAAGCACTGAAGCAACAAGGTACCAAGGTTTATTTCATGCACGGCAACCGAGACTTCTTGCTCGGTGATGCTTATGCTCAAAAAGCAGACATGGAAGTTTTAAGAGATCCACAAGTGGTCACAATTGCTGAGCAAACCTGGTTACTCACTCACGGCGATGCTTTATGTACTGCTGACAAGAGTTATCAGCGCTTTCGTTCAGTGGTGAGAAGTGCTTTTGTACAAAAGTTATTTTTGATGTTGCCAACCTCTTTGCGCGTCAATATCGCCAGTTCTTTGCGCAGCAACAGCACGGCCAACTATCACCGTGCACAACGTTTCACGCCGGATGTGATTCAGGTCAAAGGCGATGTGACCATCACTGCTACTGCAAGCTTAGTGGCGATGACTAATTGTCAACGAGTGATCCATGGACACACCCATCGTCCTGGCTATCATGAAGAATCTTTGGGCGGCCAGTCATGGCAGCGCTGGGTGTTATCAGATTGGGATTTTGATCATCCTGAAACAGTGTTACCAAAAGGTAATGCGTTGAGCATTACCTCTGATGGTGTCAAAGTTTTGGATTTGGTTCGGTCTTAAGTTTATTGCTTAAGCTTAAGGCTTTGAGTGCTCGCGCAGAGCAGTCACCAATTGGCCGAAGATGCGTGGGTTCGCTGCCATGATTTCTCCTGACTGCATGTAACCCTCTTCACCTGCATAGTTACCAACCAAGCCACCAGATTCAGTGATCAACAAGATGCCTGCTGCCATGTCCCATGGCTTTAAGCCTGATTCAAAGAATCCATCCAAGCGACCAGCGGCCACATAGGCCAAGTCCAAAGATGCGGCGCCCGGACGACGCAAGCCAGCGCACTGACGTGTCATCTTGGCAAATATTTCTAAATACTCTTCAACGTTTTGGTCTTCACGATAAGGGAAGCCCGTGCCTAAAAGTGCTTCTGACATTTTTAATCTGCCAGCCACACGCAAACGGCGGTTGTTCACATAAGCACCTGCACCACGAGTGGCCGTGAATAACTCATCACGGTTCGGGTCATAGACCACGGCTTGCTGCAAGACGCCATCAACTGCTAAAGCAATCGATACAGCATATTGAGGGAAGCCATGAATGAAATTGGTTGTGCCATCCAAAGGATCGATGATCCACACATGGTTGGAGGTTTGATTGGTACTGCTAGAAAGTGTTTCGCCGGTTTCTTCACCCAAAAAACTGTGGTCAGGGAAGGCTTCTTTCAAAGTATCGATAATGGCAGCTTCAGCAGCCTGATCGATTTCAGTGACAAAATCATTGTGTTGCTTACGGGTAACCTGAATACGCTCGCTATTCAGCGATGCTCGGTTGATAATATTTCCTGCGCGACGCGCGGCCTTAATGGCCACATTAAGCATGGGATGCATAGTATTTAAGTAACACAACGAATTGGAGAAGAGCAATGTCCAGCAATCAAGCTGAACGGCGAAAACAGATTTTAGCCCGAAATGAGGAGCAATTGGGAGTTTTGAACCAAAACTGGCCAATTCGTTGGGTCATGATGCGCACCAGTCACCCCGGTAATGTGGGCTCTGCAGCCCGTGCGATTAAAACCATGGGCTTTTCAGCCCTGCATTTGGTGAACCCTGCCTATGAGTACATGGCCAGAAAAGCTGAGGCCATTTCTTTGTCCAGCGGGGCTTTTGATGTGCTCGAAGCGGCTCAAAATCATGAGTCCATGCTCGATGCTTTGGGGGATAGTCAGTTGGTCTTTGGCCTCACTGCCAGGGATCGTGAATTCGGCCCACCAGCCATTTCATTGCCTGAAGCAGTATCAATGGCAAGTTCAGCCCTTGTGGCAAATAAACCAGTGTCATTTGTATTTGGTACAGAACGCACGGGTTTAGACAATGAAGATCTTAAGCACTGCACCCATCGGGTGTGGATTGATGCCAATCCAAGCTACCCTTCTTTGAACCTGGCTCAAGCGATGATGATCGTGGCTTATTCCATGCGTCAAGGTTTGATGAAAGAACTAGCGATTGATTCAATACCCCCAGAGAACCTGGCATCAAACAGCACCCCTGAATTGGCGGACCCAAGCGCCATTGCAGCAATGCTCGAGCATTGGCAACAAGGCCTAGAAGCCATTGGCTATCTGGATCCAGAGAACCCTAAAAAACTCATGCCCAGACTACAAAGTCTCTTTGCCAGAGCGGCTCTTCAAAAAGAAGAAATTGACCTTTTACGCGGTATCGCGAAACAAATGCTCCAAAGCGGTAAAATCAAGTAATGCCTTTATTCGATCACATTGACTCCATCATTTCCCGAGACCCTGCCGCGCGCACACGTCTGGAGGTGATCCTTTGCTACCCTGGCTTACACGCCATTTGGCTACATCGAATTGCTCATTTCTTATGGAGCATTGGTCTGAAGTTATTGGCCAGAATCGTTTCTCATACAGCTCGTTTCATCACTGGCATTGAAATCCACCCTGCTGTGGTCGTGGGTAAGCGTGTTTTCATTGATCACGGTTTAGGTGTTGTGATCGGCGAGACCACCGTGATCGGTGATGATTGCACGATTTATCAAGGTGTCACACTGGGCGGTACTTCTTTGTACAAGGGTACCAAGCGTCACCCAACCCTAGAGGCTGGCGTGGTGGTGAGTGCTGGCGCAAAAGTATTGGGTGGTTTTGTGGTGGGCGCAGGTGCTCGCATTGGTTCTAATGCGGTGGTCCTCAAGGCCGTCCCTGCAGGTGCTACAGCAGTAGGTATTCCAGCGCGCATTCTTGAAACCACTGAGTCACAACACTCATTCACTGCCTACGGCATCACACCAGAAGATCTCAGCAGTTAATGAATACCCAGGAGTTGGCAACGCATACGCCAGCGATGCAGCAATTTCTGCGCATCAAAGCTGAGCACCCTCACTCCTTGGTATTTTTTCGGATGGGCGATTTTTATGAGCTCTTCTTTGAAGATGCTGAAAAAGCAGCACGCCTTCTAGACATCACTCTGACCCAACGCGGTCAATCATCTGGTAGACCGATCAAAATGGCAGGCATCCCCTACCATGCTGCCGAACAATATTTAGCCAAGATTGTCAAAGCCGGTGAGTCTGTGGCGATCGCCGAGCAAGTGGGCGATCCTGCAACATCCAAAGGTCCTGTTGAACGCCGCGTGATGCGCGTGATCACACCAGGCACTGTGACAGATTCAGCATTGATGAGTGATTTGGAAGATGCACCATTGTTGGCAATTGTTCCAAGCAAAAAGATGTGGGGTTTGGCATGGCTCACGATTACCAGCGGTCAATTGCGTTTCACGCAATGCGCCCCTCATGAATTAGCCCATTACATTTATCGCATACGTGCTGCAGAATTGTTGTGCCCTTTAGGCACAGAGAGTTCTATCAAAGAAGCACTGCAAGCATCTAGCGCATCAGAGGTTCATTTATCCGGTCACACTATTCCTGATTGGGTGTGGTCAGCCGATGAAGGACAGCGTCGCCTGTTAGAGCTTTTCAATATGAGCAGTTTGCAAAGCTTGGGCATTGATGACGCAGAAAAATTTAGCCCAACACTCACGGCAGTCGCTGCCGTCTTGGCCTATGGTGCGAATACGCAAGGTTTGGGTTGGCAGGGCAAGTTGCCTCATATCTTGCAATGCCAATTAGAAGAAGATCAAAACTACATTGGTATTGATGCCGCTACTCGCCGCAATTTAGAAATAACTGAAACGCTGCGCGGTGAAACAGAGCCCACCCTATTATCTTTATTAGACACTTGCTCTAGTGCCATGGGCAGTCGTTTATTGCGACATACTTTGCATCACCCATTGCGTGATCAAGCCGTGATTGGTGAGCGTCACGTAGCGGTTGGCACATTGATTGAGCATGCCTTTGTTTTAGATGAATTGCGGCAAAATTTAAGAAGCGTGGCTGACATTGAACGCATCAGCACACGATTGGCCTTGGGCAGTGCTCGCCCACGGGATTTGAGCAGTTTGCGAGACACATTGGCAAACCTTCCTCAACTCGCCAAGACTTTGGATGGTTTGGCTCAAGCAAATCAGTCAGGTTCTTTGCTGGCTTCTTTGGCGAAGACCTTGGCATCCCCTCCTCCTGTCTTGGCTTTGTTGCAAGCCGCCATTGCAGCAGAACCATCGGTGGTGATCAGAGAAGGTGGCGTGATCGCTGATGGTTATAACGCTGAGTTAGATGAACTGCGTCGCTTGAGTGATGACTGTGGCGCATTTTTATTGGATTTAGAAACTCGCGAACGAGAAAGAACTGGAATTGCCAATTTGCGGGTTGAGTTCAATAAAGTGCACGGATTTTTTATTGAAGTGACCAACGGTCAAACAGACAAAGTACCTGAAGACTATCGTCGTCGCCAAACCTTAAAAAATGCTGAGCGTTACATCACGCCTGAGCTCAAGGCTTTTGAAGACAAAGCTTTATCTGCTAAAGAGCGCAGCTTTGCTTTAGAGAAACAACTCTACGAAGAGTTGTTGGTGCAATTACAGGCTCATGTGCAAGCCTGCCAATCAATGGGCTTGGCATTGGCACAAGTCGATGTTCTAGCCACACTTGGCGAACGTGCTCAAACCTTGGGTTGGTCACGCCCAGAGTTCAGTAAAGATGCTGGCATTGATATTGAAGAGGGTCGCCACCCAGTGGTCGAAGCTCAACTGGCTAAACGTTCAGAATCTTTTTCACCGAACGATGTGCGCTTTGATCAAACCAGACGCATGCTATTAATCACTGGTCCGAATATGGGTGGTAAGTCAACCTATATGCGACAAATAGCATTGATTGTTTTATTGGCCTACGTGGGTTCTTACGTTCCGGCCAAACATGCACGCATTGGAGCCATTGATCAAATCTTCACACGCATTGGCGCAGCCGATGATTTGGCCAGCGGTCGTTCAACCTTCATGGTTGAGATGACTGAAGCCGCAGCTATTTTGCATCGCTCTACCGAACACTCTTTGGTGTTGATGGATGAGATTGGACGAGGCACTTCCACTTTTGACGGTTTGGCATTGGCTTGGGCGATCGCACAACATTTGCTCACGAAGAATCGTTCATGGTCTTTATTTGCCACGCACTATTTAGAGTTAGCTTCTTTGCCAAGCAAGTATCCGCAGTGCGCCAATGTTCATTTGAGTGCCGTTGAAAAGGGCCAAGGCATTGTGTTTTTACACACCGTCAAAGAAGGTCATGCCAATCAAAGTTATGGTTTGCAAGTGGCTCAGCTAGCGGGTGTTCCACAAGCGGTGATCAAAGACGCTCGTCAACATTTGCGTCGCCTAGAAGAACATGCCAATCAAGAGAGTGCGCAAGTTGATTTGTTCAGCCAAGATTTTTCAGGTGCTGGCAATGCAACACTTGAGAATGAAGAAACTACCGAAGAAATAGAAAAGGCTTTGGCTGTCCTACAACAGTTGAATGAGATTCAACCGGACAACCTCAGCCCTAAAGAAGCTCTTGATCTGTTGTACAGCTTAAAAAGATCTAGCTAAATAATCAGTGAAGCGTTGGGCGCTGAACCACAGGTGCTGCAGGTGGCTCTTCGTCAATGTCCATGTCTGATTCATCATCCACATCAAGACCAAAGGCTCCTTGTGGGTGGCCATCTTCTAGCTCTTCTTCAGTGGCTTCACGCACATCTGAAACCACTAACCAGAACTTCAGTGCCAAGCCAGCCAAAGGATGATTGCCATCCAAAACCACTTTGTCTTCTGCTAAATCGGTAACCGTGTAGATCAATGGATCTTCGTCATCCTCTTCTTCAACAGGTGTTTGATCATCATCCAAGAGGCCTTCGAATTGCATGCCGACTTCTAAAGGCTCAGGAAATCTTGAGCGTGGTTCAATTTTGAGCAACTCAGGGTCATAATCGCCAAAAGCATCAGCGGGTTCCAACTGAATCGTGGTCTCGTAACCAACATCGTGGCCATCCACGGCTTCTTCTATTTTTGGAAAGGTGCCGTCATAGCCACCATGGAGATAAATCATGGGGCCAGCTGATTCTTCGATCAAATTATCCTGAGCATCAGTCAAACGGTATTTGAGTGAAACAATAGTATTCTTTTGTACTTTCATAATATGTATTTTACGTGAGTCCACCCAAGCAGGTCATAATCTTCCTATGACAACTAAATCCAAAACCGGCCACAAAGCCCTTTATAAAGCCCCAAAGGCTCCCAAACCCCTCCCAATACAAGAGCCTTGGGCTCTATTGGGTGGCATGAGTCCTGTGACCTTCATGCAAGAGTATTGGCAAAAGAAGCCCCTCCTCGTGCGTGGTGCCATTCCAGCATTTCAGCTCGCAAGAGAGTCTGGCCTGGAACTTGAGAGCCCAATCTCAATTGAAGATTTGAGTGCCCTTGCTAAACAAAAGGCTGTGGAATCTCGCTTGATTCAGAGTAAACCTTGGTCACTCAAAAAAGGCCCCTTCAAACCAAAAGACATTCCATCCTTGAAGAAGGATGCTTGGACTTTGTTGGTGCAAGGTGTCAATACACACCACCCAATCGCTGAAAGAGTGATGTCTTGGTTTCGTTTCATTCCTGAGGCACGCTTAGACGACTTGATGATCAGCATCGCTGGCAAACATGGTGGTGTCGGTCCGCACGTGGATTCATATGATGTGTTTTTGTTACAAATGGCTGGTCATCGTCATTGGAAGATTTCTGGGCAAAAGGATCTGCGTTTAAAAGAAGGTTTGCCTCTCAAAATATTGAAGCACTTTGAACCGACTCAAGATTGGGTTTTAGAACCTGGCGATATGCTGTATTTACCACCCAACATCGCTCATGATGGATTGGCATTGGATGCTGGTTGCCAGACTTGGTCGATTGGCTTCAGAGCGCCAACTTATAAAGAGTTGATCAGTGAAATACTTTGGCGCACCACCGAGGCCCTAGAGAATGATCCAAAGCTATGCCAACTCTATACCGATCCTAAGCAATCTGCCACTCTTGATAGCAATGCAGTTCCCAAGGACTTGGTTGCAGCTGTATCTAAGCACTTAAACGGCTTACGTTGGAGCGACAGTGACATCTCTTGTACGCTTGCTAGCATTCTGAGCGAACCCAAGCCTCAAACGGTCTTTGAAGCTCCTCGCAGTCAGTTGGATTTGCATGCATTTAAAAAAACGATTGCGCAACAAGGACTTAAGCTATCCCCTCAATCAAAAGCCCTGCACGATCATGACTTTTTCTACCTCAATGGCGAAAGTTTGAGTGATTCTGAAGAGGCTGATTGGAAGTTTTGGCTGGCATTAGCCCAAGAGCAATCGTTGAGCCCAGCCAAGTGTCAACAGTTAGTGAAATTGATCAAGGATGCTGATAGTCCTTGGTTTGAAGCCTACAGCTCTGCTTGGATATTAATTGACCCTAGATTAGGGTAATCACTAGTATTTTGCGCATTTTTATTTATAATCATCTTCGGTGCATTAGTTTTAATAATGAAGGCACCCGGTCTAAATCACCGTTAGATGATTAGCTAATCTTTTAAGGAAAACAAAATGAAAAAATCACTATTAATCGCTTCTTTGTTGGCAATTTCTTTGGCTGCTTGCGGCAAAAAAGAAGCTCCAGCTCCTGTAGCTCCTGCTGCTGCTCCAGCTCCTGCTGAAGCTGCTCCTGCTGCAGCTCCTGCTGCTGCTCCAGCTGCTCCTGCTGCTGCTCCAGCACCTGCTAAGAAGTAATTCTTCTTTAGAAGTAAAAAGACCACCCTCGGGTGGTCTTTTTTTTGCCTGCTGTTTTTAACTTCTGATCAGCGACCGATTTGCTGATCCAAGAGTGTCAAGATTTGAACGGCTGTTTCACCTAGTTCGTTCGCACCTTTTTCATCTTGCACTGTCACAGTGACATTACCAGCAACATCTTTAACCTGCACACGGTAACGTTTGGCTTTTTTCAACTCATCAGCACTCTTCTTGCTAAATAGATTACTGAAAAAGTTCTTGTTGGTCTCTGGTGACAAGTCATTGGTGTTCACAAAACGCACGTAGTAAATACCTTTGCTTCTATCGCGGTCTTCAACTGTGAAGTTAGAGCGATCTAAACCTACACCCACTTCTCTCCAAGCACGATCAAAGTTGCTAGCGAACTCAAGGCGTGGTTGCTTGTCTTTCTTCAAGCGAGATGGTGCATTGGCAGCAGTTGTTGATTTTTTACCCACTGATGCACGAGCAGCGTCTTCTGTATAACCCAAGCGTTGCATCAAGCGAGCCAAGAACTCAGCTTCAAGCTCCGGATCATTCGGACGATTGGTCCACATCGTTTGAGTCTTATCGTTACCAGTTAACTCTTCAGTAGCACCACGGTGAGTGATGTAAATCTCAGTCTCACCTTTGCTGTTGACTTCTAAACGAGTACGGAACTTGTCACGCTCACCAGTTGAGTAAAGAGAATCTAAAACTTTACCAAGTGTGCGACGAATGATGTCTTGAGGAATCTTGGCGCGGTTTTCTGCCCAGTCAGTTTCCATGATGCCGGTTTCTGGTGAGTCAGTTAAGAGAATGAATCCTGTCTCTTGCCAGAACTCACGCACGCTTGGATACAAATCTTTGGCTGGCTTTGAAACCACCAACCAACGACGATTGCCTTCACGTTCGATCTTCATGCCAGACACTGCTGGCAATACAGCTTCTTTGCCAGTTGGTTTGTTTTTAACAGCTGTGCTGTAACCAGATAGTGTTGCGCCGCCATCAGGCACCACGTAACGCTTGTCGCCACCCATGGCTGTCATGTCAGGCGGGAAAGCCAAGTTAGGACCCTTCTTTTCGCCAGCAGATTTGTAATCAATGGTGTCACCAGAAAAAGTGCTGGTGCAAGCAGAGGTCAAGACGCCAGTTGCTAAAACTGACATCAGTAACACGCTTGATTTAATTGATATGCGACGCATAAGTTTTCCTAAGTTATCGAACGTTTATTTAGACATTAAGCCGGCGCCTATCAGCGCTTGCTTGACTTGTTCTTGAGCACCATCAACCAAGGTGGTGAGTGGTAGACGAATACCTGGCTTCATTTTGCCCATAGCTGTCAATGCCCACTTCACTGGAATTGGGTTGGCTTCTACAAACATAGCTTTATGAACCGGTAGTAATTTGAATTGGATTTCTTTGGCACGTGCCACATCACCAGCCATGGCAGCCACACACAATTCATGCATCAATTTAGGTGCTACGTTGGCTGTCACAGAAATATTGCCGCGACCACCCATCATCATCAATAACAAGGCTGTTGGATCATCACCAGAGTAAACCGCGAAATCTTTGCAACCTGCTTCTTCTAAACCAGCGATCAACTGAATGCCGCGATCAAGATTGCCCGTCGCATCTTTGATACCAACAATGCCTGGCACTTTGGCCAAACGAATCGTGGTCTCTGTTGCCATATCTGCCACCGTGCGACCTGGCACGTTGTACAAAATAACTGGCAGATCCACTTTTTCAGCGATTGTTTTGAAGTGCTGATACATGCCTTCTTGCGTTGGCTTGTTGTAATAAGGCACGACTTGCAAACTGGCATCGGCACCAACTTTTTTTGCGTACTCTGTGAGCTCAATCGCTTCGCTGGTTGAATTACCACCAGTACCTGCAATGATTGGAATGCGTTTAGCAGTATGTTCAACAGTTACTTTGATCAGTTCACAGTGCTCTTCAACTGAAACAGTTGGAGACTCACCAGTCGTACCAACGATTACGATGCCATCGGTGCCCTGCTCAATGTGCCAATCGATCAACTGGCGCAAACCAGGCAAATCTAGACTGCCGTCGGCATGCATGGGCGTGACAATGGCCACCAAACTTCCTGAGATATTTTTAGCTAATTTAGTCATGTTTTTGATTGTAGCGGAACAGCGCAGACTCTTTGCACACAAGCGGGTTTAGGCTGAGTGACCGTGAGGTCCTCATAGGCCAAAATCCTCATATTTGAGGCAAAGCCGAGCAGTTCATTGGGGGTTAATAAAAAGTCAGGATTGCTGGGTTTGCCAAAGGCTTCATTGCCAATGGCAAAGGTTTCATAGATCAAAACCCCTTGAGAATTCAATAAATTAGGCAATTTTTGCAAAAAAGGACGGTAAAGGTAATTGGTCACAATCACTGCGTCAAATTGGCCTAAATGGCTTAGAGACCAGGCATCGGTTTCCAAATCAATGGCTTCTGTTTGAATGGCCAGATCAGGGTGGCTGCTTTTGATTTGCTGCAAAGAGGCCAAATCACGGTCAATCGCCATCACCTGAAAACCTTGCTTGGCCAACCAAACCACATGACGACCACTGCCGCAGGCGTAGTCCAAGACACGTCCACCGGCTTTGATTTTCGAAGCGTGGGTTTGTACCCAGTCAGAAGCTGGGACACTCAACTCTTGGTGCGACTTAACTGTAATCAAGTCCCATGGCCTCGCGCACATCGCGCATCGTTTCTTGAGCAGACTTGCGAGCTTTATCGCAGCCATCAGCGATGATGGCACGCAATAGACTTGGATCGTCCAAATAAGTTTGGGCACGTTCCATCATCGGCTGTTGCTCTTTGAGAATCGCATCAATCACAGGTTGTTTGCATTCCAAGCAACCAATGCCAGCACTCTTACAACCTTTTTCTGCCCAAGCTTTGGTTTCTTCACTGGAATAAACCGCATGCAATTGCCACACTGGGCAACGCGCTGGATCACCCACATCGGTTTTACGGATACGGGCTGGATCAGTTGGCATGGTTTTGATTTTTTTCTCAACCGATGCAGCGTCTTCGCGCAGAGCAATCGTGTTGCCATAAGACTTGGACATTTTTTGACCATCCAAACCAGGCATGCGCGACTCTTGCGTCAAAAGAGCTTGTGGCTCAGCCAAAATGATTTTTCTTGAGCCTTCTAAGTAACCGAACAAACGCTCACGGTCACCCATCGATAAACTTTGTGCATCAGCCAAGACTGCACGAGCTTGCTCTAGAGCTTCCTCATGACCTTTTTCTTGATACTCTGTTCTGAGCTCAAGGTATAACTTGGTGCGCTTACTGCCTAATTTTTTAGCCGCTTCCAAAGCCTTCTCTTCAAAGCCTGGCTCACGACCATACAAGTGATTAAAACGACGTGCCACTTCACGGGTCATTTCTACGTGAGGCACTTGGTCTTCACCGACTGGCACGTGTTGTGCGCGGTAGATCAAGATGTCTGCAGCTTGTAGCAATGGGTAACCCAAGAAACCATAAGTCTGAAGATCTTTTTCTTTGAGCTTTTCAATTTGATCTTTGTAGGTTGGCACGCGTTCTAACCAACCCAAAGGTGTGCCCATGGATAGCAAGAGGAATAGTTCTGCGTGCTCTGGCACTTTGCTCTGAATGAATAAGGTGGCTTGAGTTGGATCAACACCAGCAGCCAACCAATCGATGACCATGTCCCAAACGGATTTTTCAATCACATCAGGTGTTTCATAGTGCGTGGTCAAAGCATGCCAATCAGCCACAAAGAAATAGCATGGGTATTCAGCTTGAAGCTTTAACCAATTTTTAAGAACACCATGATAGTGACCTAAGTGCAGAGCGCCGGTTGGGCGCATACCTGATAAAACTCGTTCAGAAAACATATATCTCTTATTGAAACTCCAACCAAACAGGTTGTAATTGTGATGGCAGATCTGGCAAGGTGCCCAAATCTACATGGCTCTCAGTGGGACTATGAAAATCAGACCCTCTGGAAGCCAAAAAACCATGCTGTAGTGCTACTTTAGCAAATGTTTTGTACTCGTCCTTGGTATGGCTGCCGGTGACCACTTCAATACCCCGGCCACCCAGATCCTTGAATTCTGCATAAAGCTCGCTTAACTGCAGGCTGGTGTAGTTGTAGCGCCCTGGATGGGCTATCACAGCAATGCCGCCCGCTTGGGTGATCCAAGTGACAGCATCCGTTAAATTGGCCCATTCATGGCCCACATACCCAGGTTTACCTTCTATTAAATAATTGGCAAATACTTCATTGGTGTCTTTACAAACACCAGAATCGACCAAGAATCGTGCGAAATGCGTTCTGGAAATCAGTTCAGGGTTGCCCACAAATTGCAAAGCACCCTCGTAGGCATTTTTAATGCCGATTTGGTCGAGTTGCGCAGAAATCGCTTTGGCTCGATTGGAGCGACCATTTCTGGTCTGATACAGACCTTCAATCAAAGCGGCGTTGGTGTAGTCAATCCCTAAACCAACAATGTGAACTGTTTGAGAAGACCAGGTCACTGAAATTTCAACACCAGAGATGTACTTCATGCCCAGATCTTCAGCGGCCTTTTTGGCGCGCTCCTGACCACCTACTTCATCGTGATCGGTCAAAGACCATACCTGCACACCATTGGCATGAGCACGACAAGCCAGAGCTTCCGGGGTCAAAGTCCCATCAGAAACAACGGAGTGGCAATGCAAATCGGCATTGAGTGTGTGCATATCCCTATTTTACTTGCCTATTGGCTGTAATGCTTTGAGATTAAAGATCAACTAAGTCAGACCTAAGTCAGGCTGGTATCAACGATGCGCCTAGGCGCCTCAAGGTATTCCTTGGATTGCATCTCAACAATTCGTGAAACAGTTCTATGGAATTCTCCAGCCATTTGGCCTTCGGTGTAGAGTAATTCCGGAGCGACCTCAGCAGAAATGATGAGCTTGACCTTGTGGTCATAAAAGACATCGATCAACCAGGTAAAGCGTCTGGCCTCACTGGACATTCTGGGGGGCATGTGTGGCACATCCGATAAAAGCACCGTGTGAAAAAGATTTGAAATCTCTAAATAATCATTTTGTGACCTTGGGCCACCACACAAAGTTTTAAAGTTAAACCAAGCAACGCCACCAGCTCGTCGGACTGCGTTGATTTCTCTTGATTCAATGAACAAAGTGGCATTTTCTTCGTCATGCGCCTCAGCAATTTTATTGAAAACACCATCCATGATTTTGGCTGTTTCAGGGCCCAAAGGCGTGTAGTAGGCTTGGACCTGCTCCATGGCTTTTCGGCGGTAGTCAACTCCCGCATCGACATTGATGATGTCCAACTTTTCTTGAAGCAAAGCAATCGCAGGTAAAAGGCGTTCGCGTTGCAAGCCATCTGGGTAAAGTAAATCTGGACGGTAGTTGGAGGTCATGATGAATTGCACTCGATTCTTAAATAAAGAATCGAGTAGCTTGTACAAAATCATCGCATCAGCCACATCGCTGATGTGAAATTCATCAAAACAAATTAATCGATATTTCTTTGCAATTTTTTTACCCAGAGCATCCAAAGGGTCTGCTTGACCTCTGAGATCTTGAAGTTCTCGATGAACCTCACGCATGAACTCATGAAAATGTAAGCGGGTGAGTTTTTCTAATGGGCAAACTTCATAAAAACAATCCATCAGAAATGACTTACCTCGACCAACACCACCCCACAGATAAACACCTTTTGGCAAATCCGGAAAGCGCACCAATTTAGCAATGGGGCCACCTCTTACATCCTTATAGGCTTGCCATTCATCCTGACTGATTTGCAAGCGATCAATCGCAGCCTGTTGAGCTGGATCGCTACCGTAACCGCGTTTAATCAGTTCTTGTTGGTAAAAATCAATGACTTTCATTGGTCCATTTTTAAAAGAATTTGGGGATCGCAAAACTTCTGTTTATCGACCCCCAATTTGTCACTCTTGAAAAAGCAACATCACACGCATTACATGTTCAATGCACGTTTGTCAGTTGCCAAAGCGGCTTCTCTCACAACTTCTGACAAGCTTGGGTGTGGATGACAAACACGGCCGATGTCTTCAGCGGCTGCTTTGAATTCCATCGCCACAGCGGCTTCAGCGATCAAGTCTGAGGCTGCTGAACCAACGATGTGAACACCAAGGATCTCATCAGTCTGAGCATCAGCCAATACTTTCACGAAACCATCAGCAGAGCCCATACCCAAGGCACGACCGTTGGCCGCAAACGGGAACTGACCTGGCTTATAAGCACGGCCTTCGGCTTTTAATTGCTGTTCAGTTTTACCAACCCAAGCAATCTCAGGAGATGTGTAGATCACCCAAGGAATGCAGTTGTAATCAATGTGTGGTTTTTGACCAGCGATCACTTCAGCCACCAAGACACCTTCGTCTTCAGCTTTGTGTGCCAACATCGGACCACGTACCACGTCACCCACAGCGTATACGCCAGGAGCTGAAGTGGCACATGTGTGGTTGTCGATTGGAATGAAACCACGCTCATCCACTTTTAAGCCGATGGCTTCTAAGTTCAAACCTTCAGTGTTTGGTACACGACCCACTGACACGATCAAACGATCACATTCTAATTTTTGAGCTGCACCAGTGCTGTCTGTGTAAGCCACTGACACACCTTTTTTAGATGCTTTCACTTCACCAATCTTCACGCCCAAATTGATGTTCAAGCCTTGCTTGGTGAATAGTTTGTGAGCTTCTTTGGCAACGCCTTCATCACAAGCACCCAAGAAGCTTGGTAAAGCTTCAAGGATTGTGACTTCAGCACCTAAACGACGCCAAACAGAACCCAACTCAAGACCAATCACGCCAGCACCAATCACGCCTAATTTCTTAGGAGTGGCGCCAAACTTGAGTGCGCCTTCGTTATCGCAAATCAATTCGTTATCAACAGGCATACCTGGCAAATGACGGGCTTTAGAACCTGTAGCGATGATGACGTTTTTAGCAGTTACTGTGCCAGCGTCTTTACCGTCCACCTTGATCTGGTAACCATCAGCGCCCTTGCCTGCAAATGAAGCATGGCCTCTTAACAAAGTGATTTTGTTTTTGCGGAACAAGAACTGAATGCCACCTGTCATCTTGCCAACGATGTCGTCTTTGCGAGCAATCATCTTCTTCACATCGATGCTGGCATCTTTAACACTGATACCGTGATCACCAATGTGATGAGCGATGTTCTCAAATTCTTCAGAGCTGGCCAACAATGCTTTTGATGGAATACAACCAACGTTCAAGCAAGTACCGCCCAAACGCGGCTCACCTTTTGGATCGTCATATGGATTGCTTTCGGCACACGCTACTTTGAAACCCAATTGAGCGGCACGAATCGCAGCGATGTAACCACCAGGGCCACCACCAATGACAACTACGTCAAAATTTTGACTCATAATTTTTTCCTATTTCTCTTTGTCTTTGACTGTATGGATTTAAGGCTTAAATTAATTATTTAATTAAAGGTCTAACAAAAGACGTGCTGGATCTTCCAACGCTTCTTTCATTGCAACCAAACCTAATACAGCTTCACGACCGTCAATGATGCGGTGGTCGTAAGACATCGCCAAATAGTTGATTGGACGCACCACCACTTGACCATTTTCAACAACAGCGCGGTCTTTAGTAGCGTGGATACCCAAAATAGCTGACTGCGGTGGGTTGATGATCGGTGTAGACAACATTGAACCGAAGATACCGCCGTTAGAGATTGAGAAAGTACCGCCCGACAAGTCATCAAGTGTTAATTTGCCATCGCGTGCTTTAACGCCAAATTCAGCAATTTTCTTTTCAATATCAGCCAAGCTCATTTGATCAGCATCGCGCAGAATAGGTACCACTAGACCACGTGGTGAACCAACGGCGATACCAATGTCAAAGTAACCGTGATAAACGATGTCGTTACCATCCACTGAGGCATTGAGAATCGGATACTTCTTCAAAGCATGCACTGCAGCTTTAACGAAGAAAGACATGAAACCTAACTTAACGCCATGCTCTTTTTCAAACTGGTCTTTGTATTTACCGCGCATGCCCATCACTGGAGCCATGTTCACTTCGTTGAACGTGGTCAAAATGGCATTGGTTTGCTGAGATTGCAATAAACGCTCAGCAATACGAGCACGCAAACGGCTCATTGGTACGCGCTCTTCTGGGCGATTACCGATATTCACTTGCGGTGCTGCTGGTGCAGCAGCTGCTTTAGCAACTGGAGCTGTGCCAGACAATGTTGCAAGAACATCACCTTTGGTCACACGACCATCTTTACCTGAACCACCCACTTGAGCAGCCGATAGATTGTTTTCTGCCATCAACTTAGCAGCTGAAGGCATTGCTTTAGCACTGGCTGATGCAGCGGCTGCTGGCGCAGCAGCAGGAGCTGCGGCAGGAGCAGCAGCAGGAGCGGCCGCTGCTGGTGCAGCAGCAGCTTTAGCAGCGCTGTCAATTTTTGCAATCACTTGGTCAGAAACCACTGTGCCGCCGTCACCCACCACGATTTCAGCCAATACACCAGCTGAAGGCGCTGGTACTTCAAGCACCACTTTGTCGGTTTCGATTTCGATCAAGATTTCATCTTGAGCAACCGCTTCACCGGCTTTTTTCTTCCAAGTCAACATTGTTGCTTCTGCAACTGATTCTGATAATTGTGGAACTTTGACGTCTACGATAGCCATGTTCTTTTTCCCTTATTTTCTATAGAGTATTTGTTAGTGTTATTAACTGATTATTTGGTGAGTACAAAACCTTTGAGTTTGGCAAACGCGCCTTCAACCAAAGATTTTTGTTGATCTTGGTGCAAGTGAGCGTAACCACAAGCCGGAGAGGCTGAAGCTGGGCGACCTGAGTAACCCAATTTTTGACCCTCTGTCATGTTCTCGTGAATGTTGTGTTGAATGAAGAACCATGCGCCCTGATTTTGTGGCTCGTCCTGACACCAAACAATTTCTGTGGCTTTTGGATATTTCTTCATTTCTGCAGCAAATGCTTTGTGTGGGAACGGGTACAACTGTTCAACACGAATTAATGCCACATCATTTTGTTTCTTGGCTTCACGAGCTTTTACCAAGTCGTAATAAACCTTACCTGAGCAAGCAACCACACGGGTTACTTTCTTAGCATCAATGCTGTCATCCAATTCACCGATCACTGTTTTGAATTCGCCTTTGGTGAATTCTGAAACTGGTGATGTGGCATCTTTATTTCTCAACAAAGATTTTGGAGTCATGATGATCAACGGCTTACGGAACTGACGGATCATCTGACGACGCAACAAATGGAAAATTTGTGAGGCAGTGGTTGGCTGAACAACTTGCATGTTCATGTCAGCACACAATTGCATGAAGCGCTCAGGACGTGCTGATGAGTGCTCAGGACCCTGACCTTCATAGCCGTGAGGCAACATGAGCACTAGACCATTCGCACGACCCCACTTCACTTCGCCAGAGGCGATGAACTGGTCGATCACCACTTGCGCACCGTTCACGAAGTCACCGAACTGGGCTTCCCAAATAGTCAAAGTGTTTGGTTCAGCAGCGGCGTAACCATATTCAAAACCAAGAACTGCTTCTTCTGAAAGGATCGAGTCGATCACTGTGAAATGAGCTTGACCGTCTGCAACGTTTTCTAGAGGAACGTATGTACCAATGTCCCACTTTTCGCGATTTTGATCATGGATCACTGCGTGACGGTGTGTGAATGTGCCACGACCTGAGTCTTCACCTGATAAACGAATCGGGTAACCGCTCGCCACCAATGAAGCAAACGCCATGTGCTCACCCATACCCCAGTCAACGTTGACTTCACCACGGCCCATGGCCGCACGATTGTTCAATACGTTTTCAACGAGATTGTGTGGCTTAAAGCCTTCTGGCACTTTTGTAATACGTTCTGCCAAGCGCTTCCACTCAGCCAAAGGAATCGCTGTATCCGCTGAGTCAGTCCATTTCTTATTCAAGAATGGAGACCAATCAACGGCATGCTTACCTTTGAAATTAGAGATCACTGGATCAACAGTGTGCTTACCGGCGTCCATCGCAGAGCGGTAGGCTTTGACCATTTCATCACCGCCACCTGCTTGCAATACGCCTTGAGCTTCAAGCTTGTCGGCGTATAACTTGCGAGTACCAGGATGTTGTGCAATCTTTTTGTACATCAAAGGCTGAGTCAAGGCTGGAGTGTCTTGCTCGTTGTGACCTAATTTACGGAAACAGATAATGTCGATCGCCACGTCTTTCTTGAAAGTGTTGCGATATTCAACAGCCAACTGAGTAGCGAACACCACTGCTTCAGGATCATCACCGTTCACATGCAACACAGGTGCCTCGATTGTTTTGAGGATGTCTGTACAGTAAAGAGTCGAACGCAAGTCACGTGGGTCTGATGTCGTGAAACCAATTTGGTTATTGATCACGATGTGAATCGTGCCACCAGTGTAGTAACCACGAACCTCAGCCATCGCCAATGTTTCTTGAACCACACCTTGACCAGCAATCGCTGCATCACCGTGAACCAAGATTGGCATCACTTGATCACCTGTTGTGTCGCCACGACGGTCCATACGCGCACGCACTGAACCTTCAACCACTGGGTTCACGATCTCTAGGTGAGATGGGTTGAACGCCAATGACAAATGCACAGGACCGCCAGGAGTTGTCACATCGCTTGAGAAACCTTGGTGATACTTAACGTCACCAGCAGGTAAATCTTCTGGGGCTGTGTGATCGAATTCAGCGAACAAGTCTTTAGGCATCTTACCTAATGTGTTCACCAACACGTTCAAACGACCACGGTGAGCCATACCAATCACGATCTCTTGAACGCCAGCCAGACCCGCTACTTTAAGCACTTCATCCATCGAAGCAATGAAACTTTCACCACCTTCTAATGAGAAACGCTTTTGACCCACATACTTGGTGTGCAAGTAACGCTCTAAGCCTTCAGCAGCTGTTAAGCGCTCAAGAACTTGTTTTTTCTTTTCTGGTGAGAAGCTTGGAGTTGATCTCGCAGCTTCTAATTTTTCTTGCCACCAACGCTTGATCTTTTGATCAGTGATGTACATGAACTCAGCACCGATGGTGCCTGAGTATGTTTGGCGCAAGTTTTGCAACAACTCACGCAAAGTCATGTTGTCTTTGCCAAAGAATGTGTTGCTGGTATTGAATACGATATCCATGTCGGCATCACCCAAACCGTAGAAGGCAGGATCAAGCTCTGGAATATTTGGGCGCTCAGTGCGCTTGAGTGGGTCTAAATCGGCCCAACGGTTACCAACGTTTCGGTGAGCAGCAATGAGCTGTTGTACAGCAACGCGTTTGCGACCTAGTTCTGAATCGGCAGAGTCATTGATAACACGGATTGGACCTTGCTTGGCACGCTCAGCAAAAGCGTTGACCACTGGGGCATGAGGTACATCGTGTTTGGTTGAACCATCAACAGCTGGCACTAATTGAACATTGTCAAAATATTCACGCCAATAGTCTGAGACAGAAGCTGGGTTTTGAAGATAGGCTTCGTAGAGTTCTTCTACGTAGGGCGCGTTACCGCCAAAGAGATAAGAACTACCTCTGTAGGACTGCATCATATTGCTCACCTTTCATCGGGTATCCCGAGTTTGTAGTGGGTTATAACCTTCCGCGACACGGCTTGACCGGTTAGCGGATTGCGTACAAGTTGTAACTACCACGGAAAAATTCCGTAATTAAGAGCTTAACACTTCCAGAACTGATTTGGCTGACTTTTTTAATAAAAATCTCCTTAAACCCAATGTTTAACTCATCCCTTGAGGCTTTCCCCTTATCAAATAGATCAGTTATGACAGTTTTTTGTAAGAAATTTCCTACAAACAAATCAGAATCGTCTGATTACGTAGCAAAAAAATTAAATATACGATTTCAGGTCCTTTCATCACTTATTAGGAAAGTATTAGATGGACCTTAAAAAAGAAGAAAATCCTAAAGATTTCTTGAGTACTCGCGAAACCGCGAAGCACCTTCAAGTATCACTAGGTACCGTCCAAAAGATGGTTGAGACTGGCGAGTTATTGGCTTGGAAAACCCGAGGTGGTCACCGCCGTATTTTGATGTCCTCATTAGAGCAACTGCTGACCCGCCGAAGAATGGGCATCCGCGAACGCTGTGGCAATCAGTTCTTATTACTCTGTATTTTGCGGGGCGAAGAGCAGTTCGAAGACTTTAAAAAGTTCGTAGAGCCTTGGGAGTCCTCAGTCGATTTGCATTTATGCCATGACACCCTAGAAGCCTTGATGCAAGCGGTTTCCCTATCACCTGATGTGATTTATTTGGATTGGCGTATCAGCCCGGTTGAGCAAGTGCATTTACTGCATTATTTGCAAAGAAACCTGCATACCAGACATATCCCCACTTTGGTCGAGGCTGGGTTCTTAAAGCTCCACCCTCAAGTGACAAAGATTCCCCCAGAAGTGAAAGAATATCCACCCAATAAGGAACCTAAGATTTTGACCAATTCAATGATCAGGGGATATAAGAAAGATAAGTTACTTTTAGCCAAGGGCGAGCTTAATTTGCTTTATGCCCACAAGATAGAAACCTTGATTTTGGATTGCCTGGTGCAGAAATGCGAAGAGGCTGGAATATAAGCTCTGATCGCAAAAGATCTACATCAAAAGATCTGGAGAAAATATGAGTTTGTATGAATAAAAGGCCTGTTAATCTTCATTAACAGGCCTTTTATTATTGAGCTATTTACTACTATTTATTACTGCATTACTTCATGAGTAATCGGTATTAAATTGCAAATTGGGCGCGGTTTTGACCTTCGATCCATTTTGGCGCTTTGCCACGGCCAGTCCAGGTTTCGCCTGTGTTTGGATTGCGGTATTTAGCAGCAACCTTACCACCACGTGAGCCTGCAGGACCTTTGCGATTGAATATATCAGAGGCGCTCAAGTTATATTGTTCAATGATGGCTTTTGCCTTAGCAACGCCTTCTGCTTTTTCACGGGCTTTAGCTTCAAGGATTTGTTTCTCTAAAGATTCTTTTTGAGCTAATAACTCTTGATAAGTTGCCATTGATTCTCCAAATATTATATAAGTTTAATAAGTATTAATTTACTCAGCAGTTAATAAACCAGTTTGCTGAGCTATCTCATCAATTAATTATTGAGGATATTTATTATAGTAACTATTAAATACCTAATCGGCAAGTATTTAATCATTTATTTAGATTATTAATAATAATGTTTATATAAATATAATAATATTTATATGTTTTGATGATTTTATTCAGACCAGCTATTTACTTAAAATCCTTGATTTATAAGCACTTTTAATCAATTAAAAGAGCTTCAACCTTGGCTGTCATCAAAATTTTGCCAATGGCGGTCATGACTTCTTTTTCTTTGCCTCTAAAGCCATGCTCGGTAAATGCCTTGCACGCATCCCCACGAAAATCACCTCCTCCAGTGACCGTGATCAATGGACGTTTGTATTTTTCTGCGATGGACTTCGCTCCTGTATGAGTGGTCAGGTAACAAGGATCATTGAGATGATGGATGAAGATATGATTGGCTTTGGCGTAATCAAAATTACTGAGTTCTGAATAAGAGTTTCTGGCATTGGGTTCAGTGATCGAAGCTGTATGAATCGCTCCTTTATAAATACTCGGCTCATGAGTGAGTGCAAAGCTTGATGAGACTGTGCCCATCGATGTACCTACTGCCCATATCTCTTGAATGCTTGGGTATTGTTTTTTAACTTCCTGAATTAACTTCAATACATCTTGATGGCGTTTAGAGGAAGCTTGATAACTGCTTGAGCAATAGTCACCGCTATCCGAGTGACAATCCACAACCAAAGTAGCAATTGCATCAGTGGCCAAGTGACGGCGCGAACGAATCAAGAAATTTCCTGAGAGCTTAGAGGAAGTCATGCTCTGCCCTTCAACCACTGGTCTTACCACTGATGGATAGCCCGGAAATAAAACAGCCAGTCGTGTGGGCGCTGCGCTGTTAGTCGTCAGTGATAAAACACCTTGCTGCTGAATGCCCGGAGATAGTTCAACTGAGATGAGTTGTTCTTTAAGGCCTATGGCGTGTTCAGGAATGGTTTGAGCTGAAAGGCCTGATGAAATAAATGTCAAAAATAATATGAAGGCTATTTTCATATTCTTGCTCCAAGAATTATTTACTCTATCAAATTTGATCATCTTACTCCGCAAGCATTAAGTGGTCGAACAACTAGGAATAAACAGTAACTAGTAATGTGTGAGCAAGTATCTAGGCCGAAGATAGCGCCTACATAAGTCAGAACACATATAAATACATTAAGGATCATCATGAAAAAGTTACTCATTTTAGGCATCAGTATGTTTGCCAGTCAGTTGGTTTTTGCTCAAGCAGCCACCATTGCACCAGGCACTCCACTCAGTATTTTTGAAGGCAAAAAAGAAGTGGTTGTTCAAACCAGCAATGGTCCAGTGACCATCACTCGCGTGATGACAAGCTGCGCCAAGAACGGTGGCACATTACAACCTCTCATTCCTCTTCCAGGCGTGACTCCTATTAGCGAAGCTGAAATCATGACGGCTTTGGGTGATAAGAATTCTTTGGTGGTAGATATGCGTGATTCAAATGATCGTATCAAGGGCACGATTCCAGGATCAGTCGGCATTCCTTACACTGAAGTTGCTATGCGCATGGATGAACTTGGTTGCAAAAAGTTGCCAGCTGGTGGAAAGAAGCCATGGGACTGCAGCAAAGCTAAGAAAGTCTATAGCTTCTGCAATGGTCCTGTTTGCCCTCAAAGCCCAATGGCGATGAAAGCAATGGTTCGTGACGGCTTCCCAGCCACTAAGATTTATTACTACCGTGGCGGCATGCTTGATTGGGACGCTTTAGGTTTAACAAGCGTTAAAGGTGAGTTTTAATTAATTATTGGAGTTGGTCGGGGCGAGAGGATTTGAACCTCCGACCACTTGCACCCCATGCAAGTACGCTACCAGGCTGCGCTACGCCCCGACTTAACAGAAAATTGTATAACTATTTAGATAGGATTTTTAGGACGGCTTCTAGCTCAGTCCTGATTGAATCTTGATGCTGGCCATTAACTCGGTGTTGGCTGTGGGCCGGGACTGAATTTTCTTGGCTTGATTCATTGAGGCGCAATTTGGCGCCATTGATGGTGAAACCTTCTTCGTAAAGCAGTTCTCTGATTCTGCGAATCAGCACCACTTCATGGTGTTGGTAATAACGACGATTACCGCGACGCTTTTGTGGGTTGAGTTGATTGAACTCTTGCTCCCAATATCTCAAGACGTGCGGCTTAACATCACACAACTCCCCTACTTCACCAATGGTGAAGTAGCGTTTCGCTGGAATTGGAGGGAGAGATCCCCCGGCAGTGATGCCGTGAATATTTTTTTCCATATGTGAAACTCTTTAGACCTTAGGATCGACCTTGTCTTTGAGCTTTTGGCTGGCGTGGAATGTGACCACGCGTCTGGCTGAGATAGGTACCAACTCACCAGTTTTAGGATTGCGGCCAGGACGAGCTGATTTTTCTCTCAATTGGAAGTTACCAAATCCAGAGATTTTGACGTCCACACCTGATTGCAAAGATTGACCCACTGTTTCAAAGAAAGAGTCGATCAAGTCTTTGGCTTCACGCTTGTTTAAACCAACTTGGTCAAACAAGGCGTCTGATAATTCTGCTTTTGTAATTGTTGCGGCATCACTCATGTCTGCACTCCACTTTTACTTTGTTCTGTTGTTGATTCTGTTCTTAACTGCGCTATAGGTCAACGAATTCTTGCTTTGCATTTTACGCTCATGGCATCTAACAAGGCTGAAATCACAGGTTCGATCTGAGCATCTTGTAATGTACCTGATTCATCTGACAAAGTGATCCTAAACGCCAAACTCTTTTCGTTTTCAGCCATTCCGCCCATTCTGCCTGCAGTTGGCTTGAATTCGTCAAATAAGTCGATTTTCTTTACCAATAACTGCTTTGAGGCCTTCATGGCTTCTTGCAACTGAGTCACAGTGACCGATTGATCCACAACCACCGCCAAGTCCCTGGTAACCGCTGGGAATTTACTGATCGTGTTGATGACCGGCAAACCGATGTCTTGGATAGCTGCCCAGTCAATTTCAAATAAAACAACTGAACCCGGGATGTCATAAGCTTGCTGCCAACGCGGGTGAAGTTCACCAATCACGCCCAAGTTAATGTCTTTGCCACGCTTCTTGATCGAAATTTGTGCACTGCGTCCAGGATGCAAGGCTGGGTGTTCTGTTTTTTCTGCTTTGAATTCCAAAGGAGCCAATAGTGCCTCTAGATCGCCTTTGACATCAAAGAAGTCCACTGAGCGAGTTGGCGTACCCCATTGTTCTGGCACTGCTGGACCATAGGCCAAACCGGCCACGCGAACTGGTTGATCGTAACCAGCAATGCTTAACTCACCTACTTGAGCTTCTGGGTTGCGTTGGAATACACGACCCACTTCAAATAAACGCACACGCGTTGCTTTGCGGTTGATGTTTTGTTTGAGATTTTGTACCAAACCACCGATTAAGTTACTTCTCATGACTGAGTACTGGCTAGCGATCGGATTGAGTACTTTGATTGGGTTGGTGTTACCTGCTAATTTTTCTTCTGTGTCAGCGTCAATGAAACCAAAGTTCATGATCTCTTGATAGGCTCTGTTTGCAATCGCGTGACGTAATTGATGGATGCCACGCTTAGGCTCTTGCGTGCCCTGCATGCGCTGCTCTGCCACTGGTGGGTTGGCTGGAATGTTTTCAAAGCCGTAAAGTCTGGCAACTTCTTCAATCAGGTCTTCTTCGATTTCAATATCGAAACGGTGGCTTGGAGCTTTGACCACAAATGCTTCATTGCCTTCGCGTTGGTATTGCAAACCAATGCGATCAAATAATTGCGCAATCACATCAGCAGTCAATGGCACACCAATGACTTTTTGTGCACGAGCCACTCTTAAACGAACGTCTGAACGCTTTGGCAAGTCAACGATTTGGTCATCAACAGGACCT
Source organism: Polynucleobacter sp. MWH-CaK5 (assembly GCF_018687615.1). NCBI lineage: Bacteria > Pseudomonadati > Pseudomonadota > Betaproteobacteria > Burkholderiales > Burkholderiaceae > Polynucleobacter > Polynucleobacter sp. MWH-CaK5. The sequence goes on from NZ_CP061299.1 coordinate 1,170,762, forward strand.
AACTGACCACCACAGATTTCAGCAATCAATCCTGAAACAAATTCAAGGGCATTGACCGTGCCTGCAGGATCAACGCCACGCTCAAAGCGATGCGCAGCATCGGTTGAGAAGTTGAATCTTCTGCTGCGACCTTGGATGGCTGATGGCCACCAGAAAGCAGATTCGAGATAAATGTCTTGTGTATCTAAAGTAACAGAGCTTGGGTTACCACCCATGATGCCTGCCATGCTTTCTACACCGTTGGCATCAGCAATCACGCCAACACCTTGACCATTCAATGGCGCCACAGAAACTGTTTGGCCATTCAATAGTTCTAATTGTTCACCATCACGACCCCAACGAACTGTTAAGTCGCCTTTGATCTTGTTCAAATCAAACACATGCGTTGGTTGACCAATCGCCAACATCGCATAGTTTGAGATATCTACCAAAGCAGAAATACTTCTTTGACCAGCGCCTTCTAAACAACGCACCATCCAGTCAGGAGTTTTAGCTTTGGCATTAACGCCTTTGATCACACGACCAGCAAATCGACCACAAAGGTCTTTGTTTTCTACTGTGACTTTGAGTGTGTCTTGAATGCTGCTTTTTTGCGCTTCAATCTTTGGTGCGCATAGCTTGGCACCAGTGATGGCAGATACTTCACGTGCCACACCAAGGATTGATAAGCAATCAGCTTTGTTTGGTGTGAGCTTGATGATGAAAATCGTGTCATCAAGTTTTAAGTGCTCACGAATGTCTTGTCCAATAGGTGCATCAGCAGCCAACTCCATGATGCCTTCAGAGTCTTGACCAACACCTAGTTCGCGACCTGAACACAACATGCCTTGAGATTCAACACCGCGCAATTTGCCAAGTTTGATAGCGAATGGTTTGCCGCCCTCTTCAGATGGTGGCAATTGCGCACCAACCAAAGCACAAGGAATCTTGATACCAACGCGAGCATTTGGAGCACCACAAACAATTTGTAATGTCTCGCCACCAGCATTGACTTTGCATACGCGCAAGCGGTCTGCATCAGGGTGCTGGGAAGCTTCCAAAATTTCTGCAACAACCACTTGTGTGAATGGCGGCGCTAAAGGACGTGTTTCTTCAACTTCAAGACCTGCCATTGTCAAAGCATGTGACAACTGCTCCGTTGTCATGTCAGGATTAACGTATTGTCTGAGCCAGGATTCTGAAAATTGCATGATGGTTGCTCAGTCTGAATTAAGCTGGGAATTGAGATAAGAAACGAATGTCGTTTTCAAAGAACAAACGCAAATCGTCAATGCCATAGCGCAACATGGTCAAGCGCTCTAAACCTGAGCCAAAAGCAAATCCAATATAACGCTCAGGGTCTAGACCCATGTTGCGCAAAACAGTTGGATGAACTTGACCTGCTCCTGAAATTTCTAACCAACGACCCGCCAACTTGCCTGAACCAAAGGCCATATCAATTTCTGCTGATGGCTCTGTGAACGGGAAGTACGATGGGCGGAAACGAACATCAATGGCGTCCGTTTCAAAGAATGTTTTTAAGAAGTCGGTGTACACACCTTTGAGGTCTGCAAAAGATACGTTCTCTGCAATCCACAAACCTTCTACTTGATTGAACATCGGTGAGTGCGTCGCATCACTATCAACACGGTAAGTGCGACCTGGTGCAATCACTTTGATCGGTGGCATTACTCCATTTTTGGCATCTTTGGCGTGGCGTGCCACATGAGCGCTGGCATAACGAACTTGCATTGGGCTGGTGTGCGTGCGCAATAGCAATGGTTTGTTTTGCTCATCAACACCTTCCACATAGAAAGTGTCTTGCATGGATCTGGCTGGGTGATTTTCAGGGCTGTTCAGCGCCGTGAAATTGAACCAGTCGTTTTCGATTTCTGGGCCATCGGCCACATCGAAACCAACTGATCGGAAAATTTGTTCAACACGTTCCCAAGTGCGCATCACTGGATGCAAGCTACCACTGTCTTGACCACGACCTGGCATGGTGACATCAATGGCTTCAGCACTTAAACGAGTTTGTAAGACAGCATCAGCCAATGCTTGGCGACGCGCATTGAGCGCTGCTTCTACGGCTGATTTAACTTGGTTGATTTCTGCGCCGGCTGCTTTGCGTGCCTCAGGATCCAACGCACCTAGCGACTTAAGACGCTCTGTGAGAATTCCGGATTTACCGAGGTAGCGTGCCTTGGCGTCTTCGAGGGCCGCCGAATCGGCGGCACCATCGAAGTCCCGCTTGGCATCCTCGACAACTTGGTCGAGTGAAACCATGTGCGGGCCCTACTTACGCAGCTACTACTGTTTTGATACGAGCGACTAAGGCAGCAAACGCTGGCTTGTCGTTGATCGCCATGTCAGATAGAACCTTACGGTCTAACTCAACACCTGATCGCTTCATACCATTCATGAATACGCTGTATGTCACATCGTATTGGCGAACAGCAGCATTGATACGTGCAATCCACAAAGCACGGAATACGCGCTTCTTATTGCGACGGTCACGGTAAGCGTACTGACCAGCACGCATAACCGCTTGCTTAGCAATACGGAATACATTCTTACGACGGCCGCGGTAACCTTTGGCAGCATCGATAACTTTTTTATGACGGGCTCTAGCTGTAACCCCGCGTTTGACTCTTGGCATGTGATTCTCCTATTCGTCTGAGGTTAAGCGTAAGGCATCATGGAACGTACTGATTTCACATCTGAATCATGTACGGCAACTGCACCGCGAAGGTGACGTTTGTTCTTAGTCGTCTTCTTGGTCAGAATATGGCGCTTGAACGCTTGACCACGTTTGATAGAACCGCTTGCGCGAACTCTAAAACGCTTAGCTGCACCGCTTTTCGTTTTCATCTTGGGCATAACTGCTCCCTTTTCACTAATTTGTACGACTTAGGTGGCAATCGACGATTGCGCTTCTATTACCCAGACATACTTCTAAATAAGACTTTCGTCTTTCTCCGGTCTGACTTACGTCGCCGGGTTACTGCATCACCTTTTCAGGTAATTCTTTCACTCGTTAGAGTGATTATTTCTTCTTGATGGGGGAAAGAACCATCACCATCTGGCGCCCCTCCATCTTTGGAAACTGCTCAACAGCGCCATACGGCTCCAGATCAGCTTTCAATCTTTCCAACATGCGCACACCAATTTCTTGGTGGGCCAATTCACGACCTCGGAAACGCAAAGTGATTTTTGTTTTATCACCTTCTTCTAAGAATCTCACCAAATTGCGCAACTTAACGTTGTAGTCACCGTCATCAGTGCCAGGGCGGAATTTAACTTCCTTCACCTGAATAACTTTTTGCTTTAACTTCGCTTCGTGAGCTTTTTTAGCTTCTTGGTATTTGAACTTGCCGTAATCCATCACACGGGCAACCGGAGGTTCTGCCGTTGGGGCAATCTCCACCAAATCTAATTCGCTCTCTTCCGCCAGTCTTAAAGCATCAGCCAATTTCACCACTCCAAGTGGTTCACTGTCGTTGCCAATTAATCGTAATTCGGGGGCAGTAATTTCCCGGTTAATACGATGAGTTTTCTCAGTAGCTATCTCGTGTTTCCTTCAAAATTTTTTAACAAGACCTTGCTCACCTCAGACTGGCTGGGGTCCGACCTTCTGGGATACATCCTGTTGGAGTCGGGCGATGAAGTCTTCGATTGGCATTACACCTAAATCAACTCCACCTCTGGCGCGCACGGCCACCGCATTTGCTTCTGCTTCCTTGTCACCGACAACGATGAGATAAGGAACCTTCTGCATTGCGTGCTCACGGATTTTAAACGTAATTTTCTCGTTCCGCAAATCAACTTCAGCTCTAAATCCTTGTTTTTTGAGGATTTGCTGTACTTTTTCAGCATATTCGGCTGAATTTCCGGAAATATTCATCACTATGCACTGAGTTGGTGCAAGCCAGGTAGGCATCGCGCCGGCATGGTTTTCGATCAAAATGCCGATAAATCGCTCCAAAGAACCCACGATCGCACGGTGCAACATGACTGGTACTTGACGATCATTGTCAGCAGAAACGTATTCAGCGCCTAAACGTTGTGGCATTGAAAAGTCAACTTGCATGGTGCCGCACTGCCATGAACGACCGATTGAATCTTTGAGGTGGTATTCAATTTTTGGACCGTAGAAAGCACCCTCACCTGGCAACTCTTCCCACTCTTGACCAGAGGATTTCAAAGCATTGCGCAAGGCATCTTCTGCCTTATCCCAAATGGCGTCATCACCAACTCGCTTAGCAGGACGCAGGGCCAATTTAACGGCCACTTCTGTGAAACCAAAATCTTGGTAAACCGCACGCACGGCTTTATCGAAGTCAGCCACTTCAGATTGAATCTGATCTTCTGTACAGAAAATATGTCCGTCGTCTTGTGTGAAACCACGCACACGCATCAAACCGTGCAAGGCACCTGATGATTCATTGCGGTGACACTGACCAAACTCACCGTAACGCAACGGTAGTTCACGGTAGCTGTGTAAACCAGCGTTATAAATTTGTACGTGACCTGGGCAGTTCATCGGCTTCAAAGCATAGGCACGATTCTCAGACTCAGTCGTGAACATATTGTCTTTGTAGTTTTCCCAGTGGCCTGATTTTTCCCAAAGTCCACGGTCCAAGATTTGCGGAGCTTTGACTTCTTGGTAACCATTGTCTTGGTACACACGGCGCATGTATTGCTCTACTTGCTGCCAAATCGTCCAACCTTTTGGATGCCAGAAGATCAAGCCTGGAGCTTCTTCTTGGAAATGGAATAGATCTAATTGCTTACCTAGTTTGCGGTGATCGCGTTTCTCAGCCTCTTCCAACATGTGGAAGTAAGCGTCTTGATCTTCTTTCTTGGCCCATGCTGTGGCGTAAATACGCTGAAGCATTTCGTTCTTGCTGTCGCCGCGCCAATAGGCACCTGCCACTTTGATCAATTTAAATACTTTTAATTTGCCAGTTGATGGCACGTGAGGACCGCGGCACAAGTCAGTGAAGCCACCTTCTGAATACAAAGAAACATCTTCAGATTGCGGAATCGCTTCAATCAATTCTGCTTTGTAGTGCTCGCCCAAACCTTTGAAATATTTAACAGCTTCATCACGACTCACCACACGACGCTCAATCTTCTCGTCTTTTTTGGCCAACTCAGCCATCCGCTTTTCAATCGCTACCAAGTCTTCTGGTGTGAATGGACGGCTGTAGGCAAAGTCATAATAAAAACCAGACTCGATCACCGGTCCGATGGTCACCTGCGCTTCTGGGTAGAGTTCTTTAACGGCATAAGCCATCAAGTGGGCGCTGGAGTGACGAATAACTTCCAAGCCTTCTGGGTCTTTGTCTGTGACGATCGCAAGATTGCTATCAGAGTCGATCAAGTGACTGGTATCAACCAATTTGCCATTGACCTTACCGGCCAAAGCAGCTTTAGCCAAACCAGCACCAATGCTTTGTGCCACTTCGAAAACGGTCAATGGCGCGGGATATTCGCGTTTTGATCCATCAGGTAATGTGACAACAACCATATCAACTCCAAAAATTTAGCGCGGTGCTCTGGGGTCTGATTGAACCTAGGACATTCCGCGCCAGTTTTTACATCACTGCACCATACTTTGATGGTGCCAAATTCGTTGGTAGGCTCGATTGGAATCGAACCAACGACCTCTACCATGTCAAGGTAGCGCTCTAACCAACTGAGCTACGAGCCTATTAAGACCGACAGTTTATCACTTGTGGCTACTTCCTTCTTGCCTCAGTGACACCTTTGACCTCTAAAAGAGCACTCACAGCGGTTTGCAAACCATTGGTTGAGGGCACTTCAATCGTGAACTGCATGCTGGCAATACCTTTGCGAGATTGAGTTTTGACGCCTGTGACGTTGATTTTTAGGCGTGAGAACACCTCAGAAATATCGCGCAATAAACCCTGGCGATCGACGGCCATCAAAGCCAGATCCACTGGGAACAATGACTTGCCTTGAGGTTGATTGCCCCACTCAGTGACCACCACTCTTTCTGGCGCTCTGGCAAGCAGTTGCTTGAAAGTACTGCAGTCTTGTCGATGAATCGATACGCCACGACCTCGGGTCACAAATCCACTGATCGGATCTGGTGGCACAGGGCGGCAGCAACGCGATAGTTGCGTGAGCAAAGAATCAACCCCAACCACCAAGACATCGCCTTGGCCCGATTTAACTTTGCTCTTGCGCAAGATGATGTCGGGCAACTCAGGCTTAACAACTTCAGCTGTCCCATCATCTTTATCAGCCTTGTCAGTTTTGTCACCATCTTGTTCAGCTTGCTGCGCCGTGAACCAAGCACGCACTTTTGATTTAGCACGATTCGTCGCGAGGTAGCCGCGCTCTGCATTCAACCAATCTAAAGAAGGGCCGCCTTGTTTGACAGAAATGATCTCAACGGTTTGGCCATTTTTTAGTCGCGTGTCCAAAGGCACCATCGCACCATCAACCCGCGAGCCTCTGCAGCGGTGACCCAAGTCCGTGTGAACCGAATACGCGAAATCAATCGGAGTAGCACCCTGCTGTAAAGGTACGACCTGACCCAAAGGTGTCAGCACATAAATTTGATCATCAAGCTCTTGCCCTTTGAGTTGATCCCAAGCGTCTTCCTTCCAAGCAATCAACTGTCTGGCCCACGCAATGCGGCGATCGTATTCTTCCTTGGCACTCACCGTACCGGCATAACCTTGCTTGCCCGCTTCTTTGTAACGCCAATGCGCAGCCACACCGTACTCGGCTTGCTTGTGCATTTCATGGGTTCTGACTTGCACTTCAAATGAAATGTTGTCCGCATCCATCACCACGGTGTGCAGCGATTGATAACCGTTGGGTTTTGGTCTGGCAATGTAGTCGTCAAATTCTTTTGGGATGGGTTGCCAGATGTGATGCACGATGCCCAAGGCAGCGTAGCAATCTTTCACATCATCGACCATGATGCGAAATGCGCGCACATCGTAAAGCTGAGCAAAGTCGATGGACTTGCCCTGCATTTTTTTCCAAATGCTGTAAATGTGTTTTGGACGACCCTGCACTTCACCTTTGATGCCCGCTTGATTTAATTCTGCTTGCAAGCGATCCATGACATCAGCAATAAATGCTTCACGTTCAACACGTTTTGAATCTAACAAACTCGCGATCTGTTTGTAGGTGTCTGGAGCCAAGCATCGAAATGCCAAATCTTCCATCTCCCACTTCAATTGCCAAATACCCAAACGGTTGGCCAATGCAGCATCGACATCCAAGATGTCTTGCGCCCAAGATGTTTGTATTTCGATTCTTTGTGAGGTGACCCAACGCAAGGTTTGAACCACTGATGCTAAATGCAATAGCACCACGCGCAAGTCATGCGCAAATGCCAAAAGCATTTTTCTTAAAACTTCTACTTGAGCTTGCGCACTTTGACCAAGTTGATTGGATGACTGTCGGGCAATTTTTAATTGCGCTGCTTTCAGCGCGCGATAACCCATGATCAATTGAGCGACTTCTTGCCCCAATTGTTTTTCTAGAGATTCTTTAGAGAGTGTTGAGTCAAGATGCTCGGCAGCCAAGCAACTGGCTTCATCTAACTTTAAGAAGAGCAGGATCTCCTTCACGCCCATGGCATGGGCATGAAGGTCTTCTCCAAACAATAAATCGGTCTTAACTATAGAACTCACGTGCTAAGGATACCTGTTCTGGCGTGATGAATGCCGGAGCATGACCCACCCCAAGAATTTCGGTGCTTTTTGCTTTGGGGTTACGACGACACATCTCATTCACTGTGAGCCCTGAAATCAAATCAGAATCAGCACCACGCACAATCAGCATCTCAGCCTTGATTGCATCGTAGGCTTTCCAGGTCATCATTTCACCCATCATGGAAGTCATCTTATTAACTGCTGAAAATGGTTTAACAATGTCCGGGTCGTAATGCACGATCCACTGATCACCATCTTTTTTCAAATGAGGGCCGTTGTAGTCTTTCCACTGCTCTGGTGTGAAAGTTCCAAAAGGTTCACAAATGCGATTGAGATAAATCAAGCCTTCTTTTTTGCTGTTAAAGCGCAAAGGTTTGCCAACATAATCACCCAAACGTTTGAGCGCTGTTGGTTCAATTCTTGGGCCAACGTCATTGAGAATCATTTTTTTAATCGGTGAGTTTTTCTGGCTCGCCATGAAGATGCCAATCAAACCACCCATCGATGTGCCAAACCAATCAACTTCTTGCAAACCTAACTGTGCAAGAAGTGCATTCATATCAGTCACATATTGCGGAATGCCATACAACATCGGATTTTCTAACCAATCAGAATCTCCCCGCCCCACAATGTCTGGGCAGATCACTCTGTAACGATCGCGCATGGCTTTGGCCAGGACTGTGAAGTCACTGCCGCGGCGAGTTAAGCCGTGCACACAGATCAAGACTCGTGGGTTATTGGGACCTCCCCACTCGTGATACGCCATCTTATGAAAGCCTGATGGGCTGGCGCATTGCACATAGTGCGTTCTACATTCTGGATCAGGAAGATCAGGAACATCCTCAACTGGGATGGGGTAATTAATCGCTGGTGTTGATAGCGGTACTGCTACCTCATTCTTTACTTCGCTCTTTACTTCACCGACCGGCGCTTGCGACACGCCCACAGAGCTTGTGAGTTCTATCTCATAAGAGCTCTGTGGTTTCTTTCCGAAGAGTCGTTGAAGTAAGCGCTTGAGCATTACTGGGCTACCCAGCCTCCATCCATGTTCCAAGCAACACCACGTATTTGCGTGGCCGCTGGACTACAGAAGAACACTGCCAAAGCTGCTAATTGATCAGGAGTGACGAATTCGCCAGATGGTTGCTTTTCAGAAAGCAAACGCTTCTTAGCTTCTTCATTGTTCACCTTGTCTTTTTCAGCGCGAGCATCCACTTGTTTTTGCACCAATGGAGTCAACACCCAACCTGGGCAAATCGCATTACAAGTCACACCGGTTTGCGCTGTTTCTAAAGCTGTTACTTTTGTTAAACCAACGATGCCGTGTTTAGCAGCCACATACGCTGACTTCTGCGCAGAGGCTACCAAGCCATGCACGGATGCCAAGTTGATGATGCGACCCCAATTGCGTTGCTTCATGCCAGGCAATGCCATGCGCGTGGTGTGAAACGCTGAAGACAAGTTGATCGCAATGATCGCGTCCCAACGATCCACTGGGAAGTCTTCCACATTGGCCACGTGCTGAATACCTGCGTTATTGACCAAAATATCAATCGCACCAAAACGCTTTTCAGCGGCTTGCATCATCGCTTCGATTTCTGCAGGCTTGCTCATGTCAGCGCCGTGGTAATCCACTTCAACACCAAAAGCTTTGACTTCAGCCATCGCTGCGTCTTTTTCTCCAAAGCCGTTCATCATGATATTGGCACCCTGCTCTGCCAATGCTTTAGCAATACCCAAGCCAATACCACTGGTTGAACCAGTGACCAATGCTGTTTTACCTTTCAACATACTCATATCCAATCGCTCCAAAATATTTAATAATTTATTTAATAAATAACTTATTTGTTAATACAGTAATTTAACTGGGCATCTCAGGTTGCAAGGTGACATGATCAATCTCATGCTTCTCTAGCAACATCTTATTAATCTTTTCCATCGTGATTGGCCAATCTTGCAAATCACGCACTTCCACATGACCAATCAAGGCAGGATGTCCAGGAGACATTTCCCAGACATGCAAATCATGCACTGCCAATACGCCATCAACTGCTTGAAGATCTTTACCCACTTGAACATAATCAATGTGATGAGGCACACCCTCCATCAAGAAGTGGTAAGACTCTTTCAATACATCTGCTGTAGAGCGAAGCAATAAAACACAAACAAACAATGACAAGATTGGATCGATTTGCATCCAACCTGTGAAATGAATTACAACACCTGCGATCAATGCAGCCAAAGAACCCAAGAGGTCGCCCATCACATGAACCAAGGCTGCTTTGGTATTAACACTTTTCGAATCTTTAGACAAAACCCAAGCGACGATCAAGTTGATCACCAAACCAATCACGGCTACCACCATCACGGCCTGACCCTGCACTTGATGCGGCTCATTGAAACGTGAGATGGCTTCAACAGCAATCCAAATGATCAGAACTAACATCGCCAAGCAGTTAACAAACGCTGCTAATGATTCTGCACGTCCAAAACCAAATGAATGTTTGATTGAAGGTGGTCGCTTGGCAATGATTTGCGCCAACAAAGCCAAAGCCAACGCCGATGCATCAGTGACCATGTGGCCAGCATCAGAGATCAAAGCCAATGAGTTGGCCCAAAAACCTGCAAAAGCTTCAATGCCGGCAAACAGGAAAGTCAGCAGCAAAGCTGCTAACAGAATGCCGGCTTGATGAGACTCTCGGTAATGAAGATGCTGAGCATCGCCCCTCTTGTGCGCATGCAAGTGAGCTGCATGCTGAGTTACTTGCTTAGCATCTTTCATGCTTAGACAGCGCTGGTATCTAAAGGACAGCCTGTTTTAGCAATCACTTCTTCTTTGCTCACACCAGGTGCAAGCTCAAGTAGCTTCATGCCTTGAGGTGTGATATCAATCACAGCTAAATCAGTGATGATGCGATTCACCACACCCACACCTGTTAATGGCAAAGTGCAGTTTGGCAAAATCTTGATGTCTTCTGTGCCATCTTTTTTCTTGGCCACGTGCTCCATCAACACCACCACGTGCTTCACACCAGCCACCAAGTCCATCGCACCACCCATGCCTTTGACCATCTTGCCTGGGATCATCCAGTTGGCCAAGTCACCTTTTTCGCTGACTTGCATCGCGCCCAAAATGGCAATATTGATTTTGCCGCCGCGAATCATTCCAAATGAATCAGCTGAAGAAAAAATCGCAGAGCCAGGCAATGTGGTGATGGTTTGTTTACCCGCATTGATCAAATCTGCATCGACTTGATCTTCTGTTGGGAATGGGCCAATGCCCAACAAACCGTTTTCTGATTGAAGCCAAACTTCAATTTCTTTTGGTACGTGGTTCGCTACCAAGGTTGGTAAGCCAATGCCCAAGTTAACGTAGTAACCATCTTTTAATTCTTTGGCTGCACGTGCAGCCATTTCATCACGATTCCATGCCATGATCTTGCTCCTTAAGCCTTGCTAACAGTGCGCTGTTCGATGCGCTTTTCTGGATTTTTGTTTAACACGATGCGATGCACATAAATACTTGGTGTGTGTACATCAGCAGGCTCAAATGCGCCGTTCTCAACGATCTCTTCGACTTCAACCACCGTGATCTTGCCGGCCATTGCGCACATTGGATTGAAGTTGCGCGCTGTGTGGCGGTAGATCAAGTTGCCAGCTTTGTCAGCTTTCCAAGCTTTCACCAAAGCAATGTCTGCCACCAAAGAGCGTTCCATCACATATTTTTCGCCATCGAATTCGCGGATCTCTTTACCATCAGCCACGATCGTGCCAACACCAGTCTTAGTAAAGAAAGCAGGAATGCCACAACCACCTGCGCGAAGTTTTTCTGCCAAGGTACCTTGTGGCGTGAACTCAAGTTCTAATTCACCAGCCAAGTATTGGCGTTCAAATTCTTTGTTTTCACCCACATAAGATGAAATCATTTTTTTGATTTGGCGAGTTTCTAGTAATTGACCTAAACCAAAGCCATCCACACCAGCGTTATTAGAGATGGCTGTTAAGTTGGTTGCCCCTGTATCGCGCAATGCGGCGATCAATGCCTCAGGAATACCACACAAACCAAAACCACCCACTGCAAAAGTTTGGCCATTTTTGACAATATCTGCCAAAGCCTCTTTTGCAGAACCGTAAACCTTATTCATGAAAAACTCCCATTTGATTCAAAGATAGCTGGTTTTAATCTCTAAAACCCATTGTTTTGCTGACAATTTATCAAGCAAACAATATGCCAAACCCCTATTTATATACCATTCTATTGACGTTACCTTGACAGAATTAACCCAAGAGCGACCTAAATGCCCTAAACCCTTGTAATACATGAACTAAAGGGGGTGCTAGTATCTGTTTTGCACTCAGTTAAAGCATGATTTGAGATTGATCTTAAAATCACAATTGTTAAAACATTGATTCAGTGAGTCAGAAGAACTCATTTTGGAGATTGCATGAATACCAGCCCTGAGCTACTTGAACAATTTGGCCCGCGTGAATCCATGGACTATGACGTCGTCATCGTCGGTGGTGGCCCCGCTGGTTTATCAGCCGCCATTCGCTTAAAGCAATTGAGCGCTGAAAAAGGTCAAGAGATCTCTGTCTGTGTTTTAGAAAAAGGTTCTGAAGTTGGCGCACATATCTTGTCAGGCGCCGTGATGGACCCAATCGGCATCAATGAGTTGATCCCTGACTGGAAAGAACAAGGTGCACCACTCAACACTGCAGTGAGTGAAGATCGTTTCATGTTCCTCACAGAGAGCAAGTCATACACCACCCCTCAATGGATGTTGCCTAACTGCTTTAAAAATCATGGCAACTATGTCGTGAGCTTATCGAACTTCACCCGTTGGTTAGGCACTCAAGCTGAGAACCTTGGCGTAGAAATTTTCCCAGGCTTTCCAGCAGCAGAAATTTTGTATGGTGAAGCAGGTCAAGTAGTTGGTGTGGCCACGGGTAATTTAGGCGTTGGTCGTGATGGCCAAGCCACTGAGAATTTCCAGCTCGGCATGGAGTTGCGCGCCAAGTACACATTGTTTGCTGAAGGTGCACGTGGTCACTTAGGCAAACAATTGATTGAGAGCTATCAATTAGACGAAGGCAAAGATCCTCAGAGTTATGGTCTTGGCATCAAAGAGCTATGGGAGATCGATCCAGCCATGCATCAAGAAGGATTGGTGATCCACACAGCAGGCTGGCCACTCAGTTCTGATACTTATGGCGGTTCATTTTTGTATCACCTAGAAAACAATCAAGTAGCCGTTGGTTTTGTGGTGGGCTTGTCTTATAGCAATCCTTACCTCAGTCCTTTTGAAGAGTTCCAGCGTTACAAAACACATCCGAGCGTGCGCAAGTTCTTCGAAGGTGGCAAACGCATTGGTTATGGTGCACGCGTGATCACAGCCGGTGGCTTGAATAGTTTGCCAAAGACTGTTTTCCCAGGTGGTGCCTTGATTGGTTGCGATGCGGGCTTTTTAAATGCGTCTCGCATCAAAGGTAGTCATGCAGCGATCAAGACTGGCATGTTAGCTGCTGAAGCTGCTTTTGAAGCTGTCACACAGAATCGCTCTGGTGATGAGTTAAGCGCTTACCCAGAAGCTTTCAAGAAGAGTTGGTTGTATCAAGAATTGAATAAGGCGCGCAACTTCAAACCATGGATGGGCAAAGGTTTGTATGTGGGCACTTTGATGGTGGGCATTGAACAAAAGTTATTCGGTGGCAATGTGCCATGGACAGTGCACACACAGTACGCTGATCACGAGTATTTAAAACCGGCTGATCAATGTCAAAAAATTGACTATCCAAAACCTGATGGAAAAATTACTTTTGATAAATTATCTTCAGTATTTATTTCTAATACAAACCATGAAGAAAATCAGCCAGCGCATTTAACGCTGCTTAATTCAATGGTGCCAGTCATCACCAACTTACCAGTGTTTGATGGTCCAGAGCAACGCTACTGCCCTGCTGGTGTTTATGAGTACGTGGAGGGTGAACAAGGTCAGCAATTACAAATCAATGCGCAGAACTGCGTGCATTGCAAAACCTGTGACATCAAAGATCCAACGCAAAACATTGTTTGGTTAAATCCTGAAGGTTCTGGCGGTCCGAATTACTCTGGGATGTGATTCTGCAGTTTTTAGGTGATTTTTGAGTTGTTTATTGCGCTGTTTTCTTGAACCGTTTCTTCAGCCCTTAATCGCCACAGCATCATGGTATGGCTTCACACGACTCATGCACCAGTAGCCCAATAAACTACTGAGGGCTGCCAAACCAAAGACGTGGTGTGGCGCGAGGTATTCCCAAACCCAACCAGCAAACAAACCGCCCACTGTGCCACCAATGCCATACGAGACGGTGGTGTAAAGCGCTTGCCCTCTGGCTTGCAAAGGTCCTTTGAACCAGGTTTGCAACATCTTGATGCTGGCACTGTGGTGAGCACCAAACGTTGCTGCGTGCATCACTTGAGCCAAAATCAAAATCAATAATTCAGGAACATAAGCCATCAAAGCAAAACGCACGATACCGATGAAGTACGCGCCGAGCAAAATGTTCTTTGTGGTGAATCTGGCAAAAAAGTAACTTTGAAAGTAAAAAAATATCACTTCAGCTAGAACACCCAACATCCAAAACAATCCTATCTCCCCTTTGGCGTAACCCAAACGGTCGAGATACAAAGAGTAAAAGACATAAAGTCCTGCATGACCAAAGATCATCCAAAAGTTAGCCGACATGAACCACTGCACGTTGCGATTTTTAAGCACATGACTTAACTTGATATCAGCGTGCATCACCACATCCATCGGTGGTTCACGCAAGGTCATCGTCAAAGCAGTCATGATCAGCAATGCCACGATGCCAAACCAAGGCAAGCTCTCAATGCCAAAAGTTTCAAACCAGGCACCGGCGCCCAGCACCATGGCGATAAAACCAATTGAGCCCCAGAGTCTTAAGCGCCCATAGCGTTTATCAAAGTCATTGTTTTTATACAAAGCATGAACTGTGGCTGCCTCACCCAAAGGCATCAGACTGCTGATCACAGTGTTCAATAAGAACATCCAGATGAGTAAAGCGATGTAACTCTCTAGGTAAAAAATGCCAGAAAAAATAATGCAGGCCAGTGCGGATGTGATGCGCATGATGCCCAAGCGATCGCGGCGCATATCAGCCAACCAACCCCAAGCAAAAGGACCTAGGATGCGCGTGATCTGGAACATTGACATCAAAGCAGCGATTTCAATCGCGCCGAAGTCTTTACTCGCAAAGTAAAGACTGGCATAGGGCGACATCAGCCCAATGTATGAAAAGTAAAAAAAGAAAAAGGCTGCGAAAGACAGTCGTACCAGACCAGTCATTGCAGCACTCTATTTAGGGACGTTGTGCTGGAATGCGTGGCGTACTGACACTGACATCACCGCACTGTGCGCGATGTCTTAAGACATGATCCATGATCACCAAAGCCAACATGGCTTCAGCGATTGGAGTGGCGCGTATGCCCACGCAAGGATCGTGACGACCTTTGGTTTGCACCACGTAGGCATCACCAGCACGATTGATGGATTGTTTTGGTGACATGATCGATGAGGTTGGTTTGATTGCAATCGATACGACCACATCTTGACCACTGCTGATACCACCCAACATACCACCCGCGTTATTGCTTGCAAAACCATCTGCAAACATTTCATCGCCGTGCTCACTGCCTTTTTGGGCAACGCTCTTAAAGCCTGCGCCAATCTCAACACCTTTGACCGCATTGATGCCCATCATCGCGTGCGCAATGTCTGCATCCAATTTGTCAAAAATAGGTTCGCCCAAACCAACCGGCACATTCTTAGCCACCACCGTCAAACGTGCACCGCAAGAATCACCTGCTTTACGCAGTTGATCCATGTACGCCTCTAGCTCAGGAATGATCTTGGCATTAGGAGCAAAGAATGGATTTTGAGAAATCTGTGATTGATCTTCAAACGGAATCTCTACATCACCCAATTGAGTCATGTAGCCATAAAAACTAATGCTGTGTTTTTCTGCCAACCATTTTTTAGCCACCGCAGCTGCAGCCACAACAGGCGCAGTTAAACGCGCAGAAGAACGACCGCCACCACGTGGGTCGCGAATGCCGTACTTGTGCCAGTAGGTGTAGTCAGCGTGTCCTGGTCTAAAGCTATCCAAGATGTCGCCATAGTCTTGACTGCGTTGGTCCGTATTACGAATCACCAAAGCAATCGGGGTACCGGTTGTTTTACCTTCAAACACACCTGAAAGAATTTCTACTTGATCAGCTTCTTGACGTTGTGTGACGTGGCGCGAGGTGCCAGGTTTGCGTCGATCCAAGTCAAGTTGAATATCTTCAACTGATAAAGACATGCCCGGAGGACAGCCGTCTACAACAGCTCCGATTGCGGGTCCATGAGATTCACCAAAAGTGGTGATACGAAATAAGTGTCCTAGTGTGCTTCCAGCCATGCCTCAATTATGACATTGGTCTGGCATTGAGGCTTGATTTGCCATTCTTATTTTTTGTTATTTTTGTAATTCTTGGCAAAGAATGGCTTTATTTGGCTGGCGCGCCAGAGTCTTCAGCAGCTGGCCAGTCACGGATGTAGGCTTTGAGCATGGTGTTTTCAAAACCTTGGGCCTCCACCACTGCTTTAGCAACGTCGTAGAAAGAAATCACGCCGTTCAAGGTATTACCATCCAATACCGGTAAGTAGCGCATGTGTTGATCTAGCATGATGCGACGTGCTTCATCCAAGTCCATCTCTGATGTACATGTCATAGGAGACTTCTCCATGACAGAACCAACGGTTTCTTGGCCCAAAGTTCCATGACTTTTTGCCAAGGTGTTGATCACTTCACGAAAGGTCAGAATACCCACCAATTCCGAGTACTCCATCACCACCAATGAACCGATGTCTTTTTCTGCCATGATGTGCACGGCAGCTGCAAGCGATGTGTCCGGCGCAACGGTATAGAGCGTCGCTCCTTTAAAGCGCAAAATATCACTGACTTTCATGCTTGCCTCCGGTTATTGGATCTTGTGAGACTAGTCTATCAGTAGGATTTGAGACCCGCCAGCCCTGTCTTATAGGGGCTTACCCCAGCTATGGGCTCTTAAAGGACTCTCTTGGGGAAAGTCTTAGGTTTTAGGACGCTTCCATGCCCTGATGATGGGCATATTGGCCACCATGGTGGCGCCCGCCAAAGTGACCCACCAGGTCAAATAAATCCAGACCAAGAACAGCGGCAAGATAGCAAAAGCACCATAAACGGTTTTGTAGATCGGGTAACTCGCCACAAACCAAGCAAAGGCAGATTTTGCTAATTCAAAAATGATGGCGGCACAGGCACCGCCCAAGATGGCATCGCGCCACTCAACTCGCTCACACGGCAGTATTTTGTAGACCAAGCCGAAAGACATGGTCGAAAGCAACAAAGGGAAAGCCCCTGCAATGAAACTAAAGCCATCGCTCAACGGCCCAATCAAACCCTTGGAGGCGCTCAAGACCATAGAACTCAAGTAAATACTCAAACCCAATAAAAGTGGGCCCATGACTGTGGCCACTAGATGAATGCCAATGCGCTTTAAAAATGGTCGGCGGTTTTCTACCTGCCAAATGCGATTGAAGGCATTTTCAACAGTGATCAAAGTAAAAAATACGCCAATCACCAAACCAAGCGTACCGAAGATGGTCAAGCCTTTTGCCTTGAGGGCAAATTGGTTCAAGTAAACCAAGATAGGGTCACCAATGGCGCCAGGAATCAGGTTGTCTGAAAGCCATTCTTGGAAGGCAGCGCGCAGTTTTAAAAAACGCGGCAAGGCCGCCAAAAGAGCGAAAGAGACCGTTACCATTGGCACAATCGACAAGATGGTCGTGAAAGATAGGCTGGCTGCCATTTCATTGATACGGCTCACCTTGGCGCGATTGCGCAGGTATTTAAAAAAATCGAGAAAAGAGTCTTTATGACGAATTGCTTCCACGGCTCTATCATAAGCAAGATACATCAACGAGTACACATTCTATGAATTCTGATATTAATGTTTTAGTTCTTTATTACTCCAGGCATGGCGCTACGCGCCAGCTGGCAGAGCTGATTGCTGAAGGCGTTGAGAGCGTTCCAGGTGTGACAGCGCGCTTGCGCACCGTGCCAGCGATTTCAGCGGTTTGCGAAGCAACTGAATCTGACATCCCAGCATCAGGTCCTCCTTATGTTGAAAATAAAGACCTTCAAGAATGTGCTGGTTTGGCCCTGGGCTCACCGACTCGTTTTGGCAACATGGCTTCAGCCATGAAGTACTTTTTAGACAACACCACGTCCGAGTGGTTATCTGGTTCTTTGGCTGGCAAGCCTGCCTGTGTTTTCACCAGCACTGGCAGCATGCATGGTGGCCAAGAAAGCACTCTCTTATCAATGATGATTCCATTGATGCATCACGGCATGGTGATTGTGGGTCTCCCGTACAGTCATCCTGAATTGATGAACACCCAAACTGGTGGCACACCCTATGGTGTGACGCATTTTGCAAAAGCCGATGGCTCTGCACCGATTTCTGCTGATGAGAAAAAATTGGCGATTGCACAAGGCAAACGCTTGGCTGAAATGGCCAGAAAATTATCAACATGAGCGACTCATTACTGTCACATCCAGAGTTAGCCCCCAAAGATCATTGGCGTTTGATCGCTTGGTTCTCTTGGTTCGCATTGATTGTGTTGTGCATTTTGTGGGAAGCCATTTTGGCGCCCATCAAACCAGGTGGCTCATGGGCAGTGATCAAAGTGGTGCCAATGTTGTTTGCTTTGAAAGGTATTTGGCAAGCTCGTAACTACACCATGCAGTGGGCATCGATGTTAGTGATGCTGTATTTCATTGAAGGTGTGGTGCGCTTGAATGACAAGGGCTTATCTGCCTACTTGGCAGGTTTAGAAATTGTTTTAAGCTTGGTGGCATATTTCGCAATACTGGCTTATTTGAAGCCTTTGAAAAAAGTAGCGAAAATGAAAAAGGCTCAAGAAGAATTAGCAGCAAAAGAGTTGGAAGCTAAGAAATTAGAAGCAGAGAAGTAAGAAGAAAAAATAAAGAACTAAACAAAAAATATTAGACATACTGAGGAAGACAAAATGTCATTGAATGATCAAGAATTGATTGCTGGCTTTGAAAAGATCATTGGCAAAGCCCAAGTGATCACAGCCCCTGATGATTTAGAGCCCTACTTGGTTGATTGGCGCAAGCGCTACCGCGGTCAAGCGATTGCTGCTCTGCGTCCCGGTAACACACAAGAAGTGTCAGAGATTGTGAAACTCTGTGCTGCCAATCGCATCGCGATTGTTCCGCAAGGTGGCAACACCGGCATGTGTGGCGGCGCAACTCCCAACAGCGATGGTCGACAAGTGGTGATCTCTTTGAATCGCATGAACCAAGTGCGCGCGATTGATACATCCAATCAAACCATCACGGTTGAATCTGGCATGATTTTGCAGTCATTACAAGAAGCAGCCACAGCAGCCGATCGTTACTTCCCATTGAGTTTGGGTGCTGAAGGCAGTTGCACAATTGGTGGCAATTTATCCACCAATGCAGGTGGCACTTCAGTATTGCGTTATGGCAATGCACGTGAGCTTTGCTTGGGTCTTGAAGTTGTGATGCCCAATGGAGAAATCTTGAACAGCTTGCGTGGTTTGCGCAAAGACAACACTGGCTACGACTTGAGAGACTTGTTCATTGGTGCCGAAGGCAGCTTGGGCATCATCACTGCAGCCGTCATGAAACTATTTCCGCGCCCAGTGGCTAATTGGACTGCTCTGGTGGCAGTACCGCATGCAGATGCTGCAGTGGAGTTATTGAATCGCTTTCAAGCAGGTGCTTCAGCACAGCTCACTGGTTTTGAAATGATGTCTGATGAAAGTTTGGCATTATTGAAACACTACTACCCTGCTCTTGCGAGCCCATTGAGCGGCCCGAATGCTTATGAAGTGTTGGTAGAAATTTCTGATTACGAGAGCGAAGAGCACGCCATGCAGTTAATGGAGTCAATCTTGGAAGGCGCCCTTGAATCTGGCTGCGCAAGTGATGCAGCGATTGCTAGCAATCTTGCACAAGCCAGAAAGTTTTGGGACATGCGCGAGCACGTGCCATTGGCACAAGCCGATGATGGCCCGAACATCAAACACGATGTGTCTTTACCCATTTCAGCAATCCCAAGCTTCATCACCACCTGCAATGACATGTTGCGTGCCAAGTACCCAGGCGTGCGCGTGATTAACTATGGTCACTTGGGTGATGGTAATTTGCACTACAACATCGCAGGACCAAGTTCAGCCGAAACTGAAGAGTTCTTCACCAGCAAATCCAAAGAGATCCAAGCTCTGGTCTATGCCGAAGTTGAAAAGCTCAATGGTTCTATCTCAGCAGAGCACGGTGTGGGTCAACAAAAGGTCGGTTACTTAAAAGGCCATCGCGGTGAAGTGGCCTTGGGTGTGATGCAAGCGATCAAGCATGCCTTAGATCCACACAACTTGATGAACCCAGGCAAAGTGATTGCTTCTTGATGTTTGATTAACTGCTAATTGTTTTATTTAATCTTGCAATAAAAAAAGCTCCTGAAATTTCAGGAGCTTTTTTGTTTTATGGGTATCTGCTTACTTAGCCGTGGCTGCAATCATGCAATTTGAAATATCTGAGAAGTATTTCAACGCAGTACTGGTAGGCTCGATGTATTTTTTACGGCCATCAGTCTCAACCACATAAGTCACCATGTCTTTGTCACGCAACTGCTTTAAGCGTGCGTGCAAAGTGGCAGGAGATCCAATCTCACGCATGGCGATTGCATCACTGACCAAGAGGCGTTCGCCACTTTTCCAATGAGTTGCTACTTCGTTTAGAAGCTGAGTTTCTGTTGCATCTAATTTAGGAAAGCTTGGTAGCTCTTCAATGGAGCGAACCAAGTTCAAAAACCTGAAGTAGATCTCTTGCAAATCTTTGTTTTTCATTGTCTCGTTATCTTTAGCTATTAATTATCTCTAGGGCTATTAGTTTTTTATTATTATGTACAAATTATAGGTCAATGAACTTACAAAAGTAATAAAAGTTACATAAATGATGTCTTAATTTTTATGTGGGAATGTTGGGTGCGCTTATGCACAGACCGATTACTAAGTATTTGTTAATAAATATATTTTCAATTCCCTACTGAGCAGGTTTACTAAAAACTTCTTAAAATGGATGTCATTCAAACATTCTAAAAAGAAAAGAGACATGAAATTATTCACACCTGAAACATTGGGGGCGATTGCCATCCAAAATCGCCTAGTCATGGCACCTTTAACACGCATGCGTGCCACTGCTGGTGATGTGCCTGGTGAATTAGCAGCCACGTATTACAGCCAAAGAGCCAGCGCTGGCTTGATCATCACCGAGGCTTCGCAAATTTGTCCTTTGGGTAAAGGTTACCCAGGCACTCCTGGCATCTACAGCGACGAGCAAATGAAGGCTTGGCAAAAGATCACAGCCGCTGTGCACGCCAAGAACGGAAAAATTGTGATGCAGTTGTGGCATGTGGGCAGGATTTCTCATTCTTCTTTACACCCTGAAGATGGCTTACCAGTGGCCCCTTCTGCAATTGCTCCAACAGGTCAGGTGTACACAGCTTCTTGGCAATTGGCTGATTATGAAACTCCTCGCGAGCTATCAGTGTCAGAGATTCCTGCATTACTTCAAGCTTATCGCCATGCGGCTACCGTTGCTAAGCAAGCTGGCTTTGATGGTGTTGAGGTTCATGCTGCAAACGGTTACTTGCTAGATCAGTTCTTACAAGACTCTAGCAATCAACGCCAAGATCAATACGGTGGCAGCTTTGCTAATCGCACACGTTTGCTCTTAGAGGTGCTCGATGAAGTGATTCAGGTCTGGGGCAGCGATCGTGTAGGTGTTCGTCTCTCGCCTTACGGCACATTCAATGACATGTCAGACAAAGATCCAATTGGCTTGTTCACGCATGTGATCGAGCAGTTGAACCCTTTGAATCTTGCTTATTTGCATTTAATTGAACCTCGTTCAACCAGTGCAGGCGGTAATGATGAAGTGGCCAAGGATGTTCCAAGCACTTCAGAATTATTCAAAAAGGTCTTTAAAGGCAAAGTCATCATGGCTGGCGGATACGATCGCGCGAGCGCCGAGGCAGCAGTTGCATCAGGTCAGGCTGATGCTGTGGCTTTTGGCAGACTGTATATCTCCAACCCTGATCTGGTGGAACGTTTTGCCCAAAATGCGGCATTAACCCCTTACGATCGCTCAACTTTTTACGGTGGTACTGAAAAAGGTTATACCGATTACCCTTCCTTGACCTAGGACAAAGAAGTCTCAACAATGCTAAAAAGCCCTGTTTTATCAGGGCTTTTTTCTATTTTAAGTGCCTATTTTGGGCAAAATTGAGGGCAAGTTATTTTACTTAGCTTAAATAGGTAAGGATAATCAAAGATTCGGCGATTAAAATCGATTTCGAAATTGCTACACCCTTGAGTATCAGACGTACATCTATAAAAAGAGGACAAAGAAGAATGAGCAAGGAAAAATCAACCATCATCTATACGTTGACAGATGAAGCCCCATATTTAGCAACCGCTTCCTTTTTACCCATCATCAGAACTTTCACGGCACCTGCTGATATTGAAGTTGTTGAAAGTGATATTTCTGTTGCAGCTCGAATCCTTGCTGAATTTCCTGATTACCTCTCAGACGACCAAAAAGTTCCAAACAATTTAAGTGAATTAGGCAAACTGACTTTATTGCCTGACACGAACATCATCAAGTTGCCGAATATTTCTGCAGCATTGGGTCAGCTAACAACTGCCATCAAAGAATTGCAATCTCAGGGTTACAAGATTCCAGATTTCCCAGAAGATCCACAGAGTCCTGAAGATAAAGCGATTCGTGCGCGTTACTCTAAGTGTTTGGGTAGCTCAGTGAACCCAGTACTTCGTGAAGGCAACTCTGATCGTCGCGCACCAGCTGCGGTGAAGGGTTACGCACGCAACAATCCTCACTCCATGGGTAAGTGGAGTCAAGCGTCTAGAACCCACGTGTCGCACATGCACGGCGGTGACTTCTACTCTCACGAAAAATCAATGGTCATGTCTCACGCCTGTGATGTGCGAATGGATTTGGTGACCAAGTCAGGCAAAACAATTGTTTTAAAAGAAAAAGTTTCTCTTTTAAAAGGCGAGATCATCGACAGTATGTACATGAGCAAAAAAGCTTTGTGCAAGTTCTATGAAGATGAAATCCGTGATGCATATGAAACACGCGTGATGTTCTCATTGCACGTGAAAGCGACCATGATGAAGGTGTCTCACCCGATCGTGTTTGGTCACGCTGTGAAAATTTTCTACAAAACTGCTTTTGAGAAGCATGGTGAATTGTTCAAGCAATTGGGCGTAAATCCAAACAACGGCTTGAGCAGCGTTTATGAAAAGATTGCGAGCTTGCCAAGCTCTAAGCGTGAAGAGATCATCAATGACTTGCACGCTTGTCATGAGCACAATCCAGAATTGGCGATGGTGGACTCTGCCAAAGGTATTACTAACCTTCACTCACCAAATGACGTGATCGTGGACGCTTCTATGCCAGCGATGATTCGTGCAGGCGGCAAGATGTGGGGTGCGGATGGTCGTTTGAAGGACACCAAAGCGGTGATGCCTGAATCAACATTTGCTCGTATCTACCAAGAGATGATCAACTTCTGTAAGACACATGGCAATTTTGATCCAGTGACCATGGGCAGTGTGCCAAACGTGGGCTTGATGGCTCAGCAAGCTGAAGAGTACGGATCACACGACAAGACTTTTGAAGTTCCGGAACCAGGTGTTGCACGCATCGTGACTTTGGATGGCACAGTGTTGCTTGAGCAGAATGTGGAAGAAGGCGATATTTGGCGCATGTGCCAAGTGAAAGACGCTCCAATCAAAGATTGGGTGAAGTTGGCCGTGACTCGTGCACGTCAATCAAATACTCCAGCTGTGTTCTGGTTAGATGAGTACCGTCCTCACGAAGCTGAGTTGATCAAGAAAGTTACTCAATACTTAAAAGATCACGACACCACAGGTTTGGATATTCAGATCATGTCTCAAACACGTGCGATGCGTTACACATTAGAGCGCATCATTCGTGGCAAAGACACCATCTCTGTCACAGGTAACATTTTGCGTGACTACCTCACAGACTTGTTCCCAATTCTTGAATTAGGTACTTCAGCCAAGATGTTGTCTGTTGTGCCTTTGATGAATGGTGGCGGCTTATTTGAAACTGGTGCCGGTGGTTCAGCACCTAAGCACGTGAAGCAATTGGTTGAAGAGAACCATTTGCGCTGGGACTCATTGGGCGAATTCTTGGCCTTAGCAGTTTCGATTGAAGACGTGGGTATCAAGAAGAACAATCCTAAAGCAAAGATTTTGGCCAAGACTTTGGATGAAGCCACTGGTCAATTGCTTGAGAACAGAAAATCACCTTCATCAAGAACAGGTGAACTAGATAACCGTGGTAGCCAGTTCTATTTGGCACTCTATTGGGCACAAGCATTGGCTGCTCAGACAGAAGACAAAGAACTACAAGCTCATTTCACTAAATTGGCTAAGCAGTTAAAAGACAATGAAGAGAAGATCGTTGCTGAGTTATCTGCTGTTCAAGGTAAGCCAGTTGATATCGGCGGTTACTACAAGCCAGATACCAAGAAGCTTGAGCAAGTGATGCGCCCTAGCGCAACCCTGAATGAGATCATTGATTCTGCAAGGTGATTCAGATAAGTAGTAATAAAAAGGGCCGCATCAGCGGCCTTTTTTATTGGTTTTGTTTTAACCTTAAGTTTAAGCTTAAGGCTTCAAGTAAGCATAACGCTCTTTGGCTTGCAAGTTAGAAACTTCTGCAACACCTGAAGGAACAATCTTGGCTTCCATGATCACTTGCTCTTTAGCAATTTTTCTTGAAACCAAGGTGTTGTTACACACTCTGAATTCAACACCCTTGCTCACCAAGTCACCAATGGATGCAGAAAACTTTGAACCAGACATGTTCTCAGCACCTTCAAGCAAGAAGTCGATACCAGGACCGTGAGTCACGACAACGATTTTTGCTTTTGGATCAGCGTTCAAGTGATTACGAATATTGCCAATCGCACGGCTGGCTTGCTGAACGCCTTCGTTCACGTGGTAAACAATTTTTGTTTCTGAAAAAGCATGTCCTGAGAAAACCACGAAAGACATGGCTGTGATTAATTTAATTAGTTGCTTCATAGCACTCTCCTTGTAAAGAACGATTAGGATAACCATTTTTCAGCTTACTTTCAGTTCTCGTAAACCCTTGAATCACAATACTTAAGCATAATAACTAATTGACTCTGGTGTAGCGTGCGCGAATACTCAATGCCTTATAGTCGCAAGTATTACCCAGTCGCAAGTATTACCCTCTTTTGCATTTATAGGTTTTAGAAATTTCCTTTGAAAATCATTTATCTCTGATGTTGGCATGCTTGGCATAAAAAAACTCTCAAGCTTTCAGCTGGCTATCTATCTCTCGCTGGCACTTCACTTAGTTTTGGCAGTGGTGGGATTGAACTATCAAGGCATCAATCCAATCAAGCCCAAACCATTGGATGAGGTGATACAGGTCAAACTTGAGCCTGAGAAAAAAAAGGAAGACAAGAAAAAAGAGGAGAAGCCTGAGGAAGAACAAACTCTGGTTCTTAATACTCAAAGAGAAGTGCCCCAAGAAAAGAAGTTGGCTTACATGGATGCGCCACCAGCACCATCTGCTGAGGAGTGGCAAAAAGCATCAACCTATACCTTGAAGAACAGTAAACGCTATCGCCACAACTGGGGGCAACAAGTGCGCAGCATGATGGGACGCTCAGTGGAGGGTCCTGATCAAGGCATGGTGCGCTTTCATATTGAGATTGCCGCTAACGGTCAACTAGCAAAATTAGAAACTCTTTGGTCTACCTCTGATGTTGCAGAGAAATTGGCGCGCCAAGCGATTGAAAACATGCCACCTCTTCCACCCATCCCAACGGGTAAACCACTGATCTTCCAGAAAACAATTTCATTCCAACCCATGGATGATGGTTGGCCTCCTATTTATAAGTACGATTGTTTGCCTGACCCACCGACTTTTAAGAACCCATTTGCTTGGGATGGCAAATCAGCACCGACACGGATTGAGCAAAAAGTGGCCGACGACTCTAAAAAAGACATTCCCACCAATTGCCCAGGACTTGAAGAGGAAGACACGATTGAGTCTGAAGCTGGTGACATGAAACGTCAGTTTGAAATCTGGGGATCCAGTCGCTTGAACCCCAAAAAGTGATTTATTTGCTCTTACATTTCTAATTTATAGAAATTACATATACACTGCGGGGATAACACTCTTTAAAGAACATGCATGTACCTGAAAGTTAATACTAAATTTCAATTGGCATTAACTATTGCGACTTTGTGGGGCATTTTTTCTATATGGGCAGCTCAGTTTTGGTTTGCTGATCTATCAGCCATCATCGGCTGGTTTCTTGCCGGATTTTTGATTTTATTCATCGCAGTTGTGCCAGGCTTTATCAATGCCTTCATGGTTTTTAGCTTGATGATGGATAAAAGGCCTGTCCGCAAACATCTGGATAGCTATCCGCCCATCACTATTTTGATTGCAGCTTATAACGAAGAGGCTGTCATTCCAGATACTTTTGAAAGTATTGCTAAACAAAATTATCCAGGAACTCTTGAAGTCATTTTGATCGATGATGGTTCGAAAGATCAGACCCATGCCGTGTGCAATCAATTGATCAGCAAATATCCTTGGTTGCGATGCATCCAGCTAGAGACTAATCAAGGTAAATCTGAAGCATTGAATAGAGCTCTTACATTAGCAAGTCATGAGCTCATCATCACCTTGGATGCCGACTCCTATTTGTACAAAGATGCCTTAGTCAGAATTGTGGAACGATTCCACAGTGATCCTGCCAATACCTGCGCAGTTGCTGGCACGATCATGGTTCGCAATTCTCGTCAAAACTGGATCACTCAATCTCAAGAATGGGATTACTTCCAAGGCATTGCTACCGTTAAACGCGTGCAATCTCTGAATCAAGGCACCTTGGTGGCACAAGGCGCATTTTCTTTGTATAAAAAATCAATCGTTCTTGAATTAGGCGGTTGGCCAAAGACTGTTGGCGAGGACATTGTGCTGACTTGGGCCATGCTAGAAAAAGATTATCGGGTCGGCTATTGCGAAGATGCAATTGCTTTTACGATTGTGCCAAGCACTGTTTCAGGGTTTGTTCGCCAAAGACAGCGCTGGGCCAGGGGCATGATTGAAGCATTTAAATACCACCCAAAAGTTTTGTTTAGAAAGCGTTTATCAACTTTCTTCATTTGGTGGGACCTGCTGTTTCCAGCCATGGACGTTGCTTTTACTTTTGGCTTTTTACCAGGTTTAGTCTTGGCTATGTTTGGCTATTACTGGATTGTTGGGCCAATGACGCTGATATTGCTGCCCATGGCTCTCCTAATGAATTCTTTGATGTACCGCATAGAAGAAAAAATGTTTGTTGAGCAGCACTTGCATGTGCGTCGCAATACTTTGGGATTCTTCCTGTACATGCTCCCCTACAGCTGTATTTTGCAACCAGCTGCAGTTTGGGGTTATATCACAGAAATATTTGGTACAAAAAAATCATGGGGCACAAAATGAAAAATCTATTAAAACACCCCGCTCTTTTGTGCGCGATGATGTGTGCTGGACTCACACCAAACTTGATCCATGCTCAAAGCAATCAATCTTGGGCTTTGTTGAGCCCAACGATCAGCGCCTATAGTGACAATGATCAGTTCAAAGCCGTCAAAGCAGGTGTTGGCTTATTACCTCTATACAAAGATGGGCAACATTACACAGGCATACAAGCCCTGCATCACAGCTATGAACAGTATGAGTGGAAAAAAGATGCCTCTCAAGTAAGCTTGGTGAGTGAATCAATCAATCCAAAAAATGGTTTGGGTCATAAGGCCAATCTTGGTCTTAATCAATTGGGTAATCACACCCTGGTGAATGCCGACATGAACTACGCCATGTCAATTCGAGAAGGTACCAACGCTGAATTGTTTTATAACCGTGACTGGGTTGAGACAAGAAACTCTCTCGACAGGGGTATCAAATATGACTATTACGGCGGCAGTCTAGAGCAACGCTTATCAGAAGGATGGACTGTGATTGGTCTTTTAGGCCAACATCGTTTCTCTGACAATAACACCCGAAACCACATTCGCGGTAAGTTGATTTATGACTTACTACCCGAGCAAGGCATCAATCTTCAGCTAAGACACCGTCAGTACCGCAATAGCCAACAAGAAAATAATGGCAACTACTTCAACCCTAATGAATACGAAGAACAGATGGTGGCAGTGGCCATGCGCCAAAAAGTTCAAAGCTGGATGTTGTCTGGCTTGATTGGTGTGGGTCGTCAAAAAGTGAATGAGGATCCTCGCACCAGCACTCATTTGTATGAGTTAGAAGCCAACAGTCCCATCACCAAGTCGATTGTTTTTAAAAGCAAGTTGGGTTACGGCCAAAGTGCCACCTTCAATGGTCCAGACTACAAGTACAGATACTTGAACACCAGCCTGATCTTTAGCTTCTGATCATTCATGCAAACTTATACGGTTCTCCTCTACACGCTCTCCCTGTTACTTCAGGTAGGTGCCAGTTATCAATCGTTCAGATTGATCAATATTGTCAATAAATACAAAATCACGTGTATTGCATTGAGCGCGGCATTGACGATCATGATTGGCCGACGAGTAGTACCCTTGATCAATGCCTATGAATACTCGATGTTTGATATCAAAGATGCTTTTTTATCTGTGCCAATTTCTTTGCTATTGTTCATTGGAGTGACTGGGATCAAAGCAGCTTTGGGTGAGGTTCGTAAAGAAAATTCTGCTTTAGAGATTTTAAATGCCACAGATTCTTTAACGCTGGCACTCACCAAAAAAGAAACTTATGTGCGCCTCAAAAGAGAAATCAGTCGTGGCGAAAGAAGTCTTCACCCTTTGGCCTTTCTGATGCTTGATATTGATCACTTCAAGCGCATCAATGATCAGTATGGTCACATGGTTGGTGACACAGTCTTAAAGAACTTGTCTTTGTTCTGCCAGCATAAATTAAGAGATATTGATGTATTTGGTCGTTTTGGTGGCGAAGAGTTTTTGATTGCCTGCCCAGAAACTGATGCCAAAGCTGCCTTTGAGATTGCAGAAAGACTTCGTGAAGCCATTTCAAAAGATTACTTTGCAATCGTCAACGGCAAAGAAATCACCCTGACAGTGAGCATCGGAATATCTATCTTTGATCCAAAAAAAGTTCATCATGATTCTTTAGATCTTGCGATGGATCTTTATATCGACTATTCCGATAAAGCGATGTACTGCGCCAAAAATGCAGGTAGAAATCAGGTCAAATTGTTTCAAAATGACATGTTGAATTGATCAGATTAATGGAAACTCGTAATTGTCTTCTCTAAATAGCTTTAA